>NZ_RBDY01000011.1 GCF_003626575.1 Streptomyces radicis | reverse complement strand
GCGGCCGCCCGGAACCAAGAACCGCCGTCCCGCACCCCGCTACGACGTTGGCAAAACCGTCAAACGACCTGAGACCCTCAAGGCCATCGGCAGACCTTGCCGATCTTGGTAGATAAAGAACAAGCTAGGTGACGGCGGCGGACTCGGTGGGGCTGTTGACCGCCCGCTTCATCGCGCCATGGGCGGGCAGCTCAGGGTTGCCCATCAGGCTGCCGACGCTGGAGTTGTTGACGATGGCCCCCGTTCCCACGGTGGCGGTCCCCGGCTCACCGTCCGACGAGGCGCTGTGGCTGCTCTCGGTCCTCGGGACGCAGCGCATGGATGTCCCCAGCTGAGCGCCCAGCTCAACGCGTGGGGCGCGCCTCGGCCCGAACGCTCACCCGCCCTGGGGCGGAGTCGGTCGTGCCGAGCCTCAGGTGCTCGACGTGGTGGACGGCCTGGTCGAGCAGCTCGGCGACGTGGTCGTCGTGGAGGGCGTAGACGACCGAACGGCCCTGGCGCGTCCCTGTGACCAGGCCGAGGTTGCGCAGCAGCCGCAACTGGTGGGAGCAGGCCGACTGTTCCATGCCGACCGCGGCGGCGAGCTCGGTCGCGGCGCAGGGGCCCTCGCGTAGGCGGGCCAGGATGAGCAGCCGCGACGGGGTGGAGAGCGCCTGGAGTGCGGTGGCCACCTGGGAGGCGTTCTCCGCGGTGAGGCGGGTGCGCGGCGCCGCGCCGTCGCGGGGTGTCTGTCCTCTGTGGCCCATGGCGCCATCCTACGGACAATGACACATGAATGGATGTTCAATGATTCCTGTATGGTGGTGCGGTCCGATCGTCCCCCTCGGGAAGGTCTCGCTCCGCCATGTCCTCCACCCTGACCGCGACGGCCACGCCGCCCGCCGCCCCGCCCGCGGCGCGCCGCGGAAGGACGCGCCTGCTCGCGCTGCCCGAGGCCCGCTGGGCGCTGGCCGCGCTCGCGCTCTTCCTGCTGGCGCTCCCGCTCCACCTGTTCGGCGCCCCGTGGTGGCTGTGGGGCCCGCTGTACGCCGCCGTCTATGTGACCGGCGGCTGGGAGCCGGGGTGGGCGGGCCTCATGGCGCTCAGGGAGAAGACCCTGGACGTGGACCTGCTGATGGTGGTGGCCGCGCTCGGCGCCGCCGCCATCGGCCAAGTGCTCGACGGGGCGCTGCTGATCGTCATCTTCGCGACCTCGGGCGCCCTCGAGGCGGTGGCGACCGCCCGCACCGCCGACTCCGTGCGGGGTCTGCTCGACCTGGCCCCCTCCACCGCGACACGGCTGCTGCCCGACGGCGGCGAGGAGACCGTCGCGGCCGAGGCCCTGGCCGTGGGTGACACGATCCTGGTGCGGCCCGGGGAGCGGATCGGCGCCGACGGGCGCGTCGTCGACGGGGCGAGCGACGTCGACCAGGCCACGATCACGGGCGAGCCCCTGCCGGTCGCCAAGGCGCCGGGGGACGAGGTCTTCGCGGGCACGGTCAACGGCACGGGCGCCCTGCGCGTCCACGTCGAACGCGACCCCGCGGACTCGGTGATCGCCCGCATCGTGCGGATGGTCGAGGAGGCGTCGGAGACCAAGGCGCCGACGCAGCTGTTCATCGAGAAGGTCGAGCAGCGGTACTCCCTCGGCATGGTCGTCGCGACCCTCGCCGTCTTCGCCGTCCCGCTGGCGTTCGGGGCGACGTTGCAGTCGGCGCTGCTGCGCGCGATGACGTTCATGATCGTCGCCTCGCCGTGCGCGGTGGTGCTCTCCACGATGCCGCCGCTGCTCTCGGCCATCGCCAACGCGGGACGCCACGGCGTGCTCGCCAAGTCCGCCGTCGTCATGGAACGCCTGGCGCAGGTCGACACCGTCGCGCTCGACAAGACCGGCACGCTCACCGAGGGCACCCCGCGCGTCACCGATGTGCGCCCGCTGACCGAAAGCGGCCTGGACGAAGGGAAGCTGCTGGCGTTGGCGGCCTCGGCCGAGCACCCGAGCGAGCACCCGCTGGCCCGCGCGGTGGTCGACGCCGCCCACGAGCGCGGCCTCGCCCTCGCCACCGCCGAGGACTTCGGCTCGGCGCCCGGCCGCGGCGTGCGCGCAACGGTCGAAGGACACCTGACCGAGGTCGGCTCCCCCGCCCATCTGCTGCCCGCGGAGGACACCCACGCGCACGCGGTGGCACGGGAGCTGGAGAACGCCGGGCGCACCGCGGTCGTCGTGCTGCGCGACGGGGCGACGGTCGGCGTGCTCGGCGTCGCCGACCGGCTGCGCCCCGACGCCGCGGCCACCGTCGCCGCGCTCACCCGACTCACCGGGCGCGCCCCGGCGTTGCTCACCGGCGACAACGAGCGCGCCGCGCGCCACCTGGCCGCAGAGGTCGGCATCACCGACGTCCGCGCGGGGCTCCTTCCCCAGGACAAGGTGGCCGCCGTCCGGGCGTGGGAGCGGGAGGGCCGCAAGGTCCTCGTCGTCGGCGACGGCGTCAACGACGCCCCCGCCCTCGCCGCCGCGCACTGCGGCGTCGCGATGGGCAAGGCGGGCTCCGACCTCGCCCTGGAGACCGCCGACGCCATCGTGGTCCGCGACGAGCTCGCCACCGTCCCCGCCGTCGTCGCCCTCTCCCGCACCGCCAGGCGCCTGGTGATCCAGAACCTCGTCATCGCGGGCACGTTCATCGCCGTCCTGGTCACCTGGGACCTCGCGGGCACCCTCCCCCTCCCCCTGGGCGTCGCGGGCCACGAGGGCTCGACGGTGATCGTCGGCCTCAACGGCCTCCGCCTGCTGCGCGAGTCCGCCTGGACGGGACGGCGACAACGCCCCGCCTGAACGCGCCTCCCGGCCCGCCCGACGTCAGCTCCCCTCGCGTCCCCCGTCGGCGTGGGCCAGCGCGCTGGGCGAGAGGCGCCCGACGATCGCGGGCGCCTCGTGGACGAGCGTGTCGTCGGTGAGCGCCTCGACCATGAACAGCGCGAAGTCCACGCGCCGCGTCAGGTTGCTCGCGAGGACCGGGTCGCCGACATGGCGGCTCCACACGGGCAGCCCCTGGCTCTCGCCCTCCTCCAGGTCGCTCCCCCGCACAACGGTCCACCGCCGGTCGCTGGCGAATATGCGCCGACACGCCTCCACCTGGTCGTCTATTTCGACCGCGCGCACGAGCCGACCCAGCCACGTGGCGACCCTGAGCACCGCCCTGAACCTCCGGGTGTAACGGTCCTGGCCGTCCCTGGTGATGTGCCAGCCGCACGAGAAGACCACGCGCGCGCCGGGGTCGGCGTGATCGAGCACCGCCTGCGCCGTGCCCGACGAGTACTGCCGCACGCCCCACGGCACCAACACGGTCAGCACGCCGTCGCATCCGGCGACGGCCCTTCTGATCACCTCCCGGTCGTTCGTGGGCCCGGGCACGACCGTGATCCGGTCCGCGAACGCGGCGAGCTTCGGAACGCTGCGCTCGCGGCACACGCCGACGACCTCGTAGCCCCGGTCGAGCGCGTGCCGGACCATGTACCGCCCGAGCTTCCCCGAGGCCCCGACGACGCAGACCCTCCCCATCCGTTCCGTGCCCATGCCCACTCCCCACCATCGGACTTACGTTGTAAGTAACGTTAGACTTACGCCGTAAGTCCGTCAAGGGCAGAAGGGAGCGTCCATGGGTGAACGGAGCACCGGACGGCGCACGGGAGCGAGGCGCGCGCCGCTCAGCCGGGAGCGGGTGGTCACCACCGCGATGGCGCTGGCCGACGAGAAGGGCGCGGGCGGGGTCACCATGCGCGCCATCGGCGCGCGGCTCGGCGTCGAGGCGATGTCGCTCTACAACCACGTGGGCGGCAGGGAGGACATCCTCGACGGGATGGTCGACGCGGTGTTCGGCGAGATCGATCTCCCGGCGCCGACCGCCGACTGGCGGGAGGCCATGCGCGACCGCGCCGCCTCGTCCCGCGCGGCGCTCCGCCGCCACCCGTGGGCCGTCGGCCTGATGGACTCCCGCAGCACGCCGGGGCCCGCGACCCTGCGCCACCACGACGCCGTGCTCGGCGCGCTGCGAGCGGGCGGCTTCTCCATCGTGATGGCCGCGCACGCCTTCTCGGTGATCGACAGCTACCTCTACGGGTTCGTGCTCCAGGAGCTGAGCCTGCCGTTCACGGACCGCGCCGAGCTCGACGAGATCGCGGACGACATCCTGCGCGACCTGCCATCCGACACGTTCCCCCATCTCACGGAGCTCATCACCGAGCACGCGCTCCGGCCCGGCTACGACTACGCCGACGAGTTCGAGTTCGGGCTCTCCCTGATCCTTGGCGCGCTGAGCCCTGCGGGCGGCCGCGACGACGGCTGAGGACGGCCCCCTCCCGCTCGCCGTCCGCCGAGTGTCCGGTGTTGTGGGGTGCACGCGTCGCGTCAATGGTGGGGTGGCTACGGCGGGGTGGCTACGGCGGGGTGGCTACGGCGGGGTGGCTACGGCGGGGTGGCTACGGCGGCGGCTACTGGCTGGACGTCCTCCCGTTCGCCGTCGGCCGGTTGGTCGGTTTTGTGGTGGGTGCGGGTCAGTGAGGGCACCTACGGGGGAGGGGGCGTCGGGTGACCGGCCGTCCCGGTAAACGGTAGGTCTCGTCGCTGGCCGGGACCGTTCGCCGAACGGGCGCGGCCGCGACCGTAGTTGGCGGCCGTTTTCCCGGTGGTCTGCTGAGGTGGCGCGCACCCTTCGGGCCTGCCCTGGCCGCCGCTCTCGTCGTTCACCGCGCGCACGTTGAGCTTATGTAGCGGGCCGGTGCTTATCCGCCGCTTACACGAGGTCGGGGTCTCTCCTGAAACAGGGCACGTTCTGTTCAACACAAAGTGTGCGCCGTTTCAAAAGAGCACCCGCCCCGGCATAAGCCGCAGATAAACACCGGCGTGCTACCTGAGCTCAACGGACGCCAGGCTTGAAAACGCTTCCGGCGGCCAGGGCAGGCCCGAAGGGTGCGCGCTACCCCAGCCACCCGCCCAGAAGTCGGCCACCCCCTTGATGAAAATGATTGTCGTTACGTAGGCTCTCCTCGGGGGAGACACCTCCCCGTTCACCCACTCCGCCGCGCCCCTGGGCCAGCACACGGGCGCGCGCGATCCACCCCTCAGCTCGCGGGCGCCGAACGCGCCCGGGAAAAGGAGCAGTTGACCGACATGACCGCATCCATACGCCCACGATGGCGTCCCACCGTCACGGGCCTGCTGGCGGTGACGTTGGCGGCCGGTGCCTTCGGCACCGCGCACGCGGCCGACCCGCTCGTGCTCGACCATGGTCACATCGACACGTTCAACGTCACGGTCGAGGACGGGGAGTTGGTCCTCGACCTGGCCGAGGACGTCACGGGGTCGCACATCAGACACGCCCCCGAGGACGTGCTGCTGCACGTCAAGGAGGACGCCTGGATCGACGGCATCCCCGAGCAGTACCCCGGATCCCCCACGGGCTATGTGCTGCCGCTCACCCAGGACCAGAACCTCATCTGGCCCGGCTGGAACACCGGCGGCGTCGCGGGCAGCGGCCACACCGACGTGGCGATCGAGATCACCGAGGTCAACGGCCCGGGCCCGGTCTACCTGTACACCCTCAGCGGCTTCGGCACGGTGACCTCGCTGCTCGAGGACGGGGGCCATGAACTCCCCGGCATCATCAGGGAGGAGACCCCCGCGCACACCCACGCGCAGTGGACGTTCAGCGAGCCGGGGCAGTACACCCTCACCGCCAGGGCCACCGCCACCGACCCCGACACGGGCCGGTCGCTCACCAGCGACGTCGCGACGTACGCGTTCTCCGTAGGGGACCAGGAGGAGCCGCCGCCCGGTCCGACGAGCCTGGCGATCGAAGGGCTGGCCGACCACTACCACACCGGTGACGCCGTCGAGTTGACGGCGGTGCCCGACGTCGAGACCGACCTTGACCACTACCACTGGTACACCAGGGACTCGCCCTCGGGCGAGTGGGAGGCCGCCGAGGGCGGCGAAGGGGACGCCTACACCGGCACCGCCGAGATCGACGGGCAGCAGATCAGGGCCGAGCTGCTCGACGCCGACCACGCGGTGGTCGCCGAGTCCGAGCCCGTGACCGTGCACATCGACGACCACGAGGGCGAGGATCCCGGCGCCACCACGCTGACCGTGGAGGGCGTGGCCGACCACTACCACCCCGGTGACACCGTCGAGTTGACGGCACGACAGGACCCGGAGACCGATCTCGACCACTACCACTGGTTCACCCGCGCGTCGGCCGAGGCCGGGTGGGCGCTGGCCGGTGACGCCGGAACGGGCGCGAGCTACGCGTTCGAGGCGGCCGATGAGGCCGATGGCCTCCAGGTGCAGGCGCGGCTCTACGACCACGACCACGAGGTCGTCGCCGAGTCCGAGCCGGTCACCATTCGTGTGACCACGCACGACGAGCCCGGCACCGACCCCGACGGCCCCTCGGAAGGGCCGTCCGACGTGCCCGCGGGTGACACCACGGGCGGGGCGAACGGCGGCCTGGCGAACGGCGGTTCCGCGGGCGGCGGGGATGACGCGCCCCAGTGCCTCCCGACCGAGGAGGAGCGCGAGGTCCCCGCGGCCCCGCGGGACGCGCTCGTGCTCGACCACGGCCACATCGACACGTTCAACGTCACGGTCGAGGACGGGGAGTTGGTCCTCGACCTCAGGGAGGACGTGACCGGCAGCCATGTGCGGCACGCCCCCGAGGACGTGATCCTGCACGTCAGGCCCGAGGCGTTCGCCGACGACATCCCCGCCGATTACCCGGGCAGCCCCTCCGGCTACCTGCTGCCGCTCACCCAGGACCCCGACCTGATCTGGCCCGGCTGGGACACGAGCGGCATGGCGGGCAGCGGCCACACCGATGTCTCCATCGACATCTCCGCGGTGGACGGGCCGGGGACGGTCCACATCTACTCCACCAACACGTTCGGCGGCGTCGTCCCGCTGCTCGAGGACGGTGGCCACGACCTCCCCGGCACCGTGCGGGAGGAGAGCCCGGCGCACACCCACGCGCAGTGGACGTTCACCGAGCCGGGGCAGTACACGCTGACCGTGCGGGCCACGGCGACCGACCCCGGCTCGGGTGGGTCGATCACGAGCGACGCGAAGACCTACATCTTCGCCGTCGGGGACGCGCCCGGCGGGCTCGCGCCGCAGGGCGGCACCGCGACCGAGACGGTGACGGTCGGCAGGACGACGGACGGCGAGGACTGTGTGCTGCCGGGCGACCGGCTCGCCGGTGGCAACCTCGCGTCAACCGGGACCGCGCTGCCCCCGCTGCTGCTGGGGATCGGCGCGGCCCTGGTCGCCACCGGGGGCGCCGCGGTCGCCCTGCACCGGCGGCGCCCGACGGCGCGCGCGTGAGCGACACCCAGGCGCCGACCGCGCCGACCGCCTGAGACGCCGTGGGAGGGGACCGACCACCCCCTCCCACGGCCCATCGGGCCCCTGCCGACAACCACCCCAACTCACCCTGCCGGGAAGGCCGATGACCGGGGACAGATCACGCGGGCGCCACAGGATCCGGCGCCACAGGGCCGGGAAGGGCCGCTGCCTCGCAGCCGCACTCGCCATGACCGCGAGCGCCTGCGGCGGGGTGGCCACCCCCGCGGACGACGGAAGAACGCGCGTCGTCACCACGACCGGGATCCTCGCCGACCTGGCCCGCCATGTCGGGGGCGACCTGGTGGACGTCGAGTCCCTGGTGCCCGAGGGCGGCGACCCGCACAGCTACGAGCCGTCGCTGCGCGACATCCGCGACATCGTGTACGCCGACGCGGCGTTCAGCAACTATCTGCTGCTCGAGGAGCAGAGCGTCATCCGCGCCGTCGACGCCAACCTCCCCGACGGCGTGCCGAACGTCTCGCTGGCCGAGCGCGCGGTCACGTACGCCGCCGAGATCATCCCGTTGGTGGAGAACGTCAACCTCGACACCATCTGGCTCGGCCTGCGCGTGCGCGGCACCGGCGAGGCGGCGGGCGCGACGCGTTCGTCCGAAGTGCGGCTGAAGGCCACCGGGTTGGCGGGTCCCGGGGACCTGATCGGCTATCTCACCGAGACGTTCGGGGACCCCACCGTCTTCTTCGACTCCTCCGACGGCTTCGACGCGGGCGGGGGGTACCAGGACGACACCGCGACGCTGCCCCCGGACGCGCACACGCACATGAGCTGGGCGTTCACCGAACCCGGCGTCTACCACCTGGAGTTGGCGGCCGAGCTGATCCCCACGCGGGAGAGCCGCCCGCTCGATCTCGGCACCACGCGGATCACGTTCGCCGTCGGGGTCGACCCCCACTCGGTGCCGGGGATGGCGGGCGCCACCGTGCTGGACGCCGGGCACGCCGATGTCACGGTGGACGTGGACCGCGCCGCCGACGAGCAGGGCGGAAGCATCCACCTGCTGGCCGACCCCCATGGCGGCGGCGGGCACCCGGAGAGCCACCCGGCCGCTGACACCGTGGTCGAGGTGCCCAACAAGGCGCTGACCGAGGTGCCGGGCGACCCGAAGTTCCGCTTCCTCGGCCGCGCGGGCGAGGACATCCACCAGCTGCCACAGGCGGTCCTCGGCCGCCATGTGCACGGGGAGATCGACCCGCACCTGTGGCAGAACGTCCGCAACGCGATGGCCTACGTCAAGATCATCCGTGACACGCTCACCGAGATCGACCCCGAGCACGCCGCCACCTACCGCGCCAACGCCGCCGCCTATCTGCGGGAGTTGGAGGAGCTCGACGCGTATGTGGCCGCCACGATCGCCGAGATACCGCCCTCGCGCCGCCAACTTGTCACCACCCACGACGCGTTCGGCTACCTCGGCGCGGCCTACGACGTCTCCATCGCGGGCTTTGTCACCCCCAACCCCGCCACCGAGCCGAGCCTCGCCGAACGCCGAAGGCTCTCCGAGACCATCGCCAACCTCTCGGTCCCCGCCGTCTTCCTCGAGCCCAACCTCCGCAGCCGCTCCAACACCCTCGTCCAGGTCGCCGAAGAGCACGACATCGAGGTCTGCACCCTCTACGGCGACGCGTTCGACGAAGAGGTCAGCAGCTATGTCGCGATGATGCGCGCCAACGCCGCATCGCTGCGCGACTGCCTGGCCTGAACTCCCTTCTCCCCCAACCCCTTCGACGAAGGATGGCCGCGACACCATGCACGCTCGACTCTCCCCGGCCGCCCCGGCCGCCCGCGCGACCACGGCCCTGCTCGCCGCAGCGCTGCTGACGGGGCTCGGCCCAGGGGCCCGGGCCGCCCATGCCCAGGAGGGTGACGGCGACCTGGGCCAGACCGTCGCGCCCGACGAGGCGAACGCCACCGGCGAGGCGGTGCTCGACGTCGGCCATGTGGACATAGGGCCCCGCTTCACCGACGGCGAGTGGCACCTCCACGGCCGCGACGACGCCCAGTCGCCCCCGGTGTGGCGCCCGTTGACCGACGTGGTCACCCGGGTCGTCGACGCCGCGGTCCAACAGGCGCCCGACGACCCGGACTTCGCCTTCCTCGACGCCGAGCCGGGGAGCGACCTCCATGTGATCCCGCAGACCCAGGCGCCCGAGGTCATCTGGCTCGGCTGGAACACCCAGGACCCCGAGGTGAGGGAACGCGTCAACCGCGGTGTGACCCTCACCATGCACGGCGTCGAAGGGCCGGGACACTTCGCCGTCTTCCTCCAGAACGGCGACCTCGGCGCCCCCGACGTGCTCTGGGACGGCGACGACCCCGGCCCCCAGGAGCTATGGGTCGACCTCAACACGCACACCCACGCCAACTGGGTCTTCACCGAACCCGGCGTCTACGTCGTGGACTTCGAGATATCCGCCGACCTGATCACCGGCGAGCGCGTCTCCGACCGCGCCCCGCTGCGCTTCGCCGTCGGCGAGGAGACCGACGCCCAGGAGGCGTTCGCCGCGGCGGACCCCGCCGACGAGCCCCCGGGGGAACGGGAGTCGGCGCCCCCCGACGCCAACGCTGCCGATACCGCCTCCGAGGGGGACGGCTCCGTGCTCCCCGCCACGCTCGCCGTCGTGGGCGGCGTGCTGCTCGCCCTGCTCGTGGCCGCCGCCGCGCTCACCCTGCGCGGCCGACGGGCGCGCCGCCTCGCCGAGCGCGAGGACGGGGCCGCGTCATGACCGCGCTGTCCGTCAAGAGCCTCACCGTCGCGCTCGGGGGCCGCCCGGTGCTGCGCGACGTCGATCTCACCGTCGAGGCGGGCGACTTCATGGGCCTGATCGGCCCCAACGGCGCGGGCAAGACCACCCTGCTGAGATCCGTGCTCGGCCTGGTCAAGCGCTCGTCCGGCACGGTCGAGGTCGAGGGCGCCCCGATCGCGCGGGCGCGGCAGCGCATCGGCTATGTGCCCCAACGCCACGAGTTCGCCTGGGACTTCCCCATCTCCGTCGAGGACGCCGTGCTGGCCGGGCGGGTGCGGCGCGTCGGCTGGATACGCCGCCCCGGCGTCGACGACCACCGCGCCGTCAACGAGGCCGTGGCCCGCGTCGGCATGACCGCGCTGCGCCGCCGCCCCGTCGGCCAGCTCTCCGGCGGGCAGCGCCAACGTGTCCTCGTGGCACGGGCGTTGGCGCTGCGGCCGAGTGTGCTGCTGCTCGACGAGCCGTTCACCGGGCTCGACGTGCCCACGCAGGAGCTGCTGACCGACCTCTTCGCCGAGCTCAGCCGGGAGGGCCGCGCGGTGCTGATGACCACGCACGACCTGGTCGCCGCCGTGCACACCTGCTCGACGATCTGCCTGGTCAACGGCACGGTCATCGCCACGGGGGCGCCGGAGGCGCTGCGCGACGCGGCGCTGTGGCGGACCGCGTTCGGCATCCGCGACGGCAGCCCGCTGCTCGCCGCGCTGGGGGTGAAGTGATGCTCACGCCACAGGAGTTCGTCGCCGACCTGGTCAACCCCGCGCTGTCCTTCCTGCCCAAGGCCCTGTTCGTCGCGCTGATGTCGTCGGCCGTCTGCGGCGTCATCGGCTGCTACGTGGTGCTGCGCGGCATGGCGTTCATCGGCGACGCCGTCGCCCACGCCGTCTTCCCCGGGCTGGCCATCGCGTTCGTCGTCCAGGGCAACCTCGTCCTCGGCGGCGCGATCGCCGGGGTGCTCACCGCCGTCGCCGTCGCCGTCTTCTCCCAGAACCGCAGGCTGCGCGAGGACAGCGTCATCGGCGTCTTCTTCGTCGGCGCCTTCGCCCTCGGCATCGTCGTCATCAGCCGCTCCCCCGGCTACTCGGGCTCCCTCCAGCAGTTCCTCTTCGGCTCCATCACCGGCATCCCCGACGAGGACATCCAGGTGGTCGGCGTCTCGACGGCGGCGCTGCTCGTCCTGGCGTTCCTGCTGCACAAGGAGTTCGTCGCCGTCACCCTGGACCGCGAGTCGGCCCGCGCGCTCGGCCTGCCCGTCTTCGCCCTCGACCTGGCGCTCTACGTCATGGTCTCCGTCGCCGTCGTGATCTCCGTGCAGACCATCGGCAACATCCTCGTCCTGGCGCTGCTCGTCACCCCCGCCGCCACCGCCAGGCTGCTCACGGACCGCCTCGCCGTCATGATGCTGATCGCCCCGCTGCTCGGCGGGCTCTCCGCCGTCACCGGGCTGTATCTGTCCTGGAGCCTCGACCTGCCGACCGGCGGCACCGTCGTCCTGGTCGCCACCGGCCTCTTCCTGCTGGCCTGGACCCTCGCCCCGCGCCACGGTCTGCTCAACCGCCGGTGGCGGCACCGTCGTTCGGCCCTGGCCGCATGACGCGGCGGTGCCGGTGACGGGAGACACAGCGGGGACCGCCTTCCACCGCTATCGAAAACGATTATCATCTAGACACCGCCATGGGGCCGTATCGGCTCCACGACACCACCCATGGCGGACTGGGCCGTGGCGCGACCGCTGGCATCGCGCCACGGCCCGCCCCGAGGCGGACGGAGCCGGTTCCCGGACCCCCGCGACCCCACCAGGGCGAAGCCCAACTGACGATTCTTGTCCGATCCGTTGACGCCCTCACGGGTCGCTCCTACAGTGCTGCAACGAATCAGCAACTCTCACTCATGTCCATCTCGTGCATTGCTGATACGAAACAGCAAGGGGTTATCTTGGCAGCCAAACGCCGCCTCGGGGCACCGACCCAGGCAGACGTCGCCCGGCGTGCGGGAGTGTCACAGGCAACGGTGTCCGCCGTCGTCAACGGGCGGGCCGCGAGCCATCGGATTCCGCCGGAGACCGAGCGCATGGTGCGCGACGCGGTCCGCGATCTGGGGTACGCCGCCAACCCCGCGGCGCGCAGCCTGAAGGGCAAGCGCAACCGGATCCTCGGGGTCCACACCTTCGAGGCCGTCTTCCCCATAGCGAGCCGCGACTTCTACCACGAGTTCCTGATCGGGGTCGAGGAGCAGGCCGTGGCGGAGGGGTACGATCTGCTGCTCTTCACCTCGACGGAACGCCCCGACGGGCAGCGGCAGTTGTACAGCGACGGCTCCAACCGCCTCAACGTCGCCGACGGCAGCGTCCTGCTCGGCGTGGCCCACGACCACTCGGACCTGGCCCGGCTCAGCCGGGAGGGCTACCCGTTCGTCCACATAGGCCGCCGCGAGGTGCCGGGGGCGGAGATCGCGTGGGTGAGCGCCGACTACGCCGCCGCCACGCGCGACGCGGTGGCGCGCCTCGTGGAGCTGGGCCACCGGCGCGTCGGCTACCTCGGCATCACCCACCGCGTGGAGGCGGTCGCCGACCGGGAGTCGGGCTACCGCGCGGCGTGCGCCGAGCTGGGCATCCCCGCGCTGCCGGTGATGATGAACGCCCACGAGCTGACCGTCGAGTGGTTCGACCACGCCCTCGCGCACGGGATGACCGCGTTCCTCGCCGAGGACGAGTCGTTCGCGGGCCGCCTCCAGGGGTTCGCCACCGAGCGCGGCCTCGCCATCCCCGAGCACCTGTCGGTCGTGGTGCTGCGCGACGCGGCGGGCGGCCCCAGGCCGGGGGTGCCCTGGAGCTGTGTGGGCATCCCCAGGCGCGAGATCGGGCGCGAGGCGGTGCGGCTGCTGGTGGAGACCCTGTCAGGGCCCCCCGCCCACCGCGACGACCAGGTGCTGCTGCCCTGTTCTCCCCCGGAGGCCACCACCGTGGCCGCCGTTCCCGCCGACGCCGACGGAGGCGCCCGATGAGCGAGATCACCGCGGACATCGCCGTCATCGGCGGAGGGCTCGGGGGCGTCGCCGCCGCGCTCGCCGCCGCCCGCAGGGGACTTCGGGTGGTGCTCACCGAGGAGAACGACTGGGTCGGCGGCCAGCTCACCAGCCAGGGCACGCCCCCCGACGAGCACCCGTGGATCGAGCAGTTCGGCTGCACCGCGAGCTACCGCGCGCTGCGCGAGGGGATCCGCGCGCACTACCGCCGCTGGTACCCGCTGACCCCCGC
Organism: Streptomyces radicis; assembly: GCF_003626575.1. Classification (GTDB taxonomy): domain Bacteria; phylum Actinomycetota; class Actinomycetes; order Streptomycetales; family Streptomycetaceae; genus Streptomyces; species Streptomyces radicis. The sequence goes on along the minus strand of NZ_RBDY01000011.1, from coordinate 211,823 downwards.
GGCGTCGGCCGACCGGAGGCTCAACCCGGGGAAGGGGCGCGTGAGCGCGCTGTGCGCCGAGCCGAGCGCCGCGCACGCCGTGCTGATGGCGATGCTCGCGCCGCACCGCGCCCTCGGACGCCTCGACCTGCGGCTGCCCTACCACCCCGTGGCGGCCACGACCGAGGGCGACCGCGTCACCGGGGTCACCCTGGCCCACCGGGACAGCGGCGAGCGCGTCACGGTGACCGCGCCCTATGTCCTGGACGCCACGGAGACCGGCGCGTTGCTGCCGTTGACCGGGACCGAGTACGTCACGGGGTTCGAGTCCCACGAGGACACCGGCGAGCCGAGCGCCCCCGATGAACGGCAGCCGCTCAACATGCAGGCGGTGTCGTGGTGTTTCGCCGTCGAGCACCTGGCGGGCGAGGACCACACGGTGGACAAGCCGGAGGACTACGCGTTCTGGCGGGACTACCGCCCCGACTACTGGCCCGACCGGATGTTCGGCCTGCTCGCGCCCAAGCCGCAGACCCTGGCCACCACCGCCAGGGTGCTGCTGCCCAACCCGGGGCCGGACGAGCCCGCGACGCGCGGCCTGGCGGGGGACCTCGACCTGTGGGCGTTCCGCAGGATCCTGTCACGCGACACCTTCGCGCCCGGCGCGCTCGCCAGCGATGTGATCATCGTCAACTGGCCGATGATCGACTATGTCGAGGGCCCGCTCTTCGAGGTGGACGACGAGGAGGCGGCCCGCCACCGGGACGGCGCGCGGCGGATGAGCCGGTCCTTCCTGTACTGGATGCAGACCGAGATGCCACGCCCCGACGGCGGAACGGGCTGGCCCGGGCTGCGGCCGCGCCCCGATGTGGTGGGCACCGCCGACGGGCTGTGTCAGGCCCCCTACATCAGGGAGTCGCGGCGCATCCTGGCCGAGCACACCGTCACGGAGCAGGAGGTCTCGCTCGCCGTGCGGGGCGAGCGCGGCGCCGTGCGCCACCCCGACTCGATCGGCATCGGCTCCTACCGCATCGACCTGCACCCCTCGACCGGGGGCGACAACTACATCGACGTCGCCGCCGCCCCGTTCCAGATCCCGCTGGGCGCGCTGCTGCCCCGGCGCACGCGGAACCTGCTGCCCGCGGCCAAGAACATCGGAACGACCCACATCACCAACGGGTGTTACCGGCTCCACCCCGTCGAGTGGAACGTCGGCGAGGCGGCCGCCCTGCTGGCCGCCCACTGCCTCGCCCATGGCGTCACCCCGCACCAGGTGCGCGCCGACGACCGCCGCCTCGAGGACTTCAGGCGGGAGCTGGCCGCCGAGGGCGTCGAGCTGTCCTGGCCCGAGGTGCGCGGCTGGTGAGCGAACAGGCGGCGTTACCCGGTGCCCGACGAAGAGACAGAACCCGCGGTGACCGCGGGACCCGAAGACCTCGAAGACCTCGAAGACGGTTGTGACGACAAGGGAGTCAACGATGACCAGGCGGATCGGACGGAGAGGCTTTCTCCTGGCCGGGGGTGTCACCGCGGCGGGAGCCCTGGGCGTGCTGGGGCTGCGCGGCTGTGACCTGTCCACCAGCCCGTCGGGCGGGGGCGGTGAGGGGGCCGTGACCGGGAACGGCCAGGCGCCCGAGCTCCAGGCCCTGGTGGACAGCGGCGAACTCCCGCCGCTGAGCGAGCGGTTGCCCGAGCGGCCCCTGGTCGTCCAGCCGGTGGACGGGCCCGGCACCTATGGCGAGACCTGGCGCAGCGCGCTGATCGGCGCGGGTGACTCGTTCCGGCTCAACCACGGGATCGGCTACGAGAACATGGTGACATGGGACGCGGAGTGGCGCGAGGTCGTCCCGTGCGTCGCCGAGTCGTTCGAGATGAGCGAGGACGCGGCGCGGGTGTCGTTCACGCTGCGCGCGGGGCTGCGCTGGTCGGACGGGACGCCGTTCACGGTCGACGACATCGAGTTCGCCTACCGCGACCTGGTCACCGACACGGAGATCGTGCCCGACACCCCGGGCCAGTACCTCGCGGGCGGGCAGGCCGCGACCCTGGAGCGGACCGGGGAGCACTCGTTCGACATCGTCTTCGCGGGTCCCCGCGCCCGCTACCTGGAGGAGATGGCGAGCGAGGCGGGCGACATGCTGACCCGGCTGCCGAAGCACTTCCTCGAACGGTTCCACCCGCGCCTGTCCCCTGACGCCGAGGGGGCCGCCCAGGCGCGGGGCTACACGGGCCCGGTCGAGCTGCTCCAGGACGCGGTCTACGGCGGCATGCTGTGGACGGACCCCGAGCTGCCGCGCCTGCACGCGTGGCTGCCGCAGGACGCCATCGGCGACGGCACGCGGATGCGCTTCACCCGCAACCCCTACTACTGGAAGGTGGACCCCGAGGGGAACCAGCTGCCGTATCTGAACGGCGTCGACTTCACCATGGCGCAGGACGCGGAGGTCGTGCTGCTGCGCGTGCTGGGCGGCGAGGTCGACCTGATGGACCGCCATGTGACCACGACGCAGAACAAGCCGGTGCTCGCCGAGGGCCGCGAGGACGGCGGCTACGGCTTCTACGACCTGGAGACCGACAAGGTCAACACCCTTTCGATCATGCTCAACCTCACGAGCCAGAACGAGGTCAAGCGGGAGATCTTCGGCAACAGGGACTTCAGGATCGGCCTGTCCTACGCGATCGACCGGCAGCGGATCATCAACGCCGTGCACGCCAGGCAGGGCGAGCCGTGGCAGGTGGCGCCGTCCCGCGCCTCCGACTTCTTCGACGAGGAGATGGCCACCCAGTACACGGAGTACGACGTGGCCGCGGCCGAGGAGCACCTGGACCGCGCGGGCTTCACGCGCCGCGGCGGCGACGGGCCGCGGCTTGGCCCCGACGGCGAGCCGATATCGTTCCGCGTCCTGGTCGGCGCGGGCGCCGCCAAGCCCGAGCTGCTCGACGCGCTGGAGATCCTGCTGCCGATGTGGCGCGAGGTCGGCGTCGAGGCCCGGATCCAGAGCGAGGACCTGACGCTGCGCACCCAGCTCATCCAGGCCAACGAGCACGACGCGCTGGTGTGGGACGGCGACGGCGGCCTCAACCCCATGGCGGGGCCCGGGATGTACATGCCGCAGTGGGGCGAGAACAACGCCTTCTGCCCCGAGTGGTTCACCTGGCTCGAGACCGGTGGCGACGAGGGCATGGAGCCGCCAGAGCCCGCCAAGGAGCAGTACCGGATCTACACGGAGGAGCTGACCTCCGAGACCGAGGCCGAGGGCAGGGCGGACGGGATGCGGCGGATCCTCGAGATCGCCAAGGAGCAGTTCTGGACCATCGGGGTCAGCACCGCGCTGCCCGGCTACGGGGTCGTGGGCAACGACCTGCGCAACATGCCGGAGCGCACCTTCTTCGCCGCCACCTACCCGTATCCGGGCGGCGTGCACCCCGAGCAGTTCTTCATCGAGCGCTGACCGCGCGCCGGGCTCATCGAGCCGATCGACACCATCAACCACCAGCCGACGGGACGGACTCGCGGTGCTGAGCTATGTGGCACGCCGGTGCCTCTACATGATTCCCACGCTCTTCGGGATATCGGTGGTCGCCTTCGCGATCATCCAACTCCCGCCGGGCGACTACCTGACGACGCTGGTGTCGCGCCTGGAGAACCAGGGCGAGTCGGTCGACCGGGCCCAACTCGAGTCGCTGCGCGAGCGCTACGGCCTGGGCGACCCGCTGGCCTCCCAGTACGTCACCTGGATGTCCTCCATCCTCTTCCACGGCGACTTCGGGCAGTCCTTCGAGTACAGCCGCCCCGTGGCCGACCTGGTCGCCGACCGGCTGCCGCTCACCGTGGTGCTCGCGGTGACCACGCTGCTGACGACATGGCTGCTGGCGTTCCCCATCGGCCTGTACTCGGCGGTCCGCCAGTACTCCCCCGGCGACTACCTCGCCACCATCGTGGGCTTCCTCGGCCTGGCCATCCCCAACTTCATGATCGCGCTGCTGCTGATGTACCTCGGCCAGACGGTGTTCGGGATGAGCGTCGGCGGGCTCTTCTCACCGGAGTTCGAGGACGCCGCGTGGAACCTCGGCAAGGTCATCGACCTGCTCGGCCACCTGTGGGTGCCGGTGCTCGTGCTGGCCACGGCGGGCACGGCGGGGCTGATCCGGGTGCTGCGGGCCAACCTGCTCGACGAGCTGCACCGCCCGTATGTGGTGGCGGCGCGCGCCAGGGGCATGCCCGAACGCAAGCTGCTCGTGCGCTATCCGCTGCGGGCCGCGCTCAACCCGTTCGTCTCCACCGTCGGCTATGTGCTGCCCGCGCTCGTCTCGGGCGAGGTCGTCGTCGCGCAGGTGCTGTCCCTGCCGACCACGGGGCCGCTGCTGCTCAACGCCCTGCGCAGCCAGGACATGTACCTGGCCAGCTCGGTGATTCTCATCGTCAGCGTGCTGACCGTCATCGGCACCCTGCTGTCGGACGTACTGCTGGCCTGGCTGGACCCGCGGGTCCGGCTGGACCAGGGATAGGAGGGGGGCCATGACCGGCCTCGCGGCGGCGCCCGGCGCCGCCGGAACGACACAGACGCCCGAAGGACCCCCCACGGAGAAGAAGGGCGGGGCGCCGCCCCGGGACTCCGCGTCCCAGTGGCGCCTGGTCTGGCGGAGGTTCCGCCGCCACCGGCTCGCCATGCTGGGCCTTGCCGTGACCGCCGCGCTCTACCTGGTGGCGATCTTCGCGGACTTCCTCGCGCCCTTCGGCACCGAGCACTTCGACGAGGACTACCCCTACGCCCCGCCCCAGACGATCCAGTTCGACGGCGGCCTCCACGTCGACGGCTACACCACGGCCGTCGACAACGAGACCTATGAGCAGACCTTCACCACCGACCCGTCCCAGCGGATCCCCGTGGGCTTCTTCGTGCGGGGCGAGGAGTACCGGCTGCTCGGCCTGATCCCCTGGGACCGGCACCTGTTCGGGCCCACCGAGCCCGGCGCGCCCATGTACCTGCTGGGCGCCGACCGCACGGGCCACGACCTGCTGTCCCAGCTCATCCACGGCACCCGGGTGTCGATGACGATCGGGCTCATCGGCGTCGTCGTGGCGTTCGTGCTCGGCGTCGTCCTCGGCGGGCTCTCCGGCTATCTCGCGGGCCGCGCCGACACCGTGATCCAGCGCGTGGTCGAGTTCTTCATGTCGCTGCCGAGCCTGCCGCTGTGGCTGGGACTCGCCGCCGCGCTGCCACCCGAATGGGGGCCGCTGCAACGGTACTTCGCGATCTCGGTGGTGCTCGCCCTGATCGGCTGGACCCATCTGGCGCGCGAGGTGCGAGGGCGCTTCCTCGCGCTGCGCGAGGAACAGTTCGTGACCGCGGCCCGCCTGGACGGATGCGGGCGGCGAAGAGTGATCCTCGGGCACATGCTGCCCTCGGTCAGCAGCCATCTCATCGCCCAACTCTCCCTGTCGGTACCGGCGATGATCCTGGCCGAGACCGCGCTGAGCTTCCTGGGCCTGGGGCTCCAGGCGCCCGTCGTCAGCTGGGGGGTGCTGCTCCAGGACGCGCAGAACGTCCGCGTGCTCGAGACCGCCCCCTGGCTCATGATCCCGGGGCTCGCCGTGGTCGTCGCGGTGCTCGCCCTCAACTTCGCGGGCGACGGCCTGCGCGACGCCGCCGACCCGTACCGAAGGTAACGAAGGGGACTGTGCCATGCCACCCGACCTCACGACCGCCCCGGCCGCGCCACGGCCCGCGGCGCCCGACCACGCCCCGCTGCTGGAGATCGAGGGCCTCAAGACCCATGTGGACACCCCCGAGGGGATCGTCCGCGCGGTGGACGGCGCCGGGTTCAGCGTTCCCCGCGGCAAGATCGTCTGCCTGGTGGGCGAGTCGGGCTGCGGCAAGAGCATGACCGCCAGGTCCGTGCTCGGCCTGGTCGAGCCGCCCTCCCGGATCGTCGAAGGCGCCATCCGCTGGCACCGCGACGGCGGAGAGAGCGTCGACCTGGCCGCGCTCGACCCCAGGGGCGAGGCGATGCGGGCCGTGCGCGGCCGGGAGATCGCCATGGTCTTCCAGGAGCCCATGGCCGCGCTCTCCGCCCTGCACACCATCGGCGACCAGGTGATCGAGGCCATCAGGCTCCATCTCCCGCTCAGCCGCGAGGAGGCCGAGGAGCGCGCGGTGCGGCTGCTCACCCGCGTCGGCATCCCGCGCGCCGCCGAGCGCCTGCGGTCCTACTCCTTCCAGCTCTCCGGCGGCATGTGCCAGCGCGTGATGATCGCCATCGCGCTGGCCTGCGACCCCGCCCTGCTCATCGCCGACGAGCCGACCACCGCGCTCGACGTCACCACCCAGGCCCGCATCCTCGACCTCCTGGGGGACCTCCAGGCCGACACCGGGATGTCCGTGCTGTTCATCACCCACGACCTGGGCGTGGTCGCCGAGATCGCCGACGAGGTGGTGGTGATGTACCTGGGCACCGTGGTCGAGCACGGCCCCGTGGACGACATCTTCCACCACCCCCAACACCCCTACACCCGCGCCCTGTTGGGCTCGGTGCCCCGCCTGGGCACGGGCCCGCGCCAGCGCCTCGACACCATCCGCGGCACGGTCCCGCACCCCTCGGAACGGCCCGAGGGCTGCCCGTTCCACCCCCGCTGCGACGTGGCGGTGGCGGGCGTGTGCGACCGGGGCGAGGGGCCCGTCGAGGTCGCGCTCGGCGCGAGCCGTGGCGTGCGCTGCGTGCACGCCGGCGCGGAAGGGAGCGCCTCGTGAACGACACCCCCGCCGCGCCCCTCCTCGACGTGCGCGGCCTCAAGGTCCACTTCCCCGTCAGGCGCGGCCCGTTCGGGCGCGTGACCGGGCACGTCCGCGCCGTCGACGGGGTCAGCCTCGCGCTGCGCCCCGGCGAGACGCTCGGCCTGGTCGGCGAGTCGGGCTGCGGCAAGACCACCCTGGGCCGGGCCCTCGCCCGCGCCGTCGAGCCGAGCGCGGGGCGCGTCCTCTACGACCCCGGTGACGGCGGCGACCCGTGGGACGTCGGGGCGCTGTCCCGGCGCGGGCTGCGCGCGTACCAGCGGCAGGTGCGCGTCGTCTTCCAGGACCCGTTCTCCTCCCTCAACCCCAGGATGACGCTGCTGCGCATCGTCGGGGACCCGCTCAAGGCCCACGGCCTGGCCAGCGGCTCGGAGCTCGAGGACCGGGTGGCGGACATGCTCACCCGCGTCGGCCTCTCGTCGCGGTACATGCGCCGCTACCCCCACGCGTTCTCCGGCGGCGAGCGGCAGCGGATCAGCATCGCCCGCGCGCTGATCCTGGGCCCGCGCCTGGTCATCGCGGACGAGCCGGTGTCCGCGCTCGACGTCTCGGTGCGCGCCCAGATCCTCAACCTGCTGCTCGAGCTGCGTGAACAGCTCAATCTGACCTACCTGTTCATCTCCCACGACCTGTCCGTCGTCGAGAGCGTGTGCGACCGGGTGGCGGTGATGTACCTCGGGAAGGTCGTGGAGACGGGCCCGACGAGCCCGCTCTACGCGCAGCCGCGCCACCCCTACACCGAGGCGCTGCTCTCCGCGGTGCCGAGGCCCGACCCGCGGCTGCGCGGCGCGGGCCGCCGCATCCGGCTGGCCGACGACCTGCCCGACCCGGCGAGGCCGCCCGCTGGCTGCTCGTTCCACACCCGCTGCCAGGCCGCCGTCGACGGCGTGTGCGACGTGCCGGGCCGCCCGCCCGAGCTCGCGCCCGCGGGCGAAGGGCGCCTGACCGCGTGCCACCGCGCGACCGACCTGACGCTCACCGGCGTTCCCGCGCTCGGCCCCGCCGTGGAAGGGGCCTGAGCCGAACGCGTTCCCCGTCCGCCCATCCCCCACAGCGTCCCTGTCCCCGAGACGAAGGAGGCCCCGCACCACCCGAGCTCCACCCCCCACACAAGAAACGGAGAGCCGCATGCTCACCTCCATGAGAACGTCCGCGAAGAGGTCCCTGAGAAAGGTCCTCACCACCGTGGCCGCGCTGGCCGCGGTGACCGCCGCCCTCGCGCTGCCGGGGCCCGCGTCGGCCGACGAGGCGCCCGCCTCGGCTCCCGAGGCGTCCGCCGCGGTGCCGTGGCTGGCCACCGAGGGGAACCGCGTCGTCGACTCGTCGGGCAACCCGGTCACCCTCAGGGGCGTCTCGATGATCGGCCCCCGGCACAACTACGAGTGCACCGAGTGCAACCCCCAGCCGATGGCCGACCACATCGCCCGCGCGACCGACCCGGCGCGCGGCTGGCACTCCAACGTCGTCCGGCTGCCCGTCACCGAGTGGGCGCCGAACGACAGCCTGTCCCTCGAGGACAACATCGCGCAGCATGTCGACCCGTATGTACAGCAGGCGGTCGACCTCGGCGTGTACATCATCGTCGACTTCCACCGGGTGCAGGACTACGGCACCGGCGGCGTTCCGCAGGATCTCGTCAGGGAGTTCTGGGAGTATGTCGCGCCGCGCTACGCCGACATCCCCAACGTCCTCTACGAGGTCTACAACGAGCCGATCAACCCCGACTCGTGGGCCCAGTGGAAGAGCTACATCCAGCCCGTCGTCGACCGGGTCCGCGCGCTGGCTCCCGACAACCTGATCCTCATGGGCAGCCCGCAGTGGTCCACCCGGTTGAACGGCGCGGTCAACGACCCCATCGCGGGCGGCAACATCGTGTACGTCTACCACCTCTACCCCAACCAGGGCGCGGCCACGGCGGCGATCCTGGACCCGAAGTTCGGCAACGCGGCCGAGCAGATCCCGGTGTTCCTCTCGGAGTTCGGCTGGAACCCGGCCGGTGAGTGGTCGGACCCGGTGACCGAGGGCACCACGTCGGGGTGGGGCGCCCCGCTGCGCGAATACCTTGACGCCCGTCCGCACATCAACTGGACGGCGTGGGCGTTCGACAACTACTGGAAGCCCCAGATGTACGACCACGACTGGAACCTGCTCGGTGGTGAGTACCAGGGCCAGTTCATCAAGCAGTGGCTCGCCGAGCTGAACGGCTGAGCTGCCTGACCCGCACGACCCGGGGGCCGTTCGTCACCGCGACGGTGACGAACGGCCCCTCCGGCGTGTCGTTCGCCCGAAGGGCGCGCCCCACGGCGTCGGATGAACGGCGGCGTGTGTCGTCGTGGCTGTCACGGTTGCGGTCAGGCAGCTGGTCCCTCAAGGGGATACCCGGACTCCAGATAGCGGGTCTCGCCCTTGGTGAGCGCTTCGAGCGCCTGGGCGACGCGCTCGCCGATGCGTGGGCGGACGGCGGTCACCGCGTCGTCGGGCGGGAAGAACGCGCATGCCGACAACTCGTGATCGCAGGGGTGGACTCCTGCGGCTTCGGCGGAGCTCAACGTTCCGCCGTCGAAGATCACCACGATCTGATCGTCCCAGGGCCCGTGGGGCGGGTCCCAGTCCATCAGCAGCACCCGGCGCAACTCCGGGTGGATTCCCAGCTCTTCGAAAAGCTCGCGACGTGCCGCGTCCCGGGGCGACTCGTTGGCCTCGACCATGCCTCCGGGAAGGTCCCAGCCTTCTTTGTACGTCGGGTTCACGAGCAGAACGCGCCCGCCCTCGTCCCGCAGGATCACGCCTGCGGCTACACGCTTGCGGGCCTGGCGGGCATTCCCTTCGGCAAGGTACGCCTGCCACTCCGCGGTGCCGGGCTGAGGCTGGCCGGTCATGGGGTGCTTCCTTCGTTGTGCGACGGCGTGATGCCTGCCAGCAGCAGACTTCTCTGCCGGTTGATGGTGGTGAGCGAGTCCGGAGTTTCGGCTACCGGTCGGCTGCCGGGGTGGGGTGCCCAGGTCCGTGACCTGAGGCGGCTCGGCGGGTCGGGTGCGGTCGCGGGTGGCGAAGAACGTGAAGGGCGCGGGTTTCCTCCTCGACTCTACGGCCTACGGCTTGCCAGAACGGGAATCGCCTCAATCGCCTCCGGTGTGAGTGATTCCCACATAATGCCTGGTGGACGGCGATAGGGCGAACATTCTATGACTCGATCCTGCGTGATGATCAGGTCTACTCGGAAATCGTGGCCAGCCTCCGGAAGCTCCTCATCCACGACCTGTAGTTCGTGCACCGTGGTCGCGATAAGGGTGCTCGATCCGATGAGGCCCGCTTCATGGAGAAGCGCTACTTCAATATCCGAGTAGCCCGCACCCTTACCGAGTCGCACCCCCCGGTAATTCACGGCTACGCTACCGCAGACCACGAGGTCCACGTGCGGCATCTCGTCGAGATCCACAGGGCGGGCGTATCGTGCTGCTGTGTGACGTTCTGCGGCTTCTCGGGGGGAGATGGCCAGCGTCTCGGGGTCAAGCAGGTAAAAGGGTTTCTGAGCCGCCAACTTCGAGGCGGCCATATAGACACGCTTTCCTTCTTCAAACGCCCTTGCCCTGACCGGCATCTGCGCTCTGTCGGGAACCGCTTTGATCACGTTTGCCGATTGCCAGGAAGGGTGGGCAGCAAGAAGTGCGGCAGCAGCGTCAGCGCCCACGAACGCCGGAATGCGACCTTCCGGATTGGCGTTTACTGCACGCTCTTTTTCGAGCAGCATCCAGATCCGTTCGCGGATGGCCTGCTTGGCCTCTTGAATTTGCTTTCCGTTCACCTGTTCCCTTCTCAGTCACGTGGTGCGATCCCCGCCGGACACCCCGCGTCCCCGCTCACCGGGGACTGATCGCGGCGGCCCTCATGTGCTCGTATGCCTCACGGAGGTGTCGGGCCTCGGGGAGCTTGCGGTGCTCGGCCGCTGCGACGACCTCAAGGGCGCGCCAGTGGTTCGAGGGGACGACGCGGCCTGACAGGACCGCTCTCTGCGCCACGTCGCACGCCTCGTCCAGGCGGTCGTTGATCAGGAGCGCGAGGGCCAGGTCGATGTTCGCCGAGGCGAGGCGGCGTGGCCACCTGCTGAGGTCGTCGGCCGGGCCCAGCCGGGCGACGGCCTCCCGCGCGTGCCGCTCCGCCGCCGCATCCCCCAGCCACGCCAACGTGGTGGCCGTCCAGGCGAGCGACTTCGTCGGGTCGTACTGGTAGTGGTGCTCGGGCGGCAGGTTCAACTCCAGTGACGCGGCCAGCCGTTGAACGCTGTCGATGGCCCGGTGCGTCGCCTGTGCCTCCCCGAGCCTGGCCCGCGCACGGCCCTCCTGCGCTGTCGCCTGGATGGCCACCGAGCTGCCCTCGGGAGCGACGCTCCGTGCCCGCGCCGCCAGCTCGGCGGCGCCCGCGTGGTCGCCAGCGGTGAGAACGCGCCACGCGTCGGTCTCGTAGCACCATGCCTCGATCTCGGCGTGGTCGGCGTGCCGGGCCGCCGCGAGGGCTGTGGCGAGCCTGGCCCGCGCCGCGCCCGGCTGCTCCAGATCGATGTGGAGCGTCGCGCCGAGCAGCGAGAACCAGCCCCCGACCACGATCAGCCGCCTGTGCTCGTCGAGCGTGGCACGGGCGTCGAGCAGGTGGCCGACATAGGCGGTGTGCGTGCGCACGCGTTCAAGCAACTCCCGTGGCGCGGTGACCGGGTAGGCCGTGGCGAGCTCGTCGAAGGCACGCTCCAGCCGCCGCAGGGTCTCACCGCCGACGTCACTCGCCTGCACCCGCCGCGCCAGCTCCAGGGCCTCCACCTCGTCATCGCCGCTCCCCGAGAACCCACCGAGCCACGGCTCCACGCCGGAACGGGAAGCCGCCCTGGGGAGGGTGCCCCTTTCCCAGTCGCGTGGGGGAACGCCGAGCATGTCGCCGGGGATTCCGAATGCGTCGCAGATTCGTTCGATGACTCCTTGTCCGCGCACGCCTCGGGTGCCCCGGATGATGTCGCCGACGCGTGAGCTGCTCATCTTGCCGATGGCAGCGGCGATATCCGCGTAGCTGGAGCCCGTCCGGCGATTCACGAGCCTCAGGATCTCGCCGAAGTTGCGGGTGGCGCACGCCCGTTGCATGGCTTCGCTGTGCAACAACGCGTCGGGAATGGTGAGTGAGTGGCCGGTTCGCCTGGCCGCGCGGTCGTCCATGGCTCCACCCGGGAGGTTCGACGGTGATCTGACCCAAGAGTAGTCGTGCGTACCCGAAGGGTGCCCCAAACGCCTCTCTGGGGTGCCCCGTTCACGGTGTTCCCGCCCGACTGCTCCGGCGAAGCTCGTAGGGCGTACGAATGCCGCACCCCCGCGACCGTGCGACCGGCCCGGGGGCATGGACCACCGACAAGGGCAGGCAGTCATGAACAAGGCTAACCGCGATCGTTGCTCCGCAGAGGGAGCGGCATGATCCGCCGTGACGTTTCGCGATATCCCCGGCCCGGCGACGTGGAAACGCTGGTCGCGGCACGGGACTTGCATGACCGGGAGTGTGACGGCTGCCGGGGTGGGGTGCCCTGTGCGATAGGGGAACGCCTGGCGTCGGCCGTGGACATGGCCACCGCCGACGAGCCCGCCAGTGCCGAATCCCGCACATGCAAGGTCCCGTGCCCGGAATGCGCGGGCGGGACTTCGGGGCCGATCACGGCCTACCGATAAGAGCCCCGGCGAGCGCGCCAACACCCCCGGGGCATGGCCAACAGAACGTGGGACTGCTGACATGCGAAACCCTACCGGCCGCGCCGCCGCGTGGCTCTCGTTACTGATCAGACCGTCCGGCCGACACCGCACCGGGACGCCCCCGCCCCATCGGCCGAACTCGCCGGACCCGCCGACCGTGGAACTGCCTCCGCGGTACGCCCATGTCGAGGAGCTGCGCGGCATGGAGCCAGCGGAGCGCGCCTACTGGCTCAGGGTGCTCGACGACTCCGCCGAGGCCCTGCGCAACGCCCGCCACATCCCGCCCCGTTCCGGCCGCGCGGCCCGCCGCGTACCCGGGGCTCTTCCCTCACACCACCGCAGGAAATAAAACCCATGTCGCACCGCACGAACCACGCCACCATGCAAGAAATCCGCCCCGGCGCGGCCGACCTGGCGTCGAGCGATTCGAGCCCGCCGCTGGGTGTGCTCCCCCGCCCTGATGTGGTGCCCTACATCGCGCAGTGGAGCGAGGAACGGGACCCGCAAACCACGGTGGTCGCCCGGCGCGGAGGCATCGGCTACGCGGACGAGATCGTCCATGACCGTGACGAGGACGGCGTGCTCTGGGCCAGGAGCACCCACCGCCCGGGGAAGGGCCGCCCGGAGTTCGGCAAGGTCCATGGCCTGCGGCAGCGCCGCGCGATGCGGCGACTGCTGTGCCAGGTCTGCGCCGGACCCGCCGACCTCAACGACAACGGCGTGCTCTGGCTCCTCGGCGAAGACCCACACAACCCCGCGTCCTGGCCCGAGGACCTGCTCACCTCCCACCCCCCGCTGTGCCTGCCGTGCGCCGCGACGTCCGTCCGCCTGTGCCCACACCTGAGCAGGCGGTATGTAGCCCTGCGCGTCCGCGAGTTCTACCTCGCCGGTGTATGGGGCACGCTGTACCGCCCCGGCTTCCCGCAGCCCGTCGTGGCCGACGCCGCAGGGATCGCCTACGACGACCGACGCCTGCGCTGGCTGCGCGGCCACCAGCTGATCATGCGCCTGGAAACCTTCACCCCCGTGGACCTCACGTCGGAGACCGGCTGAGACATGCGCCACGACCGCGCGGTCGAACGCCCGGCCGTGCGCCACTGCTGAGCGTCCGGCAGGTCTCGGCGTGGGCGTGGGGGTGCTCTGTTGGCTGGGGTTGCACTCGTGTGACGGGCGGCGGCCACTCGGCCGGGACCGGCCGCAAGGCCGCATGCCCGGCCGAGGGCGGCCGGGCCGCCCGGCGCGCCGGTAGGCGCGCCCTTGAGCCGGTAAAGATACCGCCTACAACAGGGTGAGGGGGAGGGCGTCGATCACGTCGTAGGTCAGGCTGTCGCGCTGGACGATGCGCTGGTCGGCGATCTGGACGGCCTCGCACGCGCCGTCCACGCGGGCGCCGGGCGAGAGCAGCACGACGTTGCACAGCATGATCGGGTCCTGGGTCGTCTGGTTCGTGTCGGCGGCGGCCGGGGTGGCGAGCGCGAGGAGCGCGGCGGCGGCCGAAAGCGCGGCGGCGGCGCCGAGGCGCGGGGCGCGGCTCATCCGACGGTGGCCGGGAGGGCGGCCGACACATAGTCGATCAGACTCGCGTCCCGCGTACCGGACTTGGTGACGCGCTGGGCGGCCACCTGGCGGGCCGCGCACGTCGAGCGCGCGCCCTCGGGGGCCGTGGCGGAGAGCGGGCCGGGGCCGCACAGCAGCGAGGGGCTGTGGACGTTGCGGTTGGTGTCGGCCGCGGCCTGGCCCGCGGTGGCCGTCAGGGCCGCCGCGGCGGCCAAGGCGGCCAGCAGCGTGGCGAGGGGTTTCCTCCGCATGGTCGGGGTCTCCTGTTCTTCGGGGATTCTTCCGGGATCGGGGTCAAGGTCAGCTGAGGGGGGTCACATCGAGGGGGAACACCACGTCGAGGAAGCCGACGAGGTCCGTGGTGGTGGCGTCGGCCTTGGTGATGTCCTGCTCGATGTGCTGCTCGGCGTGGCACACGCGGCCCGTGTCCAGGGACAGCGGGCCGCCGCCGCACGCGAGCGGCGGGTCGGCGATGTTGTCGTTGGTGTCGGCGTGGGCGGGGCCCGCGGCGAGGGCGACCAGGGCGGCCGTCAGCGCGGCCAGGGTGAGGAAACGGAGGCGGAGCGGGGGCGGGAGCGTGGGCATCGTGGCTTCCCTCGGGTCGGCGAAAGCGGCACACACCCAAACGACGGCCCGGTCGTCAAGTCACGTGCGGCTCGTGGGATTTGCCGGAACGGGTGGCCGTGACCTCCCGGGCCCGTGGGCGGTTAGTGGTCCGAGATGACCACCGCGCCAGGGGAGCCGATGTTGAGCGAGCAGGTGCCGACCCGCATCGAGGGGGTGGCGCACGACGAGGGGGCCAAGCTGCTGCGCGAACTCGTCGACGAGATCCACTGGTTCGACCGGTCGCCGTTCCTGAGCGCCTCGGCCGCCGCGCCCGACCTCCCGCCGGTGCTGCCCACGACGCCCGCGCTCTCCGGCGACCCGGTGGGCCGCAGGGGCGGGGCGCGCCGGGTCGGTGTCGCCTTCGCCCCCGAGCACGGAACGGCGGCGCGCGACTGGGCCGCGGGCCGCGGGTTGCCCCTGCTGGCCGCCGACGCCGCGGTGACCGCGCTGGCCGGGGACAAGATCCACGCGACGGGGATCTTCCGCGCGGCGGGCGTGCAAACGCCCGAGACGCTGGTGGTCCCGGCGAAGGGGCGGGCGCCCGCCGCGTCCTACTGGCCCGCGCACTGGCCCGCGGCCGTCGTGCAGCGCCGCGCCAACAACCTGACGGGGCGGGGCACATGGCCCGCGCGCGACCGCGACGAGCTGGCCCGCCGCCTGGCGCGCGTGCCCGACGAGGAGCTGCGGGTCTCGCGCCTGGTCGAGGGCCCCTCGCTCACCGTCAGCGCGTGCGTCGCCGGGGACCGGGTGGCGGTCTCCGCGGTGTCCCGACAGCTTGTCGGCGTACCGGAGTTGACGCCCCACTGGGGCGGGCACTGCGGCAACCAACTGCTGGGCGCGGACGATCTGCCGGGCGCGGCGTACGAGCGGGCGCGGGAGGCGGCCCGCGCGGTCGGCGAGGAGCTGCGCCTTCGGGGCTACCGCGGGGTGTTCGGCCTCGACCTGGTCGTCGATGGAGCGGACCGGGTGCTGGCCGTGGAGATCAACCCCCGCTTCCAGACGGTGGTTTCGCTGGTCCAACGCGCCGAGCGGGCCGCCGGGCTGCTGCCGAGCCTGGCGCTGCACGTGCTCGCGTGTCTGCTGCCCTCCGTGCCCGTGCGCACCGCGGCCGTCGCGATGCCGTCGCTGGCCCAGCTGGTGAGCTGCGCCAGGGACGGCGGCGGCCGGGAGGTGGTCGACTCCCTTCCCGCGCCCGGGCGTTACCGGCTGGCCGACGACGGGTCGGCGCGGGGGCCAGGGCCGGGCGGCGATGGCCTTACCGACCTCGCCCCTGGCGAGGCGCTCGTGTGGTGGCAGGGCCGCCCCGGCGGGCCTGTCGCGCCGGGCGACGAGCTGCTGCTGACGCAGCTCGCCGAGCCGGTGACCCCGCCCGCGGCCACCGCGCGGAGCCGGGCGCTGCTGCCGGGGGCGCGGGCGTGGATGGCGGCGCTTGCGGCGGCGGGCGCCCGATGACCCGGCAAGGACCCGACGGCGGACGGCCTTTGACGCTGCCCGCGGCGGACATGGAACGTGCCGGGCGCCGCGCCGTCGAGCGCGTGCTGGCGCGGCTGGCCGCGCCAGGTGAGGGGCCTGTCCATGTGGCGTGCACGCCCGAGGAGTTGGACAAGGAGTGGCGGGAGCCACCGCCCGAGGAGGGGGCCGATCTGGCGGACCTCGTCGACCGGTTGGCGGACTCGGCGCTCACCGCGGGCATGCGCTCCGACCACCCGCGCTGCTTCGCGTTCGTCCCCTCGGCGGGCACCTTTCCCGCCGTGCTCGCCGACGCGCTCGGCGCCGCTTTCCTGGCCGTCCCCGGCGCCTGGCTGGTCGGCTCGGGGGCGACGCAGCTCGAGCTCGTCACCGTGGAGTGGCTGTGCGCGCTGCTCGAACTCCCCGAGGGCAGTGGGGGTTTGTTCGTCTCCGGGGGCTCGGAGGCCAACCTGGTGGCGCTGACCGTGGCCCGCGACTCCCGGCTCGGCGGCGACCCGCGCGGCGCCCGCGCTTACTGCTCCGACCAGGCGCACCCCTCGGTCGCCCGCGCCCTGCACATCCTGGGGTTCTCGCGCGACCAGCTCGTCGTGCTGCCCGCCGACGCGTCGCTGCGGCTGCCCGTCGACGAGCTGGCCAGGCGGGTCGCGGCCGACCGGGCGGCGGGGCTGCGCCCCTTCGCCGTCGTCGCCACCGCGGGCACCACGTCCACGGGGGCGATCGACCCGCTGCCCGAGCTGGCCGCGGTGTGCCGCGCGGAGGGGCTGTGGCTGCACACGGACGGCGCGCTCGGCGCGGTGGCCCGGATCAGCGATCCCGGCCGGGCCCTGCTCGCCGGGCTCGAGGCGTCGGACTCGGTGACCGTGGACCCGCACAAGTGGCTGTTCCAGCCCTATGACATCGGCTGCCTGCTGCTACGCGAACCCGGGCTGCTGCGCGACAGCTTCGCGCTCACGCGGCACAGCCTCGACGTCGACGCGGGCTATCTGTCCGCCTCGACGCGCCCGGCGCCGGGGGACGCGACCGACCCGGTGAACCTGTCCGACCATGGCGTTCAACTCAGCCGTGGCCCAAGGGCGTTGAAGCTGTGGCTGTCGCTCAAGACTTTTGGCGTGCGGGCGTTCCGCGAGGCCGTCGCCGACGGCATGCGCCGGGCCGCCCACGCGGGTGAGCGGATCGCGGCCCACCCGGGTCTTGAGCTGACCAGCCCGCCGAGCCTGTGCGTGGTCACCTTCCGCCACCGGCCGCCCGGGCTTCCTCCAGGCCCCGAACTCGACGCCGTCCAGGGGCACATCAGCCGCACGGTCGTGGCGAGCGGGGACGCGATGATCCTGCCCACCCGGGTGCGCGGGGAGCAGGTGCTGCGCCTGTGCACCATCAACCCCCGCGCCACGGACGCCGATGTGGACGCCGCGCTCGACCTCGTCGCGGCGATCGGCGACCAACTCAGCTCGGGCACAAGGGACTCGGGCCATGGCCCCCTCGGCTGACCGGCCGCAGAACGGCGCCGAGTACCTGGCCACCCTGCGCGACGGCCGCCGGGTGTGGATCCGCGGGGAACGCGCCGCCGACGTCACCGCGCACCCGGCGTTCCGCGGCCACGCCCACACGGTGGCGGGCCTGTACGACGCGCTGCACGACCCGGCGCGCCGCGACGCGCTGACGGCGCCGACCGACACGGGCTCGCCGGGGCGCACCCACCCGTTCTTCCTGGTGCCGCGCTCGGTGGACGACCTGCGGGCGGCGCGGCGGGCCATCGTGGCGTGGCAGCGCCCGGTGTTCGGCTGGCTCGGGCGCTCGCCCGACTACAAGGCGGCGTTCCTGGCGACGCTGGGCGCCGATCCCGGGCGGTATGGCCCGTTCGCCGACAACGCCCGTGCGTGGTACGCCCGTTCGCAGGAGCGGGTGTTGTTCTTCGCGCACGCGCTGGTGAACCCGCCGGTGGACAAGCACCTGCCGGGCGGGACGCCGCCGCCCGTCGCGCCGCGCGTGGAGCGGGAGACCGACGCGGGGATCGTGGTGACCGGCGCCAAGGTGGTGGCGACGGGCGCGGCGTGCGCGCAGTATGTGTTCGTCGCGCACACGGGCCCGCCGCTGACCGACCCCGCGCTCGCGGTGGCGTTCGTGGCGCCGCTCGACGCCCCAGGGCTCACGGTGCTGTGCCGCCCCTCCCACGAGCTGGCCGCGCGCGCCGTCGGCACCCCGTTCGACCAGCCGCTCAGCAGCCGCCTCGACGAGAACGACGCCGTGCTGGTCTTCGACCGGGTCCTGATCCCGTGGGAGAACGTGCTGGTCCACCGCGACACCCGGCGGGCCAACGCGTTCCTGCACGAGTCGGGCTTCCTGCCGCGCTTCCTGCTGCACGGGGCGACGCGCCTCGGGGTGAAGCTGGACTTCCTGTGCGGGCTGCTGCTGCGCGCCACGCGCATGACCGGCGGCGACGCGCACGCCGCCGTCCGCGCCGCGGTGGGCGAGGCGCTGGCGTGGCGGCACGCGGTGTGGGCGCTCGGCGAGGCGATGGTGGCGGGCGCGCGGCCCGCGCCCGACGGCTCGTGGCTGCCCGACGCGGCGACCGCGCACGCCCACCGCGTGCTGGGCCCCGGCATCTACCGCAGGACGCGGGACCTGATCGAGGACGCCGTCGGCGGCGCGCTATGCCATCTGCCCTCCCACGCCTCGGACTTCGCCGCGCCCGAGCTGCGTCCGCTGCTCGACACCTATCTGCGGGGCTCGCACGGCACGGGCGCGGAGGAGCGCGCCAAGCTGATGAAGCTGCTGTGGGACGCGATCGGCTCGGAGTTCGCGGGGCGGCACGTCCTCTACGAGCGGCAGTACGCGGGCAGTTCGGTCGTGTGCCGCCTCGACGCCTGGGAGCATGCCCAAGACAGCGGCTTGGCCGACGAGTTGGGCGCGCTGGTGGACAACTGCCTGTCCGGGTACGACCTGAGAGGCTGGACGGCCTGACCGCCGCCGGGGGTGGGCCACGTGATGTGAGCCACGCCATTGACGCGCGCCCCCCGCTGGCTCATCCTCATCACCATGCAGCAGCGCCTCACGTCGCGTCGACACGTCGACCTCGGTCGTGTCACCACGGCCTCCTGTTCGGCCTGACGTAGGTCCGCACGCCCCGAGCACCGCTCGGGGGCCGCTGCCTCCCACCTCGCGTCCCCGACGCGCCGCTCCCCGCCGCCCCTGGGCGGCCGAGCCCTGACGCTCCCCCGGATCCGCCCCGTTCACGCCGCCGCGGCGTGCGCGCGGGCCCCTTCCCCGTACCGAGCCGCCCCCTGAACGGCGCCCGCTCACGCCTGCCCGCCCGCGCGGGCCCCCGTGCGCCGGGTGCCGCGCCCCTGAAAGGAACACCCCTGCCGTGCGCTCCTCACGCCTTCCCGGATCCAGAGCCCTGACCGCCCTCACGGCCGCGACGGCGGCCCTCGCCGTCGTCCTCAGCGGCTGCGGCTCCGGAGGCGACGACCCGTCAGGCGACGAAGGGGCCGAGGGCGAGCCGGTCACGGGCGGAACGCTGTCCTACGCGTTCACCGAAGCCCCCGACTGCGTCGACCCCAGGCAGCGCCCCCAGCTCAACTCCCGCACCGTCGGCCGCCAGCTGGCCGACGCGCTCACCGAACAGGACCCGGAGACCGGCGAGTTGCTGCCGTGGCTGGCCACGTCCTGGGAGGTGAACGACGAGGTCACCTCCTTCACGTTCGAGCTGCGCGACGACGTGACGTTCAGCGACGGTGAGCCGTTCAACGCCGAGGCGGTGAAGGCCAACTTCGACGCCATCGTCGAGCTCGGCGCCCTCGCCCCGCAGGCGGGCAGCTTCCTCGCCGGATACCAACAGACCGTCGTCGACGACGAGTCCACCGTCACCGTGGAATTCGACGAGCCCAACGCGCAGTTCCTCCAGGCGACCGCCACCCAGTCGCTCGTCCAGCTCTCCCCCGCCTCCCTCGACGCCGATCCCGCCGACCTGTGCCTGGGCGAGTTCGCGGGCTCGGGGCCCTTCACCCTCGAGTCGTTCACCCCGGAGAGCTCGGTCGAGCTGACCCGCCGCGACGACTACGCGTGGGCGTCGCCGCTCGCCGAGAACCAGGGCGCCGCCCATGTCGACTCGGTGACCCTGGAGCCCATCCCCGAGGGCAGCGTCAGGCAGGGCAGCCTCACCAGCGGCCAGGTGGACCTCATCGAGTCCGTACCGGCAAGCACCCAGGAGCAGTTGGCGGGGACCGAAGGGTTCACCGTGACCAGCACGGTGCTGCCCGCGATCGCCATCCCCTACATCCCGCTGGTGCACAGCGAAAGGCTCCAGGACGCCGACACCCGCCGCGCGCTCGGCCTCGCCATCGACCGGCAGGCCATCGTCGACGCGGTGTTCCACGGCGTCAGCGAGCCCGCCACCGGCGTCCTGTCCACCACCAACCCCGGCCATGTCGACCAGTCGGCCGACCTGCGGTACGACCCCGATGCGGCGGCCGAACTCCTCGAACGCGCGGGCTGGGACACCATCGGCGACGACGGGATCCGCCGCAACGCCGAGGGTGAGCGGCTGAGCCTGACCATCACGTACCAGAGCGGCAGCACCGAGTCCGAGCAGCAGCACCAGCTGGTGCAGCAGCAGTGGGCCGAGGTCGGCATCGAGCTGGTCCTCGACCCGGTCGCGACGTTCCCGGACGTCACCATGGACGAGTACCCGGGCGACATCGCCACCTGGAGCCAGACCCGCGCCGACGTGGATGTGATCCGGCTCGTCTACTCGTCGTTCCACCCCGAGATGAGCATGCTCTACAACCACCCCGACGAGGAGCTCGACGCGCTGCTCACCTCCCTCCAGACCACGGTGGACACCGAGGAGCGCCTGGCGATCGCGGAGCAGGCCCAGCGCAGGATCGTCGAGCAGGGCTACTCGGTGCCCGTGCTCGACCGGGTGTCGGCCTATGGCTACAGCGACGAACTCGGCGGCTTCCTCGCCGACATCGAGGGCAAGCCGCTGCTGAACGAGGTGTGGCTCGCGCCGTGACGCGCTATGTCCTGGTCCGGCTCGTCAACGGTCTCTTCGTGCTGTGGGCGGCGTTGACCGTCTCGTTCCTGGTGCTGCACCTGGTGCCTGGCGACCCCGTGTCGGTCATGCTGCGCGGCGGCGGGGGCGAGGGCGCCGCGATCGACGGCTCACTCGCCGACGAGCTGCGCGCCGACCTCGGCCTCGACCGGCCCGTCCACGAGCAGTACCTCGACTTCGTGTGGCAGGTGGCAAGGCTGGACTTCGGCACGTCGTTCAGCACGGGCGACGAGGTCGGCGCGGTGCTGGCGAGGGCGCTGCCCTCCACGCTCGAACTGGCGGGCGCCTCCCTGCTGTTGGCGCTGGTGCTCGGGGTGGCCGCCGCGGTGGCGGCCACCCTGTTGCCCAACGCCCCGCTGCGCTCGGCGGTGTTGTCCGCCACGGTCGTGGGCAACGCCCTGCCCAGCTTCTGGACGGGCATCATCCTGCTCCAGGTCTTCTCCTTCGGCCTCGGCTGGTTCCCCGCCTATGGCGACGGGGAGTTCGACCAGCTGGTGCTCCCGGCGTTCGCGCTCGCCCTGCCCGGCGTCGGGCTGCTGGCGCAGGTGCTCGGCAGGAGCCTGCGCACCGCGCTCGCCGAGCCGTATGTGCGCACCGCGCGGGCCAAGGGCGCGAGCAGGCTGCGGGCGGTGACCGTGCACGCGCTGCGCAACGCCGCCATCCCCGCGATGACGCTGTTCGGCCTGATGATCGGCGGCATCGTCGCGGGCGCCATCGTCACCGAGACCGTGTTCGCGCGGCAGGGCATCGGCAGGCTGACCGCCGACGCCATCGGCGCGCACGACTTCCCCGTGATCCGCGCGCTGGTCTTCCTCGCCGGGGCGCTCTATGTCCTCGTCAACCTCGCCGTTGACCTGATCTACCCCAAGGTCGATCCCCGCATCGTCCTGCGGTCCGCGTGAGGGGGACATGCCCATGACCGTCACCGACACCGACACCGACACCGACACTGCGGGGACAGCCGAAGCCACCGGGGCGCCGCAGGAGCGCGAGCACGCGGCGCGGGCCAGGATCGGCGCCGCGCTGCGCGGCACCGCCAGGCGGCCCTGGCTGCTGCTCGCCGCGCTCTACCTCGGGCTCGTCCTGGCCTGGACCGTGGCGCCCGGCGTGTTCGCCCACCAGGACCCGCTGCTCACCGACGCCTCGCGCGGCCTCCGACCCCCGGGTGCCGAGCACTGGTTCGGCACCGACAACCTCGGCCGCGACCTCTACTCCCGCGTCGTGCACGGCACCCGCACCTCGCTCGTCGCGGGCCTGCTCGCCGTCGCCCTCGCGCTGGTCGTCGGCTCGGTCCTCGGCGCGCTCGCCGGGTATCTGGGCGGCTGGATCGACCAGGTGCTGATGCGCGTGGTCGAGGTGCTGATCATCATCCCCGGGCTGCTGCTCTCGCTCGCCGTGGTCTCCATCCTCGGCTTCGGCACCACCAACGTCGCCATCGCCGTGGGCATCGCCGGGATCCCCGGGTTCGCCCGCGTCGTACGGGCCGAGGTGCTGCGCATCAAGGGCAGCGCCTATGTCCAGGCCGCCGTCACCAGCGGCCGCCGCACGCCCGCCATCCTGCTGCGGCACATCGTTCCCAACGCCTCGCCGCCCGTGCTCGTGCTCGCCGCGCTCGACATCGGCGGCGCCGTCCTGTCCATCGCGGCGCTCAGCTTCCTCGGCTACGGTGCCGCGCCCCCGGCGCCCGAGCTCGGCGCGATGGTCTCGCAGGGCCGCGACTACATGTCGACCGCCTGGTGGCTGACCACCTTCCCAGGCCTGACCATCGCCCTGGTCGTGCTGTCCACCAGCCGCATCGCCCGCGCGCTCGAACGCTCCGGAGTCTCCTCATGAGCGAAACGCCGCCCCTGCTCACCGTGCGCGACCTGCGGGTCTCCTACCGCACCCGGCGCAGCACGGTGGACGCGGTGCGCGGCGCCTCGCTCACCGTTCCGGCGGGCGAGACGGTCGCCCTGGTCGGCGAGTCGGGCTCGGGCAAGTCCACCGTGGGGCTCGCCGTCCTGGGCCTGCTCCCCGAGGGGGCCGAGCCCGTCACCGGGTCGATCGCGCTGGGCGGGCGCGAGCTCGTCGGCCTGCCCGACCGGGAGCTGCGCGGCGTTCGGGGCCGGGAGATCGGCTTCGTCCCGCAGGACCCCAAGGCGTCCCTCAACCCCGTGCAGCGCGTCGGCGCCCAGGTGGCCGAGGGCCTGCGCATCCACCGCCTGGTGGACAGCCGCGCGGAGGCCGCGCGCCGCGCCGAGGAGCTGCTCGCCGACGCCGGGCTGCCCGAACCCGCCCGCGTGGCCCAGCGTTTCCCGCACGAGCTGTCGGGCGGCATGTGCCAGCGGGTGCTGATCGCCATCGCCCTCGCCGGGCAGCCGAGGCTGCTGGTGGCCGACGAGCCCACGAGCGCCCTCGACGTCACGGTGCAGCGCCGCATCCTCGACCACCTGGCCGAGGTCACCCGCGACGCGGGCACCGGGCTGCTGCTCATCACCCACGACCTGGCGGTGGCGGCCGAACGCGCCGAGCGCATCGCCGTCATGTCGGCGGGCCGCGTCGTGGAGGAGGGGCCGAGCGCCCGCGTCATCGGCGCCCCCGCCCACGCCTACACGCGCGAACTGGTCGCCGCCGCGCCCTCCATGGCGGCACCCGCGGCGCCCGCCGCGGCGGTGCGCGCCGAGGGGCCCGAGACGCTCCTCGCGGTGGAGGACCTGCGGAAGGTCTTCCAGGTGCGGCTGCCCAACGGCGGGCGCGAGCGCGTCGCCGCCGTGGACGGGGTGAGCTTCACGCTGGAGCGCGGCGGCTCGCTCGGCATCGTCGGCGAGTCGGGCTCGGGCAAGTCCACCACGGCCCAGCTCCTGCTGCGCCTCGACCGCCCCGACTCGGGCCGCGTCGTCCTCGACGGGGTGGACCTCGCCACCGTGCGGCCCGCCCGACTCCGCAGGCTGCGCCGGGACATCCAGCCCGTCTTCCAGGACGCCTACGGCTCGCTCGACCCGACGTTCACGGTCGAGGAGGCGATCGCCGAGCCGCTGGCCGCGTTCGGCGTGGGGGGCCGCGCCGAACGCGTCGCCGAGCTGCTCGATCTCGTGCGGCTGCCGTCCACCACGCGCGGGCGCCGCCCCACCGAGCTGTCGGGCGGGCAGCGGCAGCGCGTGTGCATCGCGCGCGCCCTGGCGCTCACGCCCCGGCTGCTCGTCCTCGACGAGCCGGTGTCGGCGCTCGACGTCTCGGTGCAGGCGGGCATCCTGGCGCTGCTGGCCCGGCTGCGGGAAGAGCTGGGCCTGAGCTATGTGTTCATCTCCCATGACCTGGCGGTCGTGCGGCAGGTGTGCGACCGGGTGGTGGTGATGAGGCGCGGCAAGGTCGTGGAGAGCGGCCCGGTGGCGGAGGTCTTCGCCGAGCCTCGGCACCCCTACACCCGGGAGCTGCTCGCCGCGATCCCCGGCGGCCTGCGCGCCCCCGCGCCCGCCGTGACCGCCGGTACCGCCAACGCCGCCATCCCCCAGGAGAAGAGGCTGACATGACCGTTCAGGAAGTCGACAGGAAGCGGTTCGCCGAGGAGTGGGAGGTCTGGCACCGGGAGCGCGACACGGCCCTCGCCGACCCGCACGGGTTTCTCGCGATCACCAGCCTGCGCTGGCTGACGCCCGAGCCGACCCGCTTCGACGACGCCCCCGGCGCCTGGTCGAGCACCCCGGACGGGGTGGTCGTCGATCTCGCGGACGGTGAGTCGTTCACCGTCGAAGGGCGGGAGGTGCGCGGCCGTCACGCGTTCGCGCCGCTCGCCGAGCGCGGCGGAACGCTCGCCACCTGGGGAGACATCGTGCTGGAGATCGCCAGGCGCGGCGGGAACGACATCCTGCGCCCCCGCGACCCCGCCAACCCGTTGCGCACCCACTTCACCCGCACGCCCGCGTACGCCCCCGATCCGCGCTGGGTCGTGACGGGCCGCTATGTGCCGTTCGCCGAGCCGCGCCGGGTGACCGTGGGCGCGGTCGTCGAGGGCCTGGAGCACGTCTACGACGCGCCGGGGCAGGTCGAGTTCGCGCTCGAAGGGGCGACGCACCGGCTGACGGTGTTCAACGGTGGGCGCCCCGGGAGCCTGACGGCGCTGTTCACCGACGCGACATCGGGGCGCACCACGTACGCGGCCAACCGCTCCCTCGCGATCGCGCCGCCCGAAGGCGACGGCCTGGTCACCCTCGACTTCAACCGGGCCGTGAACCTCCCCTGCGCCTACACCGACCTCGCCACATGCCCGCTGCCCCCGGCCGAGAAGCGGCTGCCGGTGGCCGTGGAGGCGGGCGAACGGCTCCCGCTCGAGCGCGCCGCGGCGGCCTGACCCCTTCCGTCGGACTCGTCGGACTCGTCGGACGGGCGGCCCCGCGGCGCTCGACGCGTCCGCGTCACAGCTCCCTGGGGCTGCCCGTCAGCACGACCCGCCCCGAGATGTTCTGCGGGTTGGTGAGCAACTGGTAGATGGGGCAGTTCCGTTCGACCGCCTCGTGCAGCTCGCGGATGCGCTCGTCGCCCGCGGGGGAGGTGACATGCACGGTGTAGGTGATGTGGTGCGGGTGGATCGGGGTGTCCTCGAAGCCCGGCGACCCGGCCCTCGGGTCCTGGTCGGCCTCGACCTCGACCGCCAGGGAGTCCAACGGGATCCGCAGGTCGGCGGCCTGGATGAGGAAGATGTGGGTGAGGCAGCTCGACAGCACGCCCAGCTGGATCTCGGGCGAGGCGGGGCCGAGGTCGTAGCCCGCGAAGTCAAGGGGCGAGTCGCTGAGTATCTGGTGGTGCCTGATCCGGATGCGCCGCACGCCGCTGCGCTCCTCGGCCGTCGTGCGGGCGCGCAGCCGGTGCGGCTGGGTCAGGGGGTTGGCCCGCGCGGCCGCGCGCCTGGCGAGCAACGCCGCCCGCTTGACCTCGAGATACTTCCGCAGCCCCGGCCGCGGATCCTCCGCGGTGGCCAGCAACCCCCCTTCGGGCGCGGCGTTCTCGGGCGTCTCGTGGGCCTCGGGGGTGGCGGGCTTCTTGGCCGACCTCGCGGTGGTCGCGGTCATGCGGAGGGGTTCCTTCCGGTGCGGGGGATCCGTTCTCCCCGGCGTCCCCCGGGCGGGCGTGAGCGCGCGCGGGGGGACGGACCGCGGGAGAAAAGGGGGGTGGTGAAGACGGTGGTGAAGACGGGGGCACGCGCCGGGGCGCGGCGAGGGTCAGGCGCTACAGAGCGTGCTGGCGACCCGCGCCAGATCGATGTGCCGACGCCGCGTGCCGACCAGACCGACGAGCCGGGCGGGGGCGCGGTGCGTGGATGCCTTCATGTCCGCCCCTCCCCGGTCGGGTCTCTCCCGTCGCCCGACGCTAGCGGCGCGCCTTTTGCCACGTCAAGGGGCGTCCTGGCAGGTGATCACCCACTCCCTCCCGATGCGGGTGGCGGCGTCCGGGGCGCGAAACGGGCGCGCCCGAGCCGTTCGGACGGGGCAGGATGCTCGTATGGAGAAAGCGCTTTCGCCTTCCGCGCAGGGCAATCCCCTCGACCATCGCTACCAGGGCGAGCACCCGGTCCGCACCCTTGCCTACCTCCTCCGCCCCGACCGCCGCCGACTGGCCGCCGCCGTCGCGGTGTTCGCCGTCCGGCACAGCCCGCTCTGGCTGCTCCCCCTGATCACCGCCAACATCATCGACATCGTCGTCGAGCACCGCCCCATCGAGCAGCTCTGGTACAACGCCGCCGTCCTGCTGTGCATGTTCGCCGTCAACTACCCCTCGGCCGTGGCCTACGCGCGGCTCATGAGCACCAGCATCCGCCGCATGAGCACGGGGCTGCGGTCCGCGCTGTGCCGCCGCATGCAGCAGCTGTCCATCGGCTACCACTCCAAGGTCAGCGCGGGCGTGCTCCAGGCCAAGGTGGTGCGCGACGTCGACGCCATCGAGGAGAGCCTCAAGCAGACCAGCGAGATCGGGCTCGGCGCGGTGACCACGATGCTCGGCGGGCTGATCGTCATCGGGATCCGCGCGCCCGCGTTCCTGCCGATCTTCCTCGTCGTCGTCCCGGCCGCCGCCCTGCTGATCCGGGCCATGCGCGGCCGGGTGCGCAGCCGCAACGAGGTCTTCCGCCGCGAGGTCGAGCTGCTGTCGTCCCGGGTGACCGAGATGACCAGCCTCATCCACATCACGCGCGCCCACGGCCTCGAACACACCGCGATCGGCCGGGTGGACGGCGCGCTCGACCGGGTGCGCACGGCCGGGTTCCGGCTCGACCTGCTCAACGGGCGCGTCTCCTCGCTCGCCTGGAACGTCCTCAACTCCCTCGGCGTCGCCTGCCTGATCGCCGCCGCGCTGGTCGCGTACTACGGCTGGTTCGCGGTCTCGGCCGGGGACGTCGTCATGCTGAGCACGTTCTTCACGACCCTGACCGCCTCAACGACGGCCCTCATGAACCTGACGCCCGTCATCGCCAGGGGACTCGAGTCGGTCCGCTCCATCGGCGAGGTGCTCCAGGCGCCCGACCTGGAGAGCAACGACGGCAAGCGGGAGGTCGGCGCGGTGACCGGCGCGATCGACTTCCGCGGGGTCGGCTTCGCTTACGAGGGCGCGGACGAGCCGTCCGTCGACGGCCTCGACCTCGCGGTGCGCCCCGGCGAGACCGTCGCGCTCGTCGGTCCCTCGGGCGCGGGGAAGTCCACGGTGCTCAACCTGCTGATCGGCTTCATCCGCCCCACGACGGGCCGGATCCTGGTGGACGGCGTGGACGCGGCCGAGCTCGATCTGCGCAGCTACCGGCGTTTCCTCTCGGTCGTGCCGCAGGAGTCGATCCTGTTCGCCGGCACCGTCAGGGAGAACGTCACCTACGGCCTGCCCGACGCGGGCGACGACGACGCGCTGCGCGCCGCCCTGGAGGCCGCCAACGCCTGGGAGTTCGTGGCCAGGCTGCCGCACGGCCTCGACACCGTGGTCGGGCAGCGCGGCGCGATGCTCTCCGGCGGGCAGCGGCAACGCCTGGCCATCGCGCGGGCGCTCATCCGCGACCCGCGCGTCCTCATCCTCGACGAGGCGACCTCGGCGCTCGACGGCCGCTCGGAGGCGCTCGTGCAGGAGGCGCTCGGGCGGCTCATGCACGGCCGCACGGTGCTGGTCGTGGCGCACCGGCTGTCCACGATCCGCAACGCCGACCGCATCGTCGTGATGGACGGCGGCCGGGTCAGGGAGACGGGCACCCACGACGAGCTGGTGGCGCGCGGCGGGCTCTACAGCGCGTTGCAGCCGGGGCGGTCGGCGTGAGCGCGGGCGCGGTCGCCGTTTACTTGACACTTCAAGTTATGGTGGGGGCATGAGCGCGGACGGGCCCAGGTGGCTGGACGACGAGGAGCGCGAGACCTGGATGGCGCTGGTCGGCACCCTGGTGCGGCTCCCGGCGGCGCTCGACGCCCAGCTCCAACGGGACGCCGGGATCAGCCACTTCGCGTACCAGGTGCTCGCGGGGCTCTCGATGGTGCCGGGGCGCACGCTGCGCATGAGCGAGCTCGCCACGTTCACCGAGGGGTCGCTCTCGCGCCTCTCGCACGTCGTCGCGCGCCTCGAGCGGCGCGGCTGGGTCACCCGCCGCCCCGACCCGGCCGATGGGCGCTGCACCCTGGCGACCCTCACCGAGGCCGGGTGGGAGAAGGTCGTCGCCACCGCGCCTGGCCATGTGGCGGAGGTGCGGCGGCTGGTCTTCGACCCGCTCTCGGGGGAGCAGCAGCGGCTGCTGCGGGAGATCGGCCGCCGGATCAACGCCTCGATCGACGCCTCGGTCGACGCCGCCTCGATCGCCCCCGAAGGCGCGCCCGCGCCGCCCCTCACCCAAGGAGAACGTTCATGATCGT
This sequence comes from Streptomyces radicis, assembly GCF_003626575.1. Classification (GTDB taxonomy): domain Bacteria; phylum Actinomycetota; class Actinomycetes; order Streptomycetales; family Streptomycetaceae; genus Streptomyces; species Streptomyces radicis. The sequence goes on along the minus strand of NZ_RBDY01000011.1, from coordinate 182,797 downwards.
CGTCACCGGGGCCACCGGCCCCCTCGGCCGCCTCGTCATCGCCGAGCTGCGCGAGCGCGGCGTGGCCGCCGACCGGATCGTCGCCGCCGTGCGCTCGCCCGAGAAGGCCGCCGACCTGGCCGCGTCGGGCGTCGCCGTCCGCGAGGCCGACTACGACAGGCCCGCGACGCTCGCCGCCGCGTTCGAGGGCGCGGAGAAGGTGCTGCTGATATCGGGCAACGAGGTGGGGCGGCGCGTTCCGCAGCACCGGGCCGTCATCGACGCGGCCAAGGGCGCGGGGGCCGGGCTGCTGGCGTACACGAGCGTGCTGCGCGCCGACACCACGACCGTCGCGGTCGCGCCCGAGCACAAGGAGACCGAGGAGTACCTGGTGGCCTCGGGGCTGCCGTACAGCCTGCTGCGCAACGGCTGGTACACCGAGAACTACACCCAGGCGGTCGCCCAGGCGCTGGCCACCGGCACGCTGCTCGGCGCGGCGGGCGAGGGCCTTGTCGCCTCGGCGACCCGCGCCGACTACGCGGCGGCCGCCGCGGCCGTCCTCACGGGCGAGGGCCACGCGAACACCGTGTACGAGCTGTCGGGCGACACCGCGTGGACGATGGCCGAGTTCGCGGCCGCCCTCACCGAGGTGTCGGGCACCAAGGTCGAGTACCGCGACCTGCCCGCGGACGAGTACCGCGCGGCCCTGGTCGGCAACGGCCTGCCCGACGAGGTCGCGGCGTTCCTGGCCAGGCTCGAGACCGACATCGCCGACGGCGCCCTCGCCCACACCCCGGGCGACCTCGCGCGCCTCACGGGCCGCCCCACCACCCCGCTGCGCGACACCCTCGCCGCGCTGGCCAGGGCCTGACCGGCCCCCTCACCGACTTCGGAGACCGCTGTGCACGGGCTGTTCCACCCCGAGAGACCCGCCGCCGCCTACGACGCCTTCCTCCCCGACGCCCTGCCACGCGCCCGCGCCCAGCGGGACTGGACGCCCGCCGACGGGGCGCTGCCCGCGCTGTATCTCAGCCATGGCGCGCCCCCGTTGTTCGACGACGGGCCATGGATCCGCGAGCTGTTCGCCTGGGCGCAGGCGCTGCCACGCCCCCGGGCGATCCTGATCGTCTCGGCGCACTGGGAGAACGCCCCGCTCGCCCTGTCCGCGCCCGCCGCGCACACGCCGCTGGTGTACGACTTCGGCGGCTTCCACCCGCGCTACTACCGGATGCGGTACGACACCCCCGACGCCGGGCACCTGGCGCGGCGCGTCGCGGCGATGCTGCCGGAGGGCCGGGCGCCGCACCAGCACCGCGACCGTGGCCTCGACCACGGCGCGTGGGTGCCGTTGATGGCGATGTACCCGCTGGGCGACATCCCGGTGCTCCAGCTGTCCCTGCCCACGCACGACCCTGGGCGCCTGATGGACCTGGGGCGCAGGCTCGCGCCGCTGCGGGAGGAGGGGGTGCTCGTGGTGGGGTCGGGGTTCATGACGCATGGACTGCCGTTCACCACGCGGGAGATGATCACCGAGGGGGTCGTCCCCGGCTGGTCGTCGGACTTCGACGCGTGGGCCGCCGACGCGTTGGAGCGTGGCGATGTGGAGGAGCTGGCGGCGTACGCCCAGCGCGCGCCGGGCATGCCGTACGCCCACCCCACGCCGGACCACTTCCTGCCGATCTTTGTCACCCTGGGCAGCGCGGACGACGCCGAACGCCCCGCCCGCACGGTGATCGACGGCTACATGATGGGTCTTGCCAAGCGCTCGTTCGAGCTGGGCTGAGGCCGCCGCCCCGGGGGGGCTCAGGCGGTGACCGGGAGCGTGCGCAGGCCGCGGATCACGAACTCGGGGCGGCGCTCGGGCGGTCCGGCCGGGCGAAGCCCTGGCAGGCGCGTGGTCAGGGCGTGGAGGGCGGCGGCGATCTCCACGCGGGCCAGGGGCGCGCCGACGCAGTAGTGGATGCCCGCGCCGAAGCCGAGGTGGGGGTTGGGCGAGCGGCCGATGTCGAGCGCGTCGGGGTCGTCGAAGACGGCGGGGTCGCGGGCCGCCGCGCCGAGCAGGGCGGCGATCCGGTCGCCCGGCGCGAGGGCGACGCCCCCGACCGTCGTCGGCGCGGTGGCGGTGCGCTCGAAGAGCTGGAGGGGTGCGTCGTAGCGGATCAGCTCCTCGACCGCGGTCGGCAGCAGCGCGGGGTCGGCCACCAGCCGCTCCCACTGGTCGCGGTGGCGCAGCAGGGCGTTGACGCCGTTGCCGATGACGTTGACGGTGGCCTCGTGGCCCGCCATCAACAACAGGACGGCGGTGCCGACGAGTTCGTCGCCCGTGAGCCGGTCGCCGCCGTCGCGCACCGCGACCAGGTCGCTGATCAGGTCGTCGCGCGGGTCGCGCGCGCGGGCGTCGGCGAGGCCGCGCAGATGGGCCACGAACTCGGCGGCGGCCCGCTCGGCCGCCGCCTCGCCCTCGGGCGGCAGGCCGTACTCGTACATCTTGACGATGGCGTTGGACCACGGCGTGAGCCGGGCGCGGTCGGCCTCGGGGACGCCGAGCAGCTCGGCGATCACCTCGACGGGGAGCGGCGCGGCGAGGTGGGTGAGCAGGTCGGCCGAGCCGTCCCGGGCGATGGCCGCGGCGAGCCGGTCGACCATGGCCCCGGCGACCGAGGCGACCCACGGCTCGAGCCTGCGGATGTGCCCGCGGGCGAACGCCGCCGAGATCAGGCGGCGCAGGCGGGTGTGCCGGGGCGGCTCGGTCTCCAGGAGCGAGTTGCGGTGCAGCAGGTTGAACGCGGGGAACGCCTCAGCGGGCGCGCGGTCGGTCCAGAGGCGGCCCGCGGCGCGGTCGCGCAGCACCTGCGAGCACGCGGCGTGCGAGACGGCGACCGGCAGGCCGAGGCCCTCGTGCCGGTGCACGGGGGCGCGCTCGCGCAGCGCGGCGAACGCGGGGTAGGGGTCGGCGAGAAAGGCCGGGTCGCGGGGGTCGAACACCATGCGGCGACCGTACCGCGCGCCGCGAGCGCGCGGCCCTGGCCTGCGGGGGGCGTGCATGATGGGGCGATGTGCGCTGACGCGACCGCGGGTCCGCCCGCGCCGCCGGACGTCCTGGCCGCGCTCGGCCCCTTCTTCGCCGTGGAGCGCCACCCGGTGGGGGCCGTTCCGGCCACGCCTTGGCGGCCCCTCGCCGAACTGACCGAGGATCCCGGGGCGTTGAGTGCTCGGGTGGCTGAGGTGCGGGCCTCGCTCGCCGCGTCGCACGGCGCCGCCCCCGAACGCGTCGAGCCGCGCGTCGCCGCCTCCGTGGCCCATCTGGGGCTCGTGGCGCGGCTGGTCTCCCCGGCGTTGGCGCTCGCGGTGCTGCGCCGCGCCCCGTTCGCCGCGTCGCTCGGGGCGCTGTGGTGGCGGCCCGTGCTCGGCGGCCCCGTGCCGCTCTCGGTCGCCGTCGAGCACGGCGGGGCCGCCGCGGGGAGAGGGCCCGCCGAGCTGCTGCGCGCCTGTCTCGACCGGGGCCCGGTGGGCGAACTGACGGCCGCCTTCGGAACGTTGTCGCTCTCGCCGCGGATCCTGTGGGGCAATGTGGCCTCCGCCGTGCACGGCGCCGCCGCCCAGCTGGCCAGGGCCCGTCCCGGGGCGGCGGGCGAGGCCGGGGCCGCGCTCGGCGCGCTGCTGCCCGTGACCCCGCTGCGCGGCATGGCCGAGGTGGGTGCGGACGGGCGCTTCCTGCGGCGGAGTTGCTGCCTCATCTACCGTGCGGCGCCGGATCGCCGGGGCCCGGTGTGCGGGGACTGTGTGCTCGCGCGGTCCTGAGCGCCGAGGTCCTGGGCGCCGCGGTCCGGGCGGCGCTGCGCGTCCCGCTCAGCCGATCCGGTGATGTGATGCGCGCCACATCGGGGCGCGCCACGGTGCACGGGGCACGGCCCGAACGCGATCGGCCAAGCCCGCGAACCGGAGCGCCACCAAAAAACGTGAAGGCCGCGAGCGAAATTCGAACGAGATTCGGAATGACGCGTATGTATCACGACCATTACGGGCGCATGACCTCAGGTCCACTTCTCGGATTGCCGTCTCCCCCGAGCGGTTCACCCACACCCATGCCGGGCATCCATAGGGCGTGCGGAAGAAGTTCGGCGACCACCCATCGCCATGAATCACGAAGGTCGCACCCGTCACGACATGGGCATACACGGCCGTCACCCCTTGTGGGTCATATGGTCGGCCACAACTCAGCCCTCACCGCCCGATCACATGTGTGACGAGAATTTGAGCGCTTTGATAATTTGACCCGTCGCATTAGTGGCACGTACTTTCGCGCAGGTCCGCATCCCCCACGCTGTGACGCAGCGCAGACATTGACTCGGAGTGTCGTGACCCCCGTCTCGCAGAATCCCGACATTGTCATCGGCATCACGCCATTCGGCGTTCCCGACGCGCGCCTCGCGGCGGCCGTCTCCCGGGCCGGGGGGCTCGGCATCCTGGATCTCGGGCGGGGGGACGCGGCGGCGCGCGAGGCGCTGGCGCGGCTGCGGCGCTGGGCGCCGGGATCCTTCGGGGTGCGGGTGGGGGCGGAGTGCGCCATGGGGCGCGACGACGTGGCGGGGGTCTCCACCGTGGTGCTCGGCGCGGGCGTGCCATGGACCGACGCGCCCGCGTCGTGCCGCGTGCTGCGCGAGGTGACCGACCTCGACGAGGCGCACGAGGCGAGGGCCGCGGGGGCGCATGGGCTGATCGCCCGCGGGCACGAATGCGGCGGCCGGGTGGGCGCGTTGAGCACGTTCGTGCTGCTCCAGCGGCTGCTCGGCGACGAGGGCCCCGGGCTTCCCGTGTGGGCGTGCGGCGGCATCGGCGAGCACACCGCGGCGGCGGCCGTCGCGGGGGGCGCGGCCGGGGTGGTGCTCGACGCGCAGTTGGCGCTGCTGGAGGAGAGCGCGCTGCCCGAAGGCGCGGCCGCCCCGCTGCGGCGCATGGACGGCACCGAGACCGTGGTCGTCGGCGGCCACCGGGTGCTGCGGCGGCGCGGGCCCGACGCGCCATCGCTCGACGGCGCGGACGAGGACGCGGACGCGGACATCGTCGGGCGGCTCGGCGTGGACGATCCGCGGCGGCAGCTGCTTCCGGTGGGCCAGGACGGCTTTCTCGCCGCCGAGTTCGCCGAGCGCCACGGCACCGTGGCCGAGGCCGTGGGCGCGGTGCGCGCGGCGATCGCCGAGGCGTTCCACGACGACGCGGCGGGCGAGGCGCTGCGCCCAGGATCGCCCGCGGCCCTGGCGCTGGGCACCCGACTCCCCGTCGTCCAGGGACCGATGACCCGGGTGAGCGACCAACCCGGGTTCGCCGCCTCGGTCGCGGCGGCCGGTGGCCTTCCGGTGCTCGCGCTCGCGCTGGCCGACGGGGCGCGGACGGCGGCGCTGCTGGCGAGCACGCGCGCGGCGGTGGGCGACGCGCCATGGGGCGTGGGCCTGCTCGGGTTCGCCCAGGAGAGCGTGCGCGCCGCCCAGTTGGCGGCCGTGCTCGCCGAACGGCCCACGCACGCGGTCATCGCCGGGGGCCGCCCTTCGCAGGCGAAGGCCCTCGAGGAGGCGGGGATCGCGACGTTCCTGCACGTTCCCTCGCCCGGGCTGCTGCGGCAGTTCCTCGCCGCGGGGTCGCGGCGTTTCGTCTTCGAGGGCGCGGAGTGCGGCGGCCATGTGGGCCCGCGCGCCAGCTTTCCGCTGTGGCAGGCGCAGTTGAGTGTGCTGGAGGCGTTCCTCGCCGAAGAGGGCGCGGCGGCCGAAGGGCTCCAGGTGCTGTTCGCGGGCGGCGTCCACGACGCGCGCTCCGCGGCGATGGTGGCCGCGATGGCCGCCCCGCTGACCCGGCGCGGGGTGGCGGTGGGCGTGCTGATGGGCACCGCCTACCTCTTCACCGCTGAGGCGGTGGCGCACGGGGCGATCGGCCCCGAGTTCCAGCGGCGCGTGGTGGCGGCCCGGGCGACGGAGCTGCTCGTCACGGCGCCCGGGCATGCCACGCGGTGTGTCGAGAGCCCGTTCACCGCGGAGTTCAGGGCCGCCGAGGCGGAGCTGCGCGCGGGCGACGTGCCCGAGCGTGAGGCGTGGGAGCGGCTCGAACAGCTGAACCTCGGGCGGCTGCGCATCGCGAGCAAGGGCGTCGAGCGCGTCGGCGAAGACCTGGTCGCGGTGGACGACCAACGGCAGCGCGCGGCCGGGATGTTCATGGCCGGGGACGTCGCGGTGCTGCGCTCGGCCACCACCACGGTCGCCGAGCTGCACCACGCCGTGGGGCCCGCGGCGGCCGACTTCCTCGCCGGGCGCGCCGTCACGCTGCGCGGGCGCCCGCACGCCGCCGACCTGCCCGACCCCGCGCCGCTCGAGATCGCCATCGTGGGCATGGCGGGCATGTTCCCAGGCGCGCGCGACCTCGACGAGTTCTGGGCGAACGTGCTCGACGGCGTCGACGCGGTCTCCGAGGTCCCGGCCGAACGCTGGGACCCCGAGCTGTACTACGCGCCCGAGGGCGGCGAGGGGGCGACCACGGTCTCCAAGTGGGGAGGGTTCCTGCCGCGGATCCCGTTCGACCCGCTGGCCTACGGCATCCCCCCGGCCTCGCTCGCGGGCATCGAGCCCGTCCAGCTGCTGGCGTTGGAGGCCACCAGGCGGGCGCTCGCCGACGCGGGCTACGACCGGCGGCCCTTCCCCCGCGCCCGCACATCCGTCATCTTCGGCGCCGAGGCCGGGAGCGACCTGTCCACGGCCCTGACCCTGCGGACCGTCCTGCCCGGCTTCACCGGGCCGCTCCCCGACGCCCTGGGCGACCAACTGCCCACGCTCACCGAGGACTCGTTCCCCGGGATGCTGGCCAACGTCATCGCGGGCCGCATCGCCAACCGCCTCGACCTCGGGGGCGCCAACTACACCGTGGACGCCGCCTGCGCCTCGTCGCTCGCCGCCCTCGACGCCGCGTGCAAGGACCTGGCCACGGGCGCGGCCGACGTGGCGCTGTGCGGCGGCGCCGACCTGCACAACGGCATCCACGACTACGTCCTCTTCTCCTCCGTGCACGCCCTGTCCCCGACGGGCCGCTCCCGCACGTTCGACGCGGGCGCCGACGGGATCGCGCTGGGCGAGGGCGTCGCGTGCGTGGTCCTCAAGCGGCTCGCCGACGCGCGGCGCGACGGCGACCGCGTCTACGCCGTCGTCCAGGGCGTCGGGGCCGCGAGCGACGGGCGCCACCTCGGACTCACCGCGCCGCGCGCCGAGGGCCAGCGCGCCGCCCTCGAACGCGCCTACCACCAGGCCGGGATCGCGCCCGCCGAGGTGCAGCTGATCGAGGCGCACGGCACCGGCACCGTCGTCGGGGACCGCACCGAACTGACCGTGCTCACCGAGATGTTGACCGACGCGGGGGCCAGGCCCGGCGGGTGCGCGCTCGGCTCGGTCAAGTCCCAGATCGGGCACACCAAGTGCGCCGCGGGGCTCGCCGGGCTCATCAAGACCGCGCTCGCCCTGCACACCGGGATCCTGCCGCCCACCGGCAACCTGGTCAGCCCCAACCCCGCCTGGGACCAGGAGACCAGCCCCTTCGCCTTCCACACGGGGCCCCGCCCCTGGGCGACGCCCGCGGCGGAACGGGTCGCCGGGGTCAGCGCGTTCGGCTTCGGCGGCACCAACTTCCACGCCGTCCTCACCGCCCATCCGGCCGGGCCCCCGCCGACCACGAGCCGCGCCGTGTGGCCCGCCGAGCTCCTCACCTTCCGCACGGCGCGGGCGGCCGAGGAGCTGCTGCGCTCCTTGGAGAGCACGGGGTCGGCGCCAACTCCCCTGCGTGAGCTGGCCCGTTCGGCGGCCGTCGAGGCCGACGCCAGGCCGGGGCGGGTCGCCGTCGCGGTGGTCGCCGAGAGCCTGGACGACCTGCCGGGCCTGCTGCGCCGGGCGATCGCCGGGGAGAACGACCCGGCCGCGGGCGTGTTCGTGGCCGCGCGGGAAGGGGAGGGGGAAGGCGACCCGGCCGATGTGGCGTTCCTCTTCCCCGGGCAGGGCAGCCAACGCCCCGGGATGTTCGCCGAGTTGTTCACCGCCTTCCCCGAGCTGCACCGCTATCTCGAGCTGGGCGCCGCCCCCGTGGACGCCGTCTTCCCGCCCGCGTCGTTCGACGACGCGACCCGTGAACGGCGGCGGGCCGCGGTCACCGACACGCGCGTCGCCCAGCCCGCGCTCGGGCTCACCGCCCTGGCCGCCCACGACCTGCTCACCCGCGCCGGGGTGCGCCCCGCGATGGCGGGCGGCCACTCCTACGGCGAGCTCGCCGCGCTCTGCGCCGCCGGGGCCCTGACGCCCGACGCGCTCCTCGCGCTCAGCGCCGACCGGGCCGAGGCGATCCTGGCCTCCATCGGCGACGACCCCGGCACCATGGCCGCGGTGCCCGCCGACGCGGGGACCGTCGACGAGGTGCTGCGCCTGGGCGGGCTGGACGGGCGCGTCACCGCCGCCAACCACAACTCACCCACCCAGACGGTGATTTCCGGGGCCACCGACGCGATCGACGAGGCCGTGCGGCTGCTCACCGACGCGGGGCACCGGCCCAAGCGGCTCCCGGTGGCCTGCGCGTTCCACAGCCCGCTGCTCGCGGGGGCGGGCGAGCGCTTCGCCGCCGCGCTGGCCCACCACCCGCTGCGCGCACCGGAGTTCCCCGTCTGGGCCAACCGCACCGCCGCCCCCTACCCCGCGGGCCCCGATGCGATCCGCGCCGAGCTCGCCGCCCAACTCGGCGCCGAGGTCCGCTTCGTGGCGCAGATCGAGGCCATGTACGCCGCGGGCGCCCGGGTGTTCGTCGAGGCAGGACCTGGGGCGGCGCTCACCGGCCTCGTCGGGAAGATCCTCGGCGACCGCCCCCACCACGCCGTCGCGTGCGAGCCACGGCCCGGGGCCGGGCTGCGCGGCTTCCTCGACGCGCTCGCCCGCCTCGCCGTCGCGGGCGTGCCCGTGCGCACCGCCTGGCTCCACCACGGCAGGCCCGCCGCCCCCTCCCCCGCACGCCCCGCCGGTTGGACCGTCGACGGCCACCTCGTCCGCACCGCCGCGGGCGATCCGCTGCCCGGCGGCCTGCACCCGGCCCGACGAGTCCCGCTCACCCCCCTGGAGAACAACGCGATGCCCCAGCCGGACCCGGACGCCCTCCTGGTCGAATACCTCCGCACCACACGGGAGTTGGTCGCCGCTCAGCGGGATGTGCTCCTCACCTACCTGGGCGGCGCGCCCGCCCCGGCGGCGCCCGCCGCCCCGGCGCGGCTCCCCGAGCTGCCCGCGCTGCCCGGGCTCGCCGAGCCGCCCGCCGCCGTGGCCGACGCCGGGGTGCGCGCCGCGGCGCACGCCTCGATACCGGCCGCCGGTGGAACGGAAGGCGCCGGGCCCGTGGGCCCCGACGCGGACGCCGCGGCGGCGACCGCCCCCGATGTCACGGGCACCGTGCTGCGCGTCATCAGCGAACGCACCGGCTACCCCGTCGACATGCTCGACCCCGACCTGGACCTGGAGGCCGACCTCAGCATCGACTCCATCAAACGCACCGAGATCGCCGGGGAGTTGGTGACGGCGCTCGGCGGCTCCGCCGCCACGTCCGACGTCGCCGAGGCGGAGCTCGAGGAGCTGTCCAGGTCCCGCACCGTGGCGTCCATCGCCGACTGGCTCTCCGCCAAGCTGACCGGTCCCGGCGAGCCGACGTCCGCCGCACCCGGCGAGGCGCACATCCCCGCCCAGCGCACGAGCGGCCCTGGCGAGCCCGCCGCCGCCGTCGACGGGGCCGAGGGCCTGGCCGGGGTGGCGCCCCGGCGCCTGGTGCTGCGCGAAGTACCGCTCACGGCCGCCGAGTCGGGCCAGGCCGGTGGCTCAGGTGGCGCGATCGCCGGGAAGCGGTTCGCGCTGCTCGGCGGCGACGCGGTGGCCGACGCCCTGGCCGCGGGGCTCGAACGGCACGGGGCGCGGGTCACCCGGCATGGCGCCGCCCACGCCCTGGCCGACGCGGACGGGCCCGTCGACGGCGTGGTCCTGCTCGGCCCGCTCACCGACCGCGGCGAGGCGACGGCGCTGCCCGAGTCGTTCGGCACGCTCAAGGCCGCGCTGGCGCGCTCGCCGCGCTGGCTGCTGTGCGCGCGGCCCGCCGACGCCAGGGCCGGCGGGCTGCACGGCCTGTTCCGCACCGTGGCGCGGGAGTACCCGGGCACGCTGGCCCGGGTCGTGGCCCTCGATCCCGCCCAACCGGCCGCCGCGGCCGAGGCGTTGCTCGACGAGCTGACCGCGCCCGACCGTTCGCCCGTCGTGCTGCGCTCCGGCGCGGCGCGGACCGGCTTCGAGCTGGCCGAGGCGGGGCTCGGCGCCTCGGCGGGGCGGGGCGCGGGCCCCGCGGGGGAGGGGGCGGCGGAGGCCGCGGCCCTGGGCCTCGACCGTGAGTCGGTGGTGGTCCTGGCCGGTGGGGCCCGCGGCATCGCCGCGCACATCGCCACCGCGCTGGCCGCCGCGTGCGGCTGCCGCATCGAACTGCTCGGCAGGACACGGCCGTTCAACGGGCCCGAGGACGCCGACACCGCGGGCTCGGGCGACCGGGCGGCGCTGCGCGCGGCGCTCGCGGCGCGCGGCGGGCTCTCCCCCGCCGAGATCGACCGGCGTGCGGGGCTGATCCTCGCCCAGCGGGAGATCGAGGGAACGCTGGCCGAGCTGCGGCGACTCGGCAGCCCGGCCCACTACCAGGCCGTCGACATGCGCGACCACGAGTCGGTCACGCAGGCGGTCAAGGACATAAGGGCACGGTTCGACCGCGTCGACGGCGTGGTCTACGCCGCGGGGGTGATCGAGGACCGGCTGATCGCGGAGAAGGAAGAGGGCGCGTTCCGCCGGGTGTTCGGCACCAAGGTGGACGGCGCGCGGACGCTGCTCGACGCGGTCGGCGCGGGCTTCGAAGGGCCTTCGTTCGCGGTGCTCTTCGGCAGCATCTCGGCCGTGCTCGGCAACCGAGGCCAGTGCGACTACGCCGCGGCCAACGACGCGTTGGAGGGCGTCGGCGCGGAGTGGGCGGCGCGCACGGAACGGCGCGCGCTGACCGTGCACTGGGGCCCTTGGGCCCCGGCGGGCGCCCATCCCGGCATGGTCACCCCCGAGTTGGGGCGCGACTACGCCAGGCGCGGCATCGAGCTGATCGCCCCGCACGAGGGCGCTCAGGCGCTGCTGCGCGAGCTGGCCTGGGGCGATGTCCCGGCCGGTGGCTCCGTCGTCCTGACCGCGTCGGGCTGGTGACGATGGCACCGCCCACGAGCGTGCCGGTCGCCATCACCGGGATGGCGGTGCTGCTGCCGGGGGCGCGGAACCTGGCGGCGTACTGGGACAACCTGGTGGCCGGAGTGGACGCCATCTCCGAGGTGCCGAAGGGGCGTTGGGACGAGGAGTTCTTCCCCGACCCCGTCTACTGCCGCAGGGGCGGCTTCGTGGACGGGCTCGCGGAGATCGACGCCGCGCGGTTCGGGATCATGCCCGCCTCGGTGGCGGGGACCGAGCCCGACCAGCTGATCGCGCTCTCGGTGGCCGCCGACGCCATCGACGACGCCGGTGGCCAGGGGCGGCTGCCCGACCGCGACCGGGTCGGGGTGGTCCTGGGGCGCGGCGGCTATCTCACGCCCGCGCTCGCCCGCCTGGACCAGCGGCTGCGTTCGGCCCACCAGCTCACCCGCACGCTCGGCGAGGTGCTTCCCGAGCTGACGGGCGACCAACTGGCCCGGGTGCGCGAGGCGTTCGGCGAACGGCTCGGGCCCGAGCGGCCCGAGGCGGCGATCGGCCTGGTGCCCAACCTGGCCGCGTCCCGGCTGGCCAACCGCCTCGATCTGCGCGGCCCCGCCTACACGCTCGACGCCGCGTGCGCCTCGTCGCTCATCGCGGTGGAGCACGCCATCGCCCGCCTGGCCTCGGGCGAGTGCGACGCGATGCTGGCCGGGGGCGTGCACCACGCGCACGACGTCACGCTGTGGAGCGTGTTCGCGCGGCTCGGGGCGCTGTCGCCGAGCGGGCGCAGCCGCCCCTTCCACGCGGGCGCCGACGGCGTGCTGATCGGCGAGGGCACCGGCATCGTGGTGCTCAAGCGGCTGGCCGACGCCGAGCGCGACGGCGACCGCGTCTACGCCGTCATCCGCGGCACCGGGGTGGCGGGCGACGGCCGCGCCGGGAGCCTGGTCTCGCCCGACCCAGGCGGGCAGACGCGGGCGGTGGCCAGGGCGTGGCGGACCGCGGGGCTCGACCCGCGCGCGGACGACGCGTTGGGGCTGCTCGAGGCGCACGGCACCGGCACGCCCGCCGGTGACGCCGCCGAACTCGCCACGCTCACCGAGGTGTTCGGGCCACCCGAAGAGGGCGGCCCCGGGGCGCCCGTGATCGGCTCGGTCAAGTCGATGATCGGGCACGCCATGCCCGCGGCGGGCGCGGCCGGGCTCATCAAGGCGGCCCTGGCGCTGCACCACGGCACGCTGCCGCCCACGCTGCACTGCGACGAGCCGCGCGCCGCGCTCGAACGCACCAGGTTCCGCCCGGCGTCCCACGCGCTGCCGTGGGACGACAGGCCGCCCCGCGCCGCGGTCAACGCGTTCGGCTTCGGCGGCATCAACGCCCATGTGGTGCTCGAACGCGCCCCGTCGGCCCGCGCGTTCGCACCGCCGTTGACGGTGCGCGAGCCCGAGCTCGTGCTGCGGCTGACCGCCGCGGACCCGGGGGCGCTCGCCGAACGCCTCGCGGCCGACGACGCCACCCTGCGCGGGGCCGCGCCCGAGAGCGCGGCGGGCGGCTGCCGCCTCGGCATCGTCGACCCGACCGCCAAGCGCCTCGCGCTGGCCCGCAGGGCCGTGGCCAAGGGCGCGGCCTGGCGGGGCCGCAACGACGTCTGGTTCTCCCCCGCTCCCCTGCTGGCGGAGGGCGGCCACCGGGGCGGGGTCGCGTTCCTCTTCCCCGGCCTCGAGGCCGAGTTCGCCCCCGGCGCCCTCGACGACGTGGCCGCGCGCTTCTCCCTCCCCGCGCCCGGCGCGTCCGCCGTGGCGAACCCCGAAGACCTGGTCACCCACGGCAAGGGCGTGCTCGCCGTGGCGCGGCTGCTCGACGCGGCGCTGCGGCGCATGGGCGTCGCCCCCGACGGCGTGGCCGGGCACAGCGTCGGCGAGTGGGCGGCGATGCGCGCGGGCGGGATGTATCCGCCGGAGGAGGCCGACGCGATACTGGCGTCGTTCGGCCCCGGGTCGCTGCGCGTGCCCGGGGTGGTCTTCGCGACCGTGGGCGCGTCGGCCGAGCGCGTCACCGCCACGCTGGCCGAGCGGGGCGGCGACGACGTGGTGCTCTCGCACGAGAACTCCCCGCGCCAGTCGATGATCTGCGGGCCGAGGGCGGCCGTCGACGAGCTGGTGGCCCTCTTCCGCTCGCGGCGGGTGCTGTGCCAGGTGCTGCCGTTCCAGTCGGGCTTCCACACCCCGATGCTCGCCCCGTATCTCGGCCAACTCACCGAGGGCGCCGGGCGGTTGCCGCTGCGGACGCCCGAGGTGCCGGTGTGGTCCGGCACGACGGCGCGCCCGTTCCCCGCCGAACCCGAAGGCGTGCGCGCGCTGTTCGTGCGGCACCTGCTCGAACCGGTGAGGTTCGGGCCGCTGATCGAGGCCATGTACGCGGCGGGCTTCCGGGTGCTCGTGCAGGCGGGCGTGGGCCACCTCGGCTCGCTCGTGGACGACACGCTCCAGGGCCGCGACCACCTGACCGTCGCCGCCCACTCCCCGCACCACCCGGGCCTGGCCCAGCTACGCAGGGTCGCGACCGCGCTGTGGGCCGAGGGGGCCGCGCTCGACCCCGACACCCTGCGCCCCACCGCCGCGCCCGCGCGCCGGGGCCCCATGGTGGCCCTCGACCTGGGCGCGCCCCTGGTCTCGCTGGGCGAGCCCGCGCGCGAGGAGCTACGCGCCGGCGTGCGGGCCGCGTTGGGCGCCGGTGACACCCTTGTCGCGCCCGCCGGGGGCGCCACGAGCGGGCTCGACGCGCTCGCCGCCGCCCACCCCGTCGCGGCCGAGCTGCGCGCCGCGCTCGCGGAGACCGCCACCACGGCGGCGGCCGTCCTCACCGCGCGCGCCACGGGCCGTGCCGCCCCAAGGACGCCGCGGCCCAGGCGCGGCGAGGAGCCCCCGAGGCCCGCGCCCGACGCCACGGTCAGGCTGCGGGTGTCGACCGAGGCGATGCCCTACCTGCTCGACCACTGCTTCTTCCCCCAGCGCGCGGGCTGGCCCGACGCGGAGGACCTGCGGCCCGTCGTTCCGGCGACGACGATAGTGCGGCACCTGATGGACGCCGCGGAGTGGCGCGCGCCAGGCCGCCTGGCGGTCGCAGTGCACGACGTGCGCCTCGAGCAGTGGGTGGACGCGCTGCCGCCCGTCGACGTGGCGATCACCGGCACCGAACGCGGCCCCGACCACATCGCCCTCGCCTTCGGCCGCCACGCGCGCGCCACGGTCGAGGTGGCCGACGCGTTCCCGGCGCGCCCGCCCGCGCCCTGGCCGGTCGACGCCCCGGCCGAACGCCCCTGCGCGCACACGGCCGTCGAGCTGTACCGGGACCGTTGGATGTTCCACGGGCCCGCGTTCCGGGGCATGGCTGAGCTGACCGCCATCGGCGAGCGGCATGTGCGCGGCGTGCTGACGGTGCCGCCCGCGCCGGGCGCGCTGCTCGACAACGTCGGCCAGCTGCTCGGCTACTGGATCATGGTGAGCCTGGCCGAACGGGTCGTGGTGTTCCCCGTCTCCATGCGCGAGATCCGCTTCTTCGGGCCCCAGCCGCCCACGGGGGCGCGCGTCGGGTGCCACATCAGGGTCGTGTCGGTGAGCGACGCGGCCGTGGAGGCCGAGGCGCAGCTCACGGTGGACGGCGCGGTGTGGGCGGAGATCGGCGGGTGGCGCGACCACAGGTTCGCGGCGCCCGACGCGCGCCGCACGAGCGGCTACCCCGAGCGGCGCGCGCTGTCCGACGAACGGCCCGGCGGCTGGTCGCTGTTGATCGACCGCTGGCCCGACCTGGCGTCGCGTGACCTGGTGATACGGGCCCAGCTCGGCAGCGCGGAACGCCGCGCCTACGACGAACGCCCCCCGCGCGGCCGCCGCCAGTGGCTGCTCGGCCGGATCGCGGCCAAGGACGCGGTGCGCCGCTGGCTGTGGGAGCGCGGCGAGGGCCCCGTGTTCCCCGCCGAGATCCGCGTCCGCAACGACGCGAGCGGGCGGCCCTGGGCCGAGGGCGTGCACGGCCGCGAACTGCCGCCGCTCGACCTGTCGTTGGCACACCGCGGGCGGGTGGCGGTGGCGATCGTGGCGGACCGCGGTCGCGGGGTGGGGATCGACGTCGAGGAGGTCGTCGACCGGCCGGATGGCACGGTCGCCATCGCCCTGGGCCCGCGGGAACGCGACCTGCTCGCCGAGCGCTGCGCGGCCACGGGCGAGCCCATGGCGCTGTGGTTCACGCGCTTCTGGGCGGCCAAGGAGGCGGTGGCCAAGGCCAGGGGCACCGGACTGCGGGGCCGACCGAGGGACTTCGCGGTGGTGGCGGCCGGGCCCGCCACGCTGCGGGTCGCGGTGGGGGACCACGAGCACCGGGTCGCGCACGCCCCGCTGACCGAAGGAAGCAACACCTATGTCGTGGCCTGGACCACGCCCGACCCGGAACGCCTGACCATGAACGATGATGAGGAGAACGGCACGTGAATCCCGTACGACCGGCCCAGGAGGCCGCGCCCGCGGACGCGGCGCCCGCGGCAGCGGTGCTGGCGGAGATCGCCGAGATGATCGAGGCCGTCCTCGAGGACGCCGGGGCCGGTCTCGACCCGGACACGGTGGTCGGGATGGACAGCAGGTTCGCCGACGACCTCGAGCTGGAGAGCATCGACCTGGTGGCGCTCGCCGAGCGCCTGGAGGAGCGGTACGGCGACCGGGTCAACTTCGCGGAGTTCCTCGCGGATCTCGACCTCGACGAGATCATCGCGCTCACCGTGGGCCGCCTGGTCGACCATGTGGCGGGCCGCCTGGCCGCCGCGACCGTGGAGGGCTGAGCCATGGCGAGGGTCAGGGCGAACGGCGTCGACCTCAACGTGCGGCGCCTGCCGCCGCGCGCCGGCGCGGGCGGGCCTGGGCCCGCGCCCGTGGTGGTGTTCCTGCACGGCGCGTTCATCGACAGCCTGGCCAGCTTCTACTTCACCCTCGCCCCGGCGTTCGCCAAGGCGGGCTACGACGTGGTGCTCTACGACCAGCGGGGGCACGGCCGTTCGGAGCGGCCGCCGACGGGCTACCGGGTCGGGGACTTCACGGCCGACCTGGACGCGCTGCTCGACGCGCTCGACATCGACAGGCCCGTCCACCTCGTGGGCAACTCCTTCGGCGGCACCGTGGCGTTGGACTTCGCGGTGCGCCACCCCGAGCGCGCCGCCTCCGCGCTGGTGATCGAGTCGGGGCCGCCGACGCGGGCGTGGGCGGAGATCATGCGGGCGGCGCTCGCGCAGGCCACGTCGTCGGAGCTGTCGCCCGACCGGGCGCTCGTGTGGTTCGTCGAGCAGTACAGGACGATGTCGTCCACGCGGGAGATCGACCGGTACGACGCGCACCTCGCGCGGCTGGGCGCGTCGGCCGGGCGGCTGATGGGCGAGACGACGATAGTGCGCGACATACCGGACAGCGAGGTGCTGAGCGACGAGCGGATCAGGTCGCTGCGCTGCCCGGTGTTCCTGGTGAACGGCGGCGACGGGCTCGTCGCCGAGCAGGCCGCGCACGCGCGGGCGCTGCTGCCCGATGTGCGGGTGGCCGAGGTGCCGGGGCAGAAGCACTCGGTGCTGGTCGAGGCGCCCGACGAGGTGGGGCGCCTCGCGCTGGCCTGGGTCGACGCGCAGGTGTCGCGGGTGTCGGGGGCTCCGCTGGAGCCCGAGCAACGGGTGGGGGTCGCGCCATGAGCCGTTTCCTGTTCACCGTGCCGCCGCTGGCCGGGCACATCAACCCCGCCGCCGCGGTCGCCGCCGAGCTCGGCGGGCGTGGGCACGACGTCGCGTGGGCCGGGCGGCCCGCGCTGATCGACCGGCTGACCGGCGGTGCCTTTCCCGTGCACGCGTGCGCCGGTCCCGATGTGCCCGGTGAACGACCCCCCGGCATAAGGGGGTTGGAGGCGCTGAAGTTCCTGTGGGAGGCGGGCTTCGGGCCGCTTGCCGAGGCGATGGCGTCCGATGTGGAGGCGGCGGTGCGCGCGTTCCGCCCCGATGTGGTGGTGGCGGACCAGCAGACGGTGGCGGGCGCGCTGGTGGCCGAGCGGCTCGGGCTGCCCTACGCCACGTCGTGCACCACGACGGGCGAGCTGCTCGGCGCGGCGGGGCTGCCCAAGGTCGAGGAGTGGATCCTCGAGCTGCTGACGGGGCTGCGCGCGCGGTTCGGCGACCCGGCGGCGCGCCACGATCCGCGGTTCTCGCCGTGGTTGACGCTGGTCTACTCGACGCCCGAGCTGGTCGGCGCGCACCCGGCGCGGGAGAGCCCGCTGTACTTCGTGGGCCCGGCGTTCGGCGACCGACCGGGCGCCGAGGACTTCCCGTGGGAGTGGCTCGCGGGGGACGTTCCCACGGTGCTGGTGAGCCTGGGGACGGTCAACGGCGGCGCGGGGGCGCGTTTTCTGGCCGAGTGCGTCGCCGCGGTGCGGGCCAGGGCGGGCGCGGTGCGCGCGGTGGTGGCCGACCCCGCGGGCGTGCTGGACGGCGAGGCGCCGGGGCCCGATGTGCTGGTGCTGCGGTCCGTGCCGCAGACCCAACTGCTCGGGCGGGTGCGGGCGGTGGTGTGCCACGCGGGGCACAACACCGTGACCGAGGCCCTGTGGCACGGGCTGCCGCTCGTGGTGGCGCCCATCCGCGACGACCAGCCGGTGGTCGCGGGCCAGGTCACCGAGGCGGGCGCCGGGGTGCGGCTGCGCTTCGGGCGCGTGGACCGGGAGCGGATCGGCGCGGCGATCGACGCGGCGCTGGGCGACCCAGGGCTCGCGGCGGGGGCGCGGCGGGTGGCCGCGTCGTTCCGCGCCGCGGGCGGGGCGGGGGCGGCCGCCGACCGGCTTGAGAAGCTGGCCGCGGGCGCGTGAACGGGCCCGGCAGGGGCTACTCCGTGCGCAGCTCCTCCTCGATCAGGGCGAACATCGCGTCGTCCACGAGGGGCCCGGCTCCGTCGCCCGGTGTCCCGTCCCAGGCCACGGGGGATGTCTCCGTCGCCGGCGCCGTTGCCTCGAACTCGCCGAGCAGCGCCCGGAGTCGGGAGGCGACGGCCGCGCGGTCGCCCGGGGCTTCGGGGAGCGCGAGCAGGTCGTCGCGCAGCCGGTCGAGGTCGCGCAGGACGCCCGTCGCCGAGGGGCCCTCGTCCGCCGCGAACAGCTCCCCGTGCAGGTGGCCCGCCAGCTGTCCTGGCGTGGGGTGCTGGTAGATGACGGCGGTGGGCAGGGCGGCGCCGGTCGCGGCGTTGAGGCGGTCGCGCAGCTCGACGGACATGTGCGAGTCGAAGCCCGCGTCCTTGAACGTCGTGTCCGCGGCGACGCGCCCGGCGTCCGCGTGGCCGAGGACGGCGGCGGTGTGGCGGCTCACCAGGTCGAGGACCCGGCGGCGGCGCCGCTCGGGCGTGTGCCGCGCGAGGTCGTCGAGGGCGCGCGGAGCGGCGATCGGGTCGTTCGACGGGGCTTCCGGCGTTGGCCTTCGGGGCGTCTCCTTGGGCACCGCGTCGCCGGGCGGCAGCCAGTGGGCGCCGCGCCGGAACGCGTAGGGCGGCAGCTCCACGCGCCGCGCGCCGAGCCCTTCGAACGCCGCCCGCCACGCCACCTGGACCCCCCAGGCCCACGCCTGCCCCACGCCGGTGAGGAAGCGCCGCGGGCCGCCGTCGTCGCGGCGGAGGCTGCCGGTCGCGGTGGCCTCGACGCCGATGGCGTCGGCGGTCTCGACGACGCTCGAGCACAGCACGGGGTGCGGCCCCACCTCGACGAACGTGGTGTGTCCGCGCTCCACCAGGGCGCGCACGGCGTCGGAGAACCTGACGGTGCGGCGCAGGTTGGCGACCCAGTAGGCGGCGTCGAGCTCGGGCCCTTCGAGGGGCTCGCCCGTCACGGTGGAGTGGAGCGGCACGCGGCCGCGGCGCGGGGTGATGTCGCCGAGCGCCGCGGCGAGTTCGGGCCCGATGACGTCGACCTGGGCGGAGTGGGACGCGTAGTCGACGGGGACGCGGCGCACGCGCGTTCCCTCGGCCTCGAGCTGGGCCGTCAGGGCGTCGAGCGCCCCCGGGTCCCCGGCGACGACGGTCGACGACGGGCTGTTGACGGCGGCCACGGAGAGCCCGCCGCCCCACTCGCCGAGCCGCTTCTCCAGCTCGTCGGCGGGCATCGCCACCGACGCCATGCCGCCGAGGCCCGCGAGCCGCCCGGCGATGAGGCGGCTGCGCAGCGCCACCACCGCGGCGCCGTCGTCGAGGGAGAGCGCCCCCGCGACGACGGCGGCGGCGATCTCGCCCTGGGAGTGGCCCACCACGGCGGCGGGCGTGACGCCGTAGGACTCCCAGAGCCGCGCGAGCGCCACCATGACGGCCCACAGGGCGGGTTGGACGACGTCGACGCGGGCGAGGTCGCCGGACAGCTCGGTCCTGAGGTCCCAGTCGGTCCAACGGCCGAGCGCCCGGGCGCAGTCGTCGAGCGCGGCGGCGAAGACGGGGGCGCGCTCGGCGAGTTCGACGGCCATCCCGGTCCACTGGCCGCCCTGGCCCGGGAAGACGAACACCGGTCCGCGGTCCGCGCGGGCCACGCCCGCCACCAGGTCGGCGGCGGGCTCGTCGTGGGCGAGCGCGGCGAGGGCGTCGAGCAGCCGGTCCCGCCCCGCGCCGACGAGGACGGCGCGGTGGGGGAACGCGGTGCGGGTGGTGGCAAGCGAGAGGCCGATGTCCGCGGGGGTGGCGCCGGGGTGGTCCACGAGGTCGCGGTGGAGGCGTTCGGCCTGCGCGCGCAGCGCCGCGGCGTCGCGCCCCGAGAGCGTCCAGGGCAGAACGGCGTCGGCGGCGGTGTTCGGACGTTCGGCGCCTTCGTCGTCCTCCGCGGGCCCGGGCTCGGCCACCACCACATGGCAGTTGGTGCCGCCGAGGCCGAACGACGAGACGCCGGCGAGCAGTTGGCGTTCCGGGTCGGGCCAGGGGCCGGGGGCGGTGTGAACGCGCAGGCCGAGGGCGTCGAGCGGGATGTCGGGGTGGGGCGCGCGGTGGTGGAGGCTGGGCGGCAGCTCGCGGTGCCGGAGGCTCAGCACCGTCTTGAGCAGGCCGACGATGCCCGCGGCGCCCTCGAGGTGGCCGACGTTGGTCTTGGCCGAGCCGACCCGCAGGGGCGCGTCCGCGGGGTGGGCGGCGCCGACGACCGCGCCGAGGGCCGCCGCCTCGACCGGGTCGCCCGTGGGCGTTCCCGTGCCGTGCAGCTCGACGTACTGGACGTCGGCCGGGTCGGTGCCCGCGGCGCGGTGGGCGCGGCGCAGCACCTCCTCCTGGGTCGCGCGGCGGGGCGCGGCGAGCGAGTCGCCGCCGCCGTCGTTGTTGACGGCGCTGCCCAGGATCACGCCGTGCACCGGGTCGCCGTCGGCCCTGGCCTGGGCGAGCGGCTTGAGCACGAGCACGGCGCCGCCCTCGCCGCGGACATAGCCGTCGGCCTCGGCGTCGAACGTGTGGCAGCGGCCGGTCGGGGACAGCGCGCCCATGCGGGCCGATGTGGCGCTCGACCCCGGCGCCAGCAGGAGGTTGACGCCGCCGACGAGCGCGGTGGTGGCCTCGCCGCGGCGCAGGCTCTCGCACGCGAGGTGGACGGCGACGAGCGAGGAGGACTGCCCGGTGTCCACGGTCAGGCTCGGCCCGGTGAGGCGCAGGGCGTAGGAGACGCGGTTGGCGAGCATGGCGCGGCGGGTGCCCGCGAACGTGTGGTGGGTGAGGGCCGACTCCCCGCGCCGCGCGGTCAGTTCGGCGTAGTCGTCCCAGATGGCCGAGGCGAACACGGCGGTGTCGCTCTCGCGCAGGTCGGCGGGGACGATCCCGGCGTTCTCCAGTGCCTCCCAGGCCAGCTCGAGCATGAGCCGGTGCTGGGGGTCCGTCGCGGCGGCCTCCCGTGGGGAGATGCCGAAGAACTCGGGGTCGAAGGCGTCGACGCGGTCCAGGAGGGCGGCGTGTGTCAGGCCCTCCGCGTGCGGGCGGCGGGCCTCGGGGATCTCCCCGACGGCGTCGACGCCCTCGCGCAGCAGCCGCCAGAACTCCGCGGGGGTGGTGGCCCCCGGGAGGCGGCAGGCCATGCCGACGACCGCGATGGGGGCCTGCTCGTGGTGTGTCATGCGGCGCGCTCCTGGGTCGCTCGGTCGGTTCGCTCGGTCGGTTCGAGAGGGGGTGCGTCAACGGGTGGGCGGTCGCCGGGACGCCGCGAACTTCCGCATCTGCATGGCCGTGTACTGGCCCACGGTCCTGTCGTGCTCGGTCTCCGCGGGCAGCGCGGAGAACAACGCCCGTGACCTGGCGGCCAGTTGGGGGGCGATGGTGCGGTCGGTGATGATGTGCAGCTTCCCGGCCCTGACGCCCTCGACGAGCATGGTCCCGACGGCGTCGGGGGAAAGGCCCGCCAGGCGCAGGAACGACTCCTGCTGCGTCTGCTTCCCGGCCCGCTCCTCCGCCTGCGCGTCGCTGAGCGGGCCCGTGGACAGCGCGCCGCTCGCGGCCTGGCTGTGGGCGACCATGTCGGTGGCCACGGGCCCTGGGCTGAGGACGGAGAGGCCGATGGGAAGTCCCTCGTGCTCCAGCTGCTTGGCCAGCCCCTCGGACAGGCCGATCACGCCCGCCTTGGCGCCCTCGTACATGTAGCCCGTCTCGCCGCCCATGGGGGCGAGCCCGGCCTGGGCGGCGGTGTTGGCGATGTGGGCGGGCGTGCCGCGTTCGACCATGCGGGGCAGAAAGGTCTGGATGCCATGGATGACGCCGCCGAGGTTGACGCCGAAGAAGAGGTCCCACAACGGGTAACTCATCGCCGGGACCGGGTAGTTGCCGCCCACTCCGGCGTTGTTGCAGAGCAGTGTGACCGGGCCGAGCCGGTCCTCGGCCGCGTCGGCGGCGCGGGCGAAGGCGTCGCGGTCGGTGACGTCGAGGACGAAGGTCTCGACCTTGGTCGTCGAGGCCAGCTCGGCCGCGGCCGTGGCCAGCGCGGCCTCGTCGATGTCCGCGAGCGCGAGCCGCATGCCCTCCCTGGCGAGGGCGCGGGCGATGCCCAGGCCGATGCCCTGGGCGCCGCCGGTGACGAACGCGGTTCCTCCGGCGAAATCAAGCACGTTGGGGCCCCTTCTCGGTGTGTGTCGGTCGTTCGTCGTGGCGGTCAGGCATCCGGCGTCAACCCCGCGAGCCACGCGTCGACGGCGCGTGCGGTGCCGATCGCCGTGTGGCCCTCCATCAGCGTCGACGGGTCGCCCGGTACGTCAACGGCGGTGTGCGGGAGGGGCCACTGCGCCCCTGCGCCCCCGGGCTCGGCGGGCCGCACCAGCAGCGTGGGCGCCGCCACCTCGGCGGGGCCGAGGCCGAACGACAGATAGCGGGCGCGGGCCGTCACCCAGCTGTCACCCCTGGCCTCGCCCGCGCGTGGCTCGGGGCCAAGCCCCTCGGCGGCCCCCGGACCGGCGGGGTCGAGCAGCGCGAGCCCGGCTGGTGGCGTTCCCGCGTCCTCGAGGTGCCGGGCGAGGGCGGCGGCGACCGTGGCGCCTCCCGCGTGGCCGAGCAGCGCGAACGGCTCGTCCGCTACGGCCCGTTGGACGGCCAGGGCCAGGGCGGCCACGAGCGCGCCGGGGTCTTCGGGCAGCGGCTCGCCGGGGCGGAAGCCGGGCAGCGCCAGCGCGGAGACGGCGCGCCGGTCGGTGAACTCCGAGGCGAACGCGGCGAAGTGGTGGGCGCCGGGGCGCCAGGAGAGCGGCGGCAGGCAGATCAGGCGGGGGGCGTCGGGGCCTCGCACGAGATCGGTGAGCGCCGGGGGCTCGGGCAGCTCGTCGGGCGAGGAGTACGAGGGCCTGAGCGCGGCGACGGCCTGGAGGGCCGGGGCGACCTGGTCGAGCCTGCCCTCGCGGCGGGCCGTGGCGAACAGCGCGCCGAGCGAGTCGGACGCGGCGTCGTCGCCCGGCCCGGTGGCCTGGCCGCTCTGGAGCCAGTGGCGCCGCCGCTGGAACGCGTAGGTGGGCAGCTCGGCGCGGCGAACGGTGCGCCCGGCGTAGAACGACGACCAGTCGACGGCCGTGCCGGAGACCCACAGGCGGGCGGCCCCGGCGAGGAGTGCGGCGTCGACATCCCCGTCCTGGGTGCCGACCACGGTGACGGGCCTGCCCGTCGCCGCACCTCGGACGGCCCCCTGGATCGCCTGGGTCGCCGCGGGGTGGGAGCCCACCTCGACCAGGCGCGTATGGCCCTGGCCGAGCGCGTCGGTGACGGCGTCGGCGAGGCTCGCGCCGAGGATCAGCGGCACCTCGGAGGGGCGGGTGGCCAGGCCCTCGACGGCCTCGCCGCGCGCCACGGCCCCCGCGGCGTCGTCGAGGGAGAGGGCGCCCGCGACCACGGCGGCGGCGAACTCCCCCTCGCCATGGGCCACCACGGCGGCGGGCGCGACGCCGAGCGCCTCCCACACCGCGGCGAGCGCCAGGGACACCGCCCATCGCGACACCCGTGCGACGTCGGCCCGTTGGGCGGTGGCGTCGTCCTCCCCCGCGAGCACCCGGGACAGCGACCAGTCGGCGTGCGGCGCGAGCGCGGCCTCGCACGCGGCGATCCGCGCGGCGAACGCCGGTGTGGAGGCGAGGAGTTCGCGGCCCACGCGGTGCGCGCCCCCGCCGGGGAGGACGAACGCCACGCCACGGCCGCCGCCCTGGGCCCCGGTCACCAGGTGGGGCGCCGTGCCGCCGGTCGCCAACGCCTTGAGCCCGGCGGCGAGTTCGCCCGTCTCGGTGCCCCACACCACCGCGCGGTGGTCGAGCGCCGCGCGGGACGACAGCAGGGACCAGCCCACGTCGACGGGATCGGCCGCGGCGACGGACGGGGCGGCGGCCAGCCGTTCGGCCTGGGCGGCGAGCGCCTTCGCCGAGCGGGCGGACACCAGCCAGGGCACCGCGCGACGGCCCGGCAGGCCGCCCTCGCCCCCGACCTCGAGGGGCGGCGGCTCCGCGGCCTCGGCTGGCGCCTCCTCGAGGATGACATGCGCGTTGGTGCCGGAGATCCCGAACGACGAGACGGCAGCGCGCCGCGGCCTGTCGGGGGCGGCGGCCCACTCGCGCTGCTCGGTCAGCAGCTCCACGTCGCCCGCCGACCAGTCCACGTGCGGGGCGGGCGCGTCCACGTGCAGGGTCTTGGGCAGCACCCCGTGGCGCATGGCCATGAGCATCTTCATCACGCCCGCGATGCCGCCCGCGGCCTGGGTGTGGCCGAGGTTGGACTTCACCGAGCCGAGCCACAGCGGGCCGCGGTCGCCGCGGTCCTGGCCGTAGATGTCCACGAGCGCCTGGGCCTCGATCGGGTCGCCGAGCGGGGTGCCCGTGCCGTGCGCCTCGACGGCGTCCACGTCGGACGCGGCCAGGCCCGCGCCTGCCAGGGCCTGCCGGATCATCTGCCGCTGCGACGGCCCGTTGAGCGGGGTGAGGCCGTTGGACGCGCCGCCCTGGTTCACGGCGGAGCCGCGGACGACGCCGAGGACGCGGTGGCCGTTGCGGAGGGCGTCGGGCAGCCGCTCGACGACGAGCATCCCCGCGCCCTCGGCGAGGCCGAAGCCCTCGGCCGCCGCGGCGAACGACTTGCACCGGCCGTCGGGGGCCAGGACGCCCTGGCGGCCGAACTCGATCAGGGTCGTCGGCGACGCCATCACCTTCACGCCGCCCACCAGCGCGAGCGAGCACTCGCCGCCGCGCAGCGCCTGCATGGCGAGGTGGAGGGCCACGAGCGACGCCGAGCACGCCGTGTCCACCGTGACCGCGGGGCCTTCGAGGCCCAGGGTGTAGGCGACGCGGCCCGAGATCAGGCTGATCATGTTGCCGACGCCGACGTGGATCTCGTACCCCTCGGGAACGCCGCCTGGCGTCGTGAGGTACTCCGAAGGCGCGGTGCCCGCGAAGACGCCGGTCTGGCTGCCGCGCAGGGACGTCGGGTCGATGCCCGCGCGCTCGACGGCCTCCCACGCGATCTCGAGCAGGAGCCGCTGCTGCGGGTCCATGGCGGCGGCCTCGGGCGCGGGGATGCCGAAGAACTCCGCGTCGAAGTCGCCGACGGAGGTGAGGAATCCGCCGCCCGCGACATGGGTGGCGCCGCCGAGCCCGGTGAGGTCCCAGTCGCGGTCCTCGGGGAGCGGCGAGGTCATGTCAAGGCCCTCGGCGACCGTGTGCCACAGGTCCTCGGGCGTGGTGATGCCGCCCGGGTAGCGGCAGGCCATGCCGACGATCGCGATCGGCGGCCGCTCCTCGAGCTGCTTCACGCGGCGCCTGGCCTGGCGCAGGTCGGTGGTGGCCCGCCTGAGGTAGTCGCGGAGCTTCTGCTCCTGGTCGGTCGGGGCGTTGGTCGGGGCGTTGGTCGAGGGCTTGGTCGGGGGATTCATCGGGCGTCATCCATCCGGGCTCGGCGTGGTTCCGGGCGTGGGGGCGAAGGGGCGCGGCCGGTCACTGGGCGTCCAACTCCCCGTCGAGGAGGTCGAACAGCTCGTCGTCGGTCGCGTGGTCGAGGTCGTCGTCCGCCGCCTCGGCGGTCGCCGCGGTGCCGTCGAGGCCGGCGAGCAGGGCCCGAAGGCGGTCGGTCATGCGGTTGCGGGCGATGTCGTCGGCGGTGGCCGATGAGATGATCGCCTCGAGCCTGTCGAGCTCGCCCGCCAACGAGGGGGCCGCGGCCGCCTCCTCACCCTCGACGGTCACCTCGGCGCGGATGTGCTCGGCGAGGGCCGCGGGCGTGGGCAGGTCGAAGACGAGGGTGGCGGGCAGTCGGAGCCCGGTGGCGGCGTTGAGCCTGTTCCGCAGCTCCACGGCGATCAACGAGTCGAACCCCAGCTCCTTGAACGGCCGTTCGGCGTCGATGGCCTCGGGGTCCGCGTGGCCGAGCACGGCCGCGACATGGCCGCGCACCAGGTCGAGCACGAGCCGTTCCCGCTGCGCCCCGGCGAGCCCGGCGAGCCGCTGGGCCAGCGTGGGGCCTTCGGCGCCGCCGGTGGACTCGGCGACCGCGCGCGCGGGGGCGCGCACGAGGGCGCGCAGCAGCGCGGGCACCCCGCCGGACGCGGCCTGCGCGCGCATGGCCCTGAGGTCGATCGGGCTGGCGAGCAGCATGGCCTCGTCGAGGGGCAGCGCCCGGTCGAAGAGGGCGAGGCCCTGCTTGTTGGAGAGCGAGGGCAGGCCGCGCTGGGTGATCCGGGACTGGCCGCGGTCGCCCAGGTGCCCGGTCATGCCGCTCGCCTCGGCCCACAGGCCCCAGTTGAGCGACAGGGCGGGGAGCCCGGTGGCGCGGCGGTGGTGGGCGAGGGCGTCGAGGAAGACGTTGGTGGCCGCGTAGTTGGCCTGGCCCGGGCTGCCGAAGAGGCCGGAGAGGGACGAGTAGAGGGCGAAGAGGCCGAGGTCGAGGTCCTTGGTCAGCTCATGGAGGTTGACAGCCGCCTCCACCTTCGGCCCCCACACACGGGCCAGTTGCTCCGGTGTCAACGACGTGAGCACGCCATCCGCCAGCACACCGGCCGCGTGCACCACACCCGTCAACGGACGATCCGCAGGAACGGCGTCAAGCACCTCGGCAAGACGCCCCCGATCGGCCGCGTCACACGCCACCACATCCGCCGACGCACCCAACTCCCCCAGCTCACCCACCAGTTCGGCCACACCGGGGGCCCGATCACCCGAACGACTCGTCAGCAGCAGATGCCGCACCCCGTGCTCCACCACCAGATGACGGGCCAACAACGCACCCAACGTCCCCGTACCACCCGTGATCAACACCGTCCCCGCGGGGTCGAGCGCGGGAGGCATCCGGAACACCAGCTTGCCCACATGACGCGCCTGACTCATGAAACGGAACGCCTCCACCGCCCGCCGCACATCCCACACCCGCACCGGCAGAGCACCCAGGGCACCCCGCTCGTGGAGGTCGAGCACGGTGCGCAGGATCTCGCCGGTCCGGTCGAGGCCGCCCTCGTCGGGGGTGTAGGGGTGGTAGGTGACGCCGGGGTGGTCCCGGGCGACGCGCTCGGGGTCGCGGATGTCGGTCTTGCCCATCTCCAGGAACCGGCCGCCGCGCGGCAGGAGTTCGAGGGAGGCGTCCACGAACTCCCGCGCCAGCGAGTTCAACACGACGTCCACGCCACGACCCTCGGTCGTGGCCAGGAACTTCTCCCTGAAGTCGAGATCACGCGAGGAGGCGATGTGCGCGTCGTCCAGGCCCAGTTCACGCAGCGCGTCCCACTTCCCCGGACTGGCCGTCGCGAACACCTCCGCCCCCGCGTTCCGCGCCAACTGCACCGCCGCCATCCCCACACCACCCGCACCGGCATGCACCAGCACCGACTCCCCGGCCTTGAGGCCGCCGAGGTCGAAGAGGCCGAAGAACGCCGTCAGGAACACCACGGGCACCGAGGCGGCGCGTTCGAACGACCACCCCTCGGGAATCCGCGCGAGGACGCGTTCGTCCGAGATCACCAGGGGGCCGAGCCCTCCGGTGACAAAGCCCATCACCCGGTCGCCGACGGCGAGTTGGCCGACACCCTCGCCGACGTCGACGACCACGCCCGCGGCCTCGGTGCCCATCAGCGCGCGGTCGGGGTACATGCCGAGGCTGATGAGCACATCGCGGAAGTTGAGCCCGGCCGCCCTGACGGCGACCCGCACCTGGCCCTCGCCGAGCGGCGCGGCCGCCTCGGGCGCGGGCAGCAGCGCCAGGCCCTCCAACGAGCCCGAGCCCGTGGTGTCGAGGCGCCAGGCGCGCTCGCCCGGCGGCGGCGCCAGGGCCTCGCCATCGGCGGCCCGCAGCAGGCGCGGCACCAGCATCTCCCCGCCGCGCAGCACGATCTGCCACTCGTCGGTCTCGATGGCGGTGGCGATGGCCGCGCCCAGCAGGTCGGCGGTCGCGTCGCCGCCCTCGTCGGCGGGGTCCTCGGCGGGGTCGAGGTCCACCAGCAGGAAACGCCCCGGGTGTTCCAGGTACGCGGACCTGAGCAGGCCCCACGCGGGGGCGGCGGCCAGGTCCGCCACGTCCTCGTCGCCACCGGCGGCGACCGCGCCCCTGGTGACCACCACGAGCCGCGAGTCGGCGAGGCGTTCCTCGCCGAGCCAGCGCTGCACGACGCCGAGCAGCTCTGACGTCAGGTACTTGGCGGCCTCGGCGACGCCGTCGGTGGCGAACGGCACGGCGGGCGCGATGAGCGCGACCTCGGGGGTGGGCACGCCCCACTCCAGGACCGAGCAGACCTCCTCCACGTCGGCGTAGGTGTCGGCCGCGAGGCCCGCGCGCTCGATCGCGGGGGCGAGGCCGAACGGGTCGCCGCCCACCACGGCCCAAGTGGCGTGCCGCACCTCGTCGCGTTCGCAGGGGGCGGGCGTCCAGGTGAGCCGGAAGAGGCTGTCCTGCTCGGCCGCGCCCGCGGCGCTCAACTGCCGTGCGGTGACCGGGCGCATCACCAGCGACTCGACGCGGGCGACGGGCCCGCCGGTCGCGTCGGCCACGTCGACGGCCAGCGCGTCGTCGCCCGAAGCGGCGACGCGCACGCGGAGCCGCTGGGCCCCGGCGGCGTGCAGGGAGACGCCGGTCCACGCGAACGGCAGCTTGAGGGTGTCGGCGCTGCTGCCCGGGAGATAGCCGTTGACGTGCAGGGCCGCGTCGAGCAGCGCGGGGTGCACGCCGTAGGCGCCCGCGTCGGCGCGCGCGCCCTCGGGCAGGACGACCTCGGCGTACACGGCGTCGGCGCCGCGCCAGGCGGCCACGAGGCCCTGGAACGCCGGGCCGTAGCCATAGCCCGCCGCGGCGGCGGCCTCGTAGAAGCCGGACACGTCGACGGCCTCGGCGCCCGGCGGCGGCCAGGCCGTCAGGTCCGCGGCGGGGGCGGGGGCGGGCGCCGGGGTCCCGGCGGCGAGCACGCCCTCGGCGTGCTGGGTCCAGGGCCCGTCGGGCTCGCCGTCGGCCGGGCGGGAGTGGATCGACACATCGCGCTGCCCGTTGCCGTCGGGGGCGCCGACCACGACCTGGAGGTGCGCGGCGCCGTCGGCGGGCAGGACGAGCGGCGCCTGGATGGCCAGCTCGCGCAGGTGCGATGAGCCCGCGTGGTCGCCCGCGTGGATGGCGAGTTCGACGAAGCCGGTGCCGGGGAAGAGGACCGTTCCCGCGACGGCGTGGTCCGCGAGCCAGGGGTGGGTGCGGGGCGAGAGCCTGCCGGTCAGGACGAGCCCGCCGTCGGTCGCCAGGGTCGTCGCGGCGCCAAGCAGCGGATGCTCGACGGCGGCGAGGCCGAGCCCGGTGGCGTCCCCGGCCCTGGCGACGCCGTCGAGCCAGTAGCGCCGCCGCTGGAACGCGTAGCTGGGCAGGTCGGCGCGGACGACGGTGCGCCCGGCGAAGACCGCGGTCCAGTCGATGGGCGCGCCCCCGGTCCACAGCTCGGCGGCGTTGGCGATCAGCCGGGCGTTCTCGTCCTCCTGGCGGCGCAGCGTGCCGACCACCGTCGCCGTCCTGCCCTCGGCCTCGGCGATGTCCTGGACGCCCATGGTGAGCACGGGGTGCGCGCTGACCTCGACGAAGCGCGTGAGGGGCGTCGCCAGCGCGGTGGTGACGGCGTCCGTGAACCGCACGGGCTGCCTGAGGTTGGTGTACCAGTAGTCGGCGTCCATCGTGGAGGTGTCGAGCACGTCGCCGGTGACCGTGGAGATGAGCGGGACGCGGGAGGGCTGGGGCGAGACGTCGGCGAGCGCCTTGAGCAGCCGCTCGCGGATGTCCTCCACGTGCGGGGTGTGGGAGGCGTAGTCCACGGGGACCCTGCGCGCCCGCACCCCCGCGGCCTCGGCGGTGGCGGCGATCTCGTCAAGCGCCGCGGGCTCGCCCGCCACGACGGCGGCGAACGGCCCGTTGTACACCGCGACCCACGCCCGGTCATCGAACGGCGCGAGCCACTCGGCGAGTTGGTCGCCGCCCGCGGCCAGGGACAGCATCCCGCCGCGGCCCGCGAGCTCCTCGCGGATGGCGGCGGAGCGCAGCGCGACGACCCGTGCGCCGTCCTCGAGCGAGAGCGCGCCCGCGACCACGGCGGCGGCGATCTCGCCCTGGGAGTGGCCGATCACCGCGGTGGGGGTGAGCCCGAAGCCCTCCCACACGGCGGCCAGCGACACCATGACCGCCCACAGCACGGGCTGCACGATGTCCACGCGTTCGAGCCACGCGTCGTCGTCGCCCGCGAGGACGTCGGCGAGCGACCAGTCGGCGTACAGCGCGAGCGCGCGGCCGCACTCGGCCATCCGCGCGGCGAACACCGGTGAGGACGCCAGGAGTTCGCGGCCCATCCCGAGCCACTGCGAGCCCTGGCCGGGGAAGACGAACGCCACGCCCCGGCCGCCGCCCGACACCCCGGATACCAGGTTGGGCGCGGTGCCCCCGGTGGCCAACGCGTCGAGCGCGGCGGCGAGTTCGCCCGTCTCGGCGCCCCACACCACCGCGCGGTGGTCGAAGACCGCGCGCGACGACTGAAGGGACCAACCGACGTCGACGGCCTCCGCCTTGACGACGGAGGGGGACGCGGCGAGCCGTCCGGCCTGGGCCGCGAGCGCCTCGGCCGTCCTGGCCGACACCAGCCAGGGCACGACCGCGGACCCCGACAGGGCGCCGTCGCCTGGGACGACCCCCGAGGCGGGCTCGGCGGCCTCGGCGGGTGCCTGCTCCAGGATGACGTGGGCGTTGGTGCCCGAGATGCCGAACGACGACACGGCGGCGCGGCGCGGGCGGCCATCGGCCTCCCACGGGCGGGCCTCGGTCAGCAACTCCACGTTGCCTGCCGACCAGTTGACGTGCGGCGCGGGCTCGTCCACGTGCAGGGTCTTCGGCAGCACCCCGGCGCGCAGCGCCATGGCGGTCTTGATCAGGCTCGCGACACCCGCGCAGGCCCCTGAGTGGCCGATGTTGGACTTCACCGAGCCCAGCCACAGCGGGCGTTCGGGGTCGCGGCCCTGGCCGTAGGTGGCCAGCAGCGCCTGGGCCTCGATCGGGTCGCCGAGCGTCGTGCCGGTGCCGTGCGCCTCGACGGCGTCGATGTCGGCTGCGGTGAGGCGGGCGTTGGCGAGGGCCTGCTCGATGACGCGCCGCTGGGCCAGCTCGTTGGGGGCGCTCAGGCCGTTGCTCGCGCCGTCCTGGTTGGTGGCGGAGCCGCGGATGACCGCGTGGACGGGGTGGCCGTTGCGGCGGGCGTCGGAGAGGCGTTCGAGCAGCAGGACGCCTACGCCCTCGGCCCAGCTCGTGCCGTCGGCCGCGGCGGCGAACGACTTGCAGCGGCCGTCGGGCGCGAGGCCGCGCTGGCGGCTGAAGCCGATGAACCCGGCGGGGGTGGACAGCACGCTCACGCCCCCCGCGAGGGCGTAGTCGCACTCGCCCAGGCGCAGGGCCTGGACGCCGAGGTGGGTGGCCACGAGCGAGGACGAGCAGGCGGTGTCGATCGTGACGGCCGGGCCCTCGAGGCCGAGGACATAGGAGATGCGGCCCGAGACGACGGCGTTCATGGTGCCGGTGACGAGGAAGCCCTCGATCTCCTCGGGCACCGAGTCGAGGCGGCTGACATAGTCGGAGCCGACGGCCCCGGCGAACACGCCGGTGCGCGTGCCGCGCAGGGAGGTCGGCGCGATCCCGGCGCGTTCGACGGCCTCCCACGAGGCTTCGAGCAGCAGCCGCTGCTGCGGGTCCATGGCCAGCGCCTCGCGCGGCGAGATGCCGAAGAACTCGGGGTCGAAGTCGGCGGCGTCGTGCACGAACCCGCCCTCGACGACATAGGTCTTGCCGTGCGCGTCCGGGTCGGGGTCGTAGATGTCGGTGTCCCAGCCGCGGTCATCGGGGAACGGAGTGATGCCGTCGCGCCCCTCGTCGACCAGCCGCCACAGGTCATCGGGCGAGGAGACGTCGCCCGGCAGGCGGCAGGCCATGCCGACGATGGCGATCGGCTCCTGGTCCCTGGCCTCCATCTCGCGCAGGCGGCGGCGCACCTGGGTGAAGTCGGCGGTGACGCGGTTGAGGTATTCGCGGAGCTTGTTCTCGTTGTTCGACATCGGTACTCCTTCGCGGGTCTTCACAAGGGGGCGGGCCCCGGGGCGGGTCGGGCTTCGCGGGGTCAGGGCGCCCCAAGCTCGCGGTCGATCAGGTCGAACACCTCGTCGTCGGTGGCGGAGGCGAGCGCGTCGCCGTCGATGACGCCGTCGGCGGGCCCCTCTCCTTCGGCCGCAGGGGCCGCTCCGCTCCAGCGCCACAGCACGCTCTGGAGCCGTTGGGTCACGCGCGCGTGGGTGTCGCCGCCCGCGTCGGTGCCCAGGGCGGTGAGCGCCGCCTCCAGTCGTTCGATCTCGGCCAGGATCCCGGCGCCCTCGTCCGTCTCCCCCGCGTCATCGGGCGCCAGCTCGGCTAGGAGGTGCGTGGCCAGGGCGAGGGGGGTGGGGTAGGTGAACACGAGGGTGGCGGGCAGCGTGAGCCCGGTCTGCTCGTTGAGCCGGTTGCGCAGCTGGACCGACATCATCGAGTCGAAGCCGAGGTCCTTGAACGCCTTGTCCACGGGCGCCTCTTCGGCGGAGGCGTGGCCGAGGACCGCGGCGGCCTCGGCGCCGACAAGATCGGCGAGGAACCGCTCGCGCTCGCCGACGGGCACGGCGGCGAGGCGACGCGGGAGGTCGGGGCCGCCGAGGGCCGTGCCCGCGGCCGTGGCCCTGCGGGGGCCCACGGCGGCGGCGCGCCGGGGGGCGAGATCGCGCAACTCGGCCGGGAGCGTGCCCTGTTCGACGCGGCGGCGCAGGGTCGCCTGGTCGAGCGGGACGGCGAGCAGCACGGGCTCGTCGGCGTGGTCGAGCGCGGCGGCGAGGGCGGCATGGGCGACCCCGGGCCGCCGCCCGCCCGGCGCGTTCTCCCATGCGGCCGGGGTGAGAACGGTGCCGGGCGCCCCGCTCGCGCGCCGGGCGCGGATCAACGCCTCGAGCGCGGCGGAGGGCCCCGGCGCGCCGACGAGGAACGCGGCGGGCGGCGTTTCCCTCGTCAGCTCGTCCAGGTGCCGCACGACGGCGGGGTCGCCCGTGGTGTCGACGACGGCCGCGAGCGGCGCGTCGGCGGGCGCGGCGGCCAGCAGCCTGGCCAGCCACCCGGGGTCGGCCAGGTCGCCGATGGCGCGTTCGAGGCGGGCGCCGCGCTTCTCCAGGTCCGCCTCGAGGTCGGCGCCGGTCAGCGGGTCGGCGGCGCCTTCGCCCGCGCCGACGGCCAGGATCAGGTGCCGCACGGCCCGTTCGGCGACCAGGTGGCGCGCGGTGGCGGCCGCGAGGTCGTCGCCCGCGGCGCCCGACGTGGTCAGCAGCACCGTGCCGCCCGGCAGCCCGAGGGGCTCGGCCGGGGTGGGCGCGACGGCGCGCGGCACGAGGGCCGTTCCGGCGCGGACGGCCACGCGGGGCTCGTCCCCTTGGAGGACATCGCGCAGGACGTCGGCCAGCGCCCCCGGGGTCTGGGCCCCTGTGGCGTCGGCCGGGTCGAGGTCGACCAGCAGCAGCCGACCCGGGCTCGCCGCCTGGGCGGCGGTGGCCAGGTGCCAGAGGGCGGCCTGCGCGGGGTCGGGCGCGAGCTCGTCGCCCGGGGCGGCGACGGCGCCCGCGGTGGTGACGACGAGGCGCGCGGCGGCGAGCCGCTCCTCGGCGAGCCAGGTGCCGATCAGGTCGCCCGCGCCCTCGGCGGTGGCCGCCGCGCGCGGGAGCAGGACCCATGTGGGCGGGGCGGCGCCCGCGTCGAGTGCGGCGAGCAGCGCGGCCAGGTCAGGGTGCGCGTCGAGGGCCTGTCCCGCGATCCGCACGCCCACGCCCAGGTCGAGCGGGTCGTCCCCGAGGACCGCCCAACCGCCCGTCGCGTCCGGCGCGTTGGTGTCCGTCTCGGTGGTGGGCCGCGGCGTCCAGTCGATCCTGACGGGGCGCTGGGCCGCGTTGCCGCCCGGCAGGGCCAACTGGTCGGCGGGCACGTCGCGTTGGACGAGGGTCGCGATGTCGGCGACGGGTCCGCCCGCCGGGTCGGCGAGCGTCAGGCGCACGCCGTCGGGCCCGGCGGGGGCCAGCCTGACGCGTAGCTCGGTGGCCCCGGCGGCCAGCAGGGACACGCCGTTCCACGCGAACTGCTGGCGCACCCGCCCGCCGTCGCCGCCCGCGGTGAGCGCGCCCGCCTGGAGCGCGGCGTCGAGCAGGGCCGGGTGGAGGCCGTAACGCCCGGCCTCGGCACGGGAGTTCTCCGGCAGGGCGACCTCGGCGAAGATCTCGTCGCCGCGGCGCCATGCGGCGCGCAGGCCCTGGAACGCGGGGCCGTAGCCGTATCCGGCGGCCTCGGCCGACGGGTAGAACCCGCTGACGTCGAGGGGTTCGGCGCCCGAGGGCGGCCAGGCCGTCAGCGCCGCCGAAGGGTCGGCGGCGGGCGCCTCGGCGGTCAGGACGCCCTCGGCGTGGCACGTCCACGGCTCGTCGTCGCCCGCGTCCTCGGCGCGCGCGTGGACGCTGACGGTCCGCTCCCCCGCGGCGGTCGCGGCGCCGACGACCAACTGGAGCTGGACTCCGCCGCGTTCGGGCAGGGCGAGGGGCTGCTGGAGGACCAGCTCCCGCAGGTGGCCGCAGCCCGCCTCGTCGCCCGCGCGGACCGCGAGCTCCACCAGGGCGGAGCCCGGCAGCACGGGGGTGCCGAGGATGCGGTAGTCGGCGAGCCAGGGCTGGGCGCGGGTGGCGAGCCGCCCCGTGAGGAGCAGCCCGTCGCCCGCCGCGAGCCGGACGGCGGCGCCGAGCAGCGGGTGCTCGGTGTCGTCGAGGCCGAGGCTCGACGGGTCACCCGCGGTGGCCGCGCGGGACGCGAGCCAGTACCGCTTGCCCTGGAAGGGGTAGGTGGGCAGCTCGACGGGGCGCACGGTGCGGCCCGCGAAGAGGGCGGCCCAGTCCACGAGGACGCCCGCGGCCCACAGCTCGGCCGCGTGGGCGAGCAGCCGGGCGGGGCCTCCGTCGCCGCGGCGCAGCGTGCCGACGACGGTGACGGGGATCTCGGCCGCCTCGGCGGTCTCCTGCGCGGCGGCGGTGAGCACCGGCTGCGAGCTGACCTCGATCAGGGTGGTGTGCCCGAGGCCGATGGCGGTCTCGATGGCGCCGCGGAACTCCACGGTGCTGCGGAGGTTGGTGTACCAGTAGTCGGCGTCCATGGTCGAGGTGTCCAACACCTCGCCCGTGACCGTCGAGATCAACGGCACCCGCGACGCCCGCGGCGTGACGTCGGCCAACTCCGACACCAACCGCCCACGGATCGCCTCCACATGCGGCGTGTGCGACGCGTAATCCACCGGCACCCGCCGCGCCCGCACCCCCGCCGCCTCAGCGACCGCCGCGATCTCATCCAACGCCGCCGGATCACCCGCCACCACCGTCGCCGAAGGCCCGTTCAACACCGCCACCCACACCCGGTCCCCGAACGGCCCCAGCCAATCGGCCAGTTGATCCACACCCGCGGCCACCGACAGCATCCCCCCACGACCCGCCAGCTCCTCACGGATCGCCGACGCCCGCAACGCCACCACCCGCGCACCGTCCTCCAACGACAGCGCACCCGCCACCACAGCCGCCGCGATCTCCCCCTGAGAATGACCCACCACAGCCGCGGGCACCACACCCAACGACTCCCACACCGCCGCCAACGACACCATCACCGCCCACAACACCGGCTGCACCACATCCACCCGCGCAAGCCACGCATCGTCCTCACCCGCCAACACCCCCGAAAGCGACCACTCCACACAACCCCCAAGCGCCGCCTCACACTCCGCCAACCGCGCCGCGAACACCGGTGACGACACCAGCAGTTCACGCCCCATCCCCAGCCACTGCGACCCCTGACCCGGGAAGATGAACGCCACGCCCCCGGTCGTTCCGACGCGCCCGGTGACGAGGGTGTCGGCGGGCTCGCCCGCGGCCAACGCCCGGGCTCCGGCGAGCAGTTCGGCCGGGTCGGCGCCGTGCACAACGGCCCGGTGGGCCAGGTGGGCGCGCCCGGTCAGCAGGGACCAGCCGATGTCGGCG
Organism: Streptomyces radicis; assembly: GCF_003626575.1. Taxonomy (GTDB): domain Bacteria; phylum Actinomycetota; class Actinomycetes; order Streptomycetales; family Streptomycetaceae; genus Streptomyces; species Streptomyces radicis. The sequence goes on along the minus strand of NZ_RBDY01000011.1, from coordinate 146,497 downwards.
GGGTCGGTGCCCGTGGCGGCGAGGTCGGCGACCCGGGCGGCCTGCTCGCGCAGGGCGTCGGCGTCGCGCGCGGACAGCAGCCACGGCGGGGTGCCGGTGGTCAGCGCGGGGTCTCCGGCGACCGTGGTCGCGGGGGCGCCGGGGTCGTCGGCGGCCTCCAGGATGATGTGGGCGTTGGTGCCCGAGATGCCGAACGACGAGACGCCCGCCCGGCGCGGACGGCCGGTCTCCGGCCATGGCGTGGGCTCGGTGAGCAGCGCGACATGGCCCGTGGTCCAGTCGACGTGCGGGGTGGGCTCGTCGATGTGGAGGCTGGGCGGCAGGACGTCCTGCCGCATCGCCATGACCATCTTGATGACGCCCGTGACCCCGGCGGCGGCCTGCGTGTGGCCGATGTTGGACTTCACCGAGCCCAGCCACAGCGGCCGTTCGGCCTCCCGGCCCTGGCCATAGGTGGCAAGCAGCGCCTGCGCCTCGATCGGGTCGCCCAACGCGGTGCCGGTGCCGTGCGCCTCCACCGCGTCCACGTCGCCCGGGGCGAGGCGGGCGTCGGCGAGGGCCTGGTTGATCACGCGCTGCTGCGCGGGGCCGTTGGGCGCGGTGAGGCCGTTGGACGCGCCGTCCTGGTTGATCGCCGAGCCGCGCACGACCGCGAGCACGCGGTGCCCGTTGCGGCGCGCGTCGGAGAGCCGTTCAAGCAGGAGCATGCCCACGCCCTCGGCGGGCCCGAAGCCCGCCGCGTCGGCGGAGAACGCGCGGCAGCGGCCGTCGGCGGCCAGGCCGCGCTGGCGGCTGAACTCGATGAAGAGCCCGGGCGATGACAGCACCGTGGCGCCGCCCGCGAGGGCGAGCGAGCACTCGCCGTTGCGCAGGGCGGTGGCGGCCAGGTGGAGGGCGACCAGGGACGAGGAGCAGGCGGTGTCGATGGTGACGGCCTGCCCTTCGAGGCCGAGGGAGTAGGCGATCCGGCCCGAGGCGACGCTGGCGGAGTTGCCGGTGCCGAGGAAGCCTTCGAGGTCTTCCATGCCGGGGCCGTAACCGCTCGCGTAGTCGGGGGAGATGAGGCCGACGAACACCCCGGTGCGGGAGCCGCGCAGCGACAGCGGGTCGATGCCCGCGCGCTCGACGACCTCCCACGACGACTGGAGCAGCAGCCGCTGCTGCGGGTCCATCGCCAGCGCCTCGCGCGGCGAGATCCCGAAGAAGGAGGCGTCGAACGTGTCGGCGCCCCTGATGAAGCCGCCCTCGCGGCCGTAGACGCGGCCCGGCTGGGAGGGGTCGGGGTCGTAGAGGTCGTCGATGTCCCAGCCCCGGTCGTCGGGGTAGCGGGAGATCGCGTCCCGGCCCTCGACGAGCAGCCGGTACAGCTCCTCGGGCGAGGAGACGTCGCCGGGCAGGCGGCAGCCCATGCTGATGATCGCGATGGGGTCGTCGTCGTGCCGGGCGAGGGCCGCGGGGGCGCCCGCGGAGGGCGCGTCGCCGGTGGCCCCTTCGGGCAGCAGCCGCTCCAGGAGGTGCTGGGCCAGCGCCGTCGAGGTCGGGTAGTCGAACACCAGCGTGGCCGGGAGGCTCAGGCCGGTGTGGGTGTCGAGCCTGTTGCGCAGCTCGACGGCGGTGAGCGAGTCGAACCCCAGGTCCTTGAACGGCTTTTCGGGGTCGATGGCCTGGGCCGAGGCGTGGCCGAGCGCCGCCGCGACCTGGCGGCTGACCAGGTCGAGCACGGCGCGTTCGCGCTCGGGCCCCGACAGGCCGGTCAGGCGGCGCACCAGGTCGTCGGCGCCGTCGGCGCCCGGCGCCGCGGTGTCGGCGGGCAGGGCGCGCAGCGCGTGGGCGACCTCGGGGAGGTCGCTGATGAGGGGGCTGGGGCGGTTGGCGATGAACGCGGGGGCGAAACGCGCCCAGTCCACGTCCACCACGGCCACCGTCGCCTCGTCCTGCCCCAACGCCTGCCGCAACGCCGCAACGGCCCGCTCAGGATCGAGCGCCGTGAGCCCGCTGCGGCGCACCGCCGCCTCCACGGTCCCGTCGTTGGCCATGCCCTCACCGGCCCACGGACCCCACGCGATCGACAACCCCGGCAGCCCCTCCGCCCGCCGCCGCTCAGCCAACGCGTCCAACGACGCGTTCGCCGCCGCATAGGCGCCCTGACCGGCCGCGCCCAGGGTGCCCGCGAGGGAGGAGAACAGCACGAACGCGGACAGCTGATGATCGCGGGTGAGCTCATGGAGGTTGAGCGCCGCGGTCACCTTGGACCGCAGCACCCGCTCCAACGACTCCCCCGACAACGACCCCACAAGCCCGTCGTCCAACACCCCCGCCACATGGAACACCGCACCCAACGGCGCATCCTCCGGAATGCCCGCAAGCACCTCGGCAAGACGCTCCCGATCCGCCGCATCACACGCCACCACATCCACCGACGCACCCAACTCCGCGAGCTCCGCCACCAGTTCGGCAGCCCCAGGAGCATCCGGACCACGACGGCTCAACAGCACCAGACGACGCACGCCCTCCGCGGCCAACGACCGCGCCACCCGCGAGCCCAGACCACCCGTGCCGCCCGTCACCACCACCGTCCCCGACAACGGCCACACCGAGGCACCCACTTCCACTGCGGCCGAAGCGGCACGCACCAGACGACGCACCAGCAGACCCGACGAACGAATCGCCACCTGCTCCTCACCCACACCACCCAGCACACCCGCAAGCAGACGCCCCGCACGCTCGTCCAACACCTCAGGCAGATCCACCAACCCACCCCACACCCGAGGCAGTTCAAGAGCCGCCACCCGGCCAAGACCCCACACCCCCGCCTGGCCCACATCCGGCACCCCATCCGCCGAACCCACCGCCACCGCACCCCGCGTCAGACACCACAGGCGTCCGCCGGTGGTGATCTCGCCGCAGGCCCGTGCGACGAGCGCGGTCGCCAGCACGGCCGACGACGGGTCGTTCGGTGCGCCACAGGCCAGCAGCGACACCACGCCGTTGACCTCCTCGCCACCGGCCGCCTCGGCCAGCAGCGCGCCCAACTCCCCACGTTCCACGGCCTCAAGGCCCACCGACACAACCACCGGCACCGCACCCGCGGCCGACAGCGCGCCACCCACCACATCCGTCAACCCACCGACACCCGACTCGGGAGACACCACCAACCACCGCCCCGTGAGCGCGCTCGGCGGGGTGGGCAGGGGCTTCCACGAGACGGCGTAGCGGTAGCCGTCGAGCGTGCCGCGTTCCCGTTGCCGGGTGCGCCAGGTGGAGAGGGCGGGCAGCAGGCCGCGCAGCGCCTCGGCCTCGTCGGCCCCTTCCGCGTCCGCGGCGGGGAGGGCGAGTGCCTCGCTGAGGGCGACGACGTCCTGTGCCTCGACGGCCTCCCAGAAGCGGGCCTCCGCCGGGTCGCGGGGCGCAGGGCCCGAGGCATCGACCGGGGCAGGGGTCAGCCAGTAGGGCTGGTGCCGGAAGGGGTAGGTGGGCAGGTCGACGGGGTGCGGGGCCCGGCCCGTGAGGACCGCGGGCCAGTCCACGGGGACGCCCGCGGTCCACAGCCGCGCGACGGCGGCGGTGAAGGTGGCCACCTCGTCGTGGTCGCGGCGGGTCGCGGCGGCGAACAGCGCGCCTGCGCCGGGGGCGACGCACTCGGCGCCCATGGCGGTGAGCACGGCGTCGGGGCCAAGCTCGAGGAACGCGGACACGCCCGTGGTGGACAGCCAGGTGACACCGTCGGCGAAGCGGACCGCCTCCCTGACATGCCGCACCCAGTAGCCGGGGGTGGTGATGTCCTCGTCGGCCGGGCGGCCTGTGAGGTTGGAGACCACGGGGACGCGGGGCGCCCGGTAGGTGACATCGGCGGCGACGCGTTCGAACCGCGCGAGCATCGGGTCCATCAGCGCGGAGTGGAACGCGTGCGAGACGGTGAGCCGACGGGTCTTGGCGCCCCTCCCGGCGAAGTGCTCGGCCGCCGCGTCGATGGCCTCCCGCGGGCCCGAAATCACCACGGACGCCGGGCCGTTGACGGCCGCGACATCGACGGTGATCCCGGCCTCCGCCAGGGCCGCGCGCACCTCGTCCTCGCCCGCGCGCACCGACAGCATGGCGCCGCCATCGGGCAGCTCCTGCATCAGGCCGCCACGGGCGGCGACCAGGCGGCAGGCGTCATCGAGGTCGAAGACGCCCGCGACATGGGCGGCGACCAGCTCGCCGATGGAGTGCCCGGCGACGAAGTCGGGGCGCACGCCCCAGGATTCGACCAGCCGGTGCAGGGCCACCTCGACGGCGAAGAGACCGGCCTGGGTGAACACCGTCTGGTCGAGCAGGGCGGCCTCGGCGCTGCCCGCATCCGCGGTCAGCACCTCCCGCAGCGGCCTGGGCAGCAGCCCGTCGAACGCCGCGCACACCTCGTCGATGGCGGCGGCGAAGACCGGGAAGGCGGCGGCCAGTTGGGCGCCCATCCGGGCGCGCTGCGCGCCCTGCCCGGTGAACAGGAAGGCGAGCCGTCCCTCCCGCACCGCGCCGGTGACGGCCTCGGGCGTTTCGGCATCGGAGGCCAACGCCCGCAGGCGCGCGGCGAGTTGGGCCGTGTCGTCGCCCCAGACGACGGCGCGGTGCGCCAGTCCCGAGCGGCTGGCGGCCAGGGTCAGGGAGACATCGGCCGCGTCGAGCCCTTCGACGGCGGCGGCCAGCCGCCCTGCGGCCTCGGCCAGGGCCTCGGGGCCCCCCGCGGACAGCGGCCAGGGCAGCACCGGGGACGCGGGGACGCCCGTGGCGGGCGCGGGCTCCGGGTCGGCGGGGGTCGGGGCCTGCTCCAGGATGACATGGGCGTTGGTGCCCGAGACCCCGAAGGAGGACACCCCGGCGCGGCGCGGGCGGCCATCGGCCTCCCACGGGCGGCCCTCGGTCAGCAGGGCGACCTCGCCCGCGGCCCAGTCCACATGGGACGTGGGCCGGTCCACGTGCAGGGTGGGCGGCAGCGTCCCGTTCCGCATCGCCATGACCATCTTGATGACCCCGGCGACGCCAGCGGCGGCCTGGGTGTGCCCGATGTTGGACTTCACCGAGCCCAGCCACAGCGGACGTTCGGCCTCGCGGCCCTGGCCGTAGGTGGCCAGCAGCGCCTGCGCCTCGATCGGGTCGCCCAACGCGGTGCCGGTGCCATGCGCCTCCACGGCGTCCACATCCGAGGGTTCGAGGCGCGCGCTGGCCAACGCCGCCCGGATCACCCGCTGTTGAGAGGGACCGTTGGGCGCGGTCAGGCCGTTGGACGCGCCGTCCTGGTTGATCGCCGAGCCACGCACCACCGCGAGGACGCGGTGGCCCTCGCGCACGGCGGTCGACAGCCGCTCGACGACGAGCACGCCGACGCCCTCGCCCCAGCCGGTCCCGTCCGCCGCCTCGGCGAACGGCTTGCACCGGCCGTCGGAGGCCAGCCCGCGCTGGCGGGAGAACTCCACGAACGCGCCAGGGGTTGACATCACGGTCACACCCGCGGCGAGCGCCAGGTCGCACTCGCCGTTGCGCAGCGACTGGGCGGCCATGTGCAGGGCGACCAGGGCGGAGGAGCAGGCGGTGTCGATCGTGACCGCGGGACCCTCGAGGCCCAGCACATAGGCCACGCGCCCTGAGACGACGGCCGCGGCGTTGCCGGTGGCCTGGTAGCCCTCGACCAGGTCGGGCGCGTGCTGGAGCAGGGCGCCGTAGTCCTGGCCGTTGGAGCCGACGAACATGCCGGTGAGGCTGCCCTTGAGCCCGGTCGGGTCGAGGCCCGCGCGCTCGATGGCCTGCCAGGACGCCTCGAGCAGCAGCCGCTGCTGCGGGTCCATGGCCAGGGCCTCGCGCGGGGAGATCCCGAAGAACTCGGCGTCGAACCCGGCGACGTCGTAGAGGAAGCCGCCCTCGCGGACATAGGAGGAGCCGGTGCGCTCGCCCGCCGGGTCGTGCAGGGACTCGACGTCCCAGCCGCGGTCCCCCGGGAACGCGCCGATGGCGTCAACGCCGTTGTCCACCAGCCGCCACAGGTCCTCGGGCGACTCGACGCCCCCGGGGAAGCGGCAGGACATGCCGACGATGGCGATAGGCTCGTCGCTGGACAGCACCACGGGGGCGGCGGTGCCCGCGCCGGTCGACTCGGCCCCGGCGCCCAGGAGTTCGTCGCGCAGGTGCGCGGCGAGCGCGGCCGGGGTCGGGTAGTCGAAGACCAGCGTGGACGGCAGCCGCAGCCCGGTGGCCGTGCTCAGGCGGTTGCGCAGCTCGAGCGCGGTGAGCGAGTCGAACCCGAGGTCCTTGAACGCCCGGCCCGCGGACGGGCGTTCGCCCCCGGTGTGGCCGAGCACGGTGGCGATCTCCGCGAGGGTCAGCTCGGTGAGGAGCTGCTCGCGCTCGACGGGGGACGCCTGGGCGAGCCTGCGGCTCAGGTCGTTCTCCCGTGGGGTCGTCGCCGACTCGCGCTGCTCGAGGCTCAGTTGGCGGACCTCGGGGAGGTCGCTGATGAGGGGGCTGGGGCGGTTGGCGATGAACGCGGGGGCGAAGCGCGCCCAGTCCACGTCCACCACGGCCACCGTCGCCTCGTCCTGCCCCAACGCCTGCCGCAACGCCGCCACGGCCCGCTCCGGATCCAACGCCGTCAACCCGCTGCGGCGCACCGCCGCCTCCACGGTCCCGTCGTTGGCCATGCCCTCACCGGCCCACGGACCCCACGCGATCGACAACCCCGGCAGACCCTCCGCCCGCCGCCGCTCAGCCAACGCGTCCAACGACGCGTTCGCCGCCGCGTAGGCGCCCTGACCCGGGGATCCGACCGTTCCGGCGAGGGAGGAGAACAGGACAAAGGCCGCGAGGTCATGGTCGCGGGTGAGCTCATGGAGGTTGAGCGCCGCGGTCACCTTGGACCGCAGCACCCGCTCCAACGACTCCCCCGACAACGACCCCACAAGCCCGTCGTCCAACACCCCCGCCACATGGAACACCGCACCCAACGGCGCATCCCCGGGAATGCCCGCAAGCACCTCGGCAAGACGCCCCCGATCCGCCGCATCACACGCCACCACCAGAGCCTCCGCGCCCAACTCCGCGAGCTCCGCCACCAGTTCGGCAGCCCCAGGAGCATTCGGACCACGACGGCTCAACAGCACCAGACGACGCACGCCCTCCGCGGCCAACGACCGCGCCACGCGCGAGCCCAGACCACCCGTGCCGCCCGTCACCACCACCGTCCCCGACAACGGCCACACCGAGGCACCCACCCAGGGCGAGGCGGCACGCACCAGACGACGCACCAGCAGACCCGACGAACGAATCGCCACCTGCTCCTCACCCACACCACCCAGCACACCCGCGAGCAGACGCCCCGCACGCTCGTCCAACACCTCAGGCAGATCCACCAACCCACCCCACACCCGGGGCAGTTCAAGAGCCGCCACCCGGCCAAGACCCCACACCCCCGCCTGGCCCACATCCGGCACCCCATCCGCCGAACCCACCGCCACCGCACCCCGCGTCAGACACCACAGGCGCCCCTCAAGGGTCAGCTCGCCCAGGGCCCGCACCAGGGCAACGGTGGGCTCAAGGGCGGTTCGCACCTCCTCGCCGCCGAGGCAGGCCAGCAGCGACACCACGCCGTTGACCTCCTCGCCACCGGCCGCCTCGGCCAGCAGCGCGCCCAACTCCCCACGTTCCACAGCCTCAAGGCCCACCGACACAACCACCGGCACCGCACCCGCGGCCGACAGCGCGCCACCCACCACATCCGTCAACCCACCGACACCCGACTCGGGAGACACCACCAACCACCGCCCTGACAGGGCGGGTTGGCGGCTGTCGGTGAGGGGCTTCCAGGTGACGCGGTAGCGCCATGAGCCGATGGCGTCGAGCTCGCGCCGACGGCGGTGCCAGGTCGCGAGGTCGGGGAGCACGGCCTGCCAGGGGGCGTGGTCCCCTTCGAGGTCGAGCGTGTGCGCCAGGGCCTCCATGTCCTCGCGCTCGACGACGTCCCAGAAGCGCGCCTCGACCCCGTCGGTCGCCCCGGCCCGGGTCCTGGCGCCGTCGAGGCGGCCCGACTCCAGCCAGTAGCGGCGGCGTTGGAACGCGTAGGTGGGCAGGTCGACACGGCGCACGGAGCGCCCGGCGTAGGGCTGTTCCCAGTCGACGGTGGTGCCGTTGACGTGCAGGGTGGCCAGGCCGCGCAGCAGCGCGACCGGCTCGGGCTGGTCCTTCCGCAGGGCGGGGGCCAGCACGGGGGGCGGCGCGTCGGGGGACCCGTCGGCGAGCGGTTCGAGGCAGTCCTGTGCCATGGCGGTGAGCACGCCGTCGGGGCCAAGCTCCAAGAACGTGGTGACGCCCTGGCCGTGCAGCCAGCGGATGCCGTCGAGGAAGCGGACCGGCCTGCGGACATGGGAGACCCAGTAGTCGGCCGAGCGGATGTCGGCGGCCCGCGCGCCCTCGCCCGTGACGTTGCTGACCAGGGGGATGCGCGGCTCGGCATGGGTCAGGCCCTCGGCCACGGCGCCGAACTCGGCCAGCATGCCGTCCATGTGCGGGGAGTGGAACGCGTGGCTGACCCGCAGGAGCTTGGTCTTGCGGCCCTCGTCGCGCCACCGCTCCGCCAGCTCGGCGACGGCGTCGTGGTCGCCCGCGACGACCACGGACGAGGGACCGTTGACCGCGGCGACGTCGACGCGGCCCTCGTATCCGGCGAGGGCGGGGCGCACGTCGTCCTCGGTGGCGCGCACCGACAGCATGGCACCGCCCTCGGGCAGCGCCTGCATCAGCCGCCCGCGCGCGGCCACCAGGGCGGCGGCGTCGGGGAGCGACAGCACGCCCGCGACATGGGCGGCGGCCAGCTCGCCGATCGAGTGGCCCGTGACGAAGTCGGGTCGCACGCCCCAGGATTCGACCAGCCGGAAGAGGGCCACCTCGAGGGCGAAGAGCGCGGTCTGGGTGTAGGCGGTCCGGTCGAGCAGGTCCGCCTCGGCGGTGCCGGGCTCGGCGAACATGACGTCGCGCAGCGGCAGTTCGAGATGGGGGGCGAGGTGGGGGTCGAGCGCGGCGATGACGGCGTCGAGCGCCTGCGCGAACACCGGGTGGGCGGCGTACAACTCCCGTCCCATGCCGGGGCGTTGGCTGCCCTGGCCGGTGAAGAGGAACGCGACGCCGCCGCCGGGCCTCGCCTCGCCCTCGACCAGCGCGCAGCCGTCGCCCTCGGGGCGGCGGCCCGTGGCGAGGGCCTGGGCACCGGCGCGGAGCGCGGCGTGGTCCTCGCCGATGAGCACGGCGCGGTGGTCGAGCGGGGCGCGCGTGGTGGCGAGCGAGTAGCCGATGTCGACGGCGGACGCCCCCGGGTCGGTGCCCGCGAGCAGCCGCCCCGCCTGGGCGCGCAGCGCGTCGGCGCCGCGCCCCGACAGCGCCCACACGGTCGGCCCGGTGCCCGCGTCGGCGGGCTCGGGCGCCAAGGGCACGGTGTCCGGGGCCTGTTCGATGATGAGGTGGGCGTTGGTGCCCGAGATGCCGAACGACGACACCGCGGCGCGGCGCGGGCGGCCATCGGCCTCCCACGGGCGGGCCTCGGTCAGCAGCTCGACGTCGCCCGCGGCCCAGTCGACGTGCGGCGTGGGCTCGTTGGCGTGCAGGGTCATGGGGAGCATCCCGTGCCGCATCGCCATGACCATCTTGATGACCCCGGCGACGCCAGCGGCGGCCTGGGTGTGCCCGATGTTGGACTTCACCGAGCCCAGCCACAGCGGCCGTTCGGCCTCGCGGCCCTGGCCATAGGTGGCGAGCAACGCCTGCGCCTCGATCGGGTCGCCCAACGCGGTGCCGGTGCCGTGCGCCTCCACCGCGTCCACATCCGAGGGGTCGAGGCGCGCGCTGGCCAACGCCGCCCGGATCACCCGCTGTTGAGAGGGACCATTGGGCGCGGTCAGCCCGTTGGACGCGCCGTCCTGGTTGATCGCCGAGCCACGCACCACCGCGAGCACCGGGTGGCCGTTGCGCATGGCGTCGGAAAGTCGCTCGACCAGGAGCATGCCGACACCCTCGGACGGGCCGAATCCGTCGGCCTCGGCGGAGAACGCCTTGCAGCGGCCGTCGGGCGCGAGGGCGCGCTGGCGGCCGAGCTCGACAAAGCCGACGGGGGTTGACATCGCGGTGACACCGCCCGCGAGGGCGAGGTGGCACTCGCCGTTGCGGAGCGACTGGACGGCCATGTGCAGGGCGACCAGGGACGAGGAGCAGGCCGTGTCGACGGTCACGGCCGGTCCTTCGAGGCCGAGTTGGTAGGCGACGCGCCCCGAGGCGACGCTCGACATGTTGCCGGTGCCGAGGAAGCCCTCGATGCCGTCGGGGACGGCGTTCAGCCGGGAGACATACTCGGAGGCCAGGGCCCCGGTGAACACGCCGGTCTGGCTGCCACGCAGCGAGGACGGCGCGATGCCCGCGCGTTCGACGGCCTCCCACGAGGCTTCGAGCAGCATCCGCTGCTGGGGGTCCATGGCCAGCGCCTCGCGCGGGGAGATCCCGAAGAAGTCCGCGTCGAAGTCGGCCATGTCGACGACGAATCCGCCGCCCCTGACATAGGTCTTGCCCGGCGCGTCGGGGTCCGGGTCGTACAGGTCGTCGGGCCAGTCGCGGTCGAGCGGGAACGGGGTGATCGCGTCCTGGCCCTCGATCACCGCGCGCCACAGCTCGTCGGGCGATGAGATCCCGCCGGGGAAGCGGCAGGCCATGCCCACGATGGCGATCGGCTCGTCCGCGGTGGCGGCGCCCCGGGCCGTGGCGCGCGCCGGGAGCGGCGCGGCGGGGGCGAGGCCGCCGACCTCGGAGTGGATGAAGCGGGCCAGGGCGGCCGGGGTGGGGTGGTCGAAGACAAGGGTGGCGGGCAGTCGGAGCCCGGTGGCGGCGTTGAGCCTGTTCCGCAGCTCGACCGCCGTCAGTGAGTCGAACCCGAGGTCCTTGAAGGGCCGTTCGGCGTCGATGGCGCCGGGGTTGGCGTGTCCGAGGACCGCGGCGACATGGCCGTGCACCAGGTCGAGCAGGAAGCGCTCGCGTTCGGCCTCGGCCAGCCCGGCGAGCCGCTGGGCGAGCGAGGAGTCGGCGCCCGCGCCCTGGGACGGGCCGACGACGCGGCGGGCGGGGGCGCGCACCAGGCCGCGCAGCAGGGGGTGAACGCCCGTGGTGGCGGCGCCCGTTCGGGCGCTGCCGAGGTCGATCGGGCTGGCGAGCAGCACGCCCTCGTCGAGGGTCAGGGCGCGGTCGAAGAGGGCGAGGCCCTCGGCGGCGCTCATCGGGAGGAAGCCGCCCTGGGCGATGCGGGCCTGGTCCTGGCGGCCCATCTGCCCGGTCATCGCGCTGGTTTCGGCCCAGTAGCCCCAGGCCAGGGAGACCCCGGGCAGGCCGCTCGCCCTGCGGTGCTGGGCGAGGGCGTCGAGGAAGACGTTGGTGGCAGCGTAGTTGGCCTGGCCCGGGCTGCCGAGGAGACCGGCGCCCGAGGAGTAGAGGGCGAAGAGGCCGAGGTCGAGGTCCTTGGTCAGCTCATGGAGGTTGACAGCCGCCTCCACCTTCGGCCCCCACACACGGGCCAGTTGCTCCGGTGTCAACGACGTGAGCACGCCATCCGCCAGCACACCGGCCGCGTGCACCACACCCGTCAACGGACGATCCGCAGGAACGGCGTCAAGCACCTCGGCAAGACGCCCCCGATCGGCCGCGTCACACGCCACCACCTCGGCCGACGCGCCCAACTCCCCCAGCTCACCGACCAGTTCGGCCACACCGGGGGCCCGATCACCCGAACGACTGGTCAGCAGCAGATGCCGCACCCCGTGCTCCACCACCAGATGACGGGCAAGCAACGCACCCAACGTCCCCGTACCACCCGTGATCAACACCGTCCCCGCGGGGTCGAGCGCGGGCGGCATCCGGAACACCAGCTTGCCCACATGACGCGCCTGACTCATGAAACGGAACGCCTCCACCGCCCGCCGCACATCCCACACCCGCACCGGAAGCGGACGCACGGCGTCGCGGTCGAAGAGGGCGAGGATCTCGGCGAGCATCGCGCCAATGCGCTCGGTGCCCGCCTCGCCCAGCTCGAAGGCGTGGTAGGCGACGCCGGGGTGGTCATGGGCCAGCTGGTCGGGGTCGCGGACGTCGGTCTTGCCCATCTCGACGAACCGGCCGCCGCGCGGCAGGAGTTCGAGGGAGGCGTCCACGAACTCCCGCGCCAGCGAGTTCAACACCACATCGACGCCACGGCCCTCGGTCGTGGCCAGGAACTTCTCCCTGAAGTCGAGATCACGCGAGGACGCGATGTGCGCGTCATCCAGGCCCAGTTCACGCAACGCGCCCCACTTCCCCGGACTGGCCGTCGCGAACACCTCCGCCCCCGCGTTCCGCGCCAACTGCACCGCCGCCATCCCCACACCACCCGCACCGGCATGCACCAGCACCGACTCCCCCGCCCGCAGACCACCCAGGTCGAACAGGCCGAAGAACGCCGTCAGGAACACCACGGGCACCGAGGCGGCGCGTTCGAACGACCACCCCTCGGGAATCCGCGCGAGGACCGCGGCATCCGCGCTGGCCAGCGGGCCGAAGCTGAACGGGATGACGCCGAACACCCGGTCGCCGGGGGCGAGTTCGGTGACGCCCTCGCCGACGTCGATGACCACGCCCGCGCCCTCGCTGCCGAGGATCGCGTCGCGGGGCAGCATGCCGAGGCCGATGAGCACATCGCGGAAGTTGGCGCCCGCGGCCCTGACGGCGACCCGCACCTGGCCCGCGGCCAGCGGCGCGGCGACCTCGGGGACGGGGGCCAGGGTCAGGCCCTCGAGCGTTCCCGTGTCGCTGACGTCGAGGCGCCAGGGGCCCGGGCCCGCGGGGGGCACCAGGCCGCCGCCCTCGGCGGTGGCCCGCGCCAGCCTCGGCGCGAGGACCGCGTCGCCGCGCACGGCGACCTGCGACTCCTCGTGCTGCCGCGCGGCGGCCACCGCGTCGGCGAGCCGCCCGGCGGCGACCTCGGCGGCGCGGTCGAGGTCCACCAGCAGGAAACGGCCAGGGTTCTCGGACTGGGCGGAGCGGATCAGGCCCCACAGGGGCGCGGCGGCGAGGTCCGCGACATCCTCGTCGGCGCCCGTGGCGACCGCGCCGCGGGTGACCAACACCAGGGGGACATCGGTGAGTTCGTCGTGCGCCAGCCACTCCTGGGCCAGCGCGAGCAGGTCGGCCGTCGCCCGGTGCGACGCGTCGGCGAGGTCGGCCGATGCGTCGACGCGCGGGTGGGCGACCACGGCGTGCGGCGCGGGGGCGCCCGCCGCCAGGGCCGAGGCCAGCGCGGCCGGGTCGGCGTGGAGCTCCACCTCCGCCCCGGCGCCGCCGAGCGCGGCGGCGAGGCCGAGCCCGTCGTCCTCGCCGAGCAGCGCCCAGGGGCCCGGCGCCTCGGCGGGCGGCGCGGCCACGGGGGCCCAGTCGAGCCGGAAAAGACCGTCGCCGTCCATGCCGCCCGCGGTCAACTGCTCGGCGGTGACGGGCCTGACCACGAGGGAGCCCACGCGGGCGACCGGTCGGCCCAGGGCGTCGGCGATGTCGATCGTGACGGCCTCGTCGCCCGCGGCCATGACGCGCACCCGCACGCGGTCGGCGCCGGACGCGAAGAGTGACACCCCGGTCCAGGCGAACGGCAGCCGCAGCCCGCCGTCCGCGCCCGCGAACGAGCCGAGGCCCATGGCCTGGAGCGCGGCGTCGAGCAGCGCGGGGTGCACGCCGAAGCGTGCGGCGTCGCCGCTGAGCGCGTCGGCGAGCCGCGCCTCGGCGAACACGGCGTCGGCGGTGCGCCAGGCGGCGACCAGGCCGCGGAACGCCGGGCCGTAGCCGTAGCCCCGCGCGTCGGCCTCCTCGTAGAAGCCGGACACGTCCAGGGCCTCCGCGCCCGCCGGGGGCCAGGCGACCAGGTCGGGGGCGGGCGCGTCGGGGGCGTGTTCGGCGAGGACGCCCTGGGCGTGCCGCGTCCACGGCCCCTCACCCGCCGCGCTCTCGGGGCGGGAGTGGATCGAGACGTCGCACTGGCCCGCGGCGTCCACCGGGCCCACCACGAGCTGGAGTTGGACCGCGGCGTCGCGGGGGATGATCAGCGGGGCCTCGATGGTGAGTTCGCGCAGGTGGCCGCAGCCGACCTCGTCACCGGCGCGCACCGCGAGCTCGACAAAGCCGGTGCCGGGGAGGAGCACGGTGCCGCTCACGGCGTGGTCGGCGAGCCATGGGTGGGTGCGCAGGGAGATCCGCCCCGTGAGCACGGCGCCCTCGCCGCCCGCGAGGGTCACCGAGGCGCCAAGCAGCGGGTGTTCGGCGGTGGCGAGGCCCGCGCCGCTCACATCGCCGGTGGCGGGGGTGGGTTCGAGCCAGAACGGCTGGGCGTCGAAGGCATAGGTGGGCAGCTCGACGCGGCGGATCGACCGCCCGGCGAACACCGCGGACCAGTCGATGGGCGCGCCCCTGGTCCACAGCTCGGCGGCGTTGGCGATCAGCCGGGCGCTCTCGCCCTCGTCGCGGCGCAGCGTGCCGACCACGGTCGCCGTCCTGCCCTCGGCCTCGGCGATGTCCTGGACGCCCATGGTGAGCACGGGGTGCGCGCTGACCTCGATGAAACGCGTCAGGTCGAGGCCGGTCACCGCGTGCTGGACGGCGTCGGTGAACCGCACGGTGGTGCGGAGGTTGGTGTACCAGTAGTCGGCGTCCATGGTCGAGGTGTCCAACACCTCGCCCGTGACCGTCGAGATCAACGGCACCCGCGACGCCCGCGGCGCGACCCCGGCCAACTCCGACACCAACCGCCCACGGATCGCCTCCACATGCGGCGTGTGCGACGCGTAATCCACCGGCACCCGCCGCGCCCGCACCCCCGCCGCCTCAGCGACCGCCGCGATCTCATCCAACGCCGCCGGATCACCCGCCACCACCGTCGCCGAAGGCCCGTTCAACACCGCCACCCACACCCGGTCCCCGAACGACCCCAGCCACTCCACCAGTTGATCCACACCCGCGGCCACCGACAGCATCCCCCCACGACCCGCCAGCTCCTCACGGATCGCCGACGCCCGCAACGCCACCACCCGCGCACCGTCCTCCAACGACAGCGCACCCGCCACCACAGCCGCCGCGATCTCCCCCTGCGAATGACCCACCACAGCCGCGGGCACCACACCCAACGACTCCCACACCGCCGCCAACGACACCATCACCGCCCAGAGAACGGGCTGCACCACATCCACCCGCGCAAGCCACGCATCGTCCCCACCCGCCAACACCCCCGAAAGCGACCACTCCACACAACCCCCAAGCGCCGCCTCACACTCCGCCAACCGCGCCGCGAACACCGGCGACGACACCAGCAGTTCACGCCCCATCCCCAGCCACTGCGACCCCTGACCCGGGAACACGAAGACGGAGCCGGCGTCGCCGGTGGACACGCCGGAGACCAGCTGGGACGCGGTGCCGCCGTTCGCCAACGCGTCGAGCGCGTCGGCCAGTTCGCGCGTTCCGGCGCCGCCCCACACCACCGCGCGGTGGTCGAGCGCGGCGCGCGATGACAGCAGGGACCAGCCGACGTCCACGGGATCCGCCTCGGCGAGCCCGGCGGCGACCAGCCGCCGCGCCTGGCCGACGAGCGCGTCGGCCGAGCGCGCCGAGAGCACCCAGGGCACCACGGGGGAGCTGGCGAGGCCGCCCTCGCCCGAGACCACCACGGGCCCCGGCTCGGCCGCCTCCGCGGGGGCCTCCTCCAGGATGATGTGGGCGTTGGTGCCCGAGATGCCGAACGACGACACGGCGCCGCGCCGCGCGCGGCCCTCGCGGTCCCAGGCGCGCGGCTCGTCGAGGAGGCGGACCTCGCCCGACTCCCAGTCGATGTGCGGGGACGGCTCATCGACGTGCAGGGTCCGCGGCAGCGTGCCGTGCTGGAGGGCGAGCACCATCTTGAGCACCCCGGCGACGCCCGCGGCGGCCTGGGTGTGCCCGATGTTGGACTTGATCGAGCCCAGCCACAGCGGACGGCCTTCGGGGCGGTCCTGGCCATAGGTGGCGAGCAGCGCCTGCGCCTCGATCGGGTCGCCGAGCGACGTGCCCGTGCCATGCGCCTCGACGACGTCCACATCCGAGGGGTCGAGGCGGGCGCTGGCCAACGCCGCCCGGATCACCCGCTGTTGAGAGGGGCCGTTGGGGGCGGTGAGGCCGTTGGACGCGCCGTCCTGGTTCACGGCCGAGCCACGCACCACCGCGAGCACGCGGTGCCCGTTGCGGCGCGCGTCGGAGAGCCGTTCGAGCAGCAGCACGCCCACGCCCTCGGACGGGCCGAACCCGTCGGCGCCCGCGCCGAACGCCTTGCAGCGGCCGTCCTCGGACAGGCCGCGCTGGCGGCTGAGCTCCATGAACCCGGCGGGCGTCGACATGACGGTGGCGCCCGCGGCCAGCGCCAGGTCGCACTCCCCCTGCCGCAGCGACTGCGTGGCCAGGTGCAGCGCGACGAGCGACGACGAGCACGCCGTGTCGACCGTGACCGCGGGCCCTTCGAGGCCGAAGACATAGGCGAGTCGGCCCGAGACGACGCTGGGCAGGTTGCCCGTCATGACATAGCCCTCGACCGCGGAGGGCGGGGCGCCCCAGCTGGGGGCGTAGTCGGAGGGCGTGACGCCGACGAAGACTCCGGTGGCCGAGCCCTTCAGGGACAGGGGGTTGATGCCCGCGCGCTCGAACGTCTCCCATGAGGACGTCAGCAGCAGCCGCTGCTGCGGGTCCATCGCCAGCGCCTCGCGCGGCGAGATCCCGAAGAGGGTCGCGTCGAAGTCGCGGATGGAGCCGAGGAATCCGCCGCCGCGCACATACGTGGTGCCGGGGTGGTCGGGGTCGGGGTGGTAGATCCGCTCCAGGTCCCAGCCGCGGTCGTCGGGGAACGGGACCACCGCGTCGCGGCCCTGTTCGAGCAGGCTCCACAGCTCCTCGGGCGAGTCGGCGCCGCCCGGCAGGCGGCAGGCCATGGCGACCACGGCGATGGGCTCGGCCGCGTCGGCGCGCGCCCTGCGGGCGGCCTTGCGCCCGTCGCGCCGCTTCCCGCCGCCGTCCTCGGGGGTGAGCGCGCCGAGCAGCAGACGGGCGAGGGCGACGGGGGTGGGGTGGTCGAAGACGAGGGTGGCGGGCAGCCGAAGGCCGGTGACCGTGGTGAGCCGGTTGCGCAGCTCCACGGCCGTCAACGAGTCGAACCCCAGGTCGCGGAAGGCGCGTTCGGGGTCGACCGTGCCCGCCGAGCCATGCCCGAGGACCGTGGCGGCGTGCGCGCGCACCATGTCGACGAGGTGCTGCTCGCGGTCGCCCGCCGGGAGCGCGGCGAGGCGCTCGGCCAGCGCGTCAGGGGTGGCCCCGGCGGCGGAGGAACGCGCCCTGCGCCTGGTGGGCCGCACCAGGGCGCGCAGCAGCGGCGGAACGGCGTCGGGCTCGGCGCGGGCGAACGCGCTCAGGTCGAGGGCGGCGGGCATGACAAGGGGCTCGTCGGTGCGCAGCGCCGCGTCCATCAGGGCCAGGGCGTGGTCGTTGGTCATCGGGACGATGCCGCCGCGCGTCATGCGGGTGCGGTCGGTCTCGTCGAGGTGGCCCGTCATGCCGCTGGCCTCGCCCCAGTAGCCCCAGGCGAGGGAGACCCCGGGGAGTCCCGCGGCGCGGCGGTGGTGGGCGAGGGCGTCGAGGAACGCGTTGGAGGCCGCGTAGTTGCCCTGTCCAGGGCCGCCGAAGAGGCCCGAGGCGGAGGAGAACAGCACGAACCACTTCAGGTCGGCGCCCGCGGTGAGCTCGTGCAGGTGCACGGCCGCGTCGATCTTCGGGCGCATGACGCGCTCGGCCTGCTCGGGGGTGAGGGTGTGGATCATGCCGTCGTCGAGCACGCCCGCGGCGTGGACGACGCCGATCAGCGGGTGGGCGGCGGGCAGCTCGTCCACCAGGGCGGCGAGCTGGGCGCGTTGGGTGGTGTCGCACGCGGCGATGGTCACCTCGGCGCCCGACGCGGCCAGCTCGGCGCGCAGCTCGGCGGCGCCAGGCGCGTCGGGGCCGCTGCGGCTGACCAGCAGGAGGTGGCCGACGCGGTGGCGCTCGGCCAGGTGGCGGGCGACGACCCGGCCGAGGGTGCCGGTGCCGCCGGTGACCAGGACCGTGCCGACCCGCTCCGCGGCCCCGCCCTCGGGCGCCTCGTCGGCCGCCGGGGCCTCGGGCGCCGGTGCCTCGGGGGTGAGCCGCCGCAGCCGTGGCACCAGCACGGTGCCGTCGGCGCCCACGGCGACCTCGGGCTCGGGGCACTCGAGCGCGCGGTCGACGGCGCCGACCCCGGCGCCCTCGGCGCCCACGTCCACCAGGCCGAAGCGGCCGGGGTGTTCGGCCAGCGCCGAGCGCAGCAGGCCGCGCACGGCGGCGCCCGCCCCGTCGGCCACGTCGGCGGCGCCGACGCCGACCGCGCCCCGGGTCACCAGGACGAGCCGCGCCGTTTCCCAGCGCTCGTCGGCGACCCAGTCGCGCAGCACATCGAGGGCCGCGAGCACCGCGTCGCGCGCCAGGCCGGGCTCCGGCACGGCGCCCACGGGCCCCGTGGGCGGGCAGTACAGGACGGTCTCCGGCACCGCGCGGCCGCCTTCGACCGCCCGGGCCAGGGCGGCGACGTCCCGGTACACCTCGCCGCCAGGCACCCCCGGCACGAGTCCCTCGCCCGCCGGGTCGAGCACCACCACGTCGCGTGGCTCGTCGGGCTCGACCGCCGCAGCCTCGGCCCAGGTGACGCGGAACAGCGCGTCGGCGAGCGCCGCGTCGGGCGCGGGCCCTGAGACGGCGGCGGGCCGGGAACGGATCGCCTCGACGGCGGCCACGGGCCTGCCGGTCGCGTCGACGGCGGCCAGCGAGAGCGCGCCGTCGTCGGCGATCGTGGCGCGCACCCGCAGCTCGGTGGCGCCGGTGGCCTCGAGGGTGAACCCGTCCCAGATGAACGGCAGTTGCGGCCCGGAGCCGTCGGCGGTGCCCGCGCCGTCCTCCAGGGCGGCCAGGAGCCCGGCGTGCTGGATCGCGTCGAGCAGCGCGGGGTGGATGCCGAAGCCCGCGGCCCGCTCGTGCTGGTCCTCGGGCAGCGCGACCTCGGCGAACATGTCGCGCCCGCGCCGCCACGCGGCCCGCAGCCCCTGGAACGCGGGGCCGTACTGGTAGCCGACGGCGGCGAGCCGCTCGTAGAAGCCGTCGGTGTCGACGGGCTGGGCGTCGGCGGGCGGCCAGCTCGGCTCGTCGAACGGCTCGGGGTCCGCGTCGCCGCTCTCGGCGAGCACCGCGCTCGCGTGCCGCGTCCACGGCTCGTCGCCGTCGCCGCGCCCACGGGAGTGCACGGTCATCAGGCGGCTGCCCGCGTCGTCGGGGGCGCCGACCCGCACCTGGATCTCCACCTCGGTGCCCTGGTCGAACACCAGCGGCGCCTCCAACGCCAGCTCCCTGACATGGCCGCAGCCGACCTCGTCACCGGCGCGGACGGCGAACTCGGCGTGCACGGCGCCCGGCAGCAGCACCGTGCCGTTCACCGCGTGCTCGGCGAGCCACGGGTGGGCGCGCGGCGACAGGCGGCCGGTCAGCACGACGGTGTCCCCGTCGGCGAGCGTGATGAGGGCGCCGAGCAGCGGGTGCCCCGCGTCGCCGAGGCCAGCCGAGCCGAGGTCGCCGAGCCCAGGGCCCGAGGCGGCCAGCCAGTAGCGCTCGCGCTGGAACGGGTAGACGGGCAGGTCGAGTCCCGCGGGGGCGGCCGGGAGCGTGGGCGTCCAGTCGACGGGCAGGCCGCGGACCTGGGCGCGGGCGAGGGAGAGCAGGAACGGGCCGGGGCCGCCGTTGTTCCGCTGGAGGGTGGGCAGGGCGACGGCGGGCGCGTCGGCCTGCTCGAACGTCTCGGCGAGGCCGATGCCGAGCACGGGGTGCGGGCTGACCTCGATGAACGTGCCGTAGCCCGCGCCCAGCAGGTGGCGGGCCGCGGCCTCGAACTCCACGGGCCTGCGCAGGTTGCGGTACCAGTAGTCGGCGTCGAGACCCGAGGTGTCGACGGGCTCGCCGGTGACGCTTGAGCAGAACAGCGTCCGGGCGGCCGTGGGGGCGATGCCGGTCAGCGCCTCGCGCAGCTCGGCCTCGATCTCCTCGACGAACGACGAGTGGGAGGCGTAGTCCACGGCGATGCGCCGGGCGCGCACGCCCTCGGCGTCGCACGCCGCGATCAGCGCGTCCACGGCCTCGGGCTCGCCCGCGACCACGGTGGAGCGGGGCCCGTTGACGGCGGCGAGCGAAAGGCGTTCGGCCCAGGGGGCGATGCGGGTCGCGACGGCGTCGCGGGACTCGGCGATCGAGGCCATGGCGCCGCGCCCGGCGAGGCGGACGATGGCCTTGCTGCGCAGGATGACGACCTTGGCGGCGTCGTCGAGCGACAGCGCGCCCGCGACATGGGCGGCGGCGATCTCGCCCTGGCTGTGGCCGAGCACGCCGTTGGGCTCGACGCCATGGGCGCGCCACAGCGCGGCGAGGGCGACCATGACGGCGAACGACGCGGGCTGGACGACATCGACCCGGTCGAGGCCAGGGGCGCCAGGGGCGCCGTTCAGGACCTCGGTCAGCGACCAGTCGACGAGGGGCGCGAAGGCGGCCTCGCACGCGGCGATCGTCTCGGCGAACACCGTGGAGGTGGCGAGGAGTTCGCGGGCCATGCCGTCCCACTGGGCGCCCTGCCCAGGGAAGACGAACGCGACGCGGCCCGGCTTGGTCACCGCGCCCTCGACCAGCCGCGGGTCGGGCTCGTCGGCGGCGAGGGCGCGCAGGCCCGCGACCAGCTCGTCGCGGTCGGCGGCCACGACCACGGCGCGCCGGTCGAGCGCGGAGCGGGTGTGGGCCAGGGCGGCGCCCAGGTGGGCGGGGTCGAGGCCAGGGTGGGCCTCGGCGAAGTCGGCGACGCGGGCGGCCTGGGCGCGCAGCGCGGCCCGGCTCTTGCCCGCGACCGGCCAGGGCACCACGGGGGTGCGCCAGCCGGTGGCGGCGCCGCCGCCGGCGTCGCCCCCCTCCGGGGCCTCGGCCGGTGCGGGGGCCTCCTCGATGATGACGTGGGCGTTGGTGCCGCTCACGCCGAACGCCGAGACGCCCGCGCGCCGCGGCTCGTCGCCCGCGGGCCAGTCGCGGGGCTCGGCGAGCAGCCGCACGGCGCCCGCCTCCCAGTTGATGTGCGGCGACGGCGCGTCGACGTGCAGGGTCTTGGGCATGCGTCCGTGCCTGAGGGCGAGGACGGTCTTGATGATGCTCGCCACCCCGGCGGCGGTGGCGGTGTGGCCGATGTTGGACTTCACCGAGCCGAGCCACAGGGGGTTCGCGTCGTCGTGCTCCGCGCCATAGGTCGCCAGAAGGGCGTGGGCCTCGATCGGGTCGCCCAGCGTGGTGCCGGTGCCGTGCGCCTCGACGAGGTCCACCTGCCGCGCGGAGACGCCCGCGTCGGCGAGGGCGGCGCGGATGACGCGGCGCTGCGAGGGGCCGTTGGGGGCGGTGAGGCCGTTGGACGCGCCGTCCTGGTTGACGGCCGAGCCGCGCACCACCGCGAGGACGCGATGGCCCTCGCGGACGGCGTCGGAGAGGCGTTCCACGACCAGGACGCCGAAGCCCTCGGACATGTTGGTGCCGTCGGCCGCGGCGGCGAACGCCTTGACGTGCCCGTCGGCGGCCAGGCCTCGCTGCCTGCTGAAGCTGGTGAAGATCGCGGGCGTGGACAGGACGATGACCCCGGCGACGAGGGCGCGCGTGCACTCGCCGCGGCGCAGGGACTGCGCGGCCAGGTGCAGGGCGACCAACGAGGACGAGCACGCCGTGTCCACCGTCACCGCGGGCCCCTCGAGGCCCAGGGCGTAGGAGATGCGCCCGGAGAGGACGCTGCCCGCGGCGCCGGTGATGGTGTAGCCCTCGAGCTCGGGCGGGACGCTCGCGCCGCTCCCGTACCCGGTCGGGTAGGCGCCGACGAAGACGCCGGTGCGGCTGCCGTGCAGGGAGAGGGGGTCGATCCCCGAGCGTTCCAACGCCTCCCACGAGCCTTCGAGCAGCAGCCGCTGCTGCGGGTCCATCGCCAGCGCCTCGCGCGGGGAGATCCCGAAGAGCTCGGCGTCGAAGTCGCCCGCGGACTCGACGAACCCGGCCCGTTCGACATAGGACGTGCCGGGGTGGTCGGGGTCGGGGTCGAAGAGGCTGTCGAGCGGCCAGCCCCGGTCGTCGGGGAACGGCGTCATCGCGTCGTCGCCGTTGTCCAGCAGCCGCCAGTACTCCTCGGGCGAGGTGACGCCGCCCGGCAGGCGGCAGGCCATGCCCACGATGGCCAGCGGCTGGGCCGCGGCCTCCTCCAGGCGGTGCAGCTGCCTGCGGGTCTGGCGCAGGTCGGCGGTCGCCCGCTTGAGGTACTCCCTGAGCTTGTCTTCGGTGTTCACGCCTTCACCTCGTGGGAAACGTCGCGGTCTGCTGGGGTGGGGGCGCCCACGGGGCGCGCGGCGGGCGGTGCGGCGGTCACGACGTGCCAAGTTCGTCGTCGAGGAGCTCGAACAGCTCGCTGTCGCTCGCGGTGTCGAGGTCGTCGTCCTCGTCGTCCGCCGGGTCGGCGGCGCCCTGCCAGCGCAGCAGGAGGGCGCGCAACCTGGCGGCGATCTCGGCCTGTTCGTCCTCGTCGCCCGCGGGGCGCGCGGTGAGCACGGCTTCGAGCCGGTCGAGCTCGGCGCGCAGCGGCGGCGCCTCGTCGAGGGACCCGGCCAGCTCGGCGCGCAGGTGCTCGGCGAGCGCCTGGGGGTTCGGGTAGTCGAACACCATGGAGGACGGCAGGGCGAGCCCGGTCGCTGACCTGAGGCGGTTGCGCAGGTCGACGGCGGTGAGCGAGTCGAAGCCGAGGTCCTTGAACGCGTCGGCGGGGCTCACCGCGTCGGCGCCCCGGTGGCCGAGGACGGCGGCGATCTCGCGGGTGAGGAGGTCGAGCAGGACGAGGGTCTGCTCGGCGGGGCTCTGCCCGGCGAGCGCGCCGCGCAGCTCGGCCGCGGGGTCGGGGCCCGCGCCCTCGTCGCCGCCGGTGGAGGCGGCGATGGCCCGCCGCGCCTCGTCGATCTCGTCGAGGAACCTGCTGGGCCGCTCGTCGGTGAAGATGAGGGTGAAACGCTCCCAGCGCAGGTCGTTGACGACCCGGTGGGTCTCCTCGTGGTCGAGGGCCTGGCCGAGCGCGGCGAGGGCGAGCTCGGGCGGCATGTCCATCATCCCGTGGGTGCGGGCGCGGTCGCCGACGGCGCCCTCGGCCATGCCGCCGCCCGCCCAGGTACCCCAGCCGATGGAGGTGCCGGGCAGGCCCTGCTCGCGGCGCCACTCGGCGAGGGTGTCCAGGTAGGCGTTGCCGGGGACGTAGTTGCCGAGCCCGGGGAAGCCGAAGGACGCGGCGGTCGAGGAGAACAGCACGAACGCGGTCAGGTCGAGGTCCTTGCTCAGCTCGTGGAGGGTGAGGGCGCCACCGGCCTTGACGCGCAGCACGGTGTCCATCTGCTCGGGCGTCAGGTCGGCCAGCATGGCGTCGTCGAGCACGGCTGCGGTGTGGAAGACGGACCGCAGCGGGTGGGTGGCGCACGCGTCGGCGAGCAGCGCGGCGAGGGCGTCGCGGTCCGACACGTCGCACGAGGCGATGGTGACGCGCCCGGCGCCCCGTGCCAGCAGGTCGCTCTCCAGCTCGGCCGCGCCGGGGGCGTTCGGGCCGCCGCGGCTGATCAGCAGCAGGTGCTCGGCGCCGTGGTCGGCGAGCCAGCGGGCGACATGGGTGCCGATGCCGCCCGTTCCCCCGGTGATCAGGCTGGTGCCGTCGGGGCGCCAGCGGCGGGCGGGCTCGCCGATGAGCGGGGCGCGCACCAGCCGTCGGCCGAACGCGCCCGAGGGCCGCAGCGCGACCTGGTCCTCGCCTTCGCCCGAGGCCAGCACGTGGACGAGCCGCGCGGCGGCGGCCTCGTCGAACGCGGCGGGCAGGTCGACGAGGCCGCCCCAGCCCTCCGGGTACTCGAGGGCGGCGACCCGGCCGAGGCCCCACACCGTGGACTGCGAGGGCGCGAGGCCCGCGTCGTCCGCGCCGGTGTGGACGCCCTCGCGGGTGACGCTCCAGAGCCTGGCGCTCTGCCCGGCATCGGCCCACGCCTGGATGAGCAGCAGGGTGGCGGCGGTGCCGGTGGGCAGCGTCCGGTGGCCAGGGGCGATGGCGTCGGCGAGGGCGAGGAGCGAGAGAACGCCCGTGGCGTCGGCGTGTTCGGCGAGCGCGGCGGTCAGCTTGGCGCGGTCGCCCGCGGGGTCCGATGTGCACTCGACGGTGACGCGGTGGACGCGGGCGCCCGCCTCGGACAGGGCGCGTTCGCACAGGGCGGCGGTCGGGTCGTCGTCGTGGCCGAGGGGCAGCGCGAGCAGCCACGTGCCGGTCAGCTGGTCGGGCCCTGGCGACGGCCTGAGGGCCTGCCAGACGACGCGGTAGCCCCACGCGTCGAGCGCCGCCGTGTCGCGCCGGTCGCGGCGCCACGCGGACAGCGCGGGGAGCACGGCGGCGAGGGAGTCATGGGTGGCGTCGTCAGGGCCGTCGGCGGCCTGGCCGCCGATCGTGGCGGCCAGCGCCTCCAGGTCCTCGCGCTCCACGGCCTCCCAGAACCGCCGCTCGACCTCGTCGGCGGCCTGGGCGCCGACTCCCTTGGCGCCGCCGCCCGTTGCCTCGAGCCAGTAGTGGTCGCGCTGGAAGGCGTAGGTGGGCAGGTCGGGGGCGAGGCCGGCGAGGGCGGGGGGCAGCAGGGGCGTCACATCGGGGTCGAGGCCCTGGACGAACGCCTGCCCGAGCGCGGCGCACAGCTGGCGCGGCCCCGAGGCGTCGCGGCGCAGGGTGCCCCAGGCCCCCGCGTCGGCGCCCGCCTCCTCGAAGATCTCGGTGAGGGCGGGGACGAGCACGGGGTGGGCGCTGACCTCGACGAAGTGCGAGTAGCCCTGGTCGACCAGGCCGCGGGCGGCGGCGGAGAACTCCACGACGTTGCGGAGGTTGTCGACCCAGTAGGCCGCGTCGAGCCGCTCGGTGTCGATCGGCTCGCCGGTGACCGACGAGGCGAGCACGGCGCGGGCGGGGCCGGGCTCGATCCCGGCGAGCGCCCGGCCGATCTCCTCGGCGACCTCTTCGACGAACGGCGAGTGCGACGCGTAGTCCACGGCGATGCGCCGCGCGCGGGCGCCACGCTCCTCGCACAGCCGCAGCGCGGCCTCCACCGCGCCGGGCTCGCCCGAGATCACGGTGGAGCGCGGCCCGTTGACCGCCGCGGGCCACACGCCGCCCGCGTCATCGGGCAGGTCGGCGAGCAGCGCGGCGGTCTCGTCGCGGCTCAGCTGGAGCGAGGCCATGGCGCCGCGCCCCGAGAGCTTCCTGATCGCCTTGCTGCGGGCGATCACCACGCGGGCGCCGTCCCGGAGGGACAGCGCGCCACAGGCGACGGCGGCGGCGATCTCGCCCTGCGAGTGGCCGATGACCGCGCCTGGCACGATCCCGAACGACTCCCAGACCCGGGCCAGGGCGACCATCACGGCGAACGACACGGGCTGGACCACGTCCACCCGGTCGAGCCCGGGGGCGCCCGCCTCCTGGCGCAGCACATCGGTCAACGACCAGTCGACGAGCGGCGCGAACGCCTCCTCACAGTCGGCGACGGCCTGCGCGAAGACCGGCCGGGTCGCCAGGAGGTCGGCGCCCATGCCCGCCCACTGCGCGCCCTGGCCAGGGAAGACGAACGCCACGCCGCCGACGGGGCGGGCGGCGCCGCTCGCCACGTGCTCGGCGGGGCGGCCGTCGGCGAGCGCCGCCAGGCCGTCGGCGAGCTCGGGCCCCTCGTCGGCCACCACGACGGCGCGGCGCTCGAGCGCGGCGCGGCCCCAGGCGAGCGCGGCGGCCACGGCGGGCACCGGCGCGTCGGGCCGCTCACCGGTCCAGGCCGCCAGGTCGGCGGCGACGGCGCGCAGGGCCTGCTCGCCATGGCCCGAGATCAGCACCGGCACGGGCCCGGCCTGGGGTTGGGGGGCCTCGGGCGCCTCGTTCTCCCGGGCCTCCTCGACGATCACATGCGCGTTGGTGCCGCTGACGCCGAACGACGAGACGGCCGCGCGGCGGGGACGGCCGTCGACGCGCTCCCACTCCCTGGCCTCGGCCAGCAGCTCGACGGCGCCCGCCGACCAGTCGACGAACGGCGAGGGCGCGTCCACGTGCAGCGTCGCGGGCAGCACCCCGTGGCGCATGGCCATGACCATCTTGATGATCCCGGCGACACCGGCGGCCGAGGCCGAGTGGCCGATGTTGGACTTGATCGAGCCGAGCCACAGCGGCCGGTCGTCGGGGCGCTCCCTGCCATAGGTGGCGAGCAGCGCCTGGGCCTCGATGGGGTCGCCGAGCGTGGTGCCGGTGCCGTGCGCCTCGACGGCGTCCACCTCGTGGGAGGCGAGGCGGGCGTTGGCCAACGCCTGCCGGATGACGCGCTGTTGGGAGGGCCCGTTGGGGGCGGTGAGGCCGTTGGACGCGCCGTCCTGGTTGATCGCCGTGCCGCGCACCACGCCGAGGACGCGGTGGCCGTTGCGGCGGGCCTCCGAGAGGCGTTCGACGAGGATCAGGCCCACGCCCTCGGCCCAGCTGGTGCCGTCGGCCGCGGCGGCGAACGCCTTGCAGCGGCCGTCGGGGGCAAGGCCCCGCTGGCGGCTGAACTCCACGAAGCCGATCGGCGTGGACATCACCGTCACGCCCCCGGCCACCGCCATCGAGCACTCGCCAAGGCGCAGCGCCTGGATCGCCTGGTGCAGCGCGACGAGCGAGGACGAGCACGCGGTGTCCACCGTGACCGCGGGGCCTTCGAGGCCGAGGGTGTAGGCGACGCGGCCCGAGACGACGCTGGTGAGCAGCCCGGTGAGGGCGTAGCCCTCCACGCCCTCGATGCCGTCGATGCCCGCTCCGGACTGGGCGCCGTAGCTGGAGGACGTGCCGCCGATGAACACGCCGGTGGGGCTGCCCTTGACGGACGACGGGTCGATCCCGGCCCGCTCGAACAGTTCCCACGAGGTCTCGAGGACGAGCCGCTGCTGCGGGTCCATGGCCAGCGCCTCGCGCGGGGAGATCCCGAAGAACGCCGGGTCGAAGTCGCCCACGTCGTGCAGGAATCCGCCGGTGGACACATAGGTGGTGCCGGAGTGGTCCGGGTCGGGGTGGTAGAGCCCGTCGACGTCCCAGCCGCGGTTGGTGGGGAACTCCGTGATGGCGTCGCCCCCTTCGGCCACGAGCCGCCACAGGTCCTCGGGCGAGCGCACGTCGCCCGGGTAGCGGCAGGCCATGCCGACGATCGCGATGGGCTCGTCGTCGGCCACGGCCGAGGCGGTGAACGCGGCGGCCGAGGCGCCCGCGTCGGTGCCGACGACCTGTTCGAGCAGGTGGCCCGCGAGCGCGGTGGGGTTGGGGTGGTCGAAGATGACGGTCGTGGCGAGGCGGACGCCGGAGGCCTCGTTGAGGCGGTTGCGCAGCTCGACGGCGGTCAGCGAGTCGAAGCCGAGCTCCTGGAACGCGCGGGTGGGCGCGACCGCGCCGACGGACGAGTGGCCGAGGACGTCGGCGGCCTGGGCGCGCACGAGGTCGAGCAGCATGCGCTGCTGCTCCTCGGGGCCGCGGTCGGCCAGGCGCCTGGCCAGCTCGGCGCCCGCCTCCTCGTCGGGCGTGGCGGCCTCGATGAGCGCGGCGGTCTCGGGCAGGTCGGCGATCAGCGGCCTGGCCCTGGCGACGGTGTAGGCGGGGACGAACGTGTCCCAGTCCACGTCGACGACGGCCACGTGCGTCTCGCCGTGGTCGAGCGCCTGCCCGAGGGCGCGCAGCGCGAGGTCGGGCGCCATGGCGCTGATGCCGCGCCGCCGCAGGTTCCGCTCGGCGTCGCCGACCGAGGCGATGCCGCTGCCCGACCAGGCGCCCCACGCGAGGGAGGTGGCGGCCAGGCCCTGGGCGCGGCGCCACTCGGCGAACGCGTCGAGGTGGGCGTTGGCGGCGGCGTAGGGGCCCTGGCCCGCGCTGCCCCACAGGCCCGCGTGGGACGAGAACAGCACGAACGCGTCGAGCGGCCCGGGGAGGAGGTCGTGCAGGTTGTGGGTGCCGACCACCTTGGCGGCGAACGCGGCGGCGAAGTCGTCGGCGGTCGTGTCGGCGAGCGGGGCCGCGGGGGCGACGCCCGCGGCGTGCACGACGGCGGTGACGGCGGGTCCTTCGAGCCCTTCGAGCAGCGCGGCGAGCGCTTCGCGGTCGGCGACGTCGCACGCGGCGACGGTGACGCGCACCCCGCGCGCGGTCAGCTCGGCCGTCAACTCCTCGGCGCCTGGCGCCTGTTGGCCGCGGCGGCTGACCAGCACCAGGTGCTCGGCACCGCCGTCGGCGAGCCAGCGGGCGGTGTGGGCGCCGAGCGCGCCCGTGCCGCCGGTGACCAGGACGGTGCCGCGCGGGCGCCATGGTGTGTCGGCCTCGCGGCCGCTGAGCGCGGCGTGGGCCAGGCGGCGGGCCAGCAGCCCTCCGTCGCGCACGGCGAGCTGGTCCTCGTCGTCGATCCCGGCGAGCGCGGCCAGCGCGGCGGACCAGGCGGCGTCGTCGAGCTCGGCGGGGACGTCGAGCAACCCGCCCCAGCGGTCCGGGTGTTCGAGGGAGATGACCCGGCCGAGGCCCCAGATCTGGGCCTGTTGGGGCTCGGTGACGCCGAGCACCGCGCCCCGGGTGACCAGCCACAGCGGGGCGTCGACACCTTCGCGCTCCAACGCCTTGACCAGCTCGACCGTTTCGGGGGCGGAGGCGAGGAGCGACACCACGCCGTCCACCGGCTCGTCGGGCAGGGCGTCGGGCAGCGCCTCCGCGGTCCCGGTGGCGACGCGTACGCCCGCGGCGGTGAGGCGTTCGGCCCAGGCGGCGCGTTCGGCGGTGGCGTCGGCGGTGGCGTCGCCGATCAACAGCCAGGTGCCGGTGAGCGGGCGGGCGGGCCGGTCGGCGAGGGGCTTCCACTCGACGCGGTAGCGCCAGGCGTCCACGGTCGAGCGGTCCCTGCCGCTGTCGCGCCATGCCGTGATGGCGCGCAACGCGTCCTCGTCCAGGGCGAGTTCGCCGCTCTCGACGGCGGTCCAGAACGGGCTGTCGGCCTCGTCGTCCGCGGCGTCGAGCCAGTAGCGCCTGCGCTGGAAGGGATAGGTGGGCAGGTCGAGGGTGCGCCCTTCGACGCCCCAGTCGACGGGCAGCCCCGCGACGAACGCCTCGCCGAGCGACAGCAGGAGCCGGTGGCGGCCGCCCTCGCCGCGGCGCAGGGTGCCGAGCACGGAGGCGTCGGCGCCCGCGGCCTCGACGGTCTCGCGCAGCGGCACGCCGAGGACCGGGTGCGCGGAGGTCTCGACAAAGGCGTTGAGGCCGTCGTCGAGCAGGGCGCGGGTGGCGTCGTCGAAGCGGACGGTGTTGCGCAGGTTCTCGTACCAGTAGGCGGCGTCGAGGCCCTCGGTGTCGAACACGCCGCCGGTGAGCGCCGAGTAGAAGGGGATGACGCCGGGGCGCGGGGTGATCGGGGCCAGGACGTCGAGGAGCTCGTCGCGCAGCGACTCGACGTGCGCCGAGTGCGACGAGTAGTCGACCGCGATCCTGCGGGCGCGCTCGACGGTGGCCAGCACGGTCTCAAGGCCCTCGGGGTCGCCCGAAACGACCACGGAGCGTGGGGAGTTGACCGCGGCGACGGACACGCCTCGCGGCAGCGAGAGCTGGTCGGCGGGCAGCGGCACGGACACCATGCCGCCCCGGCCCGCGAGGGCCGTGATGGCGCGCGAGCGCAGCGCCACCACGCGCGCGCCGTCCTCGAGGGACAGCGCGCCCGCGACGACGGCGGCGGCGATCTCGCCCTGGCTGTGGCCCACCACGGCCTCGGGCTCCACCCCGTGCGCGCGCCACACGGCGGCCAGCGAGATCATCGTGGCCCACAGCACGGGCTGCACGACGTCCACACGGGCCAGCAGCGCCTCGTCGGCGAGCGCCGCCTCGAAGTCCCAGTCCACGAACGGCTTCAGCGCCTCGCCGCACGCGGTCATGGACTCACGGAACGCGGGCGACGAGTCCCAGAGATCGGCCGCCATCCCGGCCCACTGCGAGCCCTGCCCAGGGAAGACGAAGACGGCGCGGGCCTCGTCGCCGACGACCTGGCCCGCCACGACGGAGCCGAGCGGCTCGCCCGACTCCAGGGCCGCGAGGCCCGCGAGCGCCTCGTCCCTGTCGCGGGCCACGATCACGCCGCGGTGGGCGAGCGCGGCGCGGGTCCTGGTCAACGAGGCGGCGACATCGACGAGTTCGGACTCGGGGCGGGCCTCGGTCGCGGCCCAGAGGCGGGCGGCCTGGGTGCGCAGCGCCCTGCGGGACCCGGCGGAGACCACGACGGGCAGGGGCCAGGCGGGCGCCTCGGCCGACGGCGTTCCGGCGTCCGCCTGTTCGGACCCCTCGGCCTCGGGGGCCTCCTCGACGATGAGGTGCGCGTTGGTGCCACTCGCGCCGAACGACGACACCCCGGCGCGGCGCGGGCGGTCGTCGACGCGCCCCCAGGGGCGCGGCTCGGCCAGCAGCTCGACGGCGCCGGCCGACCAGTCGACGTGGGGCGAAGGGGCGTCCACGTGCAGGGTCTTGGGCAGCTGCCCGTGGTGCATCGCCATGACCATCTTGATCACGCCGACCACGCCACCGGCGGCGGCGGAGTGGCCGATGTTGGACTTCACCGAGCCGAGCCACAGAGGGCGTTCCTCGGGGCGGCCCTGGCCATAGGTGGCGATGATGGCCTGCGCCTCGATGGGGTCGCCGAGCGCGGTGCCCGTGCCATGGGCCTCGACGGCGTCCACCTCGTGGGGGGCGAGCCTGGCGTTGGCCAACGCGGCGCGGATGACGCGCTGTTGGGAGGGGCCGTTGGGGGCGGTCAGGCCGTTGGACGCGCCGTCCTGGTTGACGGCCGAGCCACGGACGACGGCCAGCACGCGGTGGCCGTTGCGGCGGGCCTCGGAGAGGCGTTCCACCAGGACGATGCCCACGCCCTCGGACCAGGTGGTGCCGTCGGCGGCGGCGGCGAACGCCTTGCAGCGGCCGTCGGGGGCAAGGCCCCGCTGGCGGCTGAAGTCGATGAAGCCGATCGGGGTCGGCATCACGGTGACGCCACCGGCCAGGGCCATCGAGCACTCGCCAAGGCGCAGCGCCTGCACGGCCTGGTGCAGCGCGACCAGGGACGACGAGCACGCGGTGTCCACCGTGACCGCGGGGCCTTCGAGGCCGAACGTGTAGGCGACGCGCCCCGAGATGACGCTGGTCAGGCCGCCGGTGAGGGCGTAGCCCTCGATCTCGGGGGCGGTGACGCCGAGGGAGCCGCCGTAGCCCGAGGTGCCGCCGCCGATGAACACGCCGGTGGATGAGCCCTGCACGGACAGCGGGTCGATCCCGGCCCGTTCGAAGACCTCCCACGACGCCTCGAGCACGAGCCGCTGCTGCGGGTCCATCGCCAGCGCCTCGCGGGGCGAGATCCCGAAGAGGCCCGCGTCGAAGTCGGCGACGTCGTGCAGGAATCCGCCGTTGCACGAGTACGTCGTCCCCGGGTGGTCGGGGTCGGGGTGGTAGAGGGTGCCGATGTCCCAGCCGCGGTCGGTCGGGAACTCCGTGATCCCGTCGCCGCCTTCGGACACCAGGCGCCACAGGTCCTCGGGCGTGCGGACGTCGCCGGGGTAGCGGCAGGCCATGCCGACGATGGCGATGGGCTCGTGGATCCGGTCCTCGATGTCGGATATCCGCTTGCGCGCCTTGTGGAGGTCCGCCGTGGCCCGCTTGAGGTAATCGCGAAGCTTGTCTTCGTTGCTCATCTTTACGTCACCTAATCCAAGCCACGTCAGGGGGTTTCGAGTTGGTCGTCGAGTAGGTGGAAGAGTTCGTCGTCCGTGGCGGACTGCACGGTGTCGACGATTCCCTCGTCCTCTTCCGCGCCGCTCCCGCCGTTCCGGCCGCTCCCGCCGTCCCACTGCGACAGCAGGGCGCGCAGGCGCAGCGCGACCTCGGCCCCCAGGTCGCCCTCCGCCTCCCCGGCGTCCAGGGAGAGCAGGGACTTCTCCAGCCGCTCAAGCTGGCCGAGCACGGGCGTCGGGCGGCCCTCCTCGTCGCCGAGGAGCTGGCCGAGGATCACGGCGGTGAGCGCGGCGGGGGTGGGGTGGTCGAAGATCGCCGTGGTGGGCAGCGCCGCGCCGGTGGCCTCCTTGAGGCGGTTGCGCAGCTCCACCGCGGCAAGCGAGTCGAACCCCGCGTCCCTGAAGGGCCGTTCGGCGCCGAAGCTGCGCGCCCCGCCGTGGCCGAGTACGGCCGCGGCGTGCTCGCGGACCAGGTCCACGACGACGCGGTGGCGCTCGCCGTCCGACGCCCTGGCCAGCCGCTCGCGCAGGCGCGCGGCCTGGCCGCCCGGCGCGGCGGGCGCGGCGGCCTCGTCGGCGTGGGTCACCAGGCCCGCGACGGCGGGGAGTTCGCTCAGCAGCGGGCTCGGGCGGCGGGCGGCGAAGCCGGTCGCGAAGGGCTCCCAGTCGACGTCGACCACCGTGACGCGCGGCTCGTCCCGCGCGACCGCCCGCGCCAACGCGGCCAGGGCGAGCGGCGGTTCGAGCACCCGCACGCCCTGTCGCGCCAGCAGCTCGCGCAGCCCGTCGTCGGCGGCGTGGCCCGTCTCGGCCCACGGGCCGAACGCGATCGCGGTCGCGGCGAGGCCACGGGCGGCGCGGTGCTCGGCGAGCGCGTCGAGGTGGGCGTTGGCCGAGGCGTAGGCGCCCTGGCCGCCGCTCCCCCACGCGCCGGTGTGCGACGTGAACAGGACGAACGCGTCGAGCGCGCGGTCGCCGAGCAGCGCGTCCAGGTGGGCGGCGCCCGCGACCTTGGCCGCCATCACCCGTGCGCACATGGGGAGATCGGTCTCCGCGAGCCCGCTGAACTGCGCCGTGCCCTCGGCGTGCACCACCGCGCGCAGCGGCGGTCCGCCCGCGTCGAGCTCCTCGATCAGCTCGGCGAGCGCGGCGCGTTCGGCCGTTCCGCACCCGGCGAGCAGCGCCTCGGCGCCCGCGGCGGCCACGTCGTCGCGCAGCGCGGCGGCGCCTGGCGCCGCGAGGCCCCTCGGGTCGGTGAGCGCGACGCGGCGCGCGCCCGCGCGGGCCGCCCAGCGGGCCACCTCCCCCGCGGGCCCGTCAAGGGCGCCGGTGATCAGCACGGTGTCCGTGGGCGCCCAGCCGCCGCCCGCGGGATCGGGCTCGGGCTCGGCGGGGACCACGCGGGCCACGAGCGTTCCGCCGGGGCGGACCGCGACCTGGTCGTCGCCGCCCGCGGCGATGACGTCGGCCACCCGTGACCAGGCGTCCCCGTCCTGGAGTTCGGCGGGGAGGTCGATCAACCCGCCCCACAGCGACGGGAGTTCGAGGGCGACGACCCGGCCGAGGCCCCATACGGCGGCGCGCGCCGGGCTCGTGGGCGCCTCGCCGGGCGCGGCGGCGACCGCGCCCCTGGTGAGCGCCCACAGCCGCCCGGCGAACCCGGCCTCGTCAAGGGCCAGCACGAGCGCCCTGGTGGCGACCCAGCCGCGCGGCAGCGCGGGGTGCTCGTCGTGGCCCTCCTCGTCGGTGCCGAGCAGCGACACCACGCCGTCGGCGGCGGCGATCCGCTCGACCGCGCCGGAGACGTCGGCGCCCTCGACCGTGAGCGTGACGACCTCGGCGGCGCCGCGGGCCCGCAGCGCCTCGGCGAGCTCCGCCGTGTCCTCGCCCGCGGGCGCGAGAACGGCCCAGGTGCCCGAGAGCGGCTCGCCGCCCGGCTCGGTCAGCGGGCGCCAGGCCACGCGGTAGCGCCAGGAGTCGACGGTGGTCCGCTCGCGCGTCCTGCGCCGCCACGTGGCCAGCACGGGGAGCGCGGCCTCGATCGACGTGCGTTCCGCCGCGTCGCCCGACTCGCCGAGGGCGCCGAGGAGTTCGTCGGTGTCCTCGCGCTCGACGGCCTCCCAGAAGCGGGCCTCCTCGGGGTCGGCCGCGGCGCCGCCCGCGGCGCCCCGCGCCTGTTCGAGCCAGTAGCGCTCGCGCTGGAACGGGTAGGTCGGCAGGTCCACGCGGGGGCCTGCGCCGCATGGCGCGGACCAGTCGACGCGGACGCCCGAGGCCCAGGCGCGCCCCAGCCCTTCGAGCAACGCCACAGGCTCGGGCCTGTCCTTGCGGCCCAGGGCCACCACGGCGGAGGCGTCGGGGTCGGCCAGCGCGGCGCCCGCCATGCCCGCGAGGGTCCCGTCGGGGCCGATCTCCACCAGGTGCCGCACGCCGTCGCGTTCCAGGGCGCGC
Source organism: Streptomyces radicis (assembly GCF_003626575.1). Classification (GTDB taxonomy): domain Bacteria; phylum Actinomycetota; class Actinomycetes; order Streptomycetales; family Streptomycetaceae; genus Streptomyces; species Streptomyces radicis. Next base: position 112,054 of record NZ_RBDY01000011.1, on the reverse strand, counting down.
ACCGCGTCGGCGAAGCGCACGGGCTCGCGCACATGGCGCACCCAGTAGTCGGCCGACGTCCACGCGCCCTCGTCGAGCGGGCGGCCGGTGAGCGTGGACACCGCGCCGAGCAGCGGCTGTTGGAAGCTCAGCCCGGCGACCACCGCGCGGAACTCCTCCAGCATCGGGTCCATCAGCGGCGAGTGGAACGCGTGACTCACCCGCAGGCGGCGGGTCTTGACGCCGCGCGCCGCGAACTCCTCGGCGATGCCGAGCACCACGGGCTCGTCGCCCGAGAGCACGGTGGCCTCGGGCCCGTTGACCGCGGCGATGCCCGCCACGGCGCCATGCCCGTTCAACGCCTCACGCACCCGCTCCTCGGGCGCGGCCAGGGCGACCATCGCGCCGCCCTCGGGCAGCGCCTCCATCAGCCGCCCGCGCGCCACCACCAGGCGGCAGGCGTCCTCCAACGACAGCACCCCGGCGATGTGCGCGGCGGCGATCTCGCCGACCGAGTGCCCGGCCACGGCGTCGGGCCGCAGCCCCCACGCCTCGACCAGCCGGTACAGCGCGACCTCGAACGCGAACAGCGCGGGCTGGGCCCGGCCGGTCCGTTCGAGCGCCCCCGGGTCCTCGCCCCACACCACGCCGCGCAGGCCCTCGGGCGCGAGGGGGTCGAGCACCGCGCACACCTCGTCCCACGCGGCGGCGAACGCCGGGAACGCCTCGTACAACTCCCGTCCCATGCCCACCCGTTGGGCCCCCTGACCGGCGAAGAGCAGGGCCGTCCGCCCGCCGCCCGGCCTGATCGCGCCGCTCAGCGAGGCCGCGGCGCCCGACTCAAGCGCGGCCAGACCGGCGAGCGCCTCGTCCCGGTCCCGCGCCACGACCACGCCCCGGTGTTCGAGCGCGGCGCGCGCGGTGGCAAGCGAGCGGGCCAGGTCGACGGGCGCGAGCCCGGGCTCCGCCTCGGCGAACGCCCGCAGCCGCCCGGCCTGGGCGGCCAGCGCCTCGGCGGTCCCGCCGGAGAGCGGAAGCGCGATCAGCGGCGGGGCCGCCGACGCCACGGGCGCGGGCTCGGAGGCGCCGGTGTCGGGGGCCTGCTCGATGACGACATGGGCGTTGGTGCCGCTGATGCCGAACGACGACACGGCCGCCCTGCGCGGCGCGCCGGTCTCGGGCCAGGGCCGCTCCTCGGTGAGCAGCCCGAGCGCGCCCGCGTCCCAGTCGATGTGCGGGGACGGCTCGTCGGCGTGCAGGGTCCTGGGCAGCGTGCCATGGCGCAGGGCCATCACCATCTTGATGACCCCGGCGATGCCCGCGGCGGCCTGCGCGTGGCCGATGTTGGACTTGACCGAGCCGAGCCACAGCGGCCCCCGCGCGCCCCGGTCCCTGCCATAGGTGGCGATGAGCGCCTGGGCCTCGATCGGGTCGCCGAGCGACGTGCCGGTGCCGTGCGCCTCCACGGCGTCCACGTCCGAGGGCGCGAGCCCGGCCCCGGCGAGCGCGGCGCGGATGACGCGCTGCTGGGAGGGGCCGTTGGGCGCGGTCAGGCCGCTGGACGCGCCGTCCTGGTTGACGGCCGAGCCGCGTACCACCGCGAGCACGCGGTGGCCGTTGCGCAGCGCGTCGGAGAGCCGCTCCACCAGCACGAGCCCTACGCCCTCGCCGGGGCCGAACCCGTCGGCGGACGCGGAGAACGCCTTGCACCTGCCGTCCGCGGCCAGCCCGCGCTGCTGGCTGAACTCCACGAACAGGCTGGGCTCCGACATCACCGTGGCGCCGCCCGCGAGAGCCAGGTCGCACTCGCCCTGGCGCAGCGACTGCACGGCCATGTGGAGCGCGACGAGCGACGACGAGCACGCCGTGTCCACGGTCACGGCCGGGCCCTCGAAGCCGAACGTGTACGCGACGCGCCCCGAGCCGACGCTCGTGGTGTTCCCGGTGCCGAGGTAGCCGCGCAGCTCGGCGGGGACGTGGCGGACGCGGAACGCGTAGCCCTGGGCGACCAGCCCGGTGAAGACCCCGGTGCGGTCCCCGCGCAGCGACGTCGGGTCGAGGCCCGCGCGCTCGATGACCTCCCACGAGGTCTCGAGCAGGAGCCGCTGCTGCGGGTCCATGGCCAACGCCTCGCGGGGCGAGATCCCGAACAGCTCGGCGTCGAACTCGTCGGCGTCGTGCAGGAATCCGCCGCGGCGCGCGTAGCTGGTGCCCGGGTGGCCCGGGTCGGGGTGGTAGAAGCCCTCCGCGTCCCAGCCGCGCCGGGCGGGGATGTCGGTGATGGCGTCGCCGCCCTCGGTGACAAGTCGCCACAGGTCCTCGGGGGAGCGCACATCGCCGGGGAAGCGGCAGGCCATCCCGACGATGGCGATCGGCTCGTCCGCGCTCGCCGCGCTCCCGGCGCTCCCGGCGCGGGTGGCGGCGCGGGCGGGGGCGGCCTGTGCGGCGCCCGACTCGCCCACGGCGTCGAGGAGTTCGGCCACCAGGTGCCGGGCGAGCGCGGCCGGGTTGGGGTGGTCGAAGACGACCGTGGCGGGGAGCCTGACGCCGGTGGCGGCGTTGAGGCGGTTGCGCAGCTCGACCGCCATCAGGGAGTCGATGCCGAGGTCCTTGAACCCCTTGTCCGCGCCGATGGCTCCGGCGCCCGCGTGCCCGAGCACCACCGAGGTGTGGCCGCGGACCAGGTCGGTCAGCTCCTGCTCGCGCCTGCCTTCGGGCAGCGCCGCGAGGCGCCCGGCGAGCGACGTGCCCTCCGCCGCGGCGTCGGCGGCGGCCGCGCGGCGGGCGGGGGCGCGGACCAGGCCGCGCAGGATCGGGGCGAGCGCGCCGCCCGCCGCCGCGTCGCGCAGCGCGGCCAGGTCGAGGCGCGTCGGGACGAGCAGCGGCTCGTCCCCCGCGAGGGCGGCGTCGAACAGGGCGAGGCCCTGCTCGCTCGAGAACGGGACGACGCCGATCCGCGCCATGCGGGCCCTGTCCTCGCGCCCCAGGTGCCCCGTCATGCCGCTGGCCTCGCCCCACAGGCCCCACGCCAGCGAGACGGCGGGCAGCCCCAGGGAGCGGCGATGGTGCGCGAGCGCGTCGAGATAGGTGTTGGCCGCGGCGTAGTTGGCCTGCCCAGGGCCGCCGAAGACGCCGGCGGAGGAGGAGAAGAGGACGAACGCGGCGAGGTCGGCCCCGCGCGTCAGCTCGTGCAAGTGCCGGGCGGCGTCCGCCTTGGGGCGCAGGACGCGTTCCACCTGGGCGTCGGTGAGGGTGTCGATCAGCCCGTCGTCGAGGACCCCGGCGGTGTGCACGACAGCGGTGAGCGGGTGCGCCGCCGGAACGCCCGCCAGCGCGTCGGCCAGCGCGTCGCGGTCCGCGGTGTCGCACGCGGCGATCCTCACCTCGGCGCCCAGCGCGGCGAGTTCGGACCGCAGCTCGGCCGCGCCAGGCGCCTGCGGCCCCCGGCGGCTGACCAGCAGCAGGTGGCGCGCGCCGTGTTCGGTGACCAGGTGGCGGGCCAGCAGCGCGCCGAGCGTCCCGGTGCCGCCGGTGATCAGCACGGTGCCTTCGGGGTCGGGGCGGCGCGGCATGGTGAGGACGTTCTTGCCGATGTGGCGGCCCTGGCTCATGCGGCGGAACGCGTCGGCGGCGCGCCGCACGTCCCACGCCTCGACGGGCAGCGGGGGCAGCGTTCCTTCGCGGAAGAGGTCGGCGACCGTGTCGAGCAGCTCGCCCAGGCGGTCGGGTCCCGCGTCGATCAGGTCGAACGCCAGGTAGGCCACGCCGGGGTGCTCGTCGGCGACCGCCGCGGGGTCGCGGAGGTCGGTCTTGCCCATCTCGACCAGGCGCCCGCCGGGGGCGAGGAGGCGGAGCGAGGCGTCGAGCAGCTCGCCGGTGAGGGAGTTGAGCACGACGTCCATGGCGCGGCGGCCCTCGGGGGCGCGGAAGGCGCTCTCGAACTCGCCCGTGCGGGAGGACGCGATGTGCTCGTCGTCCAGGCCCATCGCCCTGAGCGTGTCCCACTTGCCCTCGCTCGCGGTGGCGAACACCTCGGCGCCCAGGTGCCGGGCCAGGCGCACGGCGGCCATGCCCACGCCCCCCGCGGCGGCGTGCACCAGCACCCGGTCCCCTGCGCGCAGCCCGCCCAGGTCGACCAGGCCGTACCAGGCGGTGAGGTGAGCGACGGGCAGGGCGGCGGCCTGTTCCCAGGTCAGGGCTTCGGGAACGCGCGTCAGCAGGCGTTGGTCGGCCACCGCGAGCGGCCCGATCCCCGCGGGCAGCAGGCCCATCACCCGGTCCCCCGGCGCCAGCCCGGCCACCCCGGGGCCGGTCTCGACGACCACCCCGGCGCCCTCGGCGCCCATCCGCGCCGGGTCGGGGTACAGGCCGAGGGCGAGCAGCACATCGCGGAAGTTGAGGCCCGCGGCGCGGACCTCGACGCGGACCTCGCCTTCGGCCAGCGGCTCGGCGGCCTCGGGGTGCGGGAGCAGGGCCAGGCCGCCCAGCGTGCCGGGCGCCTCGGTGTCCAGGCGCCACGGGCCCTCGCCCCGCGGCGGCGCCAAGGCGTCGCCCGAGGCGGCGGAGGCGAGCCGGGGAACGCGCAACTCGCCGTTGATCAACGCCAGTTGCGGCTCGTCCCGGGTCACGCCCAGGTCGATGGCGCGCAGCGGCGCGTCGGGGTCGTTGTCCAGGTCCGCGTCCACGTCCACGTCGAGCAGGACGAAGCGGTCGGGGTGCTCGCTCTGCGCGGAGCGCAGCAGCCCCCACAGGGCCGCCGCCTCGGGGTCGGCCCCGGAGACCGCGCCGCGCGTCAGCACCGCGAGGCGGGCGTCGGCGAACCGCTCGTCGCCCAGCCACGCGCGAATCTCGCCGAGCGCCCTGGTGACCAGCCCGTGCACGCCGTCCGCGCCCGGCGCGAGGCCGAGCACCGCGACCGGCGGAACGGGCGTCCCCGCGTCGAGCCGCGCGCGCAGCCCGGCGACGCCGCGGCACGTGCGGCCGAGCGGGAGGCCGCGTTCGCCGATGGCGACCCAGCCCGCCGTGTCGGGCGCGCCCTCGGACGCGGGGGCGGGGACCCAGTCGAGCCGGTGGAGCGCGTCGGCCGACGCGTCCCCGGCGCGGGCGAGTTGGCGCGCCGACACGGGGCGCGTGGTGAGCGACCCGACGGAGACGACGGGGCTGCCGGTGCCGTCGGCCGCGGTGAGGCGCAACGTGTCGGGGCCGCTGGGCGTCAGGCGCACGCGCAGGTCGGTGGCGCCGGTGGCGTGCAGCGTCACATCGCTCCACGCGAACGGCAGGCGCGGCTGCCCGTCGTCGGGCGCCCCTGCCGCGTGGCCGATGGCGTGCAGGGCGGCGTCGAACAGGGCCGGGTGGAGGCCGAACTTCGCTGCCTCGCCCCGGAGTTCGTCCGGCAGGGCCACCTCGGCGCATACGTCGTCGCCCAGGCGCCAGGCGGCGCGCAGGCCGCGGAAGGCGGGGCCGTAGCCATGGCCCACGGCGCCGACGCGCTCGTAGTGGCCCGTGACGTCGAGCGGGGTGGCGCCGGGCGGCGGCCAGGCCGCGTCGTTCGGCGGGGTCGCGGCGTCGCCGTCGGCGAGGGTGCCGTCGGCGTGCCGGGTCCAGCCGCCCTCGGCCGCGTCGGCGGGGCGCGCGTGGATGCCGACCCGGCGGCGGCCGTCGGCGTCGGCCGCGCCGATGGTCACCTGGATCTGGACGGCGCCTTCGGGCGGCAGCACGAGCGGCGCCTGAAGCGTCAGCTCCTCGACGCGCCCGCAGCCGACCTGGTCGCCCGCGCGCACGGCGAGCTCGACGAAGGCGGTGCCGGGCAGCAGCACCGTTCCCGCGACGGCGTGGTCGGCAAGCCACGGGTGGGTGCGCGGCGAGAGGCGCCCCGTGAGGAGGAACGCGTCGCCGCCAGGCCCCCCTTGGGCGTCGGCCAGCGCGACGGCCGCGCCGAGCAGCGGGTGGTCGGCCCCGGCGAGGCCAAGGCCCGCCGCGTCGGCGATGTCGGCCCCGGCGTGGTCGGGCAGCCAGTAGCGCTCGCGCTGGAACGCGTAGGTGGGCAGCTCGGGTCGCGCCTCGTCCCCGGTGGCGGGCAGCAGCGGGGTCCAGTCGACGCCGACGCCGCCCACCCAGGCCTCGGCCAGCGCCGTTCCCCAGCGCGCGGCGCCGCTCTCGCCGCGCCGCAGCGAGCCGGTGACCGAGGCGTTCACCCCGGCGGCCCGCGCGGTGTCCGCCACCGCGACGGTGAGCACCGGGTGCGGGCTGACCTCGATGAACGCGCCGAGGCCCTGCGTCAGCAGCTCGTCGACCGCGTCCTGGAAGCGGACGGTGCCGCGGAGGTTCCGGGCCCAGTAGGCCGCGTCGAGCCCCTCGGTGGCGAGGGGGCCGCCGGTGACCGTGGAGCAGAACGGCACCCGCGCCGGGCCGGGCGCGACGCCGGACAGCGCGTCGAGGAGTTCGTCGGTGACGATGTCGACCTGGGCGGAGTGCGACGCGTAGTCCACGGCGATGCGCCGCACCCACACGCCGTCGCCCTGGGCGCGCTCCACCAGCTCGGCCACCGCGGCGGGGTCGCCCGAGACGACGGTCGACTCGGGCCCGTTGACCGCGGCGACCGACACGCGGCCCGCGTACCCCTCGATCCGCTCCTCGACCGCCGCGACGGGCAGGCCGACGGACGCCATCGCGCCGCGCCCGGCGAGGCGTTCGCGGATGATGCGGGAGCGCACGGCCACGACACGGGCGCCGTCCTCCAACGACAACGCGCCCGCGACCACCGCCGCGGCGATCTCCCCCTGACTGTGCCCCACCACGGCCGCGGGGCTGACACCGAACGACTCCCACAGCCGCGCGAGCGACACCATCACCGCCCACGACACCGGCTGCACCACATCGACCCGGTCCAGCGACCCCGCCAACTCCGCGCGCAGATCCCACTCCGCCCACGGCCGCAACGCCTCCGCACACGCGTCAAGCGCCTCGTCGAACACCGGGAATTCCTCAGCGAGTTCGAGGCCCATGCCCGACCACTGCGAACCCTGCCCGGGAAACACGAAGACGGCCCGGTCGGCGCCCGCCACGACGTCGCCCACGGTGGCGCGGCCCTCGGCGGCGCGCCCCGCGAGGGCGTCGAGGCCCGTCAGCAGGGCGGCGCGGTCCTCGCCGATGACGACGGCGCGGTGGTCGAGGACGGCGCGGCGGGTGACCAGCGAACGGCCGACCGCGGCGGGTTCGGGGGCGTCGTCGGCGGCGGCGAAGGCGCGCAGCCGCTCGGCCTGCGCCCGCAGCGCCTCGGGGCTCCTGGCCGACACGGGCCAGGGGATCAGCGGCGTCCTGGGCGCCCGCGGGTCGGCCTCGGCGGGCTCGGACCCGGCGGCCTCGGTCCCGGGCTCGGTCTCGGGCTCGGTCTCGGGGTCCTCCTCGGCCGGTGGCGCGTCGCCGACGATCACATGCGCGTTGGTGCCGCTGATGCCGAACGACGAGATGCCCGCGCGGCGCGGCCTGTCGTCGCGCCCCGGCCACTCCACCGGCTCGGTGAGCAGCGCCACCGCGCCCGCCGACCAGTCGATGTGCGGCGACGGCTCGGCCACGTGCAGGGTCGCGGGCAGCACGCCCGCGCGCAGCGCCATCACCATCTTGATGACCCCGGCCACGCCCGCCGCGGCGCCCGTGTGCCCGATGGCGGACTTCACCGAGCCGAGGCGCAGCGGGCGTTCGGGCTCGCGGCCCTGGCCATAGGTGGCGATGAGCGCCTGGGCCTCGATCGGGTCGCCCAGGGTGGTCCCCGTGCCATGGGCCTCGACGGCGTCCACGTCCGTCGCCGCGAGCCCGGCACCGGCCAGGGCGGCGCGGATGACGCGCTGCTGCGACTGGCCGTTGGGCGCGGAGAGGCCGTTGCTCGCCCCGTCCTGGTTGACGGCGGAGCCCTGCACGACGGCGAGCACCGGGTGGCCCGCGCGGCGGGCGTCGGACAGCCGCTCCACCAGCAGCATCCCGGCGCCCTCGGCCAGGCCCATGCCGTCGGCCGAGGCGGCGAACGCCTTGCAGCGGCCGTCGCGCGCCAGCCCGTGCTGGGCGCTGAAGCCGACGAGTTGGTGCGGGGACGCGAGCACGGTGACGCCGCCGACCAGGGCGAGCGAGCACTCGTCCCTGCGCAGCGCCGAGACGGCCAGGTGCAGGGCGACCAACGACGAGGAGCACGCGGTGTCGACGGTGACCGCGGGGCCCTGGAGCCCGAAGAGATAGGAGAGCCGCCCGGAGAGCACGGCCGCCGATGTGCCGGTCATGAGGTGGCCCGAGAAGCCCTCGGGGACGCGCGGCATCGACCAGCCGTACTCGACGACGTTGCTGCCGATGAACGCCCCGACCTGGCGGCCCGCGAGCGACGTGGGGTCGATGCCCGCGCGTTCGAACGTCTCCCACGTGGTCTCGAGCAGCAGCCGCTGCTGCGGGTCCATCGCCAGCGCCTCGCGCGGCGAGATCCCGAAGAACGCGGCGTCGAATCCGGCGACGTCGTCGAGGAAGCCGCCCTCCGCGGCATAGGTCGTGCCCTCGCCGTCCGACGCGGGGTCGTAGAGGCGTTCGAGGTCCCAGCCCCGGTCGTCGGGCAGCTGCGTGATGGCGTCGTCGCCCGAGCTGACGAGCCGCCAGAAGTCCTCGGGCGACATGACGCCGCCCGGGTAGCGGCAGGCCATGCCGACGATGGCGATCGGCTCCGAGCCGGCCGCCTCGACCTCTTCCAACCGGCGGCGTGCCTGGGCCAGTTCGGCCGTCGCCCACTTGAGATAGTCGCGCAGCTTGTCTTCGTTCGCCATCACGGGCTCCTGGGAATTGGTCGAAGGACGCGGAGGTGCCGCCGAGTTGTGGAATCCGGCGGGGGGTTGAGTCAGCTCGGCTTTCCCAACTCCTTCAGAAACTCGAACACTTCGTCGTCGGACGCCGATTCGAGCTTTTCGGCGACGGTCTCCGCCGTGTCGGACGGCGCGTCGCCCGCGCCGTTCCAGGCGGCGAGGATCTCCTCGAGGCGGCGGGTGATCCCGGCGCGTTCGGCCTCCCCCGCCACCAGCCGGGACAGGCCGATGTCCAGCTGGTCGAGCTCGGCGTGCAGGCCGGTCACGGTCAGCGTTCCGTCGTCCACGAGATCGGGGCGCAGATGGTCGGCGAGCGCGGCGGGTGTGGGGTGTTCGAAGACGAGCGTGGCGGGCAGCCGCAGCCCGGTCGCCCTGCCGAGGCGGTCCCGCAGCTCGATCGCGGTCATCGACTCGATGCCCAGGTCGCGGAACGTGCGCTGGGGCTCGACCGGGGCGCCCTTGCGGTGGCCGAGCACGGCGGCGGCGTGGCCAGCGACGAGCCTGATCAGCTCGTGGCGCTGCTCGTCGGGCGAGAGGGTGGCGAGGCGTGCGCGCAGGGCGTCCGCGGCCTCGGCCGAGCCGCTGTCGCCCGGCTCCCCGCCCTGGCCGCCCTCGCCTTCGGGGCCCAGGGCCGCGAGGGCCGCCCTGGCCTCGGGCACCGTCCCGATGAACGCGCTCGGCCTGGCGAGGGTGAACCCGGGGGCGAAGCGGCCCCAGTCGATGTCCACGACGGCCGCCGTCGCCACGTCGCGCTCCAGGGCGCGCTCAAGGGCGACCAGGGCCGGCTCGGGCCGCAGGGGCGGCAGTCCGCTGCCATGGGTGGCGCGGTGCAGGTCGCGTTGCGCCTCGGGTCCCATGGCGCCCTCGTCGCCGAAGACGTCCCAGACGCCCCAGGCGAGCGAGGCCGCGTGGCGGCCCGCGGCGCGGCGGCGCTCGGCCAGCGCGTCCAGGTGGGCGTGCACGGCGGCGTGGGCGGCGTGGTGTCCGCCGCCCCAGAAGCCCGCGACCGAGGAGAAGTGGACGACGGCGTCGAGGGCGTCCTGGTCGAGCAGCTCGTCGAGGTGCTGCGCGGGGAGGGCGGACGCCGCGACGGCGCGGGCCAGTTGGGGCACCCCGAGGTCGGCGAGCGCGGCGAGATCGGCGGCCGACGCGGTGTGGACGACGGCCCTGACAGTGTCGCCCTGGCTCTCCAACCGCTTGAGCGCCTGGACGAGTTGGGTGCGGTCGGCCGGGTCGCACGGCGCGAGGGTGACGCGGACGCCACGCTCGGCCAGGTCGCGCGCCAGAACGTCGGCCTCGGGATCCGCGTCGGCCTCGGGGAGGCGCGCGTAGGTGAACACGACGTGCTCGGCGCCGCGTTCGGCGAGCCAACGGGCCACATGGCGCTCGACGGGTCCCGCGCCCCCGGTGATCAGCACGGTGCCCGAGGGGCGCCACGCACGGCCGGTGTCGGTCGCGGCGTCGGTCGCGGGGCCGGTCGCGGGGTCAGTCGCGGCGTCGGTCGCGGGGCCGGTCGTCGCGTCGGGGCCGGTCGGCGCCAGGCGGGTCATGCGGCGGACCCGGGTGCCGCCGGGGCGCAGCGCGAGCTGGTCCTCGCCCGCCCCGTTCGCCAGCGCGGCGGCGAGACGGTCGGGGTCAGGGAGGTCGGGGAGCTGCGGGAGGTCGATCAACCCGCCCCAGAGCAACGGGTGTTCGGCGGCGGCCACCCGGCCGATGCCCCAGATCGCCGCCTGCCGCGGATCGGGCGCCGGGTCGGCTCCCGGCACCGCGACCGCGCCCCTGGTGGCGCACCACAGGCGGGCGCCCGGCGGGAGGGCGGCGAGGTCGGCCGCCGCCTGGATCAGCACCAGGGTGCCCGCCGCCCCCGCGGCAAGGCCGAGGTGCTCGGGGTGCGGGCGCCCGTCGAGGGCGAGCAGCGACAGAACGCCGCGCGGCTCGGGCACCTCGGCCAGGGCCCGGCCCAGCGCGGCGGCGACGGCGGCCCGGTCGTCCACGGCGCCGTCCACGGCGACGCGATGCACGGCGGCCCCCGCGCGCGTCAGCAGGTCCTCGATCGGGTCGGCGACGGCGGGCCCCTCGTCGGGGGGGACCACCATGAGCCAGGTGCCGCTCAGCGCGCCGGGCCCGCCGGCCGCGCCAGGCAGTGGCTCCCAACGCGCCCGGTAGAGCCAGGAGTCGGTGAGGGAGCGCTCGCGGGCGCGGCGGCGCCACTCGGACAGCGCGGGCAGGGCGTCGGTCAGCGGCGCGTCGCCCGGCAGGTCGAGCAGGGTGCCGAGCGAGCCCAGGTCCCCGGCCTCGACGGCGGTCCAGAAGCGGCGTTCGTCCTCGTCGTCGGCGGTGGCGCCGGGCTCCGGGGACGCGGGCGCCCCTGAGTCGAGCTGGTCGAGGACCCAGTAGCGCTGCCGTGTGAACGGGTAGGTGGGCAGGTCGGTCTCGACGGTGGACGCGGTGGGCGGCAGGAGCGGGAGCCAGTCGACGGGGGCGCCGTTGACCCACGCCTGGGCGAGCGAGCGGGCGAAGCGCCCCGCGCCGCCCTCGTCGCGGCGCAGCGTGCCGATGACCGCGGCGTCCGACCCCGCGGCCCGCGCGGTCTCCGCCACCCCGACGGTCAGCACCGGGTGGGCGCTGACCTCGATGAACGTCTCGTGCCCCGCCTCCACCAAGCCCCGGATCGCGTCCTCGAACAGCACCGTCCCGCGGAGGTTGCGCACCCAGTGGTCGGCGTCGAGCTCCGCCGTGTCGAGCGGCTCTCCCGTGACGGTCGAGCGGAACGGCACATCGCCCGAGCGCGGCGCGACGCCCGCCAGCGCGGCGGCCAACTCCTCGCGGACGATGTCCACATGGGCGGAGTGCGACGCGTAGTCCACGGCGATGCGCCGCACCCACGCGCCCTCGTCGCGCAGCTCGGCGGCCCAGCGGTCCGCCGCCTCTGGCTCGCCCGAGACGACCGTGGCCTCGGGGCCGTTGACCGCGGCGACCGAGAGGCGTTCGCCCCACGGCGCGAGCCTGCGGGTCACCTCGGCGACGGGGAGGGCGACGGAGAGCATCGCGCCGCGCCCGGCGAGGCGTTCGCGGATGATGCGGGAGCGCACGGCCACGACACGGGCGCCGTCCTCCAACGACAGCCCGCCCGCGACCACCGCCGCGGCGATCTCCCCCTGACTGTGCCCCACCACGGCCGCGGGGCTGACACCGAACGACTCCCACAGCCGCGCGAGCGACACCATCACCGCCCACGACACCGGCTGCACCACATCGACCCGGTCCAACGGCCCCGCAAGCTCCGCGCGCAGATCCCACGCCACCCACGGCCGCAACGCCTCCGCACACGCGTCAAGCGCCGCCGCGAACACCGGGAACTCCTCGGCGAGTTCGAGGCCCATGCCCGACCACTGCGAACCCTGCCCGGGAAACACGAACACCGCGCCGTTCTCGGGCCGCACCGCGCCGGTGACCGCCTCGCCCTCGTCGCCCGAGGCCAGCGCGGCCAGGCCTCCGGCGATCTCGTCCGCGTCGGTGCCGAGCACCACGGCCCGGTGTTCGAGACGGGCCCTGGTGGTGACCAACGCCCGTGCCACGCCCTCCCGTTGCCGCGGGTCGTCGTCGGGTGCGAGGGCGGAGAGCCGGGCCGCCTGGGCGCGCAGCGCCGCCTCGGACCGCGCGGAAAGCACCCAGGGCAGCAGCGCCCCGGCGGGAGCGTTGCCCAACTCGGCCGGAGACGCGGCGTGTTCGGGGGCGCGCTCCTCGGCCGTCGGCTCGGGGGCCTGTTCGGGGCCCTGTTCGATGATGAGGTGCGCGTTGGTGCCGGACATGCCGAACGACGAGACCCCGGCGCGGCGCGGACGCCCCTCGGGGGTGTCCCACGCCACCGGCTCGGTGAGCAGCGCCACCGCGCCCGTCGACCAGTCGACATGGCTGCTCGGCCGGTCCACGTGCAGCGTCGCGGGCAGCACGCCCTCGCGCAGCGCCATCACCATCTTGATCACGCCGCCCACGCCCGCGGCGGCCTGCGTGTGGCCGATGTTGGACTTGAGGGAGCCGAGCCACAGCGGCCGGTCCGCGGTGTGCCCGCGCCCATAGGTGGCCAGGAGCGCCTGGGCCTCGATCGGGTCGCCGAGCGTCGTTCCCGTGCCATGCGCCTCGACCGCGTCGACATCGGCCGGGGTCAGGCGCGCGTCGGCGAGCGCGCGGGTGATCACCCGTTGCTGGGAAGGGCCGTTGGGGGCGGTCAGGCCGTTGGACGCGCCGTCCTGGTTGACGGCGGAGCCACGGATCACGGCCAGCACGCGGTGCCCCTCGCGCAGCGCGTCGGACAGCCGCGCGACGACGAGCGCGCCGATGCCCTCGGCCCAGCCCGTTCCGTCGGCGGCCTCGGCGAACGCCTTGCACCGGCTGTCGGCGGACATCGCGCGCTGCCGGGAGAACTCCACATAGGTGCTCGGCGTGGACATCAACGTCACCCCCGCGGCCAGCGCCAGGTCACACTCCCCGCGCCGCAGCGACTGCACGGCCAGGTGCAGGGCCACCAGGGACGACGAGCAGGCGGTGTCGACGGTGACCGCGGGGCCTTCGAGGCCCAGCGCGTAGGCGACGCGGCCCGAGACGACGGACGCGGCGCTGCCGGTGGCCTGGTAGCCCTCGACCAGGTGCGGCGCGCGGCCGAGCAGGGCGCCGTAGTCCTGGCCGTTGGACCCGGCGAACACGCCGGTGCGCCCGCCGCGCAGCCCGTCGGGCGCGAGCCCGGCGCGTTCGAACGCCTCCCACGCGGTTTCGAGGAGCAGCCGCTGCTGGGGGTCCATGACGAGCGCCTCGCGGGGGGAGATCCCGAAGAACTCGGCGTCGAACTCGGCCATGTCGTACAGGAATCCGCCCTCGCGGGCATAGGACGTGCCGGGCCGCTCGCCCGTCGGGTCGTACAGGGCCTCGACGTCCCAGCCGCGGTCGGCGGGGAACGCGCCCACCGCGTCCACGCCCTCGCGCACCAGGCGCCACAGGTCCTCGGGCGACCGCACGCCGCCGGGGTAGCGGCAGGCCATGCCGACGATGGCGATCGGCTCGTCGGCCGCGGTCCCGGGGGCGACGGCGGCCTCGGCGGCGGCCCCTGTCGCGAACCGGTCGTCGCCGCCGAGGAGTTCGTCGCGCAGATGGCTCGCCAGCGCCTCGGGGGTGGGGTGGTCGAAGACCAGGGTGGAGGGCAGCCGCAGCCCGGTCTCGGCGCCGAGGCGGCTCCGCAGCTCCACGGCGGTCAGCGAGTCGAGGCCGAGGTCCTTGAACGTCCGCCCCGCGGGGAGGCGTTCGGCGCCGGTGTGGCCGAGGACGGCCGCGACCCCGGCGAGTACGGTCCCGATCAGGATCCGCTCCCGCTCCTCCGGGGCGGCCTCGGCCAGGCGGCGGGCCAGCGCGGTGCCGCCCGCGGCGCGCGCCTCGTCCCCGTCCTCCGGCCCGGCCAGCTGCCGGGCGACGTCCGGGAGTTCGGAGAGCAGCGGGCTCGGCCGCGCCGCGGTGAACGCGGGGGCGAAGCGCTCCCAGTCGATGTCCGCGACGGTGACCGCGGTCTCGTCCAGGTCGAGGGCGCGCTGGAGCGCGGCGACGGCCGACGCCGGGTCCATGGTGCGCACGCCGCGGCGGCGCAGCTGCTCGGCCGTGTCGCCCTCGGCCGCCATGCCGCCCCCGGCCCAGGCGCCCCATGCCACGGCGGTCGCGGTCAGGCCGCGGGCGCGCCGGTCGTGGGCGAGCGCGTCGAGGTGGGCGTTGGCCGCGGCATAGCCGCCCTGGCCGCCGCTGCCCCAGACCCCGGCGATGGACGAGAACAGCACGAACGCGTCCAACTCCCGGTCGCCGAGCAGCTCGTCGAGGTGGGCGCCGCCCAACGCCTTGGCGGCCACGACGTCGTTGAGCTCTTCCTCGGTCAACTCGGCGATGGGCGTGGAGTGGAGGGCGCCCGCGGCGTGCACGACGGTGCGGGGCTGCCGGTCGGCGGGCAGCTCGTCAAGCAGCCGGGCCACCGCGTCGCGGTCGGTGACGTCGCACGCGACCAGCTGAACGGTGGGGCCCAACGCGGCCAGCTCCTCGGCCAGTTCGGCCGCGCCGGGGGCGTCGGGGCCACGGCGCCCGGTGAGCACGAGGTGGTCGGCGCCCGCGCGGGCGAGCCAGCGCGCCACATGGGCGCCGAGGCCGCCCGTGCCGCCGGTGATCAACGCGGTGCCGCCGGTCACCCAGGCGCGGGGGGTCTCGGCGGGCGCGGTGGGGCGGACCAGCCGCCGCACGAAGACGCCCGTGTCGCGCACGGCGCACTGGTCCTCGCCGTCGCCGTTGGCCAGCACGTCGGCGAGCCGGTCGCACAGCCTGGCGTCCGGCTCAGCGTCGGCGGGCAGGTCGACCGATCCGCCGAGGCGCGTGGGGTGTTCGAGGCCGAGGACGCGGGCGAGGCCCAAGACCGCGGCCGACTCGGGCGCGGGGACGCGCTCCCCCGGGGTGACGGCCACCGCGCCCCGGGTGACCAGCCACAGCGGGGCGTCGAGCGGCCCGGTGAGCAGCGCCCGCGCGAGCGCCAGCGTGGCGGGCAGGGCGCGCTCGGCCGCTCCGCGGGGCCCGCCGCCGGGCCCGCCGCCGGTGTCGTGGGGGAAGGCGAGGAACGACAGCACGCCGCGTGCGGTGGCCGCGTCAGGGGCGGCGGCGAGCAGGTCGGCGATCCCGGCCGGGTCCGCGGTGGCCGGGTCCACGACCACCTCGACGACCTCGGCCCCGCGCCCGCGCAGCGCGCGCAGCGCCGCGGCCAGGGGCCCCTCGTCGCCGGGCGCCGCGGGCAGCACGGCGAGCCAGGTGCCGTCGAGCGGGTCGGCGGCGGGCCGACCTACGGGCCGCCACGTGGTGCGGTAGCGCCAGGCGTCCACCGTGGCGCGCTCGCGCAGGCGTCGCCGCCAGGCGGCCAGCGTGGGCAGCAGGGCGCCGAACCCTGGCTCGGGGTCGCCGTCGAGTTCGAGCGCGTCGGCGAGGGCGGCGGCGTCGCCCCTCTCCACGGCGTCCCAGAAGCGCGCCTCGCCCGGGTCGTTGTCCCCGGCGTCCGCGAACCGCCCGCCGATCTCGGGGAGTTCGAGCCAGAAGCGCTCGCGCTGGAACGCGTAGGTCGGCAGCTCGACCTCGCGCCCGCCGGGGCAGAGCGCGGCCCAGTCGACGTCGGCGCCCGTGACCCAGCCGCGGGCCAGGCCCTCGATCAGGGCCATGGGCTCGGGCCTGTCCTTGCGGCCCAGGGGGCAGCGCACCGTCGCGTCGGGGCGGGCCAGGGCCTCGGCGGCCAGGCCGCTGAGCGTTCCGTCGGGGCCGATCTCCAGCAGGTGGGTGACGCCCTCGGCCTCGAGGGCGGCCACGGCGTCGGCGAAGCGCACGCCCTCGCGGACGTGCCGCACCCAGTAGTCGGGCGAGGCCAGGTCCCCCTCGGCCGCCCATCGCCCCGTCAGGGTGGAGACGGCGGGAGCCTGGGGCGCGCGATACTCCAACCGCTCCACCACGGTGCGGAATTCATGGAGCATGGGGTCCATCAGCGGCGAGTGGAACGCGTGACTCACCCGCAGCCGACGGGTCTTGACGCCGCGCGCCGCGAACGCGTCGGCGACGCGCAGCACCACGGGCTCGGCGCCCGAGACGACCACGGCGCTGGGCCCGTTGACGGCGGCGATCCCCGCCTCGTCCTCGTGCCCGGCCAGCGCGGCGATGACGTCGCCCTCGGGGGCGGCGACGGCCACCATGGCGCCGCCCTCGGGGAGTTGCTGCATCAGACGGCCGCGGGCGACGGCCAGGGTGCAGGCGTCCTCGAGGGAGAGGATGCCGGTGGTGTGCGCGACGGCGATCTCGCCGACCGAGTGGCCCGCCACCAGATCGGGCCTGACCCCGAGGGAGGCGATCAGCCGGGAGAGGGCCACCTCGTAGGCGAACAGCACCGGTTGGGCCCACTCCGTGCGGCGCAGGGTCTCCTCGTCACCGTCGAACGCGACGGCGTTCAACGGCCCGGGCAGCAGGTCGTCGAGGACCGCGCGCACCTCGTCCCACGCGGCGGCGAACGCCGGGAACGCCCGGTACAACTCCCGGCCCATGCCCGGGCGTTGGGCACCCTGTCCGGCGAAGAGCAGGCCCACGCCCGCGCCGTTGCCGCGGGGGGTGCCGGTGATGAGACCCGGGCGTTCCGCGCCCTGGGCGAGGGCGTCGAGCCCGGCTCTCAACGCGTCGGGGTCGCCGCCCAGGACGACGGCCCTGTGGTCGAGGGCGGTGCGGGTGCGGGCGAGGGACCAGCCCACGTCCACGGCGGACACATCGGCGCCGTCAACGCCGTCAACGCCGTCGGCGAACTCCCTCAGCCGGGCGGCCTGTCCGCGCAGGGCGTCGGCGCCGCGGGCCGAGACGACCCAGGGCACGACCGCGGGGTCGGCGGCGGGAGCGGCGGCGGGGGTGGCGGCGGGCTCGGCCTCCTCCAGGATCAGATGCGCGTTGGTGCCGCTGATGCCGAACGACGAGACGGCCGCCCGCCGCGGCCTGCCGGTCTCCGGCCACTCCGCGGGCTCGGTCAGCAGCCGGAGGACCCCGGCGTCCCAGTCGATGTGGGGCGAGGGCTCGTCCGCGTGCAGGGTGCGGGGCAGCACGCCCGAGCGCAGGGCGAGGACCATCTTCATGACTCCGGCCACACCCGCCGCCGCCTGGGTGTGGCCGATGTTGGACTTGACGGAGCCGAGCAGCAGCGGCCGGTCGGCCGAACGCCCTTCGCCGTAGGAGGAGATGAGCGCCTGGGCCTCGATCGGGTCGCCGAGGCGCGTCCCCGTGCCATGGGCCTCGACGGCGTCCACATCGGCCGGGCCGAGGCGGGCGTCGGCCAGGGCTCTTCCGACAACCTCGCGCTGTGCCTCGCCGTTGGGGGCGGTCAGGCCGTTGGACGCGCCGTCCTGGTTGACAGCAGAGCCACGGATCACGGCGAGCACCCGGTGCCCGTGGCGTCTGGCGTCCGAGAGCCGCTCGAGCAGGATCATGCCGACGCCCTCGGCGGGGCCGAACCCGTCGGCCGCCGCCGAGAACGCCTTCGAGCGGCCGTCGGGCGCCAGGCCCTGCTGACGGCTCAGCTCCACCAGCCAGTTGGGCGCGGACATCACGGTGACGCCCCCGGCGAGCGCCAGCGCGCACTCGCCGCGCCGCAGCGCCTGCACCGCGACATGCAGGGCGACGAGCGAGGACGAGCAGGCGGTGTCCACGGTGAGCGCGGGCCCTCGCAGCCCGAACGTGTAGGCGATGCGGCCCGACATCACGCTCGTGGTGTTGCCGATCGCGAGATAGCCCTCCAGGTCGCGCGCCGCGGGGTGGCCGTGGCGGGGCGCGTAGTCCTGGGGCATGGCGCCGACGAAGACGCCGACGGACCCGCCGCGCAGCTCGGCGGCGGGCAGCCCGGCGCGTTCGAAGGCCTCCCATGAGACCTGGAGCAGTAGGCGTTGCTGGGGGTCCATCGCCAGCGCCTCGCGCGGCGGTATCCCGAAGAGGTCGGCGTCGAACTCGCTTGCGTCGTGCAGGAATCCGCCGCCGCGCACATAGCTCTTGCCCGCGCTCAGCGGGTCGGGGTCGTAGAGCCCTTCCAGGTCCCAGCCGCGGTCGGCGGGCAGCGGCGAGACGGCCTCGGCGCCCTCGTCGAGCAGGCGGGCCAGGGCCTCGGGCGAGTCGACGCCTCCGGGGTAGCGGCAGGCCATCGCGACCACGGCGACGGGCTCGTGGCGTCGCGTCTCCGCCTCCCCGAGGCGCTGCCGGGTCTGGCGGAGATCGGCGGTGACCAGCCTGAGATAGTCACGCAGCTTCTTTTCGTTCTCAGACACCGGAGGAACTCCCCACAGGCAAGCGGAAGGGTGGGTGGGCGCACGGGAGGGGACGGCGCGTGGTGCGGGTTTCGGGGACGGAAGGGGTGGGGCGGTGGGGACAGCCGGTGCCCAGGGGGAGGGGCTCCGGCTACCGCCCCGGTCGGGGTGCGGTCACTCGGCGACGTAGGTGCGGCGGGTCCACTCGAAGACCCGCAGCTCGCTCCCGTCGTGCAGGACCGTCTCCGGAGTGGGCCTGAAGTGCTCGTAGGCGTTGCCGACCGGGATCTTGAGCGTCATCTCGATGTCGAGGACATGCCTAAGGCGCTGCGGATCGGCCCCTCGGAGGGGCCCACCGCGCAGGATCACATTCGGTTCGGGAAGGCTCATCTGGGTTCACTCCATCGGTGACGAGACAGGCGTCGGGTGCGGGCGAAAGACCGTGCTCCGCGCGTGCCGTGTGGGTCTCCACGAGTCTTCTCACCAGGTCATGGAGGGGATTCTTCTGCGCGGCCGCCTTCCGGCGGACCCGGGGCCGCCCCTGGCCGACACCCCAGCCCGGGCGCCCCACCCGGCGGCCCATGACCCCGGTATACACGTAGGCGAACGTTTGCTATCGGCTCGGACGGCGGCCTTCGCCGCCCCTGTGCGCCGTCGCGCGCCGCTTCTACAGTGGGCGGGTGACGAACGGCGCGCCCTCCCTGGTCTCGGTGAGCCCCACCCTGGGGGTCGTGCTGTGCCTCCTGCTGATCGCCGCCGCGACGGTTGCGGCGCTGTGGCGGCTCACCCCGGGGGCCGGAACGGGCCGGGGCGCGGGCGGGGGCGCGCACGGCGGCGTGGACGACGCGCCGGGCGCCTGGCGCGCGATGCTGATCGCCGGCGCGCGCGCCGCGTTGCAACTGTCCCTCGTCTCCCTGGTGATCACCTGGGCGGTGACATCGGCGGCGGGCGTGCTGGCGTTCGTGGCGGTGATGTTCGCGGTCGCGGTGCGCACGGCGGGCAGGCGGCTGACCGCGAACCGTACGGGGTGGCTGACGGCGGCCCCGATAGCGGGCTCGGTGGCGCCGGTCGTGGCGGTGTTCCTGCTCACCGGGCTCGTCCCGCCCGAGGGGCTCAGCCTCATCCCGGTGACCGGCATCCTCATCGGCGGCGCCCTCACCGCGACGGTGCTGGCCGGGCGGCGCGCCCTGGACGAGCTGGCGGCGCGGCGCGGCGAGGTGGAGGCCGCGCTGGCCCTGGGGTTCCTGGTGCGGGACGCCAGGTGGGAGGTGGCGCGCCCGGCCGCGTCCGAGGCGCTGGTGCCGGGGCTCGACCAGACGCGCACGGTGGGCCTTGTCACCCTGCCGGGCGCGTTCGTCGGCATGCTGCTCGCCGGGGCGAGCCCGTTGATGGCGGGGGCCGCTCAACTGTTCGTGCTGATCGCCCTGATGGCCGTCCAGACGGTCGCCGTGGCCGTCACGACGGAGCTGATCACCCGCCGTCTCCTCCATCGCGAGGGACCCTCGGGAACGTAGCCTCCCACCGAGAGGCAACGCCGGGCCATGAAAGGGCCGTTGAGTGGGCGTCAGGGGCGCCGTTGCCCCTAAGGCAAGGCTAACCTAATCTTGTGCGGGTCTCGGGCGCGGAGCCCGTTCGCCCCAGCCCCACCCTCCCCCGGAGCCGCTCGATGCCCCAGCGCCACCCCACCGCCGACGACCGGACGGCCGAGGAGCCGACATCGCCGGGGCACCCCGTCCCCAAGCTGCCCGAGGTCCCCAAGCTGCCCGAGGTGCCCGAGCTGCCCGAGGTCACCCCCGCGGCCTGGCGCGAGTCGGGCCGTCGGCTGCTCGCCAAGGCCCTGGGCGAGTGGTGCTTCGAGGACATGCTCAAGGCGGTCGAGACGGAGCCCGGCCGCTACCGGGTCGACCTCGACAGCGGGACGACCTATGTGTTCTCCGCCGCGCCCGGCGCGTTCGGCTGGCTGCGCGTGGACCCCGGCTCGATCACCCGCACCGCCACCGGCATGCTGGGGAACTCCATCGCCGAGCCCGCCTGGGACGTCCAGCGGTTCCTGCTGGACGCGGCCTCCACGCTGGGCACCGACGCCTCCACCATCGCCACCTACTTCACCGAGCTGGCCGCCACCCAGGCCGTCGACGCCGCGCGCGCCACCCGCGGCGGGGAGCGCGCGACCGAGCTACTGGCCCTGGGGCACGCCGAGTTGGAGTGCCGCATGACCGGGCACAACCTGCTGGTGGCCAACAAGGGGCGCATCGGCTTCTCGGCCTCCCAGGTGCGCGCCTACGCGCCCGAGTCCGCGCGGCCCGTCCAGCTGCGCTGGCTGGCCGTCCACCGGGGCCTCGCGGAGTTCCGCGCCACCCCCGAGCTGTCCGAACGCGACGTGCTCTCCCGGGAGTTGGACGAGGGGACGCGCGCCGACTTCACCGCCGTGCTCGAACGCGCCGGGCTCGCGCCCGAGAGCTTCGTGTGGATGCCCGTGCACCCCTGGCAGTGGGACCACGCCGTGCAGATCCTGCACGCCGCCGACATCGCCCAGCGCCGCATCGTGCCGCTCGGCGAGAGCCCCGACGCCTATCTGCCGGGCCAGTCCATCCGCACCATGGCCAACGTCAGCAACCCAGGCCGCTATGACGTCAAGCTGCCGCTGAAGATCCTCAACACCCTGGTGTGGCGCGGGATTCCGCCGCACTGCACCTCGGGGGCGCCCGCCGTCACCCAGTGGCTCCGCGGCCTGCTCGACCGCGACCCGCTGCTCGCCGATGAGACCAGGACGGTGTTCCTCGGCGAGGTCGCCTCGGTCACGGTGCGCCACCCCTACCTCGACACGTTCCCCGATGTGCCCTACCAGCACCTGGAGACGCTGGGCTGCATATGGCGTGAGTCGGTCTCCTCGCGTGCCGAACCCGCCGAGCGGGTACGGACGTTCGCCTCGCTGCTGCACGTGGACAGCGCGGGTGACGCGTTCGTCGCCGCGCTGGTGCGCGCCTCGGGGCTGCCGCCCGAGCAGTGGCTACGGCACCTGTTCGGCACCCTGCTCGACCCGCTGCTGCACGTGCTCTACCGCTACGGGGTGACGTTCAACCCCCATGGCCAGAACACCCTGTTGGGCTACGACGAACGCGACGTCCCGCGCCGCCTGTTCCTCAAGGACTTCGTCGACGACGTCTGCGTGTCCTTCGACGACGTGCCCGAGCGCGGCCCCGAGCCCGACAGCCACGGCCACATCCTGCCGCGCAAGCACCCCTCGATCATCCGCCAGCATGTGATGGACCAGGTCTTCGTGGGCCACTTCCGCTATCTGGCCCCGCTGTGCGCCGATCAACTCGGCGTTCCCGAGGGGAAGTTCTGGGCGATGGTCCGCGAGACCATCCTCGCCTTCCAGGCCCGCTTCCCCGAGCTCGCCGACCGCTTCGCCGCCTACGACCTGCTGATCCCGCGCATCCCGCGCTACGGCCTCAACCGCGACCGGCTCGTCGTCACCCGCTACACCGACCGGGCGCTGCGCCACGCGCTGTACCCCAACGGCACCCACCCCAACCCGCTCGCCGCCGCTCGGCCCCCTCAGGAGAGTGCCCGATGAGCCCCTCGCCCACGACCACGACCGCGGCCCAGGGCGCCGACCTGCTCGACGCGGCCGACCCGCGCGCCGCCGCCGAACACGCCCATCTGGAGGCCGTGTTGCGCTGCTGGCTCCAGGAGAACGCGCCCGCGCGGCCCTCGGGTCCCGTCCGCGTCGCGCTGCCCACCTCGGGCCTGACCCTGGAAGCCGAGCTGACGCACTGGTCGGCGACCGGCTGGCACCGTTTCGGCCCCGTCACCCTGCGAGGCCCCGGCGGGCCGCTCGGCGGCAGCGCCGACCCCGTCACCGCGGTGGCGCTGCTGGCCGCCGAGGCCACGGTGGAGGGCGGGCGGCGCGCGGGCGGCGTTCCCCGGGGGGAGGCGGCCGACCTCGTCGAGCGCACCGCCGAGTCCGTCCGCCGCGTCACCGCCTTCGTCGCCGCGCGCCGCGCCGCCCCGGCGCCGCCGCCCGAGGTCGACGGCTTCCTCGACGCCGAACAGGCCCTGCTGCTCGGCCACTTGCTCCACCCGGCGCCCAAGAGCCGGGACGGCGTCTCCGACCGCGACGCGGCGCGGTACTCGCCCGAGCTGCGGGGCTCCTTCCGGCTGCACTGGTTCGCCGCCGACCCCTCGGTCGTCTCGCACGACGCCGTGGTGGGCGCGCCCTCGCTGGGCGGGCGCGACACCGTCCAGCTCATGGCCGACCTGGCCGAACACCCGGCCCCCGACGGGCGGTTGCTGATCCCCGCCCACCCGTGGCAGGCCCACGACCTGCCGCACAGGCCGAGGATCGCCGCCCTCGTCGCGTCGGGCGCGTTGGAGCCGCTGGGCGAGCTGGGCCCCCACTGGTGGCCGACGTCAAGCCTGCGCACCGTCTACCGGCCCGGCGCGCCCGTGATGCTCAAGCTCTCGCTGGGCCTGCGGCTGACCAACTCCCGCCGGGAGTCCACGCGTACGGAGCTGACCCGGGGCCTCGAGATCAACCGGCTGCTCGACGCGGGCCACGGCGCGGCGACGTTCGCGGCGCACCCCGGCTTCGCCATCACCCGCGACCCCGCCTGGATCGCGGTGGACGAGCCTGGCCGCCCCGGGGGCCCCGACGTCACGGGCCTCGATGTCGCGGTGCGCGAGGTGCCGCCAGGCGTGGGCCAACTCCGGTGCCTCGCGGGCCTGGTGGCCCCGCGCCCAGGGCTCGGGCGCAGCGCGCTCGGCACGCTGGTGTCCGCGCTCGGCCCCGGCGCGGCGGAGTGCTGGGTGGCCGACTACACCGACCGGGTCCTCGTGCCCATGCTGCGCCTCTACGCCGAGACCGGCATCGGCCTCGAGGGCCACCAGCAGAACACCCTGGTCCGCCTGGACGCCGAAGGCCGCGTGACCGGGGGCGCGTTCCGCGACAACCAGGGCTACTACCTGGCGCGTTCCCACCTCCCCGGGCTGCTGGCCACGTCCGGCGCCGCCTCATCGACGCTCGCCGTCGTGGACGACGCGCTCGCCGACGACCGCCTGTCCTACTACCTGCTGCGCAACCAGGCGCTCGCGCCCGTGGGTTGCCTGGCCGCCGAGGGCCTCGCCCGCGAGGCCGACCTGATCGACGCGCTGCGCGTGCGCCTCGCCGCCGCGCTGCCCGCCCTCGCCGAGGCCGGGCCCGGCGGCGACCGGCTGGCGCGGCGCTGGCTCACGGCGCCGACGCTGCCGTGCAAGAGCAACCTGTTCACGCGCCTCCACGGCATCGACGAGGTCCTGGCCCCGCTCGACGCCCAGTCCGTCTACTTCGACGCCCCCAACCCCCTGATGGCGGAGGCCAGGTGACCGCACCGCGGACGGACGCCGCGCGCGAGAACGACGAGATCCCGGGGCCGCCACTGCCCCGCCTCGGCAACCCCTGGTCGGCCCGGGTGGCCGCGGCGCGGGGGGCGGACCTGGACCTGGTGCACCGCTGGATGGCGCGGCCGCACGTGGCCGCGTTCTGGCACCAGGCGTGGACCCGCGCCGCCTGGGCGGACGAGCTGGCCGCCCAACGCGCCGGATCCCACTCGCTCCCCTGCCTGATCGACCGGGACGGCACGCCGCTCGCCTATGTCGAGATCTACCGGGTGGCGCGCGACCGCCTGGCGGCCCACTACCCGTACGCCCCCCACGACCTGGGCGTGCACATCGCGATCGGCGACCGCGACCACCTCGGCCGCGGCCTGGGCCGCGCGCTCCTGGCCGCGCTGGCCCACGGCCTCTTCGAGGCCGACCCCGACTGCGCGAGGGTGGTGGCCGAGCCGGACGAGCGCAACATCCCCTCCACCCGGGCCTTCACCGCCGCCGGCTACCGCCACAGCGGCACGATCCACCTCCCGGAGAAGACGGCCCGCCTGCTGATCCACCCACGCGACACCGGGGCCGCGCCCGAACGTTGAGGCAACGGCCGCTCCGCCGCGCGCGTCTCGCCGCACATCCAGTAGCCCCAACCACGCCGTTCGCCCCGGTGGATCCGCGTCGGCGCGGCGAGCGGCGCCCGCTGCCCCGCGGCGGGAAGGGCGGCGGGCGGGCCGTGCCCGAGCGGGCCGACAGCTCCGATGCGCATGTGCCTCTCGCGCGGAAGGGGAGACCGCACACCCGCCGGTCCCCGCCTCCCGGTGTGGTACCCGGGGTGTGGGGCGGTCGATGACGCCCTGACCTCCCCCCATCGTGCGCGACACCACGCGGCCGAGGGAGGGGCCCACGAGACCCCTTGCTCATGGGGCCCCGCCCCACTACGGCCCGGAGGGCCCGGGGGCCCGCCGCAGCGCGTCAGAGCCGCATCTCGCCGCCGTCGACGTAGATGGTGGCGCCGACGACGAAGCTGCTCTCGTCCGACGCGAGGAAGGCCACGGCGGCGGCGACCTCCTCCGGGGTTCCCATCCGGCCGATCGGAACCCTCGCCGCGAAGCCCGCCTTGACCGCCTCGGCGTTCTCCTCGCCGACCATCCCGGCCACCGCGGGGGTGTCGATGGCGCCGGGCGAGACCGCGTTGACCCGGATCCCCCGACCCTTGAGCTCGTTGGCCCAGGTTCGGCTGAAGGAGAGCAGGGCGGCCTTGGAGGCCGCGTACGCGCCGAACTCCTCGACGCCGTCGTCGGCGCGCACTGAGGAGTTCAGGATCACCGAGGAGCCCTCGTTGAGCAGCGGAAGCGCCTTCTGCACCGTGAACAGCGTGCCCCGGACGTTCACCCCGAAGATGCGGTCGACGTGCTCCTCGGTGGTCTGGTCCAACGTCGCGAACGCCGCCGTTCCCGCGTTGGCGAACAGCGTGTCCAGGCCCTTGCCGCGCGCGCGGACCGCGTCGTAGAGCCGGTCCAGGTCGGCCGGGTCCGCGATGTCACCCGGCACCGCCGTGGCCGACCCGATGGCCTCGGCCGCCGCCTCCAGCTCGTCCTCGCGCCTACCGGTGATGAAGACGTGCGCGCCATCGGCCGCGAGCCGCGCGGCGGCGGCCAGGCCGATCCCGCTGCTCCCACCGGTCACGACCGCCGTCCTGCCTTCGAACTGCCCCATGCTGACGACCTCCCCAAATTTCGGTACCGATCGGTACCGAATGAGACCGTAGCACATCTGGACCGACCGGTACGGAAGAGATAGGGTGGAGCGTGTGGAGACACGGCGGAAGGCGGCGATCGGCCGTCCGCGAGGATTCGACGCGGACGAGGCACTCGAACGCGCCATGCGGGTCTTCTGGGAGCACGGCTACGAGGGCGCCAGCCTCACCGACCTGACCGCCGCCATGGGCATCACCCGCACGAGCATGTACGCCGCCTTCGGCAACAAGGAGGAGCTGTTCAGGAAGGCGCTGGCGCGCTACTCCGCGGGACCGGCCGCCTACGCGGCACGCGCGCTCGACGAGCCGACCGCCCGGCGGGTCGCCACCGCCTTCCTGCACGGCGCGGTCGAGACCGTCACCACCCCCGACCGGCCACCCGGCTGCCTCGGGGTCCAGGCATGCCTGGCCGCGGCCCCCGCGGAGCGGACGATCCGCGACCTGCTGGCCGACTGGCGCGACGACGCCTGCTCCCGCCTCACGGCAAGGCTCCAACGCGCCAGGGACGAGGGGGACCTGCCACCGACCTCCGACCCCGGGCTCCTCGCCCGCCTCCTCATGACCCTGTCGAACGGCATCGCCGTCCAAGCCGCGGGCGGCGCCGATCGCGACGAGCTGCGCGGCGTCGCCGACGCCGCCCTGCGGAGCTGGCCCCCCGCCTGACGGAGGGCCACCTCGCCCCCCCCCGGGCCACGGCGGGCACGCTCAGTGCGCGTACGGCCAGCCCGAGGAGTCCCAGCCGAGCCAGTTGACGCCCAGCGGGCCCCGAGGGCCGTCAACCCCTTGCGGCGCCAGGGGCGTTGGGCGTCCTACGCCGCCGGGTGGGGGTCGTGGGCGCGGGTCGCGGCGCGGGATGTGGAGGGGCGCCAGTGGATTCCGGCGGGGAGCAGTGAGGGCTCGGCCGGGGGCTCGACCTCGTTCTCGATCATCCGGATCAGCAGCTCGGCGCAGGCGCGGCCGAGCGCGCGGGGGTGCATGTCGACGGCCGTGATGCCCGGGGTGGTGACCGAAAGCATGGGGCTGTCGCCACAGCAGGCGAGCAGGATGTCGGCGCGCGGGGCGCGGCCGCGCTCGCGCAGCGCGGCGAGGGCGCCGAGCGCGATGGGCTCCGATGACATCACCAGGAGGTCGGTCGCGGGCTCGGCATCGAGCAACTTCCCCACCTGCGCCTCGTGTTCGGCGGTGTCGGCGTTGCCGAACCGGCTCTCGCGGGTGACGGCGGGCAGCCCGTTCTCGCGGCACCAGTCGAGGAACGTGGTGCGCAGCAGGACGCCCCAGCCGCTGTTCGCGTCGGGACCGATGAAAGCGGGGTGGCCGATGCCCTGGGTCAGGGCGTGGTCCAGGATCCGGCGCAGCGCGTCCGCGTGGTCGGCGGCGACGACGGGGCACGCGGGCAGCCCGGGCGGCAGGTGCTCGCCCGCGACGACGGGGAGCCCCGAGGCGAGGAGCTCGGCCGCGCGCAGGTCGTCGCCGATGGGGTCGGCGATGATGACGCCGTCGACGCGCGGGGTGCGGTTGCGCGGGACCTGGGGGTTGCTCGACAGCAGCGTGAGGTCGTAGTCGGCGGCCTGGCTGCCCTCGAGGGCGCCGGTCACGAACTCCCTGAAGTAGTGGGACGCGAACCGGTCGCCCGCGTGCAGATGGTGCAGCCCTATGGCCTGCACCAGGCCCGTACGCAGGCCGCGCGCAACGGAGTTGGGGCGGTAGTCGAGCGCCGCCGCCGCGTCGAGAACGGCGCGGCGCGTGGTCTCCGTCATGCGGCCCGTGCCGGACAGCGCTTCGGAGGCGGTGCTCAAGGACACCTGTGCGGCACGGGCGACGTCCTTCAGCGTGACTGTCTGGCGCCTCATGCGGCACATCATACGAGCGCGCGGCGCGGGGCCCCGGGGCGGACGCCGCCGCCCGCCGGGCGTTGCCCGTCGCGCGTGTCCTTCGCGCATGTTACGGCGCCGCGTCCTTCAGAAGTCGGCGGGCGCCCCGGGCCCTTTCTGATGGCGCCGCTGTGTAAAACCGTGGCCCGATGAGGGCTCCAGCCATTGACGAATCGATTCGGCAGTTCTTACCTTCTCGTGCGTGCCGAGGGATGGCGACGGGCTCGTCGCTCCGGAGGACAACGACGTTCGTTCGGGGCGACGCTCGCCGTTCCGCCGCCCCCGATGTCCCCCGACTTCCCTTCGCCGTCGCTGATTCGAGGGTCGATGTCCCGATACGAGAACCCCCCCGCCCCTGAACCCGCCGACCACCACGAGCCCTCCGAGCCCTCCGAGCCCCATGGCGCCCACGACCCCCAGGGCCACCAGCCGCACCACCACCACGACTTCGGCGAGGGCTTCTTCCAGCAACCCCCCAGGCTCGGCAGGGGACTCGAGGGCCATGGCGCGGTCGACGACTTCAACGTCGGGCGCACGCCGGGGCCGATCTTCGTCAACCGCAAGGGCGAGGGCGGGTTCGCCGGGATCCAGACGTTCGCCAAGCTGCCGGTGTGCCTCACGCCCGAAGACCTGGTGGCAGGGGAGATCGACGTGGCGATCTGCGGCGTGCCGTGGGACGCGACCGCGTCGGGGCGCAGCGGCACCAACCACGGCCCGCTCGCCATCCGTTCGTGCGACTACAAGGGCGGCTACGGGCGCCCGCACTTCTCGCTCGACGTGCGCGTGGACGCCTTGGAGGTACTGAACGTCTGCGACTACGGCGACGCGCCCATCAAGGTCGGCAACACATGGACGACGTTCGAGGGCATCCGCAAGTTCGTCGGAACGATCGTGGACTCCGGGGCGATCCCCATCATCCTGGGCGGTGACCACGCCACCACCTGGCCATCGGCCACCGCGCTCGCCGACCACTACGGCCACGGCAAGGTCGGCATCGTCCACTTCGACGCGCACGCCGACACGGGCCCCGACACCCCGGGCAGCCTGGCGAGCCATGGCACGCCCATGCGCAAGCTGATCGAGAGCGGCGCCGTGCCGGGCCAGAACTTCGTCCAGGTCGGGCTGCGCGGCTACTGGCCCGACCAGGAGATCATCGACTGGATGTCCGAGCGCCGGATGCGCACGCACTTCATGGCGGAGATCCACCGCGACGGCTTCGCCAAGGTGCTCGAACGCGCCGTGGACGAGGCCCTCGACCAGGCCGACCACCTCTACATCTCCCTCGACATCGACGTCGCCGACCCGGCCTACGCGCCCGGCACGGGCACCCCCGAGCCCGGCGGCCTGACCAGCGTCGACATCCTCACCGCCGTGCGCAGGCTGTGCGCGGAGGTCGGCATCGTCGGGATGGACGTCGTCGAGGTGAGCCCGCCCTACGACGATCGCGGGGAGATCACCGCCCTCCTGGCGAACCGCGCGGTGCGCGAGGCCCTGACCGGGATCGCCATGCGCCGCAAGGGGCTGACCGAGCCCGACTATCTGCACCCCGACGCCGTGGGACCCGGGCGTTCCATGGCCCTGCGCCACACCGCCGACGCGGACACCGCCGGGGGCGCGAGTGACACCACCCCGGGCGCGAGTGACGCCACCCCTCCTTCCTGAGCACCAGTCATGCCTGAGGAAAATCAATGACCCAATTCATGAACAGAGCGCTCCCCTCCCGCGCCGCCCTGGCCCCCGCGCTCGCCGCGGGCGCCGCGCTCGCGCTCGCCGCCTGCGGCGGCTCCACGGGTGGCACCGCGGGCTCCGCGGCGCCCGACGACGGCGTGCTGACCATGGGCCTGCTCAACGACATCGGCCAACCCCCCGACCCCGACGTCTACTACGCGGGCAACGGCCTCGCGCTGACCACCAACATGTATGAGGGACTTGTCCGTTACGAGCCGGGCGCCGAAGAGCCCACCATCGGGCCGAGCCTGGCCACCGCGTGGGAAGTCTCCGATGACTTCACGACGTTCACCTTCACGCTGCGCGAGGGCGTGACGTTCCACGACGGAACGGCCTTCACCTCGGCGGCAGTCGGCGCCTCGTTCGACCGCCGCGCCGCCGTGGACGCGGGCCCCGCGTACATGGTCGCGGGCGTCGAGGGCGTCGAGACGCCCGATGACCTCACCGCCGTGATCACGCTCTCCGAGCCCAACTCCGCGTTCCTGGACTATCTGGCCTCCCCCTACGGGCCCAAGATGATCAGCCCGACGGCGCTGGCCGAGAACGCGGGCGACGACCACGCGCAGACCTATCTCAGCACCCACTCCGCGGGCACCGGGCCCTACCGGCTCACGGCCGCGCGGGTCGGGGAGCGCTACGAGATGGAGGCGTTCGAGGACCACTGGGGCGGCGAACCCGCGTTCACCACCGTCGAGTTGCCCGTCTACACCGACACCTCGGCCATGCAACTCGCCCTCACAAGCGGCGACTTGGGCCTGATTGTCGGCGCGGTGCCCTCCGCGTCCCAGGAGCGGCTGATCGACGAGGGCACCCTTCAGGCGCTCAGCCTGCCCACGTTCCAGGTCGGCGTCCTCTACATGAATCCGAACCGGGAATTCATGGCGACGGCCGAGGCGCGCACCGCGATGTTCCAGGCGGTCGACTGGGAGAGCGTCATCGACCAGGTCGTCACCCACAAGGCGGACCTGGCGACCGGTGCCTACGCCCGTGGCTCGGTGCCAGGCGGCGCGGACTCCAGGGAGATCGTCCACGATCCTGGGCCCCTCGATGACTATGTGGCCGGGCTGCCCGCCTCCGCGCGCACCGTCGTGATCGGGCACAACGCGGGCAGCGCGGACGACGCGCAGATCGCCAACCTGATCGCGGCCCAGCTCCAGGCGCTCGGCCTGGACGCCACCATCACCGCGTACCAGACGTCGCAGGTCTTCGGCACGTTCGCGAGCGACCCGGCGAACGCCCCCGACCTGCACATTTCGTCCGGCACGTGGCCCGACTCGGGGAGCCCCTACCTCTATGGGCACGTGTTCTGGGACCAGGACGGCGGGCTCAACCACCTCCAGTGCTCCGACGAGGAGACCACCGAGCTGCTGGCCGAGGCGCTGCGCACCGGGGACACCGACACCTATGTCGCGGCGGGCGAGGCCATCACCGCGGCGGCCTGCACCCCGGCCTGGGCCTATGTCCACGACTTCGTGGCCGCGCAGCCCTGGCTCGGCGGGATCGAGGAGTCCCACAGCGTGGCCGAGCCCTACACGCTCGACTTCAACACCCTGACCGTCGCCGAATCCTGAGCACGGACCTGAGCACGCAGCCCCGAGCACGCAGCCCTGAGCAGCCGCCCCAGGAAGGGAATCCATGGCACGCCCCCAGCGGACCGGCGGGCACACCCGCGCCCGCGATCTGCCCCTGAGCTTCTGGTGGCTCTGGCTCGCCGTGCTGGTCACCTGGACCGGGCGGTTTGTCGTCCCGTTCATGACGCTGTTCCTGACCGGCGACGCGGGCCTTTCGGTGTCGGCGGCCGGGCTGATCGTCTCCGGGTACGGCGGCGGCGTGGTCGTCTCGACGCTCGGCGGCGGCGTCCTGTCCGACACGGTCGGCCGCAAGCGCACGCTGGTGGGCAGCCTGCTGCTGTCCGCGGGAACGGTGGTGATCATCCCGCTGTTCGGCCACCCGGCGGCGGTGGCGCTGCTGCTGTTCGCGTTCGGCCTGGTCAACGGGGCGACGCAGCCCGCCATCACGGCGCTGATCGCGGACATGGTGCCCCCGGCCCACCGGAGGACCGCGTTCGCCTACAAGTACTGGGCGGTCAACCTGGGTTACGCGATCGGCCCGGTGATCGCCGGGTTCGTCGCCGACCGCGCTTTCGACCTGCTCTTCTACGGGCAGGCGTGCGTGCTGCTCGTGTCCGCGGCGATCGTGCTGCTGCTGGTCCACGAGACACATGTCCCCGAGCGGGCCGGGCGGGCCGAACACGCCGACGGCGGGGGCGGGTTGCTCGACGTGCTGCGGGACCGGGTCTTCATGACCTTTGTCGCCGCGATGTTCGTCTACTCGGTGGTATACGTCCAGTCGACGGTCTCGCTGCCCGTGGCGATGGCCGACGAGGGGTACACCACGCAGCAGTACGGGCTGCTGCTGACGCTCAACGGCCTGCTGCTGTGCGCGTTGCAGATCCCCAGCGCCCGCTTCATGGCGCGCTGGCACCGGGAGGCCGTGCTCGCGGGCGCGCTGTGCGTGACCGCGGTCGGCGTCGGGCTCCAGGGCGTCGCGTCGTCGTGGGCGGTCTACGCCGTGGCGGTCACCATCTGGACGCTGGGCGAGATGGGCGGCCACCCCGCGGCCCAGTCGATCGCCGCCGACATGTCGACCCGGCGGGCCCGTGGGCGCTATCTCGGCGCCTACGCCCTGGCGTTCAGCACCGCGACCATGGTCGGCCCGCTCGTCGGCGGCGCGGTGAGCGAGCATCTGGGCACCGCGGCGCTGTGGTTCGGCTGCGGAGCGGCGTGCCTGCTGCTCGCCGTCTTCCTCTCGCTCACGGCGCCCGCCCGCCAGGAGCGGCTGGCCGCCGAGGCCCGCGAGGCCTCGGCCATCGGCGCCCCCGAGGACGCCGACCGACCGCCGGGGGAAGGGGGGTTCGACCCACGCCCGGCGCCCGTCGACCGCCCCTGGCAGTAGCCCCGCACCGGCCCCCGCACCCCCCACTCCGCTCAACTCGGCACCCGCGCCCCGCCGTTGTCCCGTTCCATCCAGTCCCTGTGAGGTCAGGAATGCTCCACACGATGGACGACACCACCACCGCCGACCCGCCCGTGACGCCCGTGGCGTCGCTGCGCGGGCTGCGGGTCAGCATGGCGCGCAACGGCGTGCGCTCCACCGTCATCAAGGGCGTCGACCTGGACATCAGGCGCGGCGAGATCCTCGGCCTGGTCGGGGAGTCGGGCTCGGGCAAGAGCGTCCTGAGCCTGGCGCTCCTCGGCCTGCTGCCGCGCGCGTCGGCGCCCGTGGTCTCCGGCACGCTCACCGTGAGCGGCGTCGACATGGCCGCGGGGCCCGAGGAGGAGCGGCGCCTGGCCAGGGGGCGGGACCTGGGCGTCGTGTTCCAGGACCCCATGACGTCGCTCAACCCGACGATGCGGATCGGCGACCAGGTCGCCGAGGCGGCCGGGTCGGGCGCGGAGGCCGTCCGGCTGATGCGCGCGGTCGGCGTTCCGCAGCCCGAACGCCGCATGCGCGCCTATCCGCACGAGCTGTCGGGCGGGCTCAGGCAGCGCGTCATGATCGCCATGGCGATCGCGGGCGGCCCCAAGCTCGTCGTCGCGGACGAGCCGACCACGGCGCTCGATGTCACCGTGCAGGCCCAGGTGTTGCGGGTACTGCGCGGACTGACCGACGACCTCGGGTGCAGCGTGCTGATGATCACGCACGACCTGGGCGTGGCCGGGCAGATCACCGACCGCGTCGCGGTGATGTACGCGGGCCGCATCGCCGAAGTGGGGCCCACCGCCCAGGTGTTGGAACGCCCCCGGCACCCCTACACCCTGGGCCTGCTCGCCTCGCGGCTCGGCCTCACCACCGAACGCGGCGCGCCGCTGCGGACGTTGGCCGATGACGCGGCCCCTGACGCCGCCCCCGCCGAGGGCGACACCGGCTGCGCCTACCGCACCCGGTGCCCGCTCGCCATGCCGCGCTGCGCCGACGAGCTGCCCCCGCTGGGCGAGGCGGCGACCGCCGCGCCCACGGCGTTTCCCCACCGGTCGGCGTGCCTGCTTGCCGACGAGGCGCGCCAACGGCTGCTCGGCGACGCCCCCGCGGCCGAGGCGGCGCCGGAGCCGGTGACCGAGGACGTCAAGGGCGAACGGGCCGAACGGGCCCAACCCATCGTCTCGACCACCGAGTTGCGCTGCGACTTCACCGTGCGGGACCGGCGAGGGCGCAAGGCCACCCTGGCGGCGCTGCGCGGCGTCACCCTTGATGTCGCGGCCGGGGAGTCGATCGCCCTGGTCGGCGAGTCGGGCTCGGGCAAGTCGACGCTGCTGCGGGTGATCGCGGGCCTTGAGACATCGTTCACCGGGGCGGTCGAGCGGCCGGGGAGGCGCCTCACGCAGATGGTGTTCCAGGACGCGGGCGCGTCGTTGACGCCCTGGCTGACCGTGCGGGAGCTGCTGACCGAGCGGCTCACCGGCCTGCGCCTCGACCGGCGCGCCAGGCGGGGGCGGGCGGCCGAGGCCCTGCGCTCGGTCGGCCTGCCCGAGGAGGCGCTCGACGCCAGGCCCGCCGAGCTCTCCGGCGGCCAGCGGCAGCGCGTCGCGCTGGCCCGCGCGACCATCGTGCCGCCCGCGGTGCTGCTGTGCGACGAGCCGACGAGCGCCCTCGACGTCTCGCTCGCCGCGAGCGTGCTCAACCTCATCAACACGCTCCGCCGCGACCTCGGCATGACGGTGATCTTCGTGACCCACGACCTGTCCGTGGCCAGGATCGTCGGCGACCGGATCGCGGTGATGTACCTGGGGCGGCTGGTGGAGACCGGCGCGGCCGACGAGGTGATCGCCGACCCCAAGCACCCGTACACCAGGGCGCTGATCTCGGCCGTGCCAGGGCTCGGCGTGACGCTGCCCGACATCGTCGGGGAGCCGCCGAGCCCCATCGACCCGCCGGGCGGGTGCGCCTACCACCCGCGCTGCGCGGTGGCACGCGAGGAGTGCGCGACCACGCTCACCGGGATCCAGCTGGTGCCCATCGGCCCACGGCCGCCCCGGGGTTCGGGGGAACAGCGGCGCGGCGTGGCGTGTGTGCACCGGGGTGAGCTCCGGTGACCGCGACCGTGACTCCCGGCGCGGTCACCGCCGTTGACGGGCCGCCGGGCCGTGGCAGGCTCCCGGGACCTCGGCTGCGCGGGGGGCCGCTCCTGAGCTGGGTGACGCTGGGCCTGGCCGGCCTGGTGACCGTGGTGGCGCTGCTCGCGCCATGGCTCGCGCCGCACGATCCGGTGCAGTCCGCCGGGGAGTTGTACGCGCCCGTCGGCTCGGGCGGCCACCTGCTCGGCACGGACGGCATCGGCCGCGATCTGCTGTCGCGCACGCTGCTCGGCCTGCGCACCAGCTGGCTGATGGCCCTCGCCATCGTGGCGCTCGGGCTGCTCGCGGGCGGGGTGATCGGCCTGGTGGCCGGGGCGTTCGGTGGCTGGGTGGACGCGGTGCTGATGCGGATCACCGACCTCTTCCTCGCCCTGCCGGGCACGCTGGTGGCCATCGCGGTGGCGGCGGCGCTGGGTTCGGGACTCGGGAACACGTTCCTGGCGATCTCGGTGGTGTGGTGGCCGTTCTACGCCCGCATCGTGCGCGGCGAGGTGCGGGCGCTTGCGGCCAGGCCGCATGTGGAGGCGGCCAGGATGGCGGGGGTCGGGCGCACGCGGCTGATCGTGCGGCACCTGCTGCCGGGCGTGGTGCCGTCGGCCGTGATCACCGCGAGCCTCGACGTGGGCAGCGTGGTGCTCGTGCTGGCCAGCCTGTCGTTCCTCGGCCTCGGACAGTCCGCCCCCGCACCGGAGTTGGGCGCCGACACGTCGAGGGCGCTGCCCGAGCTGCTGGCCCACTGGTGGATCCCCGCGATCCCGGGCCTGGCCGTCATGGCGCTGAGTCTGGTGGCGAACCTCGCCGGGGACGCGGTGCGCGACCTGCTGGCCCGCGACGGCCGTTGACACGAAGGGCTTCCCCGATGACTCCACGCTTCCTCGCCGCACGGGCCGCTTCGCTGCTCGGCCTGCTGCTCGTGCTGTCCCTGGTGCTCTTCGTGCTCCAGGAGATCTCCCACACCGACGCGGTGGCCGCCACGCTGGGCGCCAACGCCTCGCCCGAGGCCATCGCGGCGGAACGCGCCAGGCTCGGCCTCGACGACCCGGCCATCGACCGCTACCTCGACTACCTGGGCGGCCTGGTGACCGGCGACCTCGGCACGTCGTTCCGCACCAAGCACGCGGTGACCGAGGACATCGGCACCTACTTCCCCGCCACGCTCGAACTCGTCCTGTTCTCCTTCGCGTCGGCCCTCGCGCTCGCCGTGGTGTTCGCGCTCACCAGCGTGCTGCGCCGACGGGGCGCCGGGGTGTTCCGCGGGCTGCTGTTCCTGGCGTCCACCGCGCCGACGTTCCTGCTCGGCATCTTCAGCCTGGTCGTGTTCTACCTCCAGCTCGGCTGGCTCCCCGGCAGCGGGCGGC
The DNA here is from genome assembly GCF_003626575.1 of Streptomyces radicis. Lineage (GTDB taxonomy): Bacteria > Actinomycetota > Actinomycetes > Streptomycetales > Streptomycetaceae > Streptomyces > Streptomyces radicis. The sequence goes on along the minus strand of NZ_RBDY01000011.1, from coordinate 76,208 downwards.
TCAGCGGCGCCCACGAGGCGGACGGGCCGACGGGGCTGCTGGTCGTCGACGGGCTGCTCACCGGCGATCCCGCCCTGAGCGTCGACGCGTTGGAGCATCTGCTGCTGCCAGGCATCGCCCTGGCCGTGGGCCCCGCGCTGGCCATCGGGCGCGTCTTCCGCTCCAGCCTGCTCGGCACGCTGGACGCGGAGTATGTCCGCACGGCGCGCTCCAAGGGGCTGACCGAGCGGCGGATCGTGCTGCGCCATGTGGTGCGCAACTCCCTCAACGCCGCGCTGTCCATGAGCGGTTTGCAGATCGGCTTCATGTTCGCGGGCGTGCTCGTGGTCGAGTCCGTCTTCAGCTGGCCGGGGCTCGGCAGCTATCTGGGGGCGAGCATCCCGGTCTCCGACTTCCCCGCCGTCGCGGGCGTGACGCTGGTGCTCGGCGCGATCTACATCGTGGCCAACACGGCGGCCGACGTCCTCCAGGGCATGGCCGACCCCCGGGTGGCGCGGTGAGCGCGGCCCGGGGGCGGGGGTCGAAGGGGCGGCGGCCTCAGGCGGCGGCCTGCCTGACCAGCCGGAAGAAGTGGTCGCCGCGCACCGCCATGAACCGGTCGTCGAGCCCGGCGATCACCGGGGCGGCCAGGGTCGGCGTCATGTCCCACGCGGCGAGGAAGATGGTGGCGAACACCGGGCGTTGGCCCCCCGCCGCGTCGAACTCGGCGGCGGCCACGTCGAGTCCGGCGCTCAGCTCGCCCTGGGTGAGCGCCATGCGCGAGCGGCCGATGGGCACCCCGGCGACGATCGGCTGCTCGGTCGTCCAGCCCGACCAGTTCTGGAAGAGGCCGACGGGGTCCATGCCGTCCGCGAAGGAACGCACTGACGCCTCGGTCAACGGCTCGTAGACGCTGTCGAGGCGGTTGATGATCGCGGTGGAGTCGATGCCGAGGGCGGCGCAGTAGCGGGCCGTGCGCTGCACGAATCCGTCGAACGTCGCGGTCGGGTAGGCGCTGGGGAAGACATAGCCGAGGCCCGAAGGGCCGCTCAGCAGATAGTCGTTGGGGTTCGCGGTCGACTGGTACCAGGAGTACAGCGCGGGCGCGGCGTCCAGGATCTCGGGCGGCACGGGCCAGTTGATCGGGATCTCGCCCCTGGCCGGGTCGTCCCACAGCTGCCGCATCTTGTGCTGCGCGTACTGGAGGTTGTCGCCGTCGCTGTAGACGAGGGTGACATAGATCTTGTTCTCGAGGGCCGGAGTGGGCGGCCGGGGCGGGGAGTTGTCCACGGGGGGCCGCACCCCGCCCCACACGGTGAGGTTCTGCGCGGTGTCGGCGGCCAGCACGTGCACGCTGCGCCGGGACAGCAGCTCGACCATGGGGCTCTCGTAGGGGGCGCCCGCGGTGTCGCCGCGCAGCCAGCCGATGTACGGGGCGTGCGTGGGGAGTTCGTCGGCGAGCCGCGCGACGAGGGAGCGCTGCGCCGGGTCGTGGTAGTCGAGCCACACCATCAACGCCCGGTTGGCGATGGAGTAGTCGCGCAGATAGGCGGTGAGCGAGGTGTTCATGCTGCACACCATCCGGCGCTCGGTGCGCGGCCACAGGTTGTCGATCTGCCAGGTGGACGCCTCGAGTTCGTCGGCGAACCGGCCGCGCAGGTCCTCGACCACCGGCAGGCCGAGGTTGGCCGCGGTCGTCGCGCTGGCGATCACCGCGTCCTCGAGGCCCGCGAGGGTGGTGGCAACGCTGATGGTCTGCGGCAGCTCGGGGTCGGGGATGATCGCCCCCGTGATCTCGCCGCGGAACCGCTCGACCAGCTCGCGCAGCGGCAGCGGGTCACCGTACGGGACGCCGGTCTCGGGCAGCCAGGTGGTCTTGCCCTCGCCCACGTCGGCCAGCAGGTAGACGCGGGGGGTGGTGCGGTTGACGATGCCCTGGAGGCTGATCAGCGTGAGCTGTTCGGAGGGGGTGCGCCCCGAGAGGTCGGCGGTGACGAGGCTCGTGGGGGCGGCGAAGCGCGGCAGGGCCTGGGGCCCCGGCCAGCTGATGCCAGCGGCGGCCACGCCGCCCGCCGCCGCCGTGGGGGTGGGCGCGGTGGGGGGCGCGGCGTGGGCGGTGGCCGTGCCGAGCAGCGGGATCGCCGCTCCGGCCGCGGCGGCGGTGCCGAGGAAGGTCCTTCGGTCGAGGTGCATGGGGTGCGGCTCCTATCGCAGCTTGACGGTGGCGACCTGCCAGGCCGTCAGGTCGAGGGTGAAGTGCTCGCCGTTCAGGGGGAGTTCGTTCAGCTCGTGCTCGTCGGCGCGGCACAGGACGGCCGCGTCGCCGGTGTGGCGCAGCCTGAGGGTGCGCGGCCCAGGGGTGAGGTTCTGGACGCGGAGCAGCAGCCCGCGCCGGTCGCGGGGCTCGGCCACGGTGGCGTGGCAGTCGCCGGGGAGCCCGAGGTCGAGCAACGTGCCGCCGGGGGCGGGGAGTCGGCGGGGCTCGGAGTCGTGCTTGTCGAGGCGCGTGACCTCGGAGACCATCGGGGCGGCGCGCGTTTCGAGGCCGAAGCGGGAGGCGGCGGCCGGGTCGAACGCGCCCAGCGGGGTGAACGCGTACCGCAGCGTCAGCGAACCCTCCTGCTCCGGTGGGGTGTTGGTGGGCCAGTAGTTGTTCATGACCCAGGACATGACCGTGCCGTTGGTCGCCTCGAACGTCTCGGCCCAGGTGCCGCGCACCACGTCGCCGACCGTGAACAGCGGGGCGTCGACCGAGCACCACGCGATGTCGTCGACGGCGACGCCGTGGTGGGTGGTGAACCACTCGTTGCACGCGCCGGGGGCGTGGTCGGTCGCCGGGTCGATCCAGCCCTGCTGGCGGTCGTAACGGACGCGGGGCCGGGTCCCGTGCGCGGTCGCCTGGAGGAAGGGGAAGGGGACGTAGACGGACTCCTTGGCCAGGACGCGCTCCTTCTCCAGGCGCACGGTCAGCTCCACGCGGTCGTCGTCGTCGCGCAGCAGCAGGTCCGTCTGGACGAACGGCAGGCTCGGCCCGGTGCCGACGGCCCGCAGCCGCCAGCCGTCATGGGTGCGAGCCAGCCCGACCGGGGTCAACGCGGCGGTGGCGACGGTGAGTTCGGGGGGCGCGGTGGACGGGCGGCGGGCCAGCAGGGAGCTGCGGGGCGCGCGGGCGTGGCGGTGCGGGACGCCGGTGTGGGCCGGGCGGTCGCCCCGCGTGAGGGAGTCGGGCCCGTTGAGCACATGGAGCACCTGGCCGAGCCGGTAGGGCGACGCGGGGTCGAGGAGGCGGCGCCCGGTGGCGCGGTGGACGAGGCCGACGACCGCGCCGGTGGCGGGGTCGAGCTCCACCTCCCAGCGCGCGGTGGTGAGTTGGTCGGGCACGGGCCGCCACTCGGGCGGCGCGAAGGCCGTGGCGGGGGCGGCGGGGCGGGCCGCGTCGGCGGTGGGGTCGCCCTCGTCGCCGTTGGGGTTCACCTTGTGGGCCGCGCCGAGCGGCAGGGCGCGATAGCCGAAGCCCGGCACATCGGGCACGGTGAGGCGCACGCGGTGCAGCCCGTCGCAGTCCTCGAGCACCTCGTAGGGGAGCGCGGGATCCCCGATCGGGGTGCCCGCCGGCACCTCGGCCTCGACGGTGACGGCGCGCGTCCAGCCGAGGGGGTTGTGCACCAGCAGGGTGGGCCCCTCGGTGCTGACCAGCTCGCCCAGCTGACTGAGCGCGCGCCGCCCCTCGTCGAGGGCCGCCCGGTGGGCGGTGTGCACACGGTGCCGCTTCCAGTCGAGCTGGTCGCCGACCTGGTCCCCGTGCGGGTGCCCGACGCTGTGCGACCACGTCCACGTGTGCTCGCACCCGTAGAGCGCGCCCTCCCAACCCCGGTCGAGCTCCGCCCTGTTGGGCCGGTAGCCGGGGTCGGCCCGGGCCACCAGGGCGGCGAGCCCCTCGGCGGCGGGCAGCGCGGACTGGGCCGCGCGGTGCTCGGCGACCACGGCGGCGCCCGTTCCCACGCCGTCCTCCCAGTAGCTGCCGCCGTCGCCGCGCCACAGCGGCAGCCGGTCGGTCAGGGGGCGCACGGCGGCCAGGTAGTCGGCGAGGGTGGACACCCGAAGCCTGGGGTGGGCGTAGACGGCGTTCCAGCGGGCGGCGAAGCCCGCGTCGCCGTCGGCCAGGTCCTCGTTGTCGGCGTGGGTGCCGATCAGCGCGAGGTCGTGGGGCAGGTGGTCGGGGCGTTCATAACGGGCCAGATAGCGGGGCAACGACTGGGCCCCGCCCGTGACGGTCTGCGGGTCGGCGACCATGAACCGGAGCTGGGAATACGCGTCGGCGAAGTGCGTCAGCACGGTGCTGCCGTCCACGCCCTGCCAGCGCACGGGGCTGGCGAGGTGCTGGGCGTCGCTGTCCGCGTTGGCGCCCCTGCTGTGGTTCTCGATGCCGACGAACGCGGTGATGCCGAGCGCCGTGAGGATCGCGGGCAGGGCGGAGCTGTAGGAGGGGACATCGGTGAGGTTGGCGTAATCGACGGGGACGCCGTGCTCCTCGCGCAGCCGGGCGGCGGCGTACGCGGCCCGGTAGGTCTCCTCGAGGCTGGCGACGCCGGACAGGAAAAGGCTGTGGAACGCGTTGACAGCCAGGCGGCGTTCGCGCAGCGCGGCGAGCACGCGCTCGGCGCGCCCGGGGGCGCGGGTGGCCAGGTACTCGTCGAGGATGAGCGAGCCGTCGAGCGAGAAGCGGAAGCCGTCGTCGCGTTCGAGGGCGGCGAGGGCGCGGTCGAGGTTGCGGCTGTGCAGCTCGAGGACCTTGCCCTGGGTGTCGGTGTAGCCGACGTCGAGGTGGACGTGCGGGATGAGGTGCAGGGTCCACTTGCGGGCCGGGTGGAGCGTGCACGCGAACGGCTCGCCGCCTGACCCCGCCAGCCGGACGGTGGCCTCGGTGGGCCCTTCGAGCTCCGGCACCGGGAAGCGGACCCTGACATCGCCGAAGTCCCGTCCCGGCCTGCGGAGTTCGAGGTGGTGGACCCGACCCGCCAGGTGGACGTCGGCGGCGGACGGCCAGGGCGCACCGGCGGGCACGCGCACGGTGAGGTCGATCAACGCGTCGAGCCCGGTGGCGCGTTGGACATACAGGGGGGTGGGGGCGAGGGCCACATCGGCGGTCGGCGGGGCGGGCGCGGCGGCGGGCAGCAGGTCGAGGCCGCGCCAGGTGATGCCCGCGCCGAACCAGTTGCCGTACTGCTCGCGGTGGCACGGGAGTTCGCGGTCGAGGGCGTCCAGCGCGGGCCCGTCGAGCCCGGTGGCGGCGGCCCGGTCCACGGTGGTGGACAGCGAGAGGAGATGGGCGCCGGGCGCGAGCCAGGCGGCGGGCAGGTGGATGTCGAGGGCGCACTCCCCCGCGATGGGCCCCTGCCGGTCGACCTCGGCACGGTCGTCGCGCACGACGTGGGGGTGGAAGAGGCCACGGTGCGCGCCGTCGAGGTCCACGGCGAGGTCGGGACAGGGCCCGTGCGACCCGGCGAACCGCAGCCGCAGGACACACCCGTCGCCCGGCACCTGCCCCCGCGCGACGTCGAAGGCGATCTCGAGCCGGTGCTCGCGCCACCCGGTGCTCGCGTTGAGAGGGCTGGGATGGAAGAGGGGCCAGTCCCGCTCGGGCGACACCCCGACGCGATACCGCAGCACGGGATCCTCGCCCGAGGGCCACTCCCCGCCGAACACCGAGGCCCGACTGGCACTTTCGGGCACCCCGATGCGCCAGAGGGGCACGGACTGAACAGACACAGACGACCTCCGGTCAGGTAAACGTTGGCTCCGCGATGTGAGCTCCGCTCGGTTCGCCGAGCGGACGGGCGGCGGAACGGTGGGAGGTGGCCCACCGGGCCCCGCGCCCTGGTACGACAAGTCCGGACGAGACCCACACCAGGCCACGGGCCGGAACCACGAGACCGGACCGAGGCGAGCCATCGGCCAGCACCGGCCCGGGCCCGACCCGGCACGACCAAGCGGCCACCCGGCGCCGCCCGGATCCGCCAAGGCCGGGACCACCAAGCCAGACGGCCAGACCAAGCCACGGGCCCGGACCGAGGCGAGGGTTCGGCCCGGCCGAACGGGACCGCCGAGCCGGACGGAGGCACCGCCCCCCGGCCACGCCCAGCACCGACCCGGCACGGCCTCGCCGAGCGGACACCGGGACACCGGGGCACCGGCCGGACGCGTTCCGGGAAGTCCCGGACCACCGGCCCTGACGCCATCGGTTCGGGATGAAGCCGTGACCCACCGGCCGGACCGAGCGAAGCCCGGGCCGCCCCAGCCGAGGTCCCGGGGACCGTCCGGCCCGGACAGGTACAGGACCTCGGGCCACCCGCCCCCGCCCCGGTCGGAGAAGGCACGGGCCGCAAGGCCAGCACCCGCCCCCGCCCGGGGGCGAACCGGACGGAACGACCCTTCGGCCGGTCCCGGCACAGCCAGCCCGGCCAAGCCGAGCCAGCCCCGCAGGCCGCCAGGCCACAGGCCGCCAGGGCGGCGGCCTTCGTCGCGCTCTGCGCGACGGGGCCCGCCGCCCCTGGCGGCCCACCCGCACCCCCCACCACCCGCACCCGACAACGGCTCAGCGCGCTACGTCGCGAGCACGCTACCGAACTCCTCCAACGACGCCGCCAGATCCGCGTAGCGGTACGACTGCACCGGCTGGTTCCTGGCGATCGACTGGGCCGCGAGCTCGCCCGCGGCCTCGCCGAGCATGCCGTAGTTGGGCTCCATCCGCGGGGACAGATAGGCGACATGGCTCGCCGAGAAGCAGATCGGCACGGTGAGGTTGTCGATGGAGCCAGACGAGGGGAAGAGTGACTCGGCGGGGATCTGGTAGAGGTCCACCAGCACGTTGCCCTCCTCGCCCGTGAGCGAGCCCTCGCCGATGAGGTAGCGGGTCCCGTCGGGATACAGCTGCACGGTGTGGCAGTCGAGGCCGTACTGCCAGCAGGCGACGGATGTGGACTTGGTGTTGTTCGGCGCGAACAGGTCGTGCTGCGTGAGGACATGGGCGCCCTTCATGCGCCGCCCCTCGCGGATGTAGAGCTGGTGGGGGAAGCCCGCGCCGTGCGGGCTGTCAGTGAACTCGTCGGCGGGCAGGCCCCAGGTGGCGGTGTCCGCGCGGAACGACTCGGGCAGGGAAGGGTCGTTGGCCAGCCAGTACTGCATGCCCTGGTGCCAGCGCGCCTGTTGGGCGATGATCTCCTCGCGCCTGGCCCAACTGCCGTCCGGGTATTCCCAGCTGGCGCCCGGCAGGTCGTAGCCGATGAACAGGCCCTGGTTCGTCTGGTGCTTGCCGCCGGGGATGGCCGCTGTGGTGCCGACCATCTGGGTCATGCCGGTGATGCCGCGGTACTCGAGCAGCGACCGCAGGTGGGTGTAGTCGGCGGGGTCGTAGCCCTCGGGGCGCGGGAACGGCAGCCGGTCGGCGGCCTGGGTGAGCACGCCGCGGAAGTTGTACGCCTGCACCTTCTCGTCCGCGTCGCCCTCGGCCCCGGTGGGCACGGGGCCCACGGGGTAGCCCGTGTTGGGGTTGAAAAGACCGCGGCGCAGCACGGAGTTGGGGCGGAAGCCCGCGTAGGACTCGTCGTAGGTGGCCGAGGACTCCCGGCCCACGTGGTAGGGGACGCCCGCGGCGGCCATCAGGTCGCCCTCGTAGGAGGCGTCGATGAAGAAGCGGGCCGTGACCCATCCGGCGGATGACCGCACGGACTCGATGCGCCGCCCGTTCAGGGTCAGGTCGGCGGGGCCGTTGATCCGCTGGTTCTTGCGGATGACGGCGCCCGCCTCGTCGAGCAGGCGGCGCGCGATGAGCCTGGCCACCTTGGGCTCGAAGCGGTACTGGGCCGGGGAGCCGACGCCGTAGTGGGCGCCGATGGCGTCGAAGAAGGACGTGCGGGTGAGCCCGGCGAGGGCACCGATGGTGTTGGGGATGTCCGTCTTGACCAGGCCGCCGCTGACAACCCCCCCGATGTGGTTGGTGGGTTCGAGGACGCATGTGGTGTAGCCGCGCCTGCTCAGGCGCAGGGCGGCCATGATCCCGGCCAGGGTGGCGCCGTACACGACGGCGTCGTAGCTCTCGGCGCGCGGGACCGCGGTGGTCCCGGCTCTCGCGGCGGGGGCCGCGGCCAGGGCTCCTGCGGTGGCGGCGGTGGCCGCCGCGGTCAGGAAGCGTCGTCGCTCCATGGGTGGGGTCATGGGTGGGGTACTGCCTTCCTGGTCAGGCCCGCCGCTGGGGGCGGGCGTAGAGCGGGGTGGCGTTCCGGCGGGCCTGGGAAGGCCGGGTGGTGCGGATCGTCGCGGGCCAGGTGACCGGCGCGCCGAGGGTGCCGGTGAGCAGCCGTTGCAGGTCCTCGGTGGCGCGCGGGGAGTCGGCGACGGCGTGCGGCTCGGTGCGTTCGGCGGCGCAGTGGGCGGCGAGGGCGCCGACCGCCTCGCCGATGGACCACTCCACGGGGTGCAGGCGGTAGCAGCCGTTGGTGAGGTGGGTGGTGCCGATGTTCTTGGCGGCGGGCAGGAGGTTGCGCAGCCGCACGGGGATGAGGGCGCTCAGCGGGATCTGGAACGGGTAGCACTCCAGGTTGACGTAGGAGACACCGGATGAGCTCGGGTGCAGGTCGATGTTGTAGTGGCCGACGCCGACGCTGTCAGGGAACGTGGCGGCGCCCGCGCCCTCGGGCCTGTCCACGACGGCGACATGCTGTTCGAGAACGGTGAACCTCGCCCGGATGCGCCGGGCTTCGCGGATGTAGACGGACTTGGCGAGGCCGTCGTCGGTGTCCACCAGGTCGGGGCGAAGGCGCAGCCCTGGGAGGTCCTGCTCGGTCTGCATCCAGTGCAGATAGCTCAGGGAGAGCTCGCGGCAGCGGGTCAGGGCGCGGGCGCGGTCGGCCGCGGTGACGCCGGGGCCGATCAACGGGGCTTCCCAGTAGTCGGTGTTGGGCCAGTTGACGAGGGTGATCTCGGAGTCGAACGCGCCTGGCTCGAACGGGGCGAGGGCCCTGATGCGGCGGAAGTGCCACAGGTCGCGCGAGGTGGGGGCGTCGATGGGGTCCTCGAAGACGCGGTTCTCGCGGGCGCCCATGGTGTGGATGTCGATCTTGTCCCAGGAGAGTTGGGGCCCTGGCCAGAACGGGTCGGTGTGGGTGCGCCAGTGGTCGTAGGAGGGCGGGCGTTCGACGATGTGGCTCTCGCCCGGCCGGTATTCGAGCGGGAAGCACCATGTGATGGCCTGCTGGTCGAGCGGGTCGGCGACGGGGGCGCCATGGGGTTCGCCGGTGTCGTCGCGGGACTCGGCGCCGATGACGTGCTCGGCGTCGGCGAGTTCGAGGAGGTCGCCGAGCTCGGTGGCGTCGACGACGAGCGGCGCCTCGAACGTGACGCGTCGGCCGTCGCGCGCGTTCTCGAACGTCACCGCCGTCACCCGGTCGCCCTCGGTGTGGGCGGCGACGGGCGTGTGGTGGTGGAGCACGGTGACGCGGCCCGACGAGCGGTGGGGGGCCAGGAGTTCGTCGATGACAGCGACGGCGGCGCGGGGCTCGTGGCAGAGGCGACTGACCATGCCGAGCCCTGGGTTGAGGGTGGGGTCGGCCGAAGCCTCGGCGGTGAGGGGGTAGTTGCGGCGGTAGTGGTCGCGGATGCGGGAGCGGAGCGTGGCGTAGCTGGTGGCGATGTGCTCGGTCTCGATCCAGGGGTGCTCGTCGGACGGCACGGCCTGGGCGGTGAGTTGGCCGCCGAGCCAGTCGGTCTCCTCGGTGATGACCACGGTGAGGCCCAGGCGCGCGGCGGTGAGGGCGGCGGCGACCCCGCCGAGGCCGCCGCCCGCGACCAGCAGGTCGGGGCGGCCGACGGCGGTGCGTGCGACGTCAGTTGGCACGGGCGAACTCCGCCTCGTACTCGGAGCGGATGGCGTCGCCGCCCTGGTTGCGCCAGTCGCGCACGGCGTCGTCCCAGTCGGAGACGGGCTTGTTGCCCTGCATGATCTGGTTGAGTGTGTCCTGCATGAGCCGCTGGATGACGCCCTTCTTGGTGGTGTCGGTGTCGGAGTAGAGGCCGGATCCCGCGCTGCGCACGAGCCCGGGCACGACGCGTTCCTGGTAGGCGTGTTGGGCGCGGACGCGCGTCTCGTCGCCGGGGCCGAGGAACGGCGGCCCGTCGGTGAGGTATTCGAGCGGGAGCCTGGTCTGGGTCTCGCCCGCGCCGGTGAGGGTGGGGACGCCGTTCTCGAAAGTGAAGTGCTCGCCCTCGACGCCATAGGTGCGGAAGAGGTGTTCCTCCGTGCCGAACGGCGCGGCGAGCCAGTTGGCGAGGGAGAGCAGCTGCTCGACGCGCCGGGCGTCGTCGGTCTTCTTGAGCGCGGTGAGCGCGAACGTGGCGCCACCGGCGAAGTGCGCGGCGTCGCCGCCGCCTTCGTAGGCCGGGGCGACCACGGCGCCCACGGAGATGTCGTAGGTGTGGGTGAGCAGGTCCCAGGCGGCGGCGCCGTCGCGGTTCAACGCGGTCTTGCCGATGCCGAACCAGATGCGCGGGTCGGACGTGGCGGCGAACGAGTCGGGGTGGAAGACGCCTTCGCGCACCAGGCGGGCGAGGTCGTCGGCGGCCTGCTTGGCCTCCTCCGTCTCGAACCACGACGTGAACTCCCCGCCCTGCTCGCCCCATTCGTTGGGCGCGCCCAGCATCTGCATGAGGAACGCCCAGGTGGACAGGGGACCCGCGGAGCCGAAGCCGAGCGCCCAGTGGCCCGCGCGCTCGTCGGTGAGGCCCGCGCACAGCTCGGCGAACTCGGCGAAGTCGGCGGGCTCGGGGTTGAGTCCGCGCTCCTCGACGAGGTCGGCGCGGCACAGCATGATGTTGCCGACCGAGGGGCGTGGCGTGGGGAGGGCGTAGATGCCGCCGTTGTAGACGCACGTGCGCCAGGACTCGGTGGGGATGTTCGCGAGGAACGGGTAGGCGCGCACGGCGTCGCCCGACAGGTGCTCGGTCAGGTCGGTGAACTGGGCCTTCAGGAGCTGGGCGCGCTGCGGCTGGTCGAGGCGGATCTCCACCAGGTCGGGCAGGTCGCCGCCGGCCAGCACGGCCGAGAGGCGCTGCATGTAGCTGGAGTCGGGCACCATGTTGAGGCTCAGCTCGGTGCCGAGGCGCTCGTTGAGTGCCTGCCAGAACGGATTGTCCCCGGCGGCGGGCGGCACGGGGTCGAAGATGTTGACGAGCGCGGTGATCCCCTCGCCGCCGCTGCCCGGGTCGCCCTCGATGCCGCGCACGGGCGTCGGATAGGCGAAGTACCCGGCGAGCACGCCGTCCTGGGAGGCCGGGAGGTCGGGCGTGACGCCGGTGAAGGGGACATGGTCGGGGAGCGTGACCGCGCGGTTGGCGGCGCCCTGGGCCGAGGAGTCGGCCCCGCCGTTGCCGCAGCCCGTCAGCAGGGGGAAGGACGCGGTGGCGAGTGCCGCCCCCGTGGCACTCGCGAGGAAACGGCGGCGGCTCATGGGTCCGATGGTCACGGCGGAACCCCTTCCAGCGATTGCTAATATCGGTAATAGGGGCGCGACTTGATCTGGTGCACATCTGGCGCCGGTTGCCGATGAAGCTAGCCGACGGCCACGGTGATGCGTCAAGATGCGTGCACCGCCTGATTTTCCAGGGGGTTACGCGCAGGTGTCGGTCCATCAAGAATTAGCAATATCACTGGTGGACTTGGGTGATACGCCGATGCTATGAATGTCCCCCGGCCCATCAGCCGTCCGTGCCCATCAGCCATGCATGCCCATCAGTCATCAACGTGGAGGGACATCGATGCCCGCAGGGGAAGCGCTCGCAGGACTCCGCCACTGGCACCCGCCCGGGGCCAGGGGCGCACAACCCCCGCTCGTCGAGGCCGATCTCGTCGTCTACGGCGGCACATCGGGCGGGGTCACCGCCGCCGTACGCGCCGCCCGCGCGGGCCTGTCCGTGGTGCTCGCCGTCTTCGGCGACCACGTCGGCGGCATGACCACGGGCGGCCTCGGCCTCACCGACACGGGCCACCCCGACTCCGTCGGCGGCCTCGCCCGCGCCTTCTACGACCAGGTGGCCGGGCACTACGGATCACCCGCGCCCCGCTGGGACTTCGAGCCGCACGTGGCCGAGGGCATCCACGAGCGCTGGCTCGCCGACGCGGGCGTCGAGGTCCGCCGCCGCCAGCACCTGGAGTCCATCACCCTGGCGGAAGGCCGGATCGAGGAGCTGCGCACCGACGACGGCACGCGCTACCGCGCGCCCTGGTTCGTCGACGCGTCCTACGAGGGCGACCTGATGGCCGCCGCGGGCGTCACGTACACCACCGGAAGGGAGCCCGCCACGGCCTACGGCGAGTCCCTGGCCGGCGTCCGGCCGAGCACCAACCACCAGTTCCGCTTCCCCGTCGACCCCTATGTGACGCCGGGCGACCCGGCCAGCGGCCTGCTGCCCGGCATCTCGCCCGACCCGCACGGCGAGCCCGGCGAGGGCGACCACCGCGTCCAGGCGTACACGTTCCGCCTGTGCGTCACCACCGCGGACGACCGGCTGCCGTTCCCGCGGCCCGACGGCTACGACCCCGGCCGCTACGAGCTGCTGCGCCGCCATGTCGCCGCGGGCGGCTACGAGTTGTACGGGCGCACATGCCTGGTCCACTCGGGGCCGCACGGCGACGTGTTCGACATGAACAACCACGGCGCGTTCTCCTCCGACCACATCGGTGCCAACTACGACTGGCCCGACGCCGGGCACGCCCGCCGCGAGGAGATCTTCCAGGACCATGTCCGCTACCAGGCAGGGCTGTTGTACTTCCTGGCCAACGACCCCGGGCTGCCAGCGGCCGTTCACGAGGAGACGCGCCGATTCGGCCTGTCCCCACGGGAGTTCACCGACACCGCGCACTGGCCCCCGCAGCTCTACATCCGCGAGGCCCGCAGGATGGTGGCCGGTTACGTCGTCACCCAGGCCGACGGCACGGCCCGCGCCTCCGCGTCCGACCCGGTGGCGCTCGCCTCCTACGTCATGGACTCGCACAACGCCAAGCGCGTCGTCGTGGACGGCGCCCCGCGCAACGAGGGCAACGTCCAGCAGAGCGTGACCCGCCCGTTCGGCCTGTCCTACCGCGCGCTCGTGCCACGCCCGGGCGAGTGCGAGAACCTCCTGGTCGCGGCGGCCGTCTCGGCCTCCCACGTGGCCTACGCGTCCGTCCGCATGGAGCCCGTCTTCATGATGCTCGGCGAGGCCGCGGGCGCCGCCGCCGCGCTGGCCCACGCCGAGGGCTGCCCGGTCCAGAAGGTGCCCTACGAGGCGCTGCGCCACGAGCTGCTCGCGGGCGGTGCGATCCTCGACTGGCCACCGCCCGCGGCCGAACGCCCGTAGCCGCCACGGCGGTTCAGCAGTCCCCGACGACGACCGAAGGATCTGTCCACCGTGTCATCTCTCCAGGCCAGGGGCCCACGCCAGTCCGATGTCGCGCGCGAGGCCGGGGTCTCCCAGTCCACCGTGTCGATGGTGCTCGGCGGCGCGGCCGAGCGGCAGCGCATCTCCCCCGAGACCAGGCGCCGCGTCCTGGAGGCGGCGCGCAAGCTGCGCTACTCCCCCACGGGCGCGGGCCGTTCGGCCGCGGCGCCCCGTGCCACCCGCGGCCTGCTGCTCGGTGTGCACACGTTCGAGCCCGTCTTCCCGACCAGCACGGGCGACTACTACTTCGAGTTCATGCGGGGCATCGAGGAGCAGGCCGTCGCCGAGGCGTGCAACCTCGTGCTGTTCACGGCCACCCAGACCGAGGACGGCATCCGCCGCATCTACGACGCCGAAGGGGTCAACGCGCTGCGCCACGCCGTCGGCAGCGTCCTGCTCGGCCACCACGCCGGGCACGGGGAGCTGGCCCGGCTCGCGCGCGACGGCTACCCGTTCGTCTTCATCGGGCGCCGCGAGGTGCCCGACGCCGACATCGCCTACGTGGGCGGCGACTACCGCGCCGCCACGGGCCGCATCGTCGACCAGCTGGTCGCCCAGGGCCACCGCAGGATCGCCTACCTCGGCGAGGAGAAGCGCGACGAGCCGCAGACCGACCGCTGGGAGGGGTTCAGGGCGGCGCTGACCCGTTTCGGACTCGACGTCCCCGAGCCCGCGTTCACCGCGCCCGACGCGCTCACCACCCAGTGGCTCGACACCGCGCTCGCGGCCGGGACGACCGCCGTGCTCGTCGAGTCCGTCAACCTGGTGCGGGTCCTCGCCGTCATGACCGGCGTCCGCGGCGTCACCATCCCCCGCGACCTCTCCGTCGTCCTGCTCGTCGACGACCCCGGCGGCCCGGCCGAGCCGCACCCCTGGGCCTGCCTTCGGGTGCCGCGCAACGCCATGGGCCGCCGCGCCGTGCGCCTGCTGGTCCAGCTCCTCGGCGACCCCTCGGGCGACCACGACCGCCAGGTGCTGCTCCCCTGCGAGCACACCCTCACCGGCACGGTCGCCCCTCCACCCCCAGGGAGCACCCCATGAGCCTCACCCTCAAGAACCGACCGCCGGGCCCGCCCACCGCGGGCCCCGGCCCGACCGAGCGCGCAGGGCGCCCCGCGGGCCGCCTGGCCCGCATGCGCCGCGACCGGCTGCTGCTGCTCCTGGCCGCGCCCGGCATGGTCGTCATCCTCCTCTTCCACTACATACCGCTGCTCGGCAACGTCACCGCGTTCCAGGACTACCAGCCGTTCCTCGGCATCTCGGGATCCGCCTGGAACGGCTTCGAGAACTTCGAGGTGATCGTCAACGGCGACCCCGCGTTCCTCAACGCGCTGCGCAACACGCTGCTCATCTCGTTCATCCAGATCGTCCTCGTCTTCCCCATCCCCGTCGCGCTGGCCCTGCTCCTCAACTCCCTGCTCTCCGAACGGATCAAGCGCCTGGTCCAATCGGTGCTGTATCTCCCGCACTTCATGTCCTGGGTGATCGTGGTGGCGCTCTTCCAGAACATGCTCGGCGCGGGCGGGCTCCTCAACACCTGGCTGCGCGACCAGGGTCACGGCACGTTCGACATCATCGGCAACCCCGACCTGTTCGCCATGCTGATCACCTCCCAGGTCGTGTGGAAGGACGCGGGCTGGGCGATGATCCTCTTCCTCGCCGCGCTCTCCCGCATCGACGCCCAGCTCTACGAGGCGGCGTCCGTCGACGGCGCGGGGCGCATGCGGCAGACCTGGCACGTGACGCTGCCCGGCATCAAGGGCGTCATCGTCCTGCTGCTCATTCTGCGGCTGAGCGACGCGCTGACCGTGGGGTTCGAGCAGATCATCCTCCAGCAGCAGGCCGTGGGCCTCGAGGGCTCCGAGGTGCTCGACACGTATGTCTACAACCACGGCGTGCTCGGCGGCGAGTGGGGCGTGGCCGCCGCCGTCGGCCTGGTCAAGGGGCTGGTCGCCGTCGTCCTCGTCCTCGGCGCCAACAAGATCGCGCACATCTTCGGAGAGAGGGGCGTCTACCAGTCTTGACTTCCTCCCCCGCCTAAAGGCGGGGGGTTCCAGCGGTCGCCCGCTGGGGTTCCTGCTTCGTCGACGACCGCCCTGTCCGGGAGGACTCCCGTTGAGGTCTTACACCGTCTCCACAGGCTGCTGCCGCCAGCCCGGCGGCCAGAACGTTGCGTGCCGCGTTCACATCACGGTCATGCACCGCGCCGCACTCACACGTCCACGTCCGGACGTTCAACGGCAGTTTCCCGCGGACCGCGCCGCAGGCCCCGCACAGCCTCGAGCTGGGGAACCACCGGTCGATCACCACGAGTTCACGCCCGTACCAGGCGCACGTGCGTTCCTCCAGCGCCTTGTTGTACACGAGACGGACGCAGCCGAACGTCCGCGACAGCTCCGCCGCCTGCCCGTCCGTGGGGTAGAAGCGGTACCTGAACGCCCGCCTGACCCGCCGCGACACACATCACAACCTATCAACTCCCGTGTGAGTGACAGGCGTCGGCCGGTGAGCGGCGGACGCCGCTCCACCCCGACGGCGAACCGGCCTTTCCTGCCCCGCTCCACAGGAGCCTCGTCCCCTCCCCGGCCCGAAGGCCGGGGCATCCACGAAGGAGAGCCCTCATGAGCGCCATCGCCACCCCCCACCCGGCGGCCCGCGGCCTCAAGGGCATCGTGCTCCTCATCGCGTGCGCGCTCGTCGTGCTGCCCTTCCTCTCCGTCGTCTCCACGAGCCTCGCCGACCCCGAACAGGTCGCCCAGGCGGGCGGGTTCGTGCTGTGGCCCGAGCACCCGACGCTCGAGGCGTACCGCGCGGTCTTCGCGGGCGACGCCGTCACCCAGGCGCTGCTGGTGTCCACCGGGATCACCGTCGTGGGCACCGTGCTGTCACTCACCTGCACGGCGATGCTGGCCTACGCGCTCTCCAGGCCCGGCTCGTTCGGCGCCAAGCCCATGCTGCTCACCGTGCTGTTCACGCTGCTGTTCAGCCCCGGGATGATCCCCAGCTACCTCATGGTCAAGCAGCTCGGCCTGCTCGACTCGTACTGGTCGCTGATCCTCCCGGTGCTGATCAACGGCTTCAACGTCATCGTGATGCGCGCCTTCTTCATGGACCTGCCGGGCGAGCTCATGGACTCCGCCCGCATCGACGGCGCGAGCGAGCTGACGATCCTGCTGCGGATCGTTCTCCCGCTGTCCAAGGCCGTCCTCGCGGTCATCGGCCTCTTCTACGCCGTGGCCTACTGGAACAGCTTCTTCACCGCCCTCCTCTACATGAACGACACCACCAAGTGGCCGCTCCAACTCGTGCTGCGCACCTATGTGGTCAACGGCGCCAACCTCGGCGGCGACCAGGCGGGCGCCACCGAGGTGCTGCCCCCGCAGCAGTCGCTCCAGATGGCGATCCTGGTGATCAGCATCGTGCCGATCCTGCTCGTCTACCCGTTCCTGCAACGGCACTTCGCCAAGGGCGTGCTCGTCGGCGCGGTCAAGGGCTGAGCCGCGCGGGAGAGTTGTGTGGAACGCCTGGGTCACCCATGCGTTCCACACCCCCGACCGGTGACACGGCGAGGGTGGGGCCCGTCGCGCGGCGGCGGCACGCTGACGGCATGACCCACACCACAACGCGCCACAGTCCCAAGGCACTTGTCGCCCTCCACCGGCGCTGGCCCGTCATGCTCGCCATCGGCGTCGTCGTCCTCGGCTACCGCGATCTGCCCCCGTGGACGCCCTCGGGGTTCGAGACCTACCTCCTGCCGTCGATCGCGCTCGCCTACCTCGTCATCGGCGCCCTGCGCCACGAGTTGGACGGCCCCCGCGTCGTGGCCGTGGAGACCGCGGGCGTCGTGCTGTTCGGCGGCATCACCGCCCTCGCCCTGGCCGTCGACCCCGCGGTCGGGCAGTACCTCGTGGCGGCCGGACTGGCCGGGCACGCCCTGTGGGACCTCGCCCACCTGCGCACAGGCCGGGTGGTGCCGCACGCGTTCGCGGAGTTCTGCGTGGTCTTCGACCTGCTGGTGGCCGCCGCCCTGATCGCCGCGGCCGTCTAGCATGGCACGGTGGTGAGTGGCACCTCGGCGAACGGGTCCGATCCGCGGCTGCGCCGGGCCAGGCTCGGCACGCTCGCCTCGCTCGCCACCGCCGTGCTGACCAGCCTGACGCTGCCCGGCATCGGGCCGTTCCTCGAGAGCGACGCCCTGTGGGCCGCCCTGGGCGCGGCGGGCATCCTGGCGTTCGCCGCGGCCCAGGCGGGCGCGCTCTACGCCGCGGTCACCCCGTGGCTGTCCGCCGCGGTGCGCCGCCGCCTGATGGCCGCGTTCGTCGCCGCGTCGCTGCTGTCCGTCCCGCTGGTGGGGCCCGTGGGCGACGGGCGGTGGGCGACCTGGGCATGGCTGGGCGGCTGCCTGGCAGGAACGGTACCGCTGCTGGCCAGGGGCCCAACCGGCCGCTGGATCACGGCACTTGCCGCGCTCGCCACCCTGGCGGTCGCGGCGGCCCTGGGCGCGCTGACGGGGGACGGCGCGCTCGTGCCCGTGCTGATCGCCGCGAGCCTCGCGCTGACGGTGGCCGGGATGAGCGGACTTCCGCTGTGGCTGTGGGGGCTGCTGGTGGACGCCAGGGCAGGACGCGAGGCGCAGGCCAGGCTCGCCGCCACCGAGGAGCGGCTGCGTTTCGCCCGCGACGTGCACGACCTGCTCGGGCACAGCCTGTCGGTGATCGCGCTCAAGGCCGAGCTGGCCGCGCGCCTCTCGTCCCTCGACGCCGAACGCGCGGGCCGCGAGGCCAGCGACGTGCAACGCCTGGCCGCCTCGGCGCTCGCCGAGATGCGGGAGGTCGTACACGGCTACCGCGCGGTGGACCTCGCCGACCAACTGGCCGCGATCCAACGGGTGTTCCACTCCTCCGGCATCCGCTGCACGGTCTTGGGTCCCACCACCGACCTGCCGCCATCGGCCTCGGCCCAGCTGGTCCCCGTGCTGCGCGAGGCCAGCACCAACGTCCTCCGACACAGCGCCGCGCGGTGGTGCGCCATCGAGATCGCCCGCCGGGGGGACGGGGTGCGGATGACCATGGCCAACGACGGCGCGGCCCCCGCCGCGCCCGACCGCCACAGCTCGGGGCTGGCGGGGCTGCGGGAGCGGCTGGCCGACGCGGGCGGGACGTTGCGGGTGGGGAGCGAGGGCGGCGTGTTCACGCTGGAGGCGACGGTGGGACCCGGCGCGATGACGCCTCGGTGAGCGTGGGCCGTGGGCTGTGGGCGACGGGCTGGACGTCCTCCCGTTCGCCGTCCGCCGGTTGGTCGCCTTCGTGGTGGGTGTGGGTCAGGGCTTGCGCCTACGGGGGACGGGCCATGTCAGCTCTGCGCGGATTGCTCGTCGGGACCGTCTATCCGGCGGAGGCGAGGTTGTGTGGGCGGGCGATGCCGAGCATGGCGTGGTGGACGCCGTCGCCCTTGAGGCGACAGTCGCGCAGGATCCTTCCGTGAGATCCGGGGCCTGGAAAGGGCTCACTCTGATGATCACAGGGACCGTTCCCGCACTCGTTCCCGCCCCACCCCTGCGACATGCCGCTGAGCAGGGCAACGTCAGCCTTCACACGCGACTCGCGACAACGACGGAGCTCTGCGGCGGTGTCGTGGGCGGTGAACATGACGCCGACCTCGCCGAATCGCCTGGACAGGTCTGAATTCAGACCGGAGGAATGGCTATGAGCGTCCGGTAATGTTTGCCGAGATATAGCTCTCCGACGGGTTCGCCGTCGACTTCGATCCACGCGTGTGCCGCGAATGGATGCGTACGGACACCGGTACACCAGGTGGGCCAGACATTGCGGGCTCGGCATACCAGGGCGGCGGCGATGGACCGTTGCAGACAGCCCTGACCCGCGCAGCGAAGACTGACCGAGACGACCGCGCTACGTGCCGCGAGTGCCTGGTCGACGGTGGCGGCTCGGGCGCCGCGACGGATGAAGAGCAGTACGGCTCGTAGCCTGCGCGGTGACAGTCGGCTGAGCAGGCGCGCGGCACCGACCGCGAGCAGCGGCACCAGCCGCCTGTGAACCGGAAGCCGGGGCTGGTGTTCGAGTGCGACGGGAACGGTCATGAGGTCACCAGCAGCTTCGCCGCACAAAGACGATCGATGATCGCCGTCACGTCGGACCGTGCCCGCTTGGGTTCGAGGTCGTGCCGCTCGGCGAGGTCCGCCACGATCTGCTCCTGGCTCTGACCGGCCAACAGCGCATGCAGAATGCCGCTGCCGGTGTTGTTGAGCTGCCAGTAACGTCCGGTGCGCTCATCGAGCAGCACTGTGCCGTGTTCGGTGCTGGTGGTGGCGATGTCAGTTCGTAGTCGCGGACTCATCGACCCTCCCTTGGTCGGCTTTCGACGTCCAGCTTTCCGCCGGGGTCTTCTTGACGGCGCGCAGCCAGGTCTCACAGCCGAGCAGCTCTTCCAACGCCATGGTGGTGGCGTTGTCGACCTGCGGTGCCAGCAGCCGGGTACGCAGCACGTCAGGATTGATCAGCCCGTGCTCGGCCAACGCCGAATCGGCGAACAGCTCGAGCAGGGCAGGCATGTTGCGCCGCAACCCGATGCGCACGTCCTCGCCTGCCTCACCCTTGGTGGACCGGCCCGCGACGGCGGCGGGCAGGATGCCGTGCATCGCCTCGGACAACAGCGGCTTATAGCGCCACGGCGTTCGACGCTCGGCGAATCGAACGGATAGCGCTGCCTCGATCACCCGATCATCGAGGTACGGCAGCTCCAACCGCACACCGGCCCGCGCGAACGGCCTGGCGAGCTGGCGGTAGCCGGGCCCCGCGATTCGCAGCGCCATGAGCGTCGCGTGCTGCGCTCGTTGCGCAGCCAACGGTCGCGCCTGCTCGGCGATGCTGTGCAGCAGCCCGCGCGTCACCTCGATCGCGGACGGCGTGACCCACTCCTGTGCTCGCAGCGGCGCGGAACCCCACCCGAGATCGGGCGTACGGCGAGCGCGAGGCGGACCGGTGAGGTGGTCGGCCTGGTGCCGCCACCACCCGCCGAGGTCGCGACGATCAGTGAGCGCGGCGATGGTGGCGCCCAACGGCCAACGAGACATCGCCCGGTGACCACGCAGGTGAGTGAGTGCGGTCAGCGGATGGCGGTACAGCAGGTCCCGCAGGTAGTAGGGCAACTCATGGAACAACTCGTCAGAACCGTGCCCGGCCAGGTGTATCCGCGACCCGCACTCGGCCAGGGTCTGGGCGGTTTGTCTGGTCCGCTCGGCGGTACGTGTGAAGGGATACGGCGCCTCGGTATCGGTGATGCGTCCGGGGTCGGCGAAGATCGATGGCATGGCTTCTTGCGCCAGTTCCCGATGTTCGGCACCGGGCAATTCCCTGGCCGCCTGCGCCGCGAACCCCGCATCGGCGTTCGCCTCGTCGGCCTCGCTCCAGCGGAAAGTCAGCAGGTCGGGGGCCCCGACTTCGGCTGACAGAAAGCACAACGAGGTGGAGTCCATCCCACCGGACAGATCCGCACTGACCCGGCCCGCCGAGGAAAAACGCGCGGACACCGCTGTCCGCAGCGCGTCACGGACCCGTTCCGCGCCCTCTGCCAGCGACCTCTCCGGCGCGGGTGGCTCCCACCAGCGCACCGTGGTCGTCGTTGTCCCTCGGCCGTCGACCCGCAGGTAGGAGCCCGGCGGCACCAGATTCACGCCCTGCCACATCGAGCGCTCAGCCAACGGCGCGGGCGCCCGGATCCCGCATGCCACGCGGGCTGCCAGGGTCTGCTCGTCGATCTCCGCTCCGATCAGCGTGGCCAGGACATCGGCTCGGTCACCTGCGAGCGCCACGCCGTCCCGGCTGGTGTGGAACACACGGCGAACGCCCGCCAGGCTGCCCTGCACCCGCAACACGCCCGCGACCGACGCCACCAAGTAGAAACTGCCCGGCAATGCGCGGGTCACCATGTCCAGGTCTTCGACCCGGCGCACCCGGGAGATCAGCTCGGTCAATCGATCGGCGGTGAGCGGACAGGTGCCGATCACCGCTGCCTGTATCCGGCCTGCCTCGGCGACGATCAGTTCACCGGGAGCCCATCGCCCCAGCAACCATGGCCGGCCGGAGGAGTAGGGCACTGCCCCGAGCCGGATCACCGGATCGAGGAACGCGCGATTGAACGGGGCATCCGGCAGCACCAGGAAACCGTCGGACAGCACCGTCAACCAACTCCTATCTTGTCTACTGACCGTGGAGGATGGCCATCTTATTTATTGTGGGAATTCACGTTCGCGTCAGCGGAATGGGGTGGTGATCGGACTTGGCCCGATCACCACCTGGTCATACGTCAGTAATCGTACTGGGGGTTGAAGGGCTCCCACCAGATGCCATTGTTACCGAGGGTGTCTACGCTGAACTCGCCCAACTCCACGAGCTCAGGCGGCTCGTACGGCGTCATCATCGACTTCTCGACCAGTTCGCTCATCATGTTTCCTCTCTCGTCATACGAGTCAGGACAACGAAAGTTGGTCACGCTGACCAGCGGGCGGGAAGACGCGACAGCCCAGGCCACGCGACCACTCGCAGAATGGTAAGGCTGACCGTTCGGGAGGGGTCCCCGGCACCCTCCCGCATGATGGGCAATTCTCGTGCGCCCAGGAGGATAGGGGGTGACACCGTGACGTAGCGGTGTTCTTGCTGTTCGGAAGCTCGTCGTCGCCTGCTGGAGGAAGTCCGGTCCGGACGAGTTCACGGCCAAGATCACTCGCTGCACCAGGAGCTTCGTCGTGCTTGTCCACCCATCCGGGATCGATCACCGTCACGGCATGAACGTGCAGGTCATCGCTGATCCCCTGGGCCGACTGCCATGGGCCTCACCCGCACTGCCCGGCGTGGTCCACGACATCGAAGCCGCCCGCACCCACGGCATCATCGACGCCCTGACCACCGAGGACATCCCATGCTGGGCGGACAAGGCATATCAGGGCGCCGGCGGGAGCATCCGCGTCCCCTACCGAGGTCGGTGGGAGACGCTTTCCACCGGCCAGCAAACCCACAACCGCTCCGACGCACGGATACGAGCACTCGGCGAACAGGCCGTCGCCACCCCGGAGTCCTGGCGGCTGCCGCGGAAGCCGCGGTGCAGCACCACCCGCATCACCGACCTGGCCAAAGCCATCCTCACCCGCCACCTGGCAGCCTCAAGCTGAGATTGGAAAAGGCTCACGTCAAGTTCGTGCGCCAGTGCGTTGTCACGAGCAGTACGCGGTCTTCCAGCGGCAGACTCCACGGACGGCCCCGCCGCACCGCATCCGCGCCCTCCCGTCGCAACTGCATGCTCCGTACTGCAAGGCCAGCTCACGCTGCGATGTCGGCTTCGGGTTGGAGTGCGGGGCCGAGCAACAGGCCCCCGTCCAGGACGAATTCCGAGCCCGTGGCGAAAGATGCGTCCTGGGAGGTGATGAAGAGCAACAGGCGGGTGATCTCAGAGGGTTCGGCGAGGCGGGGGATGGCGAACGGATCGGGCGAGTAGAAGTCGGCGATGGCTGGCTGACCCGCGACGGTGGGTTCGTTGATCAGTGGTGTGGAGACGACGCCGGGGTGGAGGGAGTTGACCCGGATGTTGTCCCGCCCCAGCTCCAGCGCGGCCGTCTTGGTCAGCCCGCGCACGGCCCACTTGCTGGCGGTGTAGGGGGCGTAGAAGGCCGTGCCGACGTGGGCCATGGTCGAGGCGACGTTGACGATGGTTCCGCCACCGCCCCTGCGCATCGACGGAGCCACGGCCCTGATGCCGAGGAACTGGCCGGTGACGTTGACGCTGAAGATGTGTTCCCAGGTGCGGAGTTCGGTGTGCTCGACAGGGGCCGCCGGGTTCTGGACGCCCGCGTTGTTCACCAGGATGGTGATCGGCCCGAAGTGGCCTTCGACTTCGCGCACCACCGCCGCCCAGTCGTCCTCGCTGGCGACATCCAGGTGAACGGACAGAGCCCGATGACCGAGCTGAGCAGCGAGATCGCGGCTGGCGTCGTCGTCGCGGCCAGCGATGACGACGTTCGCCCCCTCGGCGTGGTAGCCCCGCACATGACTGCTGCCCATGCCCCCGCTGCCGCCCGTGACGATGACGGTCTGGCCCTCAAAGCGTCCCATGCTGCTTCCTTCCAGGCCTACGCTAATGGTGAGCCGAGTGACTCACCTCCTCTCTCAAGGTAAGGGGAGAGCTAGAGGTGAGTCAAGTGACTCACCTCGTAGCGAGAGGCATACTGAAGGGCATGACGGCACAGCCTTCGGGATACCACCGGCGCGTGGCAGCGCAGAAGCGGACGTCCATCATCGAGGCAGCGACAAGGCTGTTCCTCGACTCCGGCTACGACGGCACCTCGCTGGCCCGCATCGCCGAGGCGGCCGGAGTGTCGAGGGCGACTCTGTTCAAGCAGTTCACCACCAAAGCGGCCCTGTTCGAGGCGATCGTCACCGAATACTGGAAGGTCGACGAGGAGGAGGCGCCCCTCCCCGAGCCAGGGAACCTCCGCGCAGGGCTTGAGACCATCGGACGCCGATACGTGGCGCTTCTCACCCAGCCCGGCATGGCCGCCCTCTTCCGCATCGTCATCGCCGAGGTACCGCGCTTCCCGGAGCTCGGCGAGACCCAGTTCAAGCTCGGCAAGATGCCCTACTTCGAATCGGTCCGCCGCTACCTGGCAGCGGAGAACGCCGCCGGTACAGCCCTGCTCGACGATGCGGAGATGGCGGCGACGCAATTCCTCGGGATGATCTCCAACTACGTGTTCTGGCCGCGGATGCTGCTCGCACGCTGGGAGCCCGACGACACCGCCATCACCAACGCGGTCGACCAAGCGGTGCTGACCATGCTCGCCCGATACGGCGCGCCGGGGACCCACGGCACCTGAGACACCAGGTGCCCCACCGCTCTGCGTAACCACCTGATACCTCCCGCACAGGCAGGCCCTCGACCCAGCCGATCGAAGCCAAAGGCCGATTGCGGGACAGCCCTTACAGGAGGTCGGGGTCTTTTCTGAAACGGGGCACGTTCTGTTCAACCCAAAGTGTGCGCCGTTTCAAAAGAGCATCCGCCCCGGCATAAGCCGCGGATAAGCACCGGCCTGCTTCATAAGCTCAACGTGCGCGCGGTGAACGACGAGAGCGGCGGCCAGGGCAGGCCCGAAGGGTGCGCGCCACCGTAAGCGACCACCGGGAAAACGGCCGCCAACGAGGGACGCGGCCGCGCCCGTTCGGCGAACGGTCCCAGGCACCCAAACGGAGACCGTTTACCGAGACGGCCGCACACCCGACGCCCCCTCCCCCGTAGGTGCCATCACTGACCCGCACCCACCACAACACCAGACACCCGGCGGACGGCGAACGGGAGGACGTCCAGCCCGTAGCCGCCCCCGCCGCCCGCGCCCGCGCAGCGCCCCCCTCAACGGGTCAACGCGACACTCACCCGCCCCGAGGCCACCACGCTGGAGCCCGCGTACACATCCACCCGCCCGGGCTCCAGGCGGAACTCCCCGCGCGAGTCGTTGGTCCAGAACCCGAAGTCCTCGGCGCCCAGCGTGAATCGAAGCTCGGTCGACTCGCCGGGGGCGAGGGTGACCCGTTGGAAGCCGCGCAGGCGGCGGACCGGCTGGACGATGGAGGCCGCCCGGTCGTGCAGATAGAGCTGGACGACCTCGTCGCCCGCGCGCGTGCCGGTGTTGGTGACGCGGACGGTGACATGCACCGCCGCGCCCGCGTGGAGGTCGGCGGTGGAGACGGTGTCCACGTCGAGCACCGGGGCGCCCGTCTCGAACGTCGTGTAGCTCAGGCCGTGCCCGAACGGGAACAGCGGCCCCGTCGGCAGGTCGAGGTAGCGGGAGACGAACGCGTCGGGGGCGCTGTCGGGCGGCGCGGGGCGGCCTGTGTTCTCGTGCGCGTAGGTGAGGGGGACCTGGCCGACCGAGCGGGGGAAGGTCGCGGGGAGCTTGCCGCCGGGGTTGACCGCGCCGAACAGGACGTCGGCGATCGCCCGGCCGCCCTCGATGCCGGGGTGCCAGGCGACGACCACGGCGGGCGCCGCGTCGATCCAGTCGCTCACGTCCAACGGCCGCCCGTTCAGCAGCACGACGGCGAACGGCTTCCCCGTCGCCGCCACCGCGTGGATCAACTCCGGCTGCCCCGAAGGGAGTCGGATGTCGGAACGGGACGACGCCTCGCCGCTGATCGCGGAGGGCTCCCCGACCACCACGACCGCCACGTCGGCGTCGCGCACCGCGGCGAGCGCGGCCTCGCCTTCCGCCGCGTGGGCGATCCTGGCCTCGGGCGCCGCGGCCCGCAGCCCCTCGAGCACGGTGGTCGCGGGGAAGCGTGAGGCGCCCGGGCCCGCCCATGTGCCGTGCAGGTCGTCCGAGTCGGCGAACGGCCCGACGACGGCGATCGATCCGGCCGAGGGGCTCAGCGGCAGGACGGGCCCCTCGTTCTTCAGCAACACCAAGGAGCGGCTCGCGACTTCGCGCGCGGCCTGCCTCGACTCGGGGGTGGGCGCGGTGAGTTCGGCGCGTTCGTCGGTGTAGGGCCGCTCGAACAGGCCGAGTCGGAGCTTCAGGCGCAGGATCCGCGCGACGGCGTCGTCGAGGCGTTCGGTCGCGATGGCGCCGCTCGCCAGCAACTCCTCGCCATGGTCGGCCAGATGAGGGCTGACCATCTCCATGTCGACACCGGCGGACAGGGCGGCGCGGGCCGCGTCGGCGGCGTCCTCGGCGAAGCCGTGCGACACGAGCTCGGCGACACCGTTCCAGTCGCTGACGACCGTTCCCTCGAAGCCCCACTCCTCCTTGAGGATCTCGGTCAGCAGGTGCGCGTAGGCGTGCGCGGGGACGCCGCTCACGGTGTTGAACGCGGCCATGACCGTGGCGACTCCGGCGTCCACGGCGGCCTTGAAGGGCGGCAGGTAGACGTTGCGCAGCCGCTGCTCCGAGACGTCCACGGTGTTGTAGTCGCGGCCACCCTCCGCCCCGCCGTAGGCGGCGAGGTGCTTGGCGCACGCCGCGACGCGGTGCGGAAGGGCCAGCTCGGCCGGGTCGGTGCCCTGGTGCCCGCGCACCTTGGCGGCGGCGAACGCGGCGGTGAGATACGGGTCTTCGCCGTTGCTCTCGGCGATCCGGCCCCAACGGGGGTCGCGCGAGACATCCATCATCGGCGCGAACGTCCAGTGCATGCCGAGCGAACGCGCCTCGCGGGCCGCCACCTCGCCGTCCCGTTCAGCGACCGCGGGGTCGAAGCTGGCCGCCTGCCCCAGCGGGATGGGGAAGGTGGTCAAGCAGCCGTGGATCACGTCGAAGCCGAACAGCAGCGGGATGCCCAGCCGGGTCTCCTCCACGGCGACGCGCTGAAGGGCGTTGGTGTGCCCGGCCCCGTACAGGTTGAGCACGGAGCCCAACGTGCCCGCGCGGGCGGCGGACTCCACCAGGTGGTTCTGGCCACCGCCGGGGCCCGTGTCGCCGGTCCACGCCAGCTGTTGGAGCTGGCCCAGCTTCTCGGCGACCGTCATGCGGGCCAGCAGGTCGTCGATCCGTCGGTCATGGGCCCGTTCATCCGGTGCCGTGCGCGCGCCTGAAGTCACAGGAGGCGACGATAATGCGCTTTATTGTCGGGCACAAGACCCTCAAATGACCGCCGGGGCCCCGGTCCCGCCGCCGCGCCACGCGTCAGTCGACGTCGCGCGGCGGCCCCAGGCTCGGGCCCTCGCGCAGCGAGCAGTCGAGGGTGACGCGCGGCGGCGCCGCGCCGGGATCGGCCAGCAGCCCCACCAGCGCGCGCACCGCCTCCTGGCCCATCTCCCGGCGCGGGATGCTGATTTCGGCGAGATCGGCGACACCGGGGCGCTCCGGCGCCCCACTCAGGCCGACGAGCGCCAGGTCGCCCGGGACCGAGCGGCCCGCGCGCTCGGCGGCGTCCCTGATGTGGACGGCGTGCGTGGAGTCCTCGACCACCAGGGCCGTCGCGCCCCGCCCGGCCGCCCACGCAGCGGCGGCGGTCGCGTCGGCGAGCGTGCCGTCGGAGTCGACGCCGAGCGGTGGCTCGCCCAGGGTGAGCACGGGGGCGTCGGCCGCGCTCAGGCCCAGCTCGGCGCGGGCGCGGCGGAAGCCCGCGCGGCGCCCGGGGATGCCCTCGTGGCCGTGCGCGCTCTGCACCATGGCGATGCGGCGGTGGCCGCGCGCGGCGAGCTCGTGGACGATGGCCGCGGTGCCGCCGAGGTAGTCGGCGGCCACATAGGACAGCTCGACGCCGGGGATCTCGCGCTGCCCGACGAAGACGAACGGGTAGGAGTCGGCGGCGAGCCTGGCGATCTCCTCGCTTGACTCGTCGGTGCCGACCAGGACCGAACCGTCCGCGAGCTGGAGGCTGTTGATGCCCTCCGCGTAGATCGACCGCTGGCGCCCGGCGTTCTGGGACCCGGTGAACAGCAGCAGGTGGTACCCCGCGCGCTCGGCCTCCTCCTCGATGCCGACCAGGAACTCGTGGTAGAAGTCCCGGCTCTCCAGCGGGAAGAGCGGCTGGTAGGTGAAGACGCCGATCAGGCGGTTGCTGCCGCGGGCCAGGTTGCGGGCGGCGATGTTGGGGACGTAGCCGAGCTCCTTGACCGACCTCCACACCCGGTCCCTGGTGGCCTGGCTGACCCTGATCGAGCCGTAGTCCCGCTCGTTGATCACCGAGGAGACGATCCCGGTCGACACGCCCGCGTGCGCGGCGACATCGGCCTGCGTGACCCGCCGGGCGCCGCCCGCGCCGGTGCGGCGCCTCGTTCTTCCCATGGACTTCCCTGCCGTTGGCTGTCGCTGGCCGCCCGCCCGCGCGTCCCGCCTGTGGTCTGGTGCACGGAGGTTGACGCCCCAGCGTAGCCGGTTCTGCGGGGCGAGCGCATTGCCCAATACGCTTTATCGCTGAAGGGTGTCCACTGGCCGCCCCGCAGCATGGCAACCAAGCTGTCCGAGCGTGTCCCTTCCATGGCGAGGGCGGTGGCGGTACCGCTGCACAACCTGGGAGTCGCTGCTGTCGCTGTACAGATCTGCCTGGTCTATATGGTCAGCGGTCTCTACAAGGTGCAAGGTCAGGTGTGGCAGGACGGCACCGCGCTTTTCTACATCCTCCGGGTGGACGAATTCGAGCTGCCCGGTGTGTCCAGCATCATCTACGAGAACGACCTGCTGGTCTACCTGGGCACCTACGCGACGGTCATATTCCTGATCTATTTCCCTCTCGGGGTCCTCGTTCCGCGTATCCGTCCATGGGCCGCTGCGGCGTCTATCGGATTTCACCTGTCGATCGCCGTGATCATGGGATTGACGAGCTTCGCGCTGACAATGGTGGCCTGTGACCTGGTGTTCCTGTCGGGCGCCATTGACAGAGCGCTGGACTGGGCACGAGACTCGGTCAAACGCCTCGGCGGAAGCCGAGTCTCCCAGGCAACGGAAGCGATCGAAGCGGTCGACAACAGTGACCGGCCCAGCGGCGTCTCCACAATGGAATCCAAGGAAACAGCTTAGTGTCACTCTTGTTCGAGTTTCTCAGCTTATTTCTTCCTGACAGGGTAAGGACACGGAGGGACTACCTTGTCCACGGGATCACAGTGGCTGCAATGACGTTCCCTGCTGTGCTCGGTCTGGGCAGTGTGCTCGGGCACTCTCTCGGTTCTATCGCTCCATGGGCACTCCAGTTCAGTGCCTGTGTAGGCGCCGGATACCTCATTGTGTACCCGTTCGTCAGGCGGAGGCTGAACACAGGGGGTGCCGAGTGATCTTCTCGGCACCCACCTGTGTGCTGGGCAGCAGTAACCTGTGGCCCAAAGTCACCCCCGGACACGACCCCGAGAAACATGTCGAGATCGGATCGCTGACGAAGGTCATCACTGGCACCGCACTGATGCGAATGTCTGCGGCTGGCATGGTGTCGCCAGCCGATCCGGTCGAGAAATGGCTGCCCGCTGCCCCGGGCACAGGGATAACTCTGCAACATCTGGCCTCTCACACCGCGGGTCTGCCGCGCGTCCCCCCAGGGCTTCGTAGCGGTTTCAACGACCCGTGGCGGGACTTCACCGATCAGGCCCTGCGGGACCTTCTCGCACGGCTCGACCAACTCATCACCGGCCCTCCGGGGGAACATGGGAAGTACTCCAATCTCGGCTACGCGATTCTGGGTGCAGCGCTGAGCTCCGCGGCAGGAGCGGGATTTGAGGAACTCGCACATGAACATGTACTCGCTCCCCTCGGTGTGCCCCCGGGAGCGATGACGGCCCGCCCCTCCGGGGAGACTCGTCTCCTCTCTCGGAGCAGGTTCAGGTACCGGTCGAAGCCCTGGACCCTGGACGGGGCGGTTCTGCCGGCCGCCGGTATGTGGGCATCGTGCACAACGGTAGGACGGCTGATCACCGGGGTGCTGATCGACCGGACTCTGGGTGCCCCGGCTCCTACATGGCACGCCGCGGGGCCTCTGCTCTGGCACAACGGTGCCACCCGGAGATCCTCCATCTTCACCGGAGCATTCGCGGATGGAGAGTGGATAGTGATGCACCGTCTGAGCGGGGCACCGCAAAGAACGGACCGGATGGCGCTGGCCGAACTCCGAGCTGCACGAGCTGTATGAGTCGGTGGCCGCCGAAGCAGAGCGTCGTTCCTGCCACTGCCTGGCCGACGTGGCGGCCGCGGTCGAGCAGGCCACGGACGACGCGCGCCCCCGCGCCGTCGAGTACCTGCTGGCCCCCGCACCGTTGAGCGCGCTGTCGCCCAGGCCCGCCGTGCCGTCGAAGAACGAGCCAGCGCCGCTTCGCCCGGTGCCCCGGCCGGGATGTGCGGCGGGTGCGGTACTGGGTGCCTGCGAGCGGCCCGACGTCGCAGTCCGCCCCGGGACCGGCCGAGCGCCTGACCGGCCTGCGCGCGTTCCGGATCTTCTACGGTGCAAGCGAGACAAGCTTCGACGGCCTCACCCCGTCGCGGTGCATGGAAGGCGTTCCAGCGCGGTATGGCCGCAGCGAGCGAGGCCGGACTTCCGGTGCGGCTGAATATCGTGGTCACGGAAGACAGTTCCGGGGAGATTGATGCCATGGTCGCCATGGCCGAAGACCGGGGCTTGACGCACCACGTCCACACGAACATGACGCCGACCATCTACGGCGACCCCGAATCCCTGCTGGCACAGTCAAGCAAGCACCTACGTGAACGGACCCCCTTCCAGGGCTGCGACGCGGGCCCCACGTTCTTCCACGCCGACCCGCACGCCAAGGTCAGTATCTGCAAAGTCGGTCGTTCGGTACGCCGAGCGGCGATCCGATCAGCGCTGCGGAGACACCTCCCCGTTCCACATCCCAGGGCTCACCGGAACCGGTCGCGCCTACCCTGGTGCCATGACCGCGCAGCGCCCGACGGGCCCAGGGGGGAGACCCGTTCGCGTCCTCCTGGCCGACGACGAGGACCTCATCAGGGTGGCGCTGGCCGCGCTGCTCGATCTGGAGGCGGACATCGAGGTCGTCGCGCAGGCCGCGGACGGGCGGGGCGCGGTGGAGACCGCGTTGGCGCACACGCCCGACGTGGCGGTGGTGGACCTCCAGATGCCCGGCCTCGACGGCCTCGAGGTGACGTCGGAGCTCGCCGCGGCGCTGCCGTCGTGCGGGGTCGTGATCCTCACGGGCCATGGCCGCCCGCCCCATCTCCAGCGCGCGTTGGCCTCGGGCGCCAAGGGGTTCCTGCCCAAGGGGTCGCCAGGAGGGGCGCTCGCCGATGTGATCCGCCGCGTCCACGCGGGGGGCCGTTACGTCGATCCCGCGCTCGCCGCCGACGCGCTGACCGCGCCCGCGTGCCCGCTGACGCCACGGGAGTTGGAGGTGCTGCGGCTCGCTGAGTACGACACACCCGTGGCGCTGATCGCCCGCCGCACCCGGCTGTCCAACGGCACGGTGCGCAACCACCTGGCCGCGGCGGTCGGCAAGCTGGGCGTCGCGTCGCGCGCCGAGGCGTTCCGCATGGCCCACGAGCGCGGCTGGCTGTAGCGGCTGGTCGCGGCGGGCGCGGGTGTGCGCGGCGCCGGGGGCGCGGCGGGGTGCGGTGGGGCACGGCGGGGAACCGTTCGGGCGTCGTCGGAGTCGTTGATGATCATGAGCACCTTCAGCGACGCACTTCTCGCTCTCGCCCGGCCCCGTCTCGCCTGGGTCTCCGAGCAGCTCGACCTCTTCGACACGCTCGTCCCGCACGGCGCCACCCGCTTCGACCTCGACGCCCCCTCGCTGTGGCGGGGCGGGGTCACGCTCCGCGGCCATGTCCTCGGCACCTACGCGCTCGACGGCGCCTGGCTGTGGGCGTGGGGGAACGACTCGCTCGCCGGGACGCGGGGCGCCCAACTCTCCGCGTCGCTACGGGAGATCGGCGAGTGGGACGACGTGCCCGAGCTGGCGGGGCGCACGCTCGACCTCACCGGCTTCCCCGACCCTCGGCTCGCCGCCCACCACCTGCTGCTGATCTGCATGGGCCTGCTCGACGCCAGGGGCGCGGCGGTGTGCGCGCTGAACGAGCGGGGCCTGGCCCTCCTCGTCACCGACGACCCGGCCGTGCCGCGGGCCGAGCCGCGTCCGCGGCGGCTGGTCGACGCGCTGCTGGCGGGCCCGGCGCTGCTGCCGGGCCGCGACGCGTCGGTGGCGGTCAAGGGGTGGTTCGCCCGGCACGGGGTGAAGCCTTCGGCGACCGGGGAGGGGTTCGCCGGGCGGCTGCCCGAGGGCGACACGGTGACGGTGACGCTCGGCGGGGGCGCGGTGCGGGAGGTGTCCCTGACGGGCGCGGACGGCGGGCCCGCAGCTCTGGCGGCCGCCGACGAACAGGAGTTGATCGATCCACGTCGGGACGAGATCGACGCCGACCGTTGTTTTCCGGCCCCGTTGCTGATGGCGACCGCGCGGTCCATCGCCTACTCGCTGCGGGAGACGGCGGCGATGGTCGACTACGCGGGCGAGCACCTGGGGTTCGAGGGGCGGCCGCCGGTGTGGGACGCGGCGGCGGGCGAGCTGCGCTTCCCCGGCGGGGCGCTGGCGGCGCGCGCCCTGGGGAGCTACGACCTGGGCGAGGGCTGGTTCGCGTGGGCGCCTGGCACCGAGGACATCAGGGCCGCTTACCGCGCGGCCGCGGGCCTGCCCGAGGATGTGGACATCCCCGAACTGGCGGATGGCCGCCTTGAGTTGGCGCCCTATCTGACGCCCGAGGCGCTTGCCGTCGGCCTGACGCGGGCCGCGGCGACCTGCGCGGGCCTGGTGTTCACGTCGCTGGGCGGCCAGTTCCTCGCGGTCACCGACGCGCGCGTGACCGGGCGCGACCTGGGCCCCTCGACGTTCCCCGACGCGGCGGCGGCCGAGGCGAAGGCCGGGGCGAGCTGGCTGCACGGCCAGACGCCCGCGGATGAACGCCCCCGAGTCATGCGGGCGGTCGCCGAGGCGTACTTCACGCGCCTCGGGCGGCCCGTGCACGGCCATGGCCTGCCCGACTTCCTCAGCGGGGAGTTCGGCCTGTACGAGGTGCGGGTCCACTTCGCCCCCGACGGCACACTCGGCGACGCGACGACCGGGATGATGTGGACGCCACACTGAGCGACTCGCGGCGCCCGGGGTCGCGGGCCAGGGCCGGGGCCACAGCACCGGATCGCCGGGCGTGCGGGCGGCGTTTCGGCGCGAGGCGTTTCAGCGAGACGCAAGCACGCGTTCGATCGCCGCTCGGCCCGCGGGGCCCCACGTGGGCTTGCCGCCGGGGAGGCCGCGTTCCCCGGCCCTGCCGATGGCGAGAAGACCGAGGGCGGCCCGCACCGCCCACCCGCGGGCGCGCCGGATCGCCGCGTCGTCCACGTCCCCGTAGGCGTCGAAGAAGCGCGTGTGCGCGCCCGACGGCAGGAGCAGCCACGCGGCGGCCAGATCGACCGCCGGGTCCCCCGCGCACAGCTCGCCGAAGTCGATGACGCCGGCGAGCGTGCCGTCCGCGACGACGACGTTCGCGGGGTGGAGGTCGGCGTGCAGCCACACGGGCGGCCCCTTCGCCTCGGGCGCCGAGACGGCCTCGTCCCACACGTCCCGCACCTCCCGCGCCCCGCCGGGGAGGCCGTGGTCGGCGGCGGCGCGCAGCCCCTCGTCGAACCCGTCGGTGAGCCGCGCGAGCGGCACGCCGCGCTCGGGGTTGACCGGCGCGTCGGCGGGCGCGTCGCGGTGCAACGCCCGCAGAAAGCCCGCCAGTCGATCGGCCGCGCCGCGCCCTTCGGCGAGCGGGACGCGGTCGGCGGGCTCGCCCGGCACCCAGGCCGCGACGGTCCAGGGCATGGGGAAACGGGCGGACGGCTCGCCGAACCTGACGGGCGTCGGCACCGGGAGCGGCAGGCGCGCGGCCAGGCCGGGGAGCCAACGGTGCTCCTTGCGCAGCAGATCGGGGGCGCGCGGTGTGCGCGGCAGGCGCACGGCGAGCGCGTCGCCCAGGCGCCACAGCTCGTTGTCCCACCCCCGCGTGGGCGCCCGAAGGTCGAGCGCGGCGAGATCCGGATGCTGCTCGCGCAGGATGGACCGCACCAGGGCCTCGTCGATCTCCATGCGGCCTCACGTTAGTCGTACGACTCGGAGGCCGTACCAACCCGGAGGCTGCACGACTCGGAGGCCGTACGACTCCGGGCCGTGGGACGCCGCCCCGCCTGCCCGCGGCCCGAGGGTGGGTCAGGGACGGCGCCGTTTCCCGGGGGTCAGGACCGTGGACGGAGGCGGGCGAGGGTCTCGGTGAGGCCGATCTGCCCGGTGACGAACTCGGCCCACTGCCCGAAGCGGAGCGCGGCCGCGGGGTGCCCACCGGCGCGGCCTGTCGTCTCGGCGAAGCTGACCGCGCGCCCGCGCACCTGGCGCGTCGCCCCGAAGTCGATCTCGAACCGCACGGTGCCGAGGCGCTCTTCGGGCGGCGTGTCGCTGGGCGGCAGGATCTCGTCGAGCGCCCAGCGGTAGCCGCGTTCGCGGTAGGCGCGGGTGACGGGCTCCCAGGTCAGCTCGAGCAGGGAGCCGATCTCGGGGATCGCGACCAACGCGCCGCGCAGGCCGTTGTCGTGGCGGGCGTTGAGGACGTACACGTCAACGGTGGTGGCCTCGGGGTCCTGGGCGTCGTCGGGGTGGAGGTGACCGGTGCCGCCGCCGATGACGGAGTCAGGCGGGCAGGCGGCGACGCCGCGCTCCTCGACGGTCGCGCGGTCGCACGTGGGGAACGCCTCGGGCCGGAAGCGGAGCGCCTCGTCGAAGAGGAAGACGAAACGACGCGCCGCGGGCGGCGGCCCCGCGGGCTCGCTGGTGCTCACCCGGTCGAACGCGACCCGTACGCCGTTGCGCGTGCCACCGTCCGGAGTGACCTCGACCGTCAGCTCGTCGATGGCGACCGGACCGTCGACGTCCGGTTCGTAGGGGCGTTGCGGCCCGCCGGGGGCCGGGTCGGGCGGCGGCCTGTGGCCGGTGGCGACGGCCGGGGCCGCCAGGGTCGCGAGCAGGGCCGCGACCGCGGTGACCTGCGCACATCGTCGTTGTTTGCTCCGCATGGGAAACCTCTCCTGTGCTGGGCGGGCCGCTGCCCGCCGCGACCACCGTGCCCCGTCACGGCGCCGGGAGCGGTGGCCGCGTTCCACCGGGGGTCTGCCAGACCCACCCACCGGGACGGGCCTGGGACAATGGCCCGGTGCCCCGTCTGAGCGAACGCAACGAGCTGGGGGCGTTCCTGCGCTCGCGGCGCGCCCGCATCCGGCCCGAGGACGCCGGGTTCGCCTCGGGCGCGGGGCGGCGCCGGGTCCCGGGCCTGCGCCGCGAGGAGCTGGCCCATCTGGCGGGGGTCAGCGTCGACTACTACGTGCGGCTCGAACAGGGCCGCAACCAGGGCGTCTCGGACGCGGTGCTCGACGCCGTGGCCACGGCGCTGCGGCTGGACGCGACGGAACGGACCCACCTGTACCGCCTGGCCCGCCCCGCCGCGGGGGACGGTGGCGGTGACCGTGGTGGGGCGGGCGGGGCGGGGGGCGCGGGCGGCGGTCCTGAAGGGCGCCCGGGCGTACGGCAGTTGCTCGACGCGATCACCGCGCCCGCGATGCTGGTGGGGCACCGGCTCGACGTGCTGGCCTGGAACCGGGCGGCCCGCGGCCTGATCACCGACTTCGAACGGCTGCCAGCGCCCGCACGGAACCTGGCGCGGCTGCACCTCCTCGACCCGGACATCGCGGCGCGCTACCCGGACCGCGACGCGATGGTCCGCTACGCGGTCGGCCAACTGCGCGTCGCGGCCGGAAGCTTCCCCGAGGACACGGAGCTGTGGCGGCTGGTGGACGAGCTGTCGGCCGCCGACGCGGACTTCCGCCGCCACTGGGCCGAACACACGGTGCACGTCAAGTCGCACGGCACCAAACGCATCAACCACCCCCGGCTGGGCGCGCTCACCCTCTCCTACGAGTCCACCCACTTCGACGCCAGCCCGCCCCGCCGCCTCCTGGTCTTCACCGCCGCCCCCGGCACGCCCGAGGCCGCCGCCCTGCGCCGCCTCGCGGACGACGCAGCGGACGACGCCGCGGGCCCCGTTGAAGGACAGGACGGCCTCACGCCACCGTCGCACGCCCGATGAGGGGCCCGATCCACCCGGCCCCCGGACCGTCGACCACCGTCACCTCCGCCCCTTCGAACCCGGCGGCCCTGAGCAGCCTCTCCCAGGTCAGGGGCGGATAGGCATAGCGATAGGCGTACCTGGCACACCCCGCGAACCCGCCCTTGTACATGCCCTGCGGCCCATGGGCGCCGGGGATCGCGGGCGGCTGGGAGAAGACGAACTCGGCGCCGGTGGCGCCCCACCGCTCGGTGACGTTCTTCACCATGACAGGGGAGAGGTCGACGCCCGTGGCGACGACCCCTTGGCGAGCGAGATGGGCAACGGCCCACCCGGTCCCACACCCGATCTCGAGAGCGCTCCTGGGATCGCCGAGAAGCTCCATCCCAGGTCCGTGGTCGTCGTACTGGGTCCAGCGGAAGAGGGACTCGGACTCGGCTCATGCAACGCTCAGCGCCGGGCTCTGGAAGCCCAGATCAACGTCCTGCCGGAGGCTCACCCTCTTCCCCCGGTCCTGACGCCGATACCCGGCGTCGGCGACGGTGACCAGCCTCCCCGGCGCCGCCCAGCTCGCCTCCTACGCTGGCCTCGCCCCGGCCAAGAGGTCGTCGGGACCTCCGTCCACGGCGAACACGCGCCCCGAGGCTGCAACCGGCAGCTCATACAAACCCACACCCAGGCCTCCTCCGCCTCGCCCGCCAACGCATCAGCGGCCTGTTCGCCATGCTCCGAGCACCCCCCGGGCTGAGCGGGGGGGGAGGGAGGGAGGACGTACGAACTCCGGCTCCCTCAGAGTTTGCCTTCCATGAGAACCGTGCGATGCCCACCGAGCGCGCGGGAGAGACCTTCGATGAACCCGGGGCTGAAGTCGGGCCAGTCCCAGAACTCGAAACCGAGATACCCGAAGGCGAAGTAGTCATCCGACCAGGTCCACGCAGTCAGGTCACCAGGGCGCCGACAATGCGGGCAGGCGACTGCCGCGCTGCCCGTGTCGCTCCAGGCGCTGATGGCCTCACCGAAGGGTTCCCACGCACCCTCGATCTCCTCCAGCCGGGCGGTGTAGAAATCCGCCCGCCCGGCACAATGGGGGCACACCGCGAACCTGGGCTCGCCCTGACCGCAGTCGAATACGGTGCGGCTGGTCTCGATCCTGAGTCCGTCGCTGGGCTCCCAGTCCTCCTGACCGACCGCCTTGGCCCAGGAGGGACCGGGCGGATGCCCCGACGGCGCCCCGAGAACACAGTCGGTGAGCTCGGCCCGAACGATCCCCTCCCTGACCAGCCAGTCGAGTCCGCTGTCTGCCAGGGTGCGGGCGTCCGCATGCATGGCGTCGAGGTCGACGACGGTCTGAAAATAGTTCCCCATGAGGCAACAGTAGAAGCAGCCACCGACAGCACGTCACTGATCCCCTTGCCAACCTCAGCTCGAGGCTGCCAGGTGGCGGGTGAGGACGGCTTTGACCAGGTCGGTGATGCGGGTGGTGCTGCACCGCGGCTTCCGCGGCAGCCGCCAGGGCGGCCAGGACCTGAACGGCTTCGACGACGTAGCGGTGGACGGTGGCGGTACCAACCCCGGAACCCGCCGAGAGCTGTCGCAGGGCTGAGCCGGACAGATCGATCCCGGACGGGTGGACAAGCACGACGAAGCTCCTGGTGCAGCGAGTCCGGCTGCGGCTCACCGTTGCGGAAGGCACGGTCGAGGTGGTGCTCATGGACCTTCTGGGCGTCGGGGTTGATCGTCGCGAGAGCCACCATGCTCACGAGGATCACGTCGCATGGCTCCTTCCCCACAGTGGTCAACGACCGTCGCTCGATGGGCCCTTGAGGAGGCAGAAGGGGTGGCCCGCCGGGTCAGCGAGGATGGTCCAGCCGCGTGGGTCGGTGTGGAGCGGCGTGGCGCCGAGGGCGAGGACCTGCTCCTGGGCCCGGTCGATGTCGGGGACCTCGAGGTCCAGATGGAACTGCTGCGGGTACGCGCTGTCCGGCCACCGGGGCGGGCGGTGGTCCCTCACGCGCTGGAACCCGAGGATCGGGCCCGAGGCCGGGTGAAGGGTCGAGAAGTCGTCGTCGACGGCCCATCGGGGATCGGGCTGGTTGACGGTGCCGCCGAGAAGCGACCGGTAGAACCGGGCAAGCTCGTGCACATCCGGGCAGTCGAGCACTATGCATTGCAACGTGGCGATCAACGGAGGGCTCCAACCGTGCGTTGTGTGGGGTGGTCGGGTGGGGCGGCTTGGACGCCTGGCCTACGTGGCCCGCGCTCTGCCGGATGATTCGAGGGCCCCTCGGACGGCCGTGTCTTCCCGGTGGTCGCCACCCTGGACGACGAGACACGCCACCGGACCGTCCGTAGCCGCCCCGTTCAAGCCCCCGCTCACGCCCAGGTCGCGTCCAGCCACTCACGCCAAGCCCTCTCGGCAGAGCCCGCGTTCGGCGCGAAATCGTGGACGCTGACGCCGACGACGTGCCCGAAGTGGTTCCGGCCGAACAGGCGGTAGAGCGCGGAGTCCGTGCGGAGGCCGATGAAGTGCGGGTCGCGGTAGTCGAGCACCGCGTCCGTCTCGCCCACGCCGGGCAGGGTGACCAGGACCGTGCCGCCCACGGGCGCGTCGTCGGGGAGGGAGAGGGCGCGGGCCGCCGTTTCCAGGGCGTCGGGGGCACCCGCGGCGGCGGGGCCGTCCACGGTGGTGAACGCGGCCTGCCGCCCGGCGAAGTGCTCCAGGTACTGCCGCAGGGTGTGCAGGTAGAAGGTGGTGTGCTTCTGGGCGCCGTCGTACTGGTTGTCCCAGTCGGCGACGAAGATCCCGCTGTGCACGTACCGCACGAAGGAGCCGCCCTCGCGCGCGTCGATGACGTGGTCGAGCTGGTTGAGCGTCTGGCCGAACGACGGATCCGTGATCTCCTCGCGCACCGTCAGCCGGTGGGGCGGGTCCCACGTGGTGATCGACTCGTCCTCCCCCGGCTTGTACTCCGACGGCCACAGCCAGCCGCCCGTGCCGGTCGTGATCGCGTCCCAGACCTCCTGGGGCTTCGCGGCGACCTCGAACTCGCGAACGATCTCAAACTCTCCGGACATGGTCAGCTCCTTATAGGTGGGAGAGGGGTAGGTGACTCAAACTCCGTCAGATGTGGTCGAGGGCCGGTCAAGCGCGGGCGCCTCCCCGCCCGACGCGGGCGCGTCCGAGCCCGCCCCAGCCCCGTCCGAGCCGGGGGACGCGCCCTCCGGCCGCACCGTCGGATGCAGCGCGAAGACGATCCGGTGGGCGCGCCCGCCCTCGCCGTGCTCGTCGTGGTACCGGGCGATCAACGCGCCGACGCCCCGCGTCAACTCCTCGACGAACG
Source organism: Streptomyces radicis (assembly GCF_003626575.1). Classification (GTDB taxonomy): domain Bacteria; phylum Actinomycetota; class Actinomycetes; order Streptomycetales; family Streptomycetaceae; genus Streptomyces; species Streptomyces radicis. The sequence goes on along the minus strand of NZ_RBDY01000011.1, from coordinate 36,818 downwards.
CCGCGCGGTCCGCCGCCGAGGCGAAGCGGATCTCGCCGTCAAGCGCATAGGTGGCCAGCCGCTTGCGGGCCCGCGCCGCGCCGGTGATCAGCGATCCGACGTCGCGCACCAGCCGGGCGGCGACGGCGAGCATCCAGCGCGCGGAGAGGTGGTCGCGGAAGCGGTCGGGGTCCGGCTGCACCTGCGCGAGCGCGAGCGGCGAGATCACATACGAGGCGGCGGAGGCGCGCATCAGGCGCTCGGTGACGTTCCCCTTGCGCCGCTCGCCCGCCAACTCGACCAGGCCGTGCCGCTCCAGGGTCTTCAGGTGGTAGTTCACCTTCTGGCGCGGCAGGCCCACCCGCCCCGCGAGCATCGTCGCCGACGCCGGGCCCACCGCGAGCTCGGCCAGCAGCCTGGCCCGCACGGGGTCGAGCGTCGCGGCCGCCGCCGACGCGTCCTCGATCACGGTCACTTCCAGCATGCCCTCACCCTTCCACCGACAATTTTTCCTGTCAAGGCAATTCGACTTGTCGGCGACTTCGGGCCCTGGGTCGTTGACATGGCCATGTCCCGGACCTGAGGGTGGATCAGGCGCGCGCCCGACCCCACGGGGCGCCGCGTACCGATCTGCGAACGGAGAAGCGTGTTCAGACGATCTGCCCCCACCGGGCGCCTGGCCGCGACGGCCCTGGCGGGCGTGGCCCTGACGGCCCTGCTCGCCTCGGCCCAGCCCGCGACGGCCACAGGCGCCACCGACTCGCCCCGCGTCCCCTCGGGCGTCAACGCCGCGTTCGACGAGGCCGCGGCCGCCTATGACGTCCCCCGCGACCTGCTGGTCGCGGTCGGCTACGGCGAGACCAGGCTCAACGGCCACGACGGGCTCCCCAGCCAGGCCCGCGGCTACGGCGTGATGCACCTGGTCGACAACCCCACCCACCGAACGCTCGACCTGGCGGCCGACGAGACCGGCCTCCCCGTCGACGAGCTGCGCGAGAGCACCCCGGCCAACATCCTTGGCGCCGCGGCAGTTCTACGCGCGTATGCCGACGACCTCGGCGTGGACATCGAAGGCCAGGACGACGACGTCGACGCCTGGTACGACATCGTCGTCGAGTACGGCGGCGCCTCGTCGGACGCGGCCGCGCGGCTGTACGCCGACGCCGTCTACGACCTGTTGGAGAAGGGCGTCGAGGCGGCCGTCGACGGCGGTGAGACGGTGGTGGTCACGCCGCGCCCCGTCTTCCCCGACCGCGGCTCCCTCGACGCCGCCGACGTGGGCGCGCTCAGCGCGGACTACCCACCGGCCCTGTGGGTCCCCGCGCACACCGCGAACTACGCGGCGGGCCGCTCCTCGGCCATCGACACCGTGGTCATCCATGTCACCCAGGGCTCCTACGCGGGCTCGATCAGCTGGTTCCAGAACCCCGCCTCGCAGGTCAGCGCCCACTACGTCATCCGCTCGTCGGACGGCGAGGTCACGCAGACCGTGCGCGACGGGGACACCGCGTGGCACGCGCGCTCGGCCAACGCGAACAGCATCGGCATCGAGCACGAGGGCTGGGTGGACGAGCCGGAGTGGTTCACGGACTCGATGTACCGCTCGTCCGCCTCGCTGACCGCCCACCTCGCGGCCGAGCACGGCATCCCGCTCGACCGGCAGCACATCGTCGGCCACGCCGAGGTGCCGGGCAACGACCACACCGACCCCGGTCCCAACTGGGACTGGAACTACTACATGGAGCTGGTCGGCGGCGACCCGGGCGACCCGGGCGAGCCGGGCACGCCCGAGCTGGACTTCCCGTCCTACTCGACCCTGAGGTCAGGCTCGTCGGGCGCCCAGGTGAACGCGCTCCAGTACCTGCTCAACCAGAACGGGCAGGACGCGGGCACGGTGGACGGCCAGTTCGGGCCCGCCACCGAGGCGGCGGTCCGCGCGTTCCAGACCGCCAAGGGCCTGGGCTCCGACGGCATCGTCGGGCGGCAGACGTGGACCGCGCTGCTCTCCGCGGGCGCGCAGACCTCGTTGGGCCAGGGCAGCACGGGTGAGGCGGTCTCCAGGCTCCAGCGGGCGCTGACCGCCGCGTTGGGCAGGACCATCTCGGTGGACGGGCAGTTCGGCCCGCTCACCGGGCAGGCCGTGACCGACTACCAGTCCTCCCGAGGGCTCGATGCGGACGGTCTCGTCGGTCCGCAGACCTGGACAGCCCTCCAGGCGGGCAGGTAGACCGACATGAAGGGGCGCGCGTGACGCGTGTCACGCGCGCCCCTTCATGTCCCCCCGTGGAAAGGGCCGTTCATGCGCAGAACGACAGGCGCCCTGCTGGGCGCCGTGGCGGTGCTGCTCACGCTGCTGCCGCTGTCCCCCGCGTCCGCGAGCGCGCCGGGCGAGCGCGCCGATGACCCGGCGGCGCTCTCCGTCCCCCCGAACCTGGTGATCAACGACGACTTCCCCGACCCCGAGATCTTCGTCGACGGCGGCACCTACCACGCGTACTCGACGAGCTCGCGGCACGGCCGCGTGCCGCACGCCACCGCCCCGTCCGCCGACGGGCCCTGGACCGTCCAGGGCGATGTGATGCCCGACAGGCCCGCGTGGACCGGGAGCGGCGGCTTCTGGGCGCCCGACGTCTCGCGGCGCGCCGACGGGCGTTACCTCATGTACTTCACGGGCCCCGACACCGCGTCGGGCCGCATGTGCCTGGGCGCGGCGCTCGCCGACAGCCCGGCGGGACCGTTCCTCGCGACGTCCGACCAGCCGCTGGTGTGCAACGCGGGCGAGGGCGGCGACATCGACCCGTCGAGCTTCGTCGACACCGACGGCACGCGCTATCTGCTCTACAAGAACGACGGCAACGCCGTGGGCCAGCCCGCGATCCTGTGGCTCCAGCGGACGGAGGCCGACGGGATCACGTTCGTGGGCGGCAGGACCGAGCTGCTGCGCAACGACCTGCCGTCCGAGGACGGCGTGATCGAGGCGCCGGTGCTCATCAAGCGCGCCTCGCACTATGTGCTGTTCTACTCCGCGGGCGTGTACACGACGTCCAACTACCAGACGAGCTACGCCGTCTCGACGTCGCTGACCGGCCCGTACACGCGTGCCTACCGGCCACTGATGACGACGGCGACCCTGGACAACGCGGTCGACGGCCCCGGTGGCGCCGACATCGTGGACGGCCGCATCCTCTTCCACGGCTGGCGCCCCGAGGGCGGGCGCGGCATGTACGTGGCCCAGCTGGGCTGGGACAACGACTACCCCGTGGTGCGCGGCAGCCGCGTGCGGCACGAGGCGGAGCGGGGCTCGCTCAGCAACGCGTCGGTGCGCCAGACCGGCAGCGCCTCGCAGGGCGCGGTGGCCGCGGGAATCGACCACGCGGACAGCTGGGTCGACATCACGGTGTTCGCCGCGGGGTCGGGGGCCCATACGCTGCACATCGGGTACGCGGCGGGGTACGGCGAGGCGCGGCACACGCTCTCGATCAACGGCGCGCCCGCGGGCACGGTGACCTATCAGGACCGCGGCTGGGAGAACTGGACCGAGGTGTCGGTGCCGGTCGAGCTGGTCGAGGGGCGGAACACCGTCAGGCTCCAGTTCCAGAGCAGATGGGCCGAGCTCGACTATGTGGAGGTGGCCTGAGGGGACGGCCTGAGCCGCGGCCGAACCGGGGCCTGAGCCGGGAGAGTTGATCCAGCGGCTCGACGGGTGGCGCGCGTGCGCGAGCATCGCGGCTTCGCGTGCGCGCGCTTCCACGGGCTGTTCCACGACGACATGACGGGGTCGGCCGTCAAACTCTGCCGGTCGTCCTTCTCTCGGGGGTGAACGAGCTCGTGGACAGGGATCAGCGGCGCGTCATCGGCCCCGGCGACGTGGTCGCCGTGACGGGCGCCGCGGGGGGCATCGGGCGCACGACGGCGCGGGCGCTGGTCGCGGCGGGCCTGCGGGTCGTCGCCGTGGACCGGCGGGCCGCCGATGGCGTCGGCGCCGAGCGGTCGCTCGTCGGCGACCTCCGCGACCCGGAGTTCGTCGCCTCCGCGCTGACCGGGCCCGATGGACCGGTGGACGCCGTGGTGCACCTGGCGGCGATCCCGGCCCCCGGCTTCGTGCCCGATGACCAGACGCTGATCCAGAACGTCCACACCGCGTTCCTGGTCCTCGACGGGGCCGGGCGCGCGGGCGCGCGCACGGCGGTGGCCGCGTCCAGCGTGTCGCGTTACGGCTACGCGTGGGCCGGGCGCGAGCTGTCGCCGCCCTATGTCCCGGTGGACGAGGCGCAGCCGACCGTGGCCGTCGACTCCTACGGGCTGTCCAAGGTGCTCGGCGAGGAGGTGGGCGCGTTCGCGTGGCGGCGCTGGGGCATGCCCTGCACGCTGCTGCGCTTCCCCTTCGTCGGGGAGGGGGAGCGGCTCGCGGCGCACCTGGAGCGGGTGCGGCGCGACCCCGGGGTGAACCGCCGCGAGCTGTGGGCCTGGCTCGACACCAGGGACGCGGCCGGGGCGGTGCTGGCCGCGCTGCGCTCGGGCCTGACCGGGTATCACGCGCTCAACGTGGCCGCGCCCGACTCGGCGTCGGATGTGCCCAACGCCGAGCTGTTCGCGCGCTACCACCCCGCGACCGAGCTCAGGGCGGGGCTCGGGGCGTTCGGCTCGGCGCTCGACTCGTCGGCGGCCCGCGAGCTGATCGGCTTCAGGGCCGAGCACGGCTGGCGGGCCGCGTCGGCGTGACCCCGGGTCAGGCCGCGCCCCTCGGGCCCTCGACCGCGTCGGCGTGCAGGCGCACCAGCTCGATGCGGGACTGGATGCCCAACTTCCGGAATATTTGCCGCAGATGGAAGCCCACGGTGTGCGGGGAGAGGAACAGCTGCGCGGCGGCCTGCCGGTTGGTCATGCCCTGGGCGACCAGGTCGGCCACGCGCCGCTCGGTCGCCGTCAGGCTGGCCCACCCCGATGTGGGCCGGTGGGCGTGCTTCCAGTGCCGCCGCCGCACCCCGAGGCGCCGCAGCCTGCGGCGCACCCGGGCCTCGTCACGCTCGGCGCCGAGCCTGGCGTACCCGGACATGGCACGGTCGAGGGCGTCGACGGCCGCCTCCCTGTCGCCGCCCGGCAGGCAGCCGAGGTCCTCGGCGGCCGAGGCGCGCGCCCAGGGGTCCTGATGCTCCTCCCCCGCGCGCCGCAGTGCCCAGCGGTCCCGCTCGTACAGGCCCGAGGCGTGCATCGCGGCGGCGGCGAGCGAGGGCACCTCGGCGTTGTCGGAGGCGAGGCCCTGGGCCAGCCCCGCGGTGGCCCCGGCCGTCTCGCGATCCCCCGCGTCGAGGGCGGCGCGCACCAGCCAGGCCGCGGCGGCGGGCTCGGCGACCAGGAGGCGGCGCAGGGCGCGCCGGTCCCCATGGACGGTCCGTAACGCCGTGGCCAGGGCGGTGAGATCGCCGCGGGCGGCGGCCAGCCTGGCGGCGAGCCAGCCGCAGAGCGCGGTGAGCGCGCGTGCCTCGTCGCTCTCGGCCCGCTGCTCGGCCACGCGCCCCGCGAGGCGTTCGACGTGTCCGTCGGCGGCGGCCAGGTCGCCGCGCCTGAGCGCTACTTCGGCCAGCACGCGCCCGCCGAGCGAGGACAGCAGCGCCATGCCCGTCTCCTCGGCGGCGGCGAGGCCCTCGGTGGCCTCGGTGGCCGCGGCGTCGGGGGCGCCCCTTGCCAGGGCGAGGCAGGCGTTGAGGATCATGGGCGCGCCGCGCAGCACGGGTGTGCCGTCGGCCTCGATCTCGGCGGCGAGCAGCTCGACCGTGGCCGTGGCCTCGGCGGTCTGCCGCAGCTGGGTGAGCATCGACGCCAGGAGCAGCCGGGGCGGCACGGGGCTCGTGCCGGGGCCAGGGGCCTCGTCCTCGGCGCGGGCCACGGCGGCGCGGGCGACGCGCAGCGCCTCGCCGACGCGGCCCGCGCACCAGTGGGTGGTGGCCAGCACGCCGAGCAGCCCCGACGAGGCGGCGGCGCGCCGCTCGGTCTCCTCGCGGGCCCGCCGCGCGGCCGCGGACACGTCGAGCGCGGCGAGCCCGTGCAGGTCGGCGACCAGCGCCTCCTCGGGGAGGTCGGCCGGGGGCGGGTCCTGTGGCGCGGTCTCGGCGGCGCGACCGGCGAGGAGCAGCGCGCGCGAGAGGCCGTGGCGCAGCGCGGTCGCCTGGTCGGCGGGGAGCGGCCCCGCGAGCGCCTCGCGGGCCAGCGCGACCGCGCGGGGCAGCGGGCCCACGCGGGTCAACGCCTCGACCGCGACGCGGAACAGCCGCGGCCGCGCGGCGTCCTCGGGGCGGCTGATCTCCAGGGCGCGCAGGGCGAGCTCGGCCGCGGCGCGCGGCTCGGCGGCCGCGACGGCGGACGCGGCGGCGCGCAGCACCTCGACCGCCTGCCCGTCGCCGCGGCGCGCGCCGTGCACGAGGTGGGCCGCGGCGCGCTGCACGCCTCCGTCGCGGCCCAGGATCATGTCGGCGGCCTGGCGGTGCAGGGCGCCGCGCAAAGGACCGGGGATCGTGGCGAGCAGCGCGTGCCGCACCAGCTCGTGGCGGAAGGCGATCGCGTCCTCCTCGCACACCACCATCCGGGAGGCCAGCGCCTCGCGCAGCGCGGGCAGGACCGCGGCCGGGGTCTCGCCCAGCATGCGCGCCATGTCGTCGGGCGTGGAGGCCCGCCCGAGCACCGCGGCCACGTCGAGCAGCAGCCTGGTGGTCGGGTGGAACGGCTCCATGCGGCGGCGCACCAGCGCGCCGAACCCGTGCGGCGGGAGGCCGCCCGACGGGCAACGCGCGAGCCGCGCCCGCCCGTCGACGATCTGGACGCGCCGCTCCTCGGCGAGGCCGTCGAGCAGGGCGACCAGGGCGGCGGGGTTGCCGTCGGCGCCCTCGACATAGGCGAGCAGCTCGGCGGCGGGCTCGGCCCCGAGCCGCTGGGCCGTCAACTCGGCCACGGCGCGCGGGGCGAGCGGGGTGAGCGGGAGCAGCTCGGCGCCCTCGGACTCGCGCAGCACGGTGAACAGCCGCTCGACCGTGGAGCCGCCCTCGCCCGTGCACCGGGCGAGCAGCCACACGACGGGCTGGGCGGCGAAGCGGGTCACCAGGGCGCGCACCGCGGCGAGGGTGACGGCGTCGGCCCAGTGGAGGTCGTCGAGCACGACGGCCACCGGGCCGCTGCGCAGCAACTCGTCGACGCGGGCGCTCAGTCGCTCGATCAGCGCGGCGTTCCCCGGGGGGCCGCCGCCCTGGGGGGCCGAGGGCCCGGCGCCCGTGCTCTGGGGGCCGCCCCCGGGCCCTTGGCCCAACGCGGCGGCGAGCGGCGCGAGGGGCATCGCCCTGCGCAGCTCGTCCGCCGCGGCGTGCGCCGCCGAGAATCCGCCGCGCGCCGCCAGGGCCGCCGCGTCGTTCAGCAGCCTGCTCCTGCCGGTCCCGGGCAGGCCCTCCACCAGGAGCACGCCGCCGCGGCGCGGCGCGGATCTGGCCGCGTCGAGGAGCCGTTGCACCAGCTGCCACTGCCGGTCCCTGCCGAGGAGCGGCGGGGCGGCGCGGGCTTCGGGGCGCGTGGGGAGGGACGGGGGAACGGGCGAGGCGAGATGGCGCGATGGCATGCGATTCCTGGGCGAATATGTATTGTTCCGACTCATCTCATAATCAAGCTGTTACCCCTGTTACAGCAATGACGCCTGGAATCGCACCTTTTCACGAGGGTGGGCGGGTGGACGAGAGCGCGCGCCCGCGCGCGGAGAACATCAAGCGCCCTCCTCGGGAATCCATCGCGAGAACTGCCGCAGCCCGTAGAGCAACGGGACCGCGGGTGAGGAGTGGGTGCCCGCCACACGGCCCAGGACGATCGTGTGGCTGCCCACCGCCGAGAGGCCCGCGACGCGGCAGTCGGCGACCGCGAAGGCGTCACGTATGAGCCAGGGCACCCCGCCCTGGCCCAACTGCTTCCAGGGGACCTGCCCGAACCGGTCGTCGACCGGCGTGGCGAAGATCTCCGCGGTGCGCCTGGCGCGGGCGTGCAGGAGGTTGACGCCGAACCTGCCGCTGTCCCGGATCGCGGCCAGGGTGCTGCTGCGCGTGGTCAGGCACACCAGCAGGGTGGGCGGGGTCAGCGTCACGCTGCACAGCGAGGAGCAGGTGGCGCCCCTGGGCTCGGCGTTCTCGTCGATGCTGGTCACCACCGCGACGCCCGTGGGGAACGCGCTCATCAGCGCCCGGTAGTCGTCGATGTCCATCGCCGGCGCTCCCCGCGTCATTTGCCGTGCAGGCGGCGCAGATGGGCGTGGTTGGAGGGAAGGGACGCCACGAGCTCCCGCTGCTCCTCCTTGACCCGCTCGAACAGGTACTGGGCGCCCTCGACGGAGTCCTGGCGGTGCGTGAGGGTGGGCAGGGGGTGGTCGGGCACCAGGCCGAGGCCCGCGAAGATGGAGTAGTAGCTGCCGTTGGTCCAGAAGTTGCGGAATTCGACGTCGAAATTGCCGTAGTACTCGCCCTCGGTGCTGAAGGGGCGGTTGATCGGGAGGCCCGCGCGGTACATCGCGATTTTCTCCCTGATCTGGTCGGGCAGGCGCAGCTCCTTGTTGGCCCGCCAGAACGGCGTGTCGTCGCGTGGCGCGAGCGCGAAATGGGCCTGGATGAAGTCCCGGGTGTCGTCAAACATCCACTCGATCTCGGCGTTGAACCGGTCGGTGAATACCTGGTCGAAATTCTTGTCGGGGAAGTGCTTCACCAGGTTGTACAGAGCGGCGTAGATGAAGTAGATGCCACTGGATTCGAGCGGCTCGAGGAAACAGGACGCGAGGCCGATGCCGACCACGTTGTTCACCCAGGCGCGGCGGTTGCGGCCGACGCGGAAACGCACATGGTTGAGCTTGTCGGCGTAGGCGTCGGGGTCGAGGCCCCACAGGCGGCAGAAGTCCTCGGTGGCCCGGTCCCTGGTGGAGAACGCGTCCGAGTAGACATAGCCCGTGCCGAAGCGGCCCAGCATCGGGATCTTCCACGTCCAGCCCGCCCGCATGGCGATCGCCGAGGTGTAGGGCTCGACGCCGTGGGCCTCGTCGTCGTGGGGCAGGGCGTACGCCACCGCGCTGTTGCACAGCAGGTGGTCGTTCATGTCGATGAACGGCTCGCGCAGCGCCTTGTTGATCAGCAGGCCGCGGAAGCCCGAGCAGTCGATGAACAGGTCGGCGTCCAGGAGCGCGCCGCTCTTGGTCGCGAGCGCCGTGACGAACCCGCGGGCGTCGAGGCGCGGCTCCGTCATCTCGTCCTCGACATGGACGACGCCGAGCTTGGACGTGGCGTGGCGGCGCAGGAAGTCGGCGACCAGATGGGCGTCGAAGTGCCACGCGTACCACGTGACGGGCCTGCCCTCCCGGTCCCTCGGCGCCTTGAGCGCGTCCATGAGCGCCACCCCGGGGAAGCAGGCGTAGTCGAACGGCTCGTCGGTGACGCCGCTGTGGCGGTTGTGGACCCAGTAGTGGGAGAGCGGCACCCCGTCGTGCTCGGGGAGGAGGCCGAAGGGGTGGTAGAAGTGGTCGGGCCACCCGTCGATCGTGCGCGCGGCGGCCTGCCCCTCGCCCGGCGTGCGCCAGTTGACGAACTTGACGGCCACCTTGTACGCGGCGTTGCACTCGGGCATCCACTCCTCCTCGGAGAGCCCGAGATGGTCGAAGAACACCCGTTGGAGATTGGGAATCGTGGCCTCGCCGACGCCGATCCTCGGAATCGAAGGAGCCTCGAGAACGGTGATCCGCACCGTGTCGCCCAGAGCCCTCGCCATATAGGCCGCGGACATCCACCCCGCGGTCCCGCCACCCAGAATCACGATCTTTTTGATGCGCTGATCCATGGCCGAATTCCTCCCTGGTTCGCCCCGTCTGCCGGATCAGGGCCCATGGTAGGAGCGGCCGAGCGACGTTCGCGGGAAACGGCGGAGCAACCTACGCGATCGCGTGGGATGGCCGTCGACAGAACCGGAAGGGAACGGCGGAGAAACGCGGCGCGCCCCACTTCCCGCTGATCGACCGGGGGATGTGGCGCGGCCCCCTGATCCCGGAGAGTCGTCTCCCATGTGGGCAACAACGCGGACGGCGTCCGCAGTCACGGGGGACGGCCATCAGAAGGGCGGCGGGGGAAGCGTCGCCGTGCTCGGGGCGGGGATCGCGGGCCTGGTGGCGGCGCACGAGCTGGAGTCGCTCGGGCACCGGGTGACGGTGCTCGAGGGCAGCGAGCGGATCGGGGGCCGGATCTGGACCCACCGCTTCGGGCCGGAAGAGGACGCCCCCTACGCCGAGTTGGGGGCCATGCGGATCCCCGCCGGGCACGGCCTGACCCTGCGGTACGTGGAGAAGCTGGGGCTCTCGCACGCGCTGCGCCCGTTCCGCACGATCCTGAGCGACGACCACAACTACCTGAGCGCCGGGGACGGTTGGGTCAAGGTGAAGGACGCGGCCCGGCCGCTCGTGGACGACCTGCGGCGCACCGTGCCGACGGAGGGGTACGGGCGGGCGACCGTGGTGTTCGGGGCCTGGCTCGCGGCGGTCGTGCGCGCGATCGGCCCGGCCGAGCTGCGGGACCACCTGGCCGTCGACCTGACCGCCCTCCTCGGGCTTGCCGACGACCTCGACCTCACGCCCTATCTGCACGGCCCCGCCGCCGACCGGATCGACCTGCCCGCGGTGTTCGGCGACCACCCCGGGCTGCGCATGGGGTGCGGCCCCCGGCTCTACGGGTTCCTCGACGACCTGCTGCTGGAGTCCGGCGGCGGGCTGCTGTATCTCAGCGGCGGAATGGGCCAGCTGGCGGACCGCCTCGCCGAACGCCTCGCCCGGCCCGTCCTGTTGGGCCGGGAGGTCACCGGGGTGCATGTCGCGCCCGACCTGGTCCGCCTCGCGCTGCGCCACCGCCGCCGCGCGATCGGCCGCGAACACCCGCTCGCGCTCTGCACGTTGCCGTTCTCCGTGGTGCGCGATCTCGCCCTCACCGGGGTGGACGACGACAAGCGCGACGTCATCGACAGCGTCGACTACGGCGCGGCCACCAAGATAGCGCTGCACTGCCGCGAGGCGTTCTGGGAGCGCGACGGCATCACCGGCGGCGCGTCGGCGACCGGCGGCCGCACCCGGCAGACGTACTACCCCCCGCGCGAGGGCGATCCGGCCAAGGGCGTGACCCTGCTCGGTTCCTACGCCATCGCCGAGGACGCGGAGCTGCTCGGCCAGCACTCCCCGGACGCGCGGCACGCGGCCGTCGTGGACGAGCTGGCGCCGCTCCATCCCGCGCTGGCCGAGCCGGGGTTCGTGCTCGGCGCGGCCAGCGTCGCCTGGGCGGGCCACCGTTGGAGCAAGGGCTGCACGTCGCGCCGCTGGCGGTGGGGCAAGGACGCCGCCGCGCACGCCGAGGAGATGCGGCGCGCCGCCCGCCCGCAGGGGCGGCTGTTCTTCGCCGGGGAGCACTGCTCGGCCACCCCCGCCTGGATCAACGGCGCCATCGAGTCGGCGCTCGGCGCCGTCGCCGCGATCGACTCCGCGCTCAGGGAGGCCCGTTGAGCGTCTTCGACCTGCCGCGCCTGCACTTCGCAGGCACCGCCGTCACCCGGCTGCCCACCGGGCCGCGCTCCGGGCTCTACGACCTGGCCGGGAACAGCGCGCTGACCGGCGAAGGGCGCCCGTTCCCGCCCGAGGGGCCCGCCTCGGAGTACCACGCCCACCTCGACGCGCTCGGCACGCGGTTCGACCCTGACGGCACGACCACGCCCGAAGGCCGGTTCTCCACGGTCAAAGGGTGGAACTTCGGGGGCAACGGGCACTTCTGGGTCGACGCGCGCATCACCGGCTGGGAGCGCTCCCCGGGCCGGGCCGGGGCCGACGACCCCGTGGTGGGCCGCCATGTGGACCTGTGGGGCCACTACAACGACTACCTGGGCACCACGTTCAACCGCGCACGGGTCCTCGACATCGACCCCGCGTCGAGCTGGACCACCACCGTCATGGTCGGCCAGCTCGGCTTCGGCAGGCGCGGCCGCTCGCACGACACCGGATACATGGCGACCGGGCCCGTCACCGGGCTCCAGCCGCCGCGCTGGCAGGGCTCACGACACGTGCTCGACGCCGGGGACCACCCGCTGGCCGCGCACTTCAGGCGCTCGGTGGTCCACCAGTTCGTGGTGGCGGCCGACCCCGAGGAGGGCGCGGGCGAGGGCCAGGGGGCCGGGCTGCTGTGGCTCGCGGAGGCCGAGGCGTCGGGGGCGGCGCGGCTGCTGCGGGAGCGCGTCGGGGACGCGGTGTTCGGCGGCCTGGTGGTGCGGTTCGCGCTCACCGACATGGCCGCGCCACGCGCCAACGACACCCCCGACTTCTGGCGGGTGCGCGGCACCATCGCGCCCTGGCGGCGCGGCGAGGCGCGGACATGCCCCGCGGGACGGCTGCTGACCGCGCGCCGGGTGCCCGGGTCCCCGCTGGGCAACGCCGCGGTCGAGGTGACGGCCGAGCACGCCACGTTCGACCTGATCACCGCGGTGCCCGCCGTCTCGAGGGCCGCCGAGCCGGGCCCTGGGCCGCTGCACAGGACCGGGCCGCGCCTCGACGTGGGCGACCTCGAGCTGCGCACGCGCGACTCGGGGCGGCTGGTCGCCCGGGTCCCCGCGGCGGCCTACCTCGGCGACACCGACGCGACCGGCGGCCTCGTCACCGTGCCCACCCTGCCCACGGCGCTCATGGGGTCGGGCGAACGGGCGTCGCCCGCCGAGCCGTTGGTGCTGCTCGGCACGGCCGGTGGGCGTGAGCCGACCGTGCTGCTCACCGAGGAGGAGACGGTCGTGCGGATCGACGACTCCGCGCTCTTCCTCGAGGAGCCCGACCCGGTGGCGGGCGGGGACGGCACCGCCGAGGTCGCCGTCCAGGTCCACCGGCTCGGCCGCCCCGCGGCGGTGTCGGGTCTTCGGGTGCTCCAGTTCTTCAACCCCCGCGCGCTGCCGGGCGACGCCCGCGCGACCGCGCCCGACGCGCGCTGCGGCGACATCCGCGTGGTGGACGTGCGCGCCGCGGGGGGCCGTTGGGAGGCGGGCTGCGCGCTGTCCACCGGGCCCGATGGGCGCGCCACGCTGGCCGTCAGGCGCGCGCGGGCGGGCACCACCAGGCTGCTGTTCCTTCCCGAGGGCGAGGAGCCGCCGTGCGACCTCGACGCCCCTGGCTCCGCCGCCCGCGCGTACGACAACGACGACGCCCTCGGGTACTGGCCCGCCATGGCCACCGTCGACGTGCGCGCCCTGCACGACAGCGCGCACCTGGACGCGATCCCCCGCGACCAGGTCACGCTCGACGTGCTCTACCGCGAGGTGTTCGCGCCGTACGAGCTGCTGTACTCGTTCATGAAGGACGAGATCTTCAGCCTCGCCGACCGGTCGCGCGTCGCCACGCACGCGCGGCTGATCTGGCTGATGTGCGACCCGGCGCACCGGGACAGGACGTTCTACATGCCCCCCACCCGCGACATGACAGGGCCTCAGGCGCGGCTGCTGCTCGCCTATCTGCGGGCGGACGAGGCCGGTCGGCGGCCGCCGCCGCTGCTGGTGCCCAGGCGCGCGCGGGACGGCAGGATCACCACGCGCGCCCAGCTCTATGCCGGGCTGCGGGAGGCCGCGCGGCTCGAGCTCGCCGTGATGCTCCAGTACCTGTACGCCGCCTGGTCGATCCCGCTGCTCGGCGCGGGCCGCGAGCTGGTGCGGCGCGGCGCGTGGACCGATGAGCAGCTGCGGGTGGCGTGCGGCGACGGCGGCGAGACGCTGTCCAACGGGATGCGCGGCAGCCTGCTGAACGTCGCGCGCGAGGAGATGATGCACTTCCTCGTCATCAACAACATCATCACCGCGATGGGCCAGCCGTTCCACCTCCCGGCGATCGACTTCGGCACGGTCAACGGCGAGTTGCGGGTGCCGCTCGATCTGAGCCTCGAGGGCTTCGGCCTCGGCAGCGTGCAGCGTTTCATCGCGATCGAGCAGCCGCACGGGGCGACGCCCGAGCTGGCCGATGACGCGAAGGGTCATGCGCACGGCGCGGGCCCCTATCCGTACCAGTCGTTGAGCGACCTCTACGACGCGATCCGCGAGGGCATCCGCACGGTGCCCGACCTCTTCCTCGTGGACCGGGGGCGCGGGGGCGGCGAGCACCACCTGTTCATGCGGGAGTCGGTCAACACCGCACATCCCGACTACCAGTTGGAGGTGGACGACGTCTCCAGCGCGCTGTTCGCCATCGACTTCGTGACCGAGCACGGCGAGGGCGGCGTCCTCACCGCGGTGGAGCACGACGAGGAGTCGCACTACGAGACGTTCCTGCGGATCTCGGACCTGCTGATGGCGGAGAGCCGCGCGGCGGCGCGCAAGGAGCCGGGGCGGCGGCGCCCACCGTGGACGCCCGCCTACCCGGTGCTGCGCAACCCCTCGCTGCACGGCGGGAATCCGGCGCGCGAGCAGGTGACGGATCCGGCGGCGCGGGCGGCGATGGTGGTGTTCAACCGGTCGTACTTCCTCATGAACCAGCTGATGATCCAGCACTTCGGGTTCGCGGCGGACGGGAGCCTGCGCCGTTCCCAGCTGATGAACGCCGCGATCGACGTGATGACCGGGATGATGCGGCCGCTGGCCGAGCACCTGGTGACGCTGCCGTCGGGGCGCCCTGGACGAACGGCGGGGCCCTCGTTCGAGCTGGAGGAGGAGCCCGGCTTCCTGGCCAGGCCCGATGTGGCGATGCGGTCGATCGTGCTGCGCTTCACGCATCTGGCGGCGATGGCCGCGGAGTTGCCCGGGGTGCCCGAGCGGGTGCCCGAGCTGATGCGCTTCTACGCCGACTACTTCAAGGGGTTCGACCCGCGCGGCGGGTGACGGCGTGGTGGCTGACGGAGCGCGGCGGGTGACGGAGCGCGGCGGCCCCGGGATGGATGCCCCGGGCCGCCGCGTCCTCACGGTCCGCTCCCCCGCCCTCGGTCGCCCTCAGTCGGCCGGGGCCTCCCAGACGGCGACGGCCATGCCGGGCACCACGTCATGGGCCAGCTCGGCCCCCGGCAGCCAGGTGGAGAAGACCTCGCCGAACTCCTCGCGGCTCGGCAGCGCGCTGCCCTCGCACAGCTTCTGCCAGCTGGGGTGGAAGAACAGCCGCAGCGCGTCGATGGCCGCCGCCACGTCGCCCGTCATCCGGTACGCCAGCTGGGCGCTCTGGAACGCCACGTCGACCAGCCAGTCCTCGTCCTTGCCCTTGCGGTCGTGCAGCGGGGTCCGCTCGGGCTCGAAGATCACCATGCGCCCGCCGGGTGCCACGAGCGAGATCAGGTGCGGCAGGATCGCCTCGTAGGGGCGCATGTGGAAGACCGCGCTGTAGGAGAAGACGAGGTCGAACCGCCCGTCCCGCTCCGGGGTGACGTCGTAGGCGCTGCGCCGCTCGTACCGGATGCCGGGCCCGGCGTTGGTCCTGCGGCCGATGTCGAGGAGCGCCCCCGCGGGGTCGACGCCGATCACCTCCTCGTACCGTTCGGCGAGCCTGGGGCAGAACCGGCCGGTGCCGCAGCCGACGTCGATCGCGCGGGCGCCGCCCGGCAGCCGGGCGTCGAGCCACTCGCGAAGCCCGGGGGCCTCGCTCATCCAGTCGCCGAGCCGGGTGAACGCCTCGGCGACGTCGTCGAAGAGGGCGCCGACGGTCTGCGACCGCTCGGCCAGGGCATCCCTGGGGACGGGCGTGGTGCCGTGTGCCGTCATGCTCCAGCGGTTTCCTTTCTCGGGGGTCCGCCGCGCGATGGGCGCGCGGCGGGACGGTGGTGGGGGCTCAGCGGGCGACGGCGCGCATGCGCGTGCCGTGCGGCGCGAGCAGCACCTTGGCGACGGGCCGAGGCGGCCCGCCGTCGACCGGGCGCAGCCTCCAGCGGGCGGTGATGGCGGCCAGCGTCAGCACGGCGGTGGAGAGGGCGAAGCGGCTGCCGATGCACTTGCGGGCCCCGCCGCCGAAAGGGAAGTACGCCTCATGCCCGACGTCGGCGTCCAACCACCGGTCGGGGTCGAAGCGTTCGGGGTCCTTGTACAGCTGAGGCAGGCGGTGGATGACATAGGGGCTCCAGCCGATCATGGTCCCGGCGGGCAGCCTGAAGCCGCCGAGGTCGGTGTCCTCGGTGACCACGCGGCTGCCGAACCACGTGGGCGTGTAGAGCCGCAGCGCCTCGGTCATGACGCGCTCGGCGAGCTGGAGCCTGGGCAGGTGCTCCCACGAGGGCGGGCCGCCGTCGAGCACCTCGTCCACCTCGTCGGCCAGCCGCCGCTCGATGTCGGGGTGGGCGGCGACCAGGCACAGCGCCCAGGCCATGGCGGGCCCGGTGGCGTCGGCGCCCGTGAAGAAGTTGATGACCTGGTTGGTCACCTCGTCGTCGGTCAGCGCGCGTCGCTCACCTTCGCTGTCCGGGTCCTGGGCGGCGAGCAGCGACGACAGCAGGTCGCCGCGGTCGGTCCCCGCGGCGCGGTGGGCCTCGACCATGCCCGCGACGGTGCGGCGCAGCCGGGCGTGCGCGCGGCGGTAGCGGCGGTTCCCCGGGGTGGGCAGCCCCCGGAACCGCGGCGGCATGACGATGCGCCAGAAGACCGGGCCCGAGATGGCCTTGAAGTCGTCCGCGATGGACCGGGTGAGGTCGGGGGACGCCGAGGAGAACATGGTGGTGGCCACGATCCGCAGGATCAGCGCGCCCATCTCGTCGGTGATGTCGATCTCCTGCCCGTCGCGCCACGAGGCGGCGACCTCGGCGCACGAGGCGGCCATCACGCTCCCGTAGGCGGGCATGCGGCTGCGGTGGAACGCGGGCTGGCACAGGCGCCGTTGCCTTCGGTGCCGCTCGCGCGGGCAGGTGCCGACGCCGTCGGCGAGCTCCCTGGCGCGGTCCATGATGGGCCCGCCCATGTCGAACGTCCGGTCGTCCCGCAGGACATGGCGGGTGAGCACGGGGTCGCAGACCATGACCATGGAGAGCGGCCCGAGGCGCAGCCTGACGAGGTCCCCGTGGTCGGGCAGGGACGACAGGAAGGCCAGCGGGTCGCGCAGCAGCGGCAGGGCGTGGCCCAGGATCGGGACCGCGTCACCCGCCAGTGGAATCGTCGCGGCAGTCGTCATCCCCACTCCTCGTGAGTTCGGCTCCGGACGGACCGTCCCAGTGTGGTGCGCCGCCCCGGCCGCCACATCGCGCGCCGGCGGCCCGTGAGCGGGGGGTTGAGGAGCGCGAACGCCCCCGCAGGACCGCCCCGCGCCGCCCCCATCCCACGCGGATGGGTGGTATTCGCCTCGGGTGGCGCCGCCGGGCGCCAGGGAAGGGCAGCCTGGCCGGATGAACGACACCCCTCACTCCTCGTCCGCCGCCGTGGCCGTCCTCGGCACCGGGCGCATGGGCGGCGCGATCGCCAGGGCGCTGCTGTCCGCGGGGCACGCGACCGCCGCGTGGAACCGCTCGCCAGGGCGCGTCGACCCGCTCGTCTCAGCGGGCGCGCTCCGCGCGGAGACGGCGGCGGCGGCGGTCGCGGCCGCGCCGCTCGTCGTCCTGTGCGTGACGGACGACGCGGCGGCCCGCCGGGTCCTCGCCGACGTGGGCGACGCGGTGGCGGGCCGCACGCTGGTCAACGTGACGTCGCACTCCCCCGACGAGGCGCGCCGCGCCGCCGCGTACGCGGCCGAGCGGGGCGCCGACTACCTGGCCGCGCCCGCCATGGCGGACCACAGGATGATCGGCAGCCCGGAGACGCAGTTCCTCTACGCGGGCCCGCGCGCGGCGTACGAGCAGCACGAGGCCACGCTCCTGGCGCTCGGCAAGGCGTCCCGCTACGTCGGCGCGGACCCGGGGGTCGCGCCGCTCTTCGAAGCGGCGATGAACAGCCTGTACTTCGAGTTCTGGGTGGGCTATCTGCACGCCCTGGCCCTGGTCCGCGCCGAGGGCGTCCCGGCGTCCGACTTCGCCCCCGTGGTGTCCCGCACGATGGGCCAGATCCCGCCGTTGATGCCGCTGATCGCCCAGCAGGCCGACACGGCCCACTACGACCCCGCGGCCTATGGCTCGGTCACCGAGCTGGCCGCGATGACCCGCCCGTTGATCGCCCTGCGCCGCTCCCGCGGCATCGACACGAGCCGCCTCGACCACCTGCTGTCCCTGCTGGACCGGCGCACCGAGGAGGGCCACGGCGCCCAGGGCCCCACCAGCCTGCTGGAAACGATCGAGTCCGACCGCTCCTCCCGCTGAGCGGCCGCCCCACGCCGGGCAGCCGCCACGCGAGGGTCGGCGCGAGGGTCAGCGCACCTCGAGCTCCATGATCCGGGAGTGGTCGGCGTCGTTCGAGGCGTGGATCAGAAGCTGGACCGCCTCGGCCTCGGTCGCCGGGAACGCCGATCCTGTGGGGCTCGGGGTCAGGCGTGCTGGATGCCAGGGCGGCCGTTCTCGACGACCAGCCTGGCGCGCGTGGACATCCGCCCGCCGGGCGTGGTGACCCGGTCGGCGACGCGGTAGTCGGAGGTCCACTCGTCCGGGGTGATGCGGCAACTGACGTAGCCGCGTTGGACGTTGTGGTATCCGATGTGGGGGTTCTCGGCGAGCAGGGTCAGCCCGTCCTCGTCGTGGTCCATGCCGTCCATGCCCGAGCTGATGGACGTGCCGACGAACTCGGTGCCGACGGTGGCCGATCCCGGGTCGTCGAAGTTCAGCTTGAGGTCGGAGGCGACGCTGCGGTGGAGGTCGCCGCCGAGGGAGATCAGGTTGCGCACGCCGCGCTCGTGGGCGCCGCCGAGGACGCGGTCGCGCGAGGCGGCGTAGCCGTCCCATGTGTCCATCGGCACGCCCCGCTCGGGCCCTGGGACCATCTCGAGGCGCGCCATCGCGTTCTGCTGCCCCAGGACGTTCCACCGGGTGCGGGAGGCGGCCAGGCCGTCGAGCAGCCAGCGCTCCTGCTCGTCGCCCGTCAGGGTGCGGGCGGGGTCGAGCGAGCCGGGGTTGGGCGGCTTGATGCCGTCGCCCATGGCCTGGTCGGAGCGGTACTGGCGGGTGTCGAGGATGCTGAGCTCCACGAGCGTCCCGTAGCGCAGCCGCCGGTGGAGCCGCATGTCAGGGCCGGTGGGCCGCTGGGCGAGGCGCAGCGGCATGTGCTCCCAGTAGGCGCGGAAGCCGTTGGCGCGGCGGACCAGGAACTGGTCGGCGGGGCCGCCGGGGTGCGGGATCTCGTCGGCCCAGTTGTCGACGACCTCGTGGTCGTCCATGGTGACGATCCAGGGCGCGCAGGCGTGGGCGGCCTGGAGGTCGGGGTCGAGCTTGTAGAGGGCGTAACGCTCCCGGTACTCGTCGAGCGTCACCGTCTGGCGCGTCGCGTGGAGGTCGCCCGAGCCCGGCCTGATGCCCTTGTCCGCGCCGAACTCGTAGATGTAGTCGCCGAGGAAGAGGACGACGTCGTGGTCGCGGCGCGCGAGGTCGGCGTGGGCGGTGTAGAAGCCCTCGAACCACGCCTGGCACGAGGCGAACGCCAGCGTCATGGACGTCAGCCGGTCCTCGGGCGCGGGGGCGGTGCGGGTGCGGCCGACGGGGCTGAGCTGGCCGCCGACGCGGAAGCGGTAGAAGTAGTGCCGCCAGGGCCGCAGTCCGCGGACGTCGACGTGGACGGTGTGCGCGTACTCGGGGCGGGCCGTCGCGGTGCCGCGGCGCACGATCCGGCCGAACGACTCGGTCTCTGAGACCTCCCAGCGCACCTCGACGGGGCCACGGTCCATGCCGCCGAAGGGCGCGAGGGGCTCGGGCGCGAGGCGGGTCCAGATGACGACGGTGTCGGGCAGCGGGTCGCCCGAGGCGACGCCCAGCGTGAAGAGCGGCCTGCGGTCGACGCGGGCCGCGGCCGCGGCGGCCGCCGCAGCCGTGGCGTCGTCGCCGCTGGTCAGGGCGCCGGTCAGGGCGAGGGCCGCGGCGGCTCCCGTGACGGTCACGAAGCTGCGTCGGGTCGAGGCGGCGGCCGCGAGACCGGGAGTTTTTTCGCGCACGGCTCGCATGACACCGCGCCGCGCTGAACCCGTCCCGGAGAACAGGGGAACCGCGCGTGAACACCCGCCGCGCCCCCGCACCCGGCCCTTGACCCGCGCGATCGTGGCCCGCGGGCTCCTTCGCCCGCGGCGTCAGCTCAGGTCAGGTCCTGTGCTTGAACTCCACGGGCCCGGCGTTCATCGCGATCGTGCCGTCGCGGTGGAGCAGGGGGCGCTTCTCGGTCATCCGCGCGCTGTAGGCCTCGATCTGCCTGATGGCCACGCCCTCAGGGACGGTGAAGTCGGCCAGCGCGATGGCGACCCAGTAGCGGGTCCTGGTCTTCTCGAAGAGCGGCACCGTGACCTCGGAGCCATGGCCGTCGCTCACGACGACGTGGGCGCCGAAACTGAGGAACGAGCCCGCGCCGTTGCTCAGGGCCGAGTAGGCGCAGAAGAGCACATAGCCCTGCTCGGCCGGGCGCGTGATCTTGATCGTCTCCTTGCCCGGCGTGCGGGCGTCGCCGTCGAGGGAGATGAACGGGGCCTCCTTGAGCGAGCCCAGATTCTTGTAGTAGACGGCGTCCTTGCTGCCCTCGTCGCTCGGGCGGCGGTAGCGGCCGCGCTTCTTGATCGCCTCGGCGGGCGGGGGCGCGCCCTGGGGGACATGGTCCTTGCGGACGAGCGCGCCGGGCTCGAGGGGGCCGGGGAGCACGTCGGACGCGGGGACGAAGAGGGCGTAGAAGTCGAGGTCGGCGCCCCGGACGACGCGTTGGGCGCTGCCGCCGTCCCACTGGAGGCGCGCGGTGACGACGAGGTCGGCGTCGCCCTTGTCAAGGCCGATGGCGACGCGCCCGCCCTTGTCGAGGCTGACCGCGCCCAGCGGGGCGGGCGCGGGCACGGGCGGCGCGAGGGGCGGCGGCGGCGCGGCAACGGGCTCGGCGACCGGCGGGGCGGCCACGGGGGCGGGCACGGGCGGCGTGGGCGCGGGCGTGGGCTCCTCGTCCACCGAGATGCCGAAGTCCGTGGCCACCCCGGCGAGTCCCGAGGCGTACCCCTGCCCGACGGCGCGGATCTTCCACCCCCCGCCCCTGCGGTACAGCTCGACCAGCACGGCGGCCCGCTCCCCCGCCGTCAGCGGCGGGACGGCGAACTCGACGCTCTCGCCCGCCCCGTGCGCGGCCCGCAGCGTGAGCGCCCCGACCTCGGCGAACGTGCGGCTCTCGTCCTCGGGGTCGCAGCTGCCGACGAGCACCACGCGGTCGACGTCGGCGGGCAGCGCGGCGGTCTCGACGACGACGCGCTCGGGCAGCGCCGCGCCGCCCTTCGGGGTGTGCCGCACGGCGCCTTCCTCGGCCTCGGGCTGGTTGAAGAAGACCATGTCGGCGTCCGACCTGACCTTGCCCGCGGCGTCGAGCAACAGCGCGCTCAGGTCAACGGGCGCCCCCGAGCAGTGCAGTTCGGCGACGACCGGCGCGCCGTCGGTCAGTGGGGCGTTGGCGCCCTTGGCGAGCTGGCTCATGGCGTCTCCCGTGCGGCGGCGGTCCCTGCGGTGTCGCGCTCGCAGTGTAATCACCGCGCGCCGACCGCCGGCGGGGCCGCCGGGACGCCGACCGGGAGGGCCCCGCCGCGTCCGCCCCGGAGAACGCGCCGGGCGCGGGCAGAATTGCCGGGTGACCGAACCCGGGACATCCCCGCCCTATTCGGGCCAGACGACGGACGAGCAGGAGACGCGGACCCCGCTGCGCCTCTTCCTGAGGACGGAGACGGGCGGCGCGGTCGTGCTGCTCGCCGCCGCCGTGGCCGCGCTCGTCTGGATCAACGCGGCGCCCTCGTCGTACGCCACCGTCTGGCACACCGAGCTGTCGATCCGGCTCGGCGCCTGGGACGTGGCGCTGGACCTGCGGGAGTGGGTGAACAGCGGCCTGATGACGCTGTTCTTCTTCGTCGTCGGCCTGGAGACGCGCCGCGAGTTCGACATGGGCGAGCTGCGCGAGCGGCGGCGCGTGGTGCCGCTGCTCGCGGCGGGCCTGAGCGGGATGCTGCTGCCGGTCGCCGTCTTCCTGGTGATCAACGCGGGCGGCGACTCGGCCGGTGGCTGGGGGGCGGCGATGTCCACGGACACGGCGTTCGCCCTGGGGATCCTGGCGCTGTTCCGCTCGCGCTTCCCCGAGGGGCTGCGCACGTTCCTGCTGACGGTGACGGTCGTGGACGACTTCGCGGCGCTCGGCGTGATCGCGTTCGTCTACAGCGAGGACTTCGACCTGCTGGCGCTGCTGATCGGGTTCGGCGTCTTCGCGCTGATCCTGGCGCTGCGCGCCGCGGGCCTGCGCAGGGGCGCGGCCTACGCGGTGCTGGGGATCGCGGCGTGGGTGGCGTTCCTCGAGTCGGGCGTCGACCCGATCGTGGTGGGCCTGGTGATGGGGCTGCTCACGTTCGCCTATCCGGCGGCGCGTGGGGATCTGGAGCGCGCCACCGACCTGTTCCGGCTGTTCCGCGAGCAGCCGACGGCCGAGTACGAGCGGTCGGTGCGCTCGGGTCTGGCGTCGGCGCTCTCGCCCAACGACCGGCTCCAGCGGCTGTTCCACCCGTGGTCGAGCTATGTGATCGTGCCGCTGTTCGCGCTGGCCAACACGGGTGTGGAGCTGGGCGGCGACCGGCTGGGCGAGGCGTTCACCTCGCCCGTCACCCTGGGGATCCTGCTGGGCTTCGTCATCGGCAAGCCGCTCGGCATCGCGGGCGCGTCGTGGCTGACCGCCAGGCTGAGCGGGGGGCGGCTGCGCCCGCCCGTGGGCTGGGGCTCGACGCTGGCCTCGGGCACGATGGCCGCGGCGGGCTTCACCGTGTCGCTGCTGATCGCGACGAAGGCGCTGAGCGGCACTCGCCTCGAGGAGGCGAAGATCGGGATCCTCTCCTCGGTGGTGGGCGCGGCGGCGCTCGCCTGGCTGGTGTCCAGGGGGCTGCGGCTGCTGCCGCGCCGGGCCAGGGTCGAGGCGCTGCTGGGCCGGGCCGAGCTCATCACGGACCTCGCGCCCGGGGTGGACGCCGGGCGCGACCATGTGCGCGGGCCGGCCGAGGCGCTGGTGACGCTCGTGGAGTACGGGGACTTCGAGTGCCCGTACTGCGGCCAGGCCGAGCCGGTCGTGCGGCGGCTGCTCGCCGAGGTCGGCGAGCTGCGGTACGTGTGGCGGCATCTGCCGCTGCACGACGTGCACCCCAACGCGCGGCTGGCCGCCGAGGCGGCCGAGGCGGCGGCGGAGCAGGACGCGTTCTGGCGCATGCACGACCTGCTGCTCGACCACCAGGGGGCGCTGCGCATGCCCGATCTCATCGGCTACGCCGAGGAGATCGGCCTCGACGTCGACCGCTTCCGCGACCATCTCCAGCGGCGGCGGGGCTCGACGCGCGTGGCGGAGGACATCGAGTCGGCCGACCTCAGCGGCGTCTCCGGCACCCCGACGTTCTTCGTCAACGGCCGCCGCCACCACGGCTCCTACGACATCGACAGCCTGACCGAGGCGGTGCGCGCGGCCAAGGCGCGGGCGGGGTTGGCCCGTTGACGCGGGGTCGCCGCCCGACTTGCGGCGTCCCCGCGGGCCGATGTGTACTGCGCTGTGCCCGCTCGACTGCTCCCTTCCCGTGCTGCGAAGATCCGGCTCGTCCGGCGCGTCGCCCTGCTGTGCGCCCTGGTCTCCCTGACGGCGACGGCCTGTTCGGGCGGCGGCCCCGCCGACGAGCCGTCGGCCGGGGCCCCCGCGGGGACGCCGGAGCCATGGCGCCCCGAGCCGGGCCTCGACTGGCAGTGGCAGCTCAACGGCACGCTCGACCCCGACGTCGACGTGCCGGTCTACGACATCGACGGCTTCGACCACGGCGCCGACGTGGTGGAGGCGCTGCACGGGCGCGGGGTCAGGGTGATCTGCTACATCAACGTCGGCGCGTGGGAGGACTGGCGGCCCGACGCCGCCGACTTCCCCGAGGAGCTGCGCGGCCGCGGCAACGGCTGGGAGGGCGAGCGCTGGCTCGACATCAGGGAGCGTGACGTGCTGCGCCCGCTGCTCGCCGAGCGGTTCGACATGTGCGCGGAGAAGGGCTTCGACGCGGTGGAGCCCGACCTGGTCGACGGCTACCTCAACGACACCGGCTTCCCGCTCACCGCCGATGACCAGCTCGCCTACAACCGCATGGTCGCCGAGCTGGCCAGGGAGCGCGGCCTCTCGGTGGGCCTCAAGAACGACCTGGACCAGATCCCCGAGCTGCTCGACGACTTCGACTTCGCGGTGAACGAGGAGTGCGCGGCGTTCGGCGAGTGCGCGCGGCTGCGGCCGTTCATCGAGGCGGGCAAGGCGGTCTTCCACGTCGAGTACGAGCTGGCCGCCGAGGAGTTCTGCGCGGAGACCACCGCGCTGGGCCTCAGCTCCCTGGTCAAGCGGTGGGACCTGGACGCCTGGCGCGAGGCCTGCTGAGCGGGCGGCGCCGAGGGCGGGCCCGCGAACAGGGCCCGCCCGCCTCCTACGACGGCCTCTCGCGCCAGCGGTAGTGCAGCTCGGGGCGGCCCACCTGGCCGTAGCGGGGGGCGCGTTCGGCGAGCCCTGAGGCGACCAGGTGCTCCAGGTAACGGCGGGCGGTGATGCGGGAGATGCCCGCGAGGGCCGCCGCCTCCGCCGCCGTGGCGGTGCCCTCACGCTCGCGCAGCGCCCGGGTCACGGCCTCGAGCGTCGGGCCGCTCATGCCCTTGGGCAGCGCGGCGGGGCGGGGGGCGCGCAGCGCGGCGAGGGCGCGGTCCACCTCCTCCTGGCCGCTGGCCTCGCCGACCGAGCCGCGGAACTCCGCGTAGCGCACGAGCCGGTCGCGCAGGGTCGCGAACGTGAACGGCTTGAGCACGTACTGGACCACGCCGAGCGAGACGCCCTCCCTGACCACGGCCAGGTCGCGCGCGGACGTCACCGCGATGACGTCGAGGCCGTGGCCCGCCGCGCGCAGCGAGCGGACCAGGCGCAGGCCGTGGCCGTCGGGCAGGTAGAGGTCGAGGAGCAGCAGGTCCACCTGGACGCGCTGGAGGGCGCGGCGGGCCGCGGTGGCGGAGTGGGCGGTGCCGCGGACGGTGAAGCCGGGGACGCGCTCGACGTACTGGCGGTGGGCGTCGGCGGCGAGCGGGTCGTCCTCGACGACCAGGACGCGGATGGCCGGGTCGACCGCGAGGGGGGCGACGCGTTCGCCGCCGGGACCTGTGCGGGTCATGCGGGCACCTCCGTGCGCAGGGGCAGCCGAACGGTGAACTCGGCGCCGCCCTCGGGTGGTCGGGCGGTGGCGACGGTGCCGCCGTTGCGCCGGACGGCCTGGCCGACCAGGGCGAGGCCGAGGCCGTGGCCTGGCCCTTCGCCCTCGGCGGGCTTGGTCGTCCAGCCCCGGCGGAACGCGGCGTCCACGGCCTCGGGGGACAGCCCCGGGCCCGTGTCGCGCACCGCGAGCAGCAGCTCGCCGTCCTCGGCGCGCGCCGTCACGGTGACGCGCGCGCCCGTGGGACCCATGGCGACGTCGGCCGCGGCCCCGACGACGGCGTCAACCGCGTTGTCGACCAGGTTGCCGAGGATGGTCACCAGGTCGCGGGCGGGCAGGGTGGGCGGGAGCAGCCCGTCGTCGATGCGGCTCTCGGGCGCCAGGACCAGCTCGACGCCGCGCTCGTTCGCCTCGGCGGCCTTGCCGAGCAGCAGCGCGGCCAGCACCGGCTCGCCGACCGCGCCCACCACCTGGTCGGTCAGCGCCTGCGCCAGCTCGAGCTCGGCGGTGGCGAACTCCACGGCCTCGTCGGCGCGGCCGAGCTCGATCAGCGAGACGACGGCGTGCAGGCGGTTGGCGGCCTCGTGCGCCTGGGAGCGCAGCGCCTCGGCGAAGCCGCGCACCGAGTCGAGCTCACCGGCCAGCGCCTGGAGCTCGGTGTGGTCGCGCAGGGTGACCACGGTGCCGTGGCGCTCGCCGCCCGAGACGGGCGAGGTGTTGAGCGCGACGATCCGGTCCTCGGTGACATGCACCTCGTCGACGCGGGGCCCCGGGGAGAGCAGCGCGTCGGTCAACGGGTCCGGCAGGCCCAGGTCCCTGACGTGCCGGCCCGCCGGGTCGCCCGTGAGGCCGAGGAGGTCGCGGCCCGCGTCGTTGATCAGCCCGACCCTGCCCGATGAGTCGACGAGCAGCAGCCCCTCGCGGACGGCGCGCAGGGTCGCCTGGTGGTAGTCGTGCATGCGGCCGAGCTCGGCGGCGTTCATCCCGTGGGTGTGGCGGCGCAGCCGGGCGCTGAGGCCATAGGTGACGGCCCCGCCGAGCGCGAGCGCCGAGGCGGCGACCACGAGCAGCGCGGTGACCTGCCCGGCCAGCCGGTCGCCGATGGCCTCGACGGTGAGCCCCGCGCTGACCAGGGCGATCACCTCGCCGCCGCCCTCGGGCCCCGAGCGCACGGGGGTGACCACGCGGACGGAGCGGCCCAGGGTGCCGGTGTAGGTCTCGGTGAACGTGGCGCCTTCGATGGCCTGCCGCGTGTGGCCGACGAAGTGCTCGCCGATGCGCTCGGGGTTGGGGTGGGTCCACCGGACGCCCTCGGTGTCCATGATCGTGACAAAGGTGATGTCGGTGTCGCGGCGTACGCCCTCCGCGTACGGCTGGAGCGCGGGCGAGGGGTCGGGCGAGAGGGCGGCCTCGCGGACGTAGGGCGAGCTGGCGATGGCGCGCGCGGCGGCGGTCACCTGGTCGAGGGCGGCGTCCTCGGCCTGCTCCCGGTCGGTGACATAGGCGAACACGACGCACCCGGCGACCAGCACGGCGACCAGCGCCGCCTGGAGGGCGAAGAGCTGGCCGGCGAGGCTCCGGGGACGAGGCAGTCGCATGTCGACAGTGTGCACGGACGGTCAACGTGGGGGGAACCCACGTTTCGGTGGCCGGCGAACGATATGAACGCAACCGTGACGGGGGTCACAGGCGGGTGGAGAGTCACCGGGACGCCGGGCGCGAGGCACGCCCCGGCTTCCGCCGTGGCCCCGGGCACTCCGAGCGCCACGCGAGCCGCTCGCACTTCACCCACCGCTCCACGACGACGAGGAGACCACCGTGGCCCCCACCACGACGACGGAACCGGACGGAAAACCGGACGGGAAGGGCGCCCGTCGGCGCGACCGGACCCACTATCTGTACATCGCCGTCATCCTGGCGGTGGCCGCGGGCATCGTGGTGGGCCTGGCCTTCCCCGACGCCGGCGTGGAGCTGAAGCCCCTGGGTACCGGCTTTGTGAATCTGATCAAGATGATGATCTCCCCGATCATCTTCTGCACGATCGTGCTGGGCATCGGATCGGTCCGCAAGGCCGCCAAGGTGGGCGCCGTCGGCGGCCTCGCGCTCGGCTACTTCGTGGTGATGTCCACGCTGGCGCTGGCGGTCGGCCTGCTCGTCGGCAACTTCCTCGAGCCCGGCTCAGGGCTGCACATCACCGAGGCCACCGCCGACGCGGGCGCCGCCCAGGCGGAGGGCGCGAGCGAGTCCACGGTGGACTTCCTGCTCGGCATCATCCCGACCACGCTGGTCTCGGCGTTCACCGAGGGCGAGGTGCTCCAGACGCTGCTGATCGCGCTGCTCGCGGGCTTCGCGCTCCAGGCCATGGGCTCGGCGGGCGCGCCGGTGCTGCGCGGCGTGGAGCACATCCAGCGGCTGGTGTTCAGGATCCTCGCGATGATCATGTGGCTGGCCCCGGTGGGCGCGTTCGGCGCGATCGCCGCCGTGGTCGGCGAGACCGGGGTGGACGCGCTGAGGTCGCTCGCGATCATCATGATCGGCTTCTACGCGACGTGTCTGATCTTCGTGATCGGCATCCTCGGCCTGCTGCTCCGCCTGGTGGCGGGCGTCAACCTGTTCTCCCTGCTGCGCTACCTCGGCAGGGAGTTCCTGCTGATCCTGTCGACGTCCTCGTCGGAGTCGGCGCTGCCGCGGCTCATCGCCAAGATGGAGCACGTCGGCGTGAGCAGGCCGGTCGTCGGCATCACCGTGCCGACCGGCTACTCGTTCAACCTGGACGGCACGGCGATCTACCTCACCATGGCGTCGCTGTTCATCGCCGAGGTGATGGGCGACCCGCTGACGCTGGGCGAGCAGATCTCGCTGCTGGTCTTCATGATCATCGCCTCCAAGGGCGCGGCCGGGGTCACGGGCGCGGGCCTGGCCACCCTGGCGGGCGGCCTCCAGTCGCACCGGCCCGAGCTGCTCGACGGCGTCGGGCTGATCGTCGGCATCGACCGCTTCATGAGCGAGGCCCGCGCGCTGACCAACTTCGCGGGCAACGCCGTGGCCACGGTCGTCATCGGCGTGTGGACCAAGGAGGTCGACAAGGAACGGATGCGGGAGGTGCTCGCGGGGCGCGTGCCGTTCGACGAGGCGACGCTCGTCGACCACGGACACGGGGCGCCGCCCGGGCCCGAGGCGCCCGACGACGCGCCGACCCCTGGGCGGGTCACGACCGAGAAGCCCGACCCGGTCGGGGTCTGACCCCCTCGTAGGCCGCGGCGGCCCGGGCGGCCCTCACCGCCCGGGCCTTCCGCTTGTCAGGCCTTCCGCTTGTCAGGCCGCCGTCAGCCCTGTCCCAGGGGCGCGACCGGGTGGTGGCGCACGCCGAGCGCGTCGAGCAGCGGGAGGTGGCCGGTCAGCCGGGCGTGGAAGTCGGCGAAGTCGGGGAAGTCCCGCTCCCCCGCGCACCAGCCCACCTCGGCGAGTGCGGCGAGCCTGGGGTAGGCGCGCCACTCCACCAGGTCGGTGGTGGGCAGGTACTCGCTCCACAGCTGGCCCTGGACGCCGAGCACGGAAGGAAGCGGGCGGAAGCCGTGCACCTTGTCGAGCGGCAGGCCGTGCCGGATGGCCAGCGGCTCGTCGGGCCCGTCCGCCTCGGCCCAGTCGAGATAGGTGAACTCCTCGGGCGCGGCGACCACGTCGATGCCCGAACGCGTCGCCAGCTCCACGCGGTCCACGCCCCGCCACGCGAAGACCGCGGCGCCCTCGGGCACGCCCTGCTCGATCAGCTCGTCCCAGACCGCGGCCCTCCTGCCGAGCTTGCCGAGGTGGGCGGCCAGCTGCCCGGCCCACCAGCCCAGCAGGCGCTCGGGCCCGTCGAGGCCCTCGGCGGCGATCCGCCGCCCGGCGTCGACGCTCACGGCCCACTCGTCGGGCGGCACCTCGTCGCCGCCGATGTGGACATACTCGAAAGGGAAGACGTCGGTCAGCTCGTCGAGCACCTGCCGCACGAACTCCACGGTGCCCTCGGCGGTGTTGAGGACATGCTTGGAGATGCCCCAGCGGACGCGCACCGGCAGCTGCCGGTCGGGGTCGTTGCCCAGCCAGGGGTAGGCCGCGATCGCCGCCTGCATGTGCCCGGGCGCGTCGATCTCCGGCATGATCCGCACCCCGCGGCGGGCGGCGTAGGTGACGAGGTCGCGCAGCTCGTCCTGGGTGTAGAAGCCGCCATGGGGAACGTCGTTCTCGCGCCCCTCGCGGTTGTGGCCCACCACGGAACCGGTCCTGAAGCCACCGAACTCGGTCAGCCTCGGATAGCGCTTCACCTCGAAACGCCAGCCCTGGTCATCGGTGAGGTGCAGATGCAGGGTGTTCAGCTTGTGGAGGGCCAGCAGGTCGACGTACTTGTACAGGAACGGCAGCGGGTGGCACCAGCGCGCCACGTCCAGCAGGGAGCCGCGCCAGGCGAACCGGGGGCGGTCGGTGATCTCCACCCGGGGCAGACGCCCCTCGCGGGCCAGCTGGCGCAGCGTCTGCACCGCCCAGCGGAGCCCGGCGGGGGCGGCGGCCTCGGCGCGGACGCCGTCCCCGGTGATCGCCAGGCGGTAGCCCTCGGCGCCGAGGGCGGGGTCGTCGGTGAGGGTCAGCTCGATCTCGGAGCCCGAGCCGTGCGCGCCGAGCAGCTCGCGGGCCAGCTCGGCGATGTCATCGGGTCCGCGCACACCGGTGTCGGGGCCGATGGCGAAGTGGCCGTCGAGGACGCGGAGGGACTCGGGACGCGGTATCAGCGGCGGCGTTGTGTTCACGGAGTCCATCAACTCATGCCGAGGGGTAGGCCAGGAAGAGGAGGGCCGCCAGCGCGCCGCCCACGATGGGGCCAGCCACCGGCACCCAGGCGTAGCCCCACTGCGCGTCGCCCTTGCCCTTGATGGGCAGCAGGAACGCGTAGGCCAGGCGCGGGCCGAGGTCGCGGGCGGGGTTGATGGCGTAGCCCGTGGGGCCGCCGAGCGATGTGCCGATCACGATCACCACGAAGGCGACACCGGCGTAACCGAGCGCGGCGTTGCCGAAGTTGGGGACCCCGCCCGCGTCGGTGAAGACCGGCGAGAACAGCACGAAGGCCACCAGGACGAAGGTCCCGATGGCCTCGGAGACGAAGTTCCAGACGCGGTGGGGTATCTGGGGCGCGGTGGCGAATATGCCGAGCGTGCCGCCGGGTTCCGGATGGTCGTCGAACTGGAGCTTGTAGGTGGCCCAGCAGAGCACCGCGCCCAGGACGCCACCGACCATCTGACCCAGCAGATACATCGGGACGTCCGACCACTCGGCCTTGTCGGCGATGGCGAGGCTGAGCGTGATGGCGGGGTTGAGGTGGGCGCCGGTGGGTGCCGCGAGGCTCGCGCCGGTGAACACCGCGAATCCCCAGCCGATGTTGATGAAGAGGGGGCCTCCGCCGTTGCCGTTGGTGCGGCGCAGCACGTTGTTCGCGACGACGCCGGTGCCCAGCAGGATCAGCACGGAGGTGCCGAGCAGCTCCCAGAGGAAGATCGAACCTTGGCTCATCAACTACCTCCACAGCATGGTGGCTTCGCACGTCGGTGGTGCCGACGAACGCCCGCGAACCCTACTTGACCTCGGCGGCGCGCTGAAGGCCGCGCGCACAGAAACCTGTGCGGAAGGGAAGAGTGCGCGAAGGGGCGTGGCGTGGGGGATCCGGGGGGGAGTTCGATGAGCGCGAACGTGGCGCCCCACGGGTCGGTGAGCACGGCGAGGCCGCGCCCCGTCGCGTCGGCGCCCTCGTGCGGCACGGCGCCCCCGCGCGGTCGCGGTGGCGGCGGCTGTTCCGCTTGCCGTGCGCTGGCCTCGGCGCGTCCGTCCACCGGTCGTGGCAGCGGGCGCTCGCGCCCGAGGTCCGAGGTGGTCCCGGTCCAGCCGCCGGGCCGCGAGGGCCGCGCGACCGAGCCGCCGCACACCGCCATGGCCGGGCTGATGGCCACGCTGCTGCCCGGGCTGCGCGTGCGGCTGGCTCAGACACCGTGCCGCTGGCGCGGGCACCGTGCGGCGCGGCGCGGGCACCAGATATCTTGATGTCAAGCAATGTCAAGCAAGGTTGCAGAGACGTGAGCGGAGCAACGCGGTGACTGACTCGACCATCATCTACACGCACACGGACGAGGCCCCGGCCCTGGCGACGTATTCGTTCCTGCCGGTGGTCGAGGCGTACGCCTCGACCGCGGGTGTCGGCGTGGAGAGCCGTGACATCTCCCTGGCCGGGCGGATCATCGCCAGCTTCCCCGAGCGCTTGGCGGAGAGCCAGCGCATCGACGACGCCCTCGCCGAGCTGGGCGCGCTGGCCCGCACCCCCGAGGCCAACATCATCAAGCTGCCCAACATCTCGGCCTCGATCCCGCAGCTCAAGGCGGCCATCGCCGAGCTGCGCGAGCAGGGTTACGCGCTGCCCGACTACCCCGACGACCCGAAGACGGACGAGGAGCGCGACATCCGCGCCCGTTACGACCGGGTCAAGGGCAGCGCGGTCAACCCCGTGCTGCGCGAGGGCAACTCCGACCGCCGCGCGCCCGCATCGGTGAAGAACTACGCCAAGGCGCACCCGCACCGCATGGGCGCCTGGTCGGCCGACTCCAAGACCAACGTCGCGCACATGGAAGGCGACGACTTCCGTTCCACGGAGAAGTCGGCGATCGTCGCCGAGGCGGGCTCGCTCCGCATCGAGCTGGCCGGGGACGACGGCAGCACGACGGTGCTGCGCGAGTCGGTACCGGTGCTCGCGGGCGAGATCGTGGACGCGGCGGTGCTGCGGGTGGCGGCGCTGCGGGAGTTCCTGACGGCGCAGGTGGCGCGGGCGAAGGCCGAGGGCGTGCTGTTCTCGGTGCACCTCAAGGCCACCATGATGAAGGTGTCGGACCCGATCATCTTCGGTCATGCGGTGCGCGCGTTCTTCCCCAGGACGTTCGCCGCGCACGGCGCGACGCTCGCCGCGGCGGGCCTCACCCCCAACGACGGTCTCGGCGGCATCATCAAGGGCCTCGACGCGCTGCCCGAGGGCGAGGAGATCAAGGCGTCGTTCGAGGCGGAGCTGGCCGATGGCCCTGAGCTCGCCATGGTCGACTCCGACCGGGGCATCACCAACCTGCACGTCCCGAGCGATGTCATCGTGGATGCCTCGATGCCCGCGATGATTCGCACGTCCGGTCACATGTGGGGCCCCGACGGTCAGGAAGCGGACACGCTGGCGGTCATTCCCGATAGCAGCTACGCCGGTATCTACCAGGCCGCGATCGACGACTGCCGCGCGAACGGCGCCTTCGACCCGGCCACCATGGGCTCGGTGCCCAACGTGGGCCTGATGGCGCAGAAGGCCGAGGAGTACGGCAGCCACGACAAGACGTTCGAGATCCCCGCCACGGGCACGGTCCGTGTCGTCGACGGCAACGGCACGGCGCTGCTCGAGCACGCGGTGAGCGCGGGCGACATCTGGCGCATGTGCCAGACCAAGGACATCCCGGTCCAGGACTGGATCAAGCTGGCGGTCGGCCGCGCCCGCGCCACGGGCGACCCGGCCGTCTTCTGGCTCGACGAGGGCCGCGCGCACGACGCCAGCCTGATCGAGAAGATCAACACGTACCTGCCCGAGCACGACACCGAGGGCCTGACGATCGAGATCAAGTCGCCGGTGGACGCGATCACGTTCTCCCTTGAGCGCATTCGCAGGGGCGAGAACACCATCTCCGTCACCGGCAACGTCCTGCGTGACTACCTGACGGACCTCTTCCCGATCCTGGAGCTCGGCACCAGCGCCAAGATGCTGTCGGTGGTCCCGCTGATCAACGGCGGCGGGCTGTTCGAGACGGGCGCGGGCGGCTCGGCGCCCAAGCACGTGCAGCAGCTGGTCAAGGAGAACTACCTGCGCTGGGACAGCCTGGGCGAGTTCCTGGCGCTCGCGGTCAGCTTCGAGCACCTGGCGCAGACCACGGGCAACGCGCGCGCCCAGATCCTCGCCGACACGCTGGACCGCGCCACCGCGACGTTCCTCGACGAGAACAAGTCGCCGAGCCGCCGCGTCGGTGGCCTCGACAACCGTGGCAGCCACTTCTACCTCGCGCTGTACTGGGCGAGTGAGCTGGCGGGCCAGTCCGAGGACGCGCGGCTCGCCGAGGCGTTCGGGCCGCTGGCCAGGACGCTGGCCGAGCAGGAGCAGACCATCCTGGACGAGCTGGTCGCGGTGCAGGGCTCGCCCGCCGACATCGGCGGCTACTACCACCCGGACCCGGCCAGGACGACGGCCGTGATGCGCCCGTCGGCCACGTTCAACAAGGCGCTCACGCTGCTCGGCTGAGCGGCCTTGGCCCCGGCGGGACACGGTGTCCCGCCGGGGGTTGACCGTTCCCGGACGGCTACGGAGGGTCCGGTGGTGCGCGTTGTCCGCCGCGCTGTCTTGTCCCGTCGGGTCGCCGGACGGGCGCAGCGGATACCGCTTTGCGGGTGGCCGATTTCCGCGTGGTCGGCCGGGGTAGCGCGCACCCTTCGGGCCAGACCGGTGACCGAGACGGCCGCACACCCGACGCCCCCCGTAGGTGCCCATCGTTGACCCGCACCGCAACGAGAGCGACCAACCGGCCGACGAGGCGCACCACCGGACCCTCCGTAGCCGCCCCCGTCCATGGACAGCAGTCACCCCCCGGGCGCCGTAACAGAACACCTCTAGGGTGTCGGTCATGAGTGAGAGTGACAGAGGTGGGCGGCTCGGGGAGGTCACGCTCGCGTTCTACGCCCTGGACCTCGACAAGTCCTGGTGAGCGGGGGCGCCTTGAGGCTCGGCGTGCTGGGTGAGATCGCCGCCTGGCGGGGCGCCGAGCCGTTGGACATCGGGCACGCGCGGCAGCGGCACGTGCTGGGCGCGCTGCTGCTCGAGCCGGGAACGGCCGTTCCGGGCGAGGAGTTGGCGCGCCGTGTGTGGGGCGCGCGCCCGCCGCGCGGCACGTCGGCGCTGCACGGCTATGTGTCGCGGCTGCGGCGGGCGTTGGCCGGGGGCGGCGCGGACATCGTGCGCGATCGGGCGGGTTACCGGCTCGAGGCGGAGGCGGGCCCCGCGGCGGTGGACGTGTGCCGTTTCCGCGCGCTGGCGGTCAGGGCCGGGGCGGCGGAGCGCGACGAGGAGGCCGCCGCGCTGTGGGACGAGGCGCTGGGGCAGTGGCGGGGCGAGGCGTTCGCCGGGGCGGACGCCCCCTGGTTCCGCGCCCAGCGCGAACGGCTCGCCGCGGAGCGCCTCGCGGCCCGCCTCGACGCGGCCGACGTGGCGCTGCGCCTGGGCCGACAGGGCCCGTTGCTCGACGAGCTGGCGGCCAGGGCCGTGGACCACCCGCTCGACGAGCGCATGGCGGGGCAGCTGATCCTCGCCCTGCACCGCGAGGGGCGGCACGCGGAGGCGCGGGCGTCGTTCGAACGCGTACGGCTGCGGCTGGCCGAGGAGTTGGGCCTCGACCCGGGCCCGGCGCTGCGGCGGCTGGGCGAACGCCTCGCCAACGCGTAACCCATAGGTTACGCTTCAGGTGTGGCCGATGAGGAGCTGAGCGACGAGTTGAGCGGCGTGGCGGGCGCGATCGCCGACCCCGTGCGCCGCGAGATCCTGGTCATGCTGCGCCACACCCGGCTCTCCGCCGGTGAGATCGCCGAGCGGTTCTCCGTCAGCAGGCCCGCCGTCAGCCGCCATCTGCGCGTGCTGCGGGAGAGCGGGCTGGTCACCGACGAGGCGGACGGGCGGCGGCGCCTCTATGCGCTCGATCCGTCCCGGCTTGCCCAACTGACGGCGTGGCTGGCCCAGTTCGAGCAGCCGTCGCCCTGGGCCCAGCGGTTCGACGCGCTGGGGACCGAGGTGGCGCGCGCCCGCAGGGACCGGCGGCACCGCGAACGGGCCGATGAGGGCCGCCCCGGCGGCACGACAAGGAGGGACAGCGCATGACATCCACCGAACCACCCGTGCCCACCGGGCAGTTGCTCCCCACGGACACGGGCTACGACCTGATCCTCACCCGCACCTACCGCGGCTCGATCGACGACGTCTGGGCCAGTGTGACCGAACCCGAGCGCACCGCACGGTGGTTCGGCCCGTGGCGGGGCGAGGCCGCGCCCGGGAGAACGATCGAGGTGCGGATGGCGTTCGAGGCGGAGGCGCCCTGGTGCGCGGTGCGCATCGACGCCTGTGAGCCGCCGCGCCGCCTGGCCGTCTCGATGGACGACGAGGCGGGCTCGTGGCCCATGGAGCTGCTGCTCGACGAGAACGGGGACGGCGGAACGACGCTGCGGCTGGTCCACCACCGCCCCTCCGCCGAGGGGATCGGCGAGATCGGCCCCGGCTGGGAGTACTACCTGGGCCTGCTGACCGCGTCCCGCGAGGGCGGGGCGGTGGCGGCGCCGGACTTCGACGCCTACTACCCGGCGCAGAAGGCGTATTACGAGGGGCTGGCGCCCACGCCGTAGCGCGGGCTAGAGCGCGCCGAGGTCCGAGCTGTACCAGTGCTCGGGCCGCATGCGGAAGACGATCTGCTCGCCGTGGTCGGCGAGCGCGTACGCGACGTAGCCGTCCACCTTCTCGGCGGGCAGGTAGCGCGCGGCCAGCCCGTGCAGGACCTCGCGCGTGCCCTCGGCGGTCCCGACGACCGATCCCTCGACGCTGACATAGCGGATGGTGGGCTCGACGCGCTCGACCATGAGGCTGAACCGGCCCGCGGCCTTGATGAGGTGCGCCTTGCGCGAGTCGGCGCCGGTCAGGACGGTCACCTCGCCGCCGGGCTCGTACGCGTACCAGATCGGAAGGGTGAGCGGCCCCCGCCCCTCCCCCGCGTCCACGGCCAACGCGGCGATATGGGGCTCGGCGAGGAACTGCTCTCGCTCAACTCGGCTCAGCGGCATGGTCGCCACCCTAACGCGACCGCACGACAACCAGTGCGGCGGCGACCGTCGCGCCCAACGTCTCGCACACGGGCACGCCATGGCGGCGGGCCACATGGATGAGATAGCGATTCCGCTCGGGATTCGGACAGTCCGGCGGGCAGCCGAGAACGGCACGTCCCGTCCCCACGTCGAGGCCGAACTCCACGTTCGTGGTGAAGCCGGGGAGCGTGGCCAGGTCCCGGGGAATCCAGAACAGGATGGCGTCGGCCGCCGCGCGGGCGTCGGTCTCCCAGTCCACCTGATCGTCGTAGTGCGCGGCCCGGTGGCCGTCGCGGGACTCGGGCGTGAGAACGGTCAGGAGCTCAGGACCGCGCCACTGTGCGGCGAGGTGGGTGAGCGCGGCGGGGCGCCACGAGGGGACGTCGGGGTGGCGGGGTGTGGGCCCCGCGAGGAAGACGCTGGGGGTGGGATCCGGAGGGAAGGGCTCGCGGGCCCACGCCGTGGTGAGGCGGGGGGCGAGCCCTTCCGGGGTGGGTGGGGTCACTGTCCTGTGGTGTGCCAGATGGTTTTGGTTTCGAGGTGGGTGGTGAGGCGGGTGGTGGTGGGGGTGGTGGTGAAGTCTTCGTGGGGGTGGGGGTGGTGGATGCGTTTGAGGGTGTCGGCGGCG
>NZ_RBDY01000010.1 GCF_003626575.1 Streptomyces radicis | reverse complement strand
CAATACAACTGGCATTGACTTTTGGCACGCTGTTGAGTTCTCAAGGAACGGACACTTCCTTCAAGCCCCTCTCAGGACCCTCCGGGCGTTTCCCTTCGCTGTGTCCACCACTCTAGAAGCAATCCCCACCGAATTCCAAATCCGGCCCCGAGATCCCCATTCCAGGCAGACCAAAGAAACCCTCACGGGCCTTTGAGTGCTTGTGGTGGAGTGCGCCCTGTCAAGAGCGCTCGGGCAACGTTACGCCCGTGTGGCGGGAGCGTCAAGCCGAGTGGGGTGGGGTCACGCCGCGACGGGGGCCTCGGCGGGACGGTCGGCCTCCGCCACGTCACCCGTCTCGCCCGCGGCGACCGCCCGGCGGCCCAGGATGAACACATAGGCGAGGAAGGCCAGTTCGGCGGCGACGCCGATGGCGACGCGAGCCCATGTGGGCAGCCCCGACGGGGTGACGAAGCCCTCGATCACGCCGGAGATCAGCAGCACCACGGCCAGGCCGATGGCCATGCCGAGCGCCGCCCGGCCCTCCTGGGCCAGGGCCGTGAGCCGTGTCCGCGGGCCCGGGTCGATCACCGTCCAGCCCAGGCGCAGTCCGACGCCCGCGGCGACGAACACCGCGGTCAGCTCGAGCAGCCCGTGCGGCAGGATCAGGCCGAGGAAGACGTCCAGCCGGTCCGCCGACGCCATGAGCCCCACGCCGAGCGCGACGTTCACGGCGTTCTGGAGGAGGAGCCAGAGGACCGGCAGGCCGAGCAGGGTGCCAAGGGCCAGGGAGAGGCCCGCGACCTGTGCGTTGTTCGTCCACACCTGGGCGGAGAACGCGGCGGCCGGGCTGCTGGAGTAGTACGTCTCGTAGCTGCCGCCTGGGCGCGTCATCTCGCGCAGGTCGTCGGGGGCGGCGATCCGGGCCTGGACATCGGGGCTGTCCGCGATCCACCAGCCGAGCCCGGCGACCAGGGCCGTGAACAGCAGCGCGGTGGGCACCCACCAGTGGCGCGTCCGGTAGCAGGCGGCGGGGAAGCCCGTCGTGAAGAAGCCGAGCGCGTCCCGCCACGTCGAGCGGCGGGAGCCGACGACCGCGCTGCGGGCGCGGGCGACCAGCGTGGTCAGCCTGCCGATGAGCGCCGGGTCGGGCGCGGCCGACTGGAGCTGCGAGAGATGCGTGGCCGTGCGCTGGTAGAGCGTGACGAGCTCGTCCGCCTCGGCCCCGGTGAGGGAACGGCGGGAGCGGCGCAGCAGCCCCTCGAGGCGGGTCCACTCGTCCCGGTGCGCGGCGACGAACACGTCGACATCCATACTCAGAGCTTGTCAGACGGCGGTGACAGACTGGGTCGGGGAGGTGGGTGGAATGAGTCGGCTGGTCACGGGTGACGCCGTGGTGCTGGGGTTGCAGGTGGCGCGGCTGCCGAGCCGGGCGATGGCGCTGGCGATCGACCTGGTGGTGATCGTGGGCGTGTACCTGCTGGTGTCGGTCGTCCTGCTGAGCAGCGTGCTGCCGCTGGGGCCCGCCGCCGCGCAGGCGGTGGGGGTGGCGTTGCTCATCCTGGTGCTCGTCGGCGGCCCGGTGGCGGTCGAGACGCTCAGCCGTGGGCGTTCGCTGGGGAAGCTGGCGTTCGGGCTGCGGGTCGTGCGGAACGACGGGG
This sequence comes from Streptomyces radicis, assembly GCF_003626575.1. Taxonomy (GTDB): domain Bacteria; phylum Actinomycetota; class Actinomycetes; order Streptomycetales; family Streptomycetaceae; genus Streptomyces; species Streptomyces radicis. The sequence continues at coordinate 226,204 of NZ_RBDY01000010.1, read as the reverse complement.
GGCCCGTCAGGTTCCGCCACGCGCTGGTGCGCGGGGCGATCGGCTTCGTCGAGATCATCTTCACCGCGGGCTCGGTCGCGGCGATCGCGTCGCTCGTGTCCGCGGAGGGGCGGCGGCTCGGGGATGTCTTCGCGGGAACGATGGTGGTGCGGGAGCGCGTGCCGGGCAGCCGCGCGCTGCCGGTCGCGCCCCCGCCGCCCGCCGTCGCGGGACAGCTGGCCGAGCTCGACCTGTCGCGGGTGCCTGACAGCCTGTGGCTCGCGGTGCGCCAGTACCTGTCGCGGATACGGCAGTTGGACCAGGGCGTCGCGTGGTCGATGGCGGTGCGGCTGGCCGACGACATGGTGGCGCGCGTGGGGACGCCCGCGCCCCCGGGGCTGCACCCGGCCGCGTATCTGAGCGCGGTGGCGGGGGAGCGGCAGCGGCGGGAGGCGGAGCGGACGTTCGGGGCCCCGGCCGCGGCGCCCGTGGCACCGGCCGCGCCGCCGCCTCCCCTACCGGAGCCACAGCCGCGGCCGCGGGAGTCGTACCGGCCCGAGGCGCCGCCACCGGAGCGGAGGACCGGGTTCACTCCCCCGGGGTGAGCGTGGCCGGGGGCCCGTCCAGGTCCTCCAACTCGACGCCGGGAGCGGCCAGGACGACATCCCCGCCGAGGTGGATCGTGCGCCGTTCCCCGGTCGCCAGGTCGTCGACGCGGTAGGTGTCGACGGCGAGCGACGCGCCGTCCTCGGCGTGGACGTCCGTGCCGGTCAGGGTCCAGTGCTCGTCGACCGTGCGGGGCGCGAGGACGGGCGGGGTGAACGCCACAAGCCGCACGCGCCCCCCCGGCCCCGACTCGGCCGCGCGCAGCAGCTGGGCGGTGGCGATCAGGAAGGCCGGGGACGCGCCGGTGAACGCGCGGGCGGCGGCGTTGCCCTCGGTGCCGTCGCCGCCCGCGGTGGAGGCGCGGACCCAGGTGACGCCGTGGAGGGCGGCGCCGCGGATCCGCCAGTCGGCGGCGGTCAGTTCGAGGCGGATCGGGCGGCCGAGCGCGTCGAGGGTGAGGTCGAGGGAGCCGGTGGGCTCGCCGTCGGTGGCGAACGTCCGGGAGACATAGCGCCAGCCGCCCGGGCCGGGGGCGCACTGGAAGCGCTCCTCGCCGAGGGGGGCGCCGTCGCCGGGGTCGTGGAGGCTGTAGCGGCCGCGTGGCATGGGTGTCGGCGCACGCGCCCGGCCGCGCGCCGGGGCGCGGCCGGGCGGTGGTGCTTCGATCAGTACCGGTAGTGGTCCGGCTTGTAGGGGCCCTCGACGGGGACGCCGATGTAGGCGGCCTGCTCGGGGCGCAGCTCGGTGAGGCGCGCGCCGAGGGCGTCGAGGTGGAGGCGGGCGACCTTCTCGTCCAGGTGCTTGGGGATCGTGTAGACGCCCGTGGGGTACTCGTTGGTCTTCGCGAACAGCTCGATCTGGGCGATCGTCTGGTTGGCGAAGCTGTTGGACATGACGAACGACGGGTGGCCCGTGGCGTTGCCGAGGTTCAGCAGGCGGCCCTCGGACAGCACGATGATCGTGTGCCCGTCGGGGAACGTCCACGTGTGGACCTGCGGCTTGACCTCGTCGCGGACCACGCCGGGGAGCTTGGCGAGGCCCGCCATGTCGATCTCGTTGTCGAAGTGGCCGATGTTGCCGACGATCGCCTGGTGCTTCATCCGGGCCATGTCGGCGGCCAGGATGATGTCCTTGTTGCCCGTGGCGGTGACGAAGATGTCGGCGGTCTCGACGACGTCGTCGAGGCGGGCGACCTGGTAGCCGTCCATCGCGGCCTGGAGGGCGCAGATGGGGTCGATCTCGGTGATGATGACCCGGGCACCCTGGCCGCGGAGGGACTCGGCGCAGCCCTTGCCGACGTCGCCGTAGCCGCAGACGACGGCGACCTTGCCGCCGATCAGGACGTCGGTGGCGCGGTTGATGCCGTCGATGAGCGAGTGGCGGCAGCCGTACTTGTTGTCGAACTTCGACTTGGTGACGGCGTCGTTCACGTTGATCGCGGGGAACAGGAGCGTGCCCTCGCGGAACATCTCGTAGAGGCGGTGGACGCCGGTGGTGGTCTCCTCGGTGACGCCGCGGATCTCGGAGGCGGCCTGCGTCCACTTGCGGGGGGACTCGGCGACCGTGCGGGTCAGCAGCTCCAGGATGACGCGGTGCTCGTCGCTCTCGGCGGTGGAGACGTCGGGGACCGTGCCCGCCTTCTCGTACTCGACGCCCTTGTGGATCAGGAGCGTGGCGTCACCGCCGTCGTCCAGGATCATGTTGGGGCCGCCGGTCGGGGTGTCGGACCAGGTCAGCGCCTGCTCGGTGCACCACCAGTACTCCTCGAGGGTCTCGCCCTTCCAGGCGAAGACCGGGATGCCGGCGGCGGCGATCGCGGCGGCGGCGTGGTCCTGGGTGGAGAAGATGTTGCACGAGGCCCAGCGGACGCGGGCGCCGAGCGCGACCAGGGTCTCGATGAGCACGGCGGTCTGCACGGTCATGTGCAGCGAGCCGGTGACGCGGGCGCCCGCCAGCGGCTGGCTGGCGGCGTACTCCTCGCGGATCGCCATCAGGCCGGGCATCTCGTGCTCGGCGAGGGTGATCTCCTTGCGGCCGAAGTCGGCCAGCGAGAGGTCGGCGACCTTGAAGTCCTGAGCGGTGGAGTCGCTCGTTGACATGACGACTGCTCCTCAAAGCGATGCGATGCGGACACGATGCGGCCACGGGCATGCGGACATGAGCGCACGTCCGAAACCCCGCAGTCCGTCGGAGGGCCTTCTTACCCCTCGGCCGGGCCGACCCTCGGGCCGCCCGACTGCCATCAGCAGCGACGTCGACTTCCGGCCCGAATGTACACCGAGGCCCCCGGCGCGGCTCAAGACGGCCGGTGATTCCCGGCCAGAATCAGGTCATGGATCAGGTCGCGGATCAGCTCAGGGCGCGGTGGTGGCGCGGAACAGGGTGCCCTCGCCGGTGGTCAGGACGGCCTCCCCGGCGGGAACGTACGCCGACTCGCCGCGTTCCAGGGTGAGTTGGGCGCCGTCGGGCCCGGTGAGCATGGCGCGGCCCGCCGTGCAGAGCAGGATCTGCGGGGTGCCCGATGGCAGGGCGCGGGCCGGGTCGCCCGCGGCCAGCGGGAGGCGGGAGAGGCGGAACTCACCGATGGGCGCGGGGTACACCTCCTCGCCCGAGCCGTCGGGGGCGGGCGCGGGCCGCAGCACGCCGGGGGGCGCCGCCTCGAAACGGACGACGCGCAGCAGCTCGGGGACGTCGACGTGCTTGGGCGTCAGGCCGCAGCGCAGGACGTTGTCCGAGTTGGCCATGATCTCGACGCCGAGTCCTTCGATGTACGCGTGCGGGACCCCGGCGCCGAGGTAGAGGGCCTCGCCCGGCGCGAGGCGTATGTGGTGCAGCAGCATCGCGGCCAGGACGCCGGGGTCGCCGGGGTAGTGGGTGGCGAGGGCGGCGTAGGGCGCGTACTCCGGGCGCTCGGGCGCGAGCCGCGCCGCCGCCTCGGCCGCGGCGTTCACCGTGGCGGCCATGGCCTCGGGCTCGGCGGTGAGCACGGCGGTGAGGACGTCGCGCAACGCCTCGCCCTCGGGGCGGGCGCGCAGCAGGTCGGCATACGGCTTGAGGCGCGGGACGCCGAGCCCGTCGAGCAGCTCGGCGGCCTCGGCGGCGGGCCTGAAGCCGCACAGCCCGTCGAACGGGGTGAGCGCGCAGATCATCTCGGGCTTGTGGTTGGCGTCCTTGTAGCTCCGGTGGGGGGCGTCGAGCGGGACGCCGCGCGCCTCCTCGTCGGCGAAGCCCTCCTGAGCCTGGCCGAGGTCGGGGTGGACCTGGAGGGACAGCGGGGTCTCGGCCGCCAGGAGCTTCAGCAGGAACGGCAGCCGCGGCCCGAACGCCTCCACGGTCGGCCCGCCCAGCTCGCCCACGGGGTCGGCGGCGATCGCGTCGGCCAGCGAGACGGGCCCGGCGCCGCGGTCCACGCGGGAGGGCGCGCCGGGGTGGGCACCCATCCACAGCTCGGCCTGCGGGTCGCCGGTCGGCGCGGTGCCGAGCAGCTCGGGCAGCGCGGTGGCCGAGCCCCACGCGTAGGTCCTGATGGTGTTGACGAGGCGGTCCATCGGTGCGTGAGTCCTTCGGGGCTTCGAGAGCGGCGGCGGAGAGGCAGCGGCCCGGGCGTCAGGAGCCCGAGCCCGCGGCCAGGGCGAGATAGACGGCGGCGAAGTCGAGCTGGGCGACGAACTCGGCGGCGGTCTCGAGGGGCCCGCCGCCCCGTGCGAAGGCCAGCTCGCTGAACGCCACGCCCCGCTCGAACGCCAGGGCGCGCGCCGCCGAGGCCGCGCCGGGCACGCGGGGCGCGCCGGGCGCGTTCTCCGGCGCGGCGGGGTCGGGTGGCGCCTCGGAGTCCGTGTCGCTCAGCAGCAGGACGCGGGCGCGGAGCGGCTGGGGCTCCTCGACGCGGTCGCGGAAGAAGTCGTCCGGATCGGCGCCCGGCACCAGGCTGCCGCCGAGCAGCGCGCCGTGCTCGGTGAACGCGCCGGGCACGGGCGCGGCGAGCGCGGGCCGGGCTGCGAGGCCGGTGAGGGTGGCCGCGGCGTGCCGGGCGGCGGCGTGCGCGAGGGGGCCCTCGCTCCACAGCAGTGGCACGGTCGCGGCGAACTCGGCGGCGAGGGCCTTGGCGACGTTGTCGTGGGTACGCGTGGTGGGGCCGCAGCGCTCGGCCACGGCGTCGAGCCGGTCGGCCATGGCCAGGACGTCGGCCGCGGGCGCGGTGAACAGGCCGAGCCGGTCGCCGAGCGGCAGCAGCGGCGCGATGAGCGCCCACGCGGGCCCGGGTGCCAAGGGGTGGTCCGCGGGCTCGGCGTGCGGGGCGGGCCCGTAGGGGATGCCGAGGCCGCGGCGGTGGGCGGTGGCCTCGGCGAGCGGCGAGATCTCGGGCGCGACGGTGACGGTGGCGCAGCCGCGGCGGTACGCGGCCTCGAGCAGCAGCGTCAGCCCCGGCTCTGCGCCGTCGGCGGAGAGGATCAGCAGCAGGTCGAGCGGGCCGACCCAGCGGGGCAGGTGCCAGGTGAGCGCGCCGGGGTCGGCGAAAGGACCCGTCGGCTCGATGGGGGCGACGCGGACGCCGTCCCCCGCGAGGGCGGCGAGCAGCCCGGCGGCCAGCGGAACGGCGGGGCCTGTGCCCGCGATCAGCAGCGTGCCGGGGCGGTCGTCCGGGGTGAGGCGGGCCACGGGCGACTCGTCGGCCGCGCGGGCCGCGGTGCGCACATGGGCGCCCGCGCCGGCGACGGCACGGAGGAGGCCGCGGCTGTCGGCGCGGACGAGCGCGTGCGGCTCGTCGAGCAGCGTTTCGTCGATCATGGCAACTCCGGTGCCGGGCCCCGGGGTCAGCCGGTGCGGCGGGCTTCGCTCTCCAGCAGGGCGGGGATGCCGTCCTGCACGGGGTAGGCGAGCGAGCAGCCCTCGCCGTTGCACACCAGCTCCGAGCCCTCCTCGCGGAGGGTGGCGTGGCACGCGGGGCAGACGAGGATGTCAAGCAGTGCGGCCTCGACGAGCGGCATGGCGTCCCTCCCTGGGTGACCGGCTTCCGCTGGTCACCCTACCCGGAGGGACGCCGCACAGACATCCGGAAGCCGGGGGCCGGGGCTCGTCAGCCCCTGACGATCGCCAGGACCTCGTCGCGGACGCGGTCGACGGTGGCGCTGTCGCGGGCCTCGATGTTGAGGCGCAGCAGCGGCTCGGTGTTGGACGGCCTGAGGTTGAACCACCAGTCGTCGGCGGTCACGGTGAGGCCGTCGAGCTCGTCGAGCGTGACGCCCGGCCGGTCGGCGAACGCGCCCTTGACCGCGGCGGCGCGGCCCGCCTGGTCGTCGACGCGGCTGTTGATCTCGCCGGACGAGGCGTACCGGTCGTACGCCGAGACCAGCTCGGACAGCGGCCCCGGCTGCTCGCCCAGGGCGGCCAGCACATGGAGGGCGGCGAGCATGCCGGTGTCGGCGTTCCAGAAGTCGCGGAAGTAGTAGTGCGCGGAGTGCTCGCCGCCGAAGATGGCGCCGGTTTCGGCCATCTCGGCCTTGATGAACGAGTGGCCCACGCGCGTGCGGACCGGGGTGCCGCCGTGTTCCTTGACGACCTCGGAGACGGTCCACGAGGTGATCAGGTTGTGGATGATCGCGGACCCGGGCGCCTTGGCCAGCTCGCGGGCGGCGACCAGGGCGGTGATGGCGGACGGGGGCACGGGCTCGCCGCGCTCGTCCACGACGAAGCAGCGGTCGGCGTCGCCGTCGAACGCGAGGCCCGCGTCGGCGCCCGTGGCCCTGACGCGCGCCTGGAGGTCCACGATGTTGGCCGGGTCGAGGGGGTTGGCCTCGTGGTTGGGGAACGTGCCGTCCAGCTCGAAATACATGGCGTCGAGCTCGATGGGCAGCCCGGCGAAGACGGTGGGGACGGTGTGGCCGCCCATGCCGTTGCCCGCGTCGACGACGACCTTGAGCGGGCGGATGGAGGTCAGGTCCACGAGGGACGTGAGGTAGCCGGCGTAGTCCTCGAGGACGTCCCGCCTGTGGATGGCGCCCCGCGTGGCGGCCGGCTCGGGGGCGCCCTCCGCCAGCCAGCGTTCGACGAGCGCGCGGATGTCGGCCAGGCCGCTGTCCTGCCCGACGGGCCTGGCGCCGGCCCGGCACATCTTGATCCCGTTGTACCGGGCGGGGTTGTGGCTCGCGGTGAACATGGCGCCCGGCAGGTCGAGCGCGCCGCTCGCGTAGTAGAGCTGGTCGGTGGAGCAGAGCCCGATCTCCGTGACGTCCGCGCCTCGTCGCGCGGCGCCGCGGCCGAACGCGTGGGCGAGGCCGGGGGACGAAGGCCGCATGTCGTGGCCGATGACGATGGCGCGTGAGCCGGTGATCTCCGTGAAGGCGGCGCCGAAGAGCTCGGCGAGGCGCTCGTCCCACTCGTCGGGGACCACACCTCTGACGTCGTAGGCCTTCACGATCTGTGACAGGTCCGGCACAGCTAACCCCTTGTCTTGAGGTCTTGAGGATGGGCGGTGTGTGCTGTCAGGAGCGCTCCGCACCTCAATGTACCGGCCGGGCGTTACGGCTCAGGTGAACGCAGGATCCGCAAGTGCCCGCGGCGGGCGACCTCCATGGGGTCGGCCCCGGGGGCGGCGACGGGGGGCGCCTCGCGGCGCTGGGGGGCGCGCGCGGCCTCGCGCACGGCGTCGGCCAGGGCCTCCAGGTCGTCGGTGCTCGGCCGGGCCGCGCCCGCGTCGACGGCGAGGCGGACGACCTCCCAGCCACGGGGGGCGGTGAGCCGCTCGGAGTGCTCGGCGCACAGGTCGTAACAGTGCGGCTCGGCGTAGGTGGCGAGGGGGCCGAGAACGGCGGTGGAGTCCGCGTAGACATAGGTCAGCGTCGCGACGGCCGGGCGGGCGCACGCGGTGCGCGAACAGCGACGTACGGGGCTCACGATGGTGAAACGTACCGCACTCCTGAGCGGGTCGCGACGGATCGGCGCCGCGTCACCCGCCCGTGTCGTGACAGGGCGCCCGGCCTGTACGGATTCGTCGCAAGGGTCACCGTCGGGGCCGGAACGCGAGCGGTGCGCGGGTGCGTTCTGACCCCGCGGCGCCGCGTCCTCTATGGTCGTTGCGATGGACACTTCCGGCAGCGTCCCCCCCGTCCCGTCCGGCCCGGCCGACCGTCATCGGCACCGGGACCGGCACGGCCGCGGCATGCGCGGACCCGTCGCCCCGCCGCAGGTTCCGCTCGCGGTGAGCAGGGCGGACACGTTCGACTCCCTCGTGCACGACTCGGCCGAGCGGCTGCGGCGGCGGCTGCCGCAGCTGGCGGGCGTGGACTTCGGCGTGCGGGAGGTGCCGTTCCTGCCGCGGGACGGCGAAGGGTCGGCCGACGGGGTCGTCCCGCTCGGCGGTGTCGAGCGGGCCTCGGGCGGGCGGCCCGACCGGATCGTGGTCTACCGGCGGCCCGTCGAGCTGCGCAGCCGCGACAAGGACGAGCGCGCGCAGCTCGTGCACGAGGTCGTCGTGGAGCAGGCGGCCGAGCTGCTCGGCCTCGCGCCCGAGTCCGTCGACCCCAAGTACGGGCAGGAGTGAGCCCGCCGCTCAGTCGGCGAGCACGGACAGGTCGGGGGCGGTCTCGGGGACGGCGACCGTGGAGCGGTCGTCGGGCACGGTCTGCACGGTGAACGTGTCGCGCCCCTCGCTCTCCATGCTCAGCGTCCGCGCCGCGTAGAGGGGGCCGCCCGACGGCTCGATCGTCAGGGCGTAGAGCCCCTCGGTGCCGTCGGGGACCTCGGGCGCGAACGTCAGCGTCGTCGCGCCGTCCACGGTGTAGGTCTCGGTGACCGGCTCGCCGCCTTCGGCTCCCGCGGACAGGGTGACGTCGACCTCGACCGCGTCGCCAGGGGCGACCAGGGAGAGCTGGGTGCCGTCCGCCGAGCTCCCCGAGATCGTGGCGCGGCCCTCGACGGGGGCGGTGCCGGTGATGTACGCGGCCTCGCGCTCGTCGTCCTCGCCGCGCACCACCTGGAGGGCCGCGACAACGGGGCCGCCGCCCGATCCCTCGGCGGGCGTCAGCACCAGGGAGCCCGTCTCCCCCTGGGTGAGGGGGCCGAGGTCGACGGCGGTCAGCGTCCCGGCGTGGACGGAGACCGTTTCGTTCCCCGCGGGGGTGATGGTGCCCGATGGCCCGGCCAGGGAGACGTCGAGCGTGAGGTCCTCGTCGCCCGGCGCGAACGCCACGAGCCGCACGCTCTCCGCGTCGCCCGGGATGCCCGGGAGCACGGCCTCCCCGGCGGGGGCGGTGCTGGGGGGCAGCCAGTCGGAGCCGCGTTCGCTGTCGAGCGCCTCGATCTGCGCGCCCACGCGCCCGGTGCGGGCGGCGACCCGCACGGCCAGGTCCTCGACCTCGTCCGCGTGCAGCGTCGAGAGCCGGATCGGCACGGTGGCGCCGCCTGGCACGGTGATGCCCTGGCCCGCCTCCGCCTCGATGCGCCCCTCGGGCCCGTAGAGGTCGATGTCGACGACGGTGGCGGCCTCGTCGGGGTTGGTGATGTGGACGTAGTCGGAACGGCTCTCCGCGGTGCTCGCCCCGGCGAACCAGAAGTCCGTGTCCGGGATCTGGCACGACGTGCCGAGCAGGCCGCTGCCGACGCCCGAGGTGACGGACGTGGTCTGCTGCACGGTCCAGCCGGGGGCGAGCGCGCCCTCAGCCGTGCCGGTCAGGGCCGGGGCCCCCGCGTCCCTGACGCGCGTGGTGACCGGCGTGCCCGGGGCCTCGAGGGTGACGACGGGCTCGGGCGCCTCGTTCTCGCCGTCCTCCTCGTCCTCGTCGGGGGCCTGCGCGCCGGGGGCGTGCTCGGCGGCGGGCAGCAGGGCCGCGGCGCCCGCCTCATCGCCCTCGCCCGCCCCCTCGCCAGCACCGGCGGTCGGCGGGGTGAACGCGGTGTACCACGTCGATGACGCCTCGGCCGCCGTGGGGCGTGGGCAGGTGAGCGCGGTGCGCTGGACCGGCTGTGGGCTGCCGAGCTCCAGGGTCTCGATCTCGTCGTCGCCCGAGCCGAGCGAGGCGAAGCCGGTCACCGCGGCCAGGGCGGTGACGACGGCGATGAGGGAGAGGGACGCGCGGTTCACTGCTGAGGGCTCCCGTCGCCGTGGTCGGCCGGATAGTCGTACGGCGCCGTGTGTGGGGGGTCGGGGTCGTAGTAGGGCTGTTGCTGCTGCGGGATCTGGTCGCCGTAACGCTGCTGCTGAGGCTGCTGCGGGTACTGCCCCTGGTGCCCCTGGTCCTGGTAGCCGCCCTGCTGGTAGTACCCCTGGTCCTGGTACGCGTCGCGGTAGGGCTCGTGGTACGGGTCGGGGTAGCCGGGGTAGGGCGCGGCGGGCTCGGGGTCCTGGGCGGGCGGGGCCTCGGGCGGCGCCAAGGGCTGGGCGGGGATGCCGGGGAACTCCGCGGTCTCCGGGCCCTCGCCCGCCTCATCGGGAACGCCGGGGGCCGCCGCGGCGGCCGCGGCGGCCTCGCGCCTGGCGCGGCGGCCCGTCGGGGGCGCGGTGGGCGCGGGCTCGTCGGGCAGGTCGTCGTCCAGCTCGCGGCGGCGGCCCGGCAGCGCGAGGACCGTGAGGACCAGCAGCCCGAAGCCCTGCGCCCAGGTCCACAGCGTGTGGCCGCCCGAGGTCTCGTGGACGATGTCGAGGCGGCCGCCGTTCGCGGGCAGCTCGAAGCCCTGGGCCCAGTCGCCCACGGTGACGGGCGTCAGCCGCTCGCCGTCCAGGGTGGCCACCCAGCCGTCCGACGCGGCGTCGGCCATCCGCACCACGCGGCCCTCGGGCCCCTCGGGCACGTCGGCGTGGACCTCGACGGCCTCGGACGCGACGGGCACGGCCGCGGCGGCCCCGCCCTGCTCATCGGGGGGCACCACCATGACGCGGGAGACCTCGCGGTCCACCCGCCACAGGGCGCTGCCGTCCTCCTGGCTGAGGCGCTGGAGCCCCGGGGTGGTGTCGAGCACGCGGTGCAGCTCGCGCGGGGAGCCGTCCTGCACCAGGACGTAGCGCACGGCGTACGCGGCGAGCACGGTCGTCTGGTCGGCCCCTGAGCCCGCGGCGAGATCGCCGACGGCGGCGCTCAACGGGGCGTTCTCGCCGAGGAGTTCGGCGAGGTCGGCGTCGCCGAGGCGGGCGCCGGAGCCGCGGACCAGGGTGTAGTCGACGCGCCCGACGGGCCCGTCGGGCTCGCCGCCGCCCTCGAGCACCAGCGTGCGGGCCTGGTCGCGCGTCGAGCTCTCCTCCGCGACGAACGCGGGCACCTGCACGGGGTTGGCGCGCTCCAGGGGGCCGTCGGCGCCGCCGATGATCCATCCGGCGGCCACGAGCAGCGGGCCCGCCGCGGCGGCGCCCGCGATGGCGACGGCCAGGGGCTGGCGCCAGCCGAAGCTCTGCGCGGCGACCCGGTACCTGGCGCCGTCGGCGCCGAGGACGGCGGCGCTCAGCAGGGCGAGGCCGTAGACGAGGGTGGCGGGCCCGGCCCAGCCCTCGCCGTCGGACCAGACGGCGAAGAGGAGCGCGACCAGCGCGGTGGCCCACGCGGCGGTGACGGCCAGGCGCCGCTCGTGCCGCAGCAGCGCGGCGAGCGCGGCGAGCAGCAGCCCGATCAGCAGCCAGGTGCCGGGGGTGCCGGGGCCGCCGGGGTTGATGTTGAGGAGCTGGAACGCGTCGGCCCCGCCCGTCTCGAACGGCAGCCCGGCCTCGGCCAGGAACGCCTCGGGGTCGAACAGCGCCGACCACGACCACGGTCCGAGCAGCAGCACGGGCGTGGCCAGCAGGGCGGCCATCCTGACGGCCTTGGCGCGCAGCAGCCCTGGCTCGGGGCGCGGCGGGAGGGCGACGGCGGCGAGCGCGAGGACGGCGGCCATCGGCCAGACCACCGGGGTGAACGCGGTGCAGACGGTCAGCAGCAGCGCGGTCGCCCAGACCGCGCGCCACGAGCCGCGCCCGCCGCCCGCGGCGTACCCGGCGGCGGTGACGGCGGCGCGGGCCATCGGCGGGAGCAGCACGGCGAGGATCGCGGTGCCGACGCGGCCACCGGCGAGCGCGCCGGTGACGGCGGGCAGGAAGGCATAGGCGATGCTGCCCCACGCGCGCAGCACGCGGGACATGACCAGGGGCCTCGAGGAGAAGTACGCGCTCGCGCCGGCGAGCGGGACCGAGGCGACGAGCAGCAGGGTCATGGCGAGCCCTGTGCTGCCGAGCAGGGCCGTGGACAGCAGGGCGAGCAGGGCCAGATGGGGCGGCGCCGACTCGTCGCCGCCGACGCCGATGGGCTGCCACGTCTCCAGGTAGCGGTCCCACAGGGCGCCCGCGTCGGCGGGCGCGGGCAGCAGGGCGCCGCCGGTGAGCGCGCCGCCGCCGATCAGGTCGCGGCACGCGAGCAGCGCGGCGATCAGCAGGACCGCGAAGAGCATGGGGCCCGGCTTGCGGACCAGGCGGCGGACGCGGGCGAACTGCTCGACCTGGAGGTCGTCGGCCTCGTCGTCCGTGGGCCCCGACTCGACCGCGCCGTGTCGGCCGCCGGCCGCGGCCGCGGGCTCGGAGCGGCCGCCGACGTTGCTGACGACCTGTTCGACGGTGGTGCGGATCGTGGCGAGCGGCGGCGGGAAGAGGGGCCGCAGCTCCCCCGGGTCGACCGCGGCGGCCGCCTTGGCGCGCCGACGGCGGGCGCCGAGCACGCGGCCGGGGCGGAGCAGCGCGGACAGCAGCCCGGCGGCCTCGTCGAGCGCGCGCCCTGGGAGCTTGCCGACGAGGTAGCCGAGGACGCGGAGCAGCGTGCCGAGGACCAGCCGGAACAGCACCCAAGGGAGCGTGCGGCCACGGGCGTTGACCAGCAGGGCGTAAGCGGCGGCGGCCTTGTCGACGCGGTGCGGGCTGCCGCCGAGGCGCCCCGCGCAGTCGATGGAGCGGCGCTCGCGCGAGGCGGCCTCGGCGTGCCGCAGCACGGCGCCAGGGGCGATCAGCACGCGGTGGCCCGCGGCCTGGGCGCGCCAGCACAGGTCGACGTCGTCGCGCATGAGCGGCAGGCGCTTGTCGAAGCCGCCGAGCTGCTCGTAGACGTCGCGCCGGATCAGCATCCCCGCGGTGGAGACGGACAGGACGGGCCTGACCTGGTCGTGCTGGCCCTGGTCCTGCTCGCGGCGGTCGAGGCCCGTCCAGCGGCGGCCGCTGTTGGCGATGGAGACGCCGACCTCGAGCAGCTGCCTGCGGTCGTACCAGCCGCGGAGCTTGGCGCCGATGATGGCGGCCGACGGGCTGGCGTCGGCCTGACGGAGCAGCTCGGCGAGGGCGTCGGGCTCGGGGGCGGCGTCGTCGTGGAGGAGCCAGAGCCAGTGGACGGGCTCGCCGTGCGGGAGCTCGGGGAGGTCGTAGGTGCTCGTGTCCCACGTGCGGGTGACGGGGTCCCAGGCGTTGGGGCGGCGGAGATAGGGCAGGTCGTCCGGGGTGAGCACGGGCGCGGTGCGGGCGGCTTCCGCGACGGCGCTGCCGAAGCCGGTGCGGCGGGCGAGGTGGAGGACGCGCTCGGCGCCGAGGGCCTCGGTGACGAGGGTGGCCGACGCGTCGGCGCTCCCGGTGTCGGCCGCGATGACGTCCTGCGCGGGCCGGTCCTGTCCGAGCAGTCCGGCCAGGACGTCGGGGAGCCAGCGTTCGCCGTCGTGCGAGACGAGCACGGCGGTGACGACGTGCCGCGGGAATTCGGGATGGGCGGCCTGCTGCGGCGCCTGCTGGCTGTGCACGGACATCGAGGTGCGGGCCCCGGTTCGCTGGACGGTGTGGACGCCGCCGCCCTCGAAGGTGGCGGAGCAACGTCTCGGACAGCGCACCACACTAGCGCTTGGGACCGTCACGGCCCGCCGGAGCGCCCGCGGGGGAACCCGTCCGTAATGGGTTCGGGCGGGGGGTGGTCAGACAGCGGCCTTCTTCAGGCGGCGGCGTTCACGTTCGGACAATCCACCCCAGATTCCGAAGCGTTCATCGTTGGCCAAGGCGTATTCGAGACATTCCGAACGGACCTCGCACGCGAGGCACACCTTCTTGGCCTCGCGCGTGGAGCCGCCCTTCTCGGGGAAGAAGGACTCGGGGTCGGTCTGGGCGCACAGCGCGCGCTCCTGCCAGCCAAGTTCCTCGTCGGCCTGGTCGACCAGCAGTTGTTGGAACAGCTCGGTCATATGGGCGCCCCTCGTCTTCTTTGCTTCCCCGTGATGCCGCCGTTATCGATACCGCTCGAACGACATGAGTGAAATTACAGGTGGGGTGCTCAGCGGCAGTCAAGCCACGATCAGTTATTCACCCGATGATTCACCCTGTGGCACCACAAGCGCACGGAAAGTGTTCAAATCGACACAAACTATGCCTGCTCGCACAGCTTGCGACCGCGTATTCCGGTCGTTCTCCCCTCACTTCGCACACCTCTCACGAGGGAGGACGAGCCGGGGTCCCGAATCGTTGCCCGCCGCTTCCCATCGAGACACGGATCACGGTGGGGTCACGGATGCGCAACGGCGTCCACGCCCGCGGACGAGGGCGCACCTGTCCGATCCGGGCACGCATAAACCTTTCCTCGACCTCGCCGACCTGAAGTGGTGAAAGAATGTCGACGGCCGCGCGCTGACGTTGACACCCACGCGCGACCGCATCCGTCGTGACGCCCACCCAGAGAAGCACCGAGACGACAAGACCTCATGGACAACGACAACGCCATCGCCGGTGACCCCACCGCGCTGCCGCACCTGCTGCCGCCCCCCGCCGAACACCCCGCCACCGTCGCGGAGTTCGCCGCGCTCATCGCCGGGATCGCGGAGGACGGGAGCTGTTGGCGGCCCCTGGTGCGGTACGACGCGGCCAGCCGGTGGTACCACCGGCTGCTCACCGGCCCCGGCTATGAGGTCTGGCTGCTGAGCTGGGTGCCGGGGCAGGGCAGCGGACGGCACGACCACGGCAGGTCGTCGGGCGTCTGCGCCGTCCTGTCGGGGGCGCTCACGGAGAGCGCCGCGGGGCGCGGGGAGCGGGTGCTCACGCCGGGCTCGATGCGGGCGTTCGCGCCCGGGTACGTCCACGAGATGGTCAACGTCTCGCTCGAGCCCGCCGTCAGCCTGCACGTGTACTTCCCCGGCCTCACCGAGATGCGCATGCACCCGCGGCTCGCCGCGTCGGGGCGCTCGGCGGGGGAGGAGCCCGTGCCCCGGGCGACCCTCACCTGCTGACAGACTGGGGCACATGCAACGCATCGTGGTCCTGTCCGGCGGCATCGGCGGCGCCCGCTTCCTGCGCGGCCTGCGGCGCGCCGCCCCCGACGCGGACGTCACCGTCATCGGCAACACCGGGGACGACATCCATCTGTTCGGCCTCAAGGTCTGCCCCGACCTCGACACGGTGATGTACACGCTGGGCGGTGGCATCCACGAGGAGCAGGGCTGGGGGCGGGCGGACGAGACGTTCACCGTCAAGGAGGAGCTGGCCGCCTACGGCGTGGGACCCGAGTGGTTCGGCCTGGGTGACCGGGACTTCGCCACCCATGTCGTCCGCACCCAGATGATCGCGGCGGGCTACCCCCTGAGCGCCGTCACCGAGGCGCTGTGCCGACGCTGGGAGCCTGGCGTGACGCTGCTGCCGATGACGGACGACCGCGTCGAGACACATGTGCTGATCGACGACGGCGACAGCGGGCGCAAGGCCGTGCACTTCCAGGAGTACTGGGTGCGGCTGCGCGCGGCCGTCCCCGCGCACGCCGTCGTGCCGGTCGGGGCCGAGCAGTCGCGGCCCGCGCCCGGCGTGCTCGAGGCGATCGCCGCGGCCGACGTCATCCTCTTCCCGCCGTCCAACCCCGTGGTGAGCGTCGGCACGATCCTCGCGGTGCCCGGCATGCGCGAGGCCATCGCCGACGCGGGCGTGCCGGTCGTCGGCCTCTCCCCCATCGTCGGGGACGCGCCGGTGCGCGGCATGGCCGACAAGGTGCTCGCCGCGATCGGGGTGCCCGCCACGGCGGCCGGCGTCGCGCAGCACTACGGCTCAGGGCTGCTGGATGGCTGGCTCGTGGACTCGGTGGACGCCGGTGCGGTCGAGGCGGTGGAGGCGGACGGCATCCGCTGCCGGGCCGTTCCGCTGCTGATGACCGACGCGGCGGCGGCCGAGGCCATGGCGCGCGAGGCGCTGGCGCTCGCGAAGGAGGTGGGCGCCGCGTGAACGCCTCGCCCGCCCCCGGCTACCGCGTCTGGGCGCTGCCCGGCATCCCCGAGGTCAGGCCGGGGGACGAGCTGGCCAAGCTGATCGCGGACGCGGCCACCGCGCCGGGGCTGCCCGGGCTCGCCGACGGCGACGTGCTGGTGGTCACGTCGAAGGTCGTCAGCAAGGCCGAGGGCAGGGCGCGGCGGGCCGAGGGCAGGGACGAGGCGATCGACGAGGAGACCGTCCGCGTCGTCGCGCGCCGGGGACCGGCCAGGATCGTGGAGTCGCGGCACGGCTTCGTGATGGCGGCGGCGGGCGTGGACGCCTCCAACACCCCACCGGGAACGGTGCTGTTGCTCCCCGAGGACCCGGACGCCTCGGCCGAGCGGATCAGGCGCGGGCTGCGGGACCTGCTGTCCGTCGAGGTCGGCGTCGTGGTCACCGACACGTTCGGCCGCCCGTGGCGCGAGGGGCAGACGGACGTGGCGATCGGCGCGGCCGGGGTCGAGGTGCTGAACGACTTCCGCGGCACGACCGACCCCCACGGGAACGAGCTCGGCGTCACCGTGACCGCCGTCGCCGACGAGCTCGCGGGCGCGGGCGAGCTGGTCAAGGGGAAGGTCGACGGGCTGCCGGTCGCGGTGATCCGCGGCCTGGCCCACCGGGTCATGGACGCGGGCGGCACCGCGCGCGACCTGATCAGGCCCGCGGCCAACGACATGTTCAGGCTCGGCACGTCCGAGGCGGTCCGCGAGGCGGTGACGCTGCGGCGGACGGTCAGGGCGTTCACCGAGGCGCCGGTGGACGGCGCGGCGGTGCGCCGCGCGGTGGCCGCGGCGATCACGGCGCCCGCGCCGCACCACACGACGCCGTGGCGCTTCGTGCTGCTGGAGTCGGCCGGGGCGAGGGCGCGGCTGCTCGACGCGATGCGCGACGCGTGGGTCGCGGACCTGCGCGGGGACGGCAGATCCGAGGAGAGCGTCGCCCGCCGCGTGCGCCGCGGCGACGTCCTGCGCGCGGCGCCGTATCTGGTGGTGCCCTGCCTCGTGGCCGAGGGCGCCCACCCCTACCCCGACGCCCGCAGGGCGGCGGCCGAGCGCGAGATGTTCGTGGTCGCGATGGGCGCGGCCGTGCAGAACCTCCTGGTCGCCCTCGCGGGCGAGGGCCTGGGCTCGGCGTGGGTCTCCTCGACGATGTTCTGCCGCGACGTGGTCCGCGAGGTGCTGGCGCTCCCGGCGTCGTGGGACCCGATGGGCACGGTGGCGATCGGCCACGCGGCCACCCCACCCGCCCCCCGCCCCCCGCGCGACCCGGACGCGTTCGTCGAGGTGCGCTGAGGCCGCGCCGCTCAACAGCCGCTCAACAGGCGAACTCGTCCGCCTTCTTCGGGGGTTGTGCCTCCGACGGGGGTGTGGTCGGGGGTGGGGCGGGGAGGGGGGTGTCGGTTCTCAGGGAGTGGAACAGGCGGGTGGCCTCCTGCTCGTTCCAGCGGACCGTCGAGCCCAGGCCGGGGACGTGGTGGGAGGCGTCCTTCAAGGGGACCGACGCGAACTGGGCACCGTCCGTGGTGAAGTGGCGCATCAGGCCCGCGAGTCGGAGCATCTCTTCGGCGCCGAAGCCAGGGTCGACGCGGACGGAGTCGAGGAGGGCGTCGGCCGTCGTGCTGACCTGGGCGGGGTTGAGCAGGACGCCCGTGCTGACCGCCTCCTTCAGGAACGCGGCGAGGAAGCGCTGTTGACGCTCCATCCGGTCGAGGTCGGACGTGCCGTCGAGGTGGCGGGCGCGGACGTAGGCCAGGGCCGTCGGGCCGTCGAGGGTGCTGGTGCCCGCGGGGAGGTCGAGCCCCGAGTAGGGGTCCTTCAACGGGCGCTTGGCGCAGATCTCGACGCCGCCGATCTCGTCGACCGCGCGCATGAAGCTGACGAAGCTGACCTCGAGGTAGTGGTCCACGCGCAGGCCCGTCAGGTCCTCGACCGTGTTGACCATGAGCGATGGACCGCCGTGCGAGAGCGCGGCGTTGAGCTTGTCGGCGTGCGGCTCGTGGTGGCTGCCGTCGGGGGTGAAGGTGTGCTCGGGGAGCTCGGCGTAGGAGTCGCGCGGCAGGCTGACGACGGTCGCGCGCTCGCGGGACTCGGACACGTGCAGCAGGAGAACGGCGTCGGCGCAGCGGCACGAGGCGTCGCCCACGTGGTACTTGGCGCGTTCATCGGCGGACAGGCCGTCCCTGCTGTCGGTGCCGATGAGCAGGATGTTCAGGCCGCTGCCCGCCTCGGGGCGGTCGCGCAGACCCGAGAACGGGTCGACGCGGCGGACGTTGTGCTCGGCGGAGGTCACCATCGCGTGGCCCACTCCGCTGGTGAGCAGCACCAGGGCGGCGAGTGCCCCGGCGATCCGGAGAGCCTGGCGGCGGCGGTTTCGGCGTCGGACCTGCATCGTCGGTCACCTCCCGCCCGTCACCGTATGTCCATACGATCTACGGCCTGGGGTGGCGCGCGCCCGGGTCGCCCGATCGCGGTAACGTGAGCCGGTGACCACCATTCCGACCCCCGCGGTGTCCGTGATCATGCCGGTGCTCAACGAGGAGCGGCACCTGCGCGACGCGGTCCGGCACATTCTGGAGCAGGAGTATCCCGGCGAGATCGAGGTGGTGATCGCCCTCGGCCCCTCGTCCGACCGCACGGACGAGATCGCCGCCGAGCTGGTCGCCGCGGATCCCCGGGTGCGCACCGTGCCCAACCCCACGGGCCGCACCCCCGCCGGGCTCAACGCCGCGATCAACGCCTCACGCCACCCCGTCGTGGTGCGCGTGGACGGGCACGGCATGCTCTCGCAGGGCTATGTCGCCACCGCCGTGCGGCTCCTCGACGAGACAGGCGCGGCGAACGTCGGCGGCATCATGCACGCCGAGGGCGAGAACGACTGGGAGCGCGCCGTGGCCGCCGCGATGACGTCGCGGATCGGCGTGGGCAACGCCGCGTTCCACACCGGTGGCGCGGCAGGGGAGGCGGAGACGGTCTACCTCGGGGTGTTCAGGCGCGAGGTGCTCGAGCAACAGGGCGGGTACAACGAGGAGTTCATCCGCGCGCAGGACTGGGAGCTGAACTACAGGATCCGGCGGGCGGGCGGGCTGATCTGGTTCTCGCCCGAGCTGCTGGTGTCCTACCGGCCCAGGCCCTCGGTGCGTGCGCTGGCCAAGCAGTACCGCAACTACGGGCGTTGGCGGCACGTGGTGGCGCGTTACCACGCCGGGTCGATCAACCCCCGCTATCTCGCGCCGCCCGCCGCGCTGCTGGCGATCGTGGCGGGCATGGTGGCCGGAGTGGCCCTGACGCCCTGGGGGTTCGTCGTCCCCGCGGGCTATCTGGCCGCGATAGGCCTCGGCTCGCTGCCCGCGGGGCGCGGCCTGTCGGTGGGGGCGCGCGCGCGGATCCCGCTCGCGCTCGCGACGATGCACCTGTCGTGGGGCTGGGGCTATCTGACCAGCCCGAGGAAGCTGGCGCGCACGGTGATCGCCTCGCGCCGTGACCCGGTCACCGCGCCCTGACCCCGAGCCCGGCCTACCAGGTGTAGGCCGGGTTCACGCTCATGCAGCTCTCGTCGTCGCCGCCCAGGATCGACTCCTCGTCGACGACCGGCCCCTCGTCGTCGGTCTCGCCGCCCGCGTCGCCCTCGGTGGGCTCCGCGCCCGCGGCGGGGAACGCCGTGCCCTCGCGCCAGTCGGCGCCGATGACCACGGTGACGGACTCGACGGTCGCCGACACCAGCACCGCTTCGGCGGGGATGCCCAGGGCCTCGGCGACGGCGTGGGCGTTGGCCTCGTTGCCGCCGTCGGGGTGGAGCACCTGGGTGGCGGGGGCCGAGACCTCGGTGGCGTCGGTGCCCGCGAGCAGGAAGCCCTGGCGGTGCAGCTCGTCGGTGATCACTCCGGCCCGGCCGTCGACCGGGGCGTTCACCTGGTCGCCCGTGCCGTTGCGCACGGCGACGGGGATGTCGGCCGCCGGGTCCGCGGGGGTCTCGGGCGACTCGCTCGCGCCGCCGCCCTCCCCCTCGTCGGTGGGCTCGGCGGGCTCGGCGTCCTGGTCGTCGAGCGGTATGTCGCCACGCACCAGCTCGAACAGGTCCGCCGCCTTCTCCGGGTCGGGGATCACCGTGGCATCGGGGTTCAGCGGGTCGGGGAGCCAGGGCAGGGTCACGCTGTTGATGCGGTCGCCAGGGACGTCGCGCAGGTCCTCGCCCAGCTCGTAGAGCCGCTGCACGGAGCCCAGGCCGTGGTCGACGGTGAGGGCGCTGGTGGCGGCCTCGGCGAGGTCCATGAGCTCGGTCGGGTTGGTGAGCGACGTGCCGGACTGCAACTCGTCGGCCATGTTGCTCAGATACATCTGCTGGGCGCGCGTGCGCCCGATGGCGTCGCTGCCGTTCTCGAAGCCGTGCCGGGTGCGCAGCCACTGGAGGGCCTGCTCGCCCTCGACGACGGTGGTGCCCTCCTCGAGGCGCAGCTGGGAGCGGTCGTCGTAGATGTTGGCGTCGACGCAGACCGGGACGCCGCCGACCGCGTCGGCCATCTCCACGACGCCGGCGAAGTCCAGCAGCATGAAGTGGTCGATCGGGATGTCGGTCATCCGCTCCCAGGTGGCGACGACGCAGCCGGGACCGCCGTGGTCGAGCGCGGAGTTGATGCGCGCCCTGGCCACCTCGGGGTAGACCTCGCCGGTGTCGGGGTCGGTGCACTCGGGGATGGAGACCATGGTGTCGCGCGGGACGCTGATGAGCGAGATGTTGCTGCGGTCGGCCGAGGCGTGCATCAGCAGCTGGACGTCGGCGCGCTGGCCGCCCTCGCCGCCGCCGCCGAGGTCCTGGTTCTCGTCGCCGGTGCGGGAGTCGGAGCCGAGCAGCAGGATGTTGAGCGGCGTCTGGCCCGCGGCGTTGGGCTCGGCGCGCTCGAGCTGCTCGCCGCTGAGGTTCAGCTCGTCCTTGGTGAGGTTGCTGTTGAGGTGGCGGAGGTAGAGGAATCCGGCGACGGCGACCGCGACGAGGACGAACGCGAGCCCCGCGGACGTCCAGACGAGGACGCGGCGCCAGCGGGGCTTCTTCTTCCCCTCGCCGCGGCGGGCGCGCCCCGACCCCGTGCCGTCGCCGCCCTCCCCACCGCCGTCGCCCCGGTCGCCCCCGTCGCCGGTGCCGCCGTCGGCCGACGGCCTCGGCGGGGGAACGGCGTGGTCGCCGTTCGTGTTCCGGTAGAGGCTCTCGTCCCAGCCGAGCTGCTCGGCTCTGGAGACCCCATGTGCGGGGCCACCCTCGTTCTCACCGGGTATGCCGGTACTCCGCACGGGAATCCCCCACAATCCTCAGATCCGCCGCGCCGTCATGACGCGCAGACGTCCTCGTCGTCCGCCGTGATGCCGTCGACGTCCTCGGGCCGCTCGGGGGCGACCTCGATGGGCTGGCCCGCGCCGGCGAAGTCGTCGCCGAGGACCAGCACCATCGGCTGGTCGCCCGCGTCCTCCGACCCCTCCTGGAGCGCCGAGTCCGGCAGGCCCATCAGCTCGGCCAGGGTGGCGGCCATGCCCGCCTGGTCGCTGCCGAACTCCAGGGTGGTCTCCGCCTGGGGGGCCGCGGCGTTGCCCTCGTTGGTGGCCAGGGTCATGCCATGGGTGTTCTGCATCCAGGCGAGCGTCTCCTGGGCGGCGCCCATGACGTCGCCGCCGTTGTAGACGTCGACCCGGACATCGGCGGCCGGGACGGCCTCGGGCTGCTCCTCGGCGTCCCCGCCCTCCTCCGAGCCGCCCTCCTCGCTCCCGTCCTCCGTCATGGAGACGTCCTGCTGGAGCATCTGGAAGATCGGGCGGGCCCTGCCCTCGTCCAGCACGACGGTGGCCCTGGCGTCCTCGGGCTCGTCGGGGTTGTCGACCACGGGCAGGGTGACAAAGGTCATGTCCGACATCGGGACCTGGCCGACCTCGGACGCGAGGCCGTAGAGCTTGTCGATGCTGCCGATCTCGGTGTCCACCGCGAGGGCCTTGGTGGCGGCGTCGGCGAGGTCGTAGAAGCTGCCGAGGCTGGAGAGCAGGTCGCGCTCGGTGATCTGCCGGGCCATCGACGCCAGGAACTGCTGCTGGAGCTCGATCCTGCTGAGGTCGCTCCCGGTGCCGACCGAGTAGCGGGTGCGGACGAACGCCAGCGCCTCCTCGCCCTCCAACACGTGGTTCCCCGCGTCGAGTTGGAGGTGGGACTTGGGGTCGTCTATGGGCTCTTCGACGCAGACGGGCACGCCGCCGACCGCCGACGAGAGGTCCTTCACGGCGTTGAAGTCGGCCATCATGAAGTGGTTGATGCTGACCCCGGTCAGCTCCTCCACCGTGCGCCACACGCAGCCGGGGTCGCGCCCGTCGGTGCCCATGCTCTGGTTGAAGCGCACCCCCTGTGAGCCGGGGATGGTGACCGTCGACCCGTCCTCCTGCACGACCTCGCAGTCGGGGATGTCGGTGATCAGGTCGCGCGGGATGCTCAGCCCCGTGGCGTTGGTGCGGTCCTCGGAGAAGTGCATGAGGATCGTGGTGTCCGCGCCCTCGCTCGCGTCGCCGCCGTAGCTGTCGTTGCCGTCGCCGTCACGCGTATCGGTGCCGATGAAGAGGATGTTGACCGGCTCGTCCGACTGGTACGGGTTCTCGATGCCGACGTCGTACTTCTCGATGTTGTTGTTGAACCGGTTGTAGAGGTACCACCCGGCGGCGCAGCCGACGATCAGCAGCATCGCGAGGGTGCCGCCGATCCACATGAACACCCTCTTGGTGCGCGAGCGTTGCTTCTTGGCCTTGCGGCTCGCGCCCTTGCGGCGGCTGCCCCCGCCGCCGGTGGCGCGGCGGTCGCGCTGCGGCGGAACGGGCCGGTCGCCCGCGGGCGACTTCTCCCGTTCACCTGGCGCCGTCGCCGCCGACGACGACGGACCGCGACGCTGAGGCGGCGGAGCGTTATGTGAACCGCGCGGCCGGTTCGACGAGGACGGTCCCTGCTGCTGCGGCCGTTCGCCCTGTCGTGCCCCGGGCAGCCGCAGCTCGTAGGTACCGGTCTCCGGGTTGAACACCCACTGATCCGCGGGATCGATGTCTCCCGCACCCCCGCGTCCCTGCGCTTCCACGAGTCCGTGCGCCCTCCGCTGTGCCTACTAGAGGATCAGACGGCACACACTAGCCGCCAGGTTCCGCGCCCTGCGATCGCGGTGACACACACCACCTCGAGCGGTGGGGGTAATCATCCGGCTAGTGACCCTTTTCAGGGTTTTTCGAAGCGGCTCTCTTTACGTTCGCATGGGATTAACGATCGATATCCGTAACGGGGAACGCGTGGGTCCGGGGCGCGCGGGGGTCGCCCTGGGCCGTGGAGCCCCGGGGAACGCCATGGTGGAGGAGCCAGCCCGTCGCCGCGGTCACCAGGAGCGCGACGGCCACGGCCAACGCCAGCCACAGCGGCCAGCGGTGGCCGCCGCGGGCCTCGGACCCGGATCCCGGCCCGGATCCCGGCTCGGACGGCGGCTCGGGTGACGGCTCGGGCCGCGGCGCGACGAGCCGGTGGTAGGTGGGCTGTTGCGGCACCCTCATGGGCACGATCCTGGGGGCGCCCGGCGCGGGCGGCCACCGTCAGTCGGCGAAGTGGGTGACGCGCTCACTCTCCCGGCGCGCGGCGAGGGCCTCGGGGGCGAGGCGTTCGGCGTTGCGGCAGAGCACCACGGAGGCGCCGACGGCGAGCGGGGCCAGCAGACCCGTGGAGATCCCGGCCCAAGTGCCGTAGCCCACGAGGGACATGACGCGCGAGCCGGTGGTGAGGCCCAGGGTGTCGGCGTCGGCGCGGGCCCGTTCGACGGCCAGGCCGCCGGTGAGTTCGGCGCCGTCGACGACATAGGCGACATCGGACGGCCCGGTCGGGTCGTAGGCGGCGAACGTGTCCGGCTGGACCGGCACCGCCACCGCGTAGTCGGTGAACCCGGCGGGCGGCCGGGGAAACCGCGCGCCCAGGGGGCGCAGGGCGAGGGCAACGCGCTCCCCCGGGCACGCGCGCGCGGCCTCGAGCGTGTCGGGGCCGCTGACCACCAGGTCGGCGGCGGCGGGGTCGCCCCCGACGTCGGCGACGACGCCCGCGGCGGAGCACGCGAGCAGCCAGACGGCGGTCTGCCAGTGGGCGGGGAGGTGGAGCGCGAGCCGGTCGCCGCGCTCGGCGGCCAGCTCGTCCTGGAGGAGATTGGCCGTCTTGGCCACCCAATTGGCGAGGGTGGCCACGGACAGCTCGACCCGTTCCCCGGTGGCGTCGTCGTAGTACGTCACCAGCGGCCGGGCGCCATCCGTGGCGAGCGCGGAACGCAGCAGGTCGGCGGGGGTGCGGTCGTGGATGTTCATCGGCGCAAGGGTACGCGGGGGCGCCGCTCCCGGCGGTGGACGGGCGGGGCGGCCCCGCCTGACCCAGGGTCATCGTTCGGTCACCCACCGATGGACAGCGGTTGGATTCTGTGCGGAAGATCCAGATATGCGCTCATTTCTGGTATCTCCTCTTGCTTCCGCGATCGGCGCTGCCTGCGCGGCCGCCGTCGCCCTCCCCCTGCTGCTGCCGGGCAGCGCGGTCGCGCAGCCCGCGGAGGCGGGCGCGCGGGCCGGCGGCACGCAGTCGCTCGCGCTACGACCCCTCGACTTCGAGACCCGCTCGGGCGGCGATCCCGGCGGCGGGTCGCCCGAGCCCGTCGAGCCCCTGGGCACGCGTGGCCTTCCCGCCACGGACACCGACCCGTTCTCGCTGCTCGGCGTCGTCTGGGACGACCCGTCCGACGAGCTGAACGGCACAGTGCAGGTGCGCGCGAGGGACGCGGCGACCGGGGACTGGTCGGACTGGCTGGCCCTGGAGCCCGGCGCCGACCACGCGCCCGACCCCGGCACCGCCGAGGCGGGCGCCGACCACGTGCGCGGCGGCACCGCGCCCCGCTGGGTCGGCGCCTCCGACGGGGTGCACGTCCGGGTCGAGCCGGGCGGGGGCGCGCGGGCCGCCGAGCTGCCCGACGGGCTCTCGGTCGAGCTGATCGACCCCGGCGTGGGCGAGGCGGACGGGGAGCTCGCCGGCGAGGTCGCGCCAGGCGGCGGCGCCGCCGCGGGCGACCACGAGGGGCCGCGCCCGCCCATCGTCATCCGCTCCCAGTGGGGCGCGGACGAGGGCCTGCGGGAGAGCGGCTTCGTCTACACCGACTCGGTCAAGACGGCGTTCGTCCACCACACCGCGGGCGGCAACAACTACGCGTGCTCCGAGGCCCCTTCGCTGCTGCGCGGCATCTACCGCTACCACGTGGAGAGCCAGGGCTGGCGCGACGTGGGCTACAACTTCTTCGTCGACAAGTGCGGAACGATCTACGAGGGCCGCGCGGGCGGCGTCGCCCTGCCCGTGCAGGGCGCGCACACCTACGGGTTCAACCACAACAGCATGGGCGTGGCCGTCCTCGGCACCTACTCGAGCACCGACCCGGGCCGTGACGTGCGGGACGCGCTGTCGCTGCTGACCGCGTGGAAGCTCGGCCTGCACGACCGCGACCCCGCGGCCAGCGCCAACCGCACGTCGGGCGGCGGGAAGTACCCCGTGGGCACCACGGTCAAGCTCAACAACATCTCGGGCCACCGCGACGGCTACGCCACCGAGTGCCCCGGCGACGCGCTCTACGACGACCTGCCGACCATCCGCGACACGGCCCACCGCCTCCAGGGCCGGTGACGGGGGGCGCGCGGGGAAACCGTTAGCCTGTTCGACCGTGCCGGACCCCAGCCTCACCCGCGCCTTTCGCCCCCCTGGCCCCTTCGACCTGCGCCGCAGCATGCTCGTGCTGCGGCGCGGCCCTGATGACCCGGCGTTCCGCGCGGGGCGCGACGGGGTGGTGTGGCGCGCGACCCGCACGCCGGCGGGCCCGGCGACCCTGCGGCTGACGGAGGCGGCGGACGGCGCGGCGCCCCGGGTGACCGCGGCCGCGTGGGGCCCGGGCGCCGCGTGGGCGCTCGACCGGCTGCCCGCGCTGCTCGGCGCCGACGACGAGCCCGAGGCGTTCGTCCCCCACCACCCGCTGATCGCCGAGTCGCTGCGCCGCAACCCCGGGGTCAGGCTGATCCGCACGGGTCTGGTGATGGAGTCGCTGATCCCCTCGGTCCTCGAGCAGCGGGTCACCACCGAGGAGGCGTACCGGGCCTGGCGGCTGCTGCTCAGGTGGTACGGCGAGCCCGCGCCAGGGCCCGGGGCGGCGGCGGGGATGTATGTGATGCCCGAGCCGCGGGCGTTCGTCCTCATCCCCTCGTGGGAGTGGCACCGCGCGGGCGTGGACCCCAAGCGCTCCGCCGCGGTGGTGCGCGCGGCGCGGGTCGCGCGGCGCATGGAGGAGGCGGCGGCGATGGCGCTGCCCGAGGCCATGGCGCGCCTGACGGCCGTGCCCGGCATCGGCCCGTGGACCGCGGCGGAGACGCTGCAACGCGCCAACGGCGACCCCGACGCCCTCACCGTCGGCGACCTGCACCTGCCGAGGATCGTCGGCTACGCGCTCGGCGGCGAACGGGACGCGGACGACGACCGGATGCTGGAGCTGCTCGCGCCCTACGCGGGGCAGCGCCACAGGGCCGCGCGGCTCGTCCTGCTCACCGGGATCGCGCCGCCCCGCCGCGCGCCCCGCCAACGCCACGCCAGGATCGCCCGCTTGTAGTCCTCTTTACCCTGGAAGAGGTGGTGTCGAGGGAAAGGGCGAAGGGGAGTGGGACGATGACCGAACGCAAGCCACCGGGCGTGCCCTTCGAGTCCTGGGTCGACCGGCGGATCCGCGAGGCCGAGGAGCGGGGCGAGCTCGCCGATCTGCCGGGCGCGGGCAAGCCGTTGCGCGGGCTGAGCCAGCCGTACGACGAGCTGTGGTGGGTGCGGGA
Source organism: Streptomyces radicis (assembly GCF_003626575.1). GTDB lineage: Bacteria > Actinomycetota > Actinomycetes > Streptomycetales > Streptomycetaceae > Streptomyces > Streptomyces radicis. The sequence continues at coordinate 199,540 of NZ_RBDY01000010.1, read as the reverse complement.
GAAGATGGCGCGCGAGGGCCTTTCGTACCTGCCGCCGACGCTCGCGCTGCGCAAGGAGGCCGAGGACGCCCGCGCCGCGGTGGACCTGGCCCGCTCCGAGCCTGAGGTGCGCGCGCTCCTCGACGAGGTCAACGTCAAGATCCGCGAGGCGATCCGCCGCCCGCCGGACGGCCCTCCGCTGAACCTCGCGCCGTTCGACGTGGACGCCGAGGTCGCCAGGTGGCGGGCCGCGCGCGAGGCGGGCTGAGCCCCGGGGCCACCCTCGGGGCTCGACGCCCCGGCTACAGCGGGCGCTTGCGCAGCTCCATGATCTCCCTGCGCCTGGCCAGCCGGTGCGTGCGGCGGATCTGCGCCTCCTGGAAGCGGCGGCGGTCGCGGTCGTCGCCCGGGACGACGGGCGGCACGGGGCGCGGCCTGCCGCCCTCGTCGACCGCGGCGAAGACCAGATAGGCGGTGCCGACGCGGGTCGCGGGCGTCGACTCGTTCCACCGCTCGGCCAGCACCTTGACGCCGATCTCCATGGAGGTGCGGCCCGTCCAGTTGACCTGGGCGTGCACATGCACGAGGTCGCCGACCTTGACCGGCTCGAGGAAGACCATCTCGTCCATCGACGCCGTGACCGCGGGCCCGCCGGAGTGGCGGCCCGCGACCGCACCGGCCGCGTCGTCGACGAGCTTCATGATCACGCCGCCGTGCACCGTGCCCAGGAGGTTCACATCGGCCTGCGTCATGATGTGCGACAGGGTGGTGCGGGACGCCGCGGTGGGTTTACCCGGAAGGTCGGCCATGGGCCTAAGCGTAAGCGGGGTCGCGCGCCCCGGCGGATTGCATCAGCTCTGCCACAGTGCGGACCCGGCTGTCCGTTCGGCGGTCGGGGGCGGCACACTGGCATGTCATGAGCGACTGGCCCGACGGTTGGACCGACGACCACCAGGCCCGCCCCCCGCATCCCCAGGGGGGTAGGGGTCAGGACCGCTATGGACAGGGCAGCGGCAGCGCCCGACCCGAGAACGCCCGGGTCATGCCGCACGTCGGAAGACCGCCGCGCCAGCGGGCGCCCCGGCACGACGACGCGTACGACTCCGGATACAACGAGGGCCAGCTCTACCAGGGCAACGGCCAGGGCCGCCGCTCCCCCGCGCCTCCCCCACCCCCGCCCCCGCCCGAAGGCCACGACCCCTATGACGACCGCGACCCCGGGCCGCGCCGCCCGCGCGGCCCGGTCAACTGGCGCCGCCGCATCGGCTTCACGGCGCTCGCGCTGGCCCTGGTGCTGCTGGTGACGGGCGTGGGCATCTACTTCTGGGCGGACGGCAAGCTGCGCCGCGAGGTCGACCTGGCCTCCGTCGAGGACCGGCCGACCGGCGGACAGGGCACCAACTACCTGATCGTCGGCTCCGACAGCCGCGAGGGGATGAGCGAGGAGGAGCAGCAGGAGCTGCACACCGGCTCCACCGAGGGGCAGCGCACGGACACGATCATGATCCTGCACGTGGGCGACAACGGGAACACGATGGTCAGCCTGCCGCGCGACTCATGGGTGACCATTCCCGAGTTCACCGGCTCGGTCTCGGGGAACCGGATACCCGCGCAGCAGCAGAAGCTCAACGCCGCCTACGCGATCGAGGGCCCCGAGCTGCTGGTCCGCACGATCGAGTACAACACCGGGCTGCGCATCGACCACTACGCCGAGATCGGGTTCGGCGGCTTCGCCAACGTGGTGGACGCCCTCGGCGGCGTCGAGATGTGCTTCGACGAGCCGATCCAGGACGAGAACTCGGGCGCCGACTTCGAGGCGGGCTGCCACCAGCTGAACGGCGCCGAGTCGCTGGCGTTCAACCGGCAGCGGTACCAGGAGGCCATGGGCGACCTGGGGCGCACCCAGAACCAGCAGGAGTTCCTCGGGACGCTCGCCGACCAGGCCGCGTCGCCCTCGACGCTGCTCAACCCGTTCACACTCTTCCCGACCATGAACGCCGGGCTCGACGCGCTCATCGTGGACGAGGACATGAGCCTGTGGAGCCTGCGCGCGATGTTCTGGGGGATGCGCGGCGCCGAGCGCATGAACATCCCGGTCGCCGACCCCGGCTACGCCACCGAGCACGGCTCGGCGGTGCTGTGGGACATGGAGCTGACCGAGCAGCTGATCTCCCAGCTGGAGAACGACGAGCAGGTCACCGTCACCACCGAGTGAGCCGACCGCCGCCGGGCCCCCCGCGCCCGGCGGCGTGCCTCACCCCACCCCTGTCACCGGGCCGCCCGGGTCACTGGGCGCAGAGGCAGAACGGGTGACCCACCGGGTCCGCGTAGACCCGCCAGCCGCGACTGCCCCCGTTGTCGCCCTCGAGCAGCGTGGCGCCGAGCCGCAGCACCTCGCCCTCGGCCTCGTCGAGGCGCTGCTTCGGCACGTCCAGGTCCAGGTGGAACTGCTGCGCGTGCTCCGTGCCCGGCCAGCTCGGCGCCCGGTACCCCTCGGACCGCTGGAACGCCAGCGTCCGCCCGTGCGGCCCGTCGAGCTCGACCCACGCGTCGTCGCTGCGGTCCTCGGCGACCTTCCAGTCGAGCACCGCGGCGTAGAACGCCGCGAGCGCGCGCGGCTCGGGACAGTCCAGGACGGTGACCCCCAGCGTGGCGATGGCCATGTGCTTCTCCTTCCACGCGCGTTACCCGTTGGGCGCGTCTGATGGTAACTGTGACAGTTACCACATCATGGCGGCTCACCGGTAACGTTGCAAGCGTGGGAGAGAAGGAGACGCCCGGCGGTCTCGTTCTGATCGAGGAATTGATCAATACGGTCGATCTGGAGTCGGGAGAGGACCGCCTGGCCGGGGCCGATGGCCTGGCCGCCCTCGCCGACCGGGCCGGGGTCGCGCTGACGGCCGCCGACCGCGCCGGGGTGGTGGCGCTGCGCGAGGGGCTGCGGGAGGCGTGTCTCGCGCACACGGGACCGGCGATGCGCGAGGGCTCGGCCGAGGCGCTGACCGAGGCGTTCGCGGGCGCGCCGCTCGCGCTCCGCGTGGACGGCGCGACGGGGGGCGTGGCGCTGGTCCTGGCGCCGGGGCTGCGCGGCGCGGCGGCGCTGGCCGCGCGGGTGGCCGCGTTGGTCGCGGTGGCCGAGGCGGACGGGACATGGCGGCGGCTCAAGGTGTGCGAGGCGGACACGTGCCGGTGGGCGTACTACGACCACAGCCCCGCGGGCCGCCGCCGCTGGTGCTCGATGCGGGTCTGCGGCTCGCGCGCGAAGATGCGCACCTACCGCGACCGGGCCAGGCGGCGCCAGGGCTGAGGCCGCCGGACTGGCCGGGGGGAACGGGCGTTCGTACACTCGTCACGATGCTGTCGCCCGCGGTACTGCCGTCCCCGGTGGCCGAGCTGCCCGACCCCGGCCCCGAGCTGGCCGCCGCGGGCGTGACGCTGCGGCTCAAGCGCGACGATCTCATCCATCCGACGGTGCCAGGCAACAAGTGGCGGAAGCTCACCCCCAATCTGCGCGCCGCGGCCGACCTCGGCCACGCGCGGCTGCTGACGTTCGGCGGCGCGTGGTCCCACCACATCGCGGCGGTGGCCGCGGCGGCCGCGGCCCAGGGGTTCGCCAGCACCGGCGTGATCCGCGGCGACGAGCTGGCGCGCGCGCCGCGCAACCCCGTGCTCGCGGCGGCGGAGGCGGCGGGCATGGAGCTGGTGTTCGCCGACCGCACCACCTACCGCGCGACCCTGCGCGCCCTGGACGAGCCGGCGACCCGCGCCCGCCTGGAGGAACGTTTCGGCCGCTGCTACGTCCTCCCCGAGGGCGGCTCCAACGCCCTGGCCGCGCGCGGCGCGGCCGAGATACCGCGCGAGCTTCCCGACCTGGGCCCGCAGGACGTCGTGTGCGTCCCGGTCGGCACCGGCGGCACGCTCGCCGGGATCGCCGCGGGCCTGCCCCCCGGCGCCACGGCCCTCGGCGTCGCGGTGCTGCGCGGCGGCGAGGGGTATCTGGAGGGCGAGGTGACACGGCTGCAACGCGCCGCGTTCGGCCGGGACTTCGCCAACTGGCGCGTCGCCCACACCCACCACGGCGGGGGCTATGGCCGGATACCTCCCGAACTGGCGGCGTTCGCCGAGGAGTTCGAGCGACGCCACGCGCTCCCGATCGAACGCCGCTACGTCGCGAAGGCGCTGCACTGCCTCAACGACCTGGCGACGGCGGGCACGTTCCCCCGGGGCACCCGCCTGACAGCGGTGATCACGGGCCCACCGGACGCGCCCTGAGGGGCCGACTGGCCGACTAGTGTCGGCGGCATGAGCACGACGCCTCGGGCACACGCCCCAGCCACCGCGCGCGAGACCGAGCGGTACCACCTCGATCAGCTCATCTCGGCGGCCGAGGCCGAGCACGGGCCGATCACCGACGAGGAGATCCGGGCGCTGCGAGAACGACTGCACGAGGCCCGCGAGAAGCAGGCGCCCGGCGGAGTGAGCACCGATCGGCGCCCGCGGGCGACGTCGTCCAGCTAGCCCTCCCCGACGCCGAAGAGGGGCAGGCACGGGTCAAGGCCCGTGATCTCCGTCGGGGGGTGGCCGGGTGCCTTGGCCTCCCATGTGGTGCGCGGGAGGCGCAGGCGGATCTCCGTCGCCGGGCCGCCGCGGACGACCAGGCGCTCGATGCCGTCGCGCTCGTAGCCCAGCTTGCGGGAGACGCCGAGGGACGCGGCGTTGTGGTCCATCGCGGACGAGACCGCCTCGTGCGCGCCCAGCCCGTCGAACGCCAGGCGCAGCACCGCCGCGCGCATCTCCGTGCCGATGCCGAGGCCCTGGTACGCGCGGCCGAGCCACGAGCCCGAGCTGGTCCGGCGCAGCACCGCGAAGTCGCGGGCGGAGAGGTCCTGCACGCCCACGGGGCGGCCCTCGAAGAAGACGGTGAGCTGGAGCGACCAGTGGTCCGGCGTCCAGGTGCCGCGGCGCAGCCAGTGGTGCTGGACGACGGAGCGGGCGCGCTCGGCCGCGGGCAGGTCGGTCCAGGGGTGCATGAACGGCATCTCCTCGGGCGGGTGGACGCCGAGCGCCGCGAGATCGGCCAGCGCCGCGAGCTCCTCCCCGTCCGGCAGGCGCAGCTCGAGCCGGGGCGTCGTCAGGCGGAGCCCGAGAAGGGGCCAGTGGTCGATCAGCATGCGCCGATTGTGCGGGGCCACGCGGTCGGCGGCATCAGGTTTTCGGTCCGCGGGGCGCGGGACCGCGGGCGCGGGGCCGTGCGGCGCCGCCTCAGCCCACGCTCTTCGCGCGCGCCGCCAGGAGCCGCGTGCAGCCCCACACACACGCCCACAGCGCGATGCCGATCAGCATGAGCCACCCGGCGATCTCGTAGTCCTCGCCCGAGCGCTGCGAGAGCGGGCTCGCCAGGTAGACGCACAGGATCGCGCCGATGACCGGGAGCGCGGTGGGGGCGCGGAAGTGCCGGTGCGCGACGCGGTCGCGCCGCAGGACGAGCACCGCGACGTTCACGACCGCGAAGACGCACAGCAGGAGCAACGACGTGGTGCCGCCGAGCGCGGTGAGGTCGGCGTAGCCGATGAGCAGGAACGCCAGCAGCGTGGTGAACGTGATCGCCACCCACGGGGTGCGGCGGCGGGGCAGCAGGCGGCACAGCGGGGCGGGCAGGGCGCGTTCGCGGGACATGCCGTAGAGCAGGCGGCTGGCCATGAGCATGTTGATCAGCGCCGAGTTGGAGACGGCGAACATCGTGATCCACGCGAACACGTCGATCGGGAAGTCGGGCGCGCCCGCCTGGACCACCTTGAGCAGCGGGGTGTCGCCCTCGCCCAGCTCGGCGGGCGCGACCAGGGTGACGCTGGCGACCGCGACCAGGATGTAGATGACGCCCGTGATCGTCAGGCCGATCAGCATGACGCGGGGGAAGATCCGCACGGGGTCCTTGGTCTCCTCGGCCATGTTCACCGAGTCCTCGAAGCCGACCATGGCGAAGAACGCGAGCGCCGTGGCCGCCGTGATCGCGCCGAAGGCCGTGTCGCCGCCCGGGGTCTCGAAGTCGGTCACGCGCGAGAACTCGCCGTTGCCCTGGAGCAGCGCCCACGCGCCGACGCCGATGACGATCAGCAGGCCGCCGAGCTCGACGGTGGTGAGGGCGACGTTGGCCTTGACGCTCTCGCCGACGCCGCGCAGGTTGACGAGGCTGATCAACGCCATGAAGCCCAGCGCGATCGCCATGGCGACGCGGCCCTGGTCGCCGTCCACGTCGAGCGCGGACAGCAGGTTGGCGGCGAACGCCTTGGACGCGCTCGACGCGGAGGTCAGCCCCGAACACATCACGGCGAACGTGACGAGGAAGGTCAGGAAGTGGATGCCGAACGCCCGGTGCGAGTACGCCGCCGCGCCCCCGGCCCTCGGGTACTTGGTGACCAGCTCCAGATAGCTCGTCGCGGTCAGCATCGCCACCAGGAAGGCGCACAGGAACGGCACCCACACCGCCCCGCCGACCTCGGCGGCGACCTGGCCCGTCAGGGCGTAGACGCCGGTGCCGAGGATGTCGCCGACGATGAAGAGGAGCAGCAGCCCGGGGCCCATGACGCGCTTCAGCTCGGGGCCGTCACCGGCGTTCCCCTCAAGCGCGTCAGGCCCGGCCCCCTGGTCGGGGGGAATGACGGCTTCCGCTCCCCCGTGATCGCTTTTCGGCATGCGAGGTGCTTTGCCGAATGGTCCGAGGTCAAACCCGAACGCACTCGAACCGGGGCGTGGCGATCACGCGGTCGGGCGGCCCAGGGCGCGATAGGTCCAGCCCGCCTTGCGCCACAGCGCGGGGTCCAGGGTGTTGCGCCCGTCGAGGATGTGCCGCTCGCCGACGACCTCGCCGAGCGCGGCGGGGTCGAGCTCGCGGAACTCCCGCCACTCGGTCAGGTGCAGCACGGCGTGCGCGCCCTGGGCCGCCTCGGTCGGCGAGTCCGCGTAGCGCAGGGTGGGGAAGACGCGTCGGGCGTTCTCCATGGCCTTGGGGTCGTGCACGGTGACCTCGGCGCCCTGGAGGTGGAGCTGGCCCGCGATGTTGAGCGCGGGCGAGTCGCGGACGTCGTCGGAGTCGGGCTTGAACGCCGCGCCGAGGACGGCCACGCGCTTGCCGAGCAGCGAGCCGCCGAGCGTCTCCCTGGTGAGGTCGACCATGTAGACGCGGCGGCGCATGTTGATCGAGTCGATCTCGCGGAGGAACGCCACCGCCTCGGGCGCCCCCAGCTCGCCCGCGCGGGCCATGAACGCGCGGATGTCCTTGGGCAGGCAGCCGCCGCCGAAGCCGATCCCGGCGCGCAGGAACTTCTTGCCGATGCGGTCGTCGTGCCCGAGGGCCTCGGCGAGCTTGACGACGTCGCCGCCCGCGGTCTCGCAGATCTCGGCCATGGCGTTGATGAAGGAGATCTTGGTCGAGAGGAACGCGTTGGCCGCCGTCTTGACCAGCTCGGCGGTCGGCAGGTCGGTGACGATGAACGGGGTGCCGTCGCCGAGCGGCCCGGCGTAGACCTCGCGGAGCAGCACCTCGGCGCGCTCGCCCGTGACGCCCGCGACGATGCGGTCGGGGTGCAGGGTGTCGTCGACGGCGAAGCCCTCGCGCAGGAACTCGGGATTCCACGCCAGCTCCGCGGCGTCCCCCGCGGGCGCCAGCTCGGCGACCCTGCGGGCCAGCCTGGCGGCGCTGCCGACCGGGACGGTGGACTTGCCCACGACGAGTGAGGGCCTGGTGAGGTGCGGGGCGAGGGAGTCGACCGCGCTGTCGACATAGCTCATGTCGCACGCGTACTCCCCGGGCTTCTGCGGGGTGTTGACGCAGATGAAGTGGATGTCGCCGAACTCCGCCACCGCCGCGTAGGACGTGGTGAACGACAGGCGGCCCGTCGATCCTGGCAGCCCGGCGACGTGCCGGCGCAGCATGTCCTCGAGGCCCGGCTCGTAGATGGGGGTCTCGCCGCGCGTCAGCAGCTCGATCTTCTCGGGGACGATGTCGAGGCCGAGCACCTCGAAGCCCAGCTCCGCCATGGCGGCGGCATGGGTGGCGCCGAGGTAGCCGAGGCCGATCACCGTGATCTTCGGGGACATGACTCCGAGCATAGACCCCGGTGTTGCCGGGCAGCCCACGTATCCATGGCCGCTCGTCCGGCCTAGGATGAGCAGCGAGTTAACAGTCGTTATCGTGGCGGATCGTCGCGGCGGATCGTCAGGGAGTGAGTGACGTGGCAGGAGCACCGGAGTTCGACCTCTACCGCCTCGCCGAGGAGCACGATCTGCTCCGGGAGTCGGTGCGGGCGCTGGCGGAGGCGAAGATCGCGCCGTTCGCGGCCGACGTGGACGAGCGCGGCCGTTTCCCGCGGGAGGCGCTCGACGCGCTCGTGGCGAGCGACCTGCACGCGGTGCACGTGCCCGAGGAGTTCGGCGGGGCGGGCGCGGACGCGCTGGCGACGGTCATCGTGATCGAGGAGGTCGCCCGCGTGTGCGCCTCGTCCTCGCTGATCCCCGCGGTGAACAAGCTGGGCTCGCTGCCGCTCGTGCTCTCGGGATCGAAGGAGCTGAAGGAGCGTTACCTCACGCCGCTCGCCAAGGGCGAGGCGATGTTCTCGTACTGCCTCTCCGAGCCCGACGCGGGCTCGGACGCGGGCGGGATGCGCACGCGCGCGGTGCGGGACGGCGACGTGTATGTGCTCGACGGCGTCAAGCGCTGGATCACCAACGCCGGGGTCAGCGACTTCTACACGGTGATGGCGGTCACCGACCCGGAGAAGCGGACGCGCGGCGGGATCTCGGCGTTCGTGGTCGAGAAGGGCGACGAGGGCGTGTCGTTCGGGGCGCCCGAGCGGAAGCTGGGCATCAAGGGGTCACCGACGCGCGAGGTCTACCTGGACAACGTCCGCGTCCCCGCGTCGCGCATGATCGGCGACGAGGGCACGGGCTTCGCCACCGCGATGCGCACCCTCGACCACACCAGGATCACGATCGCGGCGCAGGCGGTCGGGATCGCGCAGGGGGCGCTCGACTATGCGAAGGGGTATGTGCGGGAGCGCAAGCAGTTCGGCAAGCCCGTCGGGGACTTCCAGGGCGTGCAGTTCATGCTGGCCGACATGGCGATGAAGCTGGAGGCCGCGCGCCAGCTGACCTACGCGGCCGCCGCCAGGTCCGAACGGAACGACGCGGACCTGACGTTCTTCGGCGCGGCCGCCAAGTGCCTGGCGTCCGACGCGGCGATGGAGATCACGACGGACGCGGTGCAGCTGCTCGGCGGCTACGGCTACACGCGCGACTACCCGGTGGAGCGCATGATGCGCGACGCCAAGATCACCCAGATCTACGAGGGCACGAACCAGGTCCAGCGGATCGTGATGGCACGGAACCTCCCGTAGCGGGGCGGACCGCGGGGGCCGCTCCGAGCCGATCGCGGGCGCCGAGGAACACCCCCGCCAGTGCCGGTGGGGCGTTCGCCTGTCCGGGGATCAGCGCTTCACGCCGCGGACGATCAGGGTTCCGATGTGTCCCTCGGTCGGGGCGTCCAGGACGGTTGCTTCGACGTCCCGGAAACCGCTCTTGGCGAGAAGCGCGGACCACGTGCGGGGCGTGTAGCTGTACCGGTAGGTGAACATGGCCTTGCCCGCGAAGCCGCCCTTGTACATCCCCTGGGGGCCGTAGGCCCCGGGGATGGGCGGCGGTTGGGAGAAGGCCAGCGTGCCATCAGGGTTGAGCCGCTCGGCGATCAGCGGAAGGAGTTTCGCCGGGTCGGTGAACCACACCGCTCCGAAGATCGAATAGATGGCGTCATACGTCTCGGTGCTCGCCGCCAGGTGCTCGAGCACTTCCGCGCAAATGAACTCCGCTCCCGTGGGCCCCCAGCGTTCGGTCAGATGTGTGACGGCGACCGGAGACAGATCCAGGCCCGTGACCTTGACTCCCTGGCTCAGGAGAAACGCCAGAGCCCGCCCGGAACCGCAGCCGATCTCCAGCGCCGTTCCTGGTGATCCCAGGAGCTCGGGGCCCGGGCCGTGCCCGGCGTACTGCGTCCAGCAGAACACCGGGTCAGCCTCGAGGGCCTTGTCCTTCGTGCTCTCGGCGAAGGTGTCCCAGAGTTCGCGTTCGGCGTCGATGTCGTGCTGAGCGGGCAACTGTCGGCCTCGGTTCCATGTGGTTGGGTCGGTGCCCCCGCTCCGGGGAGACGGGGGCACCCGGTACGGGTGATGTCAGTGGCTGTCAGGGACCTTGTTGTCACACGGAGAGCACTCCGCCGCGTCCATGCCCCACAGTTCGGCGTCCACGGCGAATCCGTTGTCCCGCAGGATGTCGGCCGTCCGCGTCACGGTGCCGTCGCAGCGCCGCTGGATCAGGGGCGCATGATGCTTGTAGTGGCCGCTGTTGTACTCGTCGCACAGGGCGAAGTACAGCGGGGTGTCCAGGATCAGGGCGTGCACGGCCACGTCCACCGTGTAGCCGACGCCCATGTCCACGCCTTTCCGCTCCATGGCGGTGATCGTGTACGCGACGGCCTGACCCAGCAGCCGTTCGGCGGTGTCACGGGTCATGACGCTGTTGTCGCGCAGCAGGAGCGCGATTTCTCGATCCCACAGCGTCGGCTCGGTGTCGGTGATCAGGTGGGGCACTCGGTGGGCCAGTGCGTTGAGGATGATCTGCGGGTCACGGGTGCGGGGCCGAACGGCTGTGCTCATCGTGCGTACCTCCAGGGAGAAGGGTTGCCTCCGGCTGTCAACTGGCTGTGCCAAAGACGCTACGGAGACCGGAAGTTGCGGATCCATGGAATTGCACGAGCTTGCACGCCGATTCGCACGGCCCGTCGCACGCCATTGACGCCTTCTCCCCAGGTCAAAGATGCTGGTGCAAGCCCGGGCAAGTGCCTGGACCAAGGAGGCTGTCATGACCGTGGAGTTCGTCGGGATCGACCCCGACACCGACCGGGACCACTGCCCCACTGTGTGGGTGGACCCGGAAGCTCAGGAGATCTTGTTACAGGGGTGGAAGCCGACCCCCGAGACGCAGGCGGACTGCGAGGGAAGCAGCCCCGCGAACGGTCCGGTGCCCGACAGTGAGGCCGTCGTCAGGATTCCGGCCCGGATGATTCCGATGATCAGGGAGGCGTGTGATGTCGTCGAGCGTGCCCAGCTTCGCTGAGCTGCTCGGCCGGTGCGAACGATCCGCCGTCCACCTGGAGCTGCGCGACTCGTACGCCGCCACCGACCGGTTCGAGGCGTGGCAGCGCGGGAAGCGGATCGACTGGGAGGACCGCGCGTCATGGTGGCATCCCTACGACCAGCTGATCGCCGACACCGTGGCGCGGGGAGTGGTGATCCGCAGGGCGCGGGTGATCTCCGAGCCGGTGTCGGAATACATCCGGTGGGAGCACTACGTCACGCGCGCCAACGTCACCGCGGGGGAGCAGGTCCGCTGGCTCCCCCGGCGGAATGCCACCGCCATCGCCCTGCCGGGGAACGACTTCTGGCTGTTCGACGACGCGCTGCTCCGGGTGCACCACTTCTCGGGTGACGGCGTGGTGGTGGAGGACGAGATCACGGCGGACCAGGAAGCGGTGACGCTGTGCTCCGCCGCGTTCGAAGCCGTCTGGGAGCGAGCGATCCCGCACCACCGGTACACGGTCTGACGAGAGCCAGCTCCTTGCCCCCACACCCCTCTTCACGCGTTCAGCAGGCCCGGGAGAAACTGGCGGGCCGCCTGCGTGAGATCCGGCGGGACGCGGGGATCAGCGGGCGGGAGCTGGCCGTCAGGTGCGGTTGGTCGGAGTCGAAGTCATCCCGGATCGAGAACGCCAGGACGCCTCCCTCCGATGCCGACATCCGAGCGTGGTGCCGAGCCTGTGCCGCTGACGACCAGACCCCCGACCTGATCGCGGCCAACAGGCAGTCCGACGAAGCACACGTGGAGTGGAGACGGCTTCAGCGCACCGGCCTCCGGCGCCTACAGGAGAGCACCGGGGACCTGTACCGACGGACCACGACCTTCCGCGTCTACGTATCCGATGTGATCCCCGGCTTCGTCCAAACGGCGGGGTACGCCTCGGCACTGCTGTCCTCCATCGCGGATTTCCGAGGGACACCGGACGACGTGCGCGCGGCGGTGGCAGCCCGGATGCGGCGGAACGAGGTGCTGAGCGAGGGCGGGCGCCGGTTCTCCTTCGTGCTGGAGGAGTCGGTGCTGCGCTACCGGCTGTGCAGCGCCGCGACCATGGCGGCGCAGCTCGGCCACCTGCTGGGAGTCATGGACCTGCGGAACGTCGCCGTGGGCATTGTCCCGTTCGCGGAACAACGGGCCGTGTGGCCCATGCCGACCTTCACGATCTTCGATGACCGAAGGGTGCACGCCGACACCTTGGACGCCGCGTCCACGCTGATTGAGCCCAGCCAGGTCGAGCTGTACACCCGTGCCTTCGAACGTCTCTCGCGGCAGGCCGCGCGGGGAGCGGCGGCCCGCGCCCTCATCGCGGACGCGGTGGCATCCCTGGGCTGACCCCCGTGGACCGCGGCGGCGCGCGGACCCGCTCTCACCGCGGGGCGCGCTTCGCCGCCTCCGCCTTGCGCTCGTGGACGATGGCCTCGATCCCGTCCAGGATGAAGTCGAGGCCATAGGCGAAGTCCTCATCCGCGCCCGCGGCCTCGGGGCCGAAGACGCCCGCCTCCACCACCCGCGCCAGCGCCGGGTAGCGCCCCGATCCGATCACGCGGGCCAGCAACTCCCCGTAGACCTCGCCCCACTCCTGATAGGTCACGCCGGTGCGCGGCGCGGCGCGGCTCAACGTGATCTCCTGACGGACCTCGCTCAGCACGTAGTTGGTGAGGAGCATCAGCACGCCGACCATGTCGTCCTGGGCGAGGCCGCTGCCGTCGAGCGACGCGAGCACGGCCTCCATCCACGCGAGGTTGTTGGGCCCCATGGGCGGGCTGCCGATCGGGACATCGATCATCCAGGGTCGGTCGAGCAGCATCGTGCGGCACTCGCGCGCGTACGCGGTCAGCCGCCCCCGCCAGTCGTCGGGCCAGTCCGACGTGTCGGGGCGCCCCGTCGCCATCTCGAACATCAGGTCGACCAGGTCGTCCTTGCCCGGGATGTACCGGTAGAGCGACATCGTCGTCACGCCGAGCCGCTCGGCGACCTTGCGCATCGAGACGCCCACCAGGCCCTCGGCGTCGGCGATGTCGATGGCGGTCTGGACGATCCGGTCCACGGTCAGGGTGCCGCGCGGCCCTCTGCTGCCCGGCCCCTTGGTGCGCCACAGCAGGTCCACCGCCGCCTGGAGGTCGCGACGGGCCCGGCGCTGCTCGGTCATCCTCGCCCCTCACTGAAGTGATTGACGGCATCCTAAAACTGTGTAGGGTGTATACCCAAGTCTACGACGTACACAGTTTCTCGGACACGGGGATGGGGATGGGGAGATGGCAGAGCACGCGATCGTGACGGAGGGGCTGCGCAAGCGATATCGCGACACCTACGCGCTCGACGGCGTCGACCTCGCCGTGCGGACCGGCACGGTGCACGGCCTCCTGGGGCCGAACGGCGCGGGCAAGACGACGGCCGTGCGCGCGCTGGCCACGCTGCTGCGCTACGACGCGGGGCGCGCGGAGATCCGCGGGTTCGACGTGGCGCGGCAGCCGGAGGAGGTGCGCGAGCGGATCGGGCTCACCGGGCAGTACGCGGCGGTCGACGAGCAGCTCAGCGGGCGGCAGAACCTCGTGATGTTCGGCAGGCTCCACAAGCTCGGCCGCGCGGCGGCCAAGCGGCGGGCCGACGAGCTGCTCGAGCGCTTCCGGCTGACCGAAGCGGCGGGGAAGAACGCGGGGGCGTACTCGGGCGGGATGCGGCGCCGCCTCGACCTGGCGGCCAGCCTGGTGCGCTCGCCCGAGGTGCTGTTCCTCGACGAGCCGACCACGGGCCTCGACCCGCGCAGCCGCAACGACGTGTGGGACACGATCCGTTCGCTGGTCAAGGGCGGCACCACGGTGCTGCTGACCACGCAGTACCTGGAGGAGGCCGACCAGCTGGCCGACCGGATCTCGGTGATCGACGCCGGGCGCGTGGTCGCCGAGGGCACGGCCGACGAGCTGAAGGCGACGATCGGCGCCGACCGGGTCGAGGTCGTCGTCAGGGACGCCGCCGACCTGTTCGGGGTGGCCGCGCTCATCTCCCGCGTGTGCGGGGTCGAGCCCGAGACCGACCAGGACACGCGCCGGGTGAGCGCGCTGGTGGCCGACCGGGTCACCGCGTTGACCGAGGTGGTCAGGGCGCTGCACGCGGCGGGCGTCGTGGTGGAGGACATCGGCACCCGGCGGCCCACGCTCGACGAGGCGTTCCTGCGGCTCACCGGGCGAAGGACGGCGGAGAAGAGCGTGAGCGCGACGGGGGTGGCCCGATGAGGCGGACGCGTCGGGCGATGGCCGACGGCCTGACCATGACCCGACGGAACATGGCGCACCTGGTCAGGACGCCCGAGGAGGTGGCGCTCTACTTCCTGCTGCCGATCATGTTCGTGCTGGTCTTCGGCTATGTCTTCGGCAGCGGCATGGCCCTGCCCGACGGCGGCGACTACCGGGAGTTCCTGCTCCCCGGGGTCTTCGCGATGACGATGCTCTACGGCCTCGGCGCGACCGGCTCCGCGGTGGCGGTGGACGCGGGGCGTGGCGTGATCGACCGCTTCCGCTCGATGCCGGTGGCCCGCTCCGCGCTGCTGACCGGGCGGAGCACGGCGGACCTGCTGCGGGCGCTGCTCGAGACGTCGGTGCTGCTCGTGTGCGGGCTGCTGGTCGGCTGGGAGTGGCACCGGGGCGTCGGCAGGGCGCTGGCCGCGGTGGCGCTCGTGCTGGCGCTGCGGGTGGCGATCACCTGGATCGGGATCTATCTGGGCCTGGTCGTACGCGACCCCGACACGGTCGGGATGATCGTCTTCCCGCTGGCGTTCCCGCTGACCGCGGTGTCCAACGTCTTCACCGCGCCCGAGCTGATGCCCGACTGGCTGGGGACGGTCGCCGAGTGGAATCCCCTGTCCGCCACGGTGACCGCGATCCGTGAGCTGTTCGGCAACCCGGGCCTGGGCGGCGGGGGTTGGGCGAGCGACAACGCCCTGCTGCTGGCCATCGGATGGCCTGTGCTCCTGACGGCGATCTTCGCGCCGCTCTCGGTGCGGACATACCAGAAGCAGGGCGACTGAGCGCCGCCCCCGAGAACGCGGCAGGCCCCGCGGGGTGGGCGGGGCCTGCCGTTGTCACGTAGTCACGCTGTCGCTCGTCGGGTCACGGGATCAGAGAACGACGCCCTTGCCCGCGAGGTAGGCCAGCGGGTCCACGTCCGAGCCGTAGTCGGGGCCCGTGCGGACCTCGAAGTGGAGGTGCGGACCCGTGCTGTTGCCGGTCGAGCCGGACAGGCCGATCTGATCGCCGGCGTTCACCGTCTGACCGACGCCGACCGATATGGACGACAGGTGGGCGTACTGGCTGTAGTGCCCGTCCGCGTGGCGGATGACGACCTCGTTGCCGTAGGCGCCACCGCTGCCCGCGGTCACGACCTCGCCCGCGCCGATCGATGACACGGGGGTGCCGGTGCCGACGGGGAAGTCCACGCCGGTGTGGTAGCCGGAGGACCAGGAGGACCCCGCGACGCGGTAGCCGGTGGTCACCGAGGCGTCGACCGGGGAGACGAAGCCGCCTGCGGCCTCATCGGCGGGCTCGGGCGCCGGGGCGGGCTCCTCGGGCGCGGGCTCCGGCTCGGCGGCGGGCGCGGGCTCGACGGGCTCGGCCGTGGCCTCGACGGGAGCGCCGATGACCAGCTTCTGACCGGGACGGATCAGATTCGGGTCCTCGCCGACCACGCCGCGATTGCCGTCGTACAGCTCCTCCCAGCCGGGGAGGCCCTCGGCGCGGGCGATCTTGGACAGCGAGTCGCCGCTGACCACGGTGTAGGTGTCATCGGCGGGGGCGGCGTTGGCCGCTCCTGCGGCGACGAACGGCAGCGCCACACCGGCGCCACCGGCCATCAGGACCAGGGAGATACGTGAGATGCGCCGTGCGCGTGGGCGACGGTGACGTCCGCGTGCGGACATAGGTGTGCTCCTCTCGAACGCCTGCGAGGTGAGCTGTCGGGTTCGGGCCGGAGTCGCCCGGCCCCTGGGACCACTGGGATCCCGGGGGCTTCACCCCGAGCCGGTGCGTAGGACAACGCCCCGGCGAATGGTGGGTCCCCCGCTCCTGTCAGACGGAAGTGCTGCGGTTCCCGCTACCGGTGACAGGATTCGGCGTCCGGAGCGGCCCGCCGCGGGGGTGCGGCGCTGGAGCACGTTAAACCGATGAATTCGGACGAGACAACTAAGAGCGGATGATCACACCATGATCGGCGATACCGGTATGGACCGTTCCGCGACCGCCCGTGACCGCTCAACGACGCAACGCGATCGGGTGTTGGCGCATGCCGCCCCCCAACTCGCGGCGGGGCACGGACACTTGGCGACGGAACGGCCGGGGCGCCGCCGCGCGGGGCGGACGGGCGGCGACGCCCCCGAGTGAGGTCGGTCACCAGCCCGTGCCGCCTCGGCGTTATCCACCTTGATGAGCCAATTGCCCGAATCGCCCGTTCTGGGGTTCCCGAGGGGCCGTCAGGCGGCGTCGAGCTCCTCGATCGTCGCGAGCGACGGGCCACGCCGCGCGGACAGGTCGCGGGACACGGCCTCCGCGTCGCGCAGCACGCGCACGGCGTTCCCCCAGGTCAGCTTGGACAGGTCGGCGCGCGACCAGCCCCGGTCGAGCAGCTCGGCGATCAGCCGGGGATAGCCGGACACGTCCTCGAGCCCGTCGGGTAGGAACGCCGTGCCGTCGTAGTCCCCACCCAGGCCGATGTGGTCGACGCCCGCGACCTCGCGCATGTGGTCCAGGTGGTCCGCGACGGTCGACACCGTGGCGCGCGGGCGCGGGTGCTCGGCCTCGAACTCCGCGAGCAGCCGCAGCGCGGGCTCGGTGTGGTCGAGCGCGTGGCGGCCATGGGCCTCCAGGTGGGCCGCCGCGCGCTTGTCCCACGCCGACGCCTCGGGCAGCACGAAGGAGGGCACGAACGTGGCCATCGCCACCCCGCCGTTGCCCGGCAGCAGCGCCAGCACGTCGTCGGGGATGTTGCGCGGGTGGTCGCACACGGCGCGCGCGGAGGAGTGCGAGAAGATCAGGGGCGCCTCGGTCACCGCGAGCGCCCCGCGCATGGTCGAGGGCGCCACATGGGAGAGGTCGACAAGCATCCCGACGCGGTTCATCTCGCGGACCACCTCCTCACCGAACGCGGAAAGGCCGCCGTGGCGCGGCTCGTCGGTCGCGGAGTCGGCCCAGTCGATCGTGTCGTTGTGCGTCAGCGTCATGTAGCGGACGCCGAGCAGGTGGAACGCGCGGAGCGTGCCGAGTGAGTTGGCGATGGAGTGCCCGCCCTCGGCGCCCATGAGCGACGCGATACGGCCATCGGCGCGCGCGGCCTCCATGTCGTCGGCGGTCAGCGCGGGCCGCAGCTCCGAGGGGTAGCGCTCAGCGAGCCTGCGCGCCATGTCGATCTGCTCGAGGCACGCGCTCACCGCGGCCTCCCCCGCCAGGTCGGCGCGCACATAGACCGACCAGAACTGCGCCCCCACCCCGCCCGCGCGCAGCCGCGGCAGGTCGGTGTGCAGATGGGCGCTCTGGTCGGTCGCGATGTCGCGCCGGTCGAGGTCGTAGCGCACCTGCTGGCGCAGCGCCCACGGCAGGTCGTTGTGCCCGTCGACCACGGGGTGCTCGGCGAGCAGCTCACGGGCGCGGGCGAGGGAGTCGGTCATGCCCTGGCCTCCTCGCGCTGCGTCAGGGTGGCGCGCAGCCTGCGGCCCTTCTCGACGGCCTGCTCCTTGAGCCGGTCCTGGAACGCGGTCATCGCCTCGCGCAGCGCCGCGTCGTGCGCGGCCAGGGTGCGGACGGCGAGCAGCCCGGCGTTCCGCGCGCCGCCGACCGAGACGGTCGCGACGGGCACGCCCGCGGGCATCTGCACGATGGAGAGCAGCGAGTCCATGCCGTCCAGGTGCGCCAGCGGCACCGGGACGCCGATGACCGGCAGCGGCGTCAACGACGCGATCATGCCGGGGAGATGGGCCGCTCCCCCGGCGCCCGCGATGATCACCTTGAGCCCGCGCCCCGCGGCCTCCTCGGCGTAGCCGACCATCTCGTGCGGCATGCGGTGCGCGGAGACCACGTCGGCCTCGAACGGTACGGCGAACTCCTCGAGGGCCTCGGCGGCGCCGCGCATCACGGGCCAGTCGGAGTCGGAGCCCATGACGATGCCGACCAGGGGCGGCGCGGGGCTGTTCATTCGTCGATCGTCCCTCTGAGGTAGTCGGCGGCGTGCCGGGCCCGCTCGATGACATCGGGCAGGTCGTCGCCGTAGGTGGTGACATGGCCGACCTTGCGGCCGGGCTTCACGTCCTTGCCGTACATGTGGATCTTGAGCCCCGGGTCGCGGGCCATGCAGTGCAGATACGCGGGGTACATGTCGGGGAAGTCGCCGCCCAGGACGTTGGCCATCACGGTCCAGGGGGCGCGCGGGCGCGGGTCGCCGAGCGGCAGGTCGAGCACGGCCCGCAGGTGGTTGGCGAACTGCGAGGTGGCGGCGCCGTCCTGGGTCCAGTGCCCGGAGTTGTGCGGGCGCATGGCCAGCTCGTTGACCAGGATCCGCCCGTCGGCCGCCTCGAACAGCTCCACCGCGAGATGGCCCACGACGCCGAGCTCGCCCGCGACGCGCAGCGCGAGCTCCTGGGCGTGCGTGGCGCGCGCCGCCGGCAGGTCGGGCGCCGGGGCGATCACGGTGTCGCACACGCCGTCCACCTGGCGGGACTCCACGACGGGGTAGGCGACGGCCTGGCCGTGCGGGGAGCGGACGACGTTCGCGGCCAGCTCGCGGACGAAGTCGACCTTCTCCTCGGCGAGCACCGGCACCCCGGCCAGGAACGGCGCGGCGACGTCGGCGGCCTCAGCGGCGGACCGCACGACCCACACGCCCTTGCCGTCGTAGCCGCCGCGCGTCGTCTTGAGCACCACGGGGAAGCCGCCCACCTCGGCGGCGAACCGCGCCACGTCGGCCGGGTCGCGCACGATCCGGTGGCGGGGGCAGGGGATGCCGAGCGCGCCGAGCCGGGCGCGCATCACGCCCTTGTCCTGGGCGTGCACCAGGGCGTCGGGGCCCGGCCTGACGGGGATGCCCTCGGCCTCGAGCGCCCGCAGATGCTCGGTCGGCACATGTTCGTGATCGAACGTGATCACATCGCACCCTCGGGCGAACGCACGCAGCGTCGCGAGATCGCGGTGGTCGCCGACGACCACGTCGCCCGCCACGAGTGCCGCCGAATCCTGCGGGGTGTCGCTGAGCAGCCGGAACCTGATGCCGAGCGGGATGCCCGCCTCGTGCGTCATCCGGGCGAGCTGACCGCCTCCGACCATGCCGACCACGGGAAATGTCACACAGCCAGCGTATCGGGCGCGTTCGGACACCGGCCCGGCGCCCGGAACCGGCCGCCTCCCCCGTACGTCCCTCGGGGAGTGACAGCGGTGGGATGACCGCGGTGGAAGGGGTTCCTTGGACAGCGGCTCGGCCCGCCGCGGGGCGGCTCGTTAGCATGGCGACCATGAGCGACCGGCGCACGCTCCGCGACCGCCTGCGCGGCATCGCCCAGGAGGCCGCGAAGTTCGGCACCGTGGGCGCGTTCGGCTTCCTCGTGAACGTGGTGGTCTTCAACCTGTGCGCGCACGTCGCCGACCTCGCGCCGCTGCGCGCGGGCGTGATCGCGACCTCCGCGGCGATCTGCACGAACTACCTCGGCAACCGCCACTGGACCTACCGGCACCGCGACAAGACGGGGCGCAGCAGGGAGGCGGGCCTGTTCCTGCTGTTCTCGTGCGTCGGCATGGTGATCGAGAACGGCGCGCTCGCCCTGTCGCACTACGGCCTCGGCTTCACCTCGCCCCTGGCGGACAACCTCGCGAAGAACGTCATCGGCCTGGGCATCGGCTCCCTCTTCCGCTTCTGGTCCTACCGCACGTGGGTCTTCCGCACGGTCACCCCGCCCGCGGCGGCCCCGGAGGACGAGACCGCGTCGGTGGCCGCGCTCACACCCCGGCGGGAGGCTGCTCCGCCTCGCGGCTGAGGAAGATCGCGAACACCGGGGGCCGCTGCTGGAGGAGCTCGAGGCGGCCGCCGTCCGCCTCCGCCAGGTCGCGGGCGACGGCCAGGCCGAGGCCCGTGGAGTTGTGGCCGCTGACCGTGCGCTCGAAGACGCGGGAGCCCAGCTCGCCCGGCACGCCGGGGCCGTTGTCCGTGACCTCGACGACCACCTGGTTCCCCGTGGTCCTGGTGCGCAGGGCGACCGTTCCCGCGCCGTGCATCAGGGAGTTCTCGACGAGGCACGCGAGCACCTGCGAGACCGCGCCTGGGGTGCCGACCGCGCGCAGGCCCTGCTTGCCCGAGTGGACGATGACGCGCTCGGCGCTGCGGTAGGCGGGGCGCCACTCCTCGACCTGCTGGATCACGATCTCGTCCAGGTCGAAGCCCACCGCCGAACCCAGCCTGGGATCACGGGAGTTGGTGAGCAGCCGCTGCACCACGTCGGTCAGCCGCTCCACCTGCGCGAGCGCGATGGCCGCCTCCTCCTTGACCGTCTCGCGGTCCTGGGTGGCGATGATCTCCTCCAGGCGCATCGACAGCGCCGTCAGCGGCGTGCGCAGCTGGTGGGAGGCGTCGGCGGCCAGCCGCCGCTCCGCGGTGAGCATGCGCGCGATCCGCTCGGCGCTCGCGTCGAGCACGTCGGCGACCCGGTCGAGCTCGGGAACGCCGTAACGCCGGTGGCGCGGGCGCGGATCGCCCGAGCCCAGCCGTTCCGCCGTCTCGGCCAGGTCGGTCAGCGGCGCGGACACCCGGCGCGCCTGCCGCACCGCGAGCAGCGCCGCGGCGGCGACGGCCAGCAGGGAGACCACCAGGATGATCACCAGCATCCGGTTGATCTCGTCGTCGACCTCGCTCCTCGCCTGCTCGACGGTGATCGTCTCGCCGTGCGCGCCGGTCGCATCGGCCGCGAGCGTGGCGCCGTCGTGGCGGCGGCCCAGGGTGACGTCGGGGGCGTCGGGGAGGTCGATGCGGACGAAGCGGTCCGCGGGCGCCGAGGCGCGCAGCTCGGCCTCGGTGACCGGCTCGCCCGAGGCGATGCGGCTCTCCACGTCGGCGAGCACGCGCGCCACCTCGGCCTCGAGGCGGTCGCGGGCGCTCGACTCGATCGTGCGCGTCTCGACCGCGAAGAGGGAGAGCCCGAAGACGGCGATGACCACGAGCACCACGGCCAGCGTGGAGTTGATCAGGCGGCGCCGCACGCCTCCCCGCCCCCCGTCAGCTCTTCTCGAACCGGAATCCCACGCCCCGGACCGTCGCGATGTACCGGGGGTTGGCCGCGTCGTCCCCGAGTTTCTTGCGCAGCCAGGAGATGTGCATGTCCAGGGTCTTGGTGGACGACCACCACGTGGTGTCCCACA
Source organism: Streptomyces radicis (assembly GCF_003626575.1). Taxonomy (GTDB): domain Bacteria; phylum Actinomycetota; class Actinomycetes; order Streptomycetales; family Streptomycetaceae; genus Streptomyces; species Streptomyces radicis. The sequence goes on along the minus strand of NZ_RBDY01000010.1, from coordinate 178,001 downwards.
CCTCGCGCATCAGCTGCTCGCGCGTGACCACGCGGCCCGCGTCGCGCACCAGCACGCGCAGCAGGTCGAACTCCTTGGCGGTCAGGTGCAGCTCGTCCTCGCCCATCCAGGCGCGGTGCGACTCGACGTCGATGCGGATGCCGTGCACGGCGGGCGCCGGGACGCTCTCCACGGAGCCGCGGCGCAGCAGGGCCCGCACCCTGGCCAGCAGCTCGGCCAGCCGGAACGGCTTGGTGACGTAGTCGTCGGCGCCCGCGTCCAGGCCCACCACGGTGTCCACCTCGTCGGCGCGGGCGGTCAGCACCAGCACCGGCAGCCCGAGCCCCTCGGTGCGCAGCCTGCGGCAGACCTCGAGGCCGTCCATGCCCGGCAGCCCCAGGTCGAGCACCACGAGGTCGACGTCGCCCCGCAGCCCGGCCCGCAGCGCTCCTGGACCGTCCTCCCTGACCTCGACCTCGTATCCCTCGCGTCGCAGCGCCCGGGCCAGAGGCTCCGAGATGGACGCGTCGTCCTCGGCGAGCAGTACTCGGGTCATGCGCTGATGGTAGACGGCAACGGGGGGCGCGTTCCGGTCAGTCGCCGAAGGGTCGGTCGAAGGGTCGGTCGAACGGTCAGTCGCCCGTGGGCGCGGCCAGCTCGGCCCACACGGTCTTGCCCCCGGTGGCGGGCTCGGTGACCACGCCCCAGTCGAGGCACAGCCGCTGCACGATGAACATGCCGTGCCCGCCGGGGCGTCCCACGCGGCGCGTGGTGCGCAGCGCGGGGATCCCGGCGCCGCGGTCGGCGACCTCCACGCGCAGCAGCTTGGCGCCGCGCCCCAGGCGCAGCTCGTCGGGGCCCTCGGCGTGCAGGCAGGCGTTGGTCACCAGCTCGGAGACGACGAGCAGCACGTCCTCGGCGAGGGCGCGCGCCTCCTCGGTGGCGGCGGGGAGCCAGCCCCAGTCCTGTAGCGCGGCGCGCGTGAACTCGCGGGCCCGCGAGACGACCCCGCTCGAGCCCACGAGACGCAATCGGCGCACCTGCTGGATGTGCTCGGCCTCCTGGACGTGCCGCCCTCCCTGGACCGGCCGCTCCTCGTCGTTCCCCATGACGGTGTCGTTCCGTGCGATGTCGTTGCGCGTGATGGCGTCGCCGCGCGTGATGGGGTCGTTGCGCGCCATCGCGGGCGCGGGCGGCTCCGGGCTCTGATCGCCCATGGGAGATGGCCGTGTCACACCCATGCGCGCCTCCCCTCACCGCAGTGCCGCTCCGCCGGCCGGCCCGCCATGACCGTCCCCCGGCCCGGCGTGAGTGGTCTTCTGCCCCTCTGGACGGCGACCACACCCGACCGATCCTGGCAATAGTGTGACCCGGCGGACCCGTTCCGTACAGCGGGCCTCCGACCGGTCAGTCCGTGGGCATGGCCGCGAGGGCCTCCTCCACGCTGCGGTGGACCGTGAAGACGGCCGTGGCGCCCGTGATCTCGAAGATCCTGGCCACGATCGGGCTCATGGCGGCCAGGTGGACCTGCCCGCCCGCGGCCTCCGCGTCCAGGCGCGTGGCCAGCAGCACGTTGAGGCCCGTGGAGTCGCAGAACGCGAGCCCCGAGCAGTCGATGAGGATGCGCGGGCAGCCCTCGGCGACGCACTGTCCCAGGACCTCACGCAAGGCGTCGGCGGAATGGTGATCGAGCTCACCCACGGGGGCGACCACCGCGCCCGAGCCGACGCGCCGCACCTCGACCGTCAACGAACGCCGGTTCGCGTCCTCCGGCACCGCACGGTCCATGCAGCCCCCTCCGAGTCGGAAGCCCGTTCCTGGCCAGGTTCGAAACCTTAGCCCCTGAGGCGACGCCCCAACACCCGAACAAGTCTCGCTTTCCTCCGAATTCGGACGTAAGGGACTTGCCACGGGCGGTGAGTGACCGGTAGGTCTAGAGGACATCGGATGGTTGTCCACCCGGCTTTGGAGGCGCCGCAACACCAACGCACGTACGGCTTCGGCAGCCATATGCCGAGTGAAGAGACGGAGGACACATCATGTCGTCACCGGCCCCCCACATCTCAGAACCGCGTACCGACGCCAGCAAGGCCGACGCGCAGTCCTCCCCCGCCACGCGAGAGTCGGCGGTGGACGACGTGCTCGCGTCGCTGCCCGAGATCCCACCGTTCGACGAGGTGGCGCCGCTGGACGCGCGTGCTCTGTCGAAGAGCCTCTTCGAGCGCCTCGCGGTCCTCGACGAAGGCACTCACGAGTACGCGTATGTACGCAACACCCTGGTCGAGCTGAATCTCGCGCTGGTGAAGTTCGCCGCGTCGCGGTTCCGTTCGCGCAGCGAGCCGATGGAGGACATCGTCCAGGTCGGAACGATCGGTCTGATCAAGGCGATCGACCGCTTCGAGGCCGATCGGGGCGTGGAGTTCCCCACGTTCGCGATGCCGACGATCGTCGGCGAGATCAAGCGTTTCTTCCGCGACACCTCCTGGTCGGTCCGGGTCCCGCGGCGGCTTCAGGAGCTCAGGCTCGACCTGGCGAAGGCCGGGGACGAGCTGGCCCAGAAGCTGGACCGCTCCCCGACCGTCGCCGAGCTCGCCGAGCGGCTGAGCATCAGCGAGGAGGAGGTCGTGGAGGGCATGGCCGCGTCGAACGCGTACACGGCCAGCTCCCTGGACGCGCAGCCGGACGAGGACGAGGCCGAGGGCACCTTGGCCGACCGCATCGGCTACGAGGACCACGGCCTCGAGGGGATCGAGTACATCGAGTCCCTCAAGCCGCTGATCGCGGAGCTGGCGCCGCGCGACCGGAAGATTCTCTCGCTGCGCTTCGTCGCGAACATGACGCAGTCCGAGATCGGCGAGGAGCTTGGCATCTCGCAGATGCACGTCTCCCGGCTGCTGGCCCGCACGCTGGGTCGGCTGCGCCGCGGACTGCTGGTCGAGGAGTAGCCGGGGAGCAGCCGAGGAGCAGGGGCTTCGAACGCCGACGGCCGGTCGCCTTCCCCGCGGGGTGGGGCGGTCGGCCTTCGGCGTTCCTGGGCTACGGCGTTCCGGGGCTACGGCGTTCCGGCGTCCCGGTCCACGACTCCGGCTCGGGCTCGGGCTCGGCGAGGGCCAGGGCGCCGGGGATGGCCTCGAACGCCTCGGTCATCAGGGCGCACAGGGCGTCCCGGTCCGCGCCCTCGGCGCGCCCCGCGCGCCCCGCGCCCTCGGCCGACCAGCGGCCCACGGCCCAGTGCCAGGCGGTGAGCATGATCTCCATCAGGATGAGGTGGCGCAGCCGCGCGGCGCGCCCGTCGTCGCCACGGCAGCCGCGGGCCAGCTGGATGTCGAGCACGCGCTCGGTGACGTCGGCGCAGTGCCGAAGGCTGTGCGCGACCAGCGCGGGGGTGCGGTCGCACAGCGCGCGACTGGCCACGAAGCGCCCCTCCCAGCCCTCGGCCATCCCGCGCACGGAGGCGAACAGGGCCGCCTCGTAGTCCTCGAGGGGCGCGCGGCTCGGCGGGCGGCGCTCGATCTCCGCGACATACGCCGCCCACAGCTCCTTCTCGGGCGCGAGGGCCACGTCCTCCTTGGAGCTGAAGTTCCGGAAGAAGGTGCGCTGCGAGACGTCGACCGCGGCCACCAGCTCGTCGAGCGTGGTCTCGCCGAAGCCCTGCCGCGTGAACAGCCGCAACGCCTCCTCCACCAGCGCGCGCCGCGTGCGCAGCTTCTTCCGCTCGCGCAGCGTCAGGTCGGTGTCACGGGTCGGGGCGGTCATGAGGCGAGTCTATCGACCGCTTTCGCTGGCGAGCAGCATTCGCCAGTTGCCAGCTAACGCCGGTCACTGGCATATTTCTCGGAGCCGGACCGTCGGGGTCAGGCACCGCACCGCACCGCACCGAGGAGCCAGCCATGCGCGCCTGGACCATCGACCACTCCGCCCCCGACCACCTCGCCCTGGCCGAGCACCCGGATCCGGAGCCGGGCCCCGGCCAGGCGTTGATCGAGGTGGCCGCGTTCTCGCTCAACTACGGCGAGGCCGTCGGCGTCGTCCCGCACGGCGAGAACGGCACGGTGCCCGGGTGGGACGCGGCGGGCGTCGTGGTGCGCGCGGCGGCGGACGGCTCGGGACCCGCGGTGGGCACCCGGGTGGTGACGCTGGGGCCGGGGGGCGCGTGGGCGGAGCTGCGCGCCGTTGACACGGACTGGATCGGCACGCTCCCCGAGGGCGTGGACCTGGGGGAGGCCAGCACGCTTCCCGTGGCGGCGGGCTCGGCGCTGCGCGGGCTGCGCCGCCTCGGCCCGATCCTGGGCCGCCGCGTCCTGGTGACGGGCGCGGGCAGCGGCGTGGGGCGTTACACCCTGCAACTGGCCGCGCGCGGCGGGGCGCATGTGATCGCGCTCACCACCGACCCGGCCAAGGAGGAGACGCTGCGCGCGCTGGGCGCGCACGAGGTGGTGGTCGCCGACCGCGGCGCCAGCGGGGGCGCGTGGCTGGTGGAACGCCTCTCCGACGGGCCCGTGCACGGGGTGATCGACATGGTGGGCGGGGCGATCAGGGTGGCGGCGTACCGGACGGTGGCGCCCGGCGGGACGTTGATCGCCATGGGCCACTCGTCGGGGGCCGCCGAGACGTTTCCGCACGGCGACTTCGCGGGGCCGCTCGGCCACGACCGGGCCATCACGTCGTTCTTCCTGCTGCACGACGGGGCGGGGATCGGCGCCGACCTGACGTGGCTCGCCGGGCTGCTCGCGAGCGGCGGCCTTGACGCGGGCGTCGGCTGGCGCGGGCCCTGGACCGGCGGCGCGGAGGCCCTGGCGGCGCTGGCCGAGGGCAAGGTGCCGGGCAAGGCGGTGCTCGATCTGCCCTCGGCCACGTGACGCGCGCCCGAGGGCCACGGAGGGGAATGGGCGTGCGAGGGATGAATAATCATCGCGGTGGGGAGGCCGCGGTGGTTAGTGTGCCCGGCATGGAGCGGATGGTTCTCTCGGTCAATCTCGGCAGGGCGAGCGCCGCGGCGCCGACGGACTCGGCCAGCGGCCTCACCGGCATCGACAAGCGCCCGGCGGAAGGACCCGTGGCGGTCGCCGCCCCAGGGCCCAAGGGGGTGGGGGGCAGCGGTCTCGCGGGGGACGCGGTGTGCGACCTCCGCCACCACGGCGGCGACGACCAGGCGGTCTACGTGTACGCGCGCGAGGACCTCGACCACTGGGGGCGCGCGCTGGGGCGCGAGCTGCCGGGGGGCGTGTTCGGGGAGAACCTCACCACATCGGGCATCGACGTCAACGACACGCGCGTCGGCGAGCGTTGGCGCGTCGGCCCCGACCTGGTGATCGAGGCGAGCAGCTGCCGCGTGCCGTGCCGGACGTTCGCGGACTGGCTGGGCGAGCAGGGCTGGGTGAAGCGTTTCACCAACGAGGCGAGGCCCGGCGGGTACTTCCGCGTGCTCCAGCCCGGCACGATCCGCGCGGGCGACCCGGTGGAGGTGCTGTACCGCCCGGACCACGAGGTGTCGGTGTCCTTCCTGTTCCGCGCGCTCACGACGGCGCCCGAGCTGCGGCCCCGGCTGATCGCGGCGGGCGAGGCGTTGCATGAGGAGGAGCGGGCGCGGGCCGCCACGTGGGCGGCGCAGGCGGGGAGTTCGCCGAGCGCGGCGGCACCGGCCGCGGGGGCCGCGGAGGCGGCGCCGACGGCGTGAGGCGTCCGAGCCGGCCCGAGCCTGGGGATCCCAGTTGACTTCCTCTCCCGCCCAAAGGCGGGAGAGGAAGTCAACTTCCCTCCGGCTGAGCGGGCTGAGTACCCTCCAGGGCCTCGGCGAGCGCGCGGGCGTGCAGGTGGCGGTGGATGTAGAAGGCCAGCCCGACGCTGATCAGCGCCACGGCGAAGAAGGGGGCGCGCAGGGCCGCCTCACGCGAGACCTGCGCCTCGACCAGGGCCACGAGGCCGCCGAGCGCCAGGATGCCGAGCGGCATCGCGCCCCAGCCGAGCAGCCGGTAGACGCTGTTGACCCGGCCCAGCAGATGATCGGGAATGATCGTCTGACGAAGCGAAACGGTCGTCACATTCCAGAGCACCACGCCAAACCCGGTCGCTCCCATAACCGTTCCGACCAGCCAGGCGTTCGACGCGAACCCCGCCACCACATGGGCCACGAGGTCAAGGGCGCACAGCATCAGCAGCGAGCCGGTCGCGCCGATGCGGCGGGTGACCCGGCCCGCCAGCATGCCGCCGAGGAAGCCGCCCACGCCGCCCGCCGACACCAGCAGGGCGAAGCCGAGCGCCCCGAGCCCGAGCACCTCCTGCGCGTACAGCACATAGATGGCCGCGACCCCCGCGCCACCGGCGTTGAACAGGGCCAGCGCGATGGCCAGTCGGCGCAGCACCGGGTTGCGCCAGAGCCAGCGCACGCCCTCGGCGATCTCCGCGCGCATCGAGCGGCGCGCGGGCGCGGCGGCGCCGTTGTCCGCGTCGGCGCCGTTGTCCGCGGGGGCGCTCCGCGCGCGGAACGTGCCCCGCAGGGTCAGCAGCAGCACCGCCGCGACCAGCGCCGTTCCCGCGTCGAACGCGAACGGCACGGCCAGCGCGAGCCCGATCAGCACGCCGCCGAGCGGCCCGGCCAGGAAGTCGTCGGAGACGATCTGGGCGGCCATCAGGCGGCCGTTGGCCTCGGAGAGCCGCTCGCGGGAGACGACGGAGGGCAGCAGCACCTGCGCGGTGTTGTCGAAGAGCACCTCGGCGAAGCCGAGCGCGAGGGCACAGGCGTAGAGGAGCGGCAGGGTCATGGCGTCGAACGCGACGAGCAGCCCGACCGTTCCGACGACGGCCGCGCGCGCCAGGCTCATCGCGAGCAACACCCGCCGCCGGTCGAGCCGGTCGGCCAGGACCCCCGCGGGCAGGCTGAACACCAGCCAGGGCAGCCGCAGGGCCAGGCCCATGAGCGCCACGAGAAAGGCGTCCGTGGTCAGCTCGGTGGCGAGCCAGGGGAAGGCGATGCCGGTGGCGCCCTGGCCGAGGTTGGTGACGGTGGTGGCCGACCACAGCTTCCAGAAGGGCGCGCCGAAGCCGCGTTCGCGCGCCCCCGCCGCCCCGTCTCCGGCCCGCGCTCCGGCCCTGTCCCCGGCCTGATCCTCGGTGTCCGTCATCCCCGCTCCCCTCGGTGCCGCCCGTCGACCCTAAGCCTTCGCCGGGCGGGGCGTCAGGCCACGCGGTGGCCGCCCTGCCAGACGGCGGCGACCAGGGGGACACCGGGGCGGTAGGCGAGATGGCTGGGCGAGGGCGCGTCGAGGAGCGCGAGGTCGGCGCGCGCGCCGGGCGTGAGGTGCCCGATGTCGGCGCGCCGGAGCGCGGCGGCGCCCCCGGCGGTGGCGGACCACAGCGCCTCGTCGGGGGTCATGCCCATCTCGCGGACGGCGACGGCGACGCAGAACGGCATGGAGCTGGTGAACGACGAGCCGGGGTTGCAGTCGGTGGCGAGCGCGACGACGGCGCCCGCGTCGAGCAGGCGGCGCGCGTCGGGGTAGGGGGCGCGGGTGGAGAACTCGCACCCCGGCAGCAGGGTCGCCACCGTGGAGCCCTGGGCGAGGGCGTCCACGTCGGCGTCGGTGAGGTGGGTGCAGTGGTCGGCCGAGGCGGCGCCGAGCTCGACGGCCAGCCGGACGCCGGGACCCGCGGTGAGCTGGTTGGCGTGGACGCGCGGGAGCAGGCCGCGGGCGCGGCCCGCGGTGAGGACGGCGCGCGCCTGGTCGGCGTCGAACGCCCCCTCCTCGCAGAACACGTCGATCCAACGGGCGTGCGGGGCACAGGCGTCGAGCATGGGGCCGGTCACGCGGGCGACATAGGCGTCGGGGGCGGCGGCGTACTCGGCGGGGACGACATGGGCGCCGAGGTAGGTGGTCTCCTCGGCGTGCTCGCGGGCGACGCGCAGCGCCCGGGACTCGTGCTCGGCGGTGAGGCCGTAGCCGGACTTGACCTCGACGGTCGTGGTGCCCTGGCGGCGCATCTCGGTGAGCAACGCGGTGAGGTTGGCGGCCAGTTGGGCGTCGGTGGCCCGGCGGGTCGCGGCGACGGTGGTGCGGATGCCGCCCGCGGTGTAGGGGCGGCCCGACATGCGGGCGTTGAACTCGTCGGTGCGGTCGCCCGCGAACAGCAGGTGGGAGTGGGAGTCGACGAAGCCGGGGATGACCGCCCGCCCGCCCGCGTCATGGTGACTGTCAGTGGGGGGTGTTTCACTGTGGGTACCGATCCAGGCGATGCGGCCGCCGTCGATGACGACGGCCGCGTCGTGGATCAGGCCGAGGGGTCCGGAGCCGAGGGAGGGGTCGTTGGTGACAAGCGTGCCGATGTTGACGATGGCGGTGCTGGCGGTGGGAGCGCTGCTGGTGGGGTCGCCGGTGGGAGCCGTGGCGGGGGTGGTGGTCCCGTGCGCGGTGGCGTGCTGCTCTGGCATGGGGTGGTCCTCACCGGGTGGTCCGCAGCGCGGAGATGGCCTCGCGCAGGGCTTCGGGGATGTCGTGGACGAGCTGGTGGGCGCCGTCCCTGACGATGTGCAGGCCGCCGACGACGGTGTGTCGCACGTCAGCGGCGGTGGCGGCGTACACGGCCGCCTCCAGGGCCATCCGCCGGGGCGGCCCCGCGGTCCTGACGCTGTCGAGGGCGACGGTGGTGAAGTCGGCGAGGGCGTCGGGTTCGAGGCGCCCGGCCTCGGGCCAGCCGAGGGCGGCGTGGCCCTCGTCGGAGGCGGCGCGCAGGAGTTGGCCCGCGGTGAAGTGGCCGCGCGCCCTGGTGCGCAGGCGCTCGTGCTCCTCGACGGCCCTGGCCTCGGCGAGCAGGTCGATCACGGCGTGGCTGTCGCTGCCGACGCACAGCGGGCTGCCCGCGGCGCGCAGCGGCCCCGCGGGCCCGATGCCGTCGGCGAGGTCGCGCTCGGTGGTGGGGCACAGGCACACGGTGGTGGCGCTGCGGCCCAGCAGGGCGATGTCCTCGTCGGTGAGGTGGGTGGCGTGCACGGCGGTGGTGCGCGGGCCCCACACCCCGTGGTCGTTCAGGAGTTGGGTCGGGGTGCGGCCGTGTGCGCGCAGGCAGTCCTCGTTCTCCCTCGGCTGTTCGGAGAGGTGGACGTGCAGGGGCCGCCCCCGCTCCTGGGCGAAGCGGGCGACGGTGGTGAGCGCGTCGGCGGGGACGGCGCGCACGGAGTGGATCGCGGCGCCGAGCCGCGCGGTGGGGCCGCCGCTCAGGGCGTCGGCGCGCTCGGCCCACGCCTCGGCCGTCCCGTCGGAGAAGCGCAGCTGGGTGCCGGAGAGCGGCTCGCCGAATCCCGCGGCCAGATAGCACGTGTCGAGGAGGGTGATCCTGATGCCCGCCGCCGTGGCCGCGGCGACGAGCGCCTTGGCCATGAGGGCCGGGTCGCCGTAGCGGGTGCCGCCGGGGCCGTGGTGCACATAGTGGAACTCACCGACGCAGGTGATCCCCGCCAGCGCCATCTCGGCATAGACGGCGCGGGCGAGCGTGTAGTAGCTGTCCGGCGTCAGCGCGGCGGCCATCTCGTACATCGCGGTGCGCCACGTCCAGAAGGTGCCGCCGCCCACCTGGGTGGCGGAGCGCAGGGCACGGTGGAACGCATGGCTGTGCGCGTTGGCCAGGCCAGGCAGCGTGAGCCCGCGCAGCGTGACCGCGCCGACGGGCGGGGCCGCGGTCCCCGGGCGGACGGCGGTGATGCGGCCCGCGGGCGAGGTGGCGATCAGCACGCCCTGCTCGACGGTGGCGCCCAGCCAGGCGTGTTCGGCCCAGTACGTCTGCGTGGTCAGCGGCACAGCAGGCCCTCCAGCACGTCCGCCAGGGCGCTCACCCCGGCCAGGCAGTCGCCCTCGTCGGCGTGCTCGGCGGGGGCGTGCGAGACCCCGGTCGGGTTCCGCACGTACAGCATGGCCGTGGGGACGGCCCCTGAGAGGATCCCGGCGTCGTGTCCCGCGCCGGTCGGCAGCGCGGGGGCGCCGCCGAGCAGCCGGGCCGCCCGGTCGCGCAGGTCGGCGGCGAAGGTGACGCCCTCGGTGTGGGACTCGCGGGTGACGGCGACGGTGACGCCGTCCCGGCCGCCGCGCTCGGTGGCGGTGGCCTCGATCCCGGCCACCAGGTCGTCGAGGGTCCCGGCGTCGGGGGCGCGGGAGTCGAGCCAGCCGGTGACCAGCGAGGGCACGGCGTTGACGGCCCCGGGGTCGACGGTCACCCTGCCGAAGGTGGCCAGGGCCCCGGCGAGCCTGGCGCGCTTGCGGGCGGCGAGGACGGTATGGGCGTAGGTGAGCATGGGGTCGCGCCGGTCCTCGATGCGGGTGGTCCCCGCGTGGTTGGCCTCGCCGTGGAAGTCGAACCTCCAGCGGCCGTGCGGCCAGATGGCCGAGGCCACCCCGAGGGGCCGTTCGAGGTCGACCAGGGCCCGGCCCTGCTCGATGTGCAGCTCGACGAACGCGCCGATGCGGGCGAGCCGTTCGGGGTCGGGCCCGAGGGCGCCCGGGTCGTGCCCCGCGCGCTCCATCGCGTCGGCGAGGGAGACGCCGTCGGCGTCGGTCAGCGCGCGGGCCCGGTCGGGGGCGAGCAGCCCGCAGCTGAGCCGCGAGCCGACGCAGGCCACTCCGAAGCGCGCGCCCTCCTCGTCGGCGAACGCCACGACGCCGAGCGGCCGGTGCCCCGGGGCCAGGGCGCCCCTGGCCCTGAGGGCGTCGAGCGCGGCGAAGGCGGAGACGACGCCGAGCGGCCCGTCGAACGCCCCGCCGTCCGGCACGGAGTCCAGGTGCGACCCGGTGACCACGGCGTCACCCGCGGCGGGGTCGCCGAGCCAGGCCCACTGGTTGCCGTTGCGGTCGACCTCGTGGGCGAGGCCGCGCGCCCGCGCCTCGTCGGCGAACCAGACGCGCAGCTCACGGTCGACGCCCGTCCAGGCGTAGCGGCGGTATCCCGTGCCGGGCCCACCCGCCCGGCCCACGGACAGCAGGTCCCGCCACATCTCCGCGAACGCCTCGGTCACCGGGTGCCTCCCTCGTCGGTTCGGTCGTGCGCGGCGCGCGGGTCAGCGACGCTCGCGCATCGGGACGCGCACGCCGCGCGCCTCGGCCACGGCCTCCGCCTCCTCGTACCCCGCGTCCACGTGCCGGATGACGCCCATGCCGGGGTCGTTGGTGAGCACCCGCCGGATCTTCTCCCCCGCCAGGACGGTACCGTCGGCGACGGTGACCTGCCCCGCGTGGATCGAGCGGCCCATGCCCACCCCGCCACCGTGGTGGAGGGAGACCCAGGAGGCGCCGGAGGCGACGTTCACCATGGCGTTCAGCAGCGGCCAGTCCGCGATCGCGTCCGAGCCGTCGCGCATGCCCTCGGTCTCGCGGTACGGGGAGGCGACCGAGCCGCAGTCCAGGTGGTCGCGGCCGATCACCACGGGCGCGGCCAGCTCGCCACGGGCCACCATGCCGTTGAAGCGCTCGCCCGCGCGCTCCCGCTCGCCGTATCCGAGCCAGCAGATGCGCGCCGGGAGCCCCTGGAAGCGCACGCGCTCCCCGGCGAGCCTGATCCAGCGGGCCAGCGGCTCGTTGTCGGGGAAGAGGTCGAGCACCGCGCGGTCCGTCGCCGCGATGTCGGCCGGGTCCCCGCTCAGCGCGGCCCAGCGGAAGGGGCCCTTCCCCTCGCAGAAGAGCGGCCTGATGTACGCGGGCACAAAGCCGGGGAAGTCGAACGCCCGGTCGTATCCGGCGAGTTGGGCCTCGCCCCGGATGGAGTTCCCGTAGTCGAATACCTCGGCGCCCGCGTCCTTGAAGCCGACCATGGCCTCCACGTGCCGCGCCATCGACTCCCTGGCCCGCAGGGTGAAGCCCTCGGGGTCGCTGGCCGCGTAGTCCGCCATGTCCTCGAACGGCACGCCCACCGGCAGATACGCCAGCGGGTCGTGCGCGCTCGTCTGGTCGGTCACGATGTCCACGGGCGCGCCGGACGCGAGCAGGCGCGGCACGGCCTCGGCGGCGTTCGCCACGACGCCGACCGAGAGCGCCCTGCGCTCGTCGCGCGCCCGCGCCGCCCTGGCGAGCGCCTCGTCGAGCGAGTCGGCGCGCTCGTCCAGGTAGCCGTGCGCGATGCGGCGCTCCAGCGCCCTGGGGTCGCAGTCGACGCACAGGGCGGCGCCGCCGTTCATGGTCACGGCCAGCGGCTGGGCGCCGCCCATCCCGCCGAGCCCCGCGGTCAGCGTCAGCGTCCCGGCGAGCGAGCCGCCGAAGCGCTTGGCGGCGACGGCGGCGAACGTCTCGTAGGTGCCCTGGAGGATGCCCTGGGTCCCGATGTAGATCCACGATCCCGCGGTCATCTGCCCGTACATCGTGAGCCCAAGGCGTTCCAGCCTGCGGAACTCCTCCCAGGTGGCCCAGTCGCCGACGAGGTTGGAGTTGGCGATCAGCACGCGCGGCGCCCACTCGTGCGTCGTCATCACGCCCACAGGGCGCCCCGACTGGACGAGCATCGTCTCGTCGGGACCCAGCGTCCGCAGCGTGGCGACCATGGCGTCGAACGACCGCCAGTCGCGCGCGGCCCGCCCTGTGCCGCCGTAGACGACCAGCTCGTCGGGGTGCTCGGCGACCTCGGGGTCCAGATTGTTCTTGAGCATCCGCAGCGCCGCCTCCTGCGGCCAGCCGCGGGCGCTGAGCGCGCTCCCCCTCGGCGCGCGGACGGGTCGGGGTCCTGCCATGGCCAGCCTCCCCTGTCTCGGCGGTGGTGGGCTGAATATTCACTCACCTTAGGGCCTGAATAATTTCAGTCAACCACGCCCGGGCAGATCGTCGGACTGTCATGCTTGTCTTAGGGCAGGGTTCTGTCCATGCGACGCGACCTGGCAGTCAGGGCGGCGCTCGAACGCCGCCTGATCACCCCCGACCACCCGGTGGCCGCGCTGCTCGACCTCGACGGGGTCAGAGAAGCGGCCACCGCACTGCACTCGGCCTTCGCCGAGGTGACCGCGCCCGGCCAGCGGGTGCTGCACACGTTCGCCGTGAAGGCGGCCTCGCTCGTCCCGGTGCTGCGGCTGCTCGACGGCTTCGGCATCGGCTGCGAGGTGGCCAGCCCGGGCGAGCTGGCCCTGGCCCGCGCGGCGGGCCTCGCGGCCGACCGCATCGTGCTCGACTCCCCGGCCAAGACGGAGGCGGAGCTGCGCGAGGCGTTGGCCCTCGGCATCGCGCTCAACGCCGACAGCGCGCAGGAGCTGGCCCGCCTCGACGCGCTCATCGCCGACGAGCCGACGTCGGCGCCGCCGCTGGGCCTGCGGATCAACCCCCAGCTCGGCGGCGGCACGATCGACGCGATGAGCACGGCGACGCCCACGGCCAAGTTCGGCGTGGGCCTGCGCGACCCGGGCGCCAGGGAGTGGGTGGTGCGGGCGTTCATCGACCGGCCCTGGCTGACGCGCCTGCACTGCCACGTGGGCTCGCAGGGCATGGCGCTCGAACGGATGGCGGCGGGCGTGCGCGCCCTGTACGAGCTGGCCGAGGAGATCAACGCGGCCGCGGGCACCCGGCGCGTGGACACGCTCGACATCGGCGGCGGGCTGCCGGTGGACTTCGCGTCGGACGAGAGCGCGCCCGCGTTCGCGGAGTACGCGCGGCTGCTGCGGGCGACCGTGCCGGGGCTGTTCGACGGGCGGTACGGGCTGGTCACGGAGTTCGGCCGCGCCCTGCTCGCCAAGTCGGGCCTGGTGCTGGCGCGCGTCGAGTACACGAAAACGACCGGCGGCCGCCCGATCGCGATCACCCACGCGGGCGCGCAGGTCGCGGTGCGCACGGTGTTCGCGCCCGCCTCGTGGCCGCTGCGGGTCGCGGCCTACGACGCGACGGGGGCGCCGAAGCGGGGGCCCGCGGTGCGGCAGGACGTGGCGGGCCCCTGCTGCTTCGCGGGCGACCTGGTCGCCCGCGACCGCGCTCTCCCCGCGCTCGAGCCCGGCGACCTGGTGGCCCTGCTCGACACGGGCGCGTACTACGTCACGACCCCGTTCGGCTACAACGCCCTTCCGCGCCCCGGGATCTACGGCTACCACGCGGAGGAGGCCACCCCCACGACGTTCACCACCCTGCGCCGCCCCCAGACACTGTCCGAGCTGGTCCAGGAGTACGGCGGCGATTGCTGATCGCACCGCGTGCGGCTCAACGCACCGCGTGCGGCGGAGCGGTTCACCGGCGCTCCGCGCCGGTCCTTCCCGCCCACCCGCCCTGGACCGGTGGTCGGCGAAGGCCGCCGGACAACGGCGGCACACGCTGCGGGCCGGGCTTGCGCCCGCTCCCTTCCGGGGCGGAGAACGCCGCGCCAGCGGCACCGCTCAATCCAGGAACAGGCCACGTTCCGTCGCGCGGACGTCGAAGTGGTCGAGGCGGGGCTGGGCGTCCGGCAGGGCGTCGCACAGCGCCTCGAGCACCAGGCGGCTCAGCAGCAGCGGCCCGCAGGCCGTGTCGAACGACAGGGCCGTGCTCACCGGCGCCGAGAGCAGCAGGTCGTCGGGGTGCGCCACGGGCGCCACCGCGCTGTCGGCCACCGTCACCACCCGCAGCCCCGCGCCGCGCGCCGCGTCGAGCGCCTCGCCCACCTCGCGCGGGTGGCGCGGCAGCGCGAAGCACAGCAGCGCGTCCGCGCCCGCCTCGGCCGCCGCCTCGATGCGGTCGATCAGCACCGAGCCACCCGAGTCGAGCAGCCGCACGTCGGGGTGGACCTTGGCCGCGAAGTAGGCGAAGCCGTACGCCTCGGCCGCCGCCGCCCGCAGGCCGAGGACCGGCAGCGGGCGCGAACGGGCGAGCAGCCGCCCGGCCTCGGCGATCCGGTCGGTCAGGTCGGGCTCGGCGAGGGCCGCGGCGAGCCGCCGCAGGTGGTCGATCTCGGCGAGGACGGCCCGCTGGTGGGCGTTGACCGGCTCGGCGGGCTCGGCGACGGCGGCGGCCTTGCCGTTCCGCAGGCGTTCGCGCAGCCGCCGCCGCAGCGCGGGGTAGCCGTCGAAGCCGAGCGCCACCGCGAAGCGGGTCACCGACGGCTGGCTGACCCCGGCCCGCTCGGCCAGCTCGACGCTCGAGAGGAACGGCGCCTCGTCGCCCGCCCGCAGCACGCACTGGGCGATGCGCCGCTGGGTGGGGGTCAGCCGATGCCCCTCGAACAGCGTCGACAGCCGTGCGCTCGCCTCGCTCATCCGGCAGATTCTATGCGCCGGAAATGGGGGGCTACCCCTAGTGTCAAGGGCGCCTGCTACCCGTACGGTGAAGGTCATGACGAGTGGCCGAGACGCCGACCTGAACCAGGACTCCGATCTCAAGCGGGATCTCGAGGCCGCCGTGCAGACTCGCAAGGAGCTGGGCGAGACCTACGAGACGGAGCTCGTGGAGTCCTTCCTGGAGAAAGTGGAGCAGCACATCGACAGCACGGTCGACAAGCGGGTGCGTCGGCAGCTCGCGGAGCAGCAGATGGTGATCGCCCGCGGCGGACGTTCCCCGGGCGGTGACGAGGGCGGCGGCCCCGGGCCCGCGTTCGGCCTGGCCGCGCTGTCGCTCGTGCTCGCGATACCGCTGTCCGCGATCGCCGCCGTGCAGACGGGCCTCGCCGGGCTGCTGATCTGCTGGGGCGGCATCGTCGGGGTGAACGCCTGCTACGCCGGGCGCGACGCGCTGCGCCGCGGCCTGGGGCGGGGCGACCGCGAGGACTGGTGAGCGGACTGGTGACCTGGCCCTGTCCGGGGCGCCGGGAAGAGGTTGGCGGGGACCGCCGCACCCCGGCGCGAGCGCCAGGGGCGGGACGACGGCGGTCCCCGCGGGGACGCGGGCCGGGTCGGGGCCTCGCGTCCGGGCGACCAGGGAGGTCCGGGAGCCGCTCCGGAGGTCTCTGGTGCCGACACCGAGAACTCTGCCGGAGCGGTGTTAACGACGCGTTGCCCGGCCGTGACACTTCAGGATCTCTTACGCCACGTCGCTATTTCTCCCCGCCCGACCAGCGCGACCGGCACGACCCGCGCCCCCCGCACCACGACCCGCGCCCCCGCGTCACTTCTCCCCGGCGAGGAACGCCAGCAGGTCCTGGCGGCTGACGACCCCCGTGGGCTTGCCCTCCACCAGCACCACCGCCGCGTCCGCGCCCTGGAGGACGGCCATCAGGTCGCCGACCGGCTCGCCCGACCCGACATGCGGCAGCGGCGCGCTCATGTGCTTCTCCAACGGGTCGTCCAACGCCGCCCGCTGGGTGAACAGCGCGTCGAGCAGCTCGCGTTCGACCACCGAGCCCACGATCTCGGCGGCCATCACGTCGGGGTGCCCCGCGCCCGGCTTGACCACGGGCATCTGCGAGACGGCGTACTCGCGCAGCACGTCGATCGCCGCGCCGACCGTCTCGTCCGGGTGCATGTGGACGAGCGACGGCATGCCGCCCTCCTTGCGGCGCAGCACGTCCCCGACGCGCGTCTGCGGGCCGCCGTCCTCGAGGAAGCCGTAGTCGGCCATCCACTCGTCGTTGAAGATCTTGCTGAGGTAGCCGCGGCCGCCGTCGGGGAGCAGGACCACCACGACGTCGTCGGGGCCGAGCCGCCGGGCGACGGTGAGCGCGCCGACGACCGCCATGCCGCACGAGCCGCCCACCAGGAGGCCCTCCTCCCTGGCCAGGCGGCGGGTCATGCGGAAGGAGTCCTTGTCGGAGACGGCGACGATCTCGTCGGCGATGTCGGGGTCGTACGCGGTCGGCCAGAAGTCCTCGCCGACGCCCTCGACCAGGTAGGGGCGGCCCGAGCCGCCGGAGTAGACGGAGCCCTCGGGGTCGGCGCCGATGACCTTGACGCGGCCCTCGCTGACCTCCTTGAGGTAGCGCCCCGTCCCGGTGATGGTGCCCCCGGTGCCGACGCCCGCGACGAAGTGGGTGACGCGCCCCTCGGTCTGCCGCCACAGCTCGGGGCCCGTGGTCTCGTAGTGGGACCTGGGGTTGTTCGGGTTGCTGTACTGGTCGGGCTTCCAGGCCCCCGGCGTCTCCCTGACCAGCCGGTCGGAGACGTTGTAGTACGAGTCGGGGTGCTCGGGGTCGACGGCGGTGGGGCAGACGACGACCTCGGCGCCGTAGGCGCGCAGGGTGTTGATCTTGTCGAGGGACACCTTGTCCGGGCAGACGAACACGCAGCGGTAGCCCTTGCGTTGGGCCACGATCGCGAGGCCGACGCCGGTGTTGCCCGACGTGGGCTCCACGATGACGCCACCGGGGCGCAGCTCGCCCGACCGCTCGGCCGCCTCGATCATCCGCAGCGCGATCCGGTCCTTCACGGAACCGCCGGGGTTGAAGTACTCCACCTTGGCCAGCACGGTGGCGGAGATGCCCTCCGTCACCGCCGTGAGCTTGACCAACGGGGTATTGCCGACAAGGTCGATCATCGACTCGTAATACTGCACCTGGTTCTCCGGACCTCAGGGATTCACTGGGGACGGGGTGGGGACGGGTTCTTCCGCCCACCGGAGCTTGAACCCTATTGCGTTGCGCGGCGGGCCGCGCTGGGCACGACACAAGTGGAGGCACGGCACGGACAGGAGGCGTGGAACGCGGATGTCGAGGGCGAGGGTGGCGCGAAGGATCGCGACCGCCGCGGCGTACGGCGGCGGGGGGCTCGGGCTGCTCGGCGGCGCGGCGGCGGGCCTGGTGCTCACCGAGGTGCGGTACACGCGCTGGCGCGTCGGCAAGGGCACCGAAGAGGACCCCCCGGTGGCCGAGGGCATCTACGGAACGGCGTTCGCGGCCGCGCCGGGCCCGCCCTGGCGCCTCGCGATGCTGGGCGACTCGACGGCGGTCGGCCTGGGCGTGCGGCGCGCGGGACAGACACCGGGAGCGTTGCTCGCGTCGGGGCTCGCGGCCGTGTCCGAGCGCCCCGTCGAGCTGCACAGCGTCGCGCTCTCGGGCGCCGAGTCGTCCGACCTGGAGCGGCAGGTGTCGCTCCTGCTGACCGAGCCCGGCCGGGCGCCCGTGCCGGATGTGTGCGTGATCATCATCGGCGCCAACGACATCACCGGGCGCGTTCCCCCGGCGCGTTCCGTCAAGTACCTGGCCGAGGCGGTGGCCAGGCTGCGCACCGCGGGCTGCCAGGTCGTCGTGGGGACGTGTCCCGACCTGGGGTCCGTCGAGCCGATCGGGCAGCCGCTGCGCTGGATCGCGCGACGCCTGTGCAGGCAGCTGGCCGCGGCGCAGACGATCGCGGTGGTCGAGCTCGGCGGCAGGACGGTGTCGCTCGGGGCGCTGCTGGGCCCTGAATTCGCCGCGAACCCACGGGAGTTGTTCGGCCCCGACCGCTACCACCCCTCCGCCGAGGGCTATGCCACGGCCGCGATGGCGCTGCTGCCCACGGTGTGCGACGCGGTGGCCGCGTGGCCCGCCGAGGAGCGGGCCGAGGCCAGGCGGCGCGAGCGGCTGCTCCCCGTGGCGGCCGCGGCGGCGCGCGCGGCCTCCGAGAGCGGCACGGAGGTGAGCGCGGCTGACTCGGGCGGCAGGCGCGCGCCCTGGGCGCTGATGCGCCGGCGCAGGCGCCGTCCGCTCCCCGAGGAGGAGCGGCACCATGACGAGGGCCGTCACGAAGAGGGCCAGCAGGACCGCGAGATGACCCCCATGTGATAGCCAGGCACGTGACGGCCGCGCCGACACCCGGCGCGGCCCACCGCACAGCCAACGGGAGGCACCGTGCCAGAAGCAGTGATCGTCTCCGCCGTACGCTCCCCCATCGGGCGGGCGTTCAAGGGGTCGCTCAAGGAGCTGCGCCCGGACGACCTGACCGCCGCCATGGTGCGGGCCGCCCTCGACCGGGTGCCGGAGCTCGACCCCGGGGACATCGACGACGTGATGCTCGGCTGCGGCATGCCGGGCGGCGAGCAGGGCCACAACCTCGCCCGCGTGGTCACCGTCGCCCTGGGCCTCGACGACGTGCCGGGCTGCACGGTCACCCGGTACTGCGCGTCGTCGTTGCAGACCACGCGGATGGCCTTCCACGCGATCAGGGCCGGGGAGGGCGACGTCTTCGTCTCCGCAGGCGTCGAGACGGTCTCGCGCAGCGTGAACGGTTCGTCCGACGGCCAGCCCGGCAGCCACAACCCCCTCTTCGCCGCGGCCCGGACGAGGACCGCCGAACGCGCCGAGCACGGCGGCCAGGGCTGGCAGGACCCGCGCCTCACCGGCGAACTCCCCGACGTCTACATCGCGATGGGCCAGACCGCGGAGAACCTCGCGCGCGCGAAGGGCATCACGCGCGAGGAGATGGACGCGTTCGGCGTCCGCTCCCAGAACCTCGCCGAGAAGGCCATCGCGGATGGCTTCTGGCAGCGCGAGATCACCCCCGTCACCACCCCCGACGGCACGGTGGTCGCCGCGGACGACGGGCCGCGCCCCGGCGTCACCCTGGAGGGCGTCGCGGGCCTGAAGCCCGCGTTCCGCCCCGACGGCCTGGTCACCGCCGGGAACTGCTGCCCGCTCAACGACGGCGCCGCCGCGCTGGTGGTGATGTCCGACACGAAGGCGCGCGAGCTCGGCCTGACCCCGCTCGCGCGGATCGTCTCCACCGGCGTCTCGGCGCTCTCCCCCGAGATCATGGGCCTCGGCCCGGTCGAGGCCAGCCGCAGGGCGCTGGCCCGCGCGGGGATGTCCATCGGCGACATCGACCTGGTCGAGATCAACGAGGCGTTCGCCGCCCAGGTCATCCCGTCCTACCGCGAGCTGGGGATCGACCTCGACCGGCTGAACGTCAACGGCGGGGCCATCGCCGTGGGTCACCCCTTCGGGATGACGGGCGCGCGCATCACCACCACGTTGATCAACTCCCTGAGCTGGCACGACAAGCAGATCGGCCTGGAGACGATGTGCGTGGGCGGTGGGCAGGGGATGGCGATGGTGCTCGAGCGCCTGTCCTGAGCGGGGCGTGCGGTGCGCATGGTAGACAAGTGACCCCCGTCACCCGGTATATCCGGGCGATACCGAAGCGGGCCCGGGATGTGATCCATGCCGCCGCCCGGGGAGAAGTCGCAGGTCAGCCGGGTATGGGGGGCGCGTTCAGGACGAAAGACCCGTCCCATTCATGACCTTGCGCACTGCACGCCGTGGCCGCGCCCCGGAAACCTGGGATAAGAAGTCAGGGACCAAGAGCACTGGGAGCGACTCCGTGAGCGCCATATCCGTGATCCTGCTGGCGGCGACAGGCACCGCCCTCGCCCTGGGCGCCGTGGCCCTGCGCACCACCCGTCACCTGCGCGCCGAGCTGGCCACGCTCACCGGCGAGCTGGCCGAGCGCGCCGCCGCTGACGAGGCGCGCCCCGAGCGCGCCGAGATCCCCGCGCAGGAGATCCGCCGGGCGGTGGCCGAGGCGCTGGCCGACGAGCGGGAGCGCGAGCTGGCCGAGGCGCGGGCGTACTGGGCCGAGCAGGAGGCCAGGGAGCACGAGGGCCCTGGCGCGCTGCTCGCGGGGCGCGGGCTCGGGTACGAGGTCGCGGACGCCGACGAGGAGCTGCTCGACGCCCTGCTCGAGCGCTACCTGCTGAGCGACTCGGGCTATCCGGCGGGCGAGCGGGGCGAGCCCGAGGCCGGGAGCGGGGAGTCGCCCGAGCTGGCCGCGGCCCGCCGCCGCCACCCCTCGCACCCGGGGTTCACGCTGTCGGGAGAGCCCGTGGAACGCGGCGACGCGGAGGAGTACCGGCGCACGGCCGACCGGCTGGCCCGCCTCGCGGACGCGCACACGCCGCTCGCGGACGTGCGCCGCGGGCCGCTCGGCACGCTGGACATCTTCCTGTTCGCCGACGGCACGACGCTGTGTCTCTCGCCGAGCCACCAGGAGGCGGCGGAGCGGCTCGCCCTGGCGGTGCGGGAGGGCGACTGCCCGGTGCTGATGGGGGGTTCGGCGGTGTCGGGGGCGTTCGCGCTGACGTTCTCGTGCGGCGCCGACAGCGTCTATCTGCTGGCCGACCGCGTGGTCGCCTCGTCGTACCTGAGCGAGTGAGGAGCGGCCCGATGAACAGAACGGACAGGGCGGACCGGGCGGGCGCGGTGGACACCGGCCCCTTGGACGCGGCGGTCGACGCGGAGGCGGACCGGCTGCGGCGCCTGCCGGAGAGCAGGCTGCGCCGGGGCGCGGCGGCCGAGGCGCTCGCGCTGGCCCGCGCGCTGGCCGACCGGGCGCAGCGCCTCGAAC
The DNA here is from genome assembly GCF_003626575.1 of Streptomyces radicis. Lineage (GTDB taxonomy): Bacteria > Actinomycetota > Actinomycetes > Streptomycetales > Streptomycetaceae > Streptomyces > Streptomyces radicis. Next base: position 156,862 of record NZ_RBDY01000010.1, on the reverse strand, counting down.
GCCCCGACTTCCCGCCGCGGCCCTTTCCCGACGCGGGGATCCACACGGTGGGCGACCAGGTCGCGGTCGCGGGGCACGACCTGTCCGAGGCCCTGCGGGCGGTGGACGACGAGGCCCTGGCCCTGCGGGAGTTGGCCGGGGCCCTGGCGCTGCTGCCCCGGCGGGGCGGCTGACGCCAAGAGGTGAGCAGAGGTGAGCAAGCGGAAGGGCCCCCGCCTCGGCGGGGGCCCTTCCGGCTGTGTGATGTCCTGCCGCCCGGGGCGGCACGCGCGCTAGTCGCCCTGAAGGATGGCGATCAGGCGCAGGAACTCGAGGTAGATCCAGACCAGGGTCAGGGTCAGGCCGAACGCGGCCAGCCAGGACTCCTTCTCCGGGGCGCCGTAGGTGATGCCGTCCTCGACCATCTTGAAGTCCAGGGCGAGGAAGCACGCGCCCAGGACGACGCCGATGATGCCGAAGACGACGCCGAGGCCGCCGTCCCGCAGGCCCAGGCCGTTACCGCCGCCGATCATGGCGACCACGACGTTCACCAGGGACAGCAGGATGAAGCCGAGCGCCGCCGCCATCACGAAGTGCATGAAGCGGGTGGTGACCCGGATGATCCGCTGCTTGTACATGAACAGCACGCCGGCGAAGACCGCCATGGTGCCGATCACGGCCTGCATCGCCGCGCCCGGCGCCGCGGCGTTGATCGCGTTGCTGATGGAGCCGAGGAAGAGGCCCTCGAACACCGCGTAGGAAAGGATCAGCGCGGGGGACGCCTCGCGCTTGAAGGACTGCCACAGGCCGAGGCCGAGGGCGACCAGGGCGAAGAGAATGCCGAGGCCCACCGGCATGTCGGTGACCCAGGCGACGGTCGCCGCGGCGACCACGGTGCCCAGGGTGAGCGCGGTGCGCGAGACGACGCTGTCGATCGTCATCACGCCGGCGCGCGCGGGCGCCGGCGGCACAGCTCCGCCCTGGGGACCCACCTGCGGCTGCGCGTACGGGTTCCCCGGCTGCGCGTAAGGATTGGTCGGTGCCCCAGCGTACGGATTCCCGGTCTGCGGCTGCGGTCCGGCGTTGAAGCCGGCGTAGCCACCGTCCCGACTGAACCCCCGACGCGTGAAGACCGGGTTGCTGCTCCTCATCTCACTCCTCCATGGCCGCACGGCACGGCCTTGACTACCAGAGTAATGCGTTAGCAAAGACTGCACGGTAGTGCACTCGTAGAAACGAGCGGTAGGGGTGTGTTGGTTCCCTCTGCACGCCCCTGCCCGCTCAACGAGCGGGCGGGGCGGCGAATTCCCGTCGGCCCGCCCTGCCGTGGGCGTGGGTGGCGGGGGTGGGCGGGAGGGCTGTCAAGATCCTCGGCCGTAAGCTCTGGGGTGCCCGGAGCCGGACTTGAACCGGCACGGCCCGAAGGCCAGCGAGTTTTAAGCTCACCGTGTCTGCATTCCACCATCCGGGCACAGATCCCAAGCCGTACCGGGCGCGTCCGCGCCAGTCTCTGTACTGAGCTTATCCGGCCACTTCCCCCGAACACCGGTGCCCTAGACAGAAGTTGTCTGATTTTATGAGCCCCTGATGGCGCGTCACCACCACGGGGGCCGGTCACAGGCCGATCGGGCTGGCGGAAGGCTCTGTTCCGCCGTTCGAGGAATGACGCAAATCAACCCTCCGCATCCACTTAGGTACGCAGGGATGTCGTCGCGCCCGCCCGGCCAGGTCAGGCCCGTCTCCTACCTGAGGAGGACGCGGGGGCGGCGCGGGTACCTCTGAAGGACGCCACGGAACCCACACGCGGAGGGATCCCGGGCCATGGCGTCCTCCGCGAGGATGGTGGTCAGGCCACCGACCCGTCCGAAAGCCGCCGTTCGACACCCCCCCGTACGACGAACGACAGGAGAGACCCGTGTCCACCTTCGCCGCTCCGCCTCCCGCCCACGCGACCGCGGCGGCGGCCGCGCGAGCCACGGACCTGACCAAGGTCTACGGGGAGGGGGAGACGAGGGTCGTGGCGCTCGACGGGGTCTCGGTGGAGTTCGTCCAGGGGCAGTACACCGCGATCATGGGCCCCTCCGGGTCGGGCAAGTCCACGCTGATGCACTGCATGGCCGGGCTCGACACGATCTCGAGCGGCTCCACCCGCATCGGGGACACCGAGCTGACCGGCCTGGGCGACAAGAAGCTGACACAGCTGCGCCGGGACCGCGTCGGCTTCGTGTTCCAGACGTTCAACCTGCTGCCCACGCTCAACGCCCTTGAGAACATCAGGCTCCCCATGGACATCGCGGGCCGCAAGCCCGACAAGGAGTGGATGGACCGGGTCATCGCGACCGTGGGCCTGGCCGACCGGCTCAAGCACCGGCCGAGCCAGCTCTCCGGCGGCCAGCAGCAGCGCGTCGCGGTGGCCCGCGCGCTCGCGGGCAAGCCCGACATCGTCTTCGGCGACGAGCCCACCGGGAACCTGGACTCGCGCGCGGGCGCCGAGATCCTCGGCTTCCTGCGCAACTCCGTGCGGGAGCTCGGCCAGACCGTCGTCATGGTCACGCACGACCCCGTCGCCGCCTCGTACGCGGACCGCGTCGTCTTCCTTGCCGACGGCCGGATCGTCGACGACATGCCGGAGCCGACCGCCGAGCTGGTCCTCGAGCACATGAAGCGTTACGACGCCAAGGGGCGCACCAGCTGACACGCGCGCCGCCTCCGCGCCGCTCCCACGCCCACCGTTCACCGGTCTCACCCCATACACCCCTAGGTGCTGCTCCATGTTCAGAACCGCCCTGCGCAACGTGCTCGCGCACAAGGCCAGGCTCTTGATGACCACCCTCGCGGTGCTGCTCGGCGTGGCCTTCGTGGCCGGCACGCTGGTCTTCACGGCCACCCTCTCCGAGGCGTTCCAGCGCAGCTCTGAGGAGGGGCTGACCCATGTCGACCTCGCCATAGAGCCGGACGAGGACAGCGAGGCCGCCGAGTCCACGCCCGGCGGCGCGCGGAACCTCGGCCAGGACCTGCTCGACGACGTGGCCGCACTGCCGGGCGTGGAGTCGGCCATCGGCGAGGTGACCGGCTTCGCCGCCCTGGCCGACCGGGACGGCGACCTCGTCGGCGACGGCTTCGCCACCAACGGCGCCAACTACGCGGCGGGCAGCGACGGCACGGCCGAGGACGAGCGCTACCCCATGGCCGAGGGCCGCGCCCCCGAGCGCGCGGGCGAGATCGCGCTTGACTCCACGACGGCCGAGCGCACCGGGTACGGCGTGGGCGACACCGCGCGCGTCTCGGTCGACGGGCCCGTGCGCGAGGAGACCGTCACGGGCGTCTTCACCACCGACGACGGCAACGTCGCAGCGGGCGGCACGCTGGTGCTCTTCGACACGGCGACGGCACAGGACCTGTTCACCGCCCCCGGCGAGTACACGCGGATCACCGTCACGGCCGGGGATGGCGTGTCGCAGGAGGAGCTGCGCGAGGCGGCTGCCCCGCTGCTGCCCGACGACGCCGAGGCGCTCACCGGGGAGCGGCTGGCCCAGGACCAGGCGGACGCGATCGAGGCGGGCACCAGCGGGATGCGGACCGCGCTGCTGGCGTTCGCCGGGATCGCGCTCTTTGTCGGCGTCTTCATCATCGCCAACACCTTCACCATGCTGGTCGCCCAGCGCACCAGGGAGCTCGCGCTGCTCCGCGCGGTCGGGGCGAGCCGCCGCCAGGTGACGCGTTCGGTGCTGATCGAGGCGCTCGCGGTGGGCCTCGTGGCCGGGGCGACGGGCCTCGCGGCGGGCGTCGGGATCGCGGTGGGCCTGCGCTCCCTGATGAACGCGCTCGACCTCACCGTGCCCGACGGGCCCTTGATCGTCTCGGGCTCGGCCGTGGGCGTCTCGCTCGGCGTGGGCGTCGTCGTGACCGTGCTCGCCGCGTATCTCCCGGCCAGGCGCGCGGCGAAGATCCCGCCGGTCGCCGCGATGAACAGCGTGCACGCCCCCGCGACCGCGCGCGGCCTGCTCGTGCGCAACAGCATCGGCGCCCTGTTCGCGGCGGGCGGCGCCGCGCTCACGGTGGCGGGCATCGGCTCGGGCGACAAGGGCGCGACGATGGGCGCGGGCGCCGGGCTGCTGGTGATCGGCGTCTTCATCCTGACGCCGCTGCTCTCGCGCCCGGTGATCGCCGCGACCAGGCCGCTGCTCTCGGTCTTCGGGGTCTCGGGCAAGCTGGCCAGGCTCAACGCCGTGCGCAACCCCCGCAGGACGGCCGCGACGGCGTCGGCGCTGATGATCGGGCTCACGCTGATCACCGGCATGACCGTGATCGCCGACTCGATGTCCAAGGCGATCGAGCGGATGGCCAGCGAGTCGCTGCGGTCCGACTACCTCGTCTCCATGGCCAACTTCAGCCCGCTCTCGACCGAGGTCGAGCAGACCCTGGCCGAGCAGCCCGACGTCACGGTCATCACCGGGCTGCGGTCGTCGCCCGCGCTCGTCGCGGACGACCCGGACGCGCGGACGCTGACGGGCGCGGACCCGGCCGCGTTCGAGCAGCTGACCGATCTCGACTTCGAGGACGGCTCGTTCGAGGGCTTCGGCGGCACGGGCGTCCTGGTGGACGAGGCGACGGCGGACGACTTCGGCTGGGCGCCGGGCGACACGTTCACCACGACGTTCGAGGACGGCGCGACGCGGGAGCTGACGGTCGCGGGCGTCTTCTCGGGGAACCAGCTGTTCACCGGCGTCGTGCTGGACAGCGCCACGCTCGACCCGCACATGGAGCGCGTGCAGAGCTTCGAGGTGCTGCTCAAGACCGAGGGCGGGGCGAGCGAGGCGGCCAAGTCGGCCCTCGAGGGCGTCCTCGGCGACAACCCCGCGGTGCTCGTGCAGGACAAGGAGGACGTCTCCGAGGACATCGCCTTCGTCTTCACGCTCCTGCTCAACATGCTGTACGCGCTGCTGGCCATGGCGGTCATCGTGGCGGTGCTCGGGGTGGTCAACACCCTGGCGATGTCCGTCTTCGAGCGGAAGCAGGAGATCGGCATGCTGCGGGCGATCGGTCTTGATCGCCGGGCGACCAAGCGGATGGTGCGTCTCGAGTCGATCGTGATCGCGCTGTTCGGCGGGGTGCTGGGCGTCGGGCTCGGGGTGTTCTTCGGCTGGGCCGTGGGCGAGCTGATCAGCGACTACCTGACGACCTACGAGATGGTGCTGCCCTGGGCGCGCATCGGGATCTTCCTCGGCCTCGCGGGCCTGGTGGGCGTGCTGGCCGCGCTGTGGCCCGCGCGCCGGGCCGCGCGGCTCAACATGCTGGAGGCCATCAAGGCCGAGTGAGGCGGGGCGCCGCCCATGGACGAGGGGTGGTGGCGGGCCGACAGGCCCGCCACCACCCCTCGCGGTCGTCGGGGGTCAGCTCGCCTCGGTCCAGGCGCGGGGGCGCAGCGGCAGCCCCGACGCGCCCCGGGAGGTGGGGCGGACGGCGAGGGTCTGGTTGACGCCGATGCTGCCGCGTTCGAACGCCAGGGCCGAGGCGGCCATGTAGAGCCGCCAGACACGGGCGCGCCCCGCGCTGGTGAGCCGGACGGCCTCGGACCAGTGGCGCTCCAGGTTGCGCACCCACTGGCGCAGCGTCATGGCGTAGTGCTCGCGCAGCGACTCGACGTCCCTGACCTCGAACCCCGCCCGCTCGAGCAGGGCGACGGTGCGGCCGACGGGGGCGAGCTCGCCGTCGGGGAAGACATAGGCGTCGATGAACGGGTCGGGCCTGTACGTCCGGCCCGCGGGGAGGGGGCGGCGGGCGATCTGGTGGTTGAGCAGCCGCCCGCCTGGCCGCAGCAGCCCGAACACCTGGTCGGCGTACGCGCGGTAGCGGGTGGCGCCGACGTGCTCGGCCATGCCGACGGACGAGATCGCGTCGAACGGTCCGTCCGCCGTCTCGCGGTAGTCCTGGACCCGGATCTCCACGCGGTCGGACAGGTCCTCCTTGGCGACCCGGTCGCGGGCGTACGCGGCCTGCTCGGCGGAGAGCGTGATGCCCACGGCGCGCACGCCGTGGTGGCGGGCGGCGTGCAGCACGAGCGAGCCCCAGCCGCAGCCGACGTCGAGGAGCCGCTGGCCCTCGCGCAGGCCGAGCTTGCGGCAGATGAGCTCGAGCTTGGCGGTCTGCGCCTCCTCGAGGCCCGCGCCCTCGGCGGTCTCCTCGCCCCACACGGCGCACGAGTAGACCATGGAGGGGCCGAGGACCAGCTCGTAGAACTCGTTGCCCACGTCGTAGTGATGGCTGATGGCCTGCCGGTCGCGGCGCAGCGAGTGCAAAGGGCCGGTGCGGCGGCGGACTTCCTCGGGGGGCAGGGGTGGCGGCACGGGCAGCTGGGGCCCGGCGAGCTGGATGAGGTCGCGCCCGGCGGCGAGCGTCTGGCGGGCGGGGGTGGCGCGTTCGGCCTGGATCGGCTCGAGCATGCGGTCGAGCACGGCGTAGAGGTCGCCCTCGACGTCGATCTCGCCCGCCACCCACGCGCGGGCCAGGCCCAGCTCGCCCGGTCTGAACAGCACGCGCCGCAGGGCCCGCCGGTGCCGGACCACGATCGCGGGGCCGCCGGGCGGCCCGGCCTCGCTGCCGTCCCACGCGCGCAGCCTGACGGGCAGCGGGGATCCCAGGAAACGTTCGACGACCGTGGCGAGCCGGGGGGCGAAGGGCATGGGACACACCTCCATGAATGAGGACAGGTCGGTGTCGATCAACCTTGGCACCCAGTGACGGCTGAACACCCCCGAGCCACCGTCGATTCCCGCGGTGGGCCCCTTTTGGCAGACACCGGACAAACGGCGGGGCGGGTGGCCGCATGTGGCCACCCGCCCCGCCGTGTCGGGCGTCGAACGCCGCGTCAGCTCGCCGCGGCCCTCTGCTTCTCGCGGCTTCCACCGCTCTCGGGAGCCGCGCCGCTCGGGCCGCCTGCGGCGGGCGCCGCCGCGGCCGTGACCGGGGCCGCCGCCTCGTAGAACTCCTCGCGCGGGCGCTCCATGGCGCCGAGCGCCACCACCTCGCGCTTGAGGAACAGCGCCAGGGTCCAGTCGGCGAAGACGCGGATCTTCCGGTTCCACGTGGGGACCGCCATGCCGTGGTAGCCGCGGTGCAGATACCAGCCGAGCCTGCCGCGGAAGCGGAGGGTCAGCTTCCCGAGCTTGATCATGGCCACGCCCTTGCGCAGCCCGAGCCCGGCGACGGCGCCGAGGCTGGCGTGCTTGTACTCCTTCTGCGGGAAGCCGCGCATCCCGGCGATCACGTTGTCGCCGAGGAGCTTGGCCTGCCGCAGCGCGTGCTGGGCGTTGGGCGGGCACCAGGCGTTCTCCTGCCCGGCGGCGCGGGCCGCCAGGTCGGGAACCTGGGCGTTGTCCCCCGCGGACCAGATGTGGTCGGCGCCGGTGACCTGGAGGGTGGGCCGGGTGTCGACGTGGCCGCGCGGGCCGAGCGGCAGGCCGTAGTGCGCGAGCGCGGGGTTGGGCTTGACGCCCGCCGTCCACACGAGGGTGTTCGAGTCGGCGGTGACTCCGTTGCTCAGCTCGACGTGGCCGTCCACGCAGGAGACGAGCGATGTGCCCAGGTGGACCTCGATGCCGCGCTTCTGGAGGTGCTCGAGGCCCCACTCGCCGAGCTTGGGCCCGACCTCGGGGAGGATCTTGTCGGCGACGTCGACGAGGAGGAACCGCATGTCCTCGCGGCGGATGCCGGGGTAGTACCTGGTGGCGTCGCGCGCCATGTCCTCGACCTCGCCGATGGTCTCGGCGCCGGCGAAGCCGCCGCCCACGAAGACGAACGTCAGCGCCTTGCGGCGGACGTCCTCGTCGGTCGTCGAGTCGGCCTTGTCGAGCTGCTCCAGGACGTGGTTGCGCAGGCCGATGGCCTCCTCGACGCCCTTCATGCCGATGCCCTGCTCGGCCAGGCCCGGCACGGGGAACGTGCGGGAGACGGCGCCGAGGGCGACGACGAGGTAGTCGAAGGGGACCTCGTAGGGCTGGCCGACGAGCGGGGAGACCGCGGCGACCCTGCGGTCCTGGTCGACGGAGGTGACCCGGCCGGTCAGCACCTCCGCCTTGGGGAGCACGCGCCGCAGCGGCACCACGACGTGCCGGGGAGAGATGCTTCCGGCCGCCGCCTCGGGCAGGAACGGCTGGTAGGTCATGTACGAACGCGGGTCGACGACGGTGACGGTTGCCTCGCCGTAGCGCATCTTCTTCAGGATGCGGCGGGCTGCGTACAGACCGACGTACCCGCCACCAACGACGAGAATTCGGGGACGCTCCGTGGTGCTCATATCGTCGAGTATCCACCCGTCTCGGGGGCCAGCTCGTGAGGGGGTTCACAAGGTTGGTCGCGAGTCGTGCTACACTCCCGGGCCCGCTGAGGTGGGGTGCTGCCCCGCGAGGGGAACGCCGCAGGTGGGAGCGGTGCGCACGCGGACCGGACGCCGGGGACGCCGGTGGGCCCGCGAAGGGCACGGCGCGTTCCCGGCCCTCGGGGGGCCTTCCGGGTGACTCGGGCACGCCGCCGGAGCGCGCATCATGTGAAAAACTTCACGAGGGGTTCCCGCGCGGGGGCACGACATGGGGCGACGACCCGTACCGCCAGGACGCCGACATCAGGAAGCTCAGCGGCCCCTCGGGGCCCTACCGGCTCCGGATCGGTGGCTACCGGGTCGCCCACCGGATCGACGACGGCGAGCTCGTCATCCTCGTCGTCAAGGTCGGCGATCGGCGGGACGTCCACCGCGGCCGGTAGGCGCTCAGGCCACAGACCAGCCGATGCCGTCGAGGATGTCGTGCTCGCTCACCACGACCTCGCGCGCGCCGGTGCGTTCCATGACCTTCTGGAGGACCAGCGCACCCGCGCCGATCACGTCCACGCGGCCCGGGTGCATGACCGGGATCGCGGCGCGTTCGCCATGGGTCGCCGCGAGCAGGCGGGCCGTGACCTCCCGCACGCCGTCCGCCGTGACCCTGGAGTGGTGGATCGCCGCCGAGTCGTACGCGGGCAGGCCGATGGCGATGGCCGCGACCGTGGTGACCGAGCCCGCGAGGCCGATCAGGGTGTGGGTCTCGGTGAGCGGGACGCGTTCCGCGGCGAGGTCGAGCGCCGCCTCGATGTCGGCGGTCATGGCGGCGAGTTGGGCCCCGGTCGGCGGGTCGGACAGGCCGTGGCGCTCGGTCAGCCTGACGCAGCCGATGTCCACGCTGCGGGCCGCCCGCACCGCCGTGTCACCCAGCACGAACTCCGTGGAGCCGCCGCCGATGTCGAGCACCAGGTACGGCGGCGCGACCGTGCCGCGCAGCTCGCGCGTGGCGCCCGTGAACGACAGCGCCGCCTCCTCGTCGCCCGTGATCACCTCGGGCACGATGCCGAGGATGTCCTGGACGCCACGGGTGAAGTCGTCGCGGTTGGACGCGTCGCGCGACGCGGAGGTGGCGACGAAACGCGTGCGGTCGGGCGTGATGCCGTGCCCGCGGATCGCGGCGGCGTACGCGCGGCACGCGGCGAACGTGCGCTCGAGCGCCTCGGGCGCCAGGCGGCCCGTGCGGTCGACGCCCTGGCCGAGCCGCACGATCTCCATCCGGCGGTCGAGATCGACGAGCAGCCCGGTCGCCGGGTCCGCGTCGGCGATCAGCAGGCGGATCGAGTTGGTGCCGCAGTCGATCGCGGCGACCCGGGTCACCGCGCCGCCTCGGGGGCCGCGTCCGCGCTCACGCACGGGCCCTTGCGCCACCACTCGGGCAGCATCGCGAGCGCCTCGTCGCCCAGGGGGTTGACGCCGGGGCCCGCGGCGAGGGAGTGGGCGACCAGGACGTGCAGGCACTTGACGCGGTCGGGCATGCCGCCCGCGCTGGGGAAGCCGGGCAGCGGCCCCAGGGCGTCGCGGCGCGCGAGGTAGTCCTCGTGGGCGGCGCGGTAGGCGGCGGCCAGCTCGGGGTCATCGCCGAGGCGGGCCGTCATCTCCTTCATCACGCCGTCCGCCTCGAGCGTGCCGATCGCCGAGGCGGCGCGCGGGCAGGTGAGGTAGTACGTGGTGGGGAACGGGGTGCCGTCGGGCAGGCGCGGAAGCGTCTCGACCACGTCGGGGTTGCCGCAGGGGCAGCGGTGCGCCACGGCGTTGAGGCCGCGGGGCGGGCGGCCGAGCTGTGCCTCGACGGCCGCGGCGTCCCGCGGGGTGGGGATGTTCACGAAGGGTGCTCTCTGTCGCATCGTCGTCGTGTCGTCGTCGTGCCGTCGTTCACCGGCGATCGCCCGGCGTTCATCGGCCCTGGCGTCCGTCGGCGCCGTCCGCCTCGTCGAGGCCCTCCCAGAGGTTCTCGTACCAGGGGCGGGCGGCCGGGGCGCCGCGGGTGGAAAGGCGGTCGCCGCTGTCGTCCTCGGCGGCGCCCGGCAGGATGTACCCGGTCTCGCCGGGACGCACGAAGTTCAGCCGCTCGCGGGCCTGCCGCTCGACATAGGCCGGGTCCTGCCAGCGGGCCTTGGCGTCGCGCAGCTCCTCGACGCGCTGCCGCTCCTCCTCGGCCTGGCGCCGCAGGTCGTCCACGTCGGCGCGCTGCTGCACGTACTGGCGCAGGGGGTAGGCGAGGGCGACGATCAACGAGCAGACGACCAGGGCGAGAACGGCGGCCCTGCCGGTGAGGCGGCTGCGGCGGGGCGGGCGCCGCAGGCGCCTTGTCTGCGCGCGGTAGACGCGCGCCGCCGCCTGCTCGCCCAGTGCCCTGATCCTGGTGGCGGTGGAGAAACGGTCCCGGTCCGCGGCCACGGCGCCTCCTGTTCGCCCGCCCGAGTGCCTGTCCCCGCCACCGTACGGGACGGATGGCGGGGACGTGGCGATAGGCCGACGGTCAGTCGCGGAAGCGCGGGAACGCGGAACGCCCGGCGTAGACCGCCGCGTCGTCCAGGATCTCCTCGATCCGCATCAGCTGGTTGTACTTGGCGACGCGCTCGGAGCGGGCCGGGGCGCCGGTCTTGATCTGGCCGCAGTTGGTGGCGACGGCCAGGTCGGCGATGGTGACGTCCTCGGTCTCGCCGGAGCGGTGGGACATCATGCACTTGAAACCGTTGCGCTGGGCCAGCTCGACGGCGTCAAGGGTCTCGGTCAGGGAGCCGATCTGGTTGACCTTGACCAGCAGGGCGTTGGCGGCCGACGCGTCGATGCCGCGCTGGAGCCGCTCGGGGTTGGTGACGAAGAGGTCGTCGCCGACGATCTGGACCTTGCCGCCGAGCTCGGCGGTGACGGCCGCCCAGCCGTCCCAGTCCTCCTCGCTCAGCGGGTCCTCGATGGAGACCAGCGGGTAGGACTCGACCAACCCGGCGTAGTACGCGATCAGTTCCTCGGCGGACAGGGACTTGCCCTCGAAGGTGTAGGCGCCGTCGGAGTGGAACTCGGTGGCGGCCACGTCGAGCGCGAGCGCGATGTCCTGGCCCGGGGTGTAACCGGCCTTCTGGATGGCCTCGACGATGAGGTCGAGGGCGTCGCGGTTCGACGCGAGGTCGGGGGCGAAGCCGCCCTCGTCGCCCAGGCCCGTGGACAGGCCGCGCTCCTTGAGGACCTTCTTGAGCGTGTGGTACGTCTCGGCGCCCCAGCGGACGGCCTCGGAGAACGACTCCGCGCCGATGGGGGCGATCATGAACTCCTGGATGTCCACGTTGGAGTCGGCGTGCGCCCCGCCGTTGAGGATGTTCATCATGGGGACCGGGAGCAGGTGCGCGTTCGGCCCGCCCAGGTAGCGGAACAGCGGGAGGTCGCGGGACTCGGACGCGGCGTGCGCGACGGCGAGGGAGACGCCGAGGATGGCGTTGGCGCCGAGCGAGGACTTGTCCGCGGTGGCGTCCAGGTCGAACATCGCCTGGTCGATGAGGCGCTGCTCGGTGGCGTCGTAGCCGACCAGCTCGGGGCCGATCTGCTCGATGACGGCGAGCACGGCCTTCTCCACGCCCTTGCCGAGGTAACGGTCCTCGATCCCGTCGCGCAGCTCCAGCGCCTCGAACGCCCCGGTGGAGGCCCCTGAGGGCACCGCGGCGCGGCCGGTGCTGCCGTCGTCGAGGCCGACCTCGACCTCGACCGTGGGATTGCCTCGCGAGTCAAGGATCTCGCGGGCGACGACGACGTCGATGGACGGCACGGAGTTCTCCTTAGGTCCAGGTGGCTGGGTAGCTGTTGTCGTTGGCGTCGTGAAGCCCTCTGAGCCTAACCGCCCCACGGACCCACGCTTGCGCACGGTCGTGGCAATCCCGCGGGGGGCGCCGCGTCGCCGCAGTTCAGGGGTGGTGCGATCTTTTTGTTTACAAGGTGAAGAAAACCCGGTGCGGGGCGACGCCCCGCACCGGGTGAGGGTGGGTCGGCCCACCGCGGCCCTCGCGTCAGAGGGTGAGCTCCTGACCGGGGATGATCAGGTCGGGGTCGTCCCCGACCACACCGGCGTTGTCGGCGTACAGCTGGTACCACGTGGTGCCGAACGCGGCGGCGATGGCGGAGAGCGTGTCGCCGCGCACGACCGTGTACAGGTCGCCCGTGGACTCGGCGGCGCCCGTGGGCGCCTCCTCGGTCGGCTCGGGGACCGGCGCGGGCTCGGGCTCGGGCGCCGGGGCGGGCTCCGGCGCGGGCTCGGGGGCCGGGGCGGGCTCCTCGGCGCCGCCGCCGGTGTCCACGTCGGCGGCGGGGCCGCCCGCGGAGAGTCCGGCCTGCGCGCCACAGACGGGCCAGGCGCCGGGGCCCTGCATGCTCAGCAGCTCCTCGGCGGCGGCGATCTGCTGGTCCTTGCTCGCCAGGTCGGCGCGCTCGGCGTACTGGGTGCCGCCCGCGGCCTCCCAGCTGGACTGCGAGAACTGGAGCCCGCCGAAGTAGCCGTTGCCGGTGTTGATGGACCAGTCACCGCCGGACTCACATTGGGCGACGGTGTCCCAGGTGTCGACGGAGGCGGCGCCGGCGCCGGTGGCGCTCAGCAGCGGGATGGCGACCGCGGCACCGGTGACGGAGGCCGCCGCGGCGAGTCGGGTCGGCTTGGACGGACGGCGATGACGGCCCTTGCCCGTGAACAGCATGTCGTTCCTTCTCACCGACGCCTGCGAGGTGAGCTGTCGGGTTCGGGCCAGGTGAGTTGCCCGGTCCCAAGGGCGTTGGTGCCCCGGGGACTTCACCCCAAGCCGCTCTCGGTCCTGTGGGTCCGGCGCGGCGTCCGTGGCCCGGTGCGGTGCGCTCCGGGTCTCGGGTTCGGGTCCCCCGCTCCTGCCTGCGGTGCTGCGCGATGGTGGTCTCCCGGGCCGGCGGCAGGATTCGGCGTTGACGGCCTCGGCGCCCGACGAGGCGCCGGGCGGAGGGACACTAAACACACGCCAGCTAACGGTTCAAGAACGATGAAGATCGTCGGCGTGGCGGGGCTTGACGCGCCAAGGGTCGCATCCACGCAGGTCAGCGGGGCCACGGACAGGTCGGACGAGTCGGACACTCCAGGAATGCGGGGAGATGATGGTCACACTTATCCGCGCGTGAAGTTGCTCTGGCGAACGGCCGACTAACGTCCCGTGACCGTCAAGTCGAGGCGCTGACCCGGGAGTATGTAGTCCGGATCATCACCAATGACCGTTTCATTCTTGGCATGGAGGGTGGGCCAGCCGCCTGGTACCCCGTACTCCACCGCGATGGCGGACAGCGTGTCCCCCCGGCGGACCTCATACCGCTCCGCGTGGCGGCCCGAGCCCTCCTCGTCCGCGCGACCGGCCTCCGCCGGGTCGGGGTCGCCGCGGTGGCGTCCGCTCCCCGTGCGGTCGGTGCCGTCCGTTCCGCCGTCGTCGCCCTCGCGCTCCGCGCGCCCGTCCGCGGAGCCGCCCGTGGCGCCGCCGGGTTCGGGGTCGTCCGTGGCGTCCGCGCCGTCCTCCGTCGCCTCGCCCGACGGCGTCCGCGGGGAGGGCGACGAGGTGCTGGGCTCCTCCCCTGCCCCCACCTCCGCCTCCGCCGCGCCGTCGTCCGCCGAGCCGCTCTCGGACCCGTCGTCGGCGTCGCCCTCGGGTGACGCGCGCTCCTCGTCCGCGCCCGGCGTGCGCTCGGGGGCGGCCGACTCCTCGGGCCCGCCTATCTCCTCCTCGGCCTGCGCCTCCTCGGCCTCCTCCGCGCGGTCGGGGTCGTCGCGCTCCTCGCGGAACTCGGGCCACAGCCCCGAGAGCACGCCGCACGAGGGGAACGCCTCCTTGCCCTGGGCCAGCAGCATCCGCTCGGCCACCGTGATCTGCTGGGCGCGGCTGGCGAGATCGGGCCTGCCCGCGAACTCGAGGCCGCCGTACTCCTCCCACATGGCGATGGTCAACTGGAGGCCGCCGAAGTACCCGTTGCCCGAGTTGGCGCTCCACACGCCGCCGCTCTCGCACTCGGCGGCCCGATCCCATGTGTCGTCCGACACGGCCTGCGCGGGCCCCCCGCTCAGCAGCGGCAGGGCGATGCCCGCGCCCGTGACGCCGGCGGCGACAAGAAAGGCCGGAGCCTGTCGCGGACGACGATGACGACCAGTCCCGGAGCGCATCTGATGGGCCTCCCATGCGAACAGTGATGCGGTTGAGGGGGAACCTAGCCCTCCCCACACTCGATCACAAGCCGATCCCGCCCAGATCACACGCAGATCACACCGGTGACGGGGCGTCACCTTCGGGGGTGAACTCGACGGGCAGTGACCGCAGCCCGCGCATGATCAGCCCGCCCCGCCAGCGCAGCGCGCGGGGGTCGGCGGCCAACCGGACGTCAGGAAGCCTGCGCAGCAGCGTCTCGAGCGCCGCCCTGCCCTCGATCCTGGCCAACGGCGCGCCCAGGCAGTAGTGGATGCCGTGGCCGAAGCCGAGATGGGGATTGTCGCCGCGGCCGAGGTCGAGGGTGTCGGGGTCGGCGAACCGCTCCGGGTCGCGGTCGGCCGCCGCGAGGACGACGAGGACCGGGTCGCCCGGCGCGACGCGTTGCCCGCCCAGGGTCAGCGGCTCGGTGGCGAACCGCCACGTGGCGAGCTCCACCGGGCCGTCGTAGCGCAGCAGCTCCTCCACGGCCGAGTCGAGCAGGCTCCCTTCGCCCTCGGCCGACGCCCGCCGCAGCCGCGCCAGTTGGGCGGGGTCGCGGAGCAGGGCCAGCATGCCGTTGCCGATCAGGTTGACGGTGGTCTCGAAGCCCGCGAAGAGGAGGATGAACGCCATCGCCGCGGCCTCCTCCTCCGTCAGGTGCTCGCCGTGGTCGGAGGCGCGGATCAGGCCGGAGATCAGGTCGTCGCCGAGCGCCCCGCGCTTGCGGTGGATCAGCTCGCCCAGGTAGCCGCGCATGCGCTTGACCGCGCGCCCCACTCCCCCGCGCTTGCCCGAGGTGTGCAGCATCATCCCGGCCCAGTCGCGGAAGTCGTCCTGGTCCTCGGGCGGGACGCCGAGCATGTCGCAGATCGCGTAGATGGGCAGCGGGAACGCGAACTCGTCGATCAGGTCGGCGCTGCCACGCCCCGCGAACCCGTCGGCGAGCCGGTCCGCGAGCGCGCGCACGCGGGGCTCGAACGCGGCCACCCCGCGCGGCGTGAACGCCGTGGACACCAGGCGCCGCAGCCGCGTGTGGTCGGGCGGGTCGATGTTGAGGAGGTGGGTCATGACGTTCGCGCCGCGCTCGCCGGGGATGCCGACGCGGCCCGAGGCGTGGTCGGCGGCGCGGTGGCGCCCGGGGTTCTTGCTCAGCCGCGGGTCGGCCAGCGCGCGGCGGGCGTCGGCGTAGCGCGTGACGAGCCAGGCCGCGACGCCGCTCGGCAGCACCTCGCGGCGAACGGGCGCGTTCTCCCGCAGCCACGCGTACGCGGGGTAGGGGTCGGCCGCGAAGCCCTCGCCGAACAGGGCGTGCTCAGTCATGGGCGGGCCGCCGGTCCGGGATCACCGCCGAGACGCGGAAGCCGCCCGCGTCCGTCGGGCCCGAGACGAAGCCGCCGCCCAGGGCCGTGACGCGCTCCTTCATCCCGATCAGGCCGTTGCCGCCGCTTGGCAGCCGCGCCCCGCCGCCGCCGCTCGGCGGGGCGTTCTGCACGAGGACGGCGACCTCGCCCTCCCGGTGCGCCAGGCGCACCTCGGCCGAGGCGCCCGCGGCGTGCTTGTGGACGTTGGTCAGCGCCTCCTGCACCACCCGGTACGCCGTCGACTCGACCTGCTCGGCATAGCCGCGCGGCTCGCCCTCGACGCTGAGGTCCACCGTCATCCCCGCCGCCCGCGACTGGTCGACGAGCGCGGCGAGCTGGGTGAGCGAGGGGCCGCGCTCCGGCGCGCGGGGGCGCTCGGGGTCCGGGGCGGGCGCCTGGGCGCGGGCGGACGCGGCGATCTCCGCGAGCCGGGAGGGCGCGTCCTGGCGCGTGTCCTGCTCCCGCGCGCGCAGCACGCCCAGCATCGTGCGCAGCTCGGTGAGGGCCTGGCGGCCCATGTCGCCGATGAGCGCGGCGTTCTTCGCGGCCTTCTCCGGGTCCTTGGCGGTCACGGCCTGCAACGCCGCCGCGTGCACGACCATCAGGCTCACCCGGTGCGCGACCACGTCGTGCATCTCGCGGGCGATGCGCCGCCGCTCCTCCCCCCTGGCCCACTCGGCGCGCTCCTCCGCGCGCTCGGCGAGCAGCGCGAGCTCGCGCTCCAGGCCGTGCGCCCGGTCGCGCAGCGACTCCACGAGCCGCCGCCTGGCCCGCACGTACATGCCGAGCAGCACCGGGGGAACGACGGAGGCCACGCCGAACAGCACGGAGACCAGCGGCGTGAACCAGGCCGGGAGCGCCTGCTGCCGCAGCCCCTCGTCGCGCTCCATGAACAGGGCCACCACGATCACCGAGCCCACGCCCTGCATCGCGGCGAGCGTGCCGATGATCCGGCGGGGCGCCTCGGTGCTGGCGAGGGTGTAGAGGCCGACCAGGGCGAGCATCGCGCCCATGTTGGCCGGGAGGAGGCCGATGGCGACGAGGATCACGGCCAGTGGCCAGCGCCGTCTGACGACGAGGGTCAGCCCGGCGAGCGCGCCGGGGACGACGACCAGCCAGACGGGCAGGCCCGTGCGGGCGGCGAACACGACGCCCTGCGCCCCGCACTCGGCGGCCGAGGCCAGGGCGAGCGCGCCGTCGAGCAGGACGCTGCGCCGCCGCGTCCACCAGAGCAGCCTGAACCCCCGCTCGCCCGGCTCCGCGGCCCCCCTCGCTTTCATGTCGACCAGACTAAGGGCGGGATCCACCGCTTTTCAGTCCGGTACCGCTCCCTTGTACCGTCGCACCGGTGGCGGATCGCCTGGCATAGTGTGGGGTGCCGGTCGGAAGGGGCCTGGTCCGCCAGCCGTTTCGCCCGACAGGCAGTCCCCCGTGGTGTAATCGGCAGCACATACGACTTTGGATCGTATGGTCCAGGTTCAAGTCCTGGCGGGGGAGCCTCTCACGAGGCGTGGCCGAGGTGACGCAGGCAGAGCTGCTCATCGGCCCGCAGCTGGAGGACGACGGAGTCGTAGGGGCCGCGTTCCAGCGCGAACTCCTGGGCGAGACGCCGTATCTCCGGCAGCGCGTGCGCGTAGTCGCCGATGTGCATCAGCGTCGCCGCGTACTGCTTGCGCAGCCCCCGCACGATCGGGGACGCCTCTCCATAGCGCCCCGTGGCCAGCGGCAGGGTGCGGCTGAGCAGGTCGGCGGCGCGGGGGTACTGCCCGTGCGCGACAAGGTGCCTGACCTCGTCGAGCACGGTGGTGAGGTCGGGCTCGGCGGGCCTCGCGGGCGGCCAGGGCGCCATCGGGTGCCAGAACGGGCGGGTCGGGTCGAGGGGCGCGGTGGTGCCCGCGGGGTTCGCCGGGAGCAGCGGGATCAGCGCCGCGAACAGCTGGTGCGCGTCGCCCGGCCGGTCGCCAGGGTCGCGGGCGAGGAGCCGGTGGATCAACGCCGCGAGCCGGGGCGGGGCGTCGGGCCGCAGGCTGGTCAGCGGAACGGGGTCCTCGTGCAGCTTCTTGTAGAGGAGCCCGGCGGCGTTGGGCGCGGTGAACGGCGCCTGCCCGGTGAGCAGCTCGTACCCGATGGCGCCCAGCGCGTAGAGGTCGGCGGACGGGCCGACGGGCGGGTCGCCGACGGCCTGTTCGGGCGCCATGTAGACGGGGGTGCCGAGCAGCGTGCCGGTGCGGGTGAGGCGGGTGTCCTCGCCGTCGCCGCGGGCGGCGGCGATGCCCAGGTCGAGGATGGTGACGCGGCCGTCGGGGCGGATCATCACGTTGCCCGGTTTGAGGTCGCGGTGCACGATCCGCACGGCGTGCACGGCGGCGAGGGCCGAGCAGAGCTGGGCGAGCACGGCCACGGCCCAGTGCCAGGGGTAGGGGTCGTGCTCGGCGAGGTGGTCGCCGAGGTCGCAGCCCTCGATCAGCTGCATCACCAGGAACAGCTCGTCGCCGTCCTGTCCCGCGTCGTGCACCGCGACGAGCCCCGGGTGGTCGACGCGGGCGGTGACGCGGCACTCGCGCAGGAAGCGGCGGCGCAGCTCCTCGGGCTCGGTGGTCCCCGAGGTGGCGGCCAGCCGGTCGGCGTGCAGCAGCTTGACGGCGATGCGGCGGCCGCCGAGCGCCAGGTCGTTCCCGGCCCAGACCTCGCCCATGCCGCCCTTGCCGAGCGGCTCGGTCAGCTCGTAACGCCCGCCGAGGAGCCTGGCGTTCACCTGCCCTCCTGCTTGCGCAGCAGCTCACCCAGCTCGTCGAGCTCGGAGGCGACCTGGCGCATGCGGGGCGAGGTGGGGGACGGCGGCGCGGGTGCGGCCGGTGCGGGGACGGCCGGTGCGGGGGCGGCGGGTGCCGGGTGGACGGGGACGGAGGCGGGAACGGGGACGGAGGCGGCGGGCGGGGGGTAGCCGTAGCCGTGCGGGGCGCCGTAGCCCGTGGGCCGCGGCGCCGGATACGGGCCGGGCGCGGGCGGGGTGTCGTCGAGCATCGCGGCGTGGATCGTCGCGCCGATCAGGAACGCCACGAGGTAGAGGCCGACCAGGGCGCTGCGCGGCCCTTCGTCGTCGGTCGGCACGGTGCTGATGAGCACCACCTCGCTGACGGTCAGCGAGACCATCAGCGCGAGCACCGCCCAGTCGACGGCGCGGCGGCGGATCACCACGACGCGCAACGCCGGGACCCAGGCGAGCAGGCCGAGCGACAGGACGGGGAAGAGCGCGAAGAGGGCGCGCACGACCTTTCTGCCGCGCGCCCCGCGCGCCCCGCGCGTCGGCCCGGGCTGGGAGGGCGGCTGAGGGTGGTGCGGGTGCGTCGCGGGTGGCGGACCGTACATCCGCACTCCCCCCTCGGTGTGTGGCGGTGGACGCCGCGTGGGGCGTCGCCGAAGAAGGCTGATGATATCCGCCCGCCGCCGGGGGGTTGTGGTCAGTCGCCCGGGTCGAGCGCCCCCTCGGTCAGGCCGTCCACGGTGCCCTGGACGAGCGTGCGGCCGAGCCCCGCGGCCTGCCGGAGCGCGGCCTCGAACGCCACCAGGTCGCGGAAGCGGCGGCCGTAGCGGCGCTGGGCGTCGAGCGGGAGCCTGGGCACCTTGAGCCGCCGGACGTCGACGCGGGTGGCGCTCGACGCGTAGCTGCTGGCCTGGCGGGTGTTGGCGGTGGAGCGCAGGAACCCCGCGAGGAACCACGGGTCGAGCGCGTCGGGCGCCGGGCGCAGCAGGCACGTGTGCCGGTCGGGCGGCCCGCCGTCGGACTCCTGGGAGTCCGGGGAGTCCTCGGTGACGACGCGGGCGGCGGCGCCGTCGGGCCCCGCGGCCAGCAGGAGCGGGACAAGGACGTCGCCGGGCGCGGGGGCGGTGGGCGCGGTGTGGATCTCCAGGGCGCCGGTGCGCGCGAGCTCGCCGATGGTGAGCGTGGTCCAGCGCGGTCCCGCGGGCCCTTCGCCCGGCGCCGCGGGTCCGGGGGCGAGGTCGTGGGTGCGGCGCAGGGTGGCCCGGAGGTCCTGGTGGACGGCGGCGAGCTCGGCCGTTCCGCCCGTCTCGGCGGGGGGCGGCAGATGGCGGCCAGGAGCGAGGTCCACGTCCTCGTCGAGCAGGTCGATGACGGGCAACGCGCGGTGCGTGCCCGGCCGTTCGGGCAGGTCGCCGTCGCGGTCGAACGCCGTCCACGCGTCCTCGACGGTGCGGCGCAGCGCGGGCCAGTCGAGGGGCCCTCGGCCCCTGGCGCGGTGGGCGGTGGCGGTGTCGACGACGAGGAGGCGCGGGTCGGGGGCGGGGCTCGCGCCCGGCGCGCGCAGGATCCACAGGTGCAGGGGGAGGCTGTGCGGGGGCGCGGCCCCCGCGGGCAGCGCGACGACTGCGCGCAGGGCGCCGCGGCGCAGCAGCGCGGCGCGGACGCGGCGGCCCGTGCGGCGGGACGCGGCGGCGGGCGGCATGAGGAGGACGGCGGTGCCGCCGGGGCGCAGCCTGGCCAGGGCGTGCTGGACCCAGGCGAGCTCGGACTCGGTGCGCGCGGGGACGCCGTACTCCCAGCGGGGGTCGTAGGTGAGCTGGTCATGGCCCCAGTTCCGCTCGTTGAACGGGGGGTGGCACAGCACGGCGTCCGCGGTGAGGCGGGGGAACGCCTCCGCGGTGAGGGTGTCGCCGCCGACGGCGCGGACGGTGGGGGTGCCGCGCAGGGCGAGCCGCAGGCCGCCGAGGCGGACGAGGGTGGCGTCGGTGTCCTGCCCGTACAGCTCGGCGGGCGGCCCGCCGTCGGCCGCGCGGGCGGCGGCGAGCAGGGTGCAGGGCCCGCACGCGGGGTCGAGGACCGTGTCGGCGGGTCCGGCGAGGGCCGCCATCAACGCGGCGGTCTCCTGCGGGGTCCGGGTGAGCTGGCGGGCGGCGGTGTCGAGGTGCCTGGCCAGCAGGAACTCGAACGCGGGCGCGGGGCCCGCCTCGGCGGCGAGGGCCGCCGCGGCCGACGCGAGCGGGTCGGCGCCCTCGGGGGCGCGCTCGCCATGGGCGATGAGCTGCTCGCCGACGCGGGCGAGGGCGTCGGCCTGGCCCGCGGGGTCGGCGGCGACGAGCCCCCACAGCCGCTCCCTGAGCGGGACCTCGGCGAGCTTCCCCTGATCGCGCAGCCACCGTTCGACCTCGGCGAGGGAGAAGGTGGGGCTGGCTTCGGTGCCGCCGATGGGGCGGGGGAAGTGGGCGTAGCGGCGGCGCCAGTTGCTGACGGCGGCGCGGCCCACGCCCGCGAGCCGGGCGATCCCCGCGGCGGTGACCTCGGTCTGCTGCCCCGGCACGTGGCTGTCTCCGTTCTGGCGTGGCGTGTTCCGACCTTACCGGTGTCTCTGTCCACACCGATACACGGCAAACGTCCGGACGCCCAACGGAATTCCTGTTGACTCGGTTCACAGGCTGTGCTCTGATTAACCGCGCCGGACCACAGGGGGCCGGTTGATTCGGAAGGGAATCACTGCCATGACCGCCACACGCTCACGCCGTTTCGCCGGAAGGCGGAGGTCCGCGTTCGCCGGGGCGGCCGCCGCCCTGCTCGCCATGGGCGCGCTGAGCGCGTGCTCGAGCGAGGAGGAGCGGGCCGAGGAGGCCGTCGAGGAGGCACTCGCGGACCTGGAGGAGCTGGGCGAGACCACCGCGGGGGGCGCGGCGGGCGAGGACGGTGCCGAGCAGGAGATCTTCGCGGCGGGCGAGACGGCCGTCTTCGACAACGGCGTCGAGTACACGGTCTCGGCGGCCGAGCCGTACTCGCCGTCGGAGTGGGCCGTGGGCCACACCGAGGGCAACGAGCCGCAGGTCGTCTCCCTCACCGTGACCAACAACGGCGCGGAGACCTATGACACCTCCTTCATCCTCACCACCGCGCGGATCGGCGAGGACGGCGTCGAGGCGGAGTTGATCATCGACGACCCGGTGGGGCTCGGCCCCGGCGGGTCGGTGGCGCCGGGCCAGAGCGCCACCGCCGACTACGCCTTCGACATCCCGGCGGGCGAGCCGTCGTTCTCGCTCACGGTCGAGGAGCTGCTGGAGTTCGGCGCCACGTGGGACCTGACCCTCTGACGGCCACCCGGCCCCTTCCCGAAGGAGAACGACCGTGAGCTCACCGCATCTCGCCTCGCACCGGCGGGGTCACAACGGCCCGGGCGGCGTCGCGGGGGCGCCGCCCGGGCGCCCCGCGCCGCCCCGGCGCCCCGCCACCGTGCTGGTCCTGCTGCTCTCGGGCCTGCTCGCCGTGGCCGCCGCCGTCGGCGGCCTCCTCTCCATCGCGGCGAACGGCGAGGCCTGGGCCCGCGCCGACATCGGCGACGCACTGGGCACCGAGCTGCCGGCCGAGGGAGAGCTCGACGCCCTGACCGCGCTGCTCGTCGACGAGCGCGAGTCCGAGCTGGCCGCGCTCGGCGCCTTCCTGATCCTCGTCGCCGTGCCGCTGCTCGTCTGCGTCCTGCTGAGCCTCAAGGCGGCGACCTGGGCGCGGGTGCTCGTCACGCTGACGGCCTCGGGCACGCTCCTGGCGTTCCTCGCCGTCACCGCGGGCGACACGCGCGGCGCCCTGGTGGCGGCGGGGGCGTTCGGCGCCCTGGCCACCGTGGCCACCCTGATCGCCTGCTGGCTGCCCGCGACCAACCGCTACGCGCGGGAGGTCGGGGCGGCCAGGCGGGCCCGGCGCTGACCCACCGATCGGTCCGACCGACGGGCCGTCAACCCCCGGGTGGGCCCGGCGCCGGCCGGGGGCGTGCGGCGAGGGCGAGTCACCCTCCGCCGCACGCCCCCGGAATCCGCGCGCTCCCTGCGAGCGCCTCACGCCCCCGGGATCGTCGTCAGGAACTCCCCCGTCCACGCCAGCAGTTCGCGCCCGGTCAGCGGCTTGCCGCCGATCCGGGCCGTCGTCGGCCGGGGCACGAGGACCTGGCGCGTGGCGCGTTTGACCACCGAGCCGGGGTAGACGCGGTTCAGCCTGAGCTCCTGCGACTCGCGCAGCTCGACCGGCGAGAACCGGATGCGGCTGCCCTGGAGCGTCACATCGGTCACGCCGCACGAGCGGGCCAGCATCCGCAGCCCGGCGACCAGCAGGAGGTTCTCCACGGGCTCGGGCAGCGGGCCGTAGCGGTCGGCCAGCTCCTCGCGGACCGCGCGGATGTCGTCCTCGGTGTTCGCCGCGGCGATCGCCCGGTACGCCTGGAGCCGCAGCCGCTCGCCCGGCGCGTAGTCGTGCGGGACGTGCGCGTCCACCGGCAGCTCGATCTTGACCTCGAGCAGCGACTCGTCAGGCTCGCCCCCGCCCTCCTCGAGCGTCGAGCGATAGTCCGCGACGGCCTCCCCCACCATCCGGACATACAGGTCGAACCCGACACCCGCGATGTGCCCCGACTGCTCGCCGCCCAGGAGGTTCCCCGCCCCGCGGATCTCCAGGTCCTTCATCGCGACATACATGCCCGCGCCCATCTCGGTGTGCTGCGCGATCGTCGCGAGGCGCTCGTGCGCGGTCTCGGTCAGCGGCTTCTCCGGCGGGTAGAGGAAGTACGCGTACCCGCGCTCCCGCCCGCGTCCCACCCGCCCGCGCAGCTGGTGCAGCTGCGAGAGGCCGAACGTGTCGCCGCGCTCGACGATCAGGGTGTTCGCGTTGGAGATGTCGATCCCCGACTCCACGATCGTCGTGGAGACCAGCACGTCGAAGCGCTTCTCCCAGAAGTCCACGACCACCTGCTCGAGCGACGACTCGCCCATCTGCCCGTGCGCCGTGGCGATCCGCGCCTCCGGAACGATCTGCCGCAGCCGCGCCGCGACCCGGTCGATCGAGTCCACGCGGTTGTGGATGTAGAAGACCTGGCCCTCGCGCAGCAGCTCACGCCGCACGGCCGCCCCGATCTGCCGCTCCTCGTACGGGCCGACGAACGTCAGCACCGGGTGGCGCTCCTCGGGCGGCGTCGTGATCGTGGACATCTCGCGGATGCCCGTGACCGCCATCTCCAGGGTGCGCGGGATGGGCGTGGCCGACATGGTCAGCACGTCCACGTTGGCGCGCAGCTTCTTCAGCTGCTCCTTGTGCTCGACGCCGAACCGCTGCTCCTCGTCCACGATGACCAGGCCGAGGTCCTTGAACTTCACCTCGGAGGAGAACAGCCGGTGCGTGCCGATCACGATGTCCACCGTGCCCTCACGCAGCCCCTCGGTCACCGCCCTGGCCTCGGCCTCCGACTGGAAGCGCGACAGCGGGCGCACCTCGACGGGGAACTGCGCGTACCGCTCGGAGAACGTCCCGAAGTGCTGCTGCACCAGCAGCGTCGTCGGCACCAGGACCGCGACCTGCTTGCCGTCCTGCACGGCCTTGAACGCCGCGCGCACCGCGATCTCCGTCTTGCCGTAGCCGACGTCGCCGCACACCAGGCGGTCCATCGGCACGGACTTCTCCATGTCCTCCTTGACCTCGGAGATCGTGGTGAGCTGGTCGGGCGTCTCCAGATAGGGGAACGCGTCCTCGAGCTCCCGCTGCCACGGGGTGTCGGGCGCGAACGCGTGCCCGGGCGCCGCCATGCGCGCGGAGTACAGCTTGATCAGGTCGGCGGCGATCTCCTTGACCGCCTTGCGCGCCCGCGCCTTCGTCTTGGTCCAGTCCGCGCCGCCGAGCCGGTGCAGCGAGGGCGCCTCGCCGCCGACGTACTTGGTGACCTGGTCGAGCTGGTCGGTCGGCACGAACAGCCGGTCGCCAGGCTGCCCGCGTTTCGCCGGGGCGTACTCGACCACCAGGTACTCGCGCGTGGCGCCCTGCACGGTCCGCTGCACCATCTCGACATAGCGGCCGACGCCGTGCTGCTCGTGGACGATGAAGTCGCCCGGCTCCAGGGTCAGCGGATCGAGCGTCTTGCGGCGCCTCGCGGGCATCCGCGCGCCCTCGCGGCCCGCGGCCTTCTGGCCGGTCAGGTCGGTCTCGGTGAGCACGGCCAGCCTGAGCGCGGGCGCGAGGAAGCCGTGCTCGACCGCGCCGCACGCCACCTGGACGACCGAGGGCGTGATCTCGCCGTCGAGCGGGGTGGTCAGGCGCGCCGCGATGCCCTCGCCGCCGAGCACCTCGGTGGTGCGGGCGGCCGGGCCCTGGCCCTCGGTGAGATAGACGACGCGCCAGCCGTCGGCGAGCCAGCCCTTGGTGTCGGCGAGCGCGCGCGCGGTGTCGCCGCGGTAGGTCTCGGGGGCGCGCAGGCCGAGGCGGACGGTGTCGTCCTCGGAGTCGTCCGCCGCGTCCTGGGAGAACGGCGAGACCGACCACCACAGCATCCCGAGCTCGGCGGCGTGCTCGCGGATGTCGGCCAGGCCGCGCAGCGAGGCCGCGCCGACGTCGATCGGCGCCTCGCCCGTGTCGGCCATCGCGGCGGCGGCCCACGACGCCTGGAGGAACTCCTGGCTGGTGGCGACCAGATCGGCCGCCCTCGACCTGACGCGTTCGGGGTCGCACACCACGGCCATGCTGCCCGCGGGCAGCACGTCGAGCAGCAGCTCCATGTCGTCCACCAGAACGGGGGCGAGCGACTCCATGCCCTCGACGGCGATGCCCTCGGCGATCTTGCCGAGCAGCTCGTCGAGGCCCGGGTGCGCGCGGCGCAGCGCCGCGGCGCGCTCCCGCACGTCGTCGGTCAGCAGCAGCTCACGGCACGGCGGCGCCCACAGGCCGTGCTCGGCGACCTCGAGGGAACGCTGGTCGGCGACCTTGAAGTAACGGATCTCCTCCACGTCGTCCCCCCAGAACTCCACCCGCAGCGGGTGCTCCTCGGTGGGCGGGAAGACGTCGAGGATGCCGCCGCGCACGGCGAACTCGCCGCGCTTCTCGACCAGCTCGACGCGGGCGTAGGCCGCGGCGGCCAGCCGCTCGGTCACGTCGGCGAGATCGGCGGTCTGCCCGTTGCGCAGCGCCACGGGCTCGAGGTCGCCCAGCCCTGCGACCTGCGGCTGGAGCACCGAGCGGACCGGGGCGACCACGACGGAGACGGGCCCGGCGCCCGGGTCGTCGGTGGTGGGGTGCGCCAGCCGCCGCAGCACGGCGAGGCGGCGGCCCACCGTGTCGGCGCGGGGCGAGAGCCGCTCGTGCGGCAGCGTCTCCCACGCCGGGTACTCCACGACGCCGTCCGCGGGCAGCAACGAACGCAGCGCGGCGGCCAGGTCCTCGGCCTCGCGGCCCGTCGCGGTGACGGCGAGCACCGGGCGGCCCGCGGCGCGGGCGAGCGCGGCGATGGCGAACGGGCGGGCCGCGGGCGGGCCGACCAGGTCCACCTGGCGCCGCCTGCCTTCGGCGGCCGCGGCGACCGCCTCGGCGAGGGCGGGCTCGTGGGTGACGGCGTCGAGGAGGCCGTACAGACTCATGGCGGGCTTTCCATCCGGAGGGTTCGACGGGTGCGGGTGAACGGGGGGGGTGAACGGTGGGAGTGGGGGCGGGGAGGCAACGCGAAGCGCCCGGCACGCGCTGCGGGCCGGGGGTTCCAGGGTACGCGCCGGGCGCGTGGGGCGGCGTGGGGTGGGGCCGGACCCGGAGTCCCCAGAACTCCACAACCTCCCAAAGATCTCCCCAGCCGCCCCGGGTGTCTCCTCGTGAAGCCTCAACTACATTCGCGGGACGCCGACATCGCCGCAGCCCGGAGGTGGCCCATGGGGCCTGGCCTGTTGGACCGTTCACGGATCGTCGCCCCGCCCGGCTGGAGCCGCTGGCTGATCCCGCCCGCCGCGCTCTCGGTGCACCTGGCCATCGGGCAGGCGTACGCGTGGAGCGTCTTCAAGCCGCCGCTCGAGGAGACGCTCGACCTCAGCGGCACCCAGAGCGCGCTGCCGTTCCAGCTCGCCATCGTCATGCTGGGCCTGTCGGCCGCGTTCGGCGGGACGCTCGTGGAGCGCAGGGGGCCGCGCTGGGCGATGTTCGTCTCGGCGGTCTGCTTCTCCAGCGGCTTCCTGATCTCCGCGCTCGGCGTGTGGACCGAACAGTTCTGGCTGATCGTGCTCGGCTACGGCTTCGTCGGCGGCATCGGGCTGGGCATCGGGTACATCTCGCCGGTGTCCACGTTGATCAAGTGGTTCCCCGACCGGCCCGGCATGGCCACCGGCATCGCGATCATGGGCTTCGGGGGCGGCGCGCTGATCGCCTCGCCGTGGTCGAGCGAGATGCTGGACGCGTTCGGCACCGACACCGGGGGCATCGCCACGACGATGGCCGTGCACGGCGCCGGATACGCGGTGTTCATGTCGCTCGGCGTGTGGCTGGTGCGCGTCCCCGCGCCCGACTGGCGCCCCGCGGGGTGGGAGCCGCCCACCGCCTCCGCGGACCGGATGGTCACCACGGGGCAGGTCTCGGCGCGGAACGCCATCCGCACGCCGCAGTTCTGGTGCCTGTGGATCGTGCTCTGCTGCAACGTCACCGCGGGCATCGGCGTCCTGGAGAAGGCCGCGCCCATGATCCAGGACTTCTTCGCCGACACCGGCGCCCCGGTCACGGCGACCGCGGCGGCGGGGTTCGTCGCGCTGCTCTCGCTCGCCAACATGGTCGGCCGCATCGTCTGGTCCTCCACGTCCGACCTCGTCGGGCGCAAGAACGTCTACCGCCTCTACCTCGGCGCCGGAGCGCTCCTCTATCTCACGCTGGCGCTGGCAGGGGACACGTCGCGGCCGCTGTTCATCGCGGCGACGCTGCTCCTGCTCTCCTTCTACGGCGGCGGCTTCGCGACCATCCCCGCGTATCTCAAGGACCTCTTCGGCACCTACCAGGTGGGCGCGATCCACGGGAGGCTGCTGACGGCCTGGTCGGTCGCGGGCGTCCTCGGGCCGCTGATCGTCAACGCCATCGCGGACAGCCAGGAGGAGGCGGGGCGGAGCGGGCCCGACCTGTATGTGCTGTCGTTCGTCACGATGATCGCGCTGCTGGTGGTCGGCTTCATCGCCAACGAGCTGGTGCGCCCGGTGAACGCCAAGCACCACGAACCCCCGCCGCCCGAGCGGCAGGCGGAACGGGAAGGACAGGCGGAACGGGAAGGACACGAAGGAGCGGCCAGGCGATGAACAACCGACGCACCCTGCTCGTCCTCGTCTGGCTCTGGGCCGGACTGCCGCTCGGCTACGGGCTGGTCGAGCTGATCCGCAAGGCCACCCAGCTGTTCACCGGCTGATGTCGGCTGATGTCCCTCATGCCTCCGTGTCCGCGCCCGCCACGCGGACGGTGGGCTCGTTGCGCACGGGGAAGCTGACCGAGGAGGCGACGAAGCAGATCTCGTGCGCCCGCGTGTGCAGCTCGATGGCCTTGGCGACCATGCCCTCGTCGGCGACGGTCACGACGGGGCGCAGCACCACCTCCGTGAACCGGCCCCCGCCGCCCGGCGTCTCCCGCATCGTGCCGTGGGCGCCGTCCTCGTAGGCGGTGACGACGATCCGCTGGAGCGAGCACAGCGCCAGATAGCTGAGCATGTGGCACTGGGAGAGGGAGGCGACCAGCAGCTCCTCGGGGTTCCAGCGCTCGGGGGTGCCGACGAACGCCGGGTCCGCGCTGCCCGGGATCGTCACCGTCTTGCCGGGGGCCACGACCTCGTGTCGTCGGCCGTATCCGCGGTAACCGGCTGTCCCCGCCCCGGTGTTGCCCGTCCAGCGCACGCTGACGTCGTACTCGTGCTCTCGGCTCCTGGCCATCTCACGCTCCTTTTCGTCCGCCCGTGACGCTACCGGCTCCGCGGCCGCGACCGGCAACGCCCGATTTCGCCGGGAATGACGTGAGCATGCCGTCAAACCGTTACCTGCCGCATGCCGCGAAGAAACGTTCCGCCGGAAGCATGGCCGACGCATGGCACGCGGCTCTGCCGAGCCGAACCCCACCCCCACACACAGGGAGTTCGCGTGATCCAGTTGCGCAACGCCAGCCGCACGCGTTCGGTCTACGCGCGTCGACGTCTGGGTGTACTCGCCGCCCTCACCGGTCTCATATCCCTGGCCGCCCTGTTCACCGGTCCCGCGGCGCAGGCGGCACTGCCGACGCCGGTCAGCGCGGCAACGGCCCGTTCCTATCTCGCCTCACTGTCGGTCGCGACCGAGGACCGCACCGGCTACGACCGCGACCTCTTCCCCCACTGGAGCACCCAGAGCGGTAGCTGCAACACCCGCGAGGTCGTCCTCCAGCGCGACGGCGACAACGTCGAGACCGACTCCAGCTGTGCCGCGGTGAGCGGCAGCTGGTACTCCGTGTACGACGGCGCGACCTGGTCGGCCGCCTCCGACGTGGACATCGACCACATGGTCCCGCTCGCGGAGGCCTGGGACTCGGGCGCCGACGCGTGGTCGACGAGCCAGCGCGAGGCCTTCGCCAACGACCTGACCAGGCCCCAACTGCTCGCCGTCACCGACAACGTCAACCAGTCCAAGGGCGACCGCGACCCCGCCGAGTGGCTGCCGCCGCTGAGTGGCTACCACTGCGTCTACGCCCGCGCGTGGGTGCAGGTGAAGTACCACTACGGCCTGTCGGTCGACTCGGCCGAGAAGAGCGCCCTGACCAGCATCCTCAACGGCTGCTGAGCCCTCACCCCTTCGGGAAGGCTCCCCTCCTCCGCCGCCCTTCCGTGCTCACAACTCGCGGGCGCCGGAGGAGGGGTCACCCGTCTCGGCGTCAGGCCCCACCGCCGAGAACGACCTTCCGACCGCCCGGCGCGAACGCGCCGAACGACTGCTCCCGGGCCGCCGCGGCCCCCTCGGGTGTGCGGGCCTCGTCGGTCGCCCATCGGCCGATCAGTGCGGGCAGCTCGCCGAACAGCCTGCCGCTCCAGCGGCCGTCGCTGCCGTCACCGACCTCGACGGCGTGAAAGATCATTGAGTGGCTCATGGCCCCGTCTCCCCCTCTTCGTCATGGGCCGCCGCGGGCCCACCCGCGCGCCACCGTAGTCCTCCTTCCTCTGATTCCGAGGTGGCCCTGTCGGCCGATCACCGGTGACGTCCGGCCGTGTCACCAGTCGTGCACGGTGCCGTCGATGAGGCGGTTGACCGGGAGGTAGGCGGGTCGGTACGGGAAACGGGCGGCCGCCGCGTCGTCCAGCTCGACGCCGAGCCCCGGGGTGTCGGAGGGGTGGAGCAGGCCGTCGGTGAAGGTGTAGCTGGTGCGGAAGACCTCCAGCGTCTCGGCCGAGTGCCGCATGTACTCCTGTATGCCGAAGTTGTGGATGGCTATGTCGAGATGGAGGGCCGCCGCCATGCCGACCGGCGATATGTCGGTGGGGCCGTGGATGCCGGACTTGGCGCCGTAGTGCGCCGCGAGGTCGAGCAGCTTCTTCATCGCGGTGATGCCGCCGGTGTGTGTGACGGCGGAGCGGACATAGTCGATCAGCCGCTCCTGGAGGAGCAGGGTGTAGTCATGCGGGGAGTTGAACACTTCGCCGATGGCCAGCGGCGTGGTGGTGTGCTGGCGGATCAGGCGCAGGGCGGACTGGTCCTCGCCGGGGGTGGCGTCCTCCAGCCAGAACAGGTCATAGGGCTCCAGGGCCTTGCCGAGCTTGGCGGCCTGGATGGGCGTCATGCGGTGGTGACCGTCGTGGAGCAGGGGCAACTCGGGGCCGAACTCGTGCCGCACGGCCTCGAAGACCGTGGGGATGTGGCGCAGATAGGCGCGGGTGTCCCAGGTCTCCTCGACGGGCAGCGCGGTGGGGCGGGCGGGCTCGTAGTCGTACCGCTGTCCCCCACCGGCGGAGGACGAGGCGACGCCGTAGACCGAGTCGAGGCCGGGGATGCCGGTCTGGACGCGGATCGCGCGGTACCCGGCCTCCTGGTGGGCGCGGACGGAGTCGAGCAGCTCGGGGATGTCGCGCCCCGAGGCGTGCCCGTAGGCCAGCGCGCCGGTGCGGGAGGCGCCGCCGAGCAGCTGGTACACCGGCATGCCCGCGGCCTTGGCCTTGATGTCCCACAGGGCCATGTCGACGGCGGCCGAGGCGGCCATGGTGACGGGGCCACGGCGCCAGTACGCGCCGCGGTAGAGGTACTGCCAGGTGTCCTCGATGCGGTGGGCGTCACGGCCGATCAGCAAGGGGGCGACGTGCTCGCGGAGATACGACTCGACGGCCAGCTCCCGGCCGTTGAGCGTGGCGTCGCCGAGGCCCGTGACGCCGTCCGCGGTGGTGATCCGGAGGGTCACGAAATTCCGGCCGGGGCTGGTGACAACCGTCTCCGCTGACTCGATCTTCATGGCATCCAGCTTCCAGGAGTCCGGGGATCTTCGGTACTGACCTTCGTAAGGAAAGTCATTGACTTTCGTCAGTGGTGAGCTCGGTGACGACGACGCCATAGTGGAACAGCTCGATGGCGGGGAAGCTCTGGCCGGTCAGGTCACGCAGCGCGCCCGCTTTCTCCGCGATCCTCGGCCGCACGGTCAGGGGTTCGGGGTGCTGACTGACGAACCAGACGAAGGAGCGTCCGTCCTCATGTTCCATCCTCCCCACCAGCACCCGTGGATCGTCCACGGTCACCTCGGGCGCGACGCCCGCCACTTCGGCGAGTGCCGCGTACAGCCGCCAGGTCGGCTCCGGGTTCACCCGGGGCGTGAGGGCCGCCATGTGCTCGATCGGATAGGTGCACAGCACCAGGCGTCCGCTGCCCGCCGCGTTCTCCAGCAGGAAGGGGCGGCCGTGCGCGTCGGTCGCGACGACCTCGGCCTCCCTCGGCTCGACGGGCAGGTAGGAGCGGGAGTTCTCCGTCCCGGCCACGGGGAAGACCAGTTCCTCGCCGGCCCGGATCGTGCCGAAGTCCCGGCGGAAGGTGACGCGCACCTCGTCGTCCTCGATCGGGTCGACCAGCCCGTAGCGGAGCTGCTTGACCACGCCGAAGGTCTCGTCGAGCTTGGGCCACCACGGTCCGCGCTGCACGCCGTGTTCGCCGACGAAGTAGGAGGCGTAGACGGTGGCCCCCGCGTGCGCCCGCTCGACGAGGTGGCGCCAGCCGGGGGCGGTCAGTTGCTTGGCCGAGGGCAGCAGGTAGAGGGCGCAGTCGTCGGGCAGCCCGTCGGCCTCGCGCGCCACCCCGACCGGCAGATCGGCCTCCCTGGCGGCGACGTAGGCCTGCCGGGTGTGGGCGAAGACGCTGGTGTGGTCCTCGGGTTGGGTGAAGGGGTAGGGCTTCTCCAGGAAGGACGAGACGACCAGCGCCACCTGTGTGTCGGGGCGGCGCAGGCGGGGGGCGTCCACGGCGCGCAGCACATCGGTGAAGCGCCGCACCTCGCGCAGCTGCTCCTTGGGCCGCCCCTGGTCGTCGGTGAGGCCGAAGTGCATCTCGAACGGGTGGTGGCTGTACGGCTCCTGGTTCCACAGGGCGTCGTAGTCCGTGTTGTTCCACGGGATCCAGCCGGTGGCCCCGGCGAGCAGGGTGTTGTGGAGTACCTGGCGGTAGTAGTGGGTGGCGTTCTTCTCGGAGACATAGTCCGAGGTCACCCCGAACTCCTCCATGATCACCGGCTTGCCGCCGATGGGGCCGAGCAGTTCGCAGACGAAGGCCGCGCCCAGGTGCTGACGGACGGGGTCGGTCTCCATGCGGTAGACATGCGGCCCGTGGAAGTCGATCAGCGGCTCCAGGTCGCGGATACGGAAGCCGTTGTCCGCGCCGGTGACCTCGACGCCCCAGGCGCCGTCCCCGATGGAGACGGGCTGCCGGACGCCGGCCTCACGCGCGGCGTTGATCAGGGTGGCGGCCCAGGCGGTGACGGCCGCCGGGTCGAGCGTGCCGATGCCGCGGGACTGCCAGTGGCCATAGATCGGGATCTCGTTGGTGAGGAGCCAGGCGGCGACGGCCGGGTGGTCCTTCCACCGCCCGGCCAGCTCGCGGACATACCACTCCTGCTGGGCGACGAAGGAGGCGTCGCCGAAGATGTCGCGGCCTCGGCGCCAGGCCGGGTCCCAGTTCTGGCCGGACATGTGGCCGACGAGAAAGGTCGGGATGGTGGTCATGCCCAGGGCGTGGTGCCGATCGAGGAAGTCGTCGTAGCGGGCGAGCATGTCCGGGTCGAGGGTGTTCTCGGCGGGCATGAAGTCGGGCCAGTAGAAGAAGGAGCGGGTCAGCGTGATGCCGTGATCCCGCATGACGCGCAGCTCCTCGTCGATGACATCGGGCTGGTAGTCCCGCCACATGAGTGGGCCGCCGGTGCGGGACCAGTAGTTGACCCCGACCCAGACCGTCGAGCCGTCGATCTTCGCCGCGTTGCGCTTCATGGGCCCAGGTATATCGTTTTACCAACTCATTGTCGACAGTCGGGAGGTGGGGGTGGGGGTGGATGTGCCGCCGGTGACTACGCTCTCATCCGTGGCGGGACAGATGGAGCGGCGCAAGCCCGGCAAGGCGGCCAAGCCGACGATCGCCGATGTCGCGGCGCTCGCCGGGGTGTCCGTGTCGGCCGTCTCCAAGGTGGTCAACGACCGGGGCGGGATCTCGGCGCCGACGCGCAAGAGGGTGCTGGACGCCGCGGCCAAGCTGCGGTGGTCGCCCTCGGCGACGGCGGTGGCGCTGCGGGGCGCCCGCACCCGGGCGATCGGGATGGTCGCGGGCCGGTCGACGGATGTCCTGGCGACGGACCCGCACTTCACGCTGCTGATCTCCGGCATCGAACGGGAGCTGGCCCCGGCCGACTTCGGGCTTCTGCTGCACATCGTGGGCGAGGAGCCGGGGGCGGAGGAGCGCGCATACCGGCGCCTGGCCGAGGAGCGGCGGGTGGACGGGGTGATCCTCACGGAGTCCCGGATAGGCGACCCCAGGTTCGAGCTGCTGCGCCAGCTGCGGCTGCCCGCCGTGCTGGTGGGCGAGCCCTGGCGGGAGGATCCGGTGGCATCGGTGGGGGCCGAGGACCAGGAGGCGGGCCTGCGGGATGCCGTGCGCCACCTGCTGGAGTGGGGGCATCGCAGGATCGCCTACGTGTCCGGGCCCGAGGATCGGGTGCACACGGTGTACCGGCGGCGGGTCTTCCGATCGGCGCTGGCCGAGCGGGGGTTGCGGCCGTGGCGGGTGCTGGTCTCGGACTTCTCGGCCCAGGACGCGGTCGCGGCGACGCGGGAGCTGCTGGCGGCGGACGCGGCCGAGAGGCCCACGGCGATCCTCTTCGCCAACGACACGATGGCCGTCGCCGGGATGAACGCCGCCCGCCGCCTGGGGTTCGACGTGCCGGGGGAGCTGTCGGTGCTCGGCCATGACGATCTGCCGCTGGGCGAGTTGGTCTTCCCGCAGCTCACCACGGTGGCCCAGGACGTGGAGGCCCTGGGCCGGGCGGCGGCGGTCGAGATGTTCCGGCTGCTCGACCTCCCGCACTCACCGCCCCCGGCGATTCGCCCGCCGACGTTGATCCCGCGGGAGTCCACGGGGCCCGTGGCGGACGGGAGTTGAGGCCGGGCGTCTCCGTGGGGCGCTGCCGTGGCCGACGTCCGCGCGGAGCGGCCGTCCGCTGACCGGCAGGCGGTTCGCCGACCTGGAGCGTTCGTCACTCGGCGCCGCGTGCCGTTGCGGCTGCCTCGACGGCGTCGAGCCACAGGGGGCCGAACGCCCGTCCGTCGACCCGGGTGACGACGGTGACGGGGCACTCGGCGTCGGGGGCGGGGTCGGGCTCGAAGTGGAGCACGCCGTCCCGGAGGACCGTGGTCAGGTGGCGTTCCGCCGTCTCCGCGCCGAGCCATCCCGCGGCGATCGCACAGGTCACCGGGTCATAGTGAAAGTTGAGGAGGTCATCGGGCAGACCCGGGTGGTCCTGGCCCAGAGTGGTCATGTCGGCATCGACGGCGCGGGCCTCCGCCTGCCGCGCCAGGATGTGGCCCATCGCGCCCGCGCGGCGCAGCCGGGGCAGGTCGCGTCGGGTGAGCCAGGCGGAGAGCGTGGCGGGGAGGGTGACCAGCGTCAGGTGCCCGGCCGCCGCGACGACGGCCGCCGCGGCGTGGGTGTCCCACTGGATGTTCCAGTCCCGCTCCGGTCCCCAGGGCGGCAGCCCCTCACCCGGCGGCACGACCCAGCCGCCCATGGTGACCACGGTGCCCGGGCGAGCGCCCCGGGGCGGACGGCCTCGAGCACGGCGAGGTTGGTCAGCGGGCCGATGGTCACGAGGGTCGCGCCGAGGTCGATGGCGCGCTCCAGGGCGTCGAGGGCCGCTCCCGCGGGGGCGGGCCTGGCGGGCGGGTCGAGGGGCCAGTGCCGTGGGTCGCCGGTGGCGGGCTCGGCCACCTCCCGCCTGGTCAGCGACATCGCGGCCCCGGCCACCACGGGGATGTCGTCCCGGCCCGCCAGCCGGAGCATGTGCTCGACGCATCCGGCGCGGCGGCCTCCGGGGTCGATGGTGGTGGTGATGCCGACGAGTTCGGCGTCTGGCCAGCCGAGCAGCATGGCCAGGGCACAGGCGTCGTCGGGGTCACCGCCCAGGTCGGTGTCGAGGTGGAGGCGCGCCATGGCACGCATCCCATCACGGCCGCGCGTCGCGGTCCCGCCTCGCGTCCCGGTCCCGCCGCGCGTCGCGGAGGGTTGTCAAGAAGGCCATGACGGCGTCGCGTTGTTCGGCGAGGCCGACCACCGACCCCTCCGGCGCGGGGGCGAAGATGTCGACCACGTCGTCCGGGCCCCCGGGTCCGCCCGAGCCGCGGACGTATGCCTCCCGCCCATGGGAGAACTGCCGCAGCAGCCCCGAGGGGTGCACCTCGGGCCTGGCGCCCTGGCAGCAGAGCAGGCGGCCCTGGCGCTCCAGGTGTTCCCGGGCCCGGGTCAGGCAGGCGAGGTAGTCGTTGCCGCCGATGCGCGTCTCGGTCCCGCCGTCGATCAGCAGGATCACGGCCCGGGAGGCGGCGCCGACGCGGATGGTGACGTCGCGGGCCACCACCCCGTCGCGGTCGACCGTGCGAAGGGGAAGGTCCTCGGTCCAGTCGTCGGCGCCGTCCCCGCCGGGCGGCCTCGGTTCCGTCGGGGCGTCCATGAAGGAGCATTGTGGCAAAGGAGGTTCACAACGACGAGTCACAACGACGTTTCACAGCGGTGGTTCACAGCCATGGTTCACAGCCGTAGTTCGCGGCCCGGCCAGCGGGTGCGGAGCCAGCGGTCGTGGGTGGCGACGACCACCGCGCCCGGTCCTGTGCCCAGGGCCTCCTCGAGCTCGTCGGCGAGCCGGGGCGAGAGGTGGTTGGTGGGCTCGTCGAGCAGCAGCAGGTGGGGCGGGTCGGCGACCAGCAGGGCCAGCGCCAGGCGGCGGCGCTGCCCGACCGAGAGACGGCCGACCGGCGTGTCCAGGTCCCGCGGCCCGAGCAGGCCGAGGGCGTCGAGCGGCAGCGCCTCGGCCCGTTCGGCGCCCACCGCGGCCGCGTAGATCGCACGGGCGTCGCGGTCGGCCCTGGGGAAGACGGTGTCCTGGGGCAGCAGCCCGACGGTCGTGCCGGGTCGGCGGGTCACCTCGCCGTTCACCGCCACGGTACCGGCGAGCACGCCGAGGAGGGTTGTCTTGCCCGCGCCGTTCGCCCCGGTGACCAGCAGCCTGTCGGTCGCCGTCACCTCAAGGCGTTCGATGGCCAGCCGCCCCGGCACGGCGACGCCCCGCAGCGCCACCAGGACCGGTGGCTCCCCGTCCGCCGCCGGGTCCCCGCCCGCCGTGAGGGCGGGCGGGCGGAAGCGCAGGGGCGGCGGCGGCGCGGGAACGGGGTCGCGTTCGAGGTCGGCGAGCCTGCGGGCGGCGTTGCGCACGCGGCGCGAGATCTGCTTCTGCACCCGGCCCCCGGCGTGGCCGTAGCCCATCTTCTCGTTGTCGCGCGGCCCCCGGTCGGGCGCGACGCGGTGGGCGGTGACGGCGGCGCGCTCGCGGAGCGCGGCGATCTCGTCGAGCCATGCGGCGTGGCGCTCCTCCCAGCGGGCGCGTTCGGCGCGCCGGTGCGCCTGGTACGCGGTGTAGGAGCCGCCGTGGCGGACCGGTCCTTCCAGGGCCGGATCGAGGTCGACGATGTCGGTGCAGACGGCGTCGAGGAAGGCCCTGTCATGGCTGGCGGCGACCAACGCCCCTGGCAGGGCGCGCAGTTGGTCTTCGAGGAACGCGGTTGCCGCGTCGTCGAGGTGGTTGGTGGGCTCATCGAGCAGCAGCGCGGTGGGGCGCCGCACCAGCAGCGCGGCCAGCGCCAGCCGCCCACGCTGCCCGCCGGAGAGCGACCCCAGGGCGCGGTCATGGGCCACGCCCCCGAGCCCCAGCCCGTCGAGCACGAGCCCCGCGCGCCGGTCGGCGTCCCACGCCTCGCGCGCCGCAGCCCGTTCGAGGCGCCGCCCGTACGCGTCGAGCGCCTCGGCATGACCGGGCGCGCCCTCGGGGGTGGTGGCCAACGTCTCGGTGAGCCGGTCGAGTTCGGCGAGGTCGTCGCGGGCCTCGCGGAGCGCATCGTCGAGCACGTCCGCGAGCGTCGCCCCGGCGTCATAGGGCATCTCCTGGTGGAGAAAGCCGAGGTCGGGGGGCCGGGTCACGGTGCCGTGGTCGGGTTCGTCGTGCCCGGCGAGGATGGTGAGCAGGGTGGATTTGCCGACCCCGTTCTCCCCGACGAGGCCGACGCGCCGCCCGGGCGCGACGGTGAGCGAGACCCCGTCGAGCACCCGCCGGGCGCCGAGGGTGCGGACGAGGTCGTGGGCGAGCAGGGCTGGTTGGGGCATGGGACACCACCGGGTGAACGGTTCGGTTGCCCGCCGGGCGACCCCCGCACACGGGCACGGGCACAGACACGGACAAGCGGGCACGGACAAGCGGGCACGGACAAACAGGCATGAACGATCGGGCATGAACGATCAGGCATGGACAAGCGGGCGCGGGCGAGCAGGCACGGGCGAGCAGACGAGGACCAGGACCGTTCAGCGCTCGGCGAGGCGGCCCTCACGCAGCTCGAGGCGCCGCTCGACCCCGATCTCCGCCAGGAACCGCTCGTCGTGGCTCACCACGACGAACGCCCCCTCGTACGCGGCCAGCGCGCCCTCAAGCTGGGCGACGCTCACGAGGTCGAGGTTGTTGGTCGGCTCGTCGAGCAGGAGCAGCTGCGGCGCGGGCTCCGCGTACAGCGCGCACGCCAGCGTGGCGCGCAGCCGTTCGCCGCCGGAGAGCACCCCCACCGGCAGATGGGCGCGGGGGCCGCGGAAGAGGAACCGAGCCAGCAGGTTCATCCGGTCCGAAGGAGCCATGCCGGGCGCGAAGTGCACGAGGTTCTCGGCGACGGTGCGCCCGGGGTCGAGGAGGTCGAGCCGCTGGGAGAGGTGGGCGACCCGGCCCTCGGCGCGCTGGATCCGGCCCTCGTCCGGCTCCCGGTCGCCGT
Source organism: Streptomyces radicis (assembly GCF_003626575.1). Classification (GTDB taxonomy): domain Bacteria; phylum Actinomycetota; class Actinomycetes; order Streptomycetales; family Streptomycetaceae; genus Streptomyces; species Streptomyces radicis. Next base: position 118,671 of record NZ_RBDY01000010.1, on the reverse strand, counting down.
GAAGCACGCGCAGCAGCGTTGACTTTCCCGCGCCGTTCGGGCCCGTGAGGGCGATGCGTTCGGGGCCCCTGACGGTCAGGTCGACGCCGTCGCCCGCGAAGATCTCCCGCTCGCCGTGCCGCACCCTGATCCCCTCGCCGAGGAAGAGGGTGCGCCCGGCGGGAACGCGGGTGCCCGGCAACTGCAACGCGATCTTCTGCTCGTCGCGCAGGGCGCGCCCGGCCTCGTCGAGCCGCGCCTTCGCCTCGCCGACGCGCGCGGCGTGCACCTGCCCCGAACGCCCGGCGGCCTCCTGGGCGCCGCGCTTCAGGTTCCCTGCGACGATGCGGGGCAGACCGGCGTCTTTGAGGGTGCGCGAGGCGTTGCTCGCGCGCCGCTCGGCCCGTTCGCGCGCCTGCTGCGCCTCGCGCTTCTCGCGCTTCAGCTCCTGCTCGGCGTTGCGGATGTTCTTCTCGGCGACCTCGCGCTCGGCCACCACGGCCTCCAGGTAGGCGGTGTGGTTCCCGCCGAACGAGCGGATGGCGCCGCGGTCGAGCTCGACGATGCGGTCCACGCGGTCGAGCAGCGCCCGGTCGTGGCTGACGAGCAGCAGGCAGCCGTGCCAGTCGTCGAGCACGGCGGTGAGGCGTCGGCGGGCGTCGAGGTCGAGGTTGTTCGTCGGCTCGTCGAGCAGCAGGACGTCGGGGCGCCCGAGCAGCTGCCCGGCCAGGCCGAGCGAGACGACCTGGCCGCCGCTGAGGGTGGCGAGCGGCTGGTCGAACGCGAGGTGGCCGAGGCCGAGCCGGTCCAGCTGGGCGCGGGTGCGCTCCTCGATGTCCCAGTCGTCGCCGATGACGGCGAAGTGTTCCTCGTCGGTGTCACCGGACTCGATGGCGTCGAGGGCGCGGACGACGGGCGCGACGCCGAGCACGTCGGCGACCGTCCCCTCGCCCGTGAGGGGCAGGGTCTGGGGCAGATACCCGACCTCGCCGTGCACGGTCACGGCGCCGCGGGTGGGCCGCAGCTCCCCGGCGATCAGCTTGAGCAGGGTGCTCTTCCCGGCACCGTTGGGCGCGACGAGCCCGGTGCGGCCCGGGCCCACGGTGAACGACAGGCCGGTGAAGACGGGGGTGTCGTCGGGCCAGGAGAAGGACAGGTCGGAACAGACGATGAGGGCGTCGGACATCGAAGAGACCTCGTTGCGAACGCGGGCGCGCCTGGGGCGCCCGGCGGGGGCGGGAACAGGGGGACGACAAGGCAGCCCGAACGGCGGCGCGCACACGCACGCCCACGATCGGCCAGCTCCGGATCTCACCCGGAGATGTCGTCGTCACCTGCCACGCTGGATCTCCCTCCGCAACGGATCAACGGGCCACGCTGAGGCCACACGCTGAGGCCACGCTGAGCGCGGAACACCCGCCCCTCGCAGGGTAACAGCCCACCAGGACAGCGGACGCCGAGGTCGAAGGAGCCGGTACGCGCGAGGGGGCCGGGCCCCCGGTCCCCACCGGCCGCCGCCCCGCCCAGCGACACCGACACCGACACCGACCCACCACGCCCACCGACGCCGAACTCCCGCCGCCCCTACGGCCTTTGAAGTCCGAACGGGCAGCCGTCCCGGTTCACGTGCGAAGCATTGACACAAAAACCCCGCATCTCTAAGTTCAACGGCAGCATGAGAGCGCTCTCAGCCGTATCCACTCCCCCACCGGTTGCGAGGTACCCCAGCACATGCGGTCCCACATTCCTCTTCGACGCACCGCCTTGACGCTGACCGCCGCGGCCACCGCCGTGGCGGGGCTGGCGCTGGTGCCGGGCTCCGCGAACGCCGCGGAGGTGCCCGTCGGCAGCGGCAGCTATTCGGACGAAAGGCCCGCGGGCACCAACGGCCCCCAGAACTCGCAGGGCGCCGCGGTCACGCCCCAGGTGACCGAGGCCATGGCCGATCAGCCCGTGCCCACGAACGACTGGTGGTCGTCGCTGGTCTTCAAGCGCTACGCGGACCAGCCCCACTCCCAGCCGATGTTCGGCCACCCGCTGAGCTACCAGGCGGTCGACTCCGGCCTCGAGGTCGGCTATCCGACCCAGCCCGACGTCAGCGGCGTCTCCTACCACTTCCCGCACCAGGCCGATCTCACCGTCGGCGTGGCCGGGCTCAACTCCCCCGACACCAAGGCCGACGGCTGGTCCGACTGGACCGTCAGCCCCTACTGGGAGGGCGGCGGCGCCACCCTCCGCGCCACCATCGGGCATGGCAGCCCCTATGTGTACGCCGAGACCTCGGGCGGCGCCGCGCAGGTCACCGCGGCGTCGGCGCCCGAGGTGTTCGCCGACGAGGGCAGCCTGCTCGGCATCTCCGTCAACGGCCACGACTACGCCCTCTTCGCCCCGAGCGGCAGCGACTGGACCGTCTCCGGCTCGCAGATCACCGCCGACCTGGGCGGCCAGGACTACTACTCGCTCGCGGTGCTGCCGAGCCGCGACGCCCTCGACCTCTACGCCCAGTACGCCTACAGCTTTGTCACCGGCTCGACCGTCACCTGGGACTACGACGAGGCGGGCGGCAGCGTCAGCGCCACCTACGCCCTCAAGACGGAGGCGCGCGAGGGCTCGGAGACGGGCAGCGTCATGGCGCTCTACCCGCACCAGTGGCAGTACACGAGCGACGAGCTGACCGCCCACGAGTACGTCTCGCCGCGCGGCACGATGCGGGTGCGGGACGGCGCGTCGTTCACCACCACCCAGGACGTCACCGGCGTGCTGCCCGCGCTGCCCGAGTCCTCGGGCGTGGACACCGGCCACCTCACCAACCTGGTCAACGACGTGGCCTCGTCCGCCGACATCCCGGTGGGCGACACGTACTGGAGCGGCAAGGCGTTCGGCAGGCTGGCCCAACTGGTGCCGATCGCCGACCAGATCGGCGCGACGACCGCGCGCGACCAGCTGCTCGACGCGATCAAGTCCCGCCTGGAGGAGTGGTTCACCGCGGGCGGCGACACGCAGTTCGCCTACGACTCCGAGTGGCGGACGCTCACCGGCTACCCGGCCTCCTACGGCAGCGACGTCGAGCTGAACGACCACCACTTCCACTACTCCTACTATGTGATGGCCGCGGCGATCGTCGCGCAGTACGACCCGGCCTGGGCGGAGGACTCCGCGTGGGGCGGGATGGTGAAGGAGCTGATCGGGGACGCGGCCAACCCCGTGCGCGGCGACGACCGCTACCCGTTCCTGCGCGGCTTCGACGTGTACGCGGGGCACAGCTGGGCCTCGGGGCACCAGGGCTTCGCCGCGGGGAACAACCAGGAGTCCTCGTCCGAGTCGATCAACCTCAGCGCGGGCCTCATCCTGTGGGGCTCGGCGACGGGTGACACCTCGCTGCGCGACCTCGGCGTCTACCTGCTGACCACCGAGTCGGAGGCGATCCGGCAGTACTGGTTCGACGGCGACGAGCAGAACTTCCCCGCGGACTACCAGCACAACACGCTCGGCATGGTGTGGAGCAACGGCGGCGCGCACTCCACCTGGTGGACCGGCAACCCCGAGGAGATCCACGGCATCAACGTCCTCCCGGTGACCGGCGGTTCGCTGCACCTGGCGCGCGACAAGGACGCCATCGTCCGCAACCTGGAGGAGCTGGTCGAGGAGAACGGCGGCCCGCCGGTGGAGTGGAAGGAGATCCTCTGGGAGTTCCAGGCGCTCGCCGACCCGGCCGCGGCCAGGGCGGCCTACGACGGGGACGGCGGGGGCGTGGGCTCGCCCGAGGCCGGTGAGTCGTGGGCGCACGTCTACCACTGGATCTACACCCTGGACTCGATCGGCGCCCCTGACACCGCCATCACGGCGGACAGCCCGACGGCGGCGGCGTTCTCCCAGGGCGGCACCGTCACCTATGCCGCGCACAACTACGGCGACGCCGAGCGGACCGTGACCTTCTCGGACGGCGCCCAGCTCACCGTGGGGCCCAACTCGTCGGCCAGCCGGACCGGCTGAGGGCGAACGGCGCTCCGACGGCGCACGGCGCGACGCCGCCCGCCCACCCCTCGATCGGGGTGGGCGGGCGGTCGTGGTGTCGGGCCCCGGCGCGGCCGGGGCGGGGGTCACTCGGTGGCGATGGCGTTCAGGACGTTCATCCGGCCGGCGCGGAACGCCGGGATGAGCGCCGCGAACAGGCCGACCACCGCCGCGCCGAAGAAGACAAAGATGATCGTCCCCCAGGGGATCTCCAGGACCTCCATGCCCTCCATGGCGAGGATCTGCTGGCCCGAGAGCCCCCAGACCATGCCGAGTCCGAGGCCGACGAGGGCGCCGAACAGGGCGATGACGATGGACTCCATGCAGATCATCGCGCGCAACTGGAGCCGGGAGAGGCCGATCGCGCGGGTCAGGCCGATCTCCCTGGTGCGCTCGATGACGGACAGGGCCAGGGTGTTGACCACGCCGAGGATGGCCACGATGATCGCCAGCGCGAGCAGGCCGTAGACCATGTTGAGCAGGATGCCGACCTGGCTCTGGATCAGGTCCTTGTACTCGGCCTGGTCCCTGACGTCCATCTGCGGATACGGCTCCATCGCCGTCTCGAGGGCGGCGCGGGTCGCCTCCTGCTGCCCGTCCGCCGCGGTGGCGAAGACGACGAACGGCAGCGCACGCCGCTCCTCGGGGACATGGCTCTCCATGGTCTCGAGGCTGACGTTCCACGCCGATGACATGGTGGCGCCGGTGTTCACCACGGCGGCGACGGTGAGGGCGGCGGCGTCGCCCCCGTCGAACGTCAGGGTCACCTCGTCGCCCACGCCGACGCCCGCGGTCTCCGCCCAGTCGGCGGCGACCGAGACGGCGTCGCCCTCGTAGACGTCGGTGAAGTCGCCCTCGGCGACGTTCATCTCGACCGCGTCGGCGTAGCTCGACGGGGAGGCGCCGAGCCAGATCTCCTCGGTCGACCCGTCGGCCGCCTCGATCTCGCCCTCCATCTGGTGGACGGGGGCGACCTCGCCGAGCCCTTCGACCGCCTCGTCGATGGCCCGGGAGACCTCGGGGAGGACCGGGGTGAAGTTCCCGGTCTGGATGATGTAGTCGGCGCCCAGGGCGTTGTCTATCTCGTCGGTGGCGGAGGCCACCATCGAGGAGCCGACCACCGAGAGGCCCGCGACGAGCGCGAGGCCGATCATCAGGGCGGAGGCGGTGGCGCCGGTGCGCCTGGGGTTCCGCAGGGCGTTGCGCTCGGCCAGGCGGCCCACGGGCCCGAACATCCGCAGCAGCACCACGCTGAGCGCGCGGACCACCAGCCCGACCAGCGCGGGGCCCACCAGGACCAGGCCGAGGAGGCTGGCCAGGATGCCGAGCGCCAGGAGCCCCGACGCGCCCACGGAGTCGTCGGTGGTCGCGGTGCCGAGCAGGGAGGCGAGGCCGATCACGGTGAGGGTGGCCCCGATGCCCGCGCGGATGCGGCCCGCGCGGATGTCGCCCGGCATGCCCGGGTCGCGCAGCGCGGCCATCGGGCTGATCTTCCCGGCCCGGCGCGCGGGTATGTAGGCGGCGATCACGGTGACCAGCACGCCGAGCACGACGCCGACGAGCGGCACCCACCAGTCGATGGTGAGGTCCTCGGTGCTGAGGTTGAGGCCGAGCGCGCTCATCACGGCCATCAGCCCGACCGCCAGGCCGATGCCGACGCCGAAGCCGACGAGGGAGGCGATCGTGCCGAGCAGGAGCGCCTCGATGAGCACCGAGCGGTTGACCTGGCGGCGGCTCGAGCCGATGGCCCGCATCAGGCCGATCTCGCGGGTGCGTTGGGCGACCAGCATCGAGAAGGTGTTGACGATGAGGAAGATCCCGACGAGCAGCGCGAGCCCGGCGAAGCCGAGCAGGATGTACTCGAGGATGGACAGCACCTCGCCGATGGCGTCCTGGTTCTCCTCGATGTACTCGTCGGCGGTCTGGAGCTTGTAGGTGTCGGCGCCGAGGGCGGCGGCGATGTCGCCCTTGAGCGCCTCGTCGGTGATCCGGCCGTCCGAGTCGACGTAGATGTTGGTCAACTCGTCGGTGCCGCCGAGCAGATACTCCTGGGCGCGGGGCATGTCGGTGTAGAAGATGGCCGCGCCGGGGTTGGTGACCTCGAACTCCGCTATGCCGGAGACCGTCACGGAGAAGTCGCCGAACGCGGTGACCAGGCGCAGGTCGTCGCCGAGCGCCAGGTCGTTGTTGTCCGCGGTGTCGAGGTCGACCATCACCTGGCCGTCGCCCTCGGGGGGCGAGCCCTCGACGACCTCCATGGAACGGGTGTCGATCTCCGACCAGTTGGAGACGATGGTGGGCGCCCCGGTGCTGGGGCTGATGCTTTCGTTCCGGTCGTCGACGACGACCGCGCTGGTGGAGGCGACGACGCCGGTGACCTGGTCCACGCCGTCGATCGCGGAGACGTCCTCGACGAGCGCGCCGGGTATGGTCTCGGGCCGGCCCGTGACCGCGCCGCCGCCCTCCATCTCGGCGTCGCCGTCCTGACCCGCTGGCGCGATCATGACATTCGAGGCGGTCACCGAGAAGAGCGCGTTGAACGTGGTGTTCATCGTGGCGGTGAACACCAGCGTGCCGCACACGAACGCCACCGAGAGGACCACCGCCATCCCGGAGAGCACCATGCGCCACTTGTGCGCGAAGAAGCTTCTCAGCGATGTCTTGAGAACGCTCACGACGTGCGTCCCTGGGCGTCGAAGCCCCGCATGCGGTCGAGCACGCGGTCGGCCGTGGGCTCGCGCATCTCGTCCACGATCCGGCCGTCGGCCAGGAAGACGATGCGGTCGGCGTACGCGGCGGCGACGGGGTCGTGGGTGACCATGACGATGGTCTGGCCGAGCTCGTCGACGGAGCGGCGGAGGAAGCCGAGGACCTCGGCGCCGGCGCGGGAGTCGAGGTTCCCGGTGGGCTCGTCGCCGAAGATGATGGCGGGGCGTGCGGCGAGGGCGCGGGCGACGGCGACGCGCTGCTGCTGGCCGCCGGAGAGCTGACTGGGGCGGTGCTTGAGGCGCTCGCCCAGGCCGACGGTGCTGACGACGCGGTCGAGCCACTCCTTGTCGGGCTTGCGTCCGGCGATGTCCATGGGGAGCGTGATGTTCTCCAGGGCGTTGAGCGTCGGGAGGAGGTTGAACGCCTGGAAGATGAAGCCGATGCTGTCGCGGCGAAGGCGGGTGAGCTTCTTGTCCTTCAGCCCGGTGATCTCGGTCTCGCCGACCCAGATCCGGCCGCTGGTCACGGTGTCGAGCCCGGCCAGGCAGTGCATCAGCGTCGACTTCCCCGACCCCGAAGGCCCCATGATCGCCGTGAAGCGACCCCGCTCGATGTCCACGCTGACGTCGTCCAGGGCGAGGACGCGCGTCTCGCCCGTCCCGTACGCCTTCACGATGCCCTCGGTCCGTGCGGCCACGGCTGAGTGCCCTCCGCTGCCCCCGGTCGTCGGATTCGCCACAGCCGTCGTCACGTCATCTCCCGTTTTTCATGCTTCGCAGCTTCTGTCCTTGACCTCACAGACTACGGACCGCGTCCGCCGCCCTCGTCGCCCCCAAGGACGAGCCTCGGGTAGGCGCAAAGTCGCAGAATCCCCTAGGGGATGACGACGAAGGTCGTGTCTTCTCCCGGGGAAAGACATGACTTCCGTCAGGTTTCGCCAGGTGAACGCCTCCGCGAGGAGCGCGGATGCGCGGGCAGATCAAGGAAGCGCGGGCAGATCACGGATGCGCGGGCAGATCGAGGAAGCACGGGCAGGAGGTAATCTGATCTCTCCGTCAACACCCCAGGAGATGCTCGGTCGATGGGTAGCGCTGTGCCTCGTGCGGTCGTGCTCGCGGACTCCGACAGCCGGTGGAAGTGGGCCGCGCTCGTCGCCCGGCAGCTCGCCCCGAAGCACGCGCTCGACGCCCGCTTCCTCGCGGGCCCCACCACCCCGACCGAGCGCCAGGTCGACGAGGCCGGGGTCGTCCCCGACACCAGCAGGGTCGTCACCTACGGGGAGCTGCTCGACGACCCCGCGGTCGCCGAGGCCGACCTGCTGGTCCTCGGCACCATCGGCGGCACGACGCTCGCGCTCATCCACAGCCTGGGGATGGCGTGGGACGGCGCGTCCCGCCGCCCCGTCGTGGTCTCGGGCTATGTCGGCGTCGTCTACGAGAACCTGGTGGACGGCCTGCTCCTGCGCGTCGGCTCGGACCTGGTGCTCGCCAACAGCCCGCACGACGCCAAGCTGTTCCGCGAGGTCTACCGGGGCGTGGGCGCCGACCCGTACACCGTGGTCGAGGCCGGGCTGCCGTTCCTCGGCGGGTCACGGTACGACCCCTCGGCCGTGGGCCGCGGCGAGCGCAGGTTCACGGTGTGCTTCGCCGTCCAGCCGACCGTGCCCGCGGGGCGCGCCGCACGGGCCGGGCTGCTCGACAAGCTCAAGCGGCACGCCAGGCGCCACCCCGACCGCGACGTGCTGCTCAAGCCGCGCACGCGCGAGGGCGAGACGAGCGGGCGCCTCGAACGCTTCCCCTACCGCGCGCTGTTCGACGAGCTGGCCGACCCCCCGCCCAACCTCTCGGTGGTCGACGGCGCGATGAGCGACGTCCTCGACCGCACCGACCTGCTGGTCACGGTCAGCTCGACGGCCGCGATGGAGGCGATCCACCGGGGCATACCCACGGCGATCCTCACCGACTACGGCATACGCGAGGCCCACGGGAACCACTTCTTCGCCGCCTCGGGCGCCCTCGCCTCCTGGGCGCAGCTCGACGAGGGCCTGGTCCCCCGGGCCTCCCAGGCGTGGGCGACGGCGCACGGCCTGGGCAGGCGCGACGCGTTCACCGCCGCGCGCGCCCAGTTCGCGCAGCTCCGCTCGCGCGGCACGCTCCCGCGCATGCGCCCCTACTACACGCCGACGAACGCTTCGGACTACCTGGAGGCGCTGCTCAGCCGCCATGGACTGGGCCTGAGCGGGCGCCCGTTGCCCTCCGCCTCGCCCGCGAGCCCCACCGCGATGCGCAAGCTGATCCAGCGCGGCGCGGGCGGCCTCTACCGGGTGGGCCGCAAGCGGGTCGCGCCCGTCATCCGGCGCCTCGCGCAGGCCGACAGCTCGGGCCCGGGCTGACATCGCGGGACCGCCCGGCCTAGGATGATCGATCGACCTGCCCGATCGCCCACGGGAGTGGCCTCGTGAAGCGCCGCACTTCAGCACTGTCCCTCTCCACCGCCGCCCTGCTCGCGATCGCGGCCCCCCTGCTGACCGGCTGCTCGACGGATTCCCATCCGGGCGCTGCCGCCGTCGTCGGCGGCGAGCGGATCACCCTGTCGTCCGTGCAGGCGCAGGTCGAGGCCGTCCGCGACGCGCAGCGCGCGCAGTCGGAGGGCGAGCAGCTGGTCGCCGCGAGCCCCGCCCTGGCGCGCGACACCGTGGCGTTCCTCGTCTACACCGAGGTGCTCGAACGCGCCGCCGACGAGGTGGGCGTCGAGGTGACCCGCCTCGAGGTGCAGGAGGCCAGGGGCAACGCCGAGCGGAACGTCGGCGGCCCCGACGCCCTCGCCGAGGCCCTGCTCCGCCAGCCCAACAGCACGCCGCTCGCGGGCGACGAGCAGATCGACCGGATGCTGCGCGGGCAGCTGCTGTTCCAGGGCATCGCCGCCGAGCTCGGCGTGCTGCCCGACGGCACCGGGCTCGACCGCATGGCCCAGCTGATGGTGGACACCGCCGACGAGGTGGGCGTCGACGTCAACCCCCGCTACGGCGAGTGGGACGCGGAGCAGCTGACGCTGGCCGACGCGTCCATGCCGTGGCTGCGCGCGGACGAGCCGGTCGGGGCCGGGCAGCCCGCTACGCTCGACGGGTGACCGCGGGCCGGATCGTTCTGCTGACCACCACCCACCGGGTGGCCCCGGGGCTGCTCTCGTGGCCCGCCTGGCAGGCCCTGCGCGGCGCGGACCGCGTGCTGTGCCGGGACGCCGACCACCCCCAGCTGCCCTATCTCAAGGACGCGGGCATCGCGGTGGAGACGGGGGCGCCCGAGACGGCCGACGCGCCGGCGCTCGTGGCCGCGTGCGCGGGCGGCCGGAGCGTCGTGGTGCTCGCGGGCGCGAACGGCGAGCCCGCGCTGACGGACGGGCTCGCCGCGCTGGCCGGTTCGGGGCGGGCGGAGGCGCTGCCCGAGCTCGAGCTGCTGCCCGGCTCGTACGACCTCCCCGGGGCGCGGCTGCTCGACCTCGTGCAGGTCATGGACCGGATCAGGGTCCAGTGCCCGTGGGCGTCGCTGCGCACCCACGCCGACCTGGCGCGTTACGGCATCGAGGAGATGTACGAGCTGATCGAGGCCATCGAGGCGGGTGATCGCGCCGAGGTGCGCGAGGAGTTGGGCGACGTGCTGCTCCAGGTCGTCTTCCACGCGCGGATCGCGGCCGAGGACGCGGAGGAGCCGTTCGACATCGACGACGTGGCGGGCGGGATCGTCGCCAAGCTGATCCACCGCCACCCGCACGTCTTCGGGGACGAGACGGCCGAGACCGCCGAGGACGTCAAGGAGCTGTGGCTGCGGACCAAGGCCGAGGAGAAGCGCCGCGCCTCGGTGACCGAGGGCGTCCCGCTGGGGCAGCCGGGTCTCTCGCTGGCCGCCAAGCTCGCGGGCCGGGTCCGCGCGGCCGGGCTCGACGTCCCGCTCCCCGGGCCCGAGGCGGACTTCGGCTACCGGCTGCTCGCCCTGGCCGCGGAGGCCGAGGCCGCGGGGATCGACGCGGAGACGTCCCTGCGGGCGGCGGCCCGCGCGTACCACGAGGCGATCCGCGCGGCGGAGACGGCGGGCTCGGCGGAACGGGACGGCTGACCGCCGCGGCGCGGCCCCGTCGGACGGTGGAGCCGCCGTCCGACGCGACCGCCGCGCGCATGACGTCGCGGGCCTCGGGCCCGACCACGTGGTGGTTCGTGGCCGCGACCTCGTCGGCCGTCGCGTAGGCGCCCCTGGCCGCGGCGGCCCTTCCTGTGGGGTCGGTGCCTCGCCGGGAGGCGGGATCTCACAGGCCGTCGGGCGGTACCAGCCGGTGCGGCGCCGCGCCGGTCAGGAGCGTCGCCAGGCCGCTGATCACATCGGGGCCGAGGTACCAGTCGCCGGTGTGGTCGACGCAGTAGAGACGCGCCTCGGGGTCGATGGCGACGAGCGCCGTGCCGCCGCTCTCCTCCCCGAGGGGCGCGAGCCGCGTGTCGAGCGCCCGGCCGAGGTCGCCGAGGGTGCGGGCCCAGTGCAGGCCGCGCAGCGGGTCGACGACGATCCCGGTGGCGGCGTACTCGCGCCCCGGGCCGCTCGGGCCCAGGGTCATGGGCCCGAGCTCGGCCCACGTCTCGAACGCCGCGGGGAAGAGCGCGTGCGTGTGCCCCTGCGGCGAGCGGTGGGCGCTGAGCGCGTCGGCCCAGCGTTCCGCCTCGGCGGCGTGCCTGCGGCCCGGCACCCAGCCCGCCGCCGCGAGCGCCTCGTCCACGCTGCCGACCGACCAGGGGCCTCCGGTGGCCAGCGTGTCCGAGCCGCCGCCCGGCGCGGCGGGCGCGGCGCTGATGCTGCGCACGCCGAGCCGCGCGAGCAGCACGGCGCACGAGCGGCAGTGCGGGGCGTACTCGCCGTGCTGGGGATCGCCGTCCTCGCGGATGTGCCGGGTGGTGATCCCGGCCTCGTGGAGGGCGGAACGCGCCTGGTCGAGCGTGTGCGCCCCCGCGTCGGCGAGGCAGCGGGAGAGCAGCGCGGGCTCGGGGCAGCGGCCGAGGTGGCGGTCGCGCTGCGCGGTGCCGAGCGAGGCGAGGGTGTCCGCGACGACCGGGTGCAGGTCGGGAGCCGTCGCGGCGCGGCTCGCGGTGCCGGTGAGGGCCTGGGCGGTGGCCGGCAGCGAGAGCGCGGCGGCCGTCGTCGGCAGGATGCCGTCGCGGCGGCGCAGGAGTACGGGAGGCACGGGCCCGGCGCCCCGATGCTGGCGGGGATCGCCCGGCGGCTGGCCATGGGTATCCGATATCACGTGGACGATCGTGCCACCGACAGGCTCACCCCATAGGCTGTGCCGCGACAGCGTGATGTAACAGCAGGGGGCGTACCGCCATGACGACAGGTCGGCTCGGACAGCAGGCCGCGCCACCGAACCGGGCCTATGCCGGACAGATCGTGCAGTTCCCGGACCCGGTCCGGGCGGCACGGTATCCGCAGGGTGTTCGCGTGGACGCGGACGGTTTCCCGGATTTCTCGCCCTACGCGAGAGCCGCGGCGGAGATCGCCGAGCCGCCCGAGGGCTTCGGCGTGGACGAGCTCAGGCTGACCGACTACGTGTCGGCGAACGCCGCGCTGCACGCCTCGGGTCACGAGCTGTGGGCCGACCTGCCCCCGGTCGCCACGCCGCACGGCTGGACGTGGCACCACGTGGCCAGGTCGCGGCGCGTCGAGCTGATCCCCGTCGAGGTCAAGGCCCTGCTGCGGCACCACGGCGGCCTCGCGACCACCGCGGTCGACCAGAGCAAGCGCGGGACGCGCCCCCTGGCCGAGACCAAGCCCGCGCACTTCCGCGTGCCGCGGGCCGTCGCGGTGGAGGAGGACAGGGTGCGGGCCGCGGAGGAGAAGCTGGGGTACCGGCTGCCCGAGGCGTACCGCTCGTTCCTCAGGGCGGCCGGCGGCTGCGCGCCCGCGGGGGTGGCGCTGGACGCGGAGCTCGGGCTGCTGGTGGACCAGCCGTTCTTCACGCTCCGCGAGGAGGCCGCGGTCAACGACCTGGTGTACATCAACAAGTGCCTGCGCGATCACCTCACCAAGGACTACCTGGGCGTGGCGTTCCTCCAGGGCGGCCTGCTGGCGATCAAGGTCAAGGGCGGGGACGCGGGTTCGGTGTGGCTGTGCCCCTACGACGACGCGCGCGACCGGGACGGTCTCGGCGTGGAGCAGCGGGTGGCCGAGCTGCTGCTGCACTGCGGCGACGACTTCGACAACTTCCTGCTGCGGTTGGCGGGCAACCCGCCCGAGCTGGACACCGTGGCCAATCTGATGGTGGACGGCGGCTTCGCGAACGCCGTCCCGGTGGAGGGGTGAGCGGGCCATGGTGACGTTCGCGCAGGCGCAGGAGCGCGCCGAACGCTGGGTGAACGGCTCGGACCCGGGCGCGCCCGCGCGCGAGGTGCGGGTGCGGGAGTTCGACCTGGGCTTCGTGGTGTGGGCCGAGACGCCGGACGGCGGCTGGGCGGGTGGCGGGAAGCTGGTGATCGCGCGGGACAGCGGGGACACCACGCTGTGGCCCGCGCTCTCCGTGGCCGAGGTGATCCGGCGCTACGAGGAGGAGTACGGCGTGGCCCCCGCGGCCCCGGCCCCCGCGGCGACCGGCGAGCCGATCGACCTCAACGCCACGTCGTTCCTGCTGACCCCGCCGCAGTGGCTCCAGGACGCGGCGGACCGGGCGGGCATCCCCGACCAGCGCGCCGACCCGCCGCCGTCGCCCGCGACGCCCGCACCCGCGCCTTCTTCCGCCCCGGCGCCCTCGCCTTCCGCGCCGCCCTCGCCCTGGGCCGGTACGGACACCACGCCGCCGCCGCAGGCCGCGCCGAGCAGCCCGTGGGCGGGCAAGGACGTGGACACCTCGGGCGGTGACGCGTCCTCGTCGCCCTGGGCGGGCACCGACACGTCGGGCAGCGGCGACGAGGCGGAGTCGATGGCGCCGCCCGCGACGGTGTTCTCGCCGCCGGTTGCCGTGCCCGACGCCTCGGCCTCGCCCGCCGGGGCGCCCTCGTCCGAGGCGCGGACGACCGTGATGCCCCAGGGCAGCGCGTTGCCCAGGACCAAGGTGAGCGAGCCGACGCCGCCCGCCGCGCCCTCCGGCGCCCCGCCCGGCACGCCGCCCGGCACCCCCGTCGGCCCGCCGCCCGTGCCGGGTGGCGGGGGCGCGGCCGACCTGGCGAGCGCCGACACCCACAAGTCGATGGCGGGCCCGCTCGGTGGCCCGCCAGGGCCTCCCGGCAGCCCGCCGCCCCCCGGCGGCAGGGGCGCCGCCGTGCCGCCGCCGCCGGGGGCGCCAGGCGCGCCAGGGGCGCCCGCCCGCCCCGGGCCGCCGCAGCCGCCCGACCCTTCGGGCGCGGACGCCGCGGGCGCGTATGTACCGACCCAGACCGTTGACCCCGACATCGTGGCCTCCCTGCGCAACCCGGGGCAGCCCACGCCCCCGCCGGGCCCGGGCGCGCCGCCACCGCCCCCAGGCCCGAGCGGCTACGGCTACCCGCAGGCGGGCGGCTACGGCTATCCGCCGCAGGCCCAACCCGCCGTCGGCTCCGGGTACATGGCGGTCCTGCGGTATCGCGCCCCCGACGGCTCCGAGCAGCAGCTGATCCGGCGCTCGGCGCCCGGCATGCCGCACCCCGAGTGGCAGATCCTGCACGAGCTGCACGCGATGAACGTTCCCCCGCAGCAGGTCATCGAGCTGCACACCGAGTTGCAGTCGTGCGAGCTGCCCGGCGGGTACTGCGCGCGGATGATCAGGGAGACCTGGCCCCAGGTGCGCGTCACGCACACCGCCGCCTACGGGCGCGACCTGGCGTCGCGTCAGGCGGGGGTACGCCATCTGGTTGAGCACCAGGACGAGTTGCAGCAGTTCGCCGACGGGCCGCAGCGCTCGGCGCCGGTGCGCGCGCCGCTGCCGCAGCAGCATCCGGCGCCCGCCGTGGGCCTCGACGTGATCGGGCAGGAGCTCGCGCAGGCGTTCGGGCCGCAGGGGGTGTTCCGCTACACGCCGCAGACGGTGTCGCGGCACGGCGTTCCCGAGATCGTGCAGCAGACGCTGCTGTGGTCGGGGCTGCCGCTGGAGATCGGGCCGTTCTTCTGGGCGCAGGCCCAGCCGGGGCGTCCGGTGCCCACGCTCGCCGAGGTCGCGATGGAGCGCGGCGTGCAGCCGAGCCCCGACGCGGGCTCCTACCTCGTGATGGGCACCGACTTCGGGCGGCAGATCTGCGTCCAGTACGGCACGGCCGCGATCGTGGCGGTGCCGCTCGAGGCCGACCCCGCGGGGCCCGTTCCGCCGCAGTTCGTGAACGCGTCGCTGCCGCAGTTCGCCCGCTGCATGGCGCTGCTCGGGCGGATGTGGCGGCTGCGCCTCGGGCTCAACTCCGAGCAGGCGGGCCGCTGGACGACCGATTTCCAGGCGCAGCTCGCCTCGCTCGACCCGATGGCGGTGGCGGACCCGGAGAGCTGGTGGTCGGTCCTGCTCGAGCAGATGTGGGACGGGCTGCTCTGACGCGTTCCCCGACGATCGCCGGTGACCGCTGGTGATCACCGGTGGCCTGTGGCGGGTCACAACATGACCGTCGCGCGCGGACTTTCCTTCGCGTTCGCCGGTAAGTCCCGCCGTGCAGGGGATCATTGACGTATGACGGGGTTTCCCACGGCGCGCGGCAGGGGCTATCAGCCGCGCCAGGTGGACGAGGCGGTGGCCGCGCTCGCCCTGGAGCGGGACGCGGCGTGGCGCAGGCTGGCCGAGCTGAGCCTGCGCGTGGAGGCGATGGCGCGGGAGGCGGAGCGGCTGACCGCCGCGGTGGCCGCGCTGCCGCCGCAGACGTTCCACTCGTTGAGCGACCGGGCGCGCGAGCTGCTCGCCGAGGTGGAGGCCGAGGCGGCCGAGCTGCGCGACGACGCGGAGACCGAGGCCGGGCGGCTGCTCGACGCCGCGGCCGACGCGGCGCGGACGCTGCGCGCCGAGGCCGCCGAGGCGGCGGCCCGCGGGCGCGCGGGCGCGGACGCGGCGGCCGACGCCACCGTGGCGGCGGCCGATGAGGGCGCGCGGCGCCTGCTCGACGACGCGCGCCGCCGGGCGGCGGCCGTGCGGGAGCGCGCCGCGGCCGCGTTCACCGAGGTGGAACGCCGCTGCGCCGCGCTGCTCGCCGACCAGCGCCGCGGCCATGCCGTGGCGGCGAACGCCCTGCGCACCGACCTGGCCGCCCGCGAGGCCGAGACCGACGCCAGGGTGGCCGAGCTGACGGTGCGCGCCGACTCCACGCTCGAACGCGCCAGGCGCGACCTGGCGGACGCCGCGGCCGAGGCGCGCGCCCGCGACGACGCGGCGGAGGCCAGACGCGCCGAGCTGCTCGCGGACGCCCGCGTGCGCCGCCAGCGCGTGGAGCGCGAGAGCGAGGAGGTGGCGCGCGACCTGGAGGAGCGCTCGGACCAGGTGCGCGCGCACCTGGCGCACATCCGCACGACGCTGGCGAGCCTGACGGGCCGCACCCCGCGCCGCCAGGGGCGCGGTCCCGAGGGGGAGGCCTGGCGGGAGGAGACCGGGCCGGCGGAGTAGGGCTCGGTATTCTCGGAAACCCTCGAACCCCGCACATGAAGGACACGATCCCCGTGAGCTCCAGCCCCCCGGCAGCCGTCATCGTTCTCGCAGCGGGCGAGGGAACCCGCATGAAGTCAGCCAAGCCCAAGGTGCTGCACGACATCTGCGGCCGCTCGCTGCTCGGCCATGTGGTCACCGCCTGCCGGGAGCTGACGCCCGATGAGCTGGTCGTGGTCGTGGGGCACGGCCGCGAGGCGGTGGAGGCGCACCTCAGGGAGACCGATCCGGGGGCGCGCATCGCGGTGCAGCACGAGCAGCGCGGGACGGCGCACGCCGTGCGCGCCGGGCTCGAGGCGCTGGTGAAGGCGCCCGCGGTGGGCACGGTCCTGGTGACGTGCGGGGACATCCCGATGCAGACGCCGGAGACCCTGGCCGCCCTGGCCCTGGCGCACGCCACCCAGGGGAACGCCGTGACGGTGCTCACGGTCGAGGTGCCCGACGCGACCGGCTACGGCCGGGTGCTGCGGGACGGCGAGGGCGCGGTGACCGAGATCGTGGAGCACAAGGACGCCTCGCCCGCGCAGCTCGCGGTCCGCGAGGTCAGCTCGGGCGTCTTCGCGTTCGACGGCGCCCTGCTCGCCCACGCGCTCACCCGCGTGACCACGGACAACGCCCAGGGCGAGGAGTACCTGCCCGACGTGCTGGCGATCCTGCGCGACGAGGGCCACCGCGTGGGCGCGCTGCTCGCGGCCGACCACCTGGAGCTCGCGGGCATCAACAACCGCGTGCAGCTGGCCACCGCGCGCCGCGCGCTCAACGACCGCCTGCTCGAGCGCGCCATGCTGGCCGGGGTCACGGTGGTGGACCCGGCGACGACCTGGGTGGACGCGGGCGTGACGTTCGAGCGGGACGCGGTGGTGCACCCGGGCACGCAGCTGCTCGGCGCGACGCACGTGGCCGAGGGCGCGGAGGTGGGCCCCCACTGCCGCCTCGCGGACACCGAGGTGGGCGCGGGCGCGCAGGTGGTGAACACCGTTGCGGACGGCGCGCGGATCGGCGCGGGCGCGAAGGTGGGCCCGTTCGCCTATCTCCGCCCCGGCACGGTCCTGGGCACCGGGGCCAAGGCGGGCACGTTCGTGGAGACGAAGAACGCCTCGATCGGCGAGGGCACCAAGGTGCCGCACCTCTCCTACGTGGGCGACGCGACCATCGGCGACCACACCAACATCGGCGCGGCCAGCGTCTTCGTGAACTACGACGGCGAGGCCAAGCACCACACCACGGTGGGGAGTCACTGCAAGACCGGCTCCGACAACATGTTCGTGGCGCCCGTCTCGATCGGCGACGGGGCCTACACGGCGGCGGGTTCGGTCATCACGAAGGATGTCCCCCCGGGATCACTCGCCGTAGCCAGGGGCCAGCAGCGGAACATCGACGGCTGGGTCGCGCGCAAGCGCCCCGGGTCGGCGGCGGCAAGGGCGGCCGAAGCCGCTCTAGCTGCGGCGGAGCGCCCGGAGGACGAGGCGTAGCGGGGGCATAAGGGGCGCGTAAGGGGGGCGTACGGTAGAGGTGGGCCCATCGGGGTGCACGAGGGTGACACACACCAAGGAGACGTACTGTGACCGGGATCAAGACCACCGGCGAGAAGAAGCTGATGCTGTTCACCGGCCGCGCCTATCCCGAGTTGGCGCAGGAGGTCGCCGACGAGCTGGGTGTGGGGCTCGTCCCCACCAAGGCCAGGGATTTCGCCAACGGTGAGATCTACGTGCGCTTCCAGGAGTCGGTGCGCGGCGCCGACTGCTTCCTGATGCAGAGCCACACGGCGCCCATCAACAAGTGGATCATGGAGCAGCTCATCATGATCGACGCCCTCAAGAGGGCGTCGGCGCGGTCGATCTCGGTGATCATCCCCTTCTACGGCTACGCCCGCCAGGACAAGAAGCACCGCGGCCGTGAGCCCATCTCGGCCCGGCTGATGGCGGATCTGCTCAAGACCGCGGGCGCGGACCGGATCATCACGATGGACCTCCACGCGGACCAGGTGCAGGGGTACTTCGACGGGCCCGTCGACCACCTGTTCGCGCTTCCCCTGCTGACCGACTACATCGGGAGCCGCGTGGACCGCGCCAAGCTGACGGTGGTCTCGCCGGACGCGGGGCGCGTGCGGGTGGCCGACCGCTGGGCGGACCGGCTCGCGGCGCCGCTCGCCATCGTGCACAAGCGGCGCGACCCCGACGTGGCGAACCAGGTCACGGTGCACGAGGTCGTCGGCGACGTCGACGGCCGGGTGTGCGTGCTCGTTGACGACATGATCGACACGGGCGGCACGATCTGCGCGGCGGCGGACGCGCTCTTCGCCAACGGCGCCGAGGACGTCATCGTGGCGGCGACGCACGGCGTCCTGTCGGGCCCGGCGGCCGACCGCCTGAAGAACTCGCGGGTGAGCGAGTTCATCTTCTCCAACTCCCTTCCCACACCACGTCAGGTGGCGCTCGACAAGATCACGGTGCTCTCGATGGCCCCGACGATCGCGCGCGCGGTCCGCGAGGTCTTCGAGGACGGCTCGGTGACCAGCCTGTTCGAGGGCGATGTGTGAAGGGGGCGAGGTGTGAAGGGGGCGCGCCGCGGCCGTTAGACTTCCAGGGTTGCTCGGCGAGGGAGGGCTCCGGTTCGGGGCTCGTCCGTAATCGACGCGCTGTCCTTGGCAGGGTCCTCTCGGGGCCGGGTGACCCGGTGTGTCCCGACCCTGAGGAACCCCAAGGAGGAGTGCAGCCATGGCTGATGTGAAGATCGCGGCGCAGTCGCGCACCGAGTTCGGCAAGGGCGCGTCGCGCCGTATCCGCGGCGAGGGCAAGGTGCCCGCCGTCATCTACGGGCACGGCACCGAGCCCGTGCATGTGACCCTGCCGGGCCACGAGCTGATGATGGCGCTCAAGACGTCCAACGTCCTGATCACCCTGGACATCGAGGGCCGCGAGGAGCTGGTGATCCCCAAGGCCGTCCAGCGCGAGGCCATCCGCGGCTTCCTGGTCCACCTCGACCTGCTGATCGTCAAGCGCGGCGAGAAGGTCACGGTCGAGATCCCGATCGTGACCGAGGGCGAGGTCGGCCCCGGCGGCGGCCTGCTCGAGCACGTGCTGGGCGCCCTTCCCGTGGAGGCCGAGGCCACCCACATCCCCGAGTCGGTCACCGTCTCCGTCGAGGGCCTCGAGGTCGGCGCCTCGATCCTGGCCAGGGACATCGCGCTGCCCGACGGCACGTCGCTGGCCATCGACGGCGAGGACGTGGTGATCCAGGTGCTCCAGCCGCAGGCCGAGGAGCCGGCGGGCGAGGGCGCCGAGGGCGCGGGCGCAGAGGGGGCCCAGGAGCCCGCCACCGCCTGATGGACGAGCCCTGGCTGATCGTGGGTCTCGGGAACCCGGGACCCCAGTACGCGGGCAACCGGCACAACGTCGGCTTCATGGTCGCGGACCTGCTCGCCGCCCGGATCGGGGGCGCGTTCAAGGCGCACAAGGCGCGCGCCTCGGTGCTCGAGGGGCGCCTCGGCGCCCCGGGCGCGGGCGGTCCCCGGGTGGTGCTGGCCAAGCCCCAGACGTTCATGAACCTCTCGGGCGGCCCGGTGACCGCGCTCAGCACGTTCTACCGGGTGCCGCCCGAGCGCCTCGTGGTCGTCCACGACGAGCTGGACATCGGCTACGGCGTGCTGCGGCTCAAGCGGGGCGGCGGGGACAACGGGCACAACGGCCTGAAGTCCATCACCGGTTCGCTGGGCCGCGACTACCACCGCGTCCGCTTCGGCGTCGGCCGCCCGCCGGGCCGGATGGACGTCGCGGCGTATGTGCTGCGGGACTTCTCCACGACCGAGCGCAAGGAGCTCGACTACTTCGTGGACCGGGCGGCGGACGCGGTCGAGGCGCTGGTCACCGAGGGCCTTGAGCGGGCGCAGGGCGCGTTCAACGGGTGACGCCCGCGGCGGGCCCGCCGCGCGGGACGCCCGTGGAACGCCCCACGGGGGTTGACCGCGCGCATGGCCTTGGCCAAGGATCTGCGCATGTCCGCCACCGGCGCCACCCGCACCGTCCCGAGCGAACGCGCCCGCCGCGGCGGGCGGGGCACGCACGGGGCGCTGCGGGTGGCGCGGATGGCGTTCGGCTGGCTGCTCGCGGCGTTCCTGGTGGCCGCGGGCGGGTGGGCGTCGTTCGACCCGGTCGAGGACGCGGTCCGCGCCGATGGCCGGGAGCGCTCCACGATGACGCTGGTCGCGTGCGACCGCGACGCGTGCACCGGGATGTTGGCGAGCACGGGCGAGACGGTCGTGCTCCGGCAGGTCATCGCCCGCGAGGAGGGCGAGCGCCTCGATGTCGCGCTGCGCCCCGGCACCGACGAGGCCGTGCGCACCGGGGCGGCGGGCGCGCTCTACGCGGGACTTCCGCTGATCGGCGCGCTGCTCATGGCGGCGGTGGTGATCGGCGGCGGGCTGCGCCTGTACCGCACGGCGTGGGCCGTGGCGGGCGGGGCGCTCGCGGCGCTGCTCGCGACGTTCGCGCTGTGGATCTGACTCAGCCCGTGGGCGAGGGCGAGGTGGCGCGGCGGGCCCCGATCACCATCACGAGCACCGCCGCCACCGCGCACAGCGCGCCCGACGTCGTCCAGGCCAGGTCGTAGGACCCGGTGACGTCCCTGATCAGCCCGGCGCCGAACGCCACGACCGCGGCGCCCAGTTGGTGCGAGGCGAGCACCCAGCCGAAGACGACGGCCGCGTCCTCGCCGAAGTGCTCGCGGCACAGCGCGATCGTGGGCGGCACGGTGGCCACCCAGTCGAGGCCGTAGAACGCGATGAACAGCAGCATCGGCGGGTGCACCGACTCGGCGAGCAGCGTCGGCAGGAAGAGCAGCGAGAGGCCGCGCAGGCCGTAGTAGACCGCGAGGAGCCTGCGCGGGTCGTAACGGTCGGTCAGCCAGCCGGAGAGCACCGTGCCGACCAGGTCGAAGATCCCTATCACCGCGAGCAGCGAGGCCGCGACCGGCACGGACATGCCGTGGTCGTGGGCGCCCGGCACGAAGTGGGTGCCGATGAGGCCGTTGGTGGAGGCGCCGCAGATCGCGAACGAGGCCGCGAGCAGCCAGAACACCCGCGTGCGCGCGGCCGAGGCGAGCGCGCCGACGGCCCGCGCCGCCGCGCCCCCGGCCTGGCGGGGGGCCGGGGCCCAGTCGGCGGGGGCGCCGTAAGGGGCGACCCCGATGTCCTCGGGCCGGTCGCGCAGCCGCCACAGCACGAGCGGCGCGACGGCGAGCGCGCACAGGGCGACGGCCACCGCGGCGGCCCGCCATCCGGGCCCCTCGGCGAGCAGGCCGACGATCGGCAGGAAGACCAGGTTCCCGGCGGCGCCGCCCGCCGTGAGGATGCCGGTGACCAGGCCGCGCCTGGCGACGAACCAGCGCCCCGCGACCGTGCTCGCGAACGCCAGCGCCATCGACCCCGAGCCCAGGCCGACCAGCACGCCCCAGCAGAGGATCAGCTGCCACTGGGCGTTCATGAAGACGGTCAGCCCGCTGCCCAAGGAGATCAGCACGAGCGCGCCCGTGACGACGCGGCGTATCCCGTAGCGCTCCATGAGCGCGGTGGAGAACGGCGCGGTGAAGCCGTAGAGCAGCAGGTTGACCGAGACGGCGAACGAGATGCTGCCGCGCGACCAGCCGAACTCCTCGTGCAGCGGGTCGATCAGCACCCCCGGCGCGGCCCGGAAGCCCGCCGCGCCGATCAGCACGAGGAACGAGACGGCCGCGACCCACCACGCCGGGTGCACGCGGGGCGCGCGGCGCGGCGGAAGCGCCGACACGGCGGCTGTCCCAAGAGCGGATGAGGGCTCGGTGCGCGTCACCCCATGAGCCTGCGCGACCGGCGCCGCCGGGACGAGTGGCCCGATGGCCATGATGTGCAAGGATCGGGCCATGAGGATCGAGCCATGAGTGTGTTCCATGACGACGGCCGCCACCGGGTCGCCGTGCTCGTGCGGCACGGCCTGCTGCCGATCGAGGTGGGCATCGTGCACCGGCTGATGGGGCGCGCCCGCACGGCGGAGGGCGAGCCGCTGTACGAGGTCGTGACGTGCGGCGTCGCGCCGGGCGAGACGCGCACCGACGCCGACTTCACGATCCATGTGCCGCACGGCCCCGAGGCGCTGGCCGAGGCCGACACGGTGATCATCCCGGCCGCCCACGACCACGTGACCGAGCTGACGGGCGTCCTCCCTCGGGACCTTGTCGCGGCCCTGGCCCTGATCCGGCAGGGGGCGCGCATCGCGTCGATCTGCACCGGCGCGTTCGTCCTGGGCGCGGCCGGGCTGCTCGACGGGCGGCGGGCCACCACGCACTGGGCGTCGTGCGAGCGCTTCGCGAGGCTGTTCCCCGAGGTCCTGCTGGCGCCCGACATCCTCTACGCCGAGGACCGCGCGGGCGAGAGCCTCGTGCTGACCTCGGCCGGGGTCGCCTCGGGGATCGACCTGTGCCTGCACATGGTGCGTTCGGACTTCGGCGCCTCGGTCGCCAACGCGGTGGCCCGCCGCACGCTCGTCCCGCCCCATCGGGACGGGGGGCAGGCGCAGTTCACCGAGCGCCCCGTGCCCGCGCCCAGAGCGCGTTCGACGGAGCGCGCGCGGGCGTTCGCGCTCGACCACCTCCACACGCCGCTGACGCTGCGCGACCTGGCCGCGCGCGAGGCGATGTCGGTGCGGACGTTCACCCGCCGCTTCCGCGCGGAGACCGGCGTCTCCCCGCAGCGGTGGCTCACCTTCCAGCGCGTGGAGCGGGCCAGGCGGCTGCTCGAGGAGACCGACCTGCCGGTCGACCGGGTCGCGGACGCGGCGGGCTTCGGCACGGCCGCGTCGCTGCGGCAGCACCTCCAGGCCGCGCTCGGCGTCTCGCCCAGCGCCTACCGCCGCACCTTTCGCGCGGCGGCGGGCTGAGCGGGCGTCAGCCGGTGTTGCGCAGGCCCGCCGCCACGCCGTTGACGGTCAGGAGCAGCGCCCGCGACAGCAGCTGGTCGGGCTCCTCGCCGCGCCGCGCCGCCTCGCGCTGCCGGTGCAGCAGCGTGACCTGGAGGTAGGAGATCGGGTCGAGGTAGGCGTCCCTGATGCGCAGCGTCCGCTGGAGCGCGGGGTTGGCGTCGAGCAGCTCGCGCTCCCCTGTGATGCGCAGCACCTCGGCCACGGTCAGCGCGTGCTCGGCCTCGATCGTGGCGAAGACGTGCCGCAGGTCGTCGGGCACGAGCGTCTCGACATAGTGCCTGGCGATCCGCAGGTCCGTCTTGGAGAGCGTCATCTCGACGTTCGCCAGGAAGTTGCGGAAGAAGTGCCAGTGCTCGTACGCCTCGCCGAGCACGTCGTCGAGCCCCGCCTCGCGGGCCGCGCGCAGCCCCGAGCCCACGCCGAACCACCCCGGCACGATCTGCCGCGACTGCGTCCAGCCGAACACCCAGGGGATCGCCCGCAGCCCGTCGAGGCCCGCGCCGCTGTCGGGGCGGCGCGAGGGGCGCGAGCCCAGGTGCAGCTCGGCGAGCTGGTCCACCGGGGTCGAGGCGAAGAAGTACGCCGGGAGGTCGGGGTCCTCGACCAGGCGGCGGTAGGCGGTGTGCGCGACGTCGGAGACGGTGTCCATCGCCGCGTCCCAGCGGGCCAGGGCCTCCTGCGACTGGCGCGGCGCGGTGTGCAGCGCGGACGCCTGGAGCGTCGCGGAGACGGTCAGCTCCAGGTTCTCCCTGGCGAGGGAGGGCACCAGGTACTTGTCCGAGATGACCTCGCCCTGCTCGGTGACCTTGATCTCGCCCTCGAGCGTGCCCCACGGCTGCGCCAGGATCGCGTCGTGCGTGGGCCCGCCACCCCGGCCGACCGTGCCGCCCCTGCCGTGGAAGAGCCGCAGCCGCACCCCGTGCCGGTGCGCCACGTCGCGCAGCCGCCGCTGGGCGCGGTGGATCTCCCACTGCGACGTGGTGATCCCGCCGAACTTCGACGAGTCGCTGTACCCGAGCATGACCTCCTGCACGTCGTCGCGCAGCGAGACCAGGCGGCGGTAGGAGGGGTCGGAGAGCATCGAGTCGAGCAGCTTGTCCGCGATGCGGAGCTCGTCGGTCGTCTCCAGCAGCGGAACGATCCCGATCCGCGCCCATCCGGCGTGCAGGTCGATCAGCCCGGCCTCACGCGCCAGGACGGCCGCGGCAAACACGTCGTCCGCGCCCTGACACATCGAAATGATGTACGACTCGATGACCTCGGGGCCGAAGGTCTCCAGCGCCTTGCGGACCGTCTCGAAGACGCCGAGCGTCTTCGCGCCCGCCTCGTCGAGCGGCGCGGGCGTGGGCGCGAGCGGCCTGCGCGAACGCAGCTCCCTGGCCAGCAGCTTGGTCCGGTACTCGCGCGGCATGTCCGCGTACCGCCACGACTCCTCGCCCAGCCGGTCGAAGAGCTGGCCCAGCGCGTGGTGGTGGGCGTCGGCGTGCTCGCGGACGTCCATGGTGGCCAGCTGGATGCCGAACGCGGCCAGCGTCCGCATCAGCCGCTCGAGCCGCCCGTCGGCGATGAGCCCGCCCCTGTGCTCGCGCAGCGACGTCTGCACGACCCGCAGGTCGTCGAGCAGCTCCCCGGTCCCCAGGTAGTCGCGGCCCGGCACGTGCGGGGCGTCGTCGGCCAGCCTCGTCCGGGTGTTGACCAGCTTCTGCCGGATACAGGTGACCTTGAGGCGGTAGGGCTCCTCGGCGTTGAGCCGCTTGTACCGCGGGGTGATCTCGGGCAGCGCCGCCAGGTCATCCGCCAGCGAGTCGAGCAGGACCTGGCTCGCGCCTGAGTTCCGGATGGAGTTGGACAGGGCGCTGCGCAGCTCGTCGATGTGCCGCAGCGCGCTGCTGATGCCGTGCTCGTGCTGGAGCAGCAGCACGTCCCATGTCACCGACGGCGTGACGTTGGGGTTCCCGTCGCGGTCGCCGCCGATCCAGGTGCCGAACGTCAGCGGCCTGCCGCCGGTGGGCAGCGGCGCCCCGGCCCGCTCGAGCTCGGTGGCCAGGTCCTCGAGCACGTCGCCCACGGCGCCCGCGTGCAGCTCGTCCAGGTAGTACACGGCGTTGCGCGCCTCGTCGGCGGGCTCGGGGCGGGCCACGCGCAGCTCGTCGGTCTGCCAGATCAGGTCGATGTTCTCCGCGAGCCGCAGATCGGTGCGCCGCCGGTCGCCGCCGTGCTCGTGCTCGGGGTGGTCGAGCAGCTCGGCGATCTTGCGCAGCTTGGTCAGCACCGAACGGCGCGCGGCCTCCGTGGGGTGCGCGGTGAACACGGGCCGCACCCCGAGGTTCGCCACCGTCTGCCGCAGATGGGCCGGATCCGCGTCCTTGAGCATGTCGGCGGTGCGCGACAGCTCGCCGCCCACCGCGGCCCTGCGCTCGCGCAGCTCACGCCCTCGGTGCACCTGCTCGGTGACGTTGGCCAGGTGGAAGTACGTGGAGAACGCGCGGACCAGCTTGGCCGCGGTCACCAGGTCGGTGCCGCCGAGCAGCGCGGCCGCCGCCTCCCCGTCGCTGCGGGTCAGCGCCCTGACGCGCTCGACAAGATCGAGCAGCTCGGACCCGTCCTGGCGGACCAGCGTCTCGCCCAGGAGGTCACCGAGACGGCGGATGTCGGCGCGCAGCGCGCTACTGCTCTCCGGCGCCCCCTTGGCGTCCGGGATGTCGGTGACGCCGGACGTCTCCGGCTGGGGCTGACGATCGGGACTGCTCACAGTGCGGCTCCTCGCGGCGGACTTCTCCGGCAGGTCGTTGGCACATGGCGGACCGCGTTGTCCGGCACGCCCCATCGTAATGAGCGAGCCGCACCCGGTCGTCACCTCGCCGTCACCCGGTCGTGAGAGCCGGGGGCCCGGTGGCGAGCGGCGATACTTACGATGCCGTAGGTTACGGTCCCGTAGGTGGCTGAAGCCTTCCTTAACGCTTCTTCTCCCCCCAAGGAAAAGCCCATGTCCACACCCCAGGACCTCGCGTCCACTCCCCCGGCGACCGCGGCCGACCCGGCCCCCGCCGACGGCGCCGCGTCCGCGACCCTCGGCGGCGAGCAGCGCCGCTCGGTCGAGCAGGTCGCCCTGCTCCTCTTCATCGTCGTCCCCTTCGTGGCCCTGGTGGCCGCGGTGCCCCTGGCCTGGGGCTGGGGCGTCAGCTGGCTCGACATCGCCCTGCTCGTGGCGTTCTACTTCCTCGGCTGCCACGGCATCACCATCGGCTTCCACCGGTACTTCACGCACGGGGCGTTCAAGGCCAAGCGGCCCATGCGGGTCGCGCTCGCCATCGCCGGGTCGATGGCCGTCGAGGGCCCGCTGGTGCGGTGGGTCGCCGACCACCGCAAGCACCACAGGCACTCGGACGCCGAGGGCGACCCGCACTCCCCCTGGCGCTACGGGGAGACGCTGCCCGCGCTGCTCAAGGGCCTGTGGTGGGCCCACATGGCCTGGATGTTCGACACCGAGCAGACGCCCCAGCAGAAGTACGCGCCCGATCTGATCAAGGACCCGATCACCCGGCGCATCTCACGCCAGTTCGTGCTGTGGACCGTGGTCTCCCTGGCGCTGCCCCCGCTGATCGGCGGGCTCGCGACATGGTCGTGGCAGGGCGCGGCCAGCGCGTTCTTCTGGGGCTCGCTCGTCCGCGTCGCCCTGCTGCACCACGTGACTTGGTCGATCAACTCGATCTGCCACGCCACCGGCAAGCAGCCGTTCAAGTCCCGTGACCGCTCCGGGAACGTGTGGTGGCTCGCGGTCCTCTCGTGCGGCGAGTCCTGGCACAACCTGCACCACGCCGACCCCACGTGCGCCAGGCACGGCGTGGACCGCTGGCAGGTGGACTCGAGCGCCCGGCTGATCCGCTGGTTCGAGAAGGCGGGCTGGGTCGACGACGTCCGCTGGCCCAAGCGGTCGCGCATCGACGCCAAGCGAAACGATCCCCATACCGAACCAGGGGAAAACCGTGAGGAAGCGGCCACCGCCCACGCGGCATGATGGGGTCCGTGGCGACCGACAACAGCATCAAGGGCAGTGGCAAGGACAGGCCGGAGCGACCGGCCAGGACCCCGCGGCGGGCCCGCCGGAGAATGACCGGCACCGAGCGCAGGGAGCAGTTGCTCGACATCGGCCGCACCCTCTTCGCCGAACGGGGCTTCGAGGGCACGTCCGTCGAGGAGATCGCCGCCAAGGCGGGCGTCTCCAAGCCGGTGGTCTATGAGCACTTCGGCGGCAAGGAGGGCCTCTACGCGGTCGTCGTGGACCGCGAGATGAGCCGCCTGCTGTCCATGGTGACCGGCGCCCTGACCGCGGGGCACCCCAGGGAGTTGCTCGAGCAGGCGGCGTTCGCCCTGCTCGACTACATCGAGCAGTACACCGACGGCTTCCACATCCTGGTGCGTGATTCGCCGGTGGCGCAGTCCACCGGGACCTTCGCGTCGCTCATCGGCGACATCGCCACCCAGGTCGAGGACATCCTGGGGCTCGAGTTCAAGAGCCGTGGCTATGACCCCAAGTTGGCGCCGATATACGCGCAGGCGCTCGTGGGGATGGTGGCGTTGACCGGCCAGTGGTGGCTGAGCGCGCGCAAGCCCAAGAAGGCCGAGGTGGCCGCCCACCTGGTGAACCTCGCGTGGAACGGCCTCCAGGGCCTCGACCACAGCCCCCGCCTGGTGGGCCACCGCCGCACCTGAGCGCCCCGGTTCCGCGTGAACGCCGCTCCGCGTGAACGCCGTTCGCAGGAAACACCGTTCGCAGGAAACACCGCGACCCCCTCGCCGGGACCTCAAGGGTCCCGGGAGGGGGTCGTGCGGTGCGGAGCGCCGGAGAAGAAGGCCGAAGAACCCGGAGCCCGCGTAGGCGAGACGCGGATCCGTCAGTGCTCGCTGACGCCGTTCTCCGAGAGGAGCGACAGGTCCGAAAGCAGCTTGGACAGTGGGTCGTCGCCGTCGATCTGCGTGGAGTTGTCGTTGCAGTACTGCTGCTGCTGGCTGGACAGGATGTCGTCCAGGCCGACGTTGACCAGGCCGAGGATGCTCTGAGCGGTCGTGTTCGGCAGGGCCGGGATGCACAGGTCGTTCAGCGAGCCGTTGACCAGGGCCATGTTGGGGCTCATGGTGCCACCGGTGGTGGTGTTGCCGTAGAGCTTGGCGGACCCGTTGCCGTTGACCGTCTCGTGACCGGCATCCCCACCGATGGCCATCGCCGGGCTGGCGGCGATTCCGACGGCGCCGACGGCGGAGGCCGCGATGGCAGCCGTGGCAAGCGTCTTCTTGATCACTAGCTTGTCCTTCCGAGTTCTCTGGAATGCCCTGTTTCTGGAGCGACCTGCACAACGCGCCTGGGCGGATTCGGTTGTCGGCGTTCACTCGAATCGCCCAACGCCGTTGCCCTATCGGCGTCCGGCTGACGTGGCCACGGCGAAGACCCTGCGGAAGGGGAACAGGGTGCCGTGCGGGCCCCGCGGATAGGCGGCGCGCAGGGCGCCGCGGAGCTCGTCGACGAACGCCTCCCGCGCCCCTGGGTCGCCGTCGAGGGCGGTCAGCACCGGGCGGAGTCCCGTGCCGAGCAGCCAGTCGAGGACCGGGTCGTCGCCGGGCAGGAGGTGGAGGTAGGTGGTCTCCCACACGTCCACGGCGCTGCCCAGGTCGGCCAGCGCGTCGAAGTAGCCCTCGGGGGTCAGCACGGCGTCGGGGTGGCGCAGGACGCCGCCGAGCCGGTCGCGCCAGCGGGGGCTCGCGCACAGCTCGCGCATCAGGACATGGCTGGGGGCCGCGAAGTTCCCCGGGACCTGGAACGCCAGCACCCCGCCGGGCGCGAGGCCCGCGACCCACGCGGGGAAGGCCGAGACATGGCCGGGGACCCACTGGAGGGCGGCGTTGGACAGGATCAGGTCGAACGGCTCGGCCGGGCGCCAGGTGGCGAGGTCGGCGTGGGCGAACGCGAGCGAGCCCGCGCCCCCGGGGAGGGGCCCGGCCACCGTCGCGGCCTCGGCGAGCATCGCGTCGGAGTTGTCGTAGCCGGTGACGCGGGCGTCGGGCCAGCGCTCGGCGAGCAGCAGGCTGGGGCGCCCAGGGCCGCAGCCGAGGTCGGCGATCCGGGGCGCGTCGGGGAGCGCGGGGACGCGCGCGATCAGGTCGCGCAGGGGCCGGGCGCGATCCCCGCTGTGGCGGGCGTACTGGGCGGGATCCCACTGGGCCCGGGGCGATACAGGAGCCATGGGACGATCGTACCGTTACTATCTCGACATCAAGAGACTTCATGTCGAGGGAACGCCTAGACTGGGGGCATGGAGGACGAGGTTGACCGGCTGGTGGCGGCCTGGCGGCGCGAGCGGCCCGATATCGACGTGGAGCCGCTCGAGGTGCTGAGCCGGGTCAGCAGGCTGGCGCGCCACCTCGACCGGGCCAGGCGCCTGGTGTTCGCCGAACACCACCTCGAGCCCTGGGAGTTCGACGTCCTCACGGCCCTGCGCCGGGCGGGCAGCCCGTACCAGCTCTCGCCGGGGCAGCTGCTCACCCAGACGCTGGTGACGTCGGGCACCATGACCAACCGGATCGACAGGCTCGCCAAGAAGGGCCTGGTCGAGCGGCTCCCCGACCCCAACGACCGCAGGGGCGTCCTCGTGCGGCTCACGGTCACCGGGCAGCGCCACGCGGACGGCGCCCTGTCGGGCCTCCTCGCCCAGGAGCGCGCGCTGCTCGGCGGGCTGACCGGCGCCCAGCGCCGCGAGCTGGCCGCACTGCTGCGCCACCTGACGGCCCCGTTCGACAACACCCCGGCGTGAACACCCGCGCGTGAACACCCCGGCGCAGGACCGGCCGTCACGTGGCGGGGTCGGCTGGTGGGACGCCGGCCCGCCGGGCCAGTGCCACCGCGGCGAGGGTCGAGTGGACGCCGAGCTTGCCCAGGACGTTCTGCATGTGGGTGCGGACGGTGTGCGGGGAGAGGTAGAGGCGCTCGGCGACGGCCTTGCGCCCCAGGCCCGCCAGCATGCACCGCAGCACCTCGAGCTCGCGCGGCGTCAGCGACTCGACGAGGCGCTGGTGCTCGCTGCGGTGGTGGCGGTCGCGGTGCAGCTCACGGAGCACGCCGGTGAGCAGGGCGGGGGGCACATGCGTCTCGTCGCGCAGCACGCCGCGGATGACCTGGAGCAGGCGGGCGAGCGAGCTGTCCTTGGCGACCCAGCCCGAGGCGCCCGCGCCCAGGGCCGCCGCGGCCTGGGCGGCGTCATCTTCTGCCGCGAGCATGACAGAACGAAGGGCGGGAAGGCGTTCGGCCGCCATCGCCAGCAGGGACTCCTCGTCGGGCGCCGCGGCGGCCGCGCCGTCCAGGTCGGCGTCGAGCAGCAGCACGTCGTAGGGCGGCTCGCCCCCCGCCCTGGCGCGTTCGATGACGTGCAGGGCGGCGGCGACGGTCCCGACGGCCGTCGCCTCGACGTCCTGCTCCGCGGTGAGCGCGGTGGCCAGCGACTCGGCGAAGATCCGGTGCCCGTCGACGACCAGCACGCGAATACGGTCCACAACTGCCCCTAGGCTCACGGTGAGTCGGGCCGGCGGGCGCGGCCCCTGTGCCCCGGCGGGGCCGCCGCGGCCGCCGCCGCGTCAGCACCGGTGAGGAGTCCTGGGCGCCGCGCCCACCGCTCTCGCCCCCTGATCAGCACCGGCCCCCACCGGTGCTGTCCCCTCAGAGTACGGGCGCGGGCCGGTGGCGGTAGGGGTTTCGCGGAAGAGGCGGTATCGAAGCGATCACATCGGGATGCGCTGGGCGCCCGCCGAGGGGATCGCCTCGAACACGCGGGGCGCCGCGAGCCCGCGCGCCGCGAACTCCTCTCGCACGGCCGTTCCCGTCGCCTCCGCCGCGTCCTCGTCCACCAGCACGATGGCCGAGCCGCCGAAGCCGCCGCCCGTCATCCGGGCGCCGAGCGCGCCCGCGTCCACCGCGGCCGCGACGACCAGGTCCAACTCGGGGCAGGAGACCTCGAAGTCGTCGCGCAGCGAGGCGTGCCCCTCGGTGAGGAGCGGGCCGATGTCGCGGGCGCGGCCCGCGTCGAGCAGCGCGATGACGCGTTCGACGCGCCGGTCCTCGGTGACCACGTGCCGCACGCGGCGGCGCACGACCGGGTCGGTCAGGCGGGTCAGCGCGGCGTCGAGGTCGTCGTGGTCCACGTCGCGCAGGAACGGCACGCCGAGGGCGGCCGCGCCCGCCTCGCACTCCGCGCGGCGCTTCGCGTAGGCGCCGTCGGCGTGGGCGTGCTTGACGCGCGTGTCCACGACGAGCAGCCGCAGCCCCTCGACGGCCATGGCGAACGGCACGTGGCGGCGGCCGAGGTCGCGCGTGTCCAGGTGCAGGACGTGCCCGGCGACGCAGCACGCGGAGGCCATCTGGTCGAGGATGCCGCTGGGTACGCCGACGAAGTCGTTCTCGGCGCGCTGGGAGAGCCGGGCAAGGGTCTCGGGCGGCAGGCCGAGGCCGCCCAGGTCGTTGAGTGCCAGGGCGGTGACGACCTCGAGCGCGGCGGATGAGGAGAGCCCCGCGCCCGTGGGCACGTCGGAGTCGAACGAGATGTTCGCGCCGCCGATCTCGTGGCCCGCCTCGGCGAGCGCCCAGGCGACGCCCGCGGGGTAGGCGGCCCAGCCGGGGACAGCGCCAGGGGCGAGCGCGGCCAGGTCGACGGTGACGGGCTCGGCGTCGGGCTCGTGGCCCGAGTGGAGCCGCAGGAGGCGGTCGGGGCGGCGCGAGACCAGGGCCTTGATGGTCTGCGGGAGGGCGAGGGGCATCACATAGCCCTCGTTGTAGTCGGTGTGCTCGCCGATGAGGTTGACCCGCCCTGGGGCGGCCCACAGGCCCTCGGGGGCGGTGCCGAACAGCCGCTCGTGGTCGGTCACTTGGCCTCCCCCTCGGCGGTCGCCCCCGCGTCGGCGGCGCGTTGGGCGAACGTCCAGGCGTCGGCGATGATCGCGGCCAGGTCGGGGCGGGACGGGGTCCAGCCGAGGCGGCTCCTCGCCCGTTCGGCCGAGGCGACCAGCACGGCCGGGTCGCCCGCGCGGCGGGGTGCCTCGATCTCGGGGATGGCGTGGCCCGTCACGCGGCGGGCGGTCTCGATGACCTCGCGGACGGAGAAGCCGTTGCCGTTGCCGAGGTTGCAGATCAGGTGCTCGCCCCGGGTGGCCGCGCCGAGGGCCAGCAGGTGGGCCTCGGCCAGGTCGTCCACGTGGATGTAGTCGCGCACGCACGTGCCGTCGGGGGTGGGGTAGTCGGTGCCGTAGACCGAGATGGCCTCGCGGCGGCCCTGGGCGACCTGGAGGACCAGCGGGATCAGATGGCTCTCGGGGTCGTGCCGCTCGCCCTGGCGGCCCGCGGGTGAGGAGTGGGCGCCCGCGACGTTGAAGTAGCGCAGCGAGACGGCGGCCAGGCCGTGGGCCGCGCACGCGCCGGTGATCATGTGGTCGACGGCGAGCTTGGACGCGCCGTACGGGCTGCCCGGCGCGGTGGGGGCGTCCTCGGTGATGGGCGTGGTCCCGGGCTCGCCGTAGACGGCGGCCGTGGAGGAGAAGACGAGGGTGGCGACGCCCGAGTCGCGCATGGCGGCGAGGAGCTCGATGGCGCCGCCGACGTTGTTCCGCCAGTACTTCTCGGGGTTGGTCACGGACTCGCCGACCTGGGAGAACGCGGCGAAGTGCAGAACGGCGTCATAGCTGGCGTCGAGGTGCTTGGCCGCGTCCTGGACGCGGCCGTCGACGAAGTCGGCGCCCTCGGGGACGCCCGCGCGGAAGCCCGTGGACAGGTCGTCGAGCACCGTCACACGGTGGCCCGCGGCCAGCAGGTGGGCCGCGACGACCCCGCCGACATAGCCCGCTCCCCCGGTCACCAGGTACTTGCTCATGTGCCGCTCGCCACCTCTCGCAGCCGGTCGGCCGCGGCCTCCGGCAGAACGTCGTTCACAAAGGCGCCCACGCCCGACTCCGAGCCTGCCAGGTACTTGAGCTTGCCGGGGCTGCGCCGGATCGTGAACAGCTCCAGACGCAGCGCGAAGTCGTCGCGGGCCTCGTCCCCGATGCCCACGGGCGCCTGATGCCAGCCGGAAATATAGGGCGTGGGCGGGGCGTCGGGCCCGAAGATCCGGTCGAAACGGCGCAACAGCTCCAGATAGACCCCGGGGAGCTCGGCGCGCGCCGCCTCGTCGAGCGCCGTCAGGTCGGGGACGCGGCGGCGCGGATAGAGGTGCACCTCGTAGGGCCAGCGGGCCGCGTGCGGCACGAACGCCGTCCACGCGCCCGTCTCGAGCACCACGCGGCGGCCATCGGCGCGCTCGGCGGCGAGGATCTCGTCGTAGAGGTTGGCCCCGGTGCGGGCCCGGTGCCCGGCGACGGCGTCGATGGCGCGCCGGGTGAACGGCGTGACATAGGGATAGCCGTAGATCTGGCCGTGCGGGTGGGCCAGGGTGACGCCGATCTCGACGCCGCGGTTCTCGAAGCAGTAGACCTGCGTCACGCCGGGCAGCCGCAGCAGCTCGGCGGTGCGGTCGGTCCAGGCGTGGAGCACGAGGGCGGCCTGCTCCTCGGTGAGCGAGGCGAACGACGCGTCGTGCTCGGAGGTGAAGCAGACGACCTCGCA
Source organism: Streptomyces radicis (assembly GCF_003626575.1). Classification (GTDB taxonomy): domain Bacteria; phylum Actinomycetota; class Actinomycetes; order Streptomycetales; family Streptomycetaceae; genus Streptomyces; species Streptomyces radicis. The sequence continues at coordinate 84,765 of NZ_RBDY01000010.1, read as the reverse complement.
GCGGCCTGTGTCGCCGCCGAAGGAGGGGAAGCGGTTCTCGAAGACCGCCACCTCGTAGCTCTCCGCTGGTATCTCGCTCAGCCGGTCGCCCCGCGAGGGGCACAGCGGGCACTGGTCGGCCGGGGGGTGGTAGGTGCGGGCCTGGCGGTGGGCCGCGTAGGCCACGGGCTCGCCGAGGAGCGGGTGGTGCCGGATCTCGGAGGGCGCGACGGAGCGGTCGACCGGCGGCAGTGGCCTGCGGTCGACGGCGGCGCGGGGGCTGCCGTCGACGCGGTCGTAATAGAGCAGCTCGCGGCCGTCGGCGAGGCGGGTCGTGGTCCTCTTCATCACCCGGTCCAGATCCAGAGTCAGCGCACTCCAACAGAATTCAACATAAGGAAGCATACAGCTACAGTCCTGCGGACAGCCAGCCCACGAGCCCAGCCACCTCCCGGTGGCCCCTTCCCCTCCAGGCCCCGCCTCCGGCGCGGGATCGCCTTCCGGCGGGGGGGGATCGCCTCCGGCGCGGGATCGCCTCCGGCGCGCGGTCGCCTCCCGGCGGGGGGGCGCCTCTGGCGCGGGATCGCCTTCCGACGGGCGGGGGGTCGCCTTCCGGCGCGGGGGATCGCCTCCGGCGAGGGGGTCGTCTCCGGCCAGAGGGCGCCTCCGGCCCGGGAAGCGGGCACGGCCCCCGGCGAGGGTCGCCTTCCGACGCGGGGGATCGCCTCCGGCGAGAGGGCGCCTCCGGCTGGGGAAGCGGGCACGGCCTCCGACGCGGGGCCGCCGCCCAGCGGGCGCCGCCTCCCAGCGAGGGTCGCCTCCGGCGGGGGGCCTCCGGTGGGGGTCGCCCCCCGGCGGGCAGATCACCTCCCAGTGAGGGGCCTCCGGCCGGGAGCGGGAGCAGTCCGGTACAGAGCCACCTCCGGCGGCGGGGGAAGCGCGGGCCCGGCGTTGGGGTCGCCTCGCGGCGGTGGCACCTCCGGCGCGGGATCGCCTCCGGTGGGGGTCGCCCCCCCGGCGAGAGGGTCGTCTCCCGGCGAGAGGCCTCCGGCCGGGAGCGGGAGCAGTCCGGTACAGAGCCACCTCCGGCGCGGGGCAGTTGCCGAGGCGCGGCCCCGGGGGCGCAGCCACCCCCGACACGGAGCGAGAACTCCCCGCACAGCGACCGCCTCCGGCGAGGGGGTCGTCTCCGGCCGGGGAAGCGGGCACGGCCCCCGGGGCGGGAGCAGCCTCCCAGCGGGCGTCGCCTTCCGGTGCGGGTCGTCTCCCGGCGGGGAGCCTCCGGCCGGGGGTGGGAGCAGTCCGGTACAGAGCCACCTCCGGCGGCGGGGGGAAGCGCGGGCCCGGCGTTGGGGCCGCCTCGCGGCGGTGGCACCTCCGGCGCGGGATCGCCTCCGGTGGGGGGCGCCCCCCGGCGAGGGGCCTCCGGCCAGGGTGGGAGCAGTCCGGTACAGAGCCGCCTCCGGCGGGGACAAGCGAGGCCCGGCTTGGGGCCGCCTTCGGCCGGGGAGACGGGCGCGGCTCCAGCCCGGTGCCACGGGCCTCCCGGCGCGGGAGGCGCCTCCCCCGTAGGGCGGGAACGGCCCGGCACGCGGGGTCGCCTTCGGTGGGGGGAATCGCCTCCGGCGGCGGGATGTGCCGGGCGGGTGACCCGCCGCGTCGAACGCCCTGGCGCAGCAGCGCGCAGCGCAGCCGGGTCAGGGCCTCGCGGGACGGTGGAGGTGGTCGAGGAGGCCCGTGCGGACCGCGAGGGCCGCCGCTTCGAGGCGGGACGCAGTCCCCAGCTTGGTCAACAGCCGCTGCACATGCGTGCGCGCCGTGCTGGGGGCGACGCCGAGGCCCGCCGCGATGCGGCGGGTGTCCTCGCCGTCCACGATCCGCATCAGGACGTCCGCCTCGCGCTCCGTCAGCAGCGCCGCCAGGCGCGCGCCCTCGGCCTCCGCGCCGGTCCGCGGGTGCAGCAGCTCGGCGAACGCCTCCCTCAGCAGCTGCGGCGACACCGCCGCGTCGCCCGCCTTGGCCCTGAACATCGCGCGCTCCACGCCGTCGATCCGCTCGTCGTGCCGCACATAGCCGCGTGCCCCGGCCGCGAACGCGGCGGCGACGCCACGCGGCCGGGGCACGGGGCCGAGCACGACGACGGCCACGCGTGGACACTCGCGCCGTATCCGCAGCACCGGGTCGAGCGCGCCGGGGGCGTCGGGTTCGAGGGAGCCGAGCAGGCACACGTCGGGCTGCTTGCCCACCACCAGGTCGGCCGCGCGGCTCACCGGCGCGCCCGCGCCGAGCACCCGGTGGCCGCGCACCCGCAGGGCCGAGGCCAGCGCCTCGGCGACCAGCCGCCTGTCGTCGACGACGACGACGCGCACGCTCACCGGTAGACCAGCATGGCGCGGGGCTCGTCCAGGGCTTCGCTGTAGAACTTGAAGTTGACCAGGGTGAACGTGTCGTCCCGCCACAGCGGCTGCTGGTCGTGCGGGAAGAGGCTGCCCCCCATCGACGCCTCCTGGGCCCGCGCGGCGCGGTCGAGCGCCATGATGGGCCGGATCTCCTCCGTCTCGGGATCGACGGCGACGACCATGCCCTCGAGTTCGGTCGTGGCCGCCTGATACGCCAGGACCTGACCGTCCTGGACCCCGAAGGGCCGGATCTGACCGCCGTTGATCGGCTGGACCTCGTAGGCGGGCTGTCCGGTCGCCAGGTCGAACGCCACCAGCGCGTTGCCGTCGAGCCCCGGCTCCATCGTGGCGAGGAAGAGGTGGCCGCCCGCGATCGCGGAGGCCGAGCAGTTGTGGAAGATCGTGACCTCGCACGGCGCCGTGTAGTGGTCGGCGTTGTAGTCGAGGACCGCCTGGACCTCCTGGTGTGCCTCGTCGATCACCCACAGCTGGCTCTCGCCCGACGAGAACCCGTCCTCGCTCAGCGAGACCTGGACCACGAGCGGCTCGACCGAGACCACCGCGTCGACGGCCACGATCAGCTCCTCGTGGGCGGCCGGGTACTCCCAGACCCACTGCTCCTCGCCCGTCTCGTCGGTGGCGCGGATGCTGCCGCCCTGGGGCTCGGAGAACGTGCCGCACAGGTAGTTGGAGATGATCGTCTCGTCGACGACCATGAAGTCCGTCTCCTTGCACCGGTCGGCCGACCCGCTCTCCCAGAGCTTGCGCTCCTCGCTGATGCTGTAGCCGATCCCGGCCGTGCCGGTGCCCATGACGACCGTGTCGCCCAGGATCCAGGGGTAGGTGTCGAAGTCGGTCGACTGGACCGTGTCGAGGGGCATCGTCAGCACCTCGTCGCCCGTGGAGATGTCCACCACGGTCAACTCCTCGCAGTCGCGGCCCTGGAGGAGCGCGACGCGGTTCTCGGAGACATTGGGCGAGGCCAGGCAGTTGCCGTCGGCGGACTCGAACGGCAGCGACCAGTTCTCGGCGCCGGTCGCCAGGTCGTAGGAGACGATCTCGTCGGGCATCACGCGCACGAACGCGTCGTCGAGCCACCAGAAACCCTTGGCCTCGACCACGTTCTCCTCGGAGGTGGGCTCGTACGCGGGCAGCTCCCACGCCAGCGAGGCGGAGATCGCCTCGGCGGGCAGCTCCCCGCCACCCGGCTCTTCGCCGCCCCCGCCCCCGTCGCCGCCGGGCTCGCCGCTCGGCTCCTCCTGGGCCGCGGGCTCGCCGCCGCCGTCGTCGCCCCCGAAGACCAGGAACGCGCCACCCGCCACCAGCACGAGCGCGAACACCGTGGCCACGGCTATGAGGATCTTGGTGCGGTTCGAGCCGCCGGAGCGGCCGCTCGGCGGAACGGACCCCGAAGGGGCGCCCGGCGTGGGGAAGTTGGGGCCCGACGGGCCATAGCCGAGGGTCGGCGCCTTGTAGGGGCCGGGGGCGGTCGGGGCGCCGAACGAGGAGCCGCCCGCCGTCTGTTCACCCGACGCGTACGGCGAGGCGTAGGGCGCGGGGGGCGTCGCGTGGGGCGGGGGCTGCTGCGGGTAGCCGTATCCCGGCTGGCCCGGCTGGCCGCCCGGCACCACGGGCTGCGCCGACGGCGGCGTGCCGGGCGCGGGCGGCGGGGTGCCGGGCGCGGAGGGCGGCGTGGGGAAGCCATAGCCGCCGGGCGCGTCGCCGGATCCGGGACCCGGCTCGGGCGGCGGCCCGTAGCCGCCGGCGGGCGGCCCAGGGGGCTGGTTCGGCGGTGGCGGCTGAGACATGGATCCCCCTGGGGCCGGTGGGCCACGGCCGCGCTGGGCGCGTGGGCGAAGGACTGCGGCCGATCGGCGGTCGATCGTGCGGTCGAGCAAAGCTCTTTTTACCATCGGACACCGGTACGGCCCCTTGCGGTTCCGGCCTCGTGGGGCATTCGGCCGGTTCCGGTGTCAGCCGCCGTCCGCGAGTTCGAGCCAGCGGGTCTCCAACTGGTCGCGCTGCTCGGTGAGTTCGCGGAGCTCGGCGTCGAGGTCGGCGACCCGCTTGAAGTCCGTCGCGTGCGCGGCCATCTCGCCGTGCAGCGCGCTCTCCCGCTCGCCGATGCGGTCGAGCTGCCGCTCGATCCGCTGGATCTCCTTCTGCGCGACGCGCGACAGCTGGGCGGGCGGCGGGCTCGTGGCCGCGCGGGCCGTCGTCGGCGGGGGCGAGGCCGCCGCCTCGGCCAGCCGGGCGGCGCGCCGCTCCACGTACTCCTCGATGCCGCGCGGCAGCATCCGCAGCGCCCGGTCGCCCAGCAGGGCGAAGACGCGGTCGGTGGTGCGCTCCACGAAGTAACGGTCGTGGCTGACCACGACGAGCGACCCTGGCCAGCCGTCGAGCACGTCCTCGAGCTGGGTCAGCGTCTCGATGTCCAGGTCGTTGGTCGGCTCGTCGAGGAACAGCACGTTGGGCTCGTCCATCAGCAGCCGCAGGATCTGGAGCCGCCGCCGCTCGCCGCCCGACAGGTCGCCGACCGGCGTCCACTGGCGCTCCTTGCCGAAGCCGAACCGCTCGCACAGCTGCGACGCGGTCAACTCCTTGCCGCCGCCCAGGTCGACGCGTGCCCTGACCTGCTCGACGGACTGGAGCACGCGCAGCGCGGGGTCCAACTCCGCGACGTCCTGCGACAGATACGCCAGCCGCACGGTCTTGCCGACCGTGATCGTCCCCGCGGCGGCCCGGCCCGCGGCCATGGCGCGCAGGAGCGTCGTCTTGCCCGCGCCGTTCACCCCGACCAGGCCGATCCGGTCGCCGGGGCCGAGCTGCCACGTGAGGTGGCTCAGCAGCTCGCGGTCGCCCGCCGTGACGGTGACGTCGTCGAGGTCGTACACGGTCCTGCCGAGGCGGGCGCCCGCGAAGCGCGTCAGCTCGGCCTGGTCGCGCGGCGGCGGGACGTCGGCGATCAGGGCGTTGGCCGCCTCGACGCGGAAACGCGGCTTGCTCGTCCTGGCCGGTGCCCCGCGCCGCAGCCACGCGAGCTCCTTGCGCACGAGGTTCTGCCGCTTGGCCTCCTCGCCCGCCGCGACGCGCTCGCGCTCGGCGCGCGCGAAGACGTAGTCGCTGTAGCCGCCCTCGTAGGTGTGCACGGTGCCGCGCTGCACGTCCCACATGCGGGTGCAGACCTGGTCGAGGAACCACCGGTCGTGGGTGACCACCACGAGCGCCGAACGCCGCGCGCGCAGGTGCTCGGCGAGCCACGCGATGCCCTCGACGTCGAGGTGGTTGGTCGGCTCGTCGAGCACGATGAGGTCCTGCTCGGCGATCAGCAGCTTGGCGAGCGCGATCCTGCGCCGCTCGCCGCCGGAGAGCGGGCCGATCACCGTGTCGAGGCCCGCGGGGAAGCCGGGCAGGTCGAGCCCGCCGAACAGCCCGGTGAGCACGGCGCGCACGCGCGCGTCGCCCGCCCACTCGTGGTCGGCGAGGTCGCCGATGACCTCCTGGCGGACGGTGGCGGCCGGGTCGAGCGGGTCGTGCTGGGTGAGCACGCCGAGGCGCAGGCCCCCCGAGTGGGTGACGCGCCCGTCGTCGGGCTCCTCCTGCCGGGCGAGGACGCGCACCAGCGTGGTCTTGCCGTCGCCGTTGCGCCCCACGACGCCGATCCGGTCGCCCTCGCCGACGCCGAGCGAGACTCCGTCGAGCACCGCGCGGGTGCCGTAGACCTTGCCGACGGACTCCAGGTTGACGAGATTCCGGGCGGACTTGGGGGACTCAGGCATGGGACTCGATGGTAGTCGCCCCCGCGGCGGGGCCCGTCGTCGCGCGGGCGTCGCGGCACGTGCCCCCGGCCCTGAGCGCGGCGGCGACGCGGGCGGCGGCGTCGGCGTCCTCGGCGAGGAACGCGCACGTGGGCCCCGAGCCCGAGACGAGCCCGGCGAGCGCGCCCGCCTCCGCCCCCGCGGCGAGGGTGGCGGCGAGCGAGGGGCGCAGCGAGAGGGCGGCGGTCTCGAGGTCGTTGGCCAGGGTGGCGGCCAGCGCGTGGGCGTCGCCGTCGCGCAGCGCGTCGAGCAGCGCGGGGGTGGGCTCGGGGCGCGGCGGGTGCACGCCTTCGGCGTCGCGCAGCCGGTCGCACTCCCGGTAGACGGCGGGGGTGGACAGGCCGCCTTCGGCGAGGGCGAACACCCAGTGGAACGCGCCCGACACCGGCAGCCCGGTCAGCAACTCTCCCCTCCCCCGCCCCAACGCGGCCCCGCCCACCAGGCTGAACGGCACGTCGGAGCCCAACTCGGCGCAGAGCTTCAGGAGCTCGGGCCGTGGGGTGGCGGTGCCCCACAGGGTGTCGCACGCCAGGAGCGCCCCCGCGGCGTCGGCGCTGCCGCCCGCCATGCCACCGGCGACGGGGATGTCCTTGTCGATGTGCAGCCGGACGGCGGGCTCGATGCCGTGCAGAGCCGCGAGCAGGGTCGCGGCGCGGGCGGCGAGGTTGGCCTCGGGGTCGAGGGGAACGTCGTCGCTGCCTGGCCCCGCGCACGTGACGGCGAGCGCGTCGGCGGGGGCCGCGGTGACGTGGTCGTGGATGCCGACGGCGAGGAAGACGTTGGCCAGGTCGTGGAACCCGTCGGCCCGCGGCGGCCCGACGGCCAGCTGAACGTTGACCTTGGCGGGCACACGGACGGTGACGACTTGCGCGGGGGACCCCATGGGGTCCGAGTCTAGGCGCCGCCGCGGGTGGGCCTTGACTCCGCCAGGTGTGCGAAGTCCTCCACCGTCAGCGACTCGCCCCTGGCCGTCGGGGCGACGCCCGCCGCCTCGCACGCCGCCTCCGCCGCAGCCGCCGACCCCGCCCAACCGGCCAGCGCCGAGCGCAGCGTCTTGCGGCGCTGCGCGAACGCCGCGTCGATCACCGCGAAGACCTCGGCGCGCGAGGCCCGCGTCGGCGGGGGGTCGCGGCGGACCAGGGAGACCAGGCCCGAGTCCACGCGCGGCGCGGGCCAGAACACCGTGCGGCCGATCGCCCCGGCCCGCCGCGCCTCGGCGTACCACGCGGTCTTGACCGAGGGCACCCCGTACACCTTGGAGCCCGGCGGGGCGACAAGACGGTCGGCGACCTCGGACTGCACCATCACCAGGCCGCGTTCGAGGCCGGGGAACGTCGCCAGCATGTGCAGCAGCACCGGCACCGCGACGTTGTAGGGCAGGTTGGCGACGAGCGCGCGCGGGGGCGGGCCCGGCAGCTCGGTGACGCGCAGCGCGTCCGCGTGGACCAGCGCGAAACGGTCGGCGCGCGCCGGGAGGCGCGCCGCGACCGTCGCGGGCAGCGCCGCCGCGAGCACGTCGTCGATCTCCACCGCCGTCACATGGCCCGCGGCGCCCAGCAGCGCCAGGGTCAACGAGCCGAGCCCCGGGCCGATCTCGACCACCGCGTCGTCGGGGCCGATGTCGGCGGCGCGCACGATGCGGCGCACGGTGTTGGCGTCGATCACGAAGTTCTGGCCGCGCTGCTTCGTCGGGCGCAGGTCGAGCGCCGCCGCGAGCTCGCGGATGTCGGAGGGGCCGAGCAGCGCGTCCTGGGTCACCCGAAGACCCGTTCGGCGTTGGTCGCGACGTGCCGGGCGAGCTCGTCCTCGGCCAGCCCCTTGACCTCGGCCATCGCGCGCAGCGTGACGGGGATCAGATAGGGCGCGTTGGGCCTGCCGCGGAACGGCGCGGGCGTCATGAACGGCGCGTCCGTCTCCACCAGCAGCAGCTCGGGCGGCGCGGCGGCGAGCGCGTCGCGCAGCGGCTGGGCGCTGGCGAACGTGACGTTCCCGGCGAACGACATGAAGTAGCCCTCGGCGGCGCACACCTCGGTCATCGCGACATCGCCCGAGTAGCAGTGGAACACCGTGCGGCGCGGGGCGCCCTCCTCGCGCAGGATGCGCAGCACGTCGTCGTGCGCGTCGCGGTCGTGGATGACCAGGGCCTTGTCCAGCTCCTTGGCCAGCGCGATGTGCCGCCTGAACGAGCGCTGCTGCGCCGCGACGCCCTCGGGCCCGGTGCGGTAGCGGTCGAGCCCGGTCTCGCCGATGGCGACCACCTGGGGCAGCGCGCCGAGGTCCGCGATCTCCCGCAGCGCGGCGTCGAGGCCGCCGGGGCCTTGGGCCTCCTCGATACGCGGCGCCTCGTTGGGGTGCAGGGCGACGGCGGCCACGATCGCGTCGTGGTCGGCGGCGACCTTGGCGGCCCAGTGGGCGCGTTCGACGTCGCAGCCGATCTGCACGATGCGGGTCACGCCCACCGCCGTGGCCTTCGCGAGGGCCTCGTCGACGGTCGTGCCCTGCATGTCGAGGTGGGTGTGGGCGTCGGCGACGGGGACGGTCAGCGGCTCGGGCAGCGGCGGCGGCACCTGCTCCTGGGCCTTCGCCTTGGCGGACTTGGGCATGCCGTGAATCCTACGGCGACGCCGATCCGGCCTCTCCCGAGGCGCGGGCCGCCACCACGGCGTCGAACACGCGCCGCTTCGGGACGCCCGCCGCGCGCGCCACGTCGGCGATCGCCTCCTTGCGGTGCAGGCCCGCGGCCTCACCCTCCGCGACGAGCCGCGCCAGCTCGGCCGCGTCCACGCGCCCCGGCGCGGGCGCGGGGGCGCCCTCGACGACCACCGTGATCTCCCCGCGCACGCCGGGCGCGGCCCAGGCGGCCAGCTCGGCCAGCGGGCCCCGCCTGACCTCCTCGTACGTCTTGGTCAGCTCGCGGCACACGGCCGCGCGCCGGTCGCCGCCGAACGCCTCGGCCATCGCCGTGAGCGAGGCCGCGAGCCGGTGGGGCGCCTCGAACCAGACGAGCGTGCGGCGTTCCCCCGCCACCTCGCGCAGCCGCGCGGCGCGCTCGCCCGGCTTGCGCGGCAGGAATCCCTCGAAGCAGAAGCGGTCGACCGGCAGCGCGGACAGCGCGAGCGCGGTCAGCACCGCCGAGGGCCCCGGCACCGCCGTGACGCGGACGCCGCGCTCGACCGCCGCGGCCACGAGCCGGTAGCCGGGGTCGGACACGGACGGCATCCCGGCGTCCGTCACCAGCAGGACGCGCGCCCCGCGCGCCAGCTCGTCCGCGAGCTCCGGCGTGCGCGCCGACTCGTTGCCCTCGAAGTACGACACCACGCGCCCCCCGACCACGACGCCGAGGCCCTGCGCGAGGCGCCGCAGGCGGCGGGTGTCCTCGGCCGCGACCACATCGGCCGCCGCCAGCTCGTCGGCCAGCCGCGGCGGGGCGTCGCCCAGGGCGCCGATCGGGGTCCCTGCCAGTACGAGCGTGCCTGTCATGGCCGTCATCCTCGCGCATCTCACGAGGTTCGAAAGGGCCGGATGCCAAGATGGGCCCCGATGAGCAGCCAGAGCAGCCAGACCGTGACCGAGGCCCCGCCGGAGAGCGAGCCGGGCCGCCGCCCGCCCGCGTGGGAGCAGCGGCTGCGTCGTTTCGGCTATGCGGGCCGCCGCGGGTCGGGCGTGCGCGAGCGCTTGGTGCCGCCCTACCCGGAGCCTGGCGCGCGCCTGTGGCAGTACTTCGGCTTCGCGCCGCTCGCCGCAGCGCGCCTGGCCCGCTGGACGGCGTGGGGCGGGCCGCTGCTGGTGGCGGCGTTCGCGGGCGCGCTGCGCTTCGCGAACCTGGGCTCGCCGAACGCCGTGATATTCGACGAGACGTACTACGCCAAGGACGCCTGGTCGCTGCTCGAGCACGGCTACGAGACCGACTGGCCCGAGGACGCCAACGAGCGGATCATCGGCGGCGAGACCCCGGTCGGCTCGGCCGCTTCCTATGTCGTGCACCCGCCCGCGGGCAAGTGGGTCATCGCGCTGGGCGAGTGGATGTTCGGCCTCACGCCGTTCGGCTGGCGCTTCATGGTGGCGCTGCTCGGCACCCTGTCGGTGCTCATGCTGTGCCGGATCGGGCGGCGGCTCTTCCGCTCGACCGTGCTCGGCTGCATCGCCGGGCTGCTGCTCGCGGTGGACGGGCTGCACTACGTGATGAGCAGGACCGCGCTGCTCGACCTGGTGCTGATGTTCTGGCTGCTCGCGGCGTTCGGCTGCCTGCTGATCGACCGCGACCGGGCCAGGGCGCGCCTCGCCGCGGCGCTGCCGGTGGGGGACGACGGGCTGGCGCGCTCGTCGCTCGACGTGGGCGAACGCCTCGGGCTCGGCGCGCGGCCCTGGCGCGTCGCCGCGGGGGTGTGCCTCGGCCTCGCGTGCGCGACCAAGTGGAACGGGCTCTACGTGCTCGCCGCGTTCGGCCTGCTGACCGTGCTGTGGGACGCGGCGGCGCGGCGCACCGCGGGGGCGCGCCAGGCGTACGCCGTGACGCTGCGGCGCGACGCGGGGCCCGCGTTCCTCTCGCTCGTGCCGGTGGCGCTCGCGGTGTACATCGCGTCGTGGGCGGGCTGGTTCGCCACGTCGGGGGGCTACTACCGGGACTGGGCCGAGGGGCGGGACAGCTCGTTCTCGTGGGTGCCTGGCCCGCTGCGCAGCCTGTGGCACTACACCACCGAGGTCTACGGCTTCCATGTGGACCTGACCTCGCGGCACGACTACGAGTCCAACCCCTGGAGCTGGCTGGTCGCGACCCGGCCCGTGACGTTCTTCTACGAGTCGCGGGAGGCGGGCGACGACGGCTGCGGCTATCCGAGCGGCTGCGCGCGCGAGGTGCTGGCCCTCGGCACCCCGCTGCTGTGGTGGGCGGCGTGCTTCGCGCTCGCGTACGCGCTCTACCGCTGGCTGTTCCGCCGCGACTGGCGGGCGGGCGCGGTGCTGTGCGCGGTGGCGGCGGGGTATCTGCCGTGGTTCCTGTACCAGGAGCGCACGATCTTCTACTTCTACGCCGTGGTGCTCGCGCCGTTCCTGTGCCTGGCCGTGACGCTGATGATCGGCGCGATCCTGGGGCCGCCCGGCTGCTCGGAGCGGCGCAGGGTGGCGGGCATCGTGGCGGCCGGGGTGCTCGTGCTGCTGATCGTGTGGAACTTCATCTACTTCCACCCCATTTACACGGGTACCGAGCTGCCCGTGGACGGCTGGCGCGCCCGGATGTGGCTCGACACCTGGGTCTGATGTGACGGGTGAGCCCGAGTGAGGCCGAAGTGACACCGGGCTGCCGTCCGGCATACCGGGGGTAGCCGGTAGGCTGCGGCGACAGCGGGCCGGTGCAGCGCGCTCGCGGAAGTACCAGGGCAGGGGGCATGGTTGACATGCGGAACGGGCAGCGGATCGCGGTGGTGGCGGGGGTGTGCGCGGCCGTCGTGTCGGTCGTCGGCTTCGGGGCGTACAGCCTGCTCGGCGACGACGGGAGCGGGGGCGGCGCCGCCGCCGCGGACGGCGGGCCCGGCGGGGACGACGAGCCCGCGGGGCCGCCCACCGACGAGGAGGTGCTCACCGCGTCCGGCGCGTTCCTCGACGCGTGGGCCGCGGGCGACGCGGTCGCCGCCGCCGAGCTCACCAGCGACCCCGAGGCCGCGCGGGCCGCGCTCGAAGCGCTGGCCGCCGACGCCTCGTTGACCGAGGTGGCCATCGAGGCGGGCACCCCCGACGGCGCGAGCGTGCCGTTCTCGCTCGACGCCACCGTCGCCCACGGGGACGAGGAGCCCGCCGAGCTCGGCTGGGAGACCGCGCTGAGCGTCGTGCGCGACGAGGCGAGCGGCGAGCCGGTCGTCGCGTGGGCGCCCACCGTGATCCACCCCAACCTCGCCGAGGGGCAGTCCCTGGAGACGGGCCCGATCAGCGAGGTCCCGCCGGTCGAGGCGCTCGACCGGAACGGCGCGGTGCTCTCCGCCGACGACTACCCCTCGCTCGCCCCGGTCATCGCCGAGCTCCAGGAGCGCTACGGCGAGCAGGCGGGCGGCTCGGCGGGCGCCGAGACCCGCATCGTGGACGCGGAGGGCGAGACGGTCACGTCGCTGCTCGAGCTGGCCGAGCCGACCGCGGGCCAGGTGCCCACGACGATCGACCCCACGGTGCAGCGGGCCGCCGAGGACGCGGTCGCGGACAGCGCCAGCGCGTCGGTCGTGGCGATCCAGCCGAGCACGGGCGCGATCCACGCCGTCGCCAACTCCCCCGCCGACGGCTTCGACACGGCCCTCGAGGGCAGCTACGCGCCCGGCTCGACGTTCAAGATCGTGACGGCCTCGCTGCTGCTGGACCGCGACCTGGCGTCGCCGGGCGCCGAGCACCCGTGCCCGAAGCACTTCACGCACGGCGGCTGGGAGTTCCAGAACCTCGACGAGTTCGAGATCGAGGGCGGCACCTTCGCCGACAGCTTCGCCCGCTCGTGCAACACCGCGTTCATCAGCCAGGCGCCCGAGCTGTCGGACGACGAGCTGGGGAGCCACGCGCGGGACGCGTTCGGCCTCGGCCTCGACTGGCAGGTCGGCGTGACGTCGATGGACGGCGCGGTGCCCACGCAGTCGGACGCGCAGATGGCCGCCTCGCTCATCGGCCAGGGCGGCGTGCGCATGAACCCCCTGACCATGGCGTCGGTCTCGGCCACCGTGAAGAACGGCTCGTTCCTCCAGCCCTATCTGGTGCCCGCCGACTTCGACGGGCGGCAGCTCGCGCAGGCGCCTTCGCCGCTGCCGACGGCGGGCGACCTGCGGTCTCTGATGAGCCGCACCGCGGCCAACGGCACCGCCGCCGAGGCGATGGCCGGGCTCGGCGGGGACATCGGCGGCAAGACCGGCTCGGCCGAGGTGGACGGGCAGGACAAGCCCAACGCCTGGTTCACCGGGTACCGCAACGACCTGGCCGTGGCCGCCGTCGTCCCCGACTCGGGCCATGGCGGAACGTTCGCCGGTCCCCTGGTGGCCGACGTGCTGAGGGTCGCCCCTTAGGTTGACCCGAAGGAGGGGCCCGCCGGGGGCGCCCCCGACCGGAAGTGGGACGACCGTGCGTGAGATCGCCGTCTTCAGCGGCAGCGCCCACCCCGAGCTGGCCGCCGAGGTCTGCGCCCATCTCGGGGTGCCGCTGCTGCCGACCAGGGTGGACCGCTTCGCCAACGACTGCCTCCAGGTGCAGCTCCAGGCCAACTGCCGGGAGCGCGACGTCTATCTGGTGCAGCCGCTGGTGCGGCCCGTGCAGGAGCACCTGGTCGAGCTGCTGCTGATGCTCGACGCGGCGCGGGGCGCCTCCGCGGCGCGCACCACGGTGGTGATGCCGCACTACTCCTACGCCAGGTCGGACAAGAAGGACGCGCCGCGCATCTCGATCGGCGGGCGGCTCATCGCGGACCTGATGGTGACGGCGGGGGCGAGCCGGGTGCTGGCGATGACGCTGCACTCGCCGCAGGTGCACGGGTTCTTCAGCGTCCCGGTGGACCACCTGCACGCGCTGCGGGAGCTGGCCTCGCACTTCAAGGGCCAGGACCTGGGCAACGCCGTGGTGGTCTCGCCCGACCTGGGCAACGCCAAGGAGGCGGCGGCGTTCGCGCGCATGCTGGGCATCCCGGTGGCGGCGGGCGCCAAGCAGCGCTTCAGCGACGACCGCGTGACGATCAGCTCGGTGATCGGCGATGTGACGGGCCGGGACGTGATCGTGCTGGACGACGAGATCGCCAAGGGCAGCACCGTGATCGAGCTGCTCGGGCGCCTGCGGGAGCTGGACGTCGCGTCGGTGCGGATCGCGTGCACCCACGGGCTGTTCTCGGCCAACGCGCTCGGGCGGCTGAGCGCGGAGCCCGATGTCCTGGAGATCGTCTGCACCAACACCGTTCCCATCCCCGCCGATCAGCGCACCGGCAAGCTGCGCGTGCTGTCGATCGCCCCCGCGCTCGCTGAGGCGGTCCGCCGGATCCACAACGGCGAGTCGGTCAGCGCGCTGTTCGGTGAATAGCGCACGGCGAAGGGTGAGTGGCTCACCCGCAGACTCCGGGCACCGATGTCGGGGAGCTGAGGGTCAGGGCGCGGTCGGCGGTCGACGACCAGTACAGGGTCATGCCCGTCGCGGCGAGGTCGATGCCGGTCACGGCGGTCGCGTTCCAGGTGTGGGCGAACGCGCCGCGCGCGGTGAGGGTGCGGCACGCGCCCGTGCCCTCGAAGACCAGCGCGGAACGCCCGGTCGCGATGTTCATGTCGGTGGCCGACTTCTCGGGTGGCAGCAGGAACCCCACGCCGTACGGGCCGAGCTCGGCCGCGTCCTCGCGGCTGACGCTGGGGTACTGGGACGTGGTGCCCGCGTGGTGGACGACGCGGACGATGGGCTCGACGGGCGCGTCGAACCAGGTGACCACGGCCTGGTCACCGCTCATGGGCGCGGCGGGGAGCTCGGTGAACTCCCAGTCGGTGATGGCGACCCAGCGGTCGACACCGTTCACCTCGGCGATCACATAGACGTCCGGGGCGGTCACGGTGAGCCCTTCGGCGGGCGGGATGGGGGCGCTCACCCGGGTCAGGCAGGCGCGTTCGGCGAGGACGGCGTCGACCTCGGCGGGGGTGTGTCCCGTGGATTCGAGCCCCTCGACCAGGGAGAGCAGCCGGTCGGCGCCCGCCTCGGTGGAGACGGGGATGTCGGGGGTGCAGGCCGCCTCGGGGGATCTCCCCTGGGCGGATGGGGCCGAGGCCCCGATGAGCGCGGCCATCGCCGCGAGGGCCGTCAGAGTCGTCGCTGTTCGGCGTCGCACGTCGCCTCCCGATTTATCGATATGACTACTTGACGCGCGACGCCGCAGTCTACCCATGATTGACCGGATGTGTACCGGGTGAGTGCCGGGTCGCCCGAAGGAGCGACCCGAACGGCGGCCCGAGCCGACGGCGGCTCAGCAGCCCGGCGCCGGGCGGGAGTTGGGGCGCGGGGCCCGTCGGCGGCGAGCGGCCCGCCCACATCTCGGCGGGCGCCGCGGAGGGGTACGGCGACGCCCGCGACGGCGCCGAGCCCGGCCCCCGACCCCCCGGGTGAGGGGATCGGGTGCCGGGCTCGGCGGGGAGAAGCGGCGGCGCTTCGGGCGGGTGTCAGACGCCCGCGGGCTCGCGCTGCCGCTCGACGGCGGCGCGACCCTTTCCGTTCGCCTCCAGGTAGCGCTCGAGGGACTCGCCCTCGACGTCGACGTTGGGCAGGATCCGGTCGAGCCACTTGGGCAGCCACCAGGCCCGCTCGCCGACGAGGCCCATCACCGCGGGAACGATGATCATGCGGACCACGAACGCGTCGAGCAGGACGGCGACCCCGAGGCCGAAGCCCATCATCTTGACCATGGCCTCGGTGCTGGTGACCGCGAACCCGGCGAAGACGCTGATCATGATGACCGCGGCCGCCGTGACCACGCGGGCGTTCAGGTTGAAGCCCGTGACCACGGACTGGCTCGGGCCCTCGCCGTGGACATGGGCCTCCCGCATGCGGGTCACCAGGAACACCTCGTAGTCCATGGCGAGGCCGAAGATCACGCCGACCATGAAGATCGGCATCAGGCTCATGATCGGCCCGGTCTCCTCGACGCCGATCAGCTCGGCCGCCCAGCCCCACTGGAAGACCGCGACGACGGAGCCGAGCGCGGCGAGCACCGAGAGCAGGAAGCCGAGGGCGGCCTTGAGCGGCACCAGGATCGAGCGGAAGACCAGGATCAGCAGGATGAACGCCAGGCCGACCACCAGGGCCAGATAGGGGATCAGCGCGTCGTTCATCACGTCGGAGAAGTCGATGTTGGCCGCGGCGGCACCGCTGACCAGCATCTCCGCGCCGCTCTGGCTCTCGACCTGCGGGGCGAGCTCGTCCCGCAGCTGGTGGACCAGCTCGGTGGTGTCGTGGTCGGAGGGACCGGTGGTCGGGAAGGCGAGCAGCGTCGCCATGGTCCCGTCCTCGTTGTACATCGCGGGGGCCGAGGCCGCGATCCCCTCGATCTGCTCGAGCTCACCGGCGACGGTGTCGGCGGTGGCCTCGAGGTCCGCGCCGTCGCGGCCGTCGAGGATGAGCATCAGCGGACCGTTGAACCCGGGCCCGAAGCCGTCGCTCAGCATGTCGTACGCCTTGCGCAGGGTGGTGTCCTCGGGCTGCGTGCCGTTGTCGGGCAGGCCGAGCTCCATGCTGGCCACGGGCACCGCGAGGACGCCGAGGCCGACGACGGAGGCCGCGAGGGCGAGGGCCGGGCGGCGCAGGATGGCGCGGGCCCACCGGGTGCCGCCGTTCTCCTTGCCCGGCTTGGTGAGCGAGGCGGGGACGCCGGTCTCGGGGTTCTGCTTGCGCAGGCGGCGGCCGAAGATCCGCTTGCCCACGATGCCCAGGGCGGCGGGCACCAGGGTGAGCGCCACCAGCACGGCCACCGCGACGTTCGCGGAGGCGGCCAGGCCCATCTTGGTCAGGACCGGGATGTTGACCACGGCCAGGCCCGCGAGGGCGATGATCACCGTGAGGCCCGCGAAGACGACGGCCGAGCCCGCGGTGCCGGTCGCCCGGCCCGCCGCCTCCTCGTGGCTGTGGCCCGCGATCAGCTCCGCCCGGTACCGGGAGACGATGAACAGCGCGTAGTCGATGCCGACCGCGAGGCCGATCATCATGGCGAGGATGCCGGTGGTCTCCGAGAGGCCGAGGGTGGTGCTCAGGGCCGCGATGCCCAGCACGCCGACCATCACGCCGATGAGCGCGGTGAGCAGCGGGAGCCCGGCGGCGATCAGCGAGCCGAAGGTGATGACGAGGACGATGGCGGCCACGACGATGCCGATGACCTCGCCACCGCCCATCTCGACCTCGCCCATGGCGACCTCGCCGCTCGCCTCGACGGCGAGACCGGTCTCACGCCCGCCCTCCATGGCGGCGATCAGCTCGTCGTGCATCTCGGTGGAGACATCGCCGCTCACGATGTCGTAGTCCACCGTGCTGTACGCCGTCGAGCCGCTGACCGCGCCGCTCTGCTCGGCGAACGGGTCGGTGACCGAGAGCACCTTGTCGGCGCCCTCGAGCTCGGCCAGCACGCCGCCGACGGCCTGCTGCCACTCGGCCGCGGTGATGTCCGCGCCGTCGGGGGCCTGGAAGACGACGGTGGTCTCGACGGAGTCGGCGTTCGCCTCGGGGAACTCCTCTTCCATGAGGTCGAGGGCTTCCTGCGACTCCGTGCCTGGCAGCGAGAAGTCGTCGGGGACCGCCCCGCTGGACGAGGCGGCGCCGGCCCCGATGCCGAAGAGCAGCGCCACCCAGAGCAGCACAGCCCACCAGCGGCGCCGAAAACTCAGGCGTCCTAGCTTGTACAGAAACGTAGCCACGGGGCAGGTTCTCCTGTCCGGGTATCAGGGATCGTCAAAGTGTCAAGTCAGCTCATGGGACGAGACGCGCCCCCCGGCGCGACAGGGTGAGTCCCGGACTGAAAAGTGATTCAGATCACAAAGACGGTCTCTTTGTGACTTGCCGGGACAATCCGCGAGCCGAAGCATGGAACCGTGAGCGACGAACTCAACTCTTCCGCCGTAACCCCGGGTGAACCACCGGAGTTTGACGGCTATCTGCGATTCCCGCATCTGCACGGTGATCTGCTGTGCTTTGTCGCCGAGGACGATCTCTGGCTGGCGCCGTTGCCCGCCGGCGGCCGTCAGGCCGACCGGGCCTGGCGGCTCACCGTCGATCGTACCCGGACCGGCCCCCCCAGGTTTTCCCCCGACGGCCGGTACATCGCGTTCACCAGCTGGCGCACCCTCGACCCCGAGATCCACCTCGCCCCGGTGGACGGCGGGCCGGTGCGGCAGCTGAGCCACTGGGGCTCCTACGACACCCGGGTCTGCGGCTGGGCCCCCGCGGACGGGACGGGCGAGAGCCGGATCCTCGCGCTCGGCTCGCACCACCAGCCGTTCTCGCACTTCACCTGGGCCTACAACGTTCCCCTGGACGGGGGACCCGGCGAACAGCTGCCCTGGGGTCCGGTTTCGGACATCGCCGTCACCGGGTGCGGGGCCGAGCGGCGCACGCTGCTGCTGACCGGGAAGGCGCCGCACGAGCCCGCGGCGTGGAAGCGGTACCGGGGCGGCGCGACGGGCAAGCTGTGGCTGCACGGGGAGCGACTGCTGCCCGACCTCAACGGCCATATCGACAGCCCCATGTTTGTCGGTGACCGGATCGCATTTCTTTCCGACCATGAGGGGATTGGAAACCTCTATTCCTGTCGCCCGGATGGCTCCGAGCTGTGGCGCCACAGCGACCACGACGCGTTTTACGCCCGCCATGCCGCGACCGACGGCCGCCGGGTGGTCTACCAGTGCGGGGGCGACCTCTGGCTGGCCGACGACCTCGGCCCAGGGTCCGTGCCCCGTCGCCTCGACGTGCGACTCGGGGGCCCGCGCACCGGGCGGCGCCCGTACCAGGTCCGCACCTCCGGCCATGTGGACGCGCTCTCCGTCGACGCCACGGGGCGGGCGAGCGCCGTGTGCGTGCGCGGCGCGCTGTACTGGCTCACCCACCGCGACGGCCCGGCCAGGGCCCTGGCGGCCACGCCGGGCGTGCGCGTCCGCGAGCCCGAGATGCTCGGCGACACCGGGCGGATCGCGTATGTCACGGACGCGGCGGGCGAGGACGCGATCGAGGTGACGCACCTGCCGAGGGCCAGCGGCGGCCACGACCCGCAGCGGCTCGCGGCCGGGGTGCTCGGGCGGGTCAGGGAGATGACGTCGTCACCCGACGGGCAGTCCCTGGCCGTGGCCACCCACGACGGGCGGCTGCTGGTGATCGCGGTGCCCGAACCTGCGGACGAGACCGGTGAGACCGGTGCGGAGGGCGCGTCACCGGACGAGCAGGCCGGGGAGACGGAGGCCGGGGAAGCCGAGGGCGGGGAGACGGAGGCCGAGGAGACGGAGGCCGGGGAAACGCCCGAGCCGCCGCGCCCCGGTGACCTGGTCGAGGTGGTCCGCTCGCTCAACGGCCCGATCCGCGATCTCGCCTTCTCCCCCGACTCCGCCTGGCTGGCCTGGGCCCACCCCGGCATCGGCCGCTCCCTCAGCCAGATCAAGATCGCCCAGCTGACCGCCCCCGAGCGCCCCATCCTCGATGTCACCGACGGCAGGTTCGAGGACGAGGAGCCGGTGTTCACGCGGGACGGGCGCTATCTGGCGTTCCTGTCGTGGCGCGGCTTCGACCCGGTCTACGACGTGCACACCGGCGATCTGTCGTTCCCGCTGGGCAGCCGCCCCTACCTCGTGCCGCTGTCGTCGGCGACCAGGTCGCCGTTCGCGATCACGCCCGAGGGGCGCCCGGCGGCCGGGGGGCTCGACCCCGACGACACGGGCGGCGAGGAGGGCAGGGTCACGGTGGAGGCGGAGGGCCTGGCCAGCCGGGTCACGCCGTTCCCCGTGTCGGCGTCGAAGTACTCCTCGCTCCACCCGGTGAGCGGCGGCGGCCTGGTCTGGCTGCGCTGGCCGATCTCGGGCGCGCTGGGCGAGACGTTCGTCAACCCCGACGACACCTCGGGCAAGCCCACCCTCGAGCACTTCGACCTGGCGAAGGCGAAGCGCGCCGAACTCACCGCGCACGTCGACTGGTTCGCGCCCAGCGGCGACGGCACGCGCCTCGTGGTGTGCGAGGACGGTCAGTTCCGCGCGATGTCCGCCACCGAGAGCGGGGACGGCGACGACGGCGGCTATGTGGACCTGCGGCGCATCGTGCACGTGGCCGACCCGGCGGCGGAGTGGCGGCAGTCGTTCGACGAGGCGGGGCGGCTGATCAGGGACTACTTCTGGGAGCCCAAGATGTGCGGCGTGGACTGGGAGGGGATCCTCGCCCAGTACCGGCCGCTGGTCCAACGGGTCGCCAGCCCCGACGAGTTCGCCGATCTGCTCTGGGAGACGCTGGGCGAGCTCGGCACGTCGCACGCCTATGTCACCCCGGCGCGGCGCAACGAGGGCCCGCCGCAGTACCAGCGCGCGCATGGCCTCCTGGGCGCCAACTTCACCCGCACGAAGGAGGGTTCATGGCAGCTGTCCCGCATCCTCCCCGGTGACTCGTCGGATTCCAGGGCGCGTTCGCCGCTCGCGGGCACCGGGGTGCGCGAGGGGGCGCTGCTGACGCACGTGGGCGGGCGGCCCGTCGACCCGGTGGCGGGACCGTGGCCGCTGCTCGCCGGAACGGGCGGCACCAGCGTCGAGTTGACGTTCACCGACGAGGCGGACGGCAGGCAGCGGAGGGTGGCCGTCGTTCCGCTGGTGGACGACCGCTCGCTGCGCTACCAGGACTGGGTGTCCCGACGCCGGGACCTGGTACGGGAGTTGAGCGAGGGGCGGTGCGGCTATGTGCACATCCCCGACATGGGCGGCTCCGGCTGGGCGCAGTTCAACCGGGATCTGCGCCTCGAGTTCTCGCGCGAGGCGCTGATCGTGGACGTCCGGGGCAACGCAGGCGGCCACATCAGCGAGTTGGTGGTCGAGAAGCTCAGCCGCACCATCCTCGGCTGGGACCTGACGCGCAACGCGCAGCCCGTGAGCTACGCCTCCAACGCGCCACGCGGCCCCGTCGTGGCCCTGGCCGACGAGGCGACGTCGTCGGACGGCGACATGATCACCGCCGCGTTCCGGCTGCTCGGCCTCGGCCCCGTGGTCGGCTGCCGCACATGGGGCGGGGTGGTCGGGATCACCGGGGGGCACGAGCTCGGCGACGGCACCGGGATCACTGTTCCGATGAACGCCGCGTGGTTCGACGCGTACGGCTGGGACGTCGAGAACCACGGCGTGATCCCGGACATCGAGGCGCTGCGCTCGCCGCTCGACTGGGCCGAGGGGCGTTCCGTGGTGCTCGACACGGCGGTGCGGGTCGCGTTGGACCTGCTGGAACGCCACCCCGCGAGCGCGCCGCCCGGCTACCGGGACCTCCCCGACCGCAGCCGCCCCCCGCTGCCGCCGCGCACGGTGGGCTACGGCGCGTCGGGGGAGAGCGGCCGTTCCGGGGGGAATGCCCCGGAATGCGAGGAAAGCGAGGCCGTGTAACGCTGGTCACGGCTCACCCGTTCACCCGTCTCACACTCCGAGGAGTACGCATGGGCATGTCGGACCAGTTCAGGGATAAGGCCCAGGAGCTCCAGCAGCGCGCCAAGGACGCCATGAACCAGCAGAAGGAAGCGCAGCAGGACGACGAGGAAGGGCAGCAGGGACAGCAGCAGGGCAGCATGACCCAGCGCGCCAAGCGGGCGGGCAAGCAGGTCATGGACGAGACGAAGCAGCAGCGCGACCAGCAGGACTGACCGCGCGCCGGGGGTGTCATCGGCCCCCGGCCGCCGCCACGGCCCGCCCGTCAACTCGGCGCGGGCTGTTCGGCGTCGGGTGCGGCGGTGACTCCAGGGGGTACGGTCGACACCGTGAGCGAGACGCGACCCCTTGATCCGGAGGCCCGCCGTGTGCGGGACCGCATCGCCGAGGTCTGCCGGGACTTCCCGGCCATCCGCGCGCTGCTGACGGCGCACGGCGACCTCGCCCCGCTCGACGCCCTGTTGGACGCCCTGCGCGAACAGGCCGATCCCGCCCGCCCGTTGGAGCGGCTCGACGGGGCGGTGCGCGAGGCGGAGATCGCCCGCTCGCCGTACAAGGACACCGGCGCGCCCTCCCACCACGGCCCCACGGTGCCCGCGGGCTGGAGCGAGCTGCCGGTCCAGGGCCGCCGCGCCGAGGCCGTCTTCCTGTGCCCCGCGGGCGCGTGCTCGCGCAGCTGGCTGCCCGCCGCGCACGACACGGCGCCGCCCGTGTGCTCGGCCACGGGCGCGCCGCTGCGCTGGGAGCGCATCTGACGTGGGCAGCCTGCTGGGGGAGTTGGGCAAGCAGTTGGCCGAACGGTGGATGGCGCTGCTCGTGCTGCCGGGGGCGCTGCTCGTCGCCACGCTGACCGCGGCGTGGGAGCTGGGCCACGCGCACGCGCTGGACGCCGCCCGCCTCGGGGACCGGCTCGACGCGTGGGCCGCGTCGCCACGCCTCGACTCCCCCGGCGGGGTGGCGCTCGTCCTGCTCGCGGTGGGCCTGGCCGCGGCGGGCGCGGGGCTGGCCGCGCAGGGGCTCGGCTCGGCGATCGAACGCGCCTGGCTCACCACGGGCACCAGGCCGCGGCGGCTGACGGAGGCGCGCAGGCGGCGTTGGGAGCGCGCGAACGACGCGTACGAGCACCGGCGCGAGGAGCTGGCGCAGGCGCGCGCCCGGGGCGAGGCGCCCCCGCCGGGCCCCGCGCTCGGGGAGGCGCGCGCCGCGCTCGAGGCGGTCTCGGCCGAACGCCCCGAGCGGCCCACGTGGATGGCCGACCGCCTCAACGCCCCCGCCGTGCGCCTCGACCGCGAGTACGACCTGGACCTGGGCACCGTGTGGCCGCATCTGTGGCTGGTCCTGCCGGAGTCGGCGCGCCTCGAACTGTCCGCCGCGCGCGAGACGTTGACCCGTTCAGTCACCCTCGCCGGGTGGGGCCTGCTGCACGCGGCGGTGGGCGCGCTGTGGTGGCCGGGCCTGCTGGTCGGGGCGGTCACGGTGGCCACGGGCTGGCGCAGGGCGCGGGCCGCGACGGCGACCTACGCCCAGCTGATCGAGGCGGCGGCCCGCCTGCACGCCGTCCGCCTGGCCCGCCACCACGGCCTGCCGACATCCGCCCGCCTGACGCGCACGACGGGCTGGCAACTGACGTGCCTGATCCAGGGCCAGGGCCACCTGATCCCCCTGACGGACCCTCCGGGCAGGTAGGCCGCGCGTCGCCCTCCGGGCAGGCAGCCCGACGTTTCCCTCCGGGCGGGCGGGGCCCGGCGTCGCCCTGCGGGCGGGCGGGCCGGACGCGCCCCACAGGGCACCGGCACTGAACGTCGGCCCTCCCGGCGGGTAGGCCATGGCCCGCCGGGACGGGCGGTGTGTGGGTGTGGGTGGCGATGAGTTCCGGTGGTCCGGCGGGTCTGTTCGGTGAGAAGCCGCCGTTCCCAGGAGGAGCCATGGAACCCCGCAGCGAGTTCGACGCCCGGTACAGCGACCCGGCCGCGGCGCCCACGGAGTGGGCGGAGGCGCGGGCGCTGCTGGCGGAGGCCGAGGTGTACTGGCTGTCCACGGTCCGCCCGGGCGGCGGCCCGCACGTCACGCCGGTGATCGCGGTGTGGCAGGACGGCGCCCCGCATGTCACCACGGGCCCCGAGGAGCAGAAGGCCCGCAACATCGCGGCCGGCCCCCGCGAGGAGTGGCGGTTCACCCCCCGCGAGGGCCAGCTCCACCACACGGCGGGCGCGGCTAACGCCTTCCGCATCAGCCCGACCACGGCCTATGGATTCGCCAAGTCGCCCTATGGCCACACCCGTTGGCGCTTCGACACATGATCCCCTGCGGGAAGCGAGGGCCGACGACGGCGGCCGTCGTGCCGCAGGCGTCACCGTTGCGCCGCCCCGCCCAGGCCCGCTCGCGCCGCGCCAGGCCCGCCGCAGGCGACGCCGCACCAGCCGAGCGACGCCCCCTCCAAACTCCGATCACATCGGCCGAGCCCACCGCAGGTGCTCCCCACCCACACCCACCACGTCGGCCGAGCCCGCCGCAGGCGCGCCGCGTACCGACCGGTCGGCGGCGCGGCCCGTCGAGGTCAGCGGTCGCGGGGGGCCACCAGGCCGGACTCGTAGGCGAGGATCACGAGTTGGGCGCGGTCGCGGGCATGGAGCTTGGTCATGGCCCGGTTGATGTGGGTCTTCGCCGTCATGGGGCTGATCACCATGCGGTCGGCGATCTGGTCGTTGGACAGGCCCTGCGCGGCCAGGGCGACGGCCTCGCGTTCGCGGTTGGTCAGCGCTTCGAGCCCTGGGCCGGTACCGGGGCGGAGCGGCTGGGTGACATACCGGTCGATCAGCTTGCGGGTGATCGACGGCGCGAGCAGGGCGTCACCGCGCGCGGCGACGCGTACGGCGTGCACCAGGTCCTCCGGCACGATGTCCTTGACCAGGAACCCCGCGGCACCGGCACGCAGCGCGTCGAAGACGTACTCGTCGAAGCCGTAGTTGGTCAGGATGACGACGCGCACCCGGGCCAGGGCCGGGTCATCGGCGATGCGCCGGGTGGTCTCGATCCCGTCGATGACCGGCATCCGGATGTCGACGAGCGCGACGTCGGGCAGGTGTTCCCTGACGAGGGCGAGGCCCTCCGCACCGTCGCCCGCCTCGGCCACCACCTCGATGTCGCCCTCGACGTCGAGGAGCGCACGGAACCCGCTGCGCAGGAGCGGCTGGTCGTCGACCAGCAGGACCCGGATCACGACGCGCGGTCCAGGGGGAGTTCGGCCCGGACGGTGAAGCCGCCGCCGCCGCGCGGCTCCGCCCGCAGGCGACCGCCGAGCGCGGTGACCCGTTCGCGCATCCCGAGCAGCCCGACGCCGGGGACGGGAGCGGCGTCCGGGGTCGCCCTGCCGTCGTCGTCGACCCGTATCGCGATGGCGTCGGGCCCGTGGTCGATCCGGACCGACGCCGTGGTGGCGGCGGCGTGCCTGGCGACGTTGGTGAGCGACTCCTGAACGATCCGGTAGACGGTCCGTTCCACCGCGGCGGGCACGTCGTGGCGTTGCCCCGCGACCGTCAGCGTCGCGTCGAGGCCGATCGCGCGGGCCCGTTCCACCAACTCCTGAACGTGCTCGAGTCCTCGTGGCGGGGTCGTGCCGTCGTCGCGCAACGCCTCGAGCGTGGCCCGCAGCTCCCGGGTCGCCTCACGTCCCGCCTCCCGGATCGCCAGCAGGGCCTCCGGCACCTGTTCGCCTCGCTTGCGGGCCACATGGACGGCGACTTCGGACTGCACCTTGATGATCGAGATCTGGTGGGTGAGCGAGTCGTGCAACTCCCTCGCGATGTGCAGCCGTTCCTCGTCGGCGCGGCGCCGCGCGGTCTCCTCCCTGGTGCGCTCGGCCTCGTCCGCCCGCCGCTCGGCCTGCCACAGCGCCTCGCCCGCGGCACCGGCCGCGATCAGCCAGGCCACCTCGAGGGCGCCCCGGGCCCGCGCGAACGCCTCGCCCCAGTCGTGCAGGGAGACCAGGGCCGCGAGCGGGAGCGCGGCCAGCAGGGCGAAGGAGGCCACGACCGCGACGACGCGGTGCCCCTCCCGCACGGCGGCGTACACCGCGAACAGATACGCGACGGCGGGCACGTCGAATCCGGCCGCCTGGTGGCCCACCGCGCACAGCCCCGTGACGGCGAGCACCGGAACCGGCGCCCGGCGCCGCGCGGCCAACGCCAGGCCCCCGGCCGCCAGCAGGGCGTGGCCGAGTGCCTCGTGGGCCGCGGCGGAACGTTCCACCGAAAGCCCGGTGACCAGCAGCGTCGCCGCCACGCAGACGGCGATCGCCCAGTCTCTGACATCAGCGCGAACACCGGACCGCCCTGGGCTCATGCGCGCACCCTAGCCGGACGCGGCGGCGGGCGAGTCCTGCTCGCGGACGAGGGGCGACTACCGCGTCCGCGGCACCTTTCGCGGCGCCTGCGGCGTGCGCGGCACCCGGGTGCGCCATCGGCGGCAGCGCGAAGTGCCCGCGTCCGCGGGACGACGCGCGCAGCGGTCGACGGGCACGATCAGGCCCCGACCCGGCCCCGGAACGAGGGCGCGCGGCAGAACGGCAGAGGAGAGCGACATGAGCTCATCAACGGCCCTGATGATGGCCGCCGATGGCGGTCTCGGCATCGGCGAGGGGCGGGGCGGCGCCATCGTGGCCGCGGTGGTCGCGCTGATCGGCATAGCCCTGGGCGCGCTGGCCCTGGCCCGCGCCGCCGGTCGTCTCGGCACAGGGCCCTGGCGGCCCTTGGGCACCGCGGCCATGGTGACGGGACTCGCGGGCATCGCCCTCGGCGGGCTGCATCTGGTCACCTCCACCGGTGGTTTCGGCACGGGCAACGGGCGGGCGGGCGCCATCGTGGCCATGGTGCTGGGGCTGACCGCCACGGTCCTGGGCGGCCTGGCCCTGACCCGCTCCCGCCGCACGGTGCCGACCGGCTGACCCGGCCGCGGCGCCCCTACGGCCGGAACTCGGCGGCGGCGCGGCGGAGGAACGTTTGCCACGGCCCGGTCGAGAAAACGGCGACCGGGCCGCCATCCCCCACACACTTGCTGTCCCGCACGGCGAAACCGCCCCCGACGCTGGCGACCTGGACGCAGTCGCCGCCGTTCGACCCGCTGTACGACGACCTGCCCCAGCGGGCGGCCGAGGGATCGAACTCGGTGGTCATCTCTGCTCCTTGAGAACGGCGTTGATCAGGTTCAGCGAATCATCAGGTGATGGCGCATGGGCCCGCAAACGATCGTAGGCCGCGCCGACTGATGCAGGCTGCCACCGGTCGATCCGTCCGCCCAGACCGCCGGATCCGCGCCCACCCCGAGGACCACCACCTCCCCTACGGCCACCCCGCCGCGCGGTGGTTCCTGGCGTCGCAGCTCATCGTCGAGCTCACCCGCTGCACGATCGACACCGGCCTCACCGGCCGCCTCGCGGCGCCGTAGGATCGGCGGATGAACGTCGGGCGATATCGGGACTTCGACGTCGGGGACATGCCGCCCGCGCTCGCCGCCGTGCTGGGCATCGGGCTGATCGCGCTGTTCGTCCTGCTGATCTGGACCCTGATGCGCCTCGATCACACCAAGCTCAGGGACCCTCGCGCCCGGGCGCGGGCGAAGCGGCGCAAGGAGAGCCAGAAGCGGCAGGGCGCGCTGCGGGCGCGGCGTGAGGCGCTGCAACGCAAGGCCGCCCGGCGGGGCCGAGCCGACAACTAGGCTCTGTCCCGCCCGGCATACGACGCGCCCCGCGCGGCGTCACGCGGACTCGGGGGCCGAGAACGACGTGAGGCCGTGGACGCCCGCGCTGATCATCTCGTGGTCGAGTGGGCCCAGCAGCGCGCGCTGGACCATGAAGCCCTGGGCGCACGCCGTCAGTACGCGGGCCACCGCCTCGGGATCGGTGCCTGGCGGGATCAGGCCGCGTTCGATGTATCCGTTCACCACCTCGCGCCAGGCGTCGAGCAGGCTGCTCACCACGTTTCTGAGCACCGCGGCGAGTCGTTCGTCGCGGAACGACTCGGCCCACACCTGGACCACCAGGGGCGGTGGGAACCTCAGGACCGACTCGACCCGCCGCAGCGCGTCGGACAGGATCTCGTCGGGGTGCGGCAGCCGCGAGGACGCGAGGGCGTCGGCGAACGCGCCGCGCACCGTGTCGAGCACCTCGTGCGCCAGCGCGCCGATGATCGCCTCCTTGGCCGGGAAGTAGCGGTAGACCGCCCCGGCGGACAGCCCGGTCTCCTTGAACACGTCCTGCATCGACGTGCCGTGGAAGCCGTCCCTGGCGAAGCAGCGGGCGGCGCCCTGGAGGATCTGGCGTCGGCGGGCTTCGAGGTGTTCCTGGGATACGCGGGCCATGCCGCGCATCGTAAAACGAACGTTCCTTCTTGACAATCCAGGGGCCCGAGGGCCACCGTGGGCAACGTAAAACGAACGATCCTTCTCCGAGGAGTCCTCGATGCCCTCCCCTCCCTCCGCGTCACGGGCCACCGCGATCGTGGTGCTCGCCGTCCCGGCGATCGTGGCGTTCGCGCTGTGGGCCTTCGCGTGGCCCGCGGCCAGGACAGGACCCAACGACCTGCCGGTGGGCGTCGCGGGCCAGGGCGTGGCCGCGGAGCAGGTCGCCGAGCGACTGGAGGCGCGGGAGGGGGCGTTCGACGTCCGGAGGTACGAGGGCGCGGACGAGGCGGCCGAGGCCGTGCGCGACCGGGAGGTCTACGGCGCGTTCGTGGTGGGCGGGGACGGCGGTCCCGAGGTGCTCACGGCGAGCGCGGGCGGTCCCGCGGTGGCGCAGCTGCTGACGGAGCTGGCATCGGCGCAGGCCCCCGAGGGAGCGCCCGTCGCGGTGACCGACGTGGTACCGGCGCCCGAGGGGGATCCGCGCGGCGCGGCGTTCAACGCGAGCGTGCTGCCGATGGCGCTCGCCGGGATGGCCACGGGCGTGCTGGTGACGCGGCTGCGGCTCGGCCGGGTCCCGGCGCTGCTCGCCATGGTGGGCGCGTCGGTCACGGTCGGGACGGTCGCGGCGGCGATCGGCCACGGGTGGCTCGACGTGCTGGGCGGCTCCTGGGTCGCGGTGACCGCGGGCCTGGCGCTCATCGTGCTCGCGGGCGCCGGTCTTGTCGCGGGCTCGGCCAAGCTGCTCGGCCCCGGGGGCATCGCGGTGGGGGCGCTGATCCTGATACTGCTCGGCAACCCCTGGTCGGGCGCGGGCTCGGCGCCGGAGATGCTGCCCGACCCGATCCCGGTGATCGGCCCCTGGCTGCCCACGGGCGCGGGGGCGACGCTGCTGCGGTCGGTGGCGTTCTTCGACGGGGCGGGCGCGGCGTTCCCGGCCGCGGTGCTCGGCGGCTGGGCGGTGCTCGGGACGACGGCCCTGCTGCTGGCCCGCCGCCGCGCACCGGCTCGTCCGGCGCCGCCCGAGGACGCCAGGGTCCCGGCAACGGTGTGAGGCGGGGTCGGTTCAACGGCCCGCGTCAGAGCGGCTTCTCGAAGCACCTGCTGTTCGGGAAGTCCCGGTAGTAGCCGAACTTCCGCTCGAGCGGGAGGAGTTCGTAGCCCGAGCTCTCGTAGAGCGCGATGGCCTCGGGCTGCGCCGTCCCGGTCTCGAGCACCATCCGTATCCGGCCCGCCTCGCGGGCGGTCTCCTCGAGGCGGGCCAGGATCCGGCGCGCGAGCCCCTGCCCTCGTGCCTCGCGGACGACGAACATCCGCTTGATCTCCGCGTCGCCCTCCTCGTATCCGTCCCCGGCGCTCCGCGCCCGCCAGGCGCCCGTGCCGACGGGCCGCTCCGCGGGGTCGTAGGCCAGCAGGAAAAGACCGGACGGCGGGTCGAACATCGCCGGGTCGAGCGGCGTCAGATCGCCCGCCCCGTAGCGCTCCACATACTCGGCCTGCACGAGGTCGTTGAGCTTGCGGGCGTCGGGGTGGTCGAACCGGCCGGGGACGATGTCCATACGGTCATCCTACGATCGCCCGATGATCACCTATGTGTGGCGGGACGCCTTCGGGAACGACGAGGTCGAGGCACTCCACGCCGAGGGCTTCGGGCATGAGCCGCTCGCCTCGGACGACTGGTGGGGACGTGTCCGACGTCACAGCCTGGGCTGGGTCTGCGCCCGGCGGGCGGGCACGGGCGCGCTGGTCGGGTTCGTGAACGCGGTGTGGGACGGCGGCGGGCACGCGTTCCTCGTGGACACCGTGGTGGCCGGGTCGGCGCGCCACGAGGGCGTGGGAACGCGCCTGGTCGCG
This sequence comes from Streptomyces radicis, assembly GCF_003626575.1. Lineage (GTDB taxonomy): Bacteria > Actinomycetota > Actinomycetes > Streptomycetales > Streptomycetaceae > Streptomyces > Streptomyces radicis. The sequence goes on along the minus strand of NZ_RBDY01000010.1, from coordinate 55,206 downwards.
CTCGCCGCGGAGCGGGCCAGCGCGGCCGGGTGCGAGTGGCTGCACGTCGACTTCGAGGAGCGGCTGCGCCCCTTCTACATCAACGCCTGCGGCTTCTCCCCGACCCCCGCTGGCCTGATCGCGCTGCGCGCCTGAACGAGAACGGGCACCACTTCACGGCCTCGGCCTCCTGTGGAAGCATTTCTGCCCTAGAAGCCGAGGGGGGCCAAGGCACATGAGTGAGGACGAGCCATGGGGCGCCGAGGAAACGCCCGACCTGAGCGTGCGGCCGGATACCTTGCGGACCGTGTCGGGCGTGGGTGACACGTTGGTGGGACATCTGGACGGCGCCGTCACCGGGTTGAGGGCGGAGACGGTGATCGCCGCGAGCGGCGCCATGCCGTTGCGGAGCCTGACGGCTCTGGAGCGGGTGCGGACAAGCTGGGAGGAGCGACTGACCGGCGTGCGAGAGGCGTGCGTCCGCCTGCGCGACGGGCTGGACGCGGCGGCGGACGACTTCGATGGCGTGGAGGCGGACACCGAGCGTGACCTGCACGAGGCGCGGCGGAGCCTGACCGATCTCACGGGTCAGGGAGAGCCGCGGTGACGCCCACGGTTTCCCAGCTCAGGGAGTTGGACCCGCCCGCGCTGCTGAGCCTGGCCGTTCCCTGGAACAGGGCCGCTCGGGAGGTGGCGGACGCCAAGGAGCTGATCGACAGGCAGATGCTCCCGCCGCTGCGCGGCCAGCGCGGGGAAACGGCCACCGCGTCCGAAACGCAGCTCGCGCTGGTCGCGGAGAACTGCGAATACGCCCGGATCCAGTGCGGCCTGGTGGAGACGGCGCTCAACGGCCTGGTCGAGGAGCTGAGCGAGGCCAAGAGCCGGTTACAGGCAGCCCTCGACGAGGCGGCCGAGTACGGCTTCACCGTTGACGAGGACGGTGCCGTCACCTACCCGGCGGTGACCGGGGACGACGGATCGGTCCTGCGGGACGGTGGCACGGCTCTGCGCTCGGACGGCCTCTTCGAGCGCATGCTCGACTCCAGCGCCGCGGTCATCGGGGAGTACGTCGACTCACACCGGGCGGCGGCCCAGGACCTCGCCAACCGCATCGGAAGAGCGCTGCGTTCCGCCGAGGAGGTGGACGCCGAGTACCATCGCGCCCTGTCCGAGCTGGACACCGTTCCTGGCCTCGAGGTCACCTCGGACATGTGGGTGGACGCGGGCGCCGACACCGCCCGGGTGGGCGAGGCCGCGCTGGGCGCGCTGAGTCCCTGGGACATCCCAGGGGGCGGATCGCCCGAGCGGAACAGGGAGTGGTGGGACGGCCTGTCCGAGCGGGACCGCGACGCCTATCTCGCCCTCCACCCCGAGCGGATCGGCGCGTTGGACGGTCTCCCCGCCGAGATCAGGGACATGGCGAACCGAGGGGTCCTCCAGATGGAACAGGGCCGCGTCACCGAGGAGTTGGCGGCGCACCGGGCGAACGGACCCGAGGAGTCGGGCTTCTTCGGTTACCAGAGCTGGCTCGCGGAGGAGGAGCGCCTGCTCGGACAGCTCCGCGGCATGGAGGCGATCGAGTCGCGTTTCGCCCAGACGGGGATCGACGGGCTGCCCGATGCCTATCTCCTCGGCTTCGACGCCGAGGGCAACGGCCGAGCGATCATCGCCAACGGGAACCCGGACACCGCGGACCACACCGCCGTCTACGTCCCGGGGACCGGGTCCCGACTGGCCGGGGCGGAGGGGGACATCAACCGGATGTCGGACATGTGGAGAACGAGCGCGCGGATGGTCCCGGACCAGAGCGTCTCCACCATCACCTGGATCGGCTATGACGCACCCCAGGAGATCGTCACGGAGGCCTCGCGCCGCGACTACGCCTATGAGGGCGCGCCGCAGCTGGGCTCGTTCACCGAGGGCCTCGAGGTCGCCCAAGGCGGCCCGGACGCCAGCCATACGACGCTGCTGGGCCACAGCTATGGCAGCACCGTGATCGGCGCGGTCGCCAAGGAGGGCAGCGTGACGGCCGACGACATCATCGCGGTGGGCAGCCCCGGCATGCTCGTGCCCTATGCCTCGGACCTCGATGTGGGCGCCGACCACGTGTGGTCGCTCGCCGCGGGCGCGACGGAGGATGTGGTGCCCAACGCGGGACGCATGTTCCTCGGCGAGAACGATGTGGGCCTGGACATCGGCCGGTTCGGCATTCCGCACTTCGACACCGACGTGGTGCCGAATGTCCCCTCCGACCGGGAGTTCGGCGGCCATCTCGTGGCGAACGACTCCACCGACCACAGCGCGTACTTCGACCACAATTCACTGAGCCAACGGAATCAGGCACGGATCATCATGGGCTTGCACGGGGAAGTCGGTCTCGAATGAGGAGGAGCACATGGACGCGAGGGAGCACGCGGGCCTTGGCCGGTCTTCTGGCGCTCGGCGCCGTCACCCTACTGGGAGGCTGCGGGATCATGTCTGACGACTCCGCCGCCGAGGACGCCCCCAGGACCATCAGGTCGGTCGACGACGCCCGCCAGCAGACCAGAAACCTCTCCAGCGCCCTCCTCGACACCATCGCCGTGCGGGGCCGCACCTCCGAACCAGGCCCCGGGGTCAGCATGTGCGAGGAAGACCCCGAACGGGAACGGCTCTACAAGATGAACCACTACTGGTCCCTCTCCCGTGCATCCCGCGCCGACCTCGAGCAGGGGATGGACCGGCTCAGGCAGCAACTCCCGGACCAGGGCTGGGAACTCGTCGGAGATGGCATCGAGAACAACGCCAACCGGTCCCCCTATCTCACCTTCGACAACACGGACATCGAGTACTCCGTGAACGTCAGCCTTGCCAGCGACCCGGAACCCATGCTGCTCGTCGACCTGGTCTCGGCCTGCTTCAGCACCCCCGAGGGCGAGAGCCCACGCGGCCAGCACTGAGGCGCGGGCACGGGTGGGGCTCGCACTCGGCGACTTGATCGACGCTGCTCATGCCACACAGCGGGATCACCGCAGAGGACTTGGCACGGATCATCACGGGCTTGTACGGGGAAGTCGGTCTCGAATGAGGAAGAGTGCATGGACGCGAGGGAGCACGCGGGCCTTGGCCGGTCTTCTGGCGCTCGGCGCCGTCACCCTACTGGGAGGCTGCGGGATCATGTCTGACGGCTCCGCCGCCGAGGACGCCCTCAGGACCATCAGGTCGGTCGACGACGCCCGCCAACAGACCAGAAACCTCTCCAGCGCCCTCCTCGACACCATCGCCGTACAGGGCCGCACCTCCGAGCCAGGCCCACGCGTCGGCCTCTGCGAGGAAGACCCGGAGCGGGAACGGCTCTTCAAGATGGGGCACACCTGGTCCCTCTCCCGCGCATCCCTCGCCGACCTGGAGCAGGGAATGGACCGGCTCAGGCAGGAGCTGCCGAGGCAGGGCTGGGAACTCGTCGGAGATGGCATCGAGAACAACGCCAACCGGTCCCCCTATCTCACCTTCGACAACACGGACATCGAGTACTCCGTGAACGTCAGCCTTGCCAGCGACCCGGAACCCATGCTGGTCGTCACCGTGGTCTCGGCCTGCTTCAGCACCCCCGAGGGCGAGAGCCCTCGCGGCCAGTACTGAGGCGCGGGCACGGGCACGGGCGCGGGCCGTCAGCGTCCGCGCCCCACCACGCGGGTCGCCGAGTCGCCGAAGGCGAACGGGTGGGGCTCGCACTCGGCGATGAAGTCGCCGGGGAAGCCGAGCGTGAACTCCACCGCGCCCTCGAGGCGCTCGATCGCCTCGTCCGGCAGGGTGAGGCCCAAGCCCTCCACGTTCTCGGCGACTTGATCGACGCTGCTCATGCCGCACAGCGGGATCACCGCCGAGGACTTGGCGCGGATCCAGGCGAGCGCCACCTGCGCGGGGCGCGCGCCGAGGTCGTTCGCCACCTCGTGAACGGCGCGCGCGGCGGCGCGTTCGCGCTCGGTGAGCGCCGCGTGGTCGACGCGGGACGAGCTTCCCCCGGCGAGCACGCCCGAGGCCAGCGGCGCCCACGCGGCCACGGTCAGGCCCAACGCCTCGGCGACGGGCAGCAGTTCGCGTTCGATGTCGCGGTTGAGCAGGCTGTAGGGCACCTGGAGGCCCGCGAACGGCGTCCAGTCGCGCCACTCGGCGAGGGTGTTGGCGCGGGCGACGACCCAGGCGGGGGCGTCGGAGATGCCGACGTAGAGCACCTTGCCCGCGCGCACCGCGTCGTCGAGCGCGCGCATCGTCTCCTCGACCGGGGTGTGCCGGTCCCACAGGTGCACCCAGAAGACGTCGATGTGGTCGGTGCGCAGCCGCCGCAGGCTCCGCTCGAGCGACGACCGCAGGTTCTTGCGGTGGTTGCCCGAGGCGTTGGGGTCGGCCGCGTCGTGCGAGAGCGTGTACTTGGTGGCGATGACGAAGCGGTCGCGCCGCTCGACGACCGCGCCGAGCAGGCTCTCGCCGTCGCCGTAGGCGGACGCGGTGTCGAGGACGTTGCCGCCCGCGTCGGCGTACGCGTTGATCACGCGCCGGGCCTCCGCCTCGTCGTCGAGGCCCATCGTGCCGAGGAACAGCTCCGAGACGCGCAGCCCGGTCCGCCCGAAGAGCCGGTAGCGCAGGGGGGAAGTCGTTGTGCTCATGCACGCAAGCGTGGGCCGCGCGCGCGAGGGGAGGGAGTCCCCGGCAGGGTCCCCCTCGCGAACGGCCCGGCCTAGACTCGCGGGCATGGCCGACAACGCTCTGGGCAGGTTCCTGCGGGCGCGGCGGGAGGCGATCGGCCCCGCCGATGTGGGGCTTCCCGCCGGGGAGCGCCGCCGGACGCCCGGGTTGCGGCGGGCCGAGCTCGCCGCGTTGGCGGGGGTCAGCGTCGAGTATCTGACCCGCCTCGAACGCGGCTCCGACCGCCATCCCTCGGGCCAGGTGCTCGGCGCGCTGGCCGACGCCCTGGACCTCACGCCCGACGAGCGCGTCCATCTGCAGCGGCTGGTCAAGGCGGCGAGCGGCGGGCCCTGCCCCTCGTCGGTCCCCGCCGTGCGGACGGTGCGCCCCACCGTGCGCGCCCTGCTCGAACGCCTCGACCCGGCGCCCGCGTTCGTGGCCGACCCGTGGGGCGACGTGCTCGCGCACACCGAGGGGTTCGGGCTGCTCGCCGGGCCCTTGGGGCTGCTCGACGCCGACCCGCCGAACATCCACCGCTATGTGTTCACCGACGCGCGGGCGCGCGAGGCGTTCCCCGAGTGGGAGCGCGTCGCGGACGAGCGCGCGGCGGCGCTGCGGGCCGCGGCGGACCTGGGGGACGCGGCGGTGGCCGTGTTCGCCGACGAGCTGTCCATCACGGCGGGCGGGGAGTTCGCGCGCCGCTTCGCCGCTTCCGCCGTCCTGCCCGCGTGGACGGGCGTCGAACGGTGGCTCCACCCGGTGGCCGGGCCGCTGCGTCTTGCGTTCGAGAGCCTGGCGCTGCCGGGGACGGAGGAGCACCGCCTCGTGGTGCACCTCCCGGCCGACGCCGCCACCGCGGACGCGCTGGGCGCGCTGGGCGCCCTGGGCGCGGAACGGGGAACGGGTACGGTCGTGCGGTGCTGACCGTGACCACCGTGAACGTCAACGGCCTGCGGGCCGCCTCCCGCAAGGGCTACCTGAAGTGGCTCGCCACCTCGCGCGCGGACGTCGTCTGCCTCCAGGAGGTGCGGGCCGAGGAACACCAACTGCCTGACGACGTCCGCGTGCCCGAGGGCTGGCACGCGGTGTACGCCCCCGCGGACACGCCGGGGCGCGCGGGGGTGGCCGTGCTGACCCGGCGCGCGCCCGAGGCGGTCCGGGTGGGCTTCGGCGCGCCGGAGTTCGCGAAGGCGGGCCGCTATCTGGAGGTGGACCTGCCGGGGGTGACGATCGGCAGCCTCTATCTGCCGACCGGCGAGGCGGGCACCCCGAAGCAGGAGATGAAGGAACGCTTCATGGCCGCGTTCTTCGCGTACCTGGCCGAGCTGCGCGGCAAGGCCGCAGCCGATGGGCGCGAGGCGCTGGTGTGCGGCGACTGGAACATCGCCCATCGCGAGGCCGACATCAAGAACTGGCGCGGCAACCGCGACAAGTCGGGCTTTCTCCCCGAGGAACGCGCCTGGCTCGGCCGGGTCCTGGCGCCCGAGGACGGCGGCTGGACCGATGTGGTCCGCGCCCTGCACCCCGACCGCGAGGGGCCCTACAGCTGGTGGACCTACCGGGGGCGGGCGTTCGACAACGACACGGGCTGGCGCATCGACATGCTCATGGCCACCCGGGGCCTGGCCGGGCGGGCGACCGAGGCGTTCGTGGAACGCGCGGCGAGCCACGACGAGCGCTGGAGCGACCACGCGCCCGTGACGGCGGCGTTCACGGGCTGGTGAGCGTTCACGGGCTGGTGAGCGTTCACGGGCTGGTGACGCGGGGGCGCGGCGCGGCTCAGCCGTTCCCCGGCGCGTCGCCCGCCGACGTCAGCGCCGCGCGCGCCGCGAAGTCCAGGGCGACGGCGACCATCGCGGGATCGGGTCGCTCGGGCGCCGTGCAGGCGCCGAGCAGCGTGGTGACCGCGCGTTCGTCCACCGTGCGCCCCTCGGCGCGGTCGAGGAACGCGAACACCGCCGCGCTGAGGTCGGGCCCGCGCCCGGCCGCCTCCCCCAACTGGTCGACCAGCCGCCCGTCGTCGCCGACCCAGCCGGCGGCGGGTTCGAGCCCGTCGTCCACGAGGTCGTCGGGGTAGGGCGCGCGGCCCCAGCCGCCGTCCTGCCACCAGTACACGTAGCCGAGCGCGCAGCCTTCCTGCTCGGAGCGCAGCTCGGGCCATGGCAGCCAGTCGGGCCCGCCCGCGAGGAAGTCGACCGGCACGCGCCGCAGATGGCCGTGGCTGCCGTCCACGTCCTGGCCACGGAAGACGGTGCGCCCGCCCGGGTGCCGGGTCAGCCGCCACCAGTGGGTGCCGCCCGCGCCGTCGCACCGCAGGCCGCCCGCGCGCAGCTGGTACGCGTCCCCGTCGAAGCCCGCCGTGGCCAGCAGCCCCAGCGTGGCGGCGCGGGCCCACAGCCGCCGTGGATGGTCCAAGTCCCCCGGCACGCTCGGTCGGTGCGCCATGTCGTTCCCCGTTCGGTCCCACAGGAGCGAGTGGCGGCACCCTACGCCCTCCCCCTGGCCCCTGACAGCCACGGTCGCCCCGCACGCCCCGAACGGCCCAGTCCCGCGCCGGGGCTCACTCCCCTGCGGCGTCCGGCGATACTTGGGCGTCCGGCAACGCGTAGGCGTCCGCGATCAGTTGGTAGCTGGCGAGGCGGAACGCGGGGGTGTGGGCGGTGGTGGTGATCATCAACTCGTCGGCGCCCGTGCGCTTCGCGAGCGCGTCGAGCCCTTCGCGCACCGCGTCGGGCGTGCCGAAGACCACGTTGGACAGCCACTCGTCGACGAACTCCCGCTCCATCGGGCTGAACGCGTACGCCGCCGCCTCATCGGGCGTCGGGATCAGGCCCGGGCGGCCCGTGCGCAGCCGGATCATGGAGAGCGCGCCGGTGAGCACCTGGCGGTGGGCCTCGCGTTCGTCCTCGGCGGCGAGCGCGGAGACGCCGATGAGGGCGTAGGGCGCGTCGAGCACGTCGGAGGGGCGGAACACCCGCCGGTAGAGGTCGAGCGCCGGGATCGTGTGGACGGCCGAGAAGTGGTGGGCGAACGCGAACGGCAGGCCGAGCCGCCCCGCGAGCTCCGCGCTGAAGCCCGACGAGCCGAGCAGCCACACCGGCGGCCTGCCCGGGGACCGCACGCCGCCCGGCACGGTGCCCTGGATCGGGCCGGGCACGGCGTGCACGCGGGAGTACGGGTGGGCGTCGGGGAAGTCGTCGTCGAGGAACCGGATCAGCTCCGACACCTGCGCGGGGAACTCCTCGGCCCCGTCCGTCCTGCCGCGCCGCAGCGCGGCCATCGTGGCGCCGTCGGTGCCGGGCGCGCGGCCGAGGCCCAGGTCGACGCGGCCCGGGGCCAGCGCCTCGAGGGTGCCGAACTGCTCAGCGACGACGAGGGGTTGGTGGTTGGGCAGCATGACGCCCCCGGAGCCCAGCCGGATCCGCTCGGTCTGCCCGGCCAGGTGGCCGAGGATCACGGGCGGCGACGAGCTGGCCACGCCTGGCATCGAGTGGTGCTCGGCGACCCAGAACCTGTGGTAGCCACGTCGCTCGGCCAGGCGGGCCAGCGCGGTGGTCGCGCGCAGCGCCTCGGTGGCGGTCACCCCGCTCCCCACGGTCGCGAGGTCGAGCACGGACAGCGGAACGGGCGCCCGCCCGTGCCGCACCCCGCGGATGTCGTCGCCGTTCCCTGCTCCCGCTGCCGCCGCGTCGGCCACGTCAGCCCGCCTCCCTGGTCGTCCTGCCCGGTCGTCCTGTGCCATACCTGGAGGGCAACCAGGGGGGTCAGCGGTTCATTCCGGAACGGGCGGGGCAGGGGAGCCGGACCTCAGGGCAGCCGGGGCTCAGGGCAGATAGCGCTCCGCCGCGGCGGGGCCCTCCTCCTCGAGGCGGCGCCTGGCCTCCTCGACCAACTCGGGGGTCGGCTCCCGGCCGCTGAGCCGCACCAGGTCCTCGGGGTCGATCGGCCCCTCGGTCCCGGTGTGCAGCAGGTGGTCGGGCGTGGGCTGGCTGTCGTCGGACGCGGGCGAGGACGCGGATGAATCGGACATGACGGCACCTCCCTCCCCTCAGCGTAGGCGCGCACCACCGGGCCCGCACACGGACGGGGAAAGGCCGGGCGGAGCGGGCCGGGGCGGTGGCATCCTGACGGGGTGAACGGACCGCGGATCCATGTCACCCTCGCCCCCGAGCTGCGGCGTTTCGCGTCTGCCGAGCGCCGAGCCCCTGGCACCCCCGTGGTCACCGACGGCTCATCCACCCTGGGCCATGTCGTGGAGTCCCTCGGGGTGCCGCTGACCGAGGTGGGCCGCCTGCTGGTGAACGGCCACGAGGTCCCCTCGTCGCTCGTGCCCGGCGAGGGCGACGCCGTCGAGGTCGACCACGTGGCCAGGCCGCAGCGGGTGCCGGGGGCGCCGCTGCGCTTCCTCCTCGATGTCCACCTCGGGCGGCTGGCCAGGCGGCTGCGGCTGCTCGGCGTCGACGCCGCCTACCAGAGCGCCGACCCGGGGGACCCGGCCCTCGCCGCTCGCTCCGCGCGCGAGCGCCGGGTGCTGCTCTCCCGGGACCGCGGGCTGCTGCGCAGGCGCGAGCTGTGGGCGGGCGCCTATGTCTACAGCGACAGGCCCGAGGAGCAGCTGCGCGACGTTCTCGGCAGGTTCGCCCCTGACCTGGCGCCCTGGACGCGGTGCACGGCGTGCAACGGGCCGCTGCGCCCCGCCGACAAGGAGACCGTCAGGTCCCGCCTCGAGGCGGGCACGCTCTCCACCCAGGATGTCTTCGCGCAGTGCGCCGACTGCGGCCGCGTCTACTGGCGCGGCGCCCACCACGCCCGCCTCAAGGGGATCGTCGAGAACGCCCTCGCGGAGTTCGGCGGGAGGGCCCCCACGGCCGGGCGCGACTAGACACGACTAGAGATCGGCCTCACCCCCCTGCCGGGGGACGTGCGCCACCAGCGCGTACCGCTCGTCGTCGACCGGCTTCCCCCACAGGTCGGGGTCGTCGTCCAGCTCCTCGACCCTGATGTCGGCCACCAGCGGCGTGACCGCGAGCGCGAGCTCGGTCGCGGTCACCCCGCCGTGCCACGGCAGCGCGGCGGCCTCGGGCACATACGGCCTGGCCGCCGCGGACTGCCGCCACCGCCCCTCCACCAGCACCAGCCGCCCGCCGGGCCGCAGCCTGCCCGCCCAGGCCCGCAGCGCCGACGTCGGGTCGGGCAGCGTCCACAGCAGGTGCCTGGCCAGCACGACGTCGAACCGGCCCGCGCCCACCGGCGGGGCCGCCGCGTCGCCCACGACGAACGTCACCGCGACCCCGGCCGCCTCCGCCTTCTCCTCCGCAGCCGCCACCATGCGCGGCGCCACGTCCACCCCGGTGACGCGGTGGCCCCGCTCGGCCAGCAGGACCGAGAGCGTGCCGGTCCCGCAGCCGACGTCGAGCACGTCGACTCCCCCGGGCGCGCCTCCCGGGATCCAGTCGTCGAGGCGCCGCGCCCACGCGGCTCTGACCCGGGCGTCGCGCAGCCCGTGGTCCGGCTCGTCGTCGAAGGCGGACACGGCGGCGTCCCAGTACGCGGCGATCTCGTTCATGCGGACCATGCTCGCACCCGCCACTGACAGTCGCCCCTCGTTCAGCAGAGGGTGAACGCCCTGTCGTCGAGCTCGGCGAGGAACGCCGACCACGCGTCGGCCCCGAAGCCGAGTCTCGGCCCGGCGGGGGCCTTGGAGTCACGGACCGCCAGCCCGTCGCGTACGGGGATCAGCACCTCGAGACAGGCGCCGGTACCCCCCGAGTAGGAGGATTTCCGCCATGTGCACGTCACGCCTTGCCGCATTGCCATGTTCACTCCGGCTCCTGACCGGTCGGTGTGTGGTGCGGCGAACGTACTAGCCGGGAAGGGGCCGGGAAGGCGCGCTTCACCCGTCCGGGTGGCGCGCCCGTTACTTCCGTGCGCTGCAAGGGAGTTGGGCGGTATTCTCTGCCCCCGCGCCCCGGGCCTCCCCGCCTCAGCGGAGCGCGCTCTTGTACTCCTCCGCGAGCTGTCCGAGGACCCCGCGCGTCTGCTCGGGACTGAGCGACTGCGCGCGCAGGTGCTCGTACATCACGCTGTAGTGCTGCACGTCGTGCGGCTTCTCCAGGTAGAGGTCGTTCGTGCCGCCCTCCAGGTAGATCACCGTGGAGTCGCTCGCCTCGGGGAACTCCAGGATCGTGTACTGCCCGTTGACCGCGGGATGCGCGCCCGCCGAGAACGGCAGTACCTGGAGCGTCACATGGGGCAGCAGCGAGCACTCGGTCAGGCGGTGGATCTGCTCGAGCATCGTCGATGGCCCGCCGACCTGCCGCCGCAGCGCCGCCTCGTCCACGACGGCCCACAGGCGTAACGGACTCCGCTCGTCGTACAGCCGCTGCTGGCGCCGAAGGCGCACCTGGACACGGCTGTTGACCTCGTCGGGGCCGACCTCGGGCAGCGCCCCCGATATGAGCGCGGTGGCGTACCCCTGCGTCTGGAACAGCCCCGGCACCATCTGCGGCTCGTACACCCGCAGCGACGAGGCGTCCGTCTCGAGGCCGATGTAGACGCTGTAGGTCGGCGACAGCTCGGCGAACGCGTGCCACCAGCCCTGCTGACGCGACTCCCGCGCCATCTGCATGAGCGACTCGACAAGCTTCTTGTCCTCGACGCCGTAGACCTCGCACAGGTCCCGCACGTCGCGCGGGCTGATGCTGCGGCGGCCGTTCTCCAGCCTGCTGATCTTGGACTGGGAGACCAGCAGCCGCTCGGCGACGCCCTCGGCCGTCATGTTGCGGTCCTCGCGCAGCCGTCTCAGCTCCTGGCCGAGTCTGCGTCGCCTGACGGTGGGATTGACGTTGCCGGTCACGGGACTTGCGCACCTCCGTCGATGTGGCCGGTCGGAGACGACGGCCGCTGTTCAGCAGAGTGCCACCCGACACGGCGCGCCCGCTCGGGAATCACGGGACGTGAGCCGGCGGATACGCGACAGCGCGTGGCCGGGCACAAGCATGGGGTGTGGCGACGGCCGTCGTCTGTGGCCGCCGCCACACCCCGTGCTCGAATGCGGCTCCCGGGTTGGTCGGTCGGATGCGCGGGCCGCGACCCGCGGCGCGCACCTAGTGCGAGAGCGAAGGACGAACGACTGCGGCTCGCGTCCCTCCTCTCCGCCGGGGCTCGTCGGTGAGCTGCTGCGACTGGCCGACCACAGCCATGGCCGCCGCCGGCGCCGGTGCGCGCCCCGCCTTGCGGGTGCCGCCCTGCGCGGGTCGACGAGCCGCGGCCGCCTGACCGGCCACGCCGTTCTGCACATCCATGACGGCGTGCGCCACGAGGCCGCCCATCGGGTCGTGCCTGATCAGATCCCGGAGTCTGGAGCGGGACGACCGCCCCTCGTTCCCGGGATAGAGGTGCTTGCCGAGGCCCACCGCGTGGGCCAGGGCCGCCAGCGCCGCGGTCCGTGCGTCCGGTGGTGTGCCGGTACGGATCGCGGTGTCGAGCCGAGCCCGGATCTGCCTGCTGACCGCGGTATCCGTCGCCTGGTACCTGGTCGTCGGCAGAACTCCGCACATCTGGTTCTCCACCGCGTGCACCATGCCGCAGCGTTCCAGATGCGAGAGATACGTTTGGCGAAGCCCGAGACGGGGCCCGCCGATCCAGTGGACCGCGCGTACCGGGCTGCCGCGCCTGCGCAGCAGCTCCAGTGCGGAGTCCAGCGTGGGATCTCCGGTCGGCCGTGGCAGCACCACGGCTATTCGGTCCCCATCTGGGGCTATCCGTCCCGCCAAGGCCAGCTCGACGAGCTGTGCCCCGGCGAGGCCGAGGTCGAGCGACTGCGGCTGCGCGGTGGTACCCGTGGCCGGGTCCAGAGCGAGCAGCAGCAGCTCCTCCGGAATGGTTCTACGACTCCTGCCCATCCATGCCTCCCCGCGTGGATGACAGACAGGGTGACGCCTCTCACATTGTTCTGTCGAGAGTGCGTGGTTGTTTTGTGAGGGAACCCGTAGATATGTCGTTGTCGTCCCAGCCCATGAGGCAGCGCCCCTCCACCGCCCGCGGCTTGTCGCACTGAGGTGCGCGGGACCCGGCAAACTGGGGGAAGCAGCGGCCCATTCGGTGAACGACGCGTAGGGAGGTACGGGTGGCGGGCGAGTCCCCGGACATTTCGGATCGGGAGCGGGAGCAGGAGTCATCGGAGAAGACGCCTGAGGACCCCGGAAGGGTTCCCCAGGTTGCCAAGGTTCCCGGGGACGAGGATCGGGCCGTGGGCCCGGAGGAGAGCGAGACCGCCACAGGAAGCGGCACGACAGCACCACGGGCCCCTGAGGCCCCGGAGGCCCCCGAGGCCCCACCCATACCGGCGGAGCGGGGCCGCGGGGACCGCGGAACGACCCACCTGCGCGTGCGGGCCGAGCCGGGCGAGGAGCCCGCGGAGCCCGCGGGGTCCGCGGAGCCCGCTGCCGCGGAGGACCGGGAACCCGAGGAGGCGGCGGAGGCCGGGAACACCGCGGACGCCCCGGAGAGCGGCGGCGACGGCGAGGACGAGGCCCCGGCGGCCGACGGGCCCGCCGACGCCTCAGCGGGCGACGGGAGCGCGCCCGCTGCCGCGGGGGGCGAGAAGCCGAAGCGGGACGCTGGCGACGGCGGGACGACCCAACTGCGCGTCCCGGCCGAGACGGACGAGACGCCCGCTGCCGCGGACGACCAGGAGGAGCCCGAGAAAGCACCGAAGGCGGACAACGGCGACGACGACGGGACCACGCAACTCCGCGTCCCGGCCCAGGCGGGCGAGGAACCGAAGGCGGACAGCGGCGATCGTGGGACCACGCAGCTCCGCGCACCGGCCGATGGGGACGAGGACGGGGAGGCCGCGCCTCGCGTCGACCAGCCGACCAGCGTGCTGCGACTGCCCGAGGACGCGAACGAGCCGGGCAAGGAGTCCGACGACGAGGCCGCGCCTCGCGTCGACCAGCCGACGAGCGTGCTGCGACTGCCCGAGCAGCGTTCCGAGAAGCCCGCCGACCCCCGGGTCGCGCCGCCCACGCCCTCGCCCGACTCCAAGGCGGTCCCGCTGCGGCCCGCCGACCCGCCGCGCCCCACGGAGGCGCCCGAGGAGGAGCCGCGCGACCCCCTCGTGCTGCTGGCGGCGCTCACCAACAAGCCCGCGCCCCCGCCCACGCCGTTGCGCACCCTGCTGCGCCGCATCAAGATCTGGACGCCGCTCGTCGTGCTCCTGCTGGTCGTGATCGCGGTGGCGCAGTGGTTCCGCCCGCTCCCCGAGCCCTCGCTCGAGCTGACCGCGGCGCCGACGTTCACGTTCGACGGCGAGGCGCCGTCCGTGCCGTGGCCCACCGAGGGGCAGTCGGCGCTCGAGGTCGAGGGGCTCGGCTCGTTCGGGTCCTCGGGCGAGCAGGAGCCGGTGCCGATCGCCTCCGTCGCAAAAGTGATGACCGCCTATGTGATCCTCCAGGAGCACCCCATGGGCGAGGACGAGGACGGCGAGACCATCCCCGTCGACCAACTGGCCGAGGACGAGGCGGGACTCGCCGAGACGGACGCCGAGTCGACCGTTCCCGTCGAGGCCGGATCCACGATCACCCAGCGCGAGGCGCTCCAGGCGATCATGATTCCTTCCGCGAACAACGTGGCCCGGCTGCTGGCGCGTTGGGACTCCGAGTCGCAGGAGGCGTTCGTGGAGAAGATGAACGCCGCGGCGGCCGACCTCGGCATGGACGACACCACCTACACCGACCCGAGCGGCCTCGACGAGACCACCGTCTCCACCGCGGACGACCAGGTGCTGCTGGCCAAGGCGGCGATGGACGACCCGGTGTTCCGGCAGATCGCCCGCATGCCGTCGTACGAGGACAGCCAGGGCACCGTCCACGGCAACTGGAACGGCCTCGTGCCCGTCAATGGCGTCGTCGGCATCAAGACCGGCACCTCGACCGCCGCGGGCGGGAACCTGATGTTCGCCGCCCACCAGCAGGTCGGCGACGACACGCGCCTGATCGTGGGCGCCGTGCTCGATCAGGGACCTGATCCGCAGGACAACTCGATCCTGGTGCAAGCGCTCAACATGGGTGACCAGTTGATCAGGTTCGCTCAGGATCAGCTCACCGCGGAGACGGTGATCGGCGAGGGTGAGGTGGTCGGCCACGTGGACGACGGTCTGGGCGGGCGGACGCCGGTCGTCGTCACCGAGGAGGTCCAGGCGGTCGGCTGGGCGGGCCTCGAGGTGTCACTCCAGCTCAACGCGCCAGAGGACGGCGTCCCCGGCTCCGCGGACGCGGGCGCGGAGGTCGGCACGCTGACGGTCGGTGACGGACCCGACGGGGTCACCGTTCCGCTGGCGCTCGGCGAGCCACTCGGCGAACCCGGCCTCGGCGACCGGCTGCTGCGCATCCTCTGACGGCCCGTCGGCCCCCGGCGGCTCGGGCCCGCCGCCGGGGGCTGCCACGGGTGGTCGCCGCACGCTACAGTCGGATGCCCCAGGCTGGCGATGCGTGAGGGGGCAGCCCGTGGAGTGTCCGTCGTGCGGGTCGATCAAGGGCCGCAGACTCAACAACGGCAATTGGGTGTGCGACGACTGTGGCTCGGTCACCGCAGGATGAGGCCGCGTGGCGGGATCTCGACCCGGCCACGCGCGAGCGACTGAGCTTTCTCGATCCCGAGGACTTCACCGTGGGCCCCACGGCCGAGGCCGCGGCCCAGTGGGAGCGCTTCACCGCGATCCTGGACAAGGCCGAGAACTACCGGCCGCCGCACTAGACCCCTGCCCTCGCCGTCGCGCGGGCGCGTTGACGCACACCCCGGCGCGTGGCAAGGGCCGTGCGCTGTCGCGCGCGTCACTGCCTCAGGCGCCGCCAGCGGTCATCATCGTCGGCATGCCGATCACGATCACGCTCCCGGTCACGCTCCCGGTCAACGGTGCCCCAGCTCCCCCTCGCCACCGCGCCCTTGAGCGGATGAGGGCCCGATGAGCGTCGGGCCTGGCGCGTTCCCCCGCCGCCCCCTCGGCGGAACGAGCCTCGCCGTACCCGAGATCTGCTTCGGCGGCGGCCCGCTGTCCAGCATGCCGACGGCGTTCGGCTACGAGGTCCCCGAGGAGCGCGCGGTGGCGACCGTGCGCGCCGTGCTCGACAGCGGGGCGGCGTTCCTCGACACCGCCGCGGGCTACGGCGACGACGGGCGCGGCGAACGCGTCGTTGGCGCCGCGCTCGCCGAGCGCGGCGGCCTGCCGCCCGGCGCCGTGCTGGCCACCAAGGTGGACCGTGACCCGGTCACCGGGGACTTCTCCGCCGCCCAGGTCCGCCGTTCCTTCGAGGGCAGCCTGGAACGCCTTGGCCTCTCCCGCGTCCAACTCCTCTACCTGCACGACCCCGAGCACATCCCGTTCGAGCGCGCGGTCGCGCCAGGCGGCCCGGTCGACGAGCTGGTCCGCATCCACGAGGAGGGCCTGGCCGCGCACATCGGCGTGGCGGGTGGGCCCGTCGACCTGATGGGGCGTTATGTGGCGACGGGCGCGTTCGAGGTGCTGCTCACCCACAACCGGTGGACGCTGATCGACCGTTCGGCCGACGCCCTGATCGACGCGGCCCGCGCGGCCGGGCTCGCCGTGGTCAACGCCGCGCCGTTCGGCGGCGGCATCCTCGCCAAGGGCCCTGACGCGCACGGCAGATACGCCTATCGGGAGGCGGATGACGTGATTCTCGGCCGGGTACGCGAGATCGAGGCGGCGTGCGCGCGGCACGATGTGCCCCTGGCCGCCGCGGCCATCCAGTTCTCGACGAAGGACCCCCGCATCGCCTCCACCGTCATCGGCGTGACCCGCCCCGAGCGCGTCGAGGAAACGCTTCGCCTGGCCCGCCTGCCCGTCCCCGACGAGCTGTGGCCGGTCGTCGAGGGGCTCGCGGCGCCCCCGTCCCACTGGCAGCACTGAACGGCCCACCGAACCACCGAACCACCAGCGAAAGTCCGCACTTGACTTCCTCCCCCGCCTAAGGGCGGGGGGTTCCAGCGGTCGCCCGCTGGGGTTCCTGTTTCATCGACGACTGCCGTGTCCGGGAGGACTCCCGTTGAGGTCTTACACCGTCTCCACAGGCTGCTGCCGCCAGCCCGGCGGCCAGGATGGTGCGTGCCGCGTTCACGTCACGGTCATGCACCGCGCCGCACTCGCACGTCCACGTCCGGACGTTCAGCGGCAGTTTCTCGCGGACCGTGCCGCAGGCCCCGCACAGCTTCGAGCTGGGGAAGAAGCGGTCGATCACCACGAGGTCGCGCCCGTACCAGGCGCACTTGTACTCCAGCATGGAGCGAAGTTCCGTCCAGGCCGCGTCCGAGATGGCGCGCGCGAGACGGCCGTTCTTGAGCAGGTTGCGGACGGTGAGGTCCTCGATCACGACCGTTTGGTTCTCACGGACGAGCCGAGTGGTGAGTTTGTGGAGGAAGTCCCGGCGCCGGTCGGCGATCCGGGCGTGGACCCGGGCGACCTTACGGCGGGCCTTCTCGCGGTTGTTCGAGCCCTTCGCCTTACGGGACAACTGGCGCTGTGCGCGGGCCAGGCGGGCGCGGTCGCGGCGCTCGTGCCGGGGGTTGGTGATCTTCTCGCCGGTGGACAGGGTCACCAGCGAGGTGATGCCCGCGTCGACACCGACCGCGTTCGTGGTCGCCGGGGCCGGGACCATGGTGTCCTCGCACAGCAGGGACACGAACCAGCGGCCCGCCGCGTCACGGGACACCGTCACGGTGGACGGCTCCACTCCCCCGGGCAGCGGACGCGACCAGCGGATGTCCAGCGGCCCGCTCATCTTCGCCAGCGTCAACTCCCCCTCACGCCATGCGAAGGCGCTCCGGGTGTACTCGGCCGACGCCCTCGACCTCTTCCGCGACTTGTGGCGCGGGTACCCGGCCCGCTTGGCGAAGAAGTTCGCGAACGCCGTCTGAAGGTGACGCAACGCCTGCTGGAGCGGGACGGAGGACACCTCGCCCAGGAACGCCAGTCCCTCGGTCTTCTTCCATTCCGTCAGCGCGGCGGACGACTGCGCGTAGGAGACGCGGCGCTGCTCGCCGTACCAGGCCCGGGTACGTTCCTCCAGCGCCTTGTTGTACACCAGGCGGACACAGCCGAACGTCCGCGACAGCTCGGCCGCCTGCCCGTCCGTGGGGTAGAAGCGGTACCTGAACGCCCGCTTGACCTGCCGCACCATACCTCACAGCCTATCAACTCCCCTGTGAGTGGCGGGTCTCGGCCGGTGGGCGGCGGACGCCGGTCCGCCCCGACGGCGAACCGGCCTTTCCTGCCCTGCTCCGCAGGAGCTTCGTTTCCTCCCTGGCCTGAAGGCCGGGGTATCCACGAAAGAAAGCCCAGATGACAACTGACCCGAGCCCCGTCCGTTTCCCCGAGGGCTTCGCCTGGGGCACCGCCACCGCGAGCTACCAGATCGAGGGCGCCGTGACCGCCGACGGGCGCCTGCCGTCGATCTGGGACACGTTCTCCCACACGCCGGGCAAGGTGCACCTCGACCAGACCGGCGACCTGGCGGACGACCACTACCACCGCTACCCCGAGGACCTCTCGCTGCTCGCCGACCTCGGCGTCACGCACTACCGCTTCTCGCTCGCCTGGCCGCGCGTCCAGCCCGACGGGCACGGCCCGCTCAACGGCGCGGGCGTCGACTTCTACAGCCGCCTGGTCGACGGCCTGCTCGACCACGGCATCAAGCCCTGGGTGACGCTCTACCACTGGGATCTGCCGCAGGCGCTCGAGGACGCGGGCGGCTGGCCGCACCGGGACACGGCGGAGCGGTTCGCGGAGTACGCCGCGCTGATCCACCAGCGCCTTGGCGACCGGGCGCCCGACTGGACGACGCTGAACGAGCCTTGGTGCTCGGCGTTCCTCGGCCACGCGAGCGGCATCCACGCCCCTGGCCGCACGGACGGGGCCGCCGCGGTGCGCGCCGCGCACCACCTGATGCTGGGGCACGGCCTCGCGGCGGGCGTGCTGCGCGGGCAGGGCGCGGCCAACGTGGGCATCACCGTCAACCTGTATCCCGTCGACCCGGTGACGGACGGCGAGGCCGACCGCGACGCGGCCCGCCGCGTCGACGGCCTGATGAACCGCTTCTTCCTCGACCCGCTGCTGCGCGGCTCCTACCCCGCCGACGTGGTGGACGACCTGGCGGGGGTGGTGGGCACCGAGCATGTCCACGAGGGCGATCTGGCCGTGATCGCCACGCCGTTGGACTTCCTCGGCGTCAACTACTACTCGCGCCACGTCGTCCGCGCGGGCACCGCGCGCGGCGGGCCTTCGCACTGGGTGGGCTCCGAGGACGTGGAGTTCGTCAGGCGCGGGGTGCCGGAGACGGCGATGGGCTGGGAGATCGACCCCGACGGGCTGTACGAGACGCTGACGCGGCTCGCGCGCGAGTACGGGGCGCCGCCGCTGTATGTCACGGAGAACGGGGCGGCGTTCGACGACCGCGTCACCCCCGAGGGGCACGTCAAGGACGAGGAGCGGCGGGCCTATCTGGAGGCCCACTTCCGCGCCGCGCACCGGGCGATCGCCGAAGGCGTCGACCTGCGCGGGTACTTCGTGTGGACGCTGCTCGACAATTTCGAGTGGTCCCACGGCTACTCGAAGAGGTTCGGGCTCGTGCACGTGGACTTCGAGACGCAGAAGCGGACGCTGAAGGACAGCGGGCGCTGGTTCGCGGAGATCACCCGGGCGAACGCGCTCTAGAACGCACCGCCGAACGACATCGCCGCGCTCGTCAACATGAGCGCGGCGATATCAACTTCGGGCGAGATCTCCACGGATTCGGTCTGGTCAGGACGTGCCGGACGCCTCATGCTGGTGAGCGTCCCATTACGGAGAGCGCGGGAGAGTCAGTCTTCATGACGACCAGCAGCCAGGAACCGCAGGCCCCGGAGCGCGACACAGAGGTCATCGACAGCATCGACACCATCGCGGCCATCGAGATCGGCGCGCTCGCCCAGGACACCTTGAGCGGCAAGGTGGGAGTGGTCGTGGCGCACAAGGGCGCCACCTACCGGCTCAGGCCCATGAGGGGCGGAGCGGAATGGGACGCGGAGCCGGTCGACGTGCGCCCGGTGAACGCGAGCGACCTGCTCCGCGAGAAGGTGCGCCAGGCCAACCGCCGCAGCATCGGCGGCTTGCTGTGAACGTGTGAACGGAGGACCGAGGACTTGAATTCCTCCCCCGCTTGAAGGCGGGGGATTCCAGCGGTCGCCCGCTGGGATTCCTGTTTCATCGACGACTGCCTTGTCCGGGAGGACTCCCGTTGAGGTCTTACACCGTCTCCACAGGCTGCTGCCGCCAGCCCGGCGGCCAGGATGGTGTGCACCGCGCCGCAGTCACACGTCCACGTCCGGACGTTCAGCGGCAGTTTCCCGCGGACCGTGCCGCAGGCCCCGCACAGCCTGGAGCTGGGGAACCATCGGTCGATCACCACGAGGTCACGCCCGTACCAGGCGCACTTGTACTCCAGCATGGAGCGAAGTTCCGTCCACGACGCGTCGGAGATGGCGCGCGCGAGACGGCCGTTCTTGAGCAGGTTGCGGACGGCCTCGCGGTTGTTCGAGCCCTTCGCCTTACGGGACAACTCCCGCTGCGCGCGGGCCAGGCGGGCGCGGTCACGCCGCTCGTGCCGGGGGTTGGTGATCTTCTCGCCGGTGGACAGGGTCACCAGGGAGGTGATGCCCGCGTCGATGCCGACCGTGTTCGCGGTCGCCGGGACCGGGGCGGGGGTGTCCTCGCACAGCAGGGAGACGAACCAGCGGCCCGCCGCGTCGCGGGACACGGTCACGGTGGACGGCTCCGCCCCCTGGGGCAGGGGACGCGACCAGCGGATGTCCAGGGGCCCGCTCATCTTCGCCAGCGTCAACTCCCTCTCACGCCATGCGAAGGCGCTCCGGGTGTACTCGGCCGACGCCCTCGACCTCTTCCGCGACTTGTAACGCGGGTACCCGGCCCGCCTGGCGAAGAAGCTGGCGAACGCCGTCTGAAGGTGACGCAACGCCTGCTGGAACGGGACGGAGGACACCTCCGTCAGGAACGCCAGTCTCTCGGTCTTCTTCCACTCCGTCAGCGCGGCGGACGACTGCGTGTAGGAGGCGCGCCGCTGCTCGCCGTACCAGGCCCGGGTACGTTCCTCCAGCGCCTTGTTGTACACCAGGTGTCGATCGGTGACCGTAGACGCCGAATCGCCCTGGCGGCGATTCGCCTTCCCCGCCCTGCTCCGCAGGAGCCTCGTTTCCTCCCCGGCCTGAAGGCCGGGGTATCCACGAAGGAGACCAGATGAAGTGCCCGAGCTGCGGCAGCATCAACGTGACCAGCACCGGCATGCCCCGCCGCTGGCAGTGCATGGACTGCGACAGCACGTTCGCGCGCTAGCCGCGTCCTTCCGCGGTCGCGCCCCCGGCGGGGCGCGACCCGGGTCTCCGCGCGCCGTCGTGGCGCGCCCCACGCGGGGGCGCGCCACTGTGCGTCGACACGCGGGCGTTCACCCGTTGGTGGCCCGCGGCGCGCTACATGTGCTCGTCGGGCTGCGCGTTGAGGCGCGCCGCCAGGCCCTCCGCCGCCGCGCGGTCCTCGCCGAAGAACGCCGCGCGCGGGTGGCCGTCATCGCCGGGGACGTGCACCAGGCTGCCGACCGGGTCCACGACGTACCAGCCCCGTTCGCCGCTGCGCCGGGCCTCGAAGGTCATCCGCCAGCCCATGTCGAAATCGTCCACGCCAGGATCATGCACCACCGCACGTGTCCAACAGCGCGCCCAGCTCCCGCTGTTCGGGTTCGGTGACGTTCAACTCGTAGGCCGCCTTCACCGCGATCCAGGCCCGCGCGTAGTCGCAGCCGTACGCCTCGACGGGCGGGAGCCACTGGTCCGGTGACTGGTCACCCTTGGACTGGTTGACGCGGTCGCCGACCGCGAGCAGCTGTGGCCCCTCGAGGTCGTTCGCGAACGCCTCGCGCCGCTCGTCCGTCCACTCGTCGGCGCCCGAGCGCCAGGCGTTGGCCAGCGGGACGATGTGGTCGATGTCCACGTCCCCCGCGTCGGTGTACGTCTCGCCGTCGTAGGCGCTGTACCAGGATCCCGAGGTCGGCTGGCAGTCGTCGTCCGTCACCACGTCCTCGCCGTCGCGGAGCAGCACCCGCTGACGGACCGTGCAGCCGTCCTCGCTGGTCCAGTGCGGGAAGCGGTCCCGCGAGTACCCGGTCATGGAACGCTGCTCGGCGACCGTCAGGCCGTCGAGCAGCTCCCGGGCATCGTCGGGGGCGGGCAGCCCCTCGGGCGAGGGCGGGGACGACGAGCCGTCCGCGCCCTCGGAGGGGTCCCCGCCCTCCGAGGGGCTCCCCGAGGGCGGCGCGCTGTCGGAGGAGTCCGCGCCCTCCGACTGGCACCCGCCCGTCAACGCCCCCGCCGCCGCCACCGCCAGGCAGATCCCGGCAAGCCGCCACCCCACTCGTTCCACTCGTACCGCTCGTTTCAGTTGTTCCGCCGCGTCGCGCATACCCCCACCATGCCCAACGGGTCGGCTCACTCCACCACGAGGGTCACCGGGACGTTGCCGCGTGTGGCACGGGAGTAGGGGCACACCGCGTGCGCCAGCTCGAGCAGGCGCCGCCCGGTCTCGCCCGCCAGCTCGTCGGGCAGCTCGGCGCGCAGGGTCACCTGGAGCGAGAAGCCGGAGTCGTCCTTGCCGATGCCGACCTCGGCGGTTATCGAGACCTCGCTCGTGTCGACCTTCTCCTGCCTGCCGACGCCCGCAAGCGCGCTGGAGAAGCAGGCGGCGTACCCGGCCGCGAACAGCTGCTCGGGGTTGGTGCCCTTGCCGTCGCCGCCGAGCGCCGGGGGCAGCGCGAGGCTCAGGTCGAGCTGCCCGTCGGAGCTGACGGCGCGGCCGTCGCGCCCGTTCGCCGTGGCCACAGCGGTGTACAACGCGTCCATCGCGGATCGTTCCCTCTCGTTCGCGTGCGGTCGCCCGGCGGTCGTCCGCCCGGCGCCTTCGACCAGAATTAGAGCACACAACTTAGTTGTGCACAACTTAGTTGCCCGGCACTGAGCTACCCTGGGGCCATGAGCCCGGCCAGCCCCTCCCCCGTCCCTTCTCCCGCCCTCTCCCCCGCCCTCTCACCGACCCTGACGTCGCCCGAGCCGTTCGTCCTCGACGACATGGTCTGCTTCGCGCTGCACTCCGCCTCGCGCGCGTTCGGGAGCGTCTACCGCTCGGTGCTCAGGGACCTCGGGCTCACCTACCCGCAGTACCTGGTGATGCTGGTGCTGTGGGAGCGCGACGACGTGCCGGTCAAGCGGATCGGCGAGCAGCTGCGCCTGGACACCGGCACGGTGTCGCCACTGCTCAAGCGGCTCGAGGCGGCCGGGCTGATCCGCCGCGAGCGCAGCGCGGAGGACGAGCGCTCGGTCACGGTGCGGCTCACCGACGAGGGGTGCGCGCTGCGCGCCGGGGCCGCGGAGGTGCCGGGGCGCATCGCCGAGGCGACGGGGCTGACCCTGGCCGAGGTCACCGACCTGCGCGAGCGCCTGCACCGCCTGACCGCCAAGCTGGACGCGGCAGACCTGCCCGAGTAGCCGGTCAGGGGCTTCACCGACCTGGGTCTTCAGGCGCGCCCCGCGGGCGACGAAGCCTCAGCCATGAGGCCAGCCCACTTCCACGCCTACCACTGGCAGGGCGAGCGGCGCGTGTTCGACCAGGAGTCGGCACGGCGCCCCGGCACCCCGGAGTTCCTCACCAATCGCTGCACGCCCATGCGCCTCGCCGACTGGCTGCTGCGCCCGGCCACGTCGATCACCCGCACCTGCCAGGACGCGCCGGGGGCCGCCGCCTGGTTCCGCCGCGAGATGGCGCGCGCGGCGCCGGCGTTCGCCGTCGATCACGACCGCGCGACGGCGGAGCCGAGGGCCGCCGCGGCCGCCGACGCCCTCGCGCGCGGCCGTGACGTGCACGCGGGCTGGTATCTGCGCGGCACCGGCTTTCTGACCCTGGACGTGATCGCCTGCTCCCCGAACGCGACCGTTCCTGATCACCCCTGTCCGCTGACGCGGACGCAGGGCTACCCGGTCATGTCAGGAACGTGAACATCCGCGCCCCGGCCGCCAGCTCCTCCGGCTCGCCCGTGAAACGGTGGACGCCGACCCCGAAGCCCCGCTCCGGCTCGGTCAGCCAGACGCGTTCGAAGCCGCGCTCCTCGAACCAACGGCACACCCGCGGCACCAGATCCGGCTCCCTGCGGTGCCGCGTCCAGATCACCGAGCCGCCGCGCGCGCACAGCTGCGGGAGGAACCCGATGGCGCGCTCGACGTCCGCGTCCGTCACGTTGCCGAAGATCCCGCAGGCCAGCACCAGATCCGCCGGGACCATCCCCGCGTAACGGTCGGTCAGCGCCGCGTCGCCCGCCACGACCTCGACGTGCTCGCCGAGCCCGGCCTCGGCGACGCCGCGCCGCGCCTCCCCGACGTTGCGCGGGTCCAACTCCACGAGCCGCGCCGTGACATCGCTGCCCCGCGGGTGGTCGGGCAGCACCCCGAGCAGGTCGCGCCCCTGCCCGGCGCACAGGCTCACCACGCGCAACCGGCCGGGCGGCGCCACGTCCAGCGTGAGCGCGATCCACTCGCGGACGATCCGGAGCCGCCGCGCGAGATACGAGTCGGCATCGTCGTAATCCCCGTGCCACGCATGCCAGTCCATGCGCAGGACCCTACTGTGTACGGCTGTGATCACCCTTGCCCGAGGCGGACCGTTCCGTTGCGCTCTCGTCGTACGCACCGAGGACACGGTGGACGAGGCGCTGCTCGCCGCGCTCACCGCCGAGACCGGCCTGACCTTCCTGTTCATCGGCAACGGCGGCTTCGGCGGCGGTCCTGTCGCCGACGTGTACGCCTGCGGGACCGCGCTGCTGATCGAGACGTCGGACCCCGACACCGGCGTCAAGGCCCTGCTGGTGCGGGCCGATTCGGCGGAGCGCGCGGCGGCCGTCCGGGACGCGCTCGCGGCGGCGCTCGGCACGGTGTGGACCGAACGGGCCCTGCGCGCCCAGGTCGAGGCGTCGCTCCCCGAGGGCGCCGACCCCGGCCTGGTCGCCCTGGTGATGGCGGTCGGCGGCGCCGAGCCCGAGCCCGGGACGGCGGCGCTGCTGCGCAGGGCGCGCCGCGGCCTCGGGCGCGAGGTGCGGGAGGCCGCCAGGAACGCGGCGGCCGTCGCGGCGGAGCTCGCCCACGACCCCATGGTGGTGACCGGCCCGCCCGAGGCGGATCTCGAGGAGGTGCTGCGCCCGGCCGAGCCGGTGGACGGCGAGGAGGGCTGGGTCACGCTACGCCCCGGCGTCCAGGGGCGCGCGGTGCCGCGCCCGGTGACCTGGCTGCGCGCCCCCGAGGACGACGGGTTCGTCCACGGCTTCACCGTGGACCACGACTGGCTCATCAGCGTCGTCGGGCGCCTGGGCGAGGAGTGGTTCGAGGAGATATGGACCACACCCGACGGCCGCACGGCGCTGCACGAGGTGAACCACCCGGAGCTGTCCTGCCACCACCTCGCCGTCCACGGCGCCGACGCGGCAACGGTGGCCCGCCTGCTGACCGAGGCGGGCGCGAACCCCCTCGACGCCCCACCACGGGAGCTGCCCCGAACGGCGGCATAGCGCCGGGCGTGGCATCGAGTGACGTCGCGTGGCCGGGTCGGCTCTGACCGCGGCCGATCACCGGTCCTTGAGCCTGCGCAAGACCTCACAACTACTAGATCTCCCAGTGGAACTACTACCACTGCGCGTACTAGTAGATACCCGTAGGCCGAGGGCGAACTACTGGATCTACCAGTCCAACTACTAACATCCCATGGATGAGTAGACGTGGGCCCCGGCAGTCCCGGTGACCGTCCTCGCGCGTGGGGCGGCGCGGCGGGCTATCCGCGGGCCAGGTTCCTGATCGGCGGCACCGCCAGGAGGGCGGCGCACGACGCGAGCGATATCGCGCCGCCCGCGAGGAGGACCTCGTCCGCGCCCCACACGGCTGCCGCGGGGCCCGCCAGGGCCTGGCCGACCGGCATCATCACGATCGAGCCAGCCACCTCGTACGCGTGGATGCGGTTGAGGACCTGGCCGGGGACCTGGGTCTGGATGCTCGTCGCCCACATCACGCCCCAGAACGCCATCGCCGCGCCCGCCACCACGAAGCCCGCCGTGATCCACGCGACGCCGAGGTTCGCGCCGACCGTGGCGGGCTGGAGGAAGAAGCCGAACAGCGCGATCGCGCCCGCGCGCAGCGGGTGGCGCGGGCGGATCCGCATCGCGAGCAGGCCGCCGACGGCCATGCCGACGCCGAGGGCCGAGTTGACCAGGCCGTAGGCGCCCTCGCCGAACGCGTCGATGATCTCCGTGGCGGCCAGCGGGACCGAGGGACCCCACGCGCCGACCATCATCACCATCCAGATGACGATCACGCCCCACATCCACGGCCTCGCCGTGAACTCCCGCCAGCCCTCCGCCAGATCCGCGCGGAACGGCACCGCCGAGCGGCCAGGGCGGCGCGTCTCGCGCGAGCGCATCAGCAGCAGGCACACGCCGCTGACCAGGTACGTCCCCGCGTGGGCCACGAAGACGCCGCCCGCGGACGTGACGCCGACGAGCACCCCGGCCACCGCGGGCCCCAGGATGGCCATGCAGGACTCGGCCGTGCGGATCGCGCCGTTGGCGCCCTGCACGTCGGCCGCCACGCGCGGCACCGTGCTCGCCACGCCAGGCTGGAACATCGCCGCGCACACGCCGTTGACCGCGCCGATGGCGCACACCTGCCACAGGACCACATGGCCCGCGAGGAAGAGGCCCGCCATGAGCGCCTGCGTCAGCACCCGCACCGCGTCCGCGCCGATCATCAGGGCGCGCGCCTGGAAGCGGTCGGCGATGACGCCGCCGAAGACGACGAGGGCCGCGAAGCAGCCGGTGAACGACGCCATCGCCGCGCCCACCGCGGCCGCGCCGCCGCCGTGCCGCACCAGGCCCGCGGCCAGCGCGATCGGCAGCATCATGTCGCCGAGCTTGGCCACCGCCCGCGCCGTGAAGAACAGCCCGAACTCCCGTGACCACAGCCTCCCTGGTGCGGGTGGGCGCGTCGGCGTGACCTCCGCGGCCACGGACCGCCGAGCGGGTGACGTGGTCATGGCTCAACTATCGCCGCCGTTCCTGCCGCGCTCCAGCGGGGGGGCGTCCACCGCGCAGTGGTGGGCCCGCTCGGGCCGGTGCGTGCCCTCCTGCTCGAGGCGCCCCGGCATGGTGAGCGCCGAGAGCAGCGCGCCGACCAGCAGCAGCCCCGCGCAGATCAGCACGGCCTTGCCGAACGCCGCGTCCACGGCCGTCGCGTCGCGGTACTGGTCGGTCGAGAGGCCGATCAGCAGCGGCAGGGCGGCCACGGCGATCAACTGGGCGACGCGCGCGGCCGCGTTGTTCACGCCACTGGCCACCCCGGCGCGCCGGGTCTCGACCGAGGCCAGCACCGTCGCGGTCAGCGGGGCGACAAAAAGGCTCATCCCAAGCCCCTGGATGGTCACCGCGGGAAAGACATCGGTCCAGTACGAGCCACCCGGGTGCACACGGTGCAGCAGGACCAGGCCCACGGCGGCGATCAGCGGGCCCAGCGTCATGGGCAGCCGTGGCCCGATCCGCTGCGCCAGCGCGCCCGCGGGTCCCGAGAGCGCCGTCATCAGCAGCGTCACGGGCAGCGAGGCGGCGCCCGCGCGCAGGGCGTCGTAGCCGAGGCCGTTCTGGAGCTGGGTGGGCAGCAGGAAGAACACGCCGCCGATCGCGGCGTAGAGGCACAGCGTCACCAGGTTGGTCGCGGTGAAGAGCCGCGAGCGGAAGATCCCCAGCGGCAGCATGGGCCGCGGCGTGCGCCGTTCGCGCCACACGAACAGCGCGCCGAGCACGAGGCCGGCCCCCAGCGCCCAGAGCGCGGGCGCGTTGATGAGGGAGTAGGTCAGCCCGCCGAGCGCCAGCGCCGCGAGCACCGCGCCGAGCACGTCGAAGCGGCCCGACGCCTTCCAGTCGCGCGACTCGGGAACGCCCCTGGCCAGCCACAGCACGGCGACCGCGACGGGCACGTTGATGAAGAAGATCCACCGCCAGCCAGGACCGTCGACGAGCCAGCCGCCGAGCATCGGCCCGAACGCGATGGCCACCCCGCCGAGCCCCGACCACAGCCCGACGGCCTTGGCGCGCTCGTCCGGGTGGAACGTCGACTGGATCAGCGCGAGCGACCCCGGCGTGAGCAGCGCCCCGCCCACGCCCTGGAGCGCGCGGGCGGCGATGAGGGCGTTCCCGTCCGGGGCGATCCCGCACAGCACGGACGCGACGGTGAACGCCACGACGCCGAGCACGAAGATCCGGCGGCGGCCGTAGCGGTCGCCGAGGCCGCCGCCGAGGAGGATCAGCCCGGCGAGGGTGAGCATGTAGGAGTTGAGGATCCACTGGAGGTCGGCGATCGGCACGTCGAAGTCCCGGCCGATGCGCGGCAGCGCGACCGTGACGATCGTGCCGTCGAGCTGGGCCATGCCCGAGCCGAGCACGGCGCACAGCAGCACGCGCCGCCCGGCCCGCGAGCGGGTGATCAGCTCGCCGGGCCGCCGCCGGTCCTCCGCGGGGGAACGTGCCATGCCGCCATGATCGGCCGAGTCGGCCCGCGGGGCGCGTCGGCGGCGGCGAGGCGGGGGCGCGACGGGGGCGGCGAGGCGGGGGCGCGACGGGGGGCGCGACGCGCGGCGTGATGGCGGCCCGCCACCCGGGCGCAACCCTGCCGTCGCGGGGCCGCCCTCCCGGGGACGCCGGGGCGTTCCCCCGGCCCCTCATCCTGCTGCCATGCGACGGCTCCCCTGGCGGCAGATCTTCTGCGTGCTGCCGATCGCCGCCGTCGCGGTCTGGGTGACGCGGCACTGGTCGGTCATCGGCGGCGGCTTCGACGAGGTGCTCGCGGCCGACGGCGCATGGCTGCTCGCCGCCGTGGGCACGACGCTGCTCGGCTGGGTCGCCGTGTCGTTCGCGCGGCAGGGCACCGTGCTCGAGCGGCTGCCCGCGAAGCGGCTCGTGGTCACGCAGTTCGCGGCGGGCGCGGCCAACCACCTGCTGCCCTCGGGCATCGGCGCGGGCGCGGTCAACATCCGCTTCATGGCCAGGTGCGGCCTGCCGCCCGCCCGTTACTCCGCCGCGCTGGCGCTCTACTTCCTGGCCGAGGGCGTCGCCAGGGGCTCGCTGCTGCTGGCGCTGCTGTTGATCTTCCCCGAGGCGCTGCGCCTCGAGACGCTGCTGCCCGAGCGGATCGGGCTGCCGCTGATCGGCGCCTTCGCCCTCGCGCTGCTGGTGGCCGCGGTGGTGACCGTGCTCGCGGTGGCGCGCCTTCGGCGCCTGGTCGGCGGCTTCCTGCG
Organism: Streptomyces radicis; assembly: GCF_003626575.1. Taxonomy (GTDB): domain Bacteria; phylum Actinomycetota; class Actinomycetes; order Streptomycetales; family Streptomycetaceae; genus Streptomyces; species Streptomyces radicis. The sequence goes on along the minus strand of NZ_RBDY01000010.1, from coordinate 26,129 downwards.
CACCGCGCTCACCGACATCCGCTCGCTGCACGCCAGGCCGAGCCGCGTGCTCGCGCTGTGGGGCGGCTCGCTGGCGTTCCCCTTGCTCCAGGCGGCGGGGCTCGTGGCGGTGGCGTTCTCGATGGACCTCGGGGTGCCGGTGGGGCACCTCGCGCTCGCCTACATGGCGGCCACGGTGGTCGCGGCCGCGGTCCCTTCGCCCGGCGGGATCGGCTCGGTGGACGCGTCGCTCGTCATCGCGCTTGTCGCCGTCGGGGCCGCGGTGGGCGCCGCCACCTCCACCGTGCTCGCCTACCGCGTGATCACGGTGTGGCTGCCGCTCCTGCCTGGCGCCCTGGTGCTCGGCGCGCTGGTGCGGCGCAAGGTGGTGTGAACGGCGCCCGCCCCCATTAGGCGCACGCCCCCGGCGCGCTACTGCCCCACGCGCCCCGGCTGAAGCGTCCTGCTGAACAGCACGCGCCCGCCCACCTCGCGCAGGCTCACCGTCATCTCGCCGCTGCCGCCGTCGATGTCGACCTCGCCGAAGAACTGGTAGCCCTCGGCGGGCGACACGTTGGACGCCTCGGGCGCCTTCACGAAGACCCGCTCGGGCCCGAACGTCGCGTCCAGCGCGTTGGCCGGGAACGCGCCCGCGTTGAGCGGCCCGCTGACGAACTCCCAGAACGGCGCGAAGTCCGTGAACGCCGCCCGCTCGGGCTGGTAGTGCTGCGCCGACGTGTAGTGGACGTCCGCGGTCAGCCACACCGTGCCGGTGATCCGCCGGTGCTTGATGAACCGCAGCAGCTCCGCGATCTGGAGCTCGCGGCCGAGCGGCGCGCCAGGGTCGGCGTTGGCGATGGCCTCGATGTCGGCCGCGCCGTCGGGCACCACCAGGCCGATGGGCATGTCCGCGGCGATGACCTTCCACACCGCGCGGCTGCGGCGCAGCTCGTCCTTGAGCCACTCCAGCTGCTCACGGCCGAGGATGCCCTCCGGGTCGTCGGTCTGGCGGCCTGGGGAGTTGGCGTTGCGGAACGTCCGCATGTCGAGCACGAAGACGTCGAGCAGCGGCCCGTAGCGCACGACCCGGTGCACGCGCCCCTCGGTGCGCCCGCGCCCCCCGGCGCGCTGGAGCGTGGAGATGGGGAAGTACTCGCCGAACGCCTGCCGCGCGCGCCGGGCGAGCACGTCGACCGATGTCTCGGTGTAGCGGTCGTCGGCCAGGATCTCGCCGGGGTACCAGTTGTTGGTGACCTCGTGGTCGTCCCACTGCACGATGGACGGCACCTGGGCGTTGAAGCGGCGCAGGTTCTCGTCGAGCAGGTTGTAGCGGAAGTTGCCGCGGTACTCGGCGAGGGTCTCGGCGACCTTGTCCTTCTCGGGGACGGTGACGTTCCGGTAGGTCCGCCCGTCGGGCAGCGCGACGCTCGCGGCGAGGGGTCCGTCGGCGTAGATCGTGTCGCCGCTGAAGAGGAAGAAGTCGGGGTCGCGGCGGCGCATGTCGTCGAACGCCAGGAAGCCGCCGATCTCGGGGTTGATGCCCCAGCCCTGGCCCGCGAGGTCGCCCGACCACACGAACCGCACGTCGTCGCGCCGCCGGTCGGGCGCCGTGCGGAACGTCCCGGTCACCGGCTCGCCCGCGCGCCGCGGGTCGTCCGGGTCGGCGAGCAGCACCCGGTAGTGGATCTGCTCGCCCGCGGGCAGGCCGCGCAGCGGCACCGTGCCCGTGAAGTCGGTGCCCTCGCCGAGCAGCGGGCCGCGCCAGCGCGTCGCGTTCCGATACGACTCGGTGGGCGACGTCTCCACGATCATCCGCGCGGGGCGGTCCGACCGCACCCATACGAGGCCCGAGCTGTCGGTGACGTCCCCGACCTGCGTGCCCCACCGCGCCGCGGGCCGCCCCGACCGGGCGAACGCGGGCGGCGCGCCCACCACGAGACCTGTTCCGACCAGGGCCGCACCGCCCCGCAGGACCGCGCGCCTGCCGGGATTCCGCTGCTCCGCCATGACGAACCTCCACCGTTCCGATCGTTCGACGGGCCTTTCACGGGCCTTTCACGGGCGGCAGTATCGTCCGGGCCCCAGGGGCCCGAGGGGACCCGACACCGGAACAGCCGACGAACAGCGGGCCAACGTTTCCACAGCGCTTCCGCAACGCCCGTGCGCCAGGCTCGGCAGCCGCACGCCGGGAGAAACCGGGAGAGTTCAGCCATGCACCGCCTCGCCGCACGCGACTACGAGAACATGCTCGACCTGGCCGCCGCCGTCCTGCGCGGCGACGACACCGAGCCGAGCTGGCAGCCGCTGCTCGCCGAGCTGAGCCGCGGGCTGCACGCGCCCACCGTGGTGATGACCGAGGCCAGTTGGATACGGCAGGAGGGCACCGCGCGGGCGTGGACGCCGGGGCCCGCGCTGACCAGGGCGCGCATGGACGGGATCTCGGGGCGCATGATCGAGGCGGGGCACCCGTTCCTGCGCCACTACTGCACCCAGCTTGACACCGTGCCGCGCACCGCAGCCGACCTGATGGGCGGGAAGCGATGGCTCGGCAGCCGCACGCACGGCGTGACGCGCGAGGCGTTCGGGGCCGAGCACATCCTGGCCGTGCCGCTGCCAGGACCGCCTGGCGTGGCGCGGGGGTTCATCGTCTACCACGAGCGGGACGACTTCGCGGAGCGGGAACGCGCCTACGCGCGCCGGGTGCAGTCGCTCCTCGCGGCCATCGACGCGCACCGGCGCCACCTGGCGCGCTGGCGCGCGCGGGTCGAGTGTCCGGCGCGGGCCGACTGCCCCGCGCGGGGCGCGTGCTCCGCGCACGCGCACGACAACGCGCCCCTGCGCGCGGCCTCCCACGCCGCGAAGGACGCCGGGCTCACCCCGCGCGAGCTGGCCGTGCTGACGCTGCTCGCCGACTCGCTGCCCGCCACCGCCATAGGCCGCCGCCTGGGCATCTCCCACCGCACGGTGCACAAGCACATCCAGAACATCTACCGCAAGCTCGACGTCCCCGACCGGCTCTCCGCCGTGCTGCGCGCCCAGTCCACCGGGCTGCTCACCGCGCTCGGGCACCATGCCTGAGCGGCCGCGCTCGGGCACCATGCCTGAGCGGCCGCGCGCCTCAGCCCGGCGCGTGATCCTCCCGCAGCCGCGCGCGCGCCCCCTCGGCGTCCGCGTGCCCCAGCTCGTCGAGCACCGCGAGCGCCGCCCGCCACGACGCGCGCGCCGCCGCCAGGTCACCGGCCGCCCGCTGGCTGTCGCCGACCTGGAGCAGCGTGGCCCCCTCCCGGTAGCGGTCGCCGACCCTGCGGTAGAGCGGCAGCGCGTTCCGGTACCAGGCGATGGCCTCGCCGTGGCGGCCCAGATGGTGGTGCGCCAGGCCCAGGCTGTCCGAAGTGGCCGCCTGGCCATGGACGTTGCCCAGCTCCTCGTGCAGCCGCAGCGCCTCCTCGCAGTGCGCGACCGCGCCCTCGTGGTCGCCGAGCAGCGTCAGCAGCCAGCCCACGCCGTTGAGCGCCGAGGCCGTTCCCGAACGCTGGCCCGTGCGCCGGAACAGCGCCAGGCCGCGCTCGGTGTGCGCGAGCGACTCCCGCGTGCGCCCCTGCCTTTCGAGCACCCAGCCCAGCATGTGGTGCGTGCGGGCCTGCCCGATCTCGTCGCCCAGCTCCTCGTAGAGCGCCAGCGCGCGCAGCGGATGCCCCCGCGCCTCCTCGTCCCGGCCGAGCCGCACCGCCGCGCGGGCCAGCCCCTGGTGGGCGTGGGCCGCGCCAAGCCGGTCCCCGGCCCGTTCCGCGGCGGCGAGCGCCACCTCCTGCACGGCCCGCTGGTCGTGCCAGTGGCCCTTGAGGTCGAGGAAGTCGCCCAGCGCCCAGGCCAGTTGCCACGCGTGGGCCGCGTGCCCCGCCTCGGCCGCGCGCCGGGCAGCCGCCATCAGCACCGCGTGCTCCGCGGTGAGCCAGGCGGTCGCCTCCTCGTGCGTCTCCGGCACGACAGGGGTGGTGCAGGGCGCGGGCGCCACCGGCTCGATCGGCTGCCGCTGCGGATAGAACCGCAGCGCCGCGGCGTGCGCCGAGCGCACACAGTGGTCGAGAACGCGCCGCAGCGCCGCCTCCCGCTCCCCCGGCGGATCCACCTCACGCGCGCGCTCGGCCGCGTAGGCGCGCAGCAGGTCGTGGAACGTCCAACGCCCCGGCACGGGCTCGGAGATGAGGTGCGCCCTGGCCAGCTCGGCCAGCGGCGCCCGCACCTCGGCGGGCGGCAGCCCGGCGAGCGAGGCGGCCGCCGCCCGCCCGATGTCGGGCCCAGGGGCCAGGGCGAGCAGCCGGAACAGCCGCGCCGCGCCCGGGCTCAGCGTGCCGTACGACCACGAGAACACCGCCCGCGGATTCGCCGCCGACTCCCCCGCGTCCAGCGCGTCGAGCCGCGTCGCGTCCTCCCGCAGCTCCTCCGCGAGCACCGAGAGCGGAAACCCTGGCCGCATCGCCGCCCGCGCCGCCACGACGGCCAGCGCGAGCGGCAACCCGGCGCAGCGGCCGACGAGTTCGGCCAGCGCCGCCTCCTGGCCCGCCACCGCGATCCCCCGGTCCGCCAGGTGCCTGGTCAACAGCCGGAGCGCCGCGTCCCCTTCGAGCACCTCCAGCGGAACGGGCCGCGCGCCGTGCCCCGTGACGAGACCGGCCAGCTGATGCCTGCTCGTCACCAGCACCGCGCACGTCGAGCCCCCGGGCAGCAGCGGCTCCACCTGCGCGGAGTCCCTGGCGTTGTCCAGCACGACCAGCATCCGCCGGTCGGCCACGAGCCCCCGGTAGAGCGCGGCCTGCGCGTCCAGGTCCGCGGGGACGACCGCGGGGTCGACCCCGAGGGCGTCGAGGAACGTCCGCACCGCGGCCCCCGAGGGCAGCGGCGTCCCCGACGGGTCGAAGCCGCGGAGGTTCACATACAACTGCCCGTCGGGGAAGGCGCGTTGGTTCCGGTGCGCCCAGTGCAGCGCCAGCCAGCTCTTGCCGACGCCGCCCGAGCCGCCGATCGCCGCGACGGCACCGGCCGCCACGGCGGCGTCGAGCACGGCGAGCTCGCGCTCCCGCCCGCTGAACGAGCCGGGCGGTGCGGGCAGTTGGCGCGGCTGCGGCAGCCTGGCCGGAATGGGCGGGGGCGGGGGCGCCTCGGCGGCGCCCAGGATGTCCCGGTGCTGCGCGCGCAGCGTGGGCGACGGGTCGGCGCCCAACTCCTCGGCCAGCCGCCGCCGTAGCCGCTCGTACCGCTCGAGCGCGTCCGCCTGTCGACCGGCGCGGTACAGCGCGAGGATCAGCTGCCCGGCCAGCCGCTCGTCCAGCGGGTGCTCGGCGGCCAGGGCCTCGGCCTCGGGCAACAGCGCGGCGTGCTCGCCCCGTTCGAGCAGCAGATCGTGGTGGTCCAGCGTCGCCACCAGGCGCTCGGTGGCCAGCCGGTGCCGCACGCCCATGGCCCACGGCGTGTCGAGGCCCGCCAGCGCCTCGCCCTCCCACAGCGCCAGCGCCTCCCGGTACAGCGCGTCCCGCTCCCCGGCGTCCGCCACGGCCCGCGCCCGCGCGAGCAGCGCCCTGAACCGCCGTATGTCCACGGCCTGTTCGTCCGTCTCCAGCACATAGCCGCCGCCGCGCCGCCCGATCGCGCAGCCCGGCACCTCGGCCAGCGCGGACCGCAGGCGCGAGACATGGCTGCGCAGCGTTCCCGAGGCCTGCCGGGGCGCGTCCTCGCCCCACACCCGGTCCACCAGCCGGTCGGCGACGACCACGGCGTTCACATCGGCGAGCAACGCCGCCAGCACCCACCGCTGCCTGGCGGGCCCCACCTCGACCGGCCGCCCGTCCACCCGCGCGCCCACGGGGCCGAGCAGCCTGAACTCAACGCGCATGCCGCAGGCTAACAAGGCGCCCGACCGGCCCCGCACGCGCGCGCAGGCCCCGGCCGGGGTCTTCGCGAACACCCGGCCGGGGCGCGCTCCGTGCATACCGTAAGCGCTTGTCATAACGGAGGGAAAGGGTGGGTGGGGGCGGGGCGGCCACCGGCGAACACCACCGGACCCTCCGTAGCCGCCGGGCCGCCGGGGCGCCCGCGAGGGCCGCCGCTCCGGATGCGAGCCCCCCGCAGGGGTGCCAGCATGGGAAACGTGACCAAGCGCCAGCGTGACCCGCTCGCGGAGTACCGGAGCAAGCGGGACTTCGACGCCACCGCCGAGCCGGGCGGCGGGCGGGAGCCGCGTGGCGGGGAGCCGCGTTTCGTCGTGCAGCTCCACGACGCCAGCAGCATGCACTTCGACTTCCGCCTCGAGGCCGACGGCGTGCTCAAGTCGTGGGCCGTGCCCAAGGGGCCATCGACCGACCCGCACGACAAGCGGCTCGCGATGCCGACCGAGGACCACCCGCTGGAGTACCGCGACTTCGAGGGCGTCATCGGCGAGGGCCAGTACGGCGCCGGGACCGTGATCATCTGGGACGAGGGGACGTACCGGCACGACGGCGACCGCTCGGTCGCCGAGGACCTGGGGCGCGGTCACCTCTCGTTCGACCTCAACGGCCGCAAGCTGCACGGGGGTTACGCGCTCACCCGGTTCCGCAAGGGCGCCTGGCTGCTGGTCAAGCGGGACGACGCGCGCGCCTCGGGCGAGGGGACGCCTGATCCGGCCCGCGCGAGGTCCGCCCGCACCGGGCGGACCCTGCGCCAGGTGGCCGACGACGCTCGGTGACGGCCATGGGCCGCCGCCAAAGGTACTGAGCGCGTAACGATCACCCACACCCCCTTTTCACCCGGTTCACACAGAAGGTGGAATGAGACGCACGACACAGAGGGGGGAACGTGGCGCGAACGACGCAGAGTGTACGGAGAGTTGCCCGCGCGGTGGCCGAAGGCGCGGATCCGCGGTCGGCGGTCGAGGGCGAAGTGCGCGGGCGGTTCGGCGAGTTCGGCGCCCAGGGCACCCAGGGTGCCCAGGGCTCGGGCGGCGGGGGCGTGGAGCCGGACCCCGGCGGCGGCATGGATCCGTCGGACTTCCCCGCGGCGCGCGAGCAGGCCAACGGCATCGACACGGTCATGACGCAGCAGACGGTCGCGTTGGACGACGCGGGGGAGGCGTTGAACCGCAGCGAGCAGCGCCGCGACGGGATGCGGCAGGTGCACGCGATCTGCCCGATGGTGCTGCCGCGCGGGCGCTCGCTGCTGAGCATGCTGCCGGTGCTGACGCTGCTGGTCGCGGTGCTGGTGGGCGCGGCGGCCGTGGGGGCGAGCGGCTCGTCCGTGGCCACCAACCCCCTGTTCGGGGTGCACAGTTGGGTGCTGTCGCTGCTCGCCGTGGCGTTCGTGTGGTGGCGGCAGGGCATGGTGATGGTGCCGGACGGCTGCCAGGCGTTGATCACGCGGTTCGGCAAGCTGGAGCAGGTGGTGGGCCCTGGCCGGGTGATCCTGCTCAATCCGTGGAAGCGCGTGTCCTACATCGTGAACACGACGCGCGAGTACCCCGTCAACACGCCGGTGCGGGAGGCCCCGACGAAGGGCGGGGTGCACGCGTCGATCGACCTGTTCATCCAGTTCCGCATCAGTGACCCGGTGGAGTTCGTCTACACGCTCGGCGCGGTGCGCGGGTTCGAGGAGAAGCTGAACAACGCGGTCAGCGAGACGATCCGCAGCCTCATCTACGAGCAGGAGGCGGCCGGGATCTACAACATGGTCGGCGAGGACAGCGGGCGGCTGATCGAGCAGCTCAACCAGCAGTTCCTGCCCGCCGTGATGCTGACCAACGCCAACATCACGCACGCCGAGCCGTCCGACCGCGCCTACCGCATGCATCTGGCAGCGCCCGAGATGGTGCGGGTGGCGAAGGAGGCGTACACGCACGAGTACGCGCTCCAGCTGCGCAAGGAGCAGGACGAGGGCGATCTGACCAAGGAGTTGGCGACGCGCCACGAGGCGCTCTCCGCGATCCAGGCGGACATCGCGCAGTACCAGGCGCAGATGGACACGGCGGTCGAGCGGGAGACCAACAGGGCGGGCGCGCTGGCCAAACAGCGTTATGTGCAGGCCGAGTCGGAGGCGCGGGCCAACGCGGCGCTGCTCGAGGCGCAGGCGCTCGACATCAGGGCGGTGACGGCGGCCGAGGCGCCGGAGATCCTGGAGTACCGGTACCAGCAGCAGGTGTTGGACACGTTGGAGCGGGTGGCGGACCACCTGCCGCGCCTGGTGCGCATCGGCGGCGACGGCGCGGACGGCGACGCGGGCGTCGACTTCCTGCGGCTGGCACGGGAGTTGGTGGGCGAGCACGGCGGCGAGCTGTTCTCGGAGGCCGACATGGCGGCGGTGCGCGACCGGCTGACCGAGGTCGGCGAGCGGATCGCCGGGCGCGAGGCGGAGATCGAGGCGCTGCTCGAGGCGGAAAGGCCGACGGTGCCGACGACGGACGGCGGAACGGCCGCCGGGACGGACGCCGGAACGGTCGGCGGGACGAACAGCGGGACGGAGGACGTTCGATGAGCACGCCGCGCACCCACCGCAGGTCGGTGATCTCGGAGTCGGTGGCGCCCTGGAGCGATGTCGCCCAGCTCCTGCGGGGCGGCGAGGCCGGGACGTTGATCCCGGTCATCATCCCGCGCCACCGCCGCAGGCTGTGGTGGCTGCTGCCGCTGTGGTTCGGCGTCTGGGCGATGCTCGCGGGCGTGCTGCTCTCGGCGAAGGACGCGGACGGCGCGGGCGACGTGGCGTACGGGACGCTCGCGGCGCTGTCGTACGGCGCGGGTCTTCTCGCCGTGCTCGGCGGGGTGTTGTGGTGGTGGCGCTCGTCGATCGTGGAGATCGAGCAGGGCACGCACGGCATCCTGACGCGGTACGGCGCGGTGGCGCGCACGCTCGAGGCGGGCCGCCACTATCTGTGGCACCCGTGGTCACGCGTGGAGTTCGTGGTGGACACCGCGACCGAAATCCCTTACTCCGCACCGGTGATGGCGTGCCCGACGCGGGAGAACGTGCCGCTGCGGTCGATCGAGTTCTTCCTGAAGTTCCGCATCACGGACGCGGTGCTGTTCGTGCGGACCATCGGCGCGGGCAACTTCGACCTGGTGCTGTCCAACGCCGTGCAGGACGCGATCCGTCAGCGCGCCCGCCAGGTGCAGACCGAGCGCGCCTACGACCTGCGCGGCTCCGACGTGGGCGACATGCAGGACCTGCTCAACCGGCAACTCTCGCACTACGGCGTGCGGATCACCGGCTGCAACATCCCCGATGTGCGGCTGCCCGCGCAGTACCAGCAGCACCTGGCGACTCGCGAGCGGATCGCGAAGGAGCGCGCGGCGTACGAGGAGGAGTGGGCGCTGGCGAGGAAGCGCCGCATCGACAGCCTCCAGATGGACATCGAGCGGGCGAAGAAGGTGCGCGACGCGCGGATCGTCGAGGTCAGGGCCGCGCTCAACAGGGCGCGCGAGGAGGTCGCCCAGCTGCTCGAGGAGCAGGAGACCAACGCGCAGCGCGTGCGGTTCGAGATCGAGACGGGCGGGCGCAGCGGGCTCATCGCGGCGGAGAACGAGGCGCGGGCGCAGCGCCGCCTCGCGCAGGCGTACCGGGACAACAGGGCGGTGCTGCAATACGAGTTGGCGCGCCGCAGGCTCGAAGTGGGCGCGGCGCTCGCGGGGAAGGCGCCGCGGCCGCTCGTGGTGAGCACGGGCGGCGGCGCGTCGAGCGGGGACACCTCGGCGCTCTCGACGCTGCTCACGGCGCGGCTGCTGCGCGACGTGGACGGCGAACGGCCGGGCGGGGCACGGGAGTAGCGCCCTCACACGACGAGCGGCTCGAACGCGAGGGGCGGGTCGGCGGCGCCGGTGGCGTTGGCCTCGATGATCCGCGTCCACGGGTGATCGCGGCCGAGCGCGCGGCGCATGTCGGCGAGGCAGCGCTCGGCGAGCGCCGCGGCCGCCTCACGCTCCCCCGCGGCGCGCAGCACCAGGGCGTGGTTGGCGAGGGCGCCGATGGTGAAGGGATGGGCGTCGCCGAGCGCGGCGCGGTAGTCGGCGAGCACGCGTTCCCCCAGGTCGCGGGCGCGGTCGAGGTCTCCGTGGGCGCGTTGGGCGAACGAGTAGCAGGTCGCGACGCTCAGCGCGAGGGGCGCGGTGTGGCCGAGCACGCGCTCGGCGCGTTCGAGCAACGCGGCCAGCGCGGCCAGCGCGGCGCGCCCGCGCTCGCTCGTCCGCCGTGTGTCGGAGGAGAGGTGGCACATGGCGGCGTTCCACTCGGCGGCCAGGGTCTGCGGGTGGTCGCGGCCGAGGGCGGAGCGGTGCTCGGCCACGGTGCGTTCGAGCAGCGCGGCCGCGACGGCGCGCCTGCCGAGCAGCCGCAGGTCGAGGGCGTACGCGTTGCGGGAGGCCAGGGTCCTGCTGTGCCGGGGCCCGTGCACCTCCTCGCGGGCGGCGAGGTTGCGGCGGTCGAGGTCGAGCGCCTCGCCGTAGCGGCCCGCGAGGCGCAGCGAGGCGGCGAGGTTGTGGCGGGCGTTGAGGGTGCGCGAGTGCCGCTCGCCGACCTGCTCCAGATAGCTGGCCAGCACGTCGCTCCCCACGCTCATCGCCTCGTCGTAGCGGCCCAGTCCGCTGAGGTCGGCGCCGAGGCCCTCGGCGGCGCGTTGCACGGTGAGGTCGCGGGGCCCGCGCAGGGCGGAGAGCCGGGCGATGACCCGCCGGTCGAGGCGCTCGGACGCGGCGTACGCGCCGGTGGCGCGCAACAGGGTCGCGTACTGCGACGCCAGATCCCATACGCGCGGGTCGTCGTCGCCGAACTCCCGCCGCCAGGCGTCCATGGCGCGCTCGGCGAGCCGGACGCCCGCGGTGTACTCGCCGGAGGAGTGGAAGTAGTTCAGGCAGTGGAACAGGAGCCGGTGCGTGGTGGCGTCGTGGCTGGTCAACGCGCCCGAAGGCTCCAGGTGCGGCACGATCCTGGCGAACCCGGGCCAGCGCTCCGGCTCCCAGGGCGCGCCGGGGTTGGCGGCGGCGAGCGAGCGCCGCACGGCGCGGGAGTAGCGGTCGCGCTGCGCGGGGGTCAGGCCGAGGCGGACGGTCTGGTGGACCATCGGGTGCAGATGGATGTGGTCCCCGCCCTCCTCGACGCCCCTCTCGACGCCCCCCTCGCCGGTCATCTCGCCGCTCATCTCGCCGCCGCCCGACTCCCAGCGGATGACGGAGTACTGCGTCAACTTCGCGACGGCGGCGCTCTCCCGCTCCGGGTCCCGCACCAACGCGGCGTTCCGCTCGGTCAGTTGGTCCTCGGGGATGCCATGGATCAGGTCGACGGGGATGGCGCCGGGGGCGAAGAAGGCGCAGAGCCGCAGCAGTTCGACGGAGTCGGGGACCGTCTCCTGGAGCTTGCCGAGCAGCAGCGTGAACGTCGCGAAGTACGTCATGGGGAAGTCGGCCGCGACGCGCAGCCCTTCGGAGCCGCCGGGGATGGTGTCGCTGCGCAGCAGCGCGATGTACGCGTCGACGGACATGTCCGCGTCGTTGAGCCAGCCCGCGGTCTGGTCGAGCACAAGCGGCATGTCGCCCAGCGTCTCCGCGAGCCGGTCGGCCTCGGCGGGGCCGATCCTGGGGGCGCGGCGGCGGATGAACGCGACCGACTCGGCCCTGTCGTAGAGGTGGACCTCGTGGAGGGCGGTGTTGTACTCGGCCCACTCGCGGTTCTGCGAGGTGATGATCACATGGCCCGGGCCGTTGGGCAGCAGGTCGGCGACGTCGACCGGCTCGTCCGCGCCGTCGAACACCAGCAGCCACCTGGCGTGGGGCCGCCCCCGGCGCAGCGCGTCGGCCACCGCCCGCAGCCGCTCGCCGTACTCGGGCCCGGTGGCCAGGCGAAGGTGCGGGGCCAGCTCGGCGAGCCACCGCCGCACCTCGCCCCGCCGGTCGGCCGCCACCCACCACACGACGTCGTACTCGGACGCGAAACGGTGGGCGTACTCGGCCGCGATCTGCGTCTTCCCCACGCCCGAGAGGCCGAGCAGGGTGATCACGGCGGCGCCTGGCTCGGCGCCCTGGAGCAGGTCGTAGACGCGTTGCAGGGCCCCCTCGCGCCCGGTGAAACGGGCGTTGCGCTGCGGCACCCTGCCCCACACGCTCGGCTGGGCGCCGGGGAAGCGCGGCCCCTCGCCGCGAGGGGCGCGCGCGGGGGGCTCGCCCGCGGGGGAGGGCCCGAGCAGCGCGGCGACGCGCGCCTCCGCCTCGGCCTCGCCGCCCGTCCACAGCTCGGCGACGGGCCCGAGCGCCAGCGCCTCGTCCGGCCAGGCGCCCGGGCCGACCGCGACGAGGCGGAAGCGGTGCGCGTGGGGCGCGACGACGGCGCGCAGCGCGGCGTTCCACTCCTCGGCGTCCCGGCGGCCGAGCGCGAAGTACCGCTCGCTGAGCACGACGACGATGTGGCCCTCGACCAGCAGCAGATCGCGCAGCAGCTCGTCGAGGGGCGCGTCGGCCACGGCGGTCCAGCGCTGGAACGCGACGTGCCAGCCGCTCCGTTCGAGCCGGTCGCCGATCCACACGGCCCAGGCGCGGTCGAAGCCAGCGAAGCTGATGACCACGCGCGCGCTCCGCACGGCGGCCCTGCGGATCAGGGCGCGCGCGATCGCGGTGACGGCCATGCCGGGCAGACCGGCCGCCGCGGCGCCCGCCGCGATGGCGGCGAGCAGGCGCAGCCAGCGCGCCTGGGCGGCGGCGGGCTCGGCGACGGCGCTCTCGGCCCCCGCCTCGGTCCCGGTCCCGGGTGCTCCGACGGGGTCGGCCTCGGTCGTCGCGGCGGGCAGGAGCACGACGGGCTCGGGATCGCGCGAGGGGACGCGCGAGGGGTCGCGCGAGGGGTCGCGCTCCGCGCGTCGGCGAAGGGGCGGCCCGCGGTGGTCCTTCCCGTTGCCGCCGCCGATCGTGACGCCGAGCGGCACGGTGCGGAACGGGACGCCGCCCGCCGTCACCAGCGTCAGCAGCAGCGGGCCCTCGGCCTCGGGCCCCGGCGCCTCGTCGACCTGCGCGACGAAGCGCGCCGGGCCGTAGGTCCCGCCGAACCGGTGCAGCACCACGGCAGGGGCGCCGACCGCCTCGACGGTGATCCCGGGGCGGCCGTCGAGCATGCAGCCGATCTCGAACTCCTCGCGCTCGTACGGCCAGGGCCCGGCCGGGCCGGCCAACTCCAGGTCCACGGTGATGACATGGGTGCGCCCCGGCGCCATCCGGCGCGGCCAGCCGACGACCGGACGCAGCGCGACCAGCGGCTCGGCCGCCGCGGGGGCGGGCGGGTCCTTCATGGCGCCTCCCGGGCGACGACGCGCAGGCTGGAGTCCGGGTGTCCGTAGTACACATACAGGAAGCTGTGCAGGAACAGCTTGAAGTCCGCCTCCCCGCGCCGGTCCTCCGCGCCCGGCGTGCGCCGGGCGCGCCTGGCATAGTGGCCGCGGTGCCGGTGCAGCGCGTCGGCGAACCTGGTGGGCGCCTCCTCGGCCTCGTGCAGGAGCCGCAGGGCGAAGTCGTGCGAGTGGTTGAGGTCGATATCGCCGACGGTCGCGATGACGGCGCTCGCGCCCCGGCGCAGGAACAGCTCGGGGAAGCCGCGCGCGGCGGCGTCCGGCCTGCGCGGGTCGCGCACGGTCCGGCCCGATGAGCACGCGTTGAGCAGCACCGGCGCGCGGTGGACGTCGAGCGCCGTCATGGGGAAGTCGGTGTACTCGTTGAGGGACAGGCCACCGAGCGAGAAGTGCCGCGACATGGGCGAGTGAACGCCGTGGCAGCGGATCAGCAGCAGCCCGAACGGCTCGACCGGCTGGTCGAGCCGGTGCATCAGCGCCTGGACGGTACGGGTGGGCGGCTCGACCAGATAGCGCCCGAAGTCGTCGCGCCCGTCGGTGAATCGCTCGTCCTCGAGCATCAGCACGCCGCCCTCGCCGACGTGCCGCTCGGCCGAGTACGCCCGGGCGCGGGCGCCGTCGTAGACGCTGACCCAGCGGACGACGGGGATCAACTCGCCCAGCCAGCCCTGGCGTTCGGGCACGGTGTCCTGGGTGTCCTCGGCGGCGTCCCCGTCGCGCCCCGTGGGCCGCGCGGGCTGGTGGTAGAGCAGCTCCCAGGGGATGTCATAGGGGGTGTTGTCCCAGACGACGAGCCGCGGTTGGCCCGCGGCGGCCAGTAACTCCCGCAGCCACTCGCCGAGTCGGGTCTCGGGCAGCCACCAGTTCATGACGTCGTAGTACGCCGCGCGCCAGGGGTGTTTCCCCTCCGACTCGGCCGCGGCGCGCGCGACCAGCGCGGCGAGCGACAGCTCGGACAACGGCCCCTGCACGGAGAGCCGTTCGTCGGGCGCGGTCCGCATCGTTCCCCCGTGGTGCCAGCTCAGGGTGAGCTGCTCGTGGCCGCCGCGCGAGGTGGCGGTGACCCGCAGCAGGGCGACATCGGGCGGCAGCGCGTCGGCCAGGCCCGCGGGCCGCGCCTCGAACGCGCTGGGCGGGGGCGGGGGTTCGGCGGACCGCTCGGCGGGCCGTTCGGCGACGCGGTCCGCGGTGCGGTGGGCCGCTCGCTCCGCCGTGCGCTCCGCCGTGCGCTCCGCGGCGCGGTCGGCCCCGAGGAAGCCGCGCATCCCTGACTCGTTCATCGGCGCTCCCCCGCCCCGGCGCGCCGCGACGCGGCGACCAGCCGCCCACCCAGCGCCTCGGCCAACTCGGCGGTCAGCTCGGGGTGGACGTCGGGCACCGGGGCGATCACCACCGGCTCGGCCCTCGGCAGGGTGCGCACGGCGGCGGCCACCCGCAGCGCGTCGGTCACGCCCTCACGCCCGACGCGCCCTGGCGGCCGCCCGCCGAGGCTGGCGTTCAGCGGAACGTTGCCCCGCCCGTCCGTCACCACCACGAGCAGCGCGTGCTCGAGCGCGGCCCGCCCGTTGCGCTGGAGCCTGCGCAGCTCCTGCACCGCGAGGTCGAGGGCGTGGGCGAGCGGACTCGCCATCCCCGGCGGGCGGTTGAGGGAGGCCAGCACGCGCGGGTGGAGCAGCGAGTCCACGCGGTAGCGCTCGGCGGTCAGCTCGTCCGCGGCGTCCCGGTGACCGAACTCCACGACCGAGACCGAGGCGTTGTGCTGGTACGACCAGCGCAGATGGGGCGCGAGGGCCGGGGCCCAGTCCCAGCCCGCGTGGCACGAGTGGTCGAGGACGAGCACCAGCGCCCGGCCGCTGTCGGGGCGGCGGCGGTACTGGCGCAGATCGGCGGCGTTGACCAGCAGCCCCTCCGAACGGCGCCCCCGCGCGCGGCGGATCCGCTGGAAGCGCGCGGCCTCGAGCAGCGTGGGGATCAGCGCCACATCGCGCAGGTCCCTGGCGGGCCTGACGCCGACGGGGTGACCGCGCGAGGGGCCCGCGCCGGCGCGCGCGACGCTGCTCGCGCGGGGCGCGCGCAACGATCCGAAGCGCGGCAGCGCCTCCGGGTCGTCCTCCGGATAGGGCCCGCGGTCCCCGCCCGCCGGGCGCACGGTCGCGGGCTCGAGCGGAACGGGCGCCCCGCCGGGCGCGACCGACCGCGCCCGCTGCCCCTGTGCCGCCTCGACGACCCCGGTGGACTCGAGTCCCCCCGCCGGAACGGGAGTCCGTCCGTTCCGCGGCGGCGTCCCCGGGTCGCGCTCCGCCGTGTCACCGCCGCGTTCCTCGGGCGGTGGCGCGGGCAGGCCGAGCAGCGCGGCGGCCTCGCGCACCGCCGCCCTGCCCACGCGGGCGTGCCCTGCCACGCGCGCGAGGGCGCGCGCCGTCCTGGCCAGCGCCAGGTCGCGGCGCCTGCTCGCGCTCGACGGCATCAACGCGACGACCTCGCGGGCCGCCTCGGCGGTGAGGGCGGGCGGCGGGCCGGGGAAGGGGGGCGCGGGCCGCGCGGCCAGCGCCGTGCGCAGCAGTGTGCGATCGTCGGCGCGCACCGGCGCGCGCCTCCTGAAAGCGCGCACCTCCCGATGCGCCGACGCCGCGTCGACCCGCACCGGGAACCGGTCGAGCAGGTGCGGCGAGAGCCGCCCCGCCTCCGCCCGCCCCACCGCGGCCAGCCAGCGGGCCCGGGGCCGCCAGCGCATGCTGTGCCCGAACAGCTCCGCCGCCGCCGCGTCGGCGTCGAGCAGCGTGACCGCGGCCTGCGTCACCGGCAGCGGCGCATGGCCGAGGTCGGGGACGAGCACCACGGGCGGCGGCGCGCCCCCGCGTTCCACCAGCGCCCCCGGCAGCACCGCGAACCCCTCCCCCGTCACGCCCGTGCGCAGCCACAGGTCCTCGGGCGCGGCCCACGACCCCAGGGTGACGACGCGGGGGCGGGCGCCGTCCGCCAGGAGATCCGCGAGCAACTCGCCCACGAGGGGCAGCAACGCGGGCTCCAGGTCGAAGAACAGCACGCCGCCGAGCCGGGGTTCGGCCGCCGAGCAGCGCAGCACCGTCAGCACCCGCGCCAGCGTCCCGCCCAACTCCCCCTCGACGTCCCCGACGTTCAGGCCCGCTTCCCCCGCCGCCACCGCTCAGCCCTCGGCGTTCGGCAGCGTGCGTTCCACCCGCGCGTCGTCCTCCGCCGTCCAGGGCGGCAGCGTCCCCGACTCCCCGCGCCCGCGCCGGTGGACCAGCACCAGCTTGGCGACGCGGGCCACATGCCCGGCGTCGACCAGCGGCGCGCCCTCGATCGCGGCCAACGCCCGTGCGGCGCGCCCGAGTACGAGGTCGCCCCGGTGGCCCACGAGCTCGAACGCGTCCGCGACCCTGGCGCACGCGTCGATCACCCCTGTGCCGTACCGCACGGCGGAGAGCCGCGCGCGGGCCGCGTCGAGGGCCGCCTTCTTCTCGGCGTCCCGCGCCCTGGCCTCGGCCATGAACTCCGAGCCCGGGTCGTCGCGTTCGGCCTCGAACCGCAGCACCGTCTCCACGATGCGCCGCCGCTGCTCCGGGTCCTCCTCGGGCAGCACGTCGGCCACCAGGCCGAACCGGTCGAGGAGTTGGGGCCGCAGCCCGCCCTCGTCGGGGTTCATCGTGCCGACGAGCGCGAAGTGGACATCGTGCAACTCCTCGGCGCGGCCTTCCCGTTGGACGCTGAGCACGCCGGTGGAGACGACGTCGAGGATGATGTTGACGAGATAGTCGTCGAGCAGGTTGATCTCGTCCACGTACAGCATGCGCGCGGGCGACTTGGCGGCCTCGACCAGCAGCCCGTCCTCGGGCTCGGCCGCGCCCCGCATGAGCTTCTTGATCTGCCAGCCGCCGAGCACCCGGTCGTCGGTGGCGCCGATCGGCAGCGTCACCGGCAGGCGGCCCACCGTCATCATGGTGAACGCCCGCACCGTGGTCGTCTTGGCCGTGCCGCGCTGCCCGGTGGCCAGCACGCCGCCGACCGCCTCGTTGACATAGGCGATCTCGAGCGCGGTGCGCAGCTCCCGGTGGCCGACGAGCAGCGAGTAGGGCAGGATCATCGGGTCGTTCCTCCAGCGGTGCCCTGGTCGGGGTCCGGTTCCGGGGTGTGTTCCGGTGTGTAGCGCGTGGCGGGGTCGAGCGGCACTCCCTGCCGCCACAGGTCGGACAGCTGGGCGTTGAGCACCCGTTCGGGCAGGGGGCCCGCGGGGCGTTCGAGGCACAGCGCGCTCAGCAGGTCGAGGCGGTGCAGGTCGAACGCCACATGCACCGCCTCGCCGTACGCCCACGCCGCCCGCACCGCGCCCCCGTACGCCAGCCGCGCGGCCGCGAGCGGGATCAGCGCCAGCGCGAGCCACCAGCCGGAGCGCGCGAGGAGCAGCGCGGCGGCGAGCCCGGTCACGGCGAACACCGCGGCCATCCTGGCCGCCGCGTCGAGCGCGTCGCGGCGGTCGTCGACCACGGCCCTGGTCTCCTCGCCGAGCACGGGGTAGAGCCGGGGCCAGGCGGCGACGGCGTCGAACCCGTAGGCGCGCCCCGCGCCGTCTTCGAGGGCGGCCAGCGCGTTCCCCAGCGCGGTGGGGCGCACGAGGTGGTCAGGCAGGGGAAAGCGCCGGCGCAGCTCGGATCCCGCGCGCCCGGCGCGTTGCATGCGCTCCTCGGTGAGCGCCCCCGGGTCCGCCAGTGCGGCCTCGGCGGCGAGGGCCCGCTTCCTGGCCAACTGGCGGCGCGTGGCGCGTTCCGCCCCGAGCCCCACGCCGAACGGCCGCGGCCAGTCGCCCTCGAGCAGACGGACGAGACCGAGCTGGAACGGCTGGAGCAGCACCGCCACCAGCGTCACCCCGATCAGCAACGCCACCAGCTCGCCCACGCCGAGCGCGCCCGCGGTGGCCCACGCCTCGTCGAAGCGAAGCGCGCCCCCCGGCGGGCGCTCCCAGCCGCGCGCCCCCGCCCAGCCGAGCACGAGCAGGAACAGCGCCGACGCCAGCACCGGCAGCTGGCCGACGGCGAAGAACCGGCGTCCGCCGCCGAGTTCGGACGGCGGGCGCACCGCCGATGCCAGGCTCACCTGCGCAGCTCCATCGGCCCATGGGCCTCGTCAGGGCAGGCGGGCACGGCGCGTTCGTCGTAGAAGCTGCGCGCCTCGGCCGCCCCGCACCCCGGCGCGGCGCAGTCGAACCACACCGGCCTGTACCGCCCCGACCGCCCCGGCAGCCCGGCCCGGTCGCCCGCCCCCCACTCGGGCGCGGGCCCGGCGAACCCCTCGGCGGCGCCCACGCGTTGGGGCGTCGCCACGCCCACGTCGCGCCCCTTGAGCCGGAGCATCACGCCCTCGATGCCGGGGCGGCCTTCGAATAACTCCGCGAGCCTGCGGCTCACCTCGTCGGCCCGGTCGTCCGGATCGAGGTCGAGCGCGGCGCCGAAACGCGTGGCAGCGGTGTCGATCAGTCTCCCGTACAGGCCACGCGCCCGGTTGACATCCGTGTCCACGATCACATCGTAGGAGGTGAACGGCGCACCGAACCCCGTTCCGCAGAAGTCGAGGCGGCGGAACGCCCGGCTGGCCAGTAGCCTCCCTGCGTGCGTTACGCCTACCGCTGCGAGACCTGCGACTCAACGGCCCCGGCCCGGGACACGGGCGTGGAGGCCGCGGTCGACCGCGACCACCACCGCGAGGAGCACCACACGACGTCCTGTCCCCCGACCGACCTGATCGTGGACTTCCCCACCTCGGGCGACAAGGGCGGAACGGCCGGGCGCTTCCTGGTCGTCGGCGTGCTCATGGGCGTGATCCAGGCCCTGGCGATGTGGCTCCAGGCGTCCCGCCGCCTGCACACGGCCATAGCCCTGACCGCGGCGTTCGTGATCACCCTGACCCTGGCGATCGCCTGGCTCTGACGCCACGTCGTCACGAATCGATCACAAGACGAGCGATTCCCCAGCCCAACCCGATCACTTCGTCGACGATTTCACGCACCCCCCACACTCGCCACCATCGGAGGGGGAGCGTCCCCATGACCCAGCCCACATGGGCCACACCGCCGCCGCCCCCACGGCGGCCCAGGACCGCCCCGCTGCTGACGCACGCGGCGGTGGGCGTCGCCTGCCTGGCCATCGGCTTCGGCGCGGGCACCACGCGAGCGGACGCCGACGCCCCGGCCGCCTCGGCCCCCGAGCCGTCGCCACAGGCGTCGCCCTCGCCCTCGGCGTCGGCGTCGCCCTCGCCCTCGCCGGAGGCGGGGCGGGACTCGGACCTCACGGCGGGCGAGGCGTTCACCTGGGACAACGGCCTGATCATCGCCGTCGAAGGCGCCCAGGAGGTCATGGAGTTGGACGAGTGGGACTTCACCCCCGAGGGCCACATCCCCTTCCGCGTCACCCTGACGATCACCAACGACGGCGACGAGCCGGTGGACCTCGACGAGGTGGGGGTCCTGGTCAGCGGCGCGACGAACGGCGGCGAGGCGGCCTCGGCGTACTTCGAGGACGGCCACGAGGAGATCGCGGGCCGCCTGGCCCCCGGCGTGACGGAGACGAAGAACGCCGACTGGTCCCTCTCCCCCGACCACGGCCGCGACATCGTGGTCCAGGTCGCCCACTGGAACGAATCGGTCGACTTCCTGGCCCCCGACCCGGAATGGCTGATCACGATCACCTGAGCGGCGCCGGAGGGCTACGGTGGCACCTGTGGACTGGGGGACCCTGATAGGCACGGGCGTCGGCGGCGTCGTGGCCCTGGCGGCGACGATGATCGCGGAACGAGCCCGCTGGCGACGAGACGAGTCGGTACGCCGCCTGGAGACAAAGCGCCAGCTGTACGCCGACTACCTGACCGCGCTCACGCGCACGAGGAACCACCTCAAGGACATCGTGCAGTCGCCCGCCCTCGCCCCCGAGGAACGCGTTCGCCAGAGCGCCGAGGCATACCGCGAGGGCGGCGCCTACGAGCTGCGCCACCAGATGGGAATCCTCGCGTCCAAGCCGGTCGTCACCGCCGCCGACGAAGCGTTCCGCAGACTCCGCGACATCCGCGACCTGGTGAGGGACGGTAAAGAGGGCGCTCTGAAGGAAGAGTTCGACGCGATGATCCACGCGATCAGAACCCTCCGCGACGCGATGCGAACCGACCTGGGAACGGACGCGTAGGGGGACGGGCGCTCAGCCGAGCGGCTGGGGAGCGACCGGCAACTGCTCGCTGTACAGCCACGTGAAGGTGCGATCGGGCTCCAAACGGGCCTGACCCCAGTGGATGGCGTGGATGCCGCTCTCCGGATCGGCCGTGAAGAAGACACAGACGAGCCTGGTGGCGGCCCCCAACTCGTCGAAGGTCCGGTGCAGATCCTCGTAATCCTCCGTCGTCAGGTCCTCGTCCAAGGGGAACAGCGCGTCCTGAGCCTGCGGCCCATGCCCCAGGAGCATCCGGCGGCGCGTCGGCGAGGCGTCGGCAGCCAGCCGAGCGCGGTCGAGCGGCCTGGGGCGGTCGGCGTACTTGAAAGGGAAGAGCGCGTGATCGTTGATGACCGCGTACTCGTACCCCCGCACATCCCGCACGTCCTCGCCGAGCTCCCGTGCCATGTCCGCGAAGTTCTCGCGCACAGCCTCCGCCAGGGTGGCACCATACGGACTCCGCTTCTTCAGACGAGCCGCCAGGTGCACCTCATGAGCCCGCGCGTGCGCCGAGGCCAGCTGAGCGGGAATCGCGGCAGCCAATCTCCCGGCCCGCCGCCCGAACCGCTCCACCGCCCAAGCCGAAGGCCCAACGGGGTCGTCACCCACCACCGACATGCGGCCCCTCCCTCTGCCCAACCGTCAGCCGCCTCCTCACTGTGTGACATGCGCGCGAAGCGCACACAAGGGAGCGATCCGGCCACACAGGACAGAACGACGGCCGTACGGGGCACAGCCAAACCCCATGGCCTCAGCCGCCGTTCGCCTCGCGCATCCGGTGCGGCACAGTCGCCCCCGGGAAGGCATACGGAGTGTCAGAATCCATCTGGATCAAGCTGATAGACACCATTCCTGGTGTGCTGTGGGTGGCCTTCGCGGCCACCGTGTACTTCTCCTTACGGGGAACGATCACCGAGCGCATGGTTCCGCGGATGACCGCGTTCCGGGCGTTGGGTGTCGAGATCGAGCTTGCCGGTGAGCTGCTGGAGCAAGCCTCCGCCGAGAGCGACGCCGCCGCCTCAGCGACCGAAAGACGCACCGCACTGGGCAGGCTGGAGCACGCGGCCGCGCTTCTTCGGGGCGGCAGGGTGCTGTGGGTCGACGATCGCCCGGAGGGCAACGCACCGCTCGTCGAGCTCTTCGGCGCCGTCGGCATGACCGTCGATGTCGCCTTGTCGATGGAAGAGGCCGTCCCCCGCTTCCGCCGCAAGCCGTACGACGTCATCATCAGCGACCTGCACCGGGGCGGCGACCCACGCGCGGGCACTGCCGGGAGTTGAGGGGATGCGGCGCCACAGGACGCCTCCGGTGTCGCGGTCGTAGGAGCGTTCATCGGAATAGGCCAGGCGCCCTCGCCGCTCGATGACCCGTACGTCGGCGGGGCGTTCGCCGCTCCACTGGGTGATGTACGGGACCACCCCCCTGGTGGTCACTGCGGGACTCGTCAGACGCGCCGGATGGTTGGGCATGTGCGTCTTCTCCATGCTGGTGGGCTGGGGTCGTTGGCCGGGTCATGGCGCCTGGCTCCGCAGCGGGCGCGCGGTGAGGAGGTAGCGCAGGGCGTCTTCGTGGATCGTGTGCGCGTACATCCCGCCCGTGGCGAGGACGTCCAGGGCGTATTGGGTGCTCGTTGTCGTCGTAAAGCCAGGACTCGACCGGTCGGCGGGCGGGACCGTCGAGCTGGTCTCCTCTGTGAATGGCGCGCTGTCGTAGCCACCTGAGGGCCAGGCGCGGGCTCGATGCCGGGTGGGAGCTGAGCCAGTACGTGTGACCGGTCGTGGCGTGGAGGGCTATCGCTTCGCACCAGTAGCCGAGCCGGAGTGCGGGAGTCGCTGCCGGGTGCATCGCAGGCTCAGGCGGCGGGGCCGAGTTCGGCGGTGACGGTGTGGCCGTGGTTCTCGGTGTGGTGGATGACCACCTTGGCGGCGCAGGCTGCGACGAGTTCGAGTCCGCGGCCGTGCTGAGCACCGGTGTCGGGGTGCTCGATGCGCGGATGGGTGGTGGCGCCTCCAGCGTCGGTGACCGTGATGGTCACGGTGCCTGCGGCTTGGTCGATGGCGAGGGTGAAGGTGCTGGTCGCGCTGGCGGTGTGGGTGATGGCGTTGGCGCCCAGCTCGGTCACGATCAGCGCGGCGTCGTCCGCGCGGGGATGGTCGCTGAGGACGTTGCGGGCCCAGTGGCGGGCTCGGCTGACCTCTTCCGGTAGTCCGGGGGAAGGTACGACGGTGGGTCGGTATGACGTTCCTCCGTCCGTTGCGACCTGCGGCTTTCCGCATCGGGAGGTGCGGTTCTGCTGATGCGGCCGCAAGCGCAGCGAAAGTATGCCATCGCACTTTTCGTGCGGGTCGTCGGCCGCCTAGCGTGGCTGAGGCGCGGTGCCCAGCCGAGACGCCGACGAGAGAGGAACCGCCATGTTCGGACTGATGGTGCGCTTCACCTGCAAGGACGAGACAGCGGCAGCCGCGTTCGATGACCTGGTGGCGCGGACCGGAGAGCAGATCCGTGCGAACGAACCGGGAACGGTGATCTACACCGTCCACCGCGTTGACGGGCGGCCGCTTCAGCGGATCTTCTACGAGCTCTACCGCGACGAAGCGGCCTTCGAGGCCCACGAGTCGCAGGACCACGTGATCCACTTCCTCGCCGAGCGGGGCCAGTACCTCGCCTCGACCGAGGTGGACCGTCTGGACTTCGTGTCCGGCAAGGGCGTCGACGTTGAGCGGTGAGGAGTACGAGAAGGCGCTCGGGCGCAAGATCGCCCGGCACCGGAAGCGGCGTGGCCTGTCGCAGAAGGAGTTCGCGGGCCTGCTGGACCGGTCGGAAGCCTGGGTCTCCCAGGTCGAGCGGGGCGTTCGCCGCATCGACAGGATGACCGTCCTGGAGAAGGTCGCCGAGGTCCTTGACGTGCCGGTCGCCGAACTGGCCGCCGAGGCGCCGATCGTGGCGTCCGTCGCCGAGGGGGAGGCGCCCGGGGCGTCACGGCTGCGGCTGGTGCTGAGTACCGCGCACTCGCTGAAGGCGATCCTCGGGCGGTCCGAGCCCCCGGACGTTCCCGCGCTGCGGGACGGGGTGGATCGGGCGTGGGCGCTGACCCACGAGGGCAACTACGCGGACCTGGCCGAGCTGCTCGAGGGCCTGGTGCCCCAGCTCGAATCAGCCACCCGGGCCGGGGCTTCGGAGGAGGAACGCGCCGAGCTGTTCCGGCTGCTGGCGTCGATGTACCACACGTGCAGCGCCGCCCTGGCGAACATGGGCGAGCCGGAAGCGGCCTGGGTCGCCGTGGACCGCGCGGTCGTCGCGGCCGAGCGCGCGAACGACCCGCTGTTGATGGCGGCAGGTGAGTTCCGCCTGTCCATCGTGTTCATCGGCGCCCGCCACTACGGCCAGGCCGCCCAGGTCTCCGGCAGCGCCGCCGACGCCCTGACCGCTCTGGCGGAGCACGGACAGCCGGAGGCCGTGGCACTGCGCGGGGCTCTCACCCTTCAACGCGCCCTGGCGGCAGGCCGGTTGAACCAGGCCGATGAGGCGTACGAGCATCTGCGCCTGGCCAAGGAGCTGGCCGAACGCGTCGGTGAGGGTCGCAACGACTACAACACCGAGTTCGGGCCCACCAACGTCGCCCTCCACGAGGTCGCCGTGGCCGTGGACCTGGGCGACGCGGGGGTCGCGCTGCGGGCGGCGGCGGCCGTTGACCCCTCCGGCCTCTCGCCGGAGCGGCAGGCCCGCTTCGGCATCGACCTGGCCAAGGCGCACACCCAGCGCAGACAGGTCAACGACGCCGTCACAGCCCTGGTGAACGTCCGCCGAACCCTCCCGCAGATGTTCCGCGCCAAACCCACCGTCAAGCAGCTCGTCACCGACCTGATGACCATGAGCCCACTGCCGTCCGACCAGCTCAAGGAGCTGGCGAGCGAGTTGGGCGTACACGAAGTGCGGACCAGCGGCTGAAGTGGCGCGCGCGGTGACACGACGAAGGGCCAGCGCCAGGGATCAAGCCCCTGAGCTGGCCCTTCGCTATGTGCCCCAGGCAGGATTCGAACCTGCGACACCCGCTTTAGGAGTGGGATCGAATTCTTGCCGGGGGTGGCTGGGCATGCTGTGTGGTGTTGTTCTGCCTGATCAGCGCCCTGCAGGATGAGCGGAGGTCCACCGTGTGGCGGCCAGTCTCGCGCCGTCCGCTCACGCATATGAACCTGGGGCGCCTTGACCGAATCAGCGCCGGGGCCCGGACGCGTCCCCAAAGTGTGTAGGAGTCTGGGGACCTCGATCTGCTACGTCGTGGAGCAGACATGCGCCCTGGTCCACCAGTTCAAACGCCTCACCGTCCGCTGGGAAGGACGACCCGAACTCCTCGGCACCTTGGATCCCGTTGGCCTGTAGCCTCATCTGCTGGAGACGCTTCAGAGAGACCCGTCCGTGAGCCCGAGTTCTTAAGTTCCATAATCGCTGTCCCGCGCCGTGCATCGACCTCTACTGTCCAACTCATGCATATGAACGCAGAACGGCTCGCGGGTTCCTCGCGCAAGTGGATGGCCGCCGCTTTCGCGGCCTTCTCTGATGGACCGTCCTCGGAAGACATGGCGGGCCATCACGCGGGTGTGGCCACCGAGCATCTACTGAAGGCGTTCCTCGTCAGTCTGCACCCGACGCTGATAGTCGACGGCAAGGACTTCAACTCGATGCTCTACGCCACGGGACATGGCGCACTCCTTCAGGTTCGGGGGCCCAGGTCAAGACGATCCAGCTCGGTGAGGCGTATGACCGAGAAGGGCAAGATCCCCCCGAAGCCCAAGGTCTGGCCGCTCACTGATGCACGCAATGGCGTTGCCCACTGCGGGTACCACGATCGTGCAGAGGTGATCGTGCTCTTCACCGACTGCATTACGGTGATCGATCAGCTGCTTGTAGAGCTTGCGATTGGGCCCGACTGCTGGGGTGACTACAAAGCGCTGCACGACAAGCTGCTCGGCGAGGGCGTGGAAGCTGCTCGTGTTCGGCTGGAGGGC
This sequence comes from Streptomyces radicis, assembly GCF_003626575.1. Classification (GTDB taxonomy): domain Bacteria; phylum Actinomycetota; class Actinomycetes; order Streptomycetales; family Streptomycetaceae; genus Streptomyces; species Streptomyces radicis. Next base: position 591 of record NZ_RBDY01000010.1, on the reverse strand, counting down.
AAGCTTGCCAGAGCCCAGCGCGTCTTCGCGGAGCGGTATGGGCACATATACGAGAGGGAGCGGGAACTCGTGCTGACCACCGTTGCTCGTGTGACCACTCCCGGGTTCATCGGCGAGTACTCCGCGTCAGCGGTCTGTCCTGTGTGTTCGTCACGGGGCTCGTTGATGGGGCAGGAGTCCGTGGATGAAGAGAGGTGGGTCGTCGTACTCACACCCCACATCTTTCAGTGCTTTGTCTGCGATCTTCGCCTTGAGCTGGGGGAGCTTGACCTGCTGGTCGTACCCCTTGGAGACGACGTCGACCTGGACGTTTCGCCCGAGGACTACTACAGCCAGTTCGAACCAGACGAGGATTACGCACCCAGCGACGACGAGCCGGACTATAGCGCGCGGCTCCTTGCCTACAGGAAACGGTGACGGCCTCATGGCATGCAAGGCTGGGGCGCGGGGGAGCCCGCTCGATCTCTAGCCTCGGGCTTTCATGAAGCGGGTTGTCCGGCAGGCGGTCAGGAAAGCAGAAAGTGCCTCTGACCAGCAAGAATGAGGATTGTCGAGGTCCTTGTTCCTGCCACCGCCGGAGGCACTTCCCAG
>NZ_RBDY01000009.1 GCF_003626575.1 Streptomyces radicis | reverse complement strand
ACACCGTCGAACGCGCGATCAACAGGATGAAGGCATGGCGGGGCATCGCAACCCGCTACGACAAGACCCCGGACAGCTACCTCGCCGGCCTCTACCTTCGCGCCTCGATGATCTGGATCAAGGACCTCACACGAGCCACCCCTTGAACACAACTAAATACGCTCCCTAGTCCGCGGCGCCCCGCACCCCTCGTGCACCACCCCCATCTCCGGAAACGAAGGAGCGGCCGATGGCTGCTGATGAACAGCGTCTGCGTGCGGCGGTGCTCGGCGCGGGCCTGATCGGGGTCGACCTCGCCGACAGGATCCGCCGGTCGGGGAAGCTGGAACTGGCCCTGGTGGCGGGCCGCGACCGAGACAGCCTGGGGCTGCGCCGGGCGGCTGAGATGGGCCACCCGACCACGGTCGGCGGGATCCGCGCCGTGGCGGACACCGGGCCCTTCGATGTGGTCTTCGACGCCACCAACGCCGACAGCCACGCCGAACACTGGGCGGCGCTGCGCCCGACCGGCACCACCCTGATCGACCTGACCCCCACGGGGCTCGGCACGGTCATCGTCCCAGGTGTCAACAGCCACCGGTCGGCGGCCCACCAGCACCTGAACCTCGTCAGCTGCGGCGGGCAGGCGGCCATTCCGGTCCTGTACGCCATCTCCCGGCACTGCACCCCCTCGTACATCGAGGTGGTCTCCACCGGGGCGAGCGCGAGCGCCGGCCGGGCCACCCGCCTGAACCTCGACCAGTACATCGCCACCACCTCCGCCGCGATCCGGACCTTCACCGGCGCCCAGGACGCGAAGGTGATGGTCAACCTCAGCCCTGCCCGGCCCGCCCCGCCGTTCCGGGTGGCCATGACCGTCCTCGCGGACGGCATCCGTCCCGCGGCGGTCCGCACGAGCATCGCGGCCGCCGCCCAGGCCGTGCGCGCCTATGCGCCCGGGTTCGAGGTGACCTCGCTGGCCGTGGACCCGGGCCGGATCGCCGTCGCGGTGGAGGTGACCGCCTCCGGCGGCCGCCTGCCCCGTCACGCCGGAAGCGTCGACATCATCAACGCCGCCGCCGTCCTGCTCGCCGAGCAGTCGGCCGCCGCCTCCCGATGAAGGGAACCCCCCGCCCGTGAACACACACCCGCCCGAGCGGCCCCGGATCCTCCTGCACGACCCGACCCTGCGCGATGGACACCACGCGGTCGGCCACCAGCTCGACGCCGACCAGCTCCGCGCCTACGCCACCGCCGCGAACGCCGCCGGAGTGCCGGTGGTGGAGGTCGGCCACGGCAACGGTCTGGGTGCCTCCAGCCTCCAGATCGGCCGCGCCAGGCTCGACGACGCCACGATGCTCACCACCGTCCGCGAGGCCCTCACCTCGGCGCGGATGGGCGTCTTCATGGCCCCCGGCTGGGGCACCTCCGGCGACCTGGCGGCCGCCGTCCACCGTGGTGCCGACGTCATACGGATTGCCGCGCACTGCACCGAGGCCGATGTCACCGAACGCCACCTCGGCGTCGTCCGCGACCTCGGCGCCGAAGCCCAGGGTGTCCTGCTCATGAGCCACATGACCGGCCCCGGCGAGCTCGCCGAACAGTGCGCCCTGATGGCGAAGTTCGGCGCCCAGGCCGTCGGCATCATGGACTCCGCCGGGCACTACCTCCCCTCCGAGGTCACCGGGCGCGTGCACGCCATCGCCGAAGCCGTCGACGTGCCGGTCATCTTCCATGGCCACAACAACCTGGGCCTGGCCGTGGCGAACAGCCTTGCCGCCGTGGATGCCGGAGCGGTCGTCATCGACGCCACCGCCCGCGGGTTCGGCGCCGGGGCCGGCAACACCCAGCTCGAAGTCCTCGTGGCCGTCCTCGAACGCCGCGGCATCGAGACCGGGATCGGCCTGCGCGAGGTCCTTTCCGCCGCCGATGTCGCCGCCGACCGCCTGATGAAGGCCCCGCCGTCCATCGACTCGATCGCCGTGGCCAGCGGACTCGCCGGGGTGTTCTCCGGCTTCAAGCGGCCCGTCCTGGAGAGCGCACGCGCCGAAGGCGTCGACCCCGTCGACCTGTTCCTCGCCCTCGGCGAGCGGCAGGTCGTCGCCGGGCAGGAAGACCTGATCGGCGACACCGCCCGGCAGCTGAAGGCGGCCACCCGATGACCGCCGCATCCGGAGTTGGTGGGAGGGCGGCCGTGGTCTGCGGAGTCGGCGCGGCGCTGCCCCCGCACATCGTCTCGAACGCCGACCTGACCGCACGTCTGGACACCACGGACGAGTGGATCCGCTCGCGGACGGGCATCGCCCGGCGGCACGTCGCCGGGAAGGACCTGTCCACGACCGACCTCGCCGTACGGGCCGCCGCCCAGGCTCTCGCCGACGGCGAACCGGTCACGGTGGAGGCCCTGGTGGTGGCCACGACCACCCCGGACCGCTGCTGCCCGGCCACCGCCCCCGCCGTTGCCACCCGACTCGGCCTGACCGGCATCCCCGCATACGACCTCGCGGCCGGCTGCACCGGCTTCCTCTACGCTCTCGCCACCGCAGCCGGGCTCATCGCCGCCGGCACCGCGCAGACCGCCTTGGTCGTCGGCGCCGACCGCCTCGCCGCCCTTCCCGCCCCTGGGGACCGCACGACCGTCCCGCTGTTCGGTGACGGCGCCGGAGCCGTGGTGCTGCGCCACGGCAGCGCGGACGAGGCCGGGGCGCTCGGGCCGGTGGTGCTGGGCAGCGACGGCACTGGCGCCGACCTGATCCGGGCGTCCTGCCCCGGCGCCCTGCACATGGACGGTGGCGACGTCTTCCGGCATGCGGTCGACCGCATGTCCACCGCGTCCCGCCAGGCCGCCATCGCCGCCGGGTGGGACCTCGCGGACGTCGACCGTCTGGTCCCGCACCAGGCCAACAGCCGCATCACCGCCTTTGTCGCCCGCCAGCTCGGCGTCCCCGACGACCGCCAGCTCAGCACTATCGCCGAGACCGGGAACACCGGCGCCGCGTCCATCCCCCTGCTCCTGGCCCGCTCTGCCGCCGACGGCCACCTCGAGCGCGGCCACCGCACCCTGCTCACCGCGTTCGGCGCCGGACTGACCTGGGGTGCCACCACCCTCACCTGGCCCGGCCACTGCCGCAGCCACCCACCGAAAGGAGCCCGACGTGACCGGTGACCTCACCCGCATCCTGACCGACGACCTCAAGCTGCCCGCCGACCGGCTCACCGACGACGCGAGCCTCGACGACGCCGGATTCGACTCCCTCGCCGTCGTCGAACTGTCCGTCCTCCTCACCGACCGCTACGGCATCGACATCAGCGACAGCGACATTTGGGACGCCGCCACCCTCGGCCAGCTCGACCTCCTCATCATCACCAGGCGCAGCGGAAGGTGACCACCCCCATGACCAGCAACAGCCACCGGCCCGGACGGGCCTGGATCATCACCCCCGGCCTGCGCGAAGACCGCTTCGCCAGCGCGCAGAAGTCCGGCGCCGCGGTCGCCGTCGTCGACATCGAGGACTCCGTCGCCCTCCCCGACAAGCAGACCGCCCGCACCGCCTCCGAAGCGTTCTTCGCCCTCCCCGACCCGCCGTGCACCCTCGGCATCCGGATGAACAGCCTCACGACGATCGACGGCATCAAGGACCTCGCCGCCCTTGCCGCCTACACCGCCCGGCCCGACCTCGTCGTGGTCCCCAAGGTGGAATCCCCCCGCGACATCGAACTCGTCGCCGCCGCGCTCGACGCCGACGGCTACACCCCCGACATCTGGGCGCTGATCGAAAGCCCCCGGGCCATCAGCATTCTCCCCGCGATCACGCGCGCGCCCCGGCTCGGCGGCGTCATCTTCGGCTCCGCCGACTACGCCGCCTCCGTCCGCTGCGGCCTGGGCTGGGACGCCCTCCACTACGCCCGCTCGGCCCTCATCAACGCCGCCACCGCCGCGCACGTCCCCGCTGTCGACGCCCCCACCTGGGACATCGACGACCCCGGCATCCTGCGCCGTGACGCCGAGCGGGCCAGGGAAATCGGCTTCTACGGCAAGGGCTGCGTCCACCCCCGCCACGTACAGGTGATCAACGAGGTCTTCACACCCACCGCTGAGGAGATCGCAAAGGCCCGCGCCGTCGTCGCGGCCGCCGACGCCAGCGGCGGAACGGTGACCACCGTCGACGGGCAGATGCGTGGCACCCCCTTCTTCAACGCCGCCCGCGCGCTCGTCGCCGAAGCAGACCGTACGTCATGAACCCCGGACTGCCGCACGGCTACCGCCACATCGGCGAGGACCGGATCCGCGAGAGTGTCGGCCTCTCCTACCCCGAACTCGCCCCCGGCCTGACCATCGAGCACCGCCCCGGCCGGACCGTCACCGAACTCGACAACCTGCTCGGCGCCGCCCTGAGCGGCAACGTCGCCCCCATCCACACCGATGCCCACTACAGCAGCCAGACCCAGTGGGGCCGCATCCTGGTCTGCTCCGGCGTCACCCTCAACCTCGTGGCCGGCATGACCGTCCGCAGCATCAGCGGCCTGACCACGGCCAACCTCGCCGTCGACCAGGTGCGCTTCACCGCGCCCGTCCACATCGGCGACACCCTGTACGCCGAGACGAAGATCCTCACCCGCCGGGCCTCCGAGAGTCGTCCGGACACCGGGGTCATCACCTGCCACACCACCGCCCACAACCAGGACGACACCAGCGTCCTGGCCTTCACCCGCACCTTCCTCGTGCCCCTGGACGCCGACGCCGTCCGCGACGCCACCCACTACTGAAGGCGGACCATGAACCAGCAGCTGACCTTCGCCCCGGCCGATGACGGGCTGTGGGAGCAGTACGACCAGCTCGCCACCCGCGCCTACGGCCACCCGATCGGCGACATCACCCACCTGCGCGAGCACGCCGACCTCCAGGTCGCCGTCCGCGGCGGCCGGGTCGTCGCCGGCGGCCTCGGCCTCCTCGTCGATCAGTTCTTCGGCGGCGCTCCCGTCCCCAGCGCCTGCCTCGGCGACGGCTGCGTGGCCCCCGAGGAACGCGGCAACCACCTGGCCACCGACATGACCACCGAACGACTGCGCCCTCTGATCGAGCGCGGAGCGGTGATCTCCACGATCAGCACCTCCTCCACCGGCTACGCCCGCCGCCTCGGCTGGGAAGCCCCCACTGGCGTCCTCGCCTGGGAGGTGGCCACCGACGACCTCAAACGCTCCTTCGCCACTGAGGGCTTCGAGGCCGAGCACGGACTGACCGACGAAGCCGAAGTCCTCCAACGCGAGCTCGCCCGCCAATGGAACGGCCCCGTCCACCGGCCCACTTGGTGGAACCGGTGGAAGCAGGACAAGAACAACCTCACCACCTACCGCTTCGCCCCGCCCGACCGCCCCACCACCGGCCTGCTCAGCCTCGCCACCGAACGACACGAGCGCCACGGCATGAGCCTGACCGTCCACGACTTCTGGGCCGACAGCCAGCCCACCGCCGCCGCCATGCTCACCTTCCTCGGCCACCACAACACCCGCGCCCACACGATCCAGTTCCGGCGCGGCGCCCTCCCGCCCTACCCCACCCTCCTCCACGGACTCCGCCACCACCGCACAACCGCCGAAGCCTGGCACCCCTGGATGCTCCGCATCCTCGACGTTCCCGCGGCCATCCGGCTCCGCGGGTGGCCCACCGACCTCACCACAGCCGTACCGATGGAGATCGAGAACGACACCGGCGACCGGGGCCGGTGGATGCTTCAGGTCGGGACCGGAGCGGCCGAGATCGTTCCCACCCACGTCGAGGGACAGGTGACCTTCACACGGCGCCAGCTCGCGGTCTGGTACGCCGGCGGCTACCGGTCCACCACCTCGGCCCGCATGGCCGGAGTCCACGCCGTATCGGAGAAGGCGCTCACGACCCTCGTCCGCAGCACGGCACAGTTCGAGCCCTGGCTGCCCGACCACTTCTAGGGCCCCGCGCGATGCCACCTCAGAAGAGGGTGGCCTCCTCGGGCGCGGGCAGCTCGTGGAGCAGCTCGGGGCCGTTGTTCCTGGCGTTGCTCACGGCGGTGGGCACGGGGTAGGCGCGGAAACGGCCTGGGGGCGGGGGCGCGAGCAGGCCGCGGACCTCGTCGGGGTCGGTGCGGCCCGGGTCGAGCCAGGCGTCCCAGCGCTCGGGCGGCAGCGCGAGCGGCATGCGCGGGTGGATGTCGGAGAGCGAACGCGGCGCCTCGGCCGCCTCGCCGATGCCAGCGGGGACCGGCAGCGGCTCGGTCTCGGCCTCGGTGGTGATCACGGTGCACGTGGCCCACCAGGCGCGCGGGTGGTCGTCGGGCAGCGTGCCGTCGCGCCAGAACTCGTACAGGCCCGCAAGCGCCATCACGCCGCCGTCGAGGGGCGTCACGAAGTACGGCTGCTTGCGGGGGCGCTTGCGCTTGCCCTTCTCCTCCTCGGCGCGCTCGGCCCGCCCGGTGACCCACTCGTAGTACCCGTCGGCGGGCAGGAGGCAGCGGCGGGCGGCGAACGGGCGGCGGTAGGCCGTCTTCTCGTGCACGGTCTCGGCCCTGGCGTTGATCATCTTGGCCGCGGACCCGGGGGACTTGGCCCACGAGGGCACCAGGCCCCAGCGCAGCACGCGCAGCTGGCGGACCGGCTCGGGGCCCGCGCCCTGCTCCCTCCGCGGGCGGTCGAGGACGGCGTACACCTCCTTGGTGGGCGCGACGTTCCAGTCGGCGGGGAGGGTGGCCTCGGGGTCCCAGCGCTCGACGTCGAACAGGCCCACCAGGTCCTCGGGCCGCCGGCTCGCCGCATACCGTCCGCACATGCCGCCACCCTAACGGCTCACCGGGGAGGGCGGCCCGGCGCGGGGAACGCGCGACCGGGGCCCCGGACTTCCGGGGCCCCGGCCTCAGACACGTCCCTGGGATGTCAGATCACAGGGGCGGGTAGGCGTTGGCCAGGAGCTCCTGGAACTGCGCGGAGAACCAGTGGCCCGACAGGGGAGCGTCGGGCAGCGCTCCCGACATGTTGTTGTTGTTGCGCGGGTTCCCCTCGTACGTGGGGTCGCACATCCGGTCGAAGCCCTTGCCCTCGTCGTTCGGGATCTCCTCGCTCGAACCGTCGGACTCGCCGGGCGGCTTGATCCACGCGTAGGCGTCGATGTCAGGGACAGGCGAAGCGGTGGGCCGCTCGCCCAGGCCCGCGCCCGACTGGTTGCACCAGTTGCCGGTCTGGATGCGGCCGTCGACGCGACTGCCCTCGACATAGGCGTTCACATCGGTCGTCGGGCCAGGGCCCGTCGGCCGGTCGGGGCCGCCCCACCCGTTGCGCGACGTGTCGATCAGCATGCCGATCTCGTCGTTGAAGCCCTGGCTGACCAGCTCGTCGCGGAAGGCGAGGGCGAACGACTGGTTGTCGATGTAACGGTTCCAGTCGACCCACTCCGACTCGCGCACGGGACGGCCGCCGACATTGTCGTCGATGCTGTAGTGCGGCTCGACGGACGGGCCGTAGTTGGCGGTGTTGACGATGAAGCCCGCGACATCGTCCACGGAGGCGCCGCCGGTGGTGGCGGTCTCGTGGAACAGCTCGGCCGAGGCGCCGAAGTTGTCGTCCCAGCCGATCCAGCCGTAGTGGCCCGCGTCGATGTAGTTGTAGACGTTCGGGATGGCGCCCAGCGCGTCGAGCGCGTAGGAGACGCCCTCGACGTAGTTGCCGTTGGCCAGCATCTCGTCGCACTGGTCGGTGGCCGTCTCGCGCGGGGAGACGTTGGTGATGAGGTTGGGCAGCGAGTCGATCTCGATGATCGTCACGATGCGGAGGTCCGCGTACGCCGGGTCGCCGAGGATCTCGGCGATCGGGTCGATGAACTCCTCCTTGTAGACGTCGATCTCGTCGGCGGCCAGCTCGCCGTTGGAGGCGAGCGCGGCGCAGTCGCGGCCCGGGAGGTTGTAGACGACGACCTGGAAGACGAAGTTCTCGTGCTCCTCGGCCTGGATCAGGGCGTTGTCCAGGTGCTCGCGCAGGCCCGTCGAGTTCCCCGCGGAGCCGCCGGTGATCGCGGCGCGGCGGTCGAGCCAGACCGCGGTGGGCTCGTCGGCGATGGCGTCGCCGCCGGGCTCGGCCGCGGCGTTGGCCGACCAGTCGGGGTTCACATAGACGCCCGCGCCCTCGTACGGGTTGTCCACCCGGTCACCCGGCGGGTCGGGATCGGGGCCAGGGCCGGGCCCTGGGCCGCCGTCGTCGCCGCACGCGACGCCGTTGACGGAGAACGCCGTGGGCGCGGCGTTGGTGCCGGAGTAGGTGAAGTTGCCGCCGGTGGAGACGGAGGCCCCCGGGGCGATGGTGCCGTTCCAGCCGGTGTCCTCGACGGTGACGGTCCGGCCCGACTGGGACCAGACGCCGTTCCAGCCCTGGGAGAGGCGCTGGTTGCCGGAGTAGGAGTAGGTGAGGGTCCAGCCACTGGCCGCGGTCGAACCGGTGTTGGTGATCGTGAGGTTGGCGGTGAAGCCCGAGCCCCAGTCGTTGGTGGAGTACCCGACCTCGCAGGCGAAGTCGGCCGCGGCGGCCGTTCCCTGCGTGAGGCCGCCGGCGCCCAGGGCGGTGGCGGCCAGGACCCCGGCCGAGAACAGGGCTCCGCGTCTGCGTCTCGGTGGGGGTGTGGTGCGGCTCATGGGTTGAGTCCTTTCGGAGGTTGCCGAGCCCGTACGGCGTGCGCGACGGGGTCGATGCGACCGGAGACGACGCCCGTCCTGACGTCCGAACTCTTGGAAGCGCTCCCACTGACTGAGGGGAAGGTAGCGCCAGTCGGGGCGGCCCGCCAGGGTTCCGTTCAAGAAATGTGTCGGCAAAGCGACCTGACACCGCAGTCAGGGCACGAAAATCACCCCCTCGACACGAGCCGCGTCAAAGCTCTTGACGCGTACCCGACTTGGTCACATTCTTGGGAGCGCTCCCACTGACTCTTCACTCGCGACCACGAACGCACGCAGTCTCCATGTGAACGAGAGAGCTCCATGTGAACGAGAGCCGCAAGGAGGGACCGCAACCATGCGTGTTCGCAGACGAGCACCGGCCGGAACGCCGCCGCCCGCGCCGCGGGAGCGCCGCCGCGGGAGCGCCGCGCGCCGGGGTCGCATCGCCACCGCCCTGGCCATGGCGCTTCCCCTGACCCTGCTGACCGGGGTCAACTTCACCGCCCAGGCGGCCGATCCGGCCTGCGAGGTCGAGTACAGCGCCAACGACTGGGGCTCGGGATTCACCGCCGCCCTCACCCTCACCAACGAGGGCACCGCGCCGATCGACGGCTGGACCCTCGCCTACTCCTACGCCGGGAACCAGCGCCTCTCCCAGGGCTGGAGCGGCGTCTGGTCGCAGTCGGGGCAGGCGGTCACCGTCGAGGACGCCGGCTGGAACGGCACGATCGCCCCGGGGGCCTCCGTCTCCACCGGGGCCAACTTCACCTACTCGGGCACCAACACCTCACCCACCGTCTTCTCCGTCAACGGCACGATCTGCGGCGAGGAGCCCGTCGACGACCCGGCCGTCGTGGCCACCCCGTCATCGGTCGCGCTCCAGCCCGGCGCCACCGGCACGTTCGGGCTGCGCCTGAACGCCCAGCCCTCGGGCAGCGTCACGGTGAGCGTCGCGCGCACCGCGGGCAACAGCGACGTGACCGTCACCAGCTCGCCCACGCTCACCTTCACGCCCTCGAACTGGAACGTCACCCAGTCCGTCACCGTGGCCGCGGGCACCGAGCAGACCGGGTCGGCGACGTTCACCGCCTCGGCGCCCGGGCACGAGCCCGCCACCGTCAACGTCACGGTGCTCGGCGGCGGCGACTCGGCGTACGAGGAGTACTTCCTCGAGCTGTACGGGAAGATCAAGAACCCGGCCAGCGGCTACTTCTCCCCCCAGGGCGTGCCCTACCACTCCGTCGAGACCCTGCTGGTCGAGGCGCCCGACCACGGCCATGAGACGACGTCGGAGGCGTACTCGTACCTGATCTGGCTCGAGGCGCAGTACGGCCGGGTGACCGGTGACTGGGAGCCGTTCAACGACGCCTGGGATGTCATGGAGGAGTGGATGATCCCCAGCGCCGACGAGCAGCCGACCAATGGCTTCTACAACCCGTCGTCGCCCGCCAGCTACGCCCCCGAGTCCAACGACCCCGAGGACTACCCGGCCCCGATCGACCCCGATGTCCCGGTGGGCGACGACCCGTTGGCCGGTGAGCTCGCGTCGACGTACGGCACCGACGACATCTATGGCATGCACTGGCTCCAGGACGTCGACGACGTCTACGGCTACGGCGACGCGTGCGGCGGGACGCCAGGTGAGCCGACCTTCATCAACACCTATCAGCGCGGCCCCCAGGAGTCCGTGTTCGAGACGGTGCCGCACCCGTCGTGCGAGGACTTCAGCTACGGCGGCGAGAACGGCTATCTCGACCTCTTCACGGGCGACGACAGCTATGCCGAGCAGTGGCGTTACACCAACGCGCCCGACGCCGACGCCCGCGCGATCCAGGCGGCCTACTGGGCGAACGTCTGGGCGGGCGAGCAGGGCAACGAGGCGCGGATCGCCGGGACGATCGACAAGGCGTCGCGCATGGGCGACTACCTGCGCTACGCGATGTACGACAAGTACTTCAAGGAGATCGGGAACTGCGTGGGCGCGAGCGCCTGCCCGGCCGCCTCGGGCAAGGACAGCGCGCACTACCTGCTGTCCTGGTACTACGCGTGGGGCGGCGCGCTCGACAGCTCCGCGGGCTGGGCCTGGCGCATCGGCTCGAGCTACGCGCACTTCGGCTACCAGAACCCCATGGCCGCCTACGCGTTGAGCAGCGAGGCCGACCTGGTGCCCGCGTCACCGACGGCCGAGGGCGACTGGGACATGAGCCTTGAGCGGCAGGTGGAGTTCTACCGCTGGCTCCAGTCCGACGAGGGCGCCATCGCGGGCGGCGCGACCAACAGCTGGGAGGGCCACTACGCCCAACCCCCGGCGGGCACCCCGACGTTCTACGGGATGTTCTACGACGAGAAGCCGGTGTACCACGACCCGCCGTCCAACCAGTGGTTCGGGATGCAGGCGTGGTCGATGCAGCGGATGGCCGAGTACTACTACGCCTCGGGTGACGAGCAGGCGGGCGAGGTCCTGGACACGTGGGTGGACTGGGTGCTCGACGAGGTCACCGTCGGGCAGGGCGGGGACTACGCGATCCCGTCCACGCTCGAGTGGAGCGGCGCGCCCGACACATGGGACCCGGACAACCCCGGGCCCAACGCCGACCTGCACGTCGAGGTCGTCAGCACGACGCAGGACGTGGGCATCACAGGCTCGCTGGCCAACGCGCTGTCCTACTACGCCGCGGCCACCGGTGACACCGAGGCGCGGGACACCGCGGCGGGGCTGCTCGACGGCCTCATGGCGAACTCCGACGCGCTCGGCGTCGCCGTCCCCGAGCCCAAGGACGCCTACGACCGGCTCGTCGACGAGGTCTACATCCCCGAGGGCTTCAGCGGGACCATGCCCAACGGCGACGTGATCGAGCCGGGCGCGACGTTCGACTCGATCCGCTCGTTCCTCCACGACGACCCCGACTGGCAGCAGGTCGAGGACTATGTCGACGGGGGCCCTGTGCCGACGTTCGAGTACCACAGGTTCTGGGCGCAGGCCGACATCGCGGTCGCGCTGGCGACGTACGCGAACCTCTTCGAGACGTAACACCGAGGCGTAACGCCGCATCAGGCGGCAGACCAGGACAGACAGGTGCCCCGGAGCGCTCGCCGCTACGGGGCACCGCCGTGCGTACGTGCGTACGCCGCTATCGTGTGCTGACCCCCACCGGTCCATCGCAACGAATCGGGGAGCCATGGACTACTGCACCACGTGCCGTCGGCACGTGAATGGCGCACTGATATGCCCCGGATGCGGCGAGTTGACCGCCTGGTCCACCGCCGACCGCGAACGGGACGGTGACGCACGGGACTTCACGGCGCCGCTCCCGGTGCCCGCCCCGCCGCCGCTCGACCTGCCCGAGGCCCCTGCCGCCCCTGCCGCGGGCGCCGACGCGGAGACCGCCGCGACCGGGCGCCCCACGCGGCACGCCGCGTCGCGCCGCACGGGCCGCCGCTATCTGCTGGCCGCGCTGCTCGGCGTCGTCGTGCTGGGCGTCGCCGTGGCCGAGGTCGGCGACGTCGTGATGCCGTCGAACGAGCCGTCGGGCGCCGACAGCGCCCTCGCCGCGGAGGACTCGCCCAGCGCGGAGGAGAGCGAGACGGGCGACGAGGACGCGGCGGACGACGCGTCGGGGAGCCCGACCGAGGACGGCTCATCGCCCACCGACCTCCCGGCGAGCGAGAGCGAGGAGCCGTCGGAGAGCCCGAGCGAGGACGGCGCGAGCGAGAGCCCCGTCGAGGAGGAGGGCTCGGTCGAGACGCCCGACGACCCCGGCACCAGCGGGCCGCCCCCCACGGACGACGACACGCCGCCGCCCACGACGGAGGAGCCCGAGCACTCGGACCCGCCGTCCTCCTCGCCGCCGCCCGACGAGGATGAGGAAGAGGACGACGACGACTGCTTCCTCTTCATCTGCGTCTGAATCGGGCTGCGTCTGAATCGACGCCGCGTGGGCGCGCGCCGGGCCCCCCGTTCCCCGGCCGCCCCCCCGCTCAGCCGAGGAACACCTGGCGCGACTGGTCGCGGCGCTGGTCGAACCACTCCTCGCCCTCCGTGGCCAGCGCCGCCAGGATGCGGAAGCCCGCCAGGATGCCCGAGGTCTCCAGGGCGAGCTCGCGTAGCCGCCCTGGGTTGGGGCTGCCCTCGGCGCCGAGCTTCTGGTGGTTCTCGACCTGGACCTCCAGGTTCTGCTGGTTGTTGAGCACGAGCCGCAGCACCTCCTGGAGCCCCGACGTCGTGCTGTCGAGGACGCCGACCGAGGACTTCTCACCGTCCGCGTGGCCCGTCGCGACGGTCTGGAGCACGACCGAGCTGATCGAGTCGAACCGGAAGACGAAGTCCTTGCGGCCCTGGTGCGTTCCCGACGCGAAGTCCACCTCCCAGGTGCTGACCCACACCCCGCTCGTCGTCAGCACGAACAGCCGCAGCCCGTAACGTGAGTACCGCGGCGGCCCGTTGGGCACCTTGGCGCGCACGCAGTCAGGCGCGCCCTCGAGCACGAAGAACGTGAACAGCACGCCCCTGCGCTCCATCCGGTGCTCGCGCAGCACGTCCCGCAGCAGATGCCGCTGGTCCAGGTCGAGCCAGCGGCCGAGCTCGGCGTCGGCGGGGCGGAAGGCGTTCAGGTGCTCGGCCCACGCGGCGTGCCTGACCTGCTCGTCGGCGAAGTCGGCGCGTTCGGTCTCGACCAGCTTCAGCTCGGCCGTCCTGCCGCTGACGCCGAAGACCAGCGTGGCCGCGGCGGCCCACAGACCGGCGACCAGGTACGCGCTCCCCTGGGACTGCGCCGACAGCAGCAGCACGGGCAGCGCGAGGGCGATCACGGCGAGCACCGCGCCGTTCCGCGTGCCGCGCCACTGGCTCCAGGCGTCGCCCGATGGCGGCGTGACCTTGCCGTCCGCCCACTCCTTCGCCGTCCTGGCGGCCCGCAGCTGAATCAGCCAGTCGAGGCCCTCGGGCGGACCGGCCTGCCAGTAGCGGATGGCGAGGGCGTCGGCGAGGTCCTCCTGGAGGTGCCGGGTGAGCTGTTGCCAGGACTCGGGGTTCAAAGAGCCCGGTCTGACCTCGGCGAACCGGACCGCGGCCAGCTCGGCCAGCCGGGCGCGGAACGCGAAGAACGAGCCCGCGACCGGCTTGCTCGGGAGCGCGGCGTTGTCGAGCACCGCCTTCAGGGGTCCTGGCACGGGCCGCTGAGGGCGCCGCTCCCGCAGCCACGGGGGCCTGCGCGCCTGGCGGGCCCGGCGCCGCAGCTCACGGGGCGCGTTCCGAAGCAGCAACACGAGGGCGGCGATCGCGGCGGACCCCCCGAGGACCAGCGCCACGCCGCCGTAGTTCTCCCCTCCCCCCGCCTCCGTCATGGTTTCGCCGGTGAACGGGTCGGTCGACGTGGTGCCGCCCGAGTCCCTGTTGAAGAACACGATCGCCAGGACCAGGCCCATCACCAGCAGGAGCGCGGCCGCGTAGAGCATGGCCGTGGTGGTCCCCCGGTCGCTCGGCCAGATCGACTTGACGGGCTCGGGCAGCGGCTGGAGCGGCAGCGGGTCAGGCGTGAAGAACAGCGGAACGCGCTCCGTCCTGTCCCCCGCCATGCGGTAGGCGTCGATCTCGGCCGACTCCTCGGCGCTGAGCGCCTCGCGCTCGACGCGCTGGGCGACATAGCGCAGATGGTCCTCGATCTCGGCGCGGCGGGCCTGGGGCAGCGCGCCGACGCGCTGGGCGAGGCCACGGTCCTCGGCGGCGTGGTCCGCGGCGGCGGCCGCGGCGGCTTTCGTGGCTCCCGGTGCGATCGCGGCGCGCAGCAGGTCGGCGACGACGTGCGCGGCCTCGGCGTACCCCGCGGCGTTCCCCGGCGGGTCGGCGGGCCATGCGCGGTCGACCCGTGTCACGGCGGTGCGCAGCGTGTGCCAGTCCTCGTCGGTCAGGTCCTCGGGCGAGCGGCGGCTGGTGACCACCAACATCCAGGAGTAGTAGACCTCCTGGGACTCGTAGCCGCGCTGGATGGCCTGCCCGACCAGCTCCTCGGCCCGGCCCCGCATGCCAGCGGCCAGGCAGCGCATGCCCTCGCGGAAGATCTGCTCGGGCGACGCCTTGGGGTCGGTGACGTACTGGTTGACGTACTGGTCGCCGTGCAGGACGCCGACGCCGCCGTGGCTGATGCCGCCGGTCAGCGCGCCGATGCCGGTGTTGGTGCCGATCGTGGGCCGGGCCGTGGACTGCGCCATGGGCCGGGCCTTTGACTGTGCCGTTGGCTGGGTCATCACTCACCTCGCAGCGTGTTGATGAGGTTCCGCACGGGCTCGGCGATGACGCCGATGCCCGTGACCAGCGCCCCGAGCTTGACCAGCGCGCGCACCAGCACGCCCCGGCTCTCCTCGTCCTCCGCGTCGGCGTACTCCTCCGCGGTGTCCAGCTCGCGCGACGCGTCCTGGTAGGTGCCCGCGTCGATGTCCCTGCGCGCCAGGGCGTCCTTCAACAGGGCGCGCAGCTCGTCGAGTTCGTGCCGCAGCTCCGCGTTCCCCGCCCCGTCGGGCGCGGCGGGGGCGCCGAACGTCTGGTGGACCGTTCCCTGCACCTGGCCGATCCCGCCGTCGTGGATGTCGCCGTAGAGCTGGCCGATGCCGGAGTTGTGCTGGATGAACGGCGTCGGCGGGGTGGCCGCGGCGGCGCGGCGGCCATCGTGCGCGGCGCCCGAACCACCGTGCGCGCCGGGCGCGTTGTCGGGCGCGCTTTCCGGCGCGAGCACCGGCGCGGGGTGGCCCGGCACGCGGATCCAGACGGTCTCGTTCTCGATCTCCTTGGCGTCGAACCTGACGGGCCGGTACTCGGTCGCGTCGATGCCCGGGTGATCGTGGCTGATCACCTTGCGGTGCCACTCGTCCGAGACGGCCACGACCAGCTCGGCCCCCTCGCTCGCGGCGAGCGCGTCGCGCAGCGGCTGGTGGTCCACGATGCGGCACGCGGTGTTGAGGTCGGCGCCGACCCAGCCCTGGTCGTCCGCGCCGACCTCGCCACCGTGCAGCGAGAGCCGCAGCCGAAGCGCGCCCTCCGCGCTGCTCGTCCTGGCGTGTGCCCGCAGCTGCTGGCGCAGCTGGTCGACGAACGGGCCGGTCACGTCCTCCTTGGGCACGGTCCCCGGCAGCAGCCAGAACACCCCGTCGCCGCGGTCCACGGGCGGCGGGCCCGCGCGGTGGTCGACGCCCGACGTCTCGAACGCCGCCTCAAGGATCCGCCGCAGCCGTTCGCGCAGCCACGACTGGACCGGGTTCCGCCGCCGCCCGAAGCCCTCGATGTCGACGACGAGAATCGTGTAGTACTCGTACTTGACGGTCATGGCGTTTCCTCACCCCTGTTCAACGCCCGCTCACGCTGGGACGGAACGGGCCGACGCCCCCCGTGCCGTGCACGTCGGCCCGTCCGTGTGCTTCAGGGATACCAACGCCGCGAGGGGCGCACAGCGTCAGATGACGCAATCACACAAGTGCCGTACGCCCCGGCGCGAAAGGTGCGTAGATCATGCGCCGTTCCAGCCGCCCAGGCGCTCCACGTCGGTCACCAGCGTGTGCCCGCGGCGGCGCACGATGAGCGCCTCGGCCTCGAGCGTCGCGAACGCGCGCACCAGGGACTCACGCGACGTGCCCGCCGCGCCCGCCAGCTCCCGCTGGTTGACCCGCACGGTCAACGCGCCCGGCAGCTCGGGGTCGGGCTCCCCGTGGCGCAGGGCCACCTCGGCGAGCACCCGGGCGATCCGCACCACCGCGGGGTAGGCGCCGTGCTCGGCCCGCAGCCGGTCGGAGTCGCGCAGCCGCGCGGCGACGCTGCGCAGCACGGCGAGCGCGAGGGCGCCGTGCGCGGACAGCAGCCGCCGGAACCGCTCCCCCGGCACCACCGTGCCCCGCACCCGCTCGAGGGCGGTGGCCGTCGCGGACCTCGGCATGCCGTCGAGACACGACAGCTCCCCCAGCAGCTCGCCAGGCCCGCGCACGGCCAGCACGCTGGTGTAGCCGTTCTCCAGCTCGGTGGTGATCTTGACCAGGCCCGCCTCGATCAGCACGACGTCCGTGGACGGCGCCCCCTCGGAGACGACGGCCTCCCCCCGCTCCCACACCCGCCCACGCCCCGCGCCATGGATGAGCCCCAACTGCTCGCGGCTGAACGCGTTCTGGCCGGTCATGGCACTCTCCCTCACGCGCTGCGCGTCGGTGCGGCCGACACCAGCGTAGGCCGCACGACGGCGGACAGCAGCGCCTCGGCACCGAACTCCCGAACAGCTTCGCCGGTGGACGAACCCCTCCACACTCCCCAGCCATGCCAACGCCGAGCCCGCCTCCCCGTCGGTCGGGGTGTGCCCGTGCCTTCGCTACCGCGTGGCGCGCTGGTGGCGCGTTCCCTCGTAACGTCTCGCGCGGGGTGGGATGAAGCCGGGGAGTTGGGAGATGTGGCGGCTGGCCCACAGGACGGTGAAGCAGCCCATGTGGAAGGACTCGCCCCCGTGGAAGCGCAGCAGCTTGCCGCCGCTGGCGAGCGCGCTCATGTCGCACACGGTGTAGGGCCGTCCTCCGACGACCAGTTGGTCACCTCGCTTGACCGTGGCGGCGGTGATCTCGATCGCCACCATCCCGGTGGGGTTCATCGCGCGATCACCGCCAGGGCGATGACGCTGACGAGGGCGCAGCCGACGACGACCTGCGCGACGATCTCCGCCCGCGACGGCGGGGGTTGGCGGAGGGCTGTCTCCCAGAAGGAGCGGGGCCGCAAGCCGGGTGGGTCGGCGCGCCAGACGGTGAGGGTGGTGCGGTGGGGCATGACGAACAGGTGGCCCGAGGTGAGCCCCAGTTTGATCCCGCCGTGGACGCGGGTGCGGGTGATGACCTTGAAGTGGCGCTCGCCGATGGTGAGTACGTCCCCGGTGAGGATCGTTCTCGGGGTCACCTCGACGCGTCGCGCATCCGTCGCGGACATCGCCGCATGTCGCTTCGGCGGGCGCTCGCCGTGCCGGTGGGACGGGGGCCAGAAGAGGAACGGCCAGAAGATGACGGGCTCCCAGACGTGGTGGGTGGGTGGGGGACGGGGGGTGGCCGCGTTCGATCGCGCCGTTCACCGCGCCTCCCGGACGGCGTGGCTCGCTCGTCGGGCGGCCTTCCGCAGTTGTGCGACGGTGGCGCGGGCCTCGTCGTGGGCGGCGTGCCGCTGGTCGGCGTCGAGCGTGCGGTCCTTCGTGCGGGCCACGGCCGCCAGCAGCCGCCCGATGGGCGCGGCGAGCACGGGTGACTCGCCCAACGGCGCGAGCGTGGCGACCAGTTCACCGGGAACGATCTCCGGGTACGTCAGCCGCGCCCCGTCGTGGCGCAGCGGGTGGAAGGCGAGCGGGATCAGCCGCTCGCGCGCCAGGCAGCGCGCGCACGCGCGATGCGTCCACCCGCCACCCGACCCGGCATGGTGCACCGCCACCACGGTCAACGGCGGCATCGTCGTCCCGCACGACGCACAGCGTTCGCTCACGACCCACCACCCGAACCCACGTGGGCGGCGCGGTCGCGCACCCGCTCCGGGCAGCCCAGACACAGAGCAAGCGGCACCGCGGGCGGGCAGTCCCGCCCGACGATCACCGTCGGCGGGTCATCGGACAACGGCGGCGGCGCGGGCTCGGGCGGGGGCGTGCGGGGGGGTAGACGCCATGGTTCGGCTCCAGTGACTGTCTCGGTGCTGACGGTCACAGCCTGCCGGGGTAACAGTGCTCCGACATTGCCCCGCTGACAATGCCAAGATCACCGAATCAGTTGACGCCCAGCAATCGCCGTGTTACACGCCGCTCCACTGTGCGAACGCCCTCAGCCGCGCGGACGGGCGCGGACGAGCGCGAAGCAACGTGCCCACCGTCTCGTGCACACCCGGGTGGTACCGGGTCAACTGCGGCGCCACCTCGCGAGCCGCGTACAGCGAGTCGAGGGCGTCACCGTGCCGTGCAGCCCACGTCTCCGACTTCGCCTTGCCCACCCAGAACCCGGCCGCCCTCGTCGGCGTGTAGTCCTCCGGCAGTCGGACTCCCGCCGCGATGTTCAACGCCTCCTCGTGCTCGTCGCGCGCGGCTGCGGTGGCCATCTTGTTCAACGCCACGTTGAGCGGGCCGAACGCCATTGCGTAGTCGGTCGTTTCCCCCGTGCCGTCCGCCAACTCCTCAGCCTGGCCAAGCCAGTCGTCCTGCTCGTTCTGCTCGGCCGACAGGACCGACGCGCGCAGTTGAAGAGTGCCGCGGACCGCACGGGTCGCGAGGGTGCCGTCATCGTCCAGGTCGCGAAGCGCCCGCTTCATCAGCGCCACACCTCGATCCGGACGCCCGCTCACAGCGTGGGTGATCTGCGCACGCTCGTACCTCTCGACGGCGAGCTGACGCGGATCGCCGGATTGCGGAGCGGCGACCGCCATCCGTGACAGTGCCAGCCGGGACAAGTCCATGAACCCCAGCCGGTAGGCGATGATCGCGGCTGTCCGCGCCACCTCGGCCTGTACCGCATGGGCTCGCTCTCGATCGTGCCCAGGCCGATCGTGGATCTCGGCGGCCAACGCGGACTCGACGATCAGGCCCGGCAGATCGGCCGCGATCTCCGCGAACTCGGTGCGTACCCGCAGGTCAACCATGCGGCGCATGGCCGATTCCAGCACGTCCAGCGACCGCGGCGGCGGCTCGTCCTCCGGAGGCAGGTCCCAGCTGTGCAGAGCGCTGCTGATGGGCGATAGCAGGGCGTCCAGCTGGTCCCGCTGGAGCATGTGGATATACGGCTGCCCTCTGAGGACATCAGCACCCACGCCAAGCGCACGGGCAACCGAGGCCACGGTACTTGGCGACGCGTAGCGCTTCCCGTTCTCCACACGAGAGAGCTGGGATGGAGAGACATGCGCGCGGCGCCCGAGTTCGGAGAGTGAGAACCCGCGGATCTGGCGGATCTCCTGAATGCGCGCGCCGATTCCTCTGCCCTTCGGAGGCGTGGCAGTGCGGTCGTGCATACTGACCTCGCGTGTGCTGTTATCGACCTCGATACTCGAACGGTACTCCCGGGTGCGCGCCGGGAAACAGCGAACAGCCCCTTCATCACCTCAAGTTCCAGGAAAACGAGAAGGCGTCGGTCGCGGCGTTCGAGCTGGTGCGCGAGAGGTTCACGCTGGGCGCCGTGCTTGATGCGCTGGAGCGCGTATACGCGAAGGTGCGCGGGGCGGGGACGACGGCGCGGCGTGACCGCGGGGTCAGCGACGCCTCGACGCTGAACTCCCGGACGGCGCTTCGCCGGTGGGCCCCGACGCGCCTCCCGGAGTGCGGCCAGCGCCGGGTGCTCGGTCGACAACTCGGCCGCGTTGAGGCGGAGATCGCGCGGACGCCGGTGCGCGCCTGTGGCGAACGTGACGCATCGTCGAGGTGAAGTGCCCGTAGGTGGTCAACGCCGACGCTCTCAGCACTTCGCGGCCCCCGGCCCACGCGAACTCCTCTATACTCCTCAGCCGTGTCAACGCTGAGTCCACCCGATCCCCCGGCCCACGCAGAGCCGCACCCGGCAGGTCACGAAACGGCAAAGCGCCGCTAGAACGCCAGGTCACGAGGTGTCCTCCCCGCGCGAGCGGGGGTGTTCCGGCAGGTCATCGGAAATGTAGAGGCTGAATCGGGTCCTCCCCGCGCGAGCGGGGGTGTTCCGCCCCCGATCGGGCGAGGGGCCCAACCGGGGGAGTCCTCCCCGCGCGAGCGGGGGTGTTCCGACCTGCTCGGCATGCAACGGTCAGGGGGCCCAGTCCTCCCCGCGCGAGCGGGGGTGCTCCGATGAGCAGGATCGAGAACGGCCGCCTGACGATCCGACGCCTCGAACTCGAGGCGCTGCTCGGGCTCTGCGGCGTGACGGACGAGGCGACGGTGGCCGCGTTGACCGCCATGCCGCGGCAGGCCCGCCAGAAGAGCTGGTGGCATCAGTCCAGCCAGGACCTCGACCCGGACTTCGAGGAACGGCTCAACGTGGAGGACGGCGCGGCCAGGCTGCACTTCTTCCAGCCGCTCCTCGTGCACTGCCTCCTTCAGACCCCCGAATACGCCGAGGCGACCATGCGCAACGCCTGGCCTTCCGCATCACGGGAGGAGATCGGGACGTGGGTGTCCGAGTGGCTACGGGCGGACGCCCTTCCGTTCGCCGTCTGCCGCTGTGGCTTGTCTCGTCGGGGTGCGGGTCAGTGATGGCACCTACGGGAGGGGGGCGCCGGGTGACCGGCCGTCCCGGTAAACGGTCGGTCTCGTCGTTGGCCAGGACCGTTCGCCGAACGGGCGCAGCCGCGAAGGGCTTGCGGGCGGCCGTTTTCCCGGTGGTCGGCTGAGGTGGCGCGCACCCTTCGGGCCTGCCCTGGCCGCCCGAAGCGTTTTCATTCCTCGCGCACGATGAGCTCAGGTAGCGGGCCGGTCCTTATCTGCGGCTTATGCCGGGGCGGATGCTCTTCTGAAACGGCGCACACTTTGTGTTGAACAGAACGTGCCCCGTTTCAGAAGAGACCCCGCCCTCGTGTAAGCGATGGATAAGCGCCGGGCCCGCTACCTGAACTCCCCGACTCGCCAAGGCCCTGGAGGCGTCCCTGACCATCACCCTCGACGACGACTCGTCCTTCTCCTTCACCCCCCTCGCCGCCGCATAGGGGCACCGGCGACGGCCACACGGCTGCCAGCCGCGAGCCGCGGATAAGCACCGGCGCGCTACATCAGCTCGTCGGACATCAAGAATGAAAACGCTTCGGGCGGCCAGGGCAGGCCCGAAGGGTGCGCGCCACCGCAACCGACCACCGGGAAAGCGGCCGCCCGCAAACCCTTCGCGGCCGCGCCCGTTCGGCGAACGGTCCCGGCCCAAGAACAAACAGCCCGGTGACCGAGGCGGCCGCTCACCCGACGCCCCCCTCCCGTAGATGCCGATCTCCGACCCGCGCCCCGACGACACAAAGAGCCCGGCGGACGGCGAACACCACCGGACCCTCCGTGGCCGCCGCCTGAGGGCCTCGAAGATCCCGCACAGAAAAGCGCAGCGCAAGACGCCCGGCCAGGGAACAACAACACACCCCGACCGGACGCCCGCGTCGAACGACAGCGGCGAGAAACGCCGTTGCTACTCCTCCGCCCCGAACAGGTGCGTGTACGTGGCGAGGGCGATGGCGATGTCCGCCTGGGCCCAGAAGCGGTGGTACTCGAACGTCGGCACCTCGCCGCCGTTCAGATACGCCTCGACCTGCGGCCAGTTCTCGTCGTCCTCGTAGAACGTGCGGATCGAGGAGAAGGTCGAACCCTGCTCGATCGGGTCACCGTTGGGCATCGTGCCGGTCCAGCCCGCGGGGATGTAGATCTCGTCGGCGAAGCGCGCGTAGTCCTCGCGCGGCTCGGGGACGGAGATGCCCTGCCCGTCCTGGAGCGCGAGCAGCGCGTCGAGCAGCCCCGACGCCGTCTCCTGCGCCGCGGTGTCACCGCTGGCCGCGGCGTAGAACGACAGCGCGTTGGCCAGCGAGCCGGTCACGCCGACGTCCTGCGAGTACGCCGTGACCTCGACATGCAGGCCCGCGTTGTCGCCCGGGCTCGCCGGGTCCCAGGTGTCGGGGGCGCCGGTCCACTCCAGGGTGGCCGGGATCTGGAAGTCCCCGCCCTCGCCGATGGTGACCTCGCTCACGACCCAGTCGGCCCACTTGTCGAGGACCGCACCGGCACGCTCGTCGCTCGTCGTGTAGTAGTACTCGGCGAGCCGCTGCATCGACCACGCCTGCATGCCGAACCAGCGGTTCGACGGCGGGTCGTGGTAGACGGGCTGCTCGTCGTAGAACATCCCGTAGAACGTCGGCGTACCGGCCGGGGGTTCGCCGTAGTGGCCCTCCCAGCTGTTGGTCGCGCCACCCGCGATCGCGCCCTCGGCGGACTGGAGCCACGTGTAGAACTCGATCATCCGCTCGAGGCTGTTGCCCCAGTCGTCCACCGCGGTGGGCGACTGCGGCTGGAGCGCCGCGTCGCTGGACAGGACGTGCGCGGCCATCGGGTTCTGGTAGCCGAAGTGCGCGTAGCTGGAGCCGATGCGCCAGGCCCACGGGGCCGAGGTGTCGAGCGCGCCGCCCCAGGCGTAGTACCAGGACATCAGCTGGTGGTTGCTGCTCTTGCCGCTGCCCGCGGGGCAGTCCGACGGGCCGACGCAGTCGCCGATCTCCTTGAAGTACTTGTCGTACATGGAGTAGCGCAGATAGTCGCCCATCATCGCGGCCTTCTCGACCGTCGCGGCGACCTGGCTCGCGTTGCCCTGCTCGCCCGCCCAGACGTTGGCCCAGTAGGCCGCCTGGACCGCGCGGGCGTCGGCGTCAGGCGCGTTGGTGTAACGCCACTGCTGCGAGTACGCCTCGTCCCCGGTGAACAGGTCGAGGAAGCCGTTCTCGCCGCCGGAGCTGAAGTCGTCGCACGACGGGTGCGTGACGGTCTCCCAGGTCGACTCCTGCGGGCCGCGCTGGAAGGTGTTGATGAAGGTCGGATCACCGGCGGTGCCACCGCAGGCCGCGCCGTAGCCATAGACGTCGTCCACGTCCTGGAGCCAGTGCATGCCGTAGATGTCGTCGGTGCCGTACGTCGACGCGAGCTCGTCGGCGAGCGGGTCCTGGCCCACCGGCACGTCCGGGTCCATCGGCGCCGGGTAGTCCTCGGGGCTCGTGGACTCCGGCGCGTAGGTGGCGGGCGACGAGGGGTTGTACCCGCTGTTGGTCGGCTGCTCGTCCGAGCTGGGGATCATCCACTCTTCCATGAGCGCCCAGGAGTCGTTGAACGGCCCCCAGTCACCGGTGACCTGGCCATACTGCGCCTCGAGCCAGATGAGGTACGAGTACGCCTCCGACGTCGTCTCGTGCCCGTGGTCGGGCGCCTCGACGATCATCGTCTCGACCGAGTGGTAGGGGATGCCCTCGTCCGAGAAGTACCCGTTGGCCGGGTCCTTGATCGTCTCGTACAGGGTGAGGAACTGCTCCTCGTACTGGAGGAGTTCGGGCTCGTCGCCGAAGGGCGAGCTGGCGTTGCCCTGGGCTGCCGCGGTGAGACCGAGCGGCAGGGAAAGGGCGACGGCACCGGCGACCCAGAGGCGCCGGGACGTGCGATGTCTTGTTCTGGTCGGGATCTCGATGGCTGATCCACGGCGGATCCGCATCGTGTCCTCCTCGCGGCTCGTGGGGGTGAGGAGCGGTTCGGACCAGTGGGAGCGCTCCCAAGCTTTGGGCAATGGACTGCACACGTCAAGTGGCGCGACAAATCCCGCTCCTGCGTGGCAGGTCAGCGGTAATTTCTCGAACGACCCCTTGGCGAAACGGGTCGTTGTGGCCTACGGTCCATTCAACCAGTGGGAGCGGTCCCAAACTGTCAGGCGCCGGGGACGGCGCGCTGTGACGACCCGGAGCCGCTCCGAGCATGCACCCCCACAACCCCCACATACCCCCACACACCTCCCAGGTGCTCCGTTGAACGAGCAGTGGCGAGAAACCCCCGTGCCCTCGGCCGGGCGCGCTCCGGCGCCCCGGCCGCGGAGACCCCTCATCGGTCTGTCCTCCGGTCCCGCCCGTGGCCGGTGGCATCAGCACGTGTGGACATGCGGCGGGACCCGTGGAGACATCTCGGCAGTGGCCGCCGGGTCGCCATGGCGGCCTGTCCCCGAGCCGCGACGGCATCCGACGCCGTTCGGCATCGGCCGTACGCAACCATCCGGAGGATCAACAGCGATGAGCCGCACCAACCCCCCACCCCGTCGATCGCGCCGCAGGGCGTATCTGGTCGCCGGCGCCCTGGTCGGGGCCGCCGCCATGACCGTGAGCACGCTGAGCACCGCGTCGGCGGGCGATGACCCGCAGGTGTTGCAGCGCGTCGACAACCCGTACGCGGGCGCCCAGCTCTACGTCAACCCCGACTGGTCCGCCGCGGCCACCGAGGGCGGCGGCGCCGCGATCGCCGACCAGCCCACCGCGGTGTGGCTGGACAGCAGGGCCGCCATCGAGGGCGGCTCCGCGGGCTCGAACACCATGGGCCTGCGCGAGCACCTGGACGAGGCGGTCGCCCAGGGCGCCGACGCGATCCAGATCGTCACCTACAACCTCCCGGGCCGCGACTGCGCCGCGCTCGCCTCCAACGGCGAGCTGGGCCCGGAGGAGATCGACGTCTACAAGACCGAGTTCATCGATCCCATCAACGCGATCGTGTCGGACCCGGCCTACGCCGGACTCCGCATCATCAACATCGTGGAGATCGACTCGCTGCCGAACCTCATCACCAACGTCGGCAGCCGCGAGACCGCCACCCCCGAGTGCGACGAGATGCTGGCCAACGGCAACTACGTCGAGGGCGTGGGCTACAACGTCGCCACGCTCGGCGACAACGAGAACGTCTACAACTACATCGACATCGGCCACCACGGCTGGATCGGCTGGGAGGACAACTTCCAGGCCACCGCCGACCTGTTGTTCGAGGCGGCCAACGCCGGGGGCGCCACCCCCGACGACGTCGCGGGCTTCGCGGCCAACACCGCCAACTACAGCGCGACGGTGGAGGAGAACTTCGCCATCGGCGACACGATCAACGGGCAGCCGATCCGCGGCGAGAGCTCGTGGATCGACTGGAACAACTACGTCGACGAGCAGTCGTTCGCCCAGGACTTCGCCAGCGTCGCGGCCCCGGCCGCCGGCTTCCCCCAGGGCCTCGGCGTGGTCATCGACACCTCGCGCAACGGCTGGGGCGGCCCCGACCGCCCGAGCGGTCCCGGCCCGGAGACCTCCGCCGACGAGTACGTCGACGGCGGCCGTTACGACCGCAGGATCCACCTCGGCAACTGGTGCAACCAGTCGGGTGCGGGCCTCGGCGAGCGCCCCGCCGCCGCCCCCGCGGCCAACATCGACGCCTACGCGTGGGTCAAGCCCCCGGGGGAGTCGGACGGTTCGAGCGAGGAGATCCCGAACGACGAGGGCAAGGGCTTCGACCGGATGTGCGACCCCACCTACGAGGGGAACCCGCGCAACCAGAACAACCCGTCGGGCGCCCTGCCGGACGCCCCGATCTCGGGTCACTGGTTCCAGGCCCAGTTCGAGGAGCTGCTGGCGAACGCCTACCCGCCCCTGTGATCTGACGGTCTCAGCGATCCGGCGGTCTCCGTCCCTCGAGACGGAGGGGACGGATCGGATCGGATCGGCGTGACACCCCCCACGCGCCCGCCCCCGGTGCCCGCCAGGCACCGGGGGCGCGGTGCCGTCCTCAACGCCCCTGGTCAGTCGGTGCGTTGAACGTCGCGGTACTCCTCGCAGCTCTCATGGCCCTCGCCCTCGGCGCCCCCGTCCCGGTCGACGTAGTGGACGCGGAGGAGGCGCCCGGCCTCCGGGCCCTCATCGACCTCGTCGATGTCGACCGCGTCATAGGCACCGTCCTGGCGCACACCGAGCGCGGCGGCGTGCTGCTCCCCGATCGTGGGCGCGCCCTCGGCCCACGCGCTCTCGCGCGCCTCGTCGTTGAGGGGCTCCGCTTCAACGGCGGCGCCGTTCTCCACGGTGATGCGCCACGCGCCCCTCGACGCGGCGCCGCACTCCCCGTCGAACAGCTCCAGCGTGTAGGCGTAGTCGTCGGGCTCGCGCCAGGAGGCCCCCGCCCCGTCGCCGCACCCGGCGAGCGCGAGCACGGCCGACGTGAGCGCGGCGAGCACGGCAAGCGCGGACGCGGCGGCGCGGCGGCGCCCGTTTCCTCTTCTCCCTGTCATGTGTCTCCCTGTCATGTATCAGGGACGGAGAAGCGGGCCCGAACGTTCGGCCGCGCCGCCCTCCACTTTCGGCAACGGCCAGCGCCTGGCGCCGAACTGGGTCACGGTCACCAGCGTCCCGCCGTCGGGCGAGAGCGCCACCGCGCCGTCAGCCCGCCCGAACGGCACCTCGGCGACGACCGTTCCGCCGCGCGCCTCCCACACCGCGCCCCAGCCGTGGCTGCCGGGGAAGTACGCGAGGGGGCCACGGGTGGCCGACCAGACGAGCGCCCCGTCGGGCTGGTCGTGCATCGGCAGGTCGGGCACGGCGAGCCGGGGGCGTTCCGCCTCTTCCCCCGCCGCGCCGCCCAACGGCAGCAGCCACAGCGCGGCATGGCCGCGGTCGGTCGCGCCCGCCACGGCCAGCTCACGCCCTCCGGGGGCGAACGCGAGCCCGGTGATCTGGCGCAGCCCCGCGGGCTCGGCCCGCAGCACGGCCGCGCCGGTCGCCACGTCGCGGACGACGACGTGGCTGACCGCGTCCTTGGCGCCGAGCGCGACCCGCGCGCCCGCGCGGTCGAGCGCCGCGGCCTCCATCCGCACCCCACGCCAGTGCCCGGGGCGCGCCTCGGGCTCCTCGATCGTCCGCACCACGTCGCCCGTCGCCACGTCGATGACGGTGACCGCGCCCGCCGTGTGCAGCGCGCACGCCAGCCGGGAGCCGTCGCCGCTGAACGCCAGCCGCAGGCGTTCCTCCCCGTGCGGCGCGGTCGGCGGCAGGGCGTGGCGCCAGCGCGTGGTGGCGCCCGGCACGTCGTCGAGCACGACGCACGACTCCTCGCCGAGCAGCGCCCTGGCCAGCGCGGAGCCGTCGGGGGCGAAGGCCAGATCGGTGAGATAGGCCGCGTCGGCGACGCGCGGCAGCGTGGCGACGCGGGGGTCGGGCGAGGCGTCCCACGCGCACAGGATCTGCGGGCGGTCGGCCGAGTCGCGGTCGAGCTTGGCGCCGAACGCCAGGGCGCGCGCGTCATCGGCGACCGCCGCCACGGGTATGGACCAGTGGGAGCACGGCAGTTGGGGGGCGCCCACGGGGGCGCCCACCAGCGCGGCGGGGAGCCCGGTGAGCAGCACGCGCCCCGGGCCCGGCTCGGGCGCCGGGGCGGGGGCGTCGCCCGGCGGGGCGAGCCCCGCGAGGAACCACGCCTCGATCTCGTCCTGCACGGTGACCAGCGCGGTGCCGTCGGGGGTGAACGCCCCGATGGCCGAGGCCGGATCGGCCCACAGCGTCCGCCCCTCGCCGTCGAACAGGAGCGAGCCGAAGTCCGCGCCGACGAACCCGTGGGGACCGGCCGCGGTCCAGCTGGCGCGCGTGGTCAGGGCGGCGCTCGGCGCGTCCGCGTCGAGGCCCTCGGCAAAGCCCTCGGGGCGCAGCAACGCCCCTGGCTCCAGGGTCAGCTCGTCGTCGGACGAGCGGCGCGCGGTCAGCAGCCGCGCGGCGGGGCAGGCCGCGGTCGCGAGCCCGGCGCGTTCGGGGGCCCCGCCCACCGCGCCGCCGACCGCGAACACCCCGCGCCCGTCGGGCGCCACGGCCAGCGCGCCGACCGAGGTGAGCCCGGTCTCGGCGGTCGCGAGCACCGCGCCCGTCACCACCTCGCGCGCCACCACGCGCCCCGCGGGGCCCGCGTGCACCAGCAGCCGCCCCTCTCCGTCGAGCGCCACGGGGCCGAACGCGTCCTGCCCCTCGGGCACCCGCAGCAGCACCTTGCCCGTGGCCACCTCGATCACCGCGACCACATCGGTCGAGCCGGTCCCGACGGCCAGCCGCTCCCCGTCGCCGGAGAACGCGAACCGCACCACGTCGTCGCGCCCGAAGCACACGTCGTCGTCCTCGTCGCCCAGCCACGGGCGGACCTGCCACAACGGCTCGCCCGTCGCCGCCGACCAGGCGTGCCACGCGCCCTCGACGGCCGTCACCACCGTGGCGCCGTCCGGGCTGACGGCGATGTCGTACGCCTCGTCGTCGTACTCGCCGCCGGAGAGGTACCACACCAGCGGGGCGTCCCTCGTGGTGTGCCAGCGGACGATGTCGCCGCCGTTGTGGTGCCACTCCGCCGCGGCGGCGAGCGCGAGCCAGCGCAGCCCGGGCGGCGCGGCGACCGCACTCGCGCCGCTGACGAAGTACGCGCCCTCGCTGCCGTCCGCGTCCTCGCGGTCGTCCTCGACCGGGACGGGGACCGTGCCGGTCTCCACGCTGTCGAGGCGCCCGAGGCGGCGGGTGCCCGCGAGCGCGTGGCACGGGCGGACGTCCCCCGCGACCCAGCGGGCCCACCAGCCGTCCGGCATCGGGCGCTGCCCGGCGGGCCAGCGCAGCACGCGCGGCGCCACGGCGGCGAGCGCCGCGTCGTCGAGCCCTTCGAGCAGGCGGCAGATCTCCCGCCAGCCCGCCTCGCTCGGCCGGGCGGCGAGCAGGGTGTCCAACGGTGTCATCGCGTCGTTCCTCGCCATGTCGTTCGTCGCCCCGTTCCCCGGCGCCCCGTTGTCCATCACCCGTCCTCACACATCATGGGCGCGCACCCGCTCGGGGCTCGCGACGACCAGCGCACGCCCCTCGGGGCTCAGCGCCCAGGCCGTCGAACGGCCCAGGTCGGGGACCGCGAGCAGGGGCGCGCCCGCGGCCAGGTCCCACACCGTCACCGTGCGCCCGGCGCGCACCGCCGCGCGCGGGCCCGCCGCGCCCCACACGGGGCGGACCACCTGCTGCCGTGCCTCGCCCGGGAGCTCGGCCAGCGGAACGGTGCGGGGCGCGCCGCCCGCCAGGTCGATGAGCACCGCGACCGCCGTCGACCCGGTGGCGCCGACCACCGCGAGGGAGCGCCCATCGGGCGAGAAGGTCAGGCCCGCGCACCAGCCAAGACCCGTGGGGTGGGTGGCGAGCGAGCCGTCGCGCAGGTCGAGCACGGCGATCGCCCCTTCGGGCGCCCGCTCGTACGGGCGGCACAGCCGGAACGCCAGGCGTGCGCCGTCCGCGTCGACCGCGATGGCCTCGCTGCCGCCGATCCCGGCGGGCTCTGCGACCTGTTCGCCGTCCGCGGCGCGCCAGGCCACGACGCTGCGGCTGCTCTGGTCGCAGCCCGCCACCGTCGCCCCGTCGCCGCTGACCGCGAGCCGCACGCCGCCGAAGTCGCCGTAGCCCGCGTAGAACGGGCGGCTGATGGAGCGCCGCCACCGCTCGCGCGCGCCGAGCCGCGTCCAGTGCGCGACCTGGCCGACGTGCTGCTCCTCGGTCCCGCCGAACGACGCGCTCAACGCCGTGCCGCCCGGGCCGAACAGCAGGTCCCTGATCGCCACCCCCGGCGTGCGGCGCGCCACCCCGAGGCGCACGGGATCGCTCCCACGCCCACCGTGGGAGGCGTTCTCCCACAGCAGCAGCTCGCCGCAGCCGGGGAACCACGGCGCGGCGGTGGCCACCGCGACCCGCTCGACGCCCTCGGAGACGGCCACCGCCGTCACGCGCTGCGCCACGGCGGGCCGCCCGGGGAGCGGCCTGCGGATGTCCAGTTTCCCGGGATCGCACAGGTACCGAACAGCCATGACAGGGACCTTAAACCGCTCCGCCGCCCGCGGAGACCGCCTTGCACGGGCCGACGGGCACAGTTCGGCCACGCCGCGTCAGGCCGTTGACGACAAGCCTCGGGGCCGCGAGCGCCACGGGGCGCGAGGGACGCGCGAGACAGGGGGCGTTGCGTTCAACGCATGGAATCAGCGGCCACCGGGCGTGACGCCGGGGCCCCACGGCGCGCCCCCGCCGCCGACGCCGCGCCGCCGCGCGGCCGAGGCGGGACCGAACGCCGCCCGTTTCGTGGGCAGTTGGGCGGGTACCCGGGCATCGCCCGACCACCGCCCGAGGCGGCCCACGGGCGCCCTCGACGGCCCCCGCACGCCGACGGAGCGACACCGCCGCGTTCAAGAAATGAAGGTATCGATCTGGCAACGGCGCGCCCCGAGGGGCCACTTCACGCCCCGTTCCGCGCCCGCACCACCCCGGCGCGGACGCGCCGCACCCACCACTCTCCGCGCGTCACACGCCCCCCGAACGCGCCTGCGCCGACCGGACCCACCGGCCCCGCTACGACGACGCGCGCCGCACCAGCTCGGTCGGCAGCACCAGGCGCGGCCGCTCCGGCGGCCCGTCGGCGATCTCGGCGAGCAACGCCCGCGTCATCGCGCGCCCCATGCCCTCCATCGGCTGCCGCACGCTGGTCAGCGGCGGGTCCATGTGCCGGGCCAGCGCCGAGTCGTCGAAGCCGACGAGCGCCACGTCGTCGGGCACCGAGCGCCCCATCTCCCGCAGCGCGCGCCTGGCCCCGATGGCCATCAGGTCGGAGGCGCAGAACACCGCGTCGAGCCCGGGCCGCCTGATCAGCAGCTCGCGCATGGCCGAGTGGCCGCTCTCCTCGGTGAAGTCCCCGCGCCCGACCAGCTCCTCGTCCTGCTTGCGGCCCGCCGCCCGCAGCGCCTCCCGGTAGCCGTCGAGGCGGCACCTGGCCACATACATGTCGGCCGGTCCCGTGATCGTCGCCACGCCCGTCCTGCCGCGCCCGAGCAGGTGCTCGACCGCGAGCTGGGCCCCGCCGATGTTGTCGCAGTCCACGTGCGGGACCAGCTCGTCGGCGGACCTGCGTCCGTTCATCACCAGCGGGATGCCCATCTCGGCCAGCTGGTCGGGCAGCGGGTCGTCGCCGTGCACCGACACCAGCAGCACGCCGTCCACGCGGTGACTCGCGGCGTACTGCGCGAACCGCGCCCGCTCCTTCGGGGTGCGGATCAACGTCAGCAGCAGCTGGATGTCCGTGTCCGCCAACTCGGCCGAGACGCCCCTGAGGATGCCGGAGAAGTACGGCTCGGCGAACAGCCTGGTCTCCGCCTCGGGGACGACCATCGCGATGGCGTCGGAGCGGTTCGCGGCGAGCGCCCTCGCGGCCCGGTGCGGGACGTAGCCGAGGTCGGCGATGGCCTGCTCGACGGCGGCCCGCGTGCGATCACTCACCCGGGGCGAGCCGTTGATCACGCGCGACACCGTGCCGCGCCCCACCCCCGCGCGGGCCGCGACTTGTTCAAGTGTCGGTCTTCCGTCGCGACCGGTGCCGCGCCTTGCCATTGCCATCGCTTCCTCCCGTTTCCGCCCCAGGATCCAACTACATCACGGAATCCGAGACGAACTGTTCTACGCCTTGACACCCGCTCAGCACTCGGGAACCCTTCAACCCATCACGTCTGGGAGCGCTCCCATGGCTGTCAAACCCTACAGAACCCGTACGTTCCGAGCCCAGGCCCCCATCCCCACGTGTCGCAACCACCCGGCTGGGAAGGCAACGTCAGTGCGCCAGGAGGACGACCACGTCATGCGCAACACACCACGTACCACCCTTCGATCGCGCCGACGCGCGGGCAGAGCCCTCGCCGTCGGCATGGCCGCCGTCATGTCCACGGCGTTGCTCGGCGCGTGTTCGAGCGACGACGACAGCGACGGCGACGGCGGCAACGGAGACGAGGAGATCACTCTCCGGGTCGGCGTCTTCGGCCAGTTCGGCTTCGAGGAGTCCGGACTCTACGACGAGTACATGGAGCTGAACCCGCACATCACCATCGAGCAGGACTCGATCACCGACAACGGTGACTACATCACACAGCTGCGCACGCGCCTCTCGCAGAACAGCGGGCTGCTCGACATCCAGGCCATCGAGATCGGCAACATCGCCGAGATGACCACCGAGCTGTCCGACCGCTGGGTGGACTTCAACGAGTACCCCGACGTCGACGCGAGCCACTTCGTCGAGTGGAAGAACCAGCAGGCGACCGACCCCGACGGGCGGCTCATCGGCCTCGGCACGGACATCGGCCCGACCGGCATCTGCTACCGCACCGACTTCTTCGAGCAGGCCGGGCTGCCCACCGACCGCGACGAGGTGACCGAGCTGTTCGCGGGCGGCTGGGAGGACTACCTCGCGGTCGGCGACCAGTTCGCGGCCGAGGGACCCGAGGGCGTCGCGTTCCTCGACTCCGCCGGCGGCATGTTCAACGCGGTGGTCTCGGGCTACGAGGAGCGGTACTACAACGCCGAAGGCGAGATCGCCTACGAGGACACCGAGGCCGTCGCCACCGGCTGGGAGCTGGCCACGCAGGCCGCCGAGGCGGGCCTGTCGAGCGGCCTCGAGCAGTTCCAGCCCGACTGGAACCAGGCCATGGCCAACGGCGACTTCGCGACGCTCCCCTCCTGCCCCGCCTGGATGCTCGGCTACATCCAGTCGCAGGCCGGTGAGGGCGGCGAGGACGTGTGGGACGTCGCCCAGTCCCCCGTCCCGTCCAACTGGGGCGGCGCGTTCGTCGGCGTCCCCGAGGCCGGCGAGAACAAGGACGAGGCCGTCGCCCTGGCCGCGTGGCTGACCGCCCCCGAGCAGCTGGCCAAGCTGTTCACCGAGCGCGGCAGCTACCCCAGCTCCGCCGAGGCCCAGCAGCTGCCCGAGGTGCTCGAGGCCACGCACGACTACTTCAACGACGCGCCGATCGGCCAGATCTTCTCGCAGGCCGCCGCGGACGTGCCCACGACCGTCATCGGCCCGTACGACCAGCAGATCCAGGAGGGCATCACGGACGGCCTGCTCGCCCTCGAGCAGAACGACCTGTCGCCCGACGACGCCTGGGACGACGTGGTCAGCGCGCTGGACAACGCAGTCGCTGAGTGAGCAGGACGGATCCATGACGACTGAACACCGTCAGGCCGCGCCCCCCGGTACCCCGGGGGGCGCGGCCCCGCGCCTTGACAAGCCGCCCCACGGCGAGGCGCCCGCACCCGACCCCAAGGAGGCGCGCCGCCAGGCGCGCCGCTCCCGGCGCTACCGCTGGGACATCAAGTACAGCCCCTACGGCTTCATCGCGCCGTTCTTCCTCTTCTTCGCGGCGTTCGGCCTCTTCCCGCTGCTCTACACGGGCTGGTCGTCCCTCCACCAGGTCAACCTGAACAACCCCAACGACCTGGAGTGGGTGGGCTTCGAGAACTTCACGCGCCTGTGGGACGACGAGTTCTTCTGGAACGCCCTGGCGAACACGTTCACCATCGGCATCATCTCCACGGTGCCGCAGCTCGCGATGGCGCTCGGCCTCGCCCACCTGCTCAACTACCGGATGCGCGGCAGCATGTTCTTCCGCGTCGCCATCCTCACCCCGTACGCGACCTCGATCGCGGCGGCGACGCTCGTCTTCGTCATGCTGTTCGGGCAGGGCGACTACGGCGTCATCAACTGGGGCCTCGGCCTCGTCGGCATCGACGGCGTCTCCTGGGAGGCGGGCGACTGGAGCTCCCAGCTCGCCGTCTCGACCATCGTCATCTGGCGCTGGACCGGCTACAACACGCTGATCTACCTCGCCGCGATGCAGGCCATCCCGAACGACCTGTACGAGTCGGCGTCGCTCGACGGGGCGTCCCGCTGGCAGCAGTTCGTGCATGTGACGCTGCCCGCGCTGCGCCCGACGATCCTGTTCACCGTCGTGGTCTCCACCATCGGCGCCACCCAGCTCTTCGGCGAGCCCATGCTGTTCGGCGGCGACGAGTCGGGCGGCGCCCAGGGCCAGTACCAGACGCTCGGCCTCTACATGTACGAGACGGGCTGGACCAACCGGCACCTCGGCCGCGCCGCGGCCATCGCCTGGACGATGTTCCTGCTGCTGATCGTCATCGGGCTGCTCTACGCGTTCATCACCCGGTGGGTGGGGCGCAGCACCGGAGAGGAGGAGTGATGGCCACCGCGACGCAGACCCACCCCGAGGAGGCCACCGACGCCCCCGCGCCCCGAAGGGCCAAGCGCCGCAGGGGCGTTCGGGCCGCGGGGCAGCAGCACCGGGCAGGCTGGCTCACCTATCTGATCCTGGTCCTCTTCGCCCTCGGGTCGATCCTCCCGCTGCTCTACTCGGCGATCGCCGCGTCCCACGACAACGCCAGGCTGAGCGAGCGCACCCCGCCGTTCTGGTTCGGCGACCGCCTCTTCGACAACCTCGAGGCCGCGTGGAACGACGCCAACCTGGTCAAGGCCATGACCAACACGGTCTTCGTGGCCGGGGCGATCACCGTCTCCACCGTGCTCTTCGCGACGCTCGCGGGCTTCGCGTTCGCCAAGCTGCGGTTCCGCGCGAAGAACTTCATGATGCTGCTGGTCATCGGCACCATGATGGTGCCGCCGCAGCTCACCGTGGTGCCGCTGTTCATGGCGATCGCCGAGATCGAGTGGACGGGCCACCTCCAGGCGGTCATCCTGCCCACGATGGTGAGCGCCTTTGGCGTGTTCTTCATGCGCCAGTACCTCACGCAGGCGCTGCCCACCGAGCTGATCGAGGCCGCGCGCGTCGACGGCGCGAGCAGCCTGCGCGTCGTGTGGCACGTCGTCTTCCCCGCGGCGAGACCGGCCATGGCCGTGCTGGGGATGCTCACCTTCGTGGCGGCGTGGAACGAGTTCTTCTGGCCGATCATCGCGCTCACCCAGCAGAACCCGACCGTCCAGGTCGCCCTCACCAACCTCGGCCGCGGCTACATCCCCGACCAGGGCGTGATCATGGCCGGCGCCTTCCTCGGCACGCTGCCGCTGCTCATCGCGTTCGTCCTGTTCGGCAAGCAGATCGTGGGCGGCATCATGCACGGAGCGCTCAAGGGCTGAGCACCCCGGCACCGCGGTTGATACCTTCTCTACGAGCAAGAATGGGAGCGCTTCCATGACTGAAAACCAACCCCGGGTCTTCCCACCGGACTTCCTGTGGGGCTCGGCCACCGCGTCGTACCAGGTCGAGGGTGCGGCCGCCGAGGACGGCCGCACCCCCTCCATCTGGGACACCTTCGCCCGCACCCCGGGCAAGGTGCACGCCGGTGACACGGGCGATGTGGCCTGCGACCACTACCACCGGTGGCAGGACGACATCCGCCTCATGGCCGAACTCGGCCTGGGCGCCTACCGCTTCTCGGTGTCCTGGTCGCGCGTCCAGCCCACCGGGCGTGGCCCGGCCGTCCAGCGCGGGCTCGACTTCTACCGGAGCCTGGCCGACGGCCTGCTCGAACGGGGCATCACCCCGGCCATCACCCTCTACCACTGGGACCTGCCCCAGGAGCTGGAGGACGCGGGCGGCTGGCCGGAGCGCGAGACGGCCGAACGCTACGCCGAGTACGCCGCGATCGTGGGCGACGCCCTGGGCGACCGGGTCTCGATGTGGACGACGCTCAACGAGCCGTTCTGCACCGCGTTCCTCGGCTACGGCTCCGGCGTGCACGCCCCGGGGCGCACGGAGCCCGAGTCCGTGCTCAAGGCGTCGCACCACCTCAACGTCGCCCACGGCCTCGGCGTCCAGGCCCTCCGCTCGGTCCTGCCGCGCAACGCGGAGATCGGGATCACGCTCAACCCCGGCGTCATCAGGCCCCGCACGGAGTCCCCCGAGGACGTGGACGCCGCGCGGCGCATCGACACGCTCCAGACCCGGATCTACACGGGCCCGGTGCTGCACGGCGGCTACCCCGACGACCTGCGCCGGGACACCGCCCGCGCCTCGGACTGGTCGTTCCTGCGCGACGGCGACGAGGCGCTGATCCACCAGCCGATCGACTTCCTCGGGCTGAACTACTACAACCCCACCGTCGTCTCCGCCCCCACCGGCGGCGATGTGGTCTCGCGCAACGACGGCCACGGCTCGTCCACGCACTCTCCCTGGGTCGGCTCCGAGGACGTCGAGTTCCACCTGGCGCCCGGCCAGCTCACCGACATGGGCTGGGTCATCGACCCGACCGGCATGGTCGAGTTGCTGACCCGCTTCAGGACCGAGGTGCCCAACCTCCCGCTGTACATCACCGAGAACGGCGCCGCGTTCGAGGACAAGGTGGACGCCGCGGGCGCGGTGCACGACCCTGACCGGATCGCCTACCTCCACGGCCACCTCGCCGCCGTCCACCAGGCCATCGAGCAGGGCGCCGACGTGCGCGGCTACTTCGTGTGGTCCCTGCTGGACAACTTCGAGTGGGCCTACGGCTACAGCAAGCGCTTCGGCGTCGTCCACGTCGACTTCGACACCCTCCAGCGCACCCCCAAGGCCAGCGCCCGCTGGTACGCGGGGATCGCCGCCTCGGGACGCCTGCCCGCCACCAGCTGAGGCGGCGCGCGGGCCCACGACTCCCCGCGTCCACCCGGAAGCCCTTCCGGAATCCCTCCCGGAAGGGGGGACAGGGGAACCCCGTCCCCGGCCCCTCGCGGGGCCGGGGACAGGTCGGCGTCAGTGGCCGGTGCGAGTGCACACTCCGTGTTGAACAGAACGTGCGCCGTTTCAGGAGAGACCCCGACCCCGCGTAAGCGGGGCATAAGCGCCAGCGAGCCCGCGGAACGACGCGCGCCCACGCCCCGGACCGGCCCGCCACCTCAGCTCAACGTACGCGCGGTCAACGACGAGAGCGGCGGCCAGAGCAGGCCGGAAGGGCGCGCGCGAGCAGCAGTCGGCCGACGGCGAACGGGAGGACATCCAGCCAGTAGCCGCACACCTCACACCTCGAACGTGCCCAAAGGGGGTGGTGGGGACGGCAGGGCCGTGGCGTCGGTGACCGGTGGGGCACCGGCCGCGAAGTCGGCCAGGTCGCGGCCCACGAGCAGCCGCGCGGGCGCGGGATCGGCGGCGCAACGGTGGACGAGCGGCAACGGGCGCGCAGGTGTGGGAAGGGCGGCCCGTCCGTGAACATTGGCCGCAAGGTGCCGCCGGGGCGCAGGACCCTGCGGGCCGCCGTCGATCAACAGCTCCCAGCTCTCGGCGCGTTGGGGCCCACGACTCCCCACGTCCACCCGGAAGCCCCTCCGGAATCCCTCCCCGGAAGGGCGGCCACGGAGGCGCGGGAACGGCTACTCGGTCTTCTTCGGGTGCCGCAGAGAGGCCAGCTTCAGCCAGCAGGTCCGCCTCTCCCGGTCGAACAGGTACCAGACACGCCCGCCACCGGTGACCTCGATCTGCCACACCGGCAGCTCACGGCCCTGATGTGTCGCGGTCGCCAGGGCAGCCTTCAGCGGGTGGTGCCGCTCGGTGGGAGAGGACGGAGCCGGGTCACGGCGCATCTGCTCCCACGCCCTACCGGCCGCTCCGGGGACCTGCCGACACAGCTCGCTCCATCCACGCGCCGCCTCCTTGGAGGCGAAGATGATCGCGAACTCCCCGTCGCCCGGCGGCGGCGCGACCGGATCCCCCCTGCCCAACGACACCCGTCACCACACCTCGCGCACATCACTCGGGGCGCTCGACCGGCCCCAGGTCATCATCCGTCGACTGCCTGAGCTGGGCAGCCAGTTCGGGATCAGCGTAGACCTCAGCGGTCGACTTCCACGAAGCGATCAGCGGGACGAGGGGACTGATCGAACCCAGGTCCGAAGCCGCGCGCGCCGTCTCCATGAACTCGGCCAAGAACTCCCGCGCCGCCTCGCGCGGCAGGAAGCGCACCCAAGGGAACGCCTCGGGGAAGACATCGGCCAGGCTCTGGGCGGCGGTGGGATCGCTCTTGATGAGGGCGGTGAACATGCGCGTGGTCGACTCGACCACACGCACCGCCTCGTCCGCCTTGCTCGCGGTGGTGAGGTAGAGGTCCTCCTCATCGCGCCGGTGCAGGCGAATGCCCTTCCTGGTGCTGCTCTGCATGCGGGCGACGGTGTCCTTCGGCCGCTGGATCAGCTCGGAGAAGTTCGCCTCAGCCTGGGTCACGGTCATACTTCAAAGGTACTTCAAAGGTAGGCGCGGTGCCAGTCCACCCGCCTCACACGTCACACGTCCCTGCGGGCGGCT
Organism: Streptomyces radicis; assembly: GCF_003626575.1. Taxonomy (GTDB): domain Bacteria; phylum Actinomycetota; class Actinomycetes; order Streptomycetales; family Streptomycetaceae; genus Streptomyces; species Streptomyces radicis. The sequence continues at coordinate 193,101 of NZ_RBDY01000009.1, read as the reverse complement.
ACGGAGGGGCGGCCGGTGCGGGCGCACACTCTGTGTTGAACAGAACGTGCGCCGTTTCAGGAGAGGCCCCGACCCCGCGTAAGCGGGGCATAAGCGCGAGCGGGCCCACGGAACGACGCGCGCCCACGCCCCGGACCGGCCCGCCACCTCAGCTCAACGTACGCGCGGTCAACGACGAGAGCGGCGGCCAGAGCAGGCCCGAAGGGTGCGCGCGAGCAGCAGTCGGCCGACGGCGAACGGGAGGACATCCAGCCAGTAGCCGACCGCCTCACACCTCGAACGTGCCCAAAGGGGGTGGTGGGGACGGCAGGGCCGTGGCGTCGGTGACCGGTGGGGTCCCCGCCGCGAAGTCGGCCAGGTCGCGGCCCACGAGCAGCCGCGCGGGCGCGGGATCGGCGGCGCAACGGTGGCCGAGCTCGACGAGCGGCAACGGGCGGTCGGCGGCCCACAGGACGCCGTTGCCGTAGCGCCGCCCGTTGAGCACCGGCGTCTCGGCCGTGAGCACCACATCCGTGAAACGGCTGCGGACCGTGGCCACTTGGCCGCGCAGGTGCCGGAAGGGCGGCCCGTCCGTGACGTTGGCCGCGTAGGTGCCGCCGGGGCGCAGGACCCTGCGGACCTCGTCGAGGAACTCCCCGCTGGTCACATGCGCGGGCGTGCGCGCCTCGTCGAAGACGTCCGTGATGACCAGGTCGGCCCAGCCGTCCCTGATCCTGCCGAGCACGTCGCGCGCGTCCCCGGCGCGCACCCGGACGCGGGCGCCGTGCGGCAGCGGCAGCTCGCGCCTGATCAGGTCGGTGAGCCGGGTGTCGGGCTCGGCGACCTGCTGGGTCGAGCGCGGCCTGGTGACCGCGACGTAGCGCGCGATGCTCAGCGCTCCGCCGCCCAGGTGCAGGACCGCGAGCGGCTGCCCCGGCGGCGCGGCGAGGTCGGCCATGTGGCCGAGGCGCCGCTGGTACTCGAAGACCAGCCGCGTCGGGTCGGCCATGTCGACATGGGACTGCGGGGCGCCGTCGATCAACAGCTCCCAGCTCTCGGCGCGTTGGGGATCGGGAACGAGCCGCGCCAGCCCGCCGCCCACCGGCTCCTCGACGATCTCGGGGCCCCGCGCGCGCCGCGCTCTGTTTCTCACGCCCTCCAGTGTGCCGGGCGGCCGCCGAAGGCCCGGCAGCGGTCCACGACGCGCAGCATCGAGACGGCCTCGTTGAGCGCGGCGCGCAGCCGGTCCGGCTCGGTGGCCGCGACGACCGCGCCCTCGGGGGACACGAGCCAGCCGCTCCCCGTCACCGGCGGCTGCGTGCCCCGGCGCGCGCCGGTGTACGTCTGGGTGCACGCGCTCCCCGGGAGGTCCCAGCGCTCGGCGGTCCCCGGTGGAACGATGAAACCCAGGGTGTCGCCCTCCCTGTCGTGCAGCACCGGGCCCACGCCGTGCCGCAGCCGCAGGATGTCGACGGCTTCGAGTCCCTCCCGGGCCGGCACGGTGACCAGATCACAGGGCGCCGCTTCGCCGGTGTCCGCCATGGCTCCTCCTTCAACCCGTCGCGTGCCGTGTACAACGCGCGTGCGCCGTCAACGGGTACGGCCGATGACCGCCGCAAAGGGTGGCACTTCATGGCGGATCGAGGGTGGGATATCCGGTTTGTAGAGAAACTCACCGTAGTGGCCCATGCACAGCGGGTACCTTCCGGCCATGGTGACGTCACCCCCCGCGCCCCGGCCCGGCGCCCCCAACCGGGTCTTCAGACAGCTGCGCGGAGACAGGTCCCAGGGGGAGTTCGCGGCCGCGGTGCGGCGCGCCGCGCGGGAGATCGGTGAACGCGTCAGCTGCGACGCCCGGTACATCGGCCGCGTCGAGGCGGGCGAGATCCGATGCCCTAATTACGCGTATGAACGGGTATTCCTTCACATGTTCCCCGGTCGCTCCCTGGGCGAGCTGGGGTTCGAGCCGCGCCAGGTGGTGCGTGCGCGGCGGCCGCGCGCCCGTTCGCTGTCCGCCGACCCCGCCTTACCGGTGGCGGGCCCCGACGGCGTTCCCATCGACGACACCCTGGACAACACCATGGAGGAGGGCGACGTGCTGCGTCGCGCGTTCATGACCGGCGGCCCCGCCGCCGTCGCGTCCCTGGCGGCCCTGGGGGAACGCCCCTTGTCCGCCGGGCCCGTTCCCCGCCCCGGCGCGCGCGAGGCCGCCGCGGTGTGGCAGGCCGTCCGCGACATCCGGCTGCTCGACGACCGACAGGGCGCCGACGCGTTGTACCGCCCTGCGGTCCTGGCCCTGCGCTCGGCCTACGCGTTGCTCGACTCGGGGGCGCGCACCGCCTCGGTGGGCGACCGACTGCACGCCGGCGCGGGCGAGTTGGCGCTCTCGGTCGGCTGGCTCGCGCATGACTCGGGCCGCCTCGACGAGGCGCGTTCGCACTACGCCGAGGCCCTGGCCACGGCGCGCGTGGGCGGGAGCGCGGCGCTCGAGGCGCACGCGTTCTGCAACGCCGCGTTCCTCGCCGGGGACGCGGGGCGGCCCAGGGAGGCGGTGCGCGCCGCGCAGGCGGGCGACCACGCGGCGCGCGCGCTGGGCTCGCACCACCTGCGCGCGCTGCTCGCGCTGCGCGAGGCGGGTGGGTGGGCGCGCATGGGCGACCGCGCGTCCGCGCAGGAGGCGCTCACGCGGGCGCGCCGCCACTACGGCCGTGGGGCGAACGACGAGGACCCGGAGTGGATGTCGTTCTTCGGGCAGGCGGAATTCGCCGATCTGGAGGCCACGTGCTGGGCGGCGCTCGGCGACGCGCGGCGGGCCGCGAACCACTCGCGCGCGGCCGTGGACGCGGCGCTCGCCGAGCCGCACTTCGCGCGCAACATCGCGCTGTACTCGGCGGAGTTGGCCGCGCGCCTGGTCGACGACGGCGAGCCGGAGGAGGCGGCGGCGCACGGCCATCGCGCGCTCGACCTGCTCGAGCAGGTCCGTTCGACGCGGATCAGGGGCCGCCTGGCCGACACCGCGGAACGGCTGCGCCCCGCCCGGCACGACGCGACGGTCGCGGCGTTCCTCGACCGGGGCTCGCGCGGGGCGTTCGCGGCATAGGGCCCGTTGTCGAACGGCGTTCGGAGTCGAAGGGCGCGCGAAGCCGAAGGCGCGCACAACGGCGCGAATCGGTCGTTTCAGTCGCCGGTCTCGAGGTGGGCGGTGTCGTTCCAGCGCTCCAGGGCAGGTTCGCCGTAGGCCCACCCGAGGGCCGAGACGGCCGCGGCGTCCAGGCGGAGTCGGGCGGCGAAGCTGACGTCGAGGCCGAGCCAGCGGGCCGCGACGGCGCGGAGGACATGGCCATGCGCGAACAGGACGGCGCTTCGGTCCTCGGCGTGCACCGCGCGCGCCCAGGTGGCCACCTCGTCGGCGCGGTCGGAGAGCTGCCGAAGGGTCTCGCCCCCGGTGACGCCGTCGCGCCAGATGACCCACTCGCCCCCGCGCCGTTCGGCTATCTGCTCGGTGGTCAGGCCCTCCTGGTCGCCGTAGTCCCACTCGCACAGGGCGTCCCACTCGGTGGCCTCGGGTCCGAGGTCTGCGAACTCGCACGTCTCGCGCGCCCTGGACAGCGGGCTGGTGCGGACCTCGGCGCCCGCGAGGCCCTTCCAGGGCGCGCCGCGCAACCGGGCGCCGAGCGCTCTGGCCTGGTCGCGGCCCTCGTCGAGGAGCGGGACATCCGTGCGTCCGGTGTGGCGCCCGGCGACCGACCAGGCGGTCTTCCCGTGCCGGATCAGCAGGATGTGCGCGGCCATGCGGGTCCCCTCTTCCGTCTCTTCCGTCACTCATCATCCCGTACGCAACCGACCGGGGCGCCCCGGGCGTCCGTTCTGGTGGAGTTCGCCGTACGGTGGACCCACCACAAGCTGGCCCTGTCGCCGACGACGAGACGAATCAGGAGTCTTCGCGCATGTCCCGAGACCGGCCACGCTGGTGGACCGAGCTGCTACTCATCGTGGTCGTCTACGGGGCCTACTCGGGGGCCAGACTGCTGGCCCGCGGCGACGTGGCCACGGCGGTGGACAACGGCCTGGCGATCCTGCGTCTCGAGAGCTCGCTGTGGCTGCACCCCGAGGACCCGCTGAACGAGCTGTTCACGCAGGAGAAGTGGCTCGGCGTTCCCTCGTCGTTCGCGTACGCGTCGCTGCACTACATCGTCACGCCCGCGGTGCTGCTCTGGCTGTACCGGCGTCGGCCGCTGCACTATCGGTTGATGCGCACCTGGCTGCTGGCGTCCACGGTGCTCGGCCTGGTCGGCTTCACGCTGATGCCCACGAGCCCGCCGCGGCTGCTGCCTGGGGACTACGGCTTCGTCGACAGCCTGGCGCAGTACGCCGGGTACGGCTGGTGGGCGGACGACGCGAGCGCGCCGAGCGGCATGGGCGACTTCACCAACCAGTACGCGGCGATGCCGAGCCTGCACGTCGGCTGGTCGCTGTGGTGCGGCGTCGCGCTGTGGCACTACGGGCGGCGCACACCGCTCGTCCGCGCGCTGGCCGTCGGGTATCCGCTGATGACCACGATCGTCGTGATGGGCACGGGGAACCACTACTTCCTCGACGCCGTCGCGGGCGCCGCGGTGATGACGGCCGGGCTGCTGCTGGTGCGCCCGCTGCTGCGCGCGGGCGACCGGATCAGGGGCGCCCTGGGGGCCAGCGGGCCCGAGCCGGGCACCGAGCACGACAGCCTCTCCGCCCCGCCGCGGCAGCGGCGGTGGACGCGCTCGGGGCGCGGCCCAGGGCGCCCCGACGCGGCAGCGCGGCACAATGGGAGGTCGGTGCGGCGCGAGCTGGCGTCGCCGTCGTGAGGCGGCGCGGCGAACGGCGTCGCGAACGGCGTCCCCTTGTGTCGCGCCGCCGCGCCGCGGACGGGGCCACGGACAGGGCCACGGACAGGAAGGCTGACAGACCCATGGGCGATGCAGGGCCCGCTTCCGAGCCGCAGGGCGGTGAGCCGCCGCGGCACCGCCGCCCGGCCGCGCTGTTCTTCGAGCCGCCGTCGGACCAGGAGCGGGAGGAGCACTTCTTCGCCCTGGAGTCGATCACCGACCCCCGGACGCTGCTCGACCGCTCCACGGAGCTGGCGGTCGCGTTCCAGGCCGCGGCCGACCGTTCCGTCGAGTACCAGGCGATGGCGGCGGCGCAGCTGGCCGACCCCCGCAGCTTCGACGCGCTCCCGGCCGCCGCGATCGCCGACCGCGCGGGCTGGACCGAGGACTACGCCGTCAAGATGATCGAGTACGGCCGTGAGCTGCTGCGGGACCGCCCCTAACCGATTTTCGCTCCGGCGTGGCGGGGTGCTAAGGTCTACGACGTCAGCAGGCGCCGCTAGCTCAGTTGGTTAGAGCAGCTGACTCTTAATCAGCGGGTCCGGGGTTCGAGTCCCTGGCGGCGCACCGACAGCGGGAGGCCCCCACCGGCAGGTGGGGGCCTCTTCGTGTGTGCGCGGGGGCCGTTCAGCCGCGGACGATCTTGATGTTCCAGCCGCCGGTGACCGTGCGCTCGCCGACCTCGACGCGGATGGCGGCGTCGGCGTCGTAGTAGCTCTCCCCCGTCTCGAGCGGGGCGTCGGCCAGGCGCGGGTGGACCGAGGCGGCGTGGCACGCGCCCGTGTCGGGGTGGCCGTCGACGACGTCGATGGGCCCGTCCGCGGAGGCGATGTCACTGCGCACGCGATAGAGGAGAACGCCCCTGGTGCAGCTGCGTGAGTCGTTGCCCACGGGGGTGCGGGCCTCGGCGACCAGGGCCTCGGCGGGGCCGGTGCGGACGACGGCGAGGCGCGTGTCGGCCTCGGGGTCGCCGTCCTCGAGCGGGGCGCCGATGGGCTGGAGGGTGTGCAGCGTGGTGCCGGTGGAGCGGACGCAGTCCACGTGCCCGTGGCCGAGCCAGCCGAGCTTCCACTTGTGCCAGCCGAACAGCTCGGGAGAGAGGCCGAACTGGCTGCCCATCAGGTCCCAGTCGCCGACGTGGGTGTCCCAGTCGCCGTGCGGGTCGTCGGGGCGGTGGTAGAGGTCGGGCAGGTCGAAGACGTGGCCGGTCTCGTGGGCCAGGACGTTGCGGTCGGGGACGCGGTGCTCGAAGACCGTGACGAGGCGGCGGATCTCGGCGTCCCCGACGGTGACGGGCTTGTCGAAGTTGACGACCTTGGTGGCGTCCGGGTCGACGCCGGGGGCGTCGGGGTCGGCGACCAGGTAGACGACGTCGTAGTCGGCGAGGTCCACGCGGGGGGAGACCACCTTGAGCGCGTCGCGCAGATAGGCCGAGCGCAGGGAGGCGTCCCAGTCGCGCCGTATGCCGTAGTCGCCGGAGTCGGCGGGCATGCGCAGCCACGCGGCCTCGATGTCGGCGCGCAGGTCGAGCTTGCCGTAGGAGGCGTCGCGGAAGAAGTCGCTCGTGGCGGGGAAGTAGTCGTCGGCGATGCGGCGCGGGGAGAGCTTGGGCTTGGCGTCGGGGAAGGAGAGGAACAGCATCACCGCCCGCACGGTGCCCACGGGCTCGGGGTACTCCTCGTTCCAGCTGTCCAGGCCCTCGGAGTGGTGGAGGGGGGCGCGCGGCAGGGTGCACGGCTCGTCGGCGCTCGCGGTGGTGGCCGGGCCCGCGGTCATGGTGGCGCCGAGCAGGACGGCCAGCGCGGCGAGCACGGCGGCGGGTCTGCGGGGTGAGCGGCGCACGGAGACCTCCGATCGGGGCTGATGAGGGCACCGCCACCACTCTGTTCAGATATGCCGGGAATCGCCCTGTTTCGGTACGCCGCCCGAGTCATGGGCAGTACGATGACCCTGCGTATACATCAATCGGAATCAATCCGTAGGGCACACCGACGAGCAGAAACGATCAGATGAGCGATCGCGCCGTCGAATGCTTGTCGGAAGCACATGTTTCGGGTTCCGAGACAGGCCACCGGGCCACTGGCTCCAGCCGCGCCACTGCCTCTATGATCGCCACATTTCCAGCGCGGATACGCCAAGCGGGCAGCCGGGGAGCGCCCGACAGCACCATCGGGAGCGATCGGTGAACGGACCCCACACAGCACCGGGCCACGGCCCCGGGAGCGCCCCTGACGCGAGCCGGGCCGCGGTCACCCAGGGTAAGAATCAGGCCGAGCATCTTGCCGACTACCGGGCCGCCTTCCAGATCGCGGGGCTCCCGATGGCGCTCGTCGGCGGCTCGGGGGAGATCCTCGCGGCCAACGCCGCGCTCGGCGTCCTGCTCGGCGTCGAGCCCGGAGGGCTGGCCGGGCTGCGGGCCGACGCCCTGACCGGGCTCGGCCTCGACGGCCGCGCGCGCGGCTCGTACCACGCGGTGCTGCGCGGCCAGAGCGAGCGCATGCGCTGCACGCGCCGGCTCAAGCACGCCGACGGGCACACCCTGTGGGCCGAGGTCACCGTGGCGCCGGTGCCGGGGCGCCGCTCGGCCGCGTTGCTCACCGTGTCCGACATCAGCGAGCGGCGCGACCTCCAGGACCGGCTGCGCCACATCCAGATGCACGACCCGGTGACGCGCCTGCCCAACCGCGCGCTCTTCTTCGAGCGCCTCACCAGCGCGCTCGCCGACTCCGCGACCGGGCGGATCGGGCTGTGCTACCTGGACCTCGACGGGTTCAAGGCGGTCAACGACACCCTCGGCCACCGCGTCGGCGACCAGCTGCTCGGCGCCACCGCCCAGCGCCTGGCCCAGTGCGCGACGGGCGCGGGCGGGCACCTCGTGGCACGGCTCGGCGGCGACGAGTTCGCGGTGCTTGTCGAGGGGTCCACGGGCACCGAGCAGCTGACCGGGCTCGCCGAGACGATGCTGACCGCGCTCCAGCGCCCCTTCGACCTGGCGGGGCAGCGGCTCGCGGTCTCCGCGAGCATCGGCGTGGTCGAGCGGGAGTCCGCCGACACGACGGCCACCGGGCTCATGCAGGCCGCGGACACGACGCTGTACTGGGCGAAGGCGGACGGCAAGGCGCGTTGGACGCTGTTCGACCCCGAGCGCAACGCGCACCGCATGACCCGGCAGTCGCTCTCGTCCACGCTGCGCAGGGGCGTGGACCGGGGCGAGTTCACGCTGGAGTACCAGCCGATCGTGGGTCTCGCCGACGACATCGTGCGGGGCGCCGAGGCGCTGGTGCGGTGGCGCCACCCGCAGTTCGGCACCCTCGGGCCCGACCGTTTCATCGGCCTGGCCGAGGAGAACGGCGCGATCGTGCCGCTCGGCCGCTGGGTGCTCGGCGAGGCGTGCCGCCAGGCGCGGCGCTGGCAGCGTGAGCACCCTGGCCCGCCGCTCTTCGTGAGCGTCAACGTCGCGGTGCGGCAGGTGTGGGACTCGGACCTGGTGCGCGACGTGGCCGGGGCGCTGCGGGAGTCGGGGCTGCCGTCGGGGCTGCTCCAGCTCGAGCTGACCGAGTCGGCGGTGATGGGCTCGGCGGGGCGGCCGTTGCAGGCGTTGCAGGCGCTGTCCGACATGGGCGTGCGGATCGCGATCGACGACTTCGGCACCGGGTACTCCAACCTCGCCTACCTCAGCCGCCTTCCGGTGCGGGCGCTCAAGCTCGACGGGATGTTCGTGCGGGGGTTCCGCACCGCGCGCCACCTCAACCCCGCGGACGAGACGATCGTCACCTCGCTCGTGCAGCTCGCCCACAAGCTCGGGCTGACCGTCACCGCGGAGTGCGTCGAGGGCCCCGCGCAGGCCGAGCGGCTGCGGCGCATCGGGTGCGACACGGGGCAGGGCTGGCACTACGCGCGGCCCATGCCCGCCGACCACATGGCCGCGCTGCTCGCCGCCCGCGACTGAGCCGCGCGCGGCGCCCCACACCCGGACCGCCCAACACCCGGACCGGAGAGGCGAGTACTTGTCAACGGGCCCTTCCGGGGTGTACGTGGCACCGGCCGGAACGGGATACTCCCGGGCCATGACGATCATGGCTGATTCCGTGTCCTTCGAACGGTTCGAGCGCCTTCTCGACGACGAGTCGATCCCGGTGGTCCACCGCGCCCTGTGGCTGCTGCTGTGGCAGAGCGACGTGCGCGTGCTCGACCTGCTCGCCCTCGAGGTCACGGACGTGGAGCGGATAAGACCCGTGGCGGCGGGGGCCGAGTCCGAGCTGGGGGAACGCGCCGACGCGCTGCTGGGGCGGCTCGTCGGCGACCGCGCGACAGGGCCGCTGTTCGCGGTGGGGAGCAGGGCGCTCTCGTGGGACGAGGCCGTGCGCGTCGCGAAGGAGCACGGCCACGCCATCCACGCGTTCCGCACGAGCGGCAGACGGCACCGCTGAGCGGCGCCGGTGGCCGGAACGGTCGGGCGCGCTCACGCGCGCTCAGGCGAACAGCCGCCCCAACGCCGGGCAGCGCGCGCTGTGGTCGAGGAGCCGCAGGCCCTCCCACGCGGTGACCTGGTTCGCGGTCAGCACCGGCTTGCCCGCCGCCGCCTCGAGGTCGGGCAGCCACGCGGCCGTGTGCAGCGCGGTGTCGGGCAGGAGGATCGCGTCGGCGTCGGGGTGGTCGCCTTCGGCGACCAGGCGCAGCACCTCGTCCCGGCCCCACGTGCCCACCTCGGCGGCCGTGATGATGCCGCTGCCGCGCATCGCCACCACCTCGAGCCCCGCGGCCTTGAGGAAGTCGGCGAAGAGGCCCGCGACGTCGTCGGGGTAGGTCGCGGCGACGGCCACCCGCTGGGCGCCGATCGCCCGCGCGGCCCTGGCGAACGCGAACGACGTGCTGGACGCGGGGCGCTCCGCCGCGGTGGCGAGGCGCCGCACCTGGTCGGCCGCGCCGTCCCAGCCGAAGACGAAGCTCGCGCTCGTGCACGCCCACACGACGGCCTCGGCGCCCCGCTCGGACAGCTCGCCGAGGCCGGGCGTGAGCCGGTCGACCGAGCCCATCTCGAGCAGCGCGTCCACGCGGTGGGCGTCCGTGCCGATGTCCGTGTGGACCAGCGGCAGCCCCACGTCGGCGCCCGCGGCGTTCAGCAGGGACTCCATGCGCGGGAACTCGTCCTCGGCCGAGTGGCCCGGGTACAGGAAACCGACAGTCGCGACCATCGTTCGCTCACACTTCCTCTTCGGGGACGGCCGGTGGCGCCTCCACCGCCAGGGGCATCGGGTCGACCGCCACGGCGGGCGCCTCGGCGGCCAGCGAGGCCGGGCCGCGGCGCGCCACCGGGTCGAGCAGCGCCTGATAGGGACCGACGGCGGTCTTCCCTATCGACCGTAGCGCGGACCACATCGTCACCTGGTTCGCCGAGATGACCGGCATGCGCAGCTCGGCCTCGAGCTGCGGGATCACGTCGTAGGTCGGGAGGTTGGTGCACGAGATGAACAGCGCGTCGGGCGCGTCGGCGACGGCCTCGCGCGCCATGCCCACCACGTCCCGGTAGGGAACGCGCCAGATCTCCCTGGTCAGCCCCAGATAGCTGCGCCCGCACACCTGGACGCCCGCCTCGCTCAGATACTCCTCGAGCGCGTCGGTCACCGACCTCGTGTAGGGCGTCACCACCGCGATCCGCTGGACGCCCAGCTCCACCAGCGCGTCGAGCAGCGCCCCCGACGTGGTCAGCGCGGGCAGCTCGCCCGCCTGCTCCATCGCGGCGGTCATGGCCCGCTCGCCCGCGACCCCGCTGACGAAGCTGCCCGACGTGCAGGCGTAGGCGACGACCTCGGGACTGACGGCGGTCAGCGCGCGCACGGCCTCGCGCAGCGTCTCGTGCTCGCTGACCAGCCTGGCCAGGTCGAGGCTGACCTCCACCGGCACGAACGGCGTTCGTGTCAGATGGAGCGAGACGTCGTCGGGCACCCAGCGCCACAGCTCGCGGTCGAGGGCGAAGTCGAACGGCGCGACGACACCGATGCCACGCTGGGGCACCGGGCCACCGAGGAAGGAGACATCCATGGGGACACCCCGATCGAACGGGCCGGCAGAGGCGAATGTGGGGAGATGAGAGAAGCAGATGCCTTCGTTGACGAAGGTAGATACGGCTTCCTACCGTGGTCAATCCTTGACTTCCAGCCAACCAGCGGCTCGTTGCGGAACGGTTTCCCCCATGTCTGACCCTTGTGTCCTCGTCCTCGACGCCGACCCCCTGCCACGCCTCGACCGGCTGGCGGGGAGAGCGGTGATCACCCACACCGACGAGCCCTCGCTGCCCGAGCTGCTGCCCGAGGCGGACGTGCTCCTGGTGTGGGACTTCCTGTCCGACGCGGTGCGCGCCGCCTGGCCGGGGCCCGGGCCCCGGCCGCGCTGGGTACACACCGCGAGCGCGGGCGTCGACCGGCTGCTGATCCCCGAGCTGCTGGCCTCCGACACCGTGGTGACCAACGCGCGCGGCACGTTCGACGGGCCCATCGCCGAGTATGTGGCGGGGCTGGTTCTGGCCATGGCCAAGGACTTCCCCGGGCGCTGGGCGGCCCAGCGGGAGCGGCGCTGGGCGTATCGCGAGACGGAGAAGGTCGCGGGCACCCGGGCCGTGGTGGTGGGCTCAGGGCCGATCGGGCGACGCATCGCGCGGACGCTGCTCGTGCTCGGCATCGAGGTGGAGCTGGTCGGCCGCACCGCGCGGGAGACGGACCGGGAGTTCGGGCGCGTGCACGGGAACGGCGCGCTCCCCGGTCTGCTCCGTGGCGCGGACTGGGTGGTGTGCGCGGCGCCGCTCACGCCGGAGACGAAGGGGATGTTCGACGCGGACGCGTTCGCGCTGATGAAGCCCACGGCGCGGTTCGTCAACGTCGGGCGCGGGCAGCACGTGGTGGAGGACGACCTGGCCGACGCGCTGGCCGGGGGGCGGCTCGCGGGGGCCGCGCTCGACGTCTTCAGCGACGAGCCGCTGCCCGCTGACAGCCCGCTGTGGGGGCTGCCCGGGCTGCTGATCTCGCCGCACATGAGCGGGGACACCGTGGGCTGGCGCGACGACCTGTCCGCGCAGTTCTGCGACAACTTCGACCGGTGGATCGCGGGCGAGCCGCTGTTCAACGTGGTCGACAAGGAGCTGGGCTATGTCCCGGGGGAGATGGCATGAGTGACATGGGCGACCTGTGTGCGCTGTCCGCCGCCGAGCTGACCGCCCGCTACGCGGCCGGTGAGCTCTCGCCGGTGACCGTGACCGAGGCGGCGCTGCGGCGGGCCGAGGCGGTGGGGGCCGCCGTCAACGCCTTCGTCCTGATCGACGACGCGGGGGCGCTCGGCGAGGCGCTGGCCTCGGAGGAACGCTGGGGGCGCGGGGAGCCCGCGGGACCCGTGGACGGGGTGCCGGTGACGGTGAAGGACATCCTGCTCCAGCGCGGCCACCCCACCCTGCGCGGCGCGCTGCCCGCGCCCGGCGACGTCGGGCCCTGGACGGAGGACGCGCCGTCGGTGGCGCGGCTGCGCGAGGCGGGCGCGGTCTTCCTGGGCAAGACGACGACGCCGGAGTTCGGCTGGAAGGGCGTCACGGACTCCCCCGCGTCCGGCGCGACGGGGAACCCGTACGCCCCGGAGCGCACGTCCGGCGGTTCGAGCGGGGGGAGCGCGGCGGCGGTGGCGCTGGGCGCGGGGCCGCTGAGCCTGGGCACGGACGGCGGGGGCTCGGTGCGGATCCCCGCGTCGTTCTGCGGGATCTTCGCGCTCAAGCCGACGTACGGGCGCGTTCCGCTCTATCCGGCGAGCGCGTTCGGCACGCTCGCGCACGTGGGGCCGATGACGCGGGACGCGCGGGACGCGGCGCTGCTGCTCGACGTGATCGGGCGGCCCGACCCGCGCGACTGGTCGCATCTGGGGCCCGCGCCCGGCGCGTTCGGCGAGGCGCTGCGCGCGGGCGCGGAGGGCGTGGCGGGGTTGCGCGTGGCGTTCTCGCCCGCGCTGGGCGAGGTGGCCGTGGAGCCCGCGGTGGCGGCGGCGGTGCGGCGCGCGGTGGACCGGCTGGCCGACCTGGGGGCGCGCGTCACCGAGACCGATCCGCCGGTGCCGCCGCTCGACGGGGTGCGGGAGGCGTTCCACACGCTGTGGTTCAGCGGGGCGGCGCGCGTGACGCAGCCGTTCGACGAGAAGCGGCGCGCGGCGCTCGACCCGGGGTTGCGCGAGATCTGCGCGCGGGGGGCGCGCTACTCGGCGCTCGACTACCTGGCGGCGGTGGATGTGCGGATGGCGATGGGGCGCGCGATGGGCGCGTTCCACGAGGAGTTCGACCTGCTGGTGACGCCGACGATGCCGGGGACGGCGTTCGCCAAGGGCGTCGAGGTGCCCGAGGGCTCGGGGATGGCGCGGTGGACGGAGTGGACGCCGTTCACCTACCCGTTCAACATGACGCAGCAGCCCGCCGCGTCGCTGCCGTGCGGCGTCGACGCGGACGGGCTGCCGATCGGTCTCCACCTGGTCGGCGCGCGCCACGCGGACGCGCTGGTACTGCGCGCCGCGCACGCCCTGTACGAGGCGGGGGCGGCCAGGATTCCGCCTCCGGCGGTTCTGCGCGAGCCTCCGGCGGTTCTGCGCGACGTCCCCACGGGTTGAGGCCGGTTCCCCCGGGTCCTGCCGGACCCGGACCCGGCCGCGGGGCGCGGGCCCCGAGGGGCCCGCGGCCCTCCGCCTGAGGTCTGTTGCTGGGGTCCGGAGTGCGGGCCCTCCGGGCCCGCGAGCCGGAGGGCGGGGTGCCCCCGCCGCGTCCGCGCGAGGCGCGCCAGCCCCGAGCGCCGCACATCTGACGGCAGCCCGCCCGCGCGAGCACCGCGAACGGCCCCCGCGAGCACCAGGCCGGGGAGGGCGGGGCGCCCCCGCCGCGTACAGCCGCCGCGCGCCCGGTGGCAGCCCGGGCCACGAACACCCGCGCGGCCACCAAGTCCGGGAGGGCAGAGGCGGCACCGCCGCATTCGCGCGCATCGCCGCGCCGCGAACACCCGCGCGAGCACCGGGCCGGGGAGGGCGGGGCGCCCCCGCAGGGGCATCCCCTCCCCGGAGGGGACCCCGCCCCAAGGCGCAGACCGGATCGGCCCGCACCCACACCCACGAACCCGAGCATCCGCCACCTCCCCGAAGGGAACACCACGTACGGCCGTCGCGCGCCCGCACGGGCATCCCCTCCCCGGAGGGGATCCCGCCCCGGGGCGCGGACCGGATCGGCCCGCACCCCACGCCCACGGACCCGGCGTCGGCCACCTCCCCGGAGGGGATCACGCGCGGCGGAACGTGAGCGTCTCGCCCAGTGCTCCCGCGCGCCACAGGTCCTGGCAGGCGTCGGCCATGCGCTCGAGGCCATCCACCACCGTGCCCCACACGATGCCGGGGACCCAGCCCGCGTCGCCGTTGATCAGCAGGTTGTTGCGCTCGTAGAACAGCGCCAGGTCGACCACCGTGGCCTTCCCCCGGTGCTTGGCCTGGTTCTCGTAGCCGTACGACGCCGTGCCGAGCTGGGTGTCGGAGAACGTGAAGTAGCACAGATCGCCCGGGATCGGGGTGACCGTGGGGTTCTCCAGGGGCGGCTCCTCGGGCGCGAACGGCGGGACGAGGGCGTAGATCTCGTTGCGCGCGTACTTGGCGTGGTAGACGTCGCCGCCGAGCGGCAGGGCGTTCCACACGGCGTCGCACGTGATCGGCGCCCGGTCGCCCAGCAGACGGGCGGTGCAGCTGACGCCCCGCTTGTCGAGCGAGACGGTGATGAGCCTGTCGTCGGTGCTGGTCATGGGATGCCTCCTGCCGTGGGGGTGTGGCGCGGGATGTGCGCGGCTGCCCACGATGCCACGGAAGGGCGCGGCACCGTCATGCCGCGTGGGCCCGGTATCTGGCCACCGTCTCGGCGAGCACCTCGCGCCCGTCGCGCGCCCACATCCCGTCGTTGAAGATCTCCACCTCCACGGGCCCCCGGTACCCCGCCTTCGCGACCGCCGCCGCGAACCAGCGGAAGTCCACGGCGCCGTCGCCGAGTTGGCCGCGCCCGGTGAGAACGCCCGCGGGCAGCGGGGTCGTCCAGTCGGCGAGCTGGAACGTGTGGATCCGGCCGCCGCGCCCCGCGCGTTCGATCCCCTCGCCCACGCGGTCGTCCCACCACAGGTGGTAGGTGTCCACGGCGACGCCGACGCGGTCCGCGGGGAAGCGCTCCGCCAGGTCGAGCGCCTGGGAGAGCGTCGAGACCACGCACCGGTCGGCCGCGAACATCGGGTGCAGCGGCTCGATCGCGAGCCGCACGCCGCGCTCGGCCGCGTACGGCGCCAGCTCGGCGAGCGCGTCGGCGATCCGCTCCCGCGCCCCCGCCAGGTCGCGGCTGCCCTCGGGGAGCCCGCCCGAGACCAGCACCAGGGTGTCGGTACCGAGCGTGGCCGCCTCGTCGACCGCGGCGCGGTTGTCGTCCAACGCGGCGGCGCGCTCGGCCGGTTCGACGGCGGTGAGGAAGCCGCCCCGGCACAGCGTCGTGACCGCGAGGCCCGCGCCCCGCACCAGGCGCGCGGCGGCGGCCAGGCCGTACTCGGCCACCGGCTCCCGCCACAGCCCGACCCCCGGAACGCCCAACTCCAGGCATCCGTCGACAAGATCGGGCAACGACAGCTGCTTGACGGTCATCTGGTTGATCGAGAACCCATCGAGATCGGTCGTCAACGGTCCACCCCCTGCACCGCGAGCAGCCGCGCCATCCGGTCGGCGGCGCGTTCGGGGTTGGGGAAGAGACCCAGCTCGTCGGCCAGCCGGTAGGCGGTCGCCAGGTGCGGCAGCGAGCGGGCCGACTGGAGGCCGCCCACCATCGTGAAGTGGTCCTGGTGCCCGCCGAGCCAGGCGAGGAAGACCACGCCGGTCTTGTAGAAGCGCGTCGGCGCCTCGAAGAGGTGCCGCGAGAGCGCGACCGTCGGGTCGAGCAGCGCCCTGAAGCCCGCCGCGTCGCCCGTGTCCAGCGTGCGCACCGCCTGGGCGGCCAGCGGGCCGAGCGGGTCGAAGATGCCGAGCAGGGCGTGGCTGAAGCCGTGTTCGTCGCCCTCGATCAGCTCGGGGTAGTGGAAGTCGTCGCCCGTGTAGCAGCGCACGCCCTCCGGCAGGCGCCGACGCAACGCGACCTCGCGCCCGGCGTCCAGCAGCGACACCTTCACGCCGTCCACCTTGTCGGGGTGCGCGGCGATGATGTCGAGGAACGTGTCGGTCGCGGCGTCCAGGTCGTCGCTCCCCCAGTAGCCCTCGAGGGCCGGGTCGAACATCGGCCCGAGCCAGTGCAGGATCACCGGCTCGGCGGACTGCCGCAGCAGGTGCCCGTACACCTCCGCGTAGTCCTCGGGGCCCTTGGCCACGGCGGCCAGCGCGCGCGAGGCCATCAGGATCACCTGGGCGCCCGACTCCTCGACGACGGCGAGCTGTTCCTCGTACGCCGCCCGCACCTCGGCCAACGTCGCGGCGCCAGGCCCGGTCAGCTGGTCCGTCCCCGCGCCCGACGCGACGCGCCCGCCGGTCGCGCGCGCCTCCGCGCCGGAGCGGCGGATCAGCTCGGCGGCGCGCGCCCAGTCAAGGCCCATGCCGCGCTGCGCGGTGTCCATCGCCTCGGCGACGCCCAGGCCGTGCGCCCACAGGTGGCGGCGGAACGCCAGCGTGGCGTCCCAGTCCACGGCCGCTGGGTCGTCGGGCGCGACGTCGGCGAACGGGTCGGCCACCACATGGGCGGCCGAGAACACCACGCGCGACGCGAGGGGCGCGCCCCCCGGCGCCGGGCGCGGAGCCTCGGCGCGCGGCCGGTACTCGGTCAACCGGCCCTCGGCGTCGGGCAGTCGGATCACGGACATGGCGCGTTTCCCTTCTCGCGTCCCTTCTCGCACGGTGCTCACAGGGTCAGCTCGGGGACGGGCAGGCGGCGGCCCTCGGCCGACGAGGCGAGCCCGAGCTCGGCCAGCTGCACGCCCCGCGCCCCGGCGAGCAGGTCCCACGTGTACGGCTCGTCGAGCACGACATGGCGCAGGAACAGCTCCCACTGCGCCTTGAAGCCGTTGTCGAACACACCGTTGTCGGGAACCTCCTGCCACTGGTCGCGGAAGACCTCGGTGGCGGGCAGGTCGGGGTTCCACACGGGCTTGGGCGTGGCCGAACGGTGCTGCGCGCGGCAGTTGCGCAGGCCCGCGACCGCCGAGCCCTCGGTGCCGTCGACCTGGAACTCCACCAGCTCGTCGCGGTTGACGCGGACCGCCCACGAGGAGTTGATCTGCGCGATCGCGCCCCCGGCCAGCTCGAAGATGCCGTAGGCCGCGTCGTCGGCGGTGGCGTCGTAGGGCGCGCCGCCCTCGTCCCAGCGCCGCGGGATGTGCGTGGTGACCAGCGCCTGCACCGACTCGACGCGCCCGAACAGCTCGTGCAGCACGTACTCCCAGTGCGGGAACATGTCCACGACGATGCCGCCGCCGTCCTGGGAGCGGTAGTTCCACGAGGGGCGCTGCGCCTCCTGCCAGTCGCCCTCGAAGACCCAGTAGCCGAACTCGCCGCGCACCGAGAGCACGCGCCCGAAGAAGCCGCCGTCGAGCAACCGCTTGAGCTTGAGCAGCCCCGGCAGGAACAGCTTGTCCTGCACGACGCCGTGCTTGACCCCCGCGTCCGCCGCCTGCCTGGCCAGCGCGAGCGCGCCGTCGAGGCCCGTGGCGGTGGGCTTCTCGGTGTAGATGTGCTTGCCCGCGGCGATCGCCTTGGCGATGGCCTCCTCGCGGGCCAGCGTGATCTGGGAGTCGAAGTAGATGTCGACGGCGTCGTCGCCGAGCACCGCGTCCAGGTCGGTGGAGACCGCGGTGGCCTGGTCGAGGCCATGGCGCTCGGCCAGGGCGCGCAGCGCGTGCTCGCGCCTGCCGACCAGCACGGGCTCGGGCCAGATCACGGTGCCGTCGCCCACGTCCAGGCCGCCCTCCTCGCGGATGGCGAGGAGCGAACGCACCAGGTGCTGGCGGTAGCCCATCCGGCCGGTCACGCCGTTCATGGCGATCCGGACGGTCCTCTTCGTCGTCATGCCCTTCCCTCCGGAGCAGTAAGCGCTTTCTACCCGGAGAGAAGCTAACCTCTCCCCACCGGCTAGGACAAGTGGAGCAGAGGATGTCAGTGACGCTTGCGGATGTCGCGGCGCGCGCGGGCGTCTCCGCGGCGACCGTTTCCCGGGTGCTGAACGGGAACTATCCCGTGGCGGGAGCGACCAGGACGCGCGTGCTGCGGGCGGTCGAGGAGCTCGAGTACGTGGTCAACGGCCCGGCGAGCGCGCTCGCCGCCGCCACGTCCGACCTGGTGGGCGTGCTGGTCAACGACGTCGCCGACCCGTTCTTCGGGATCATGGCGAGCGCGGTGCAGTCGGAGATGAGTCCCGTGCCGGGCGGGGGCGGCGGGGCGGGGCGCGCGGACGGGCCCGGCAAGCTGGCGGTCGTGTGCAACACGGGAGGCTCCCCCGAGCGCGAGCTGACCTATCTCACGCTCCTCCAACGCCAGCGCGCCGCCGCGGTGGTGCTGACGGGGGGCACGGTGGAGGACGCGGCGCACACGGGGGCGCTCGCCGCGCGCCTGCGCCGGCTCGAGGCGGCGGGCACGCGGGTGGTGCTGTGCGGGCGCCCGCCCATGGACGCGGGCGACGCGGGCCCGCACCCGCTGACGGTCGCCTTCGACAACAGGGGCGGCGCACGCCGCCTGACGGACCACCTGCTGTCGCTCGGCCACCGCTCGCTCGGCTATCTGGCGGGCCCCGCGGCGCGGACGACCACCCGCCACCGCCTCGAGGGCCACCGCGCGGCGCTGTCCGCGGCGGGCCTCGGCGGCGACGCGGAACGGCTGACGGTGCACGGCGCGTACGACCGGGCGTCCGGCTACGACGGCGCGCGCGAACTGCTGTGGCGCGAGCCGTCGTTGACCGCGATCCTGGCGGCGAACGACACGGTGGCGCTGGGCGTCTGCGCGGCGCTGCGCGAGCGGGGGCTGCGGATCCCCGAGGACATCTCGGTGACCGGCTTCGACGACCTGCCGTTCGCGGTGGACGCGATGCCCGCGCTGACGACGGTGCGGCTGCCGCTGCACGACGCGGGCGCGAAGGCGGGGCGGCTGGCGCTCGGCCGCGAGGAGGGGCCGCCCGGCGGGGTGACGACGTTCCGGGGCGACCTGATGGTGCGGGACTCGACGGGCGCGCCTCGGTAGGTTGCGCTTGCTGTGTGGGCTGCGCTCGCTTTGCGGGGCGGCTACGGGCTGGACGTCCTCCCGTTCGCCGTCCGCCGACCTCGTCTTTCGTGGTGGGTGCGGGTAAAAGCTGGCACCTACGGGAGGGGGGGCCTCGGGTGACCGGCCGTCCCGGTAAACGGTCGGTTTCGTCGCTGGCCCGGACCGTTCGCCAAACGGGCGCGGCCGCGTCCCTCGTCGGCGGCCGTTTTCCCGGTGGTCGGTTGCGGTGGCGCGCACCCTTCGGGCCTGCCCTGGCCGCCGGAAGCGTTTTCATTCCTGGCGTCCGTTGAGCTCAGGTAGCGGGTCGGTGCTTATCCGCGGCTTATGCCGGGGCAGGTGCTCTTTTGAAACGCGGCACGTTTTGTTCAACACAGAGTGTGCCCTGTTTCAGGAGAGCACCCGGCCTCGCGTAAGCGGGGGATAAAGTCCAGCGAGCCCGCTGAACGAAGCGCGCGCTCGCCCCGGACCGGCCCGCTCCATCAGCTCAACGTGCGCGCGGTGAACGACGAGAGCGGCGGCCAGGGCAGGCCCGAAGGGCACGAAAGCAGAGGTCGGCAGGCGGCGGACGGGAGGGCGTCCAGCCCTTAGCCGCCGCCCCCGAAGCGCCCGCTAGGGTTCCCGCATGGGGAGTCAGAAGGAACGCATGCTCGCCGGGGAGCTGTACATCGCCGACGATCCCGACCTGGCGGTCGACCTGATGCGCGCGGCGCGGCTCGCGGAGCGGTTCAACGCCACGGGGGCCGCCGAGCGTTCGGTGCGGCTCGCGGCGTTGACCGAGCTGCTCGGGGAGGTCGGCGAGGACGTCGAGGTGCGGCCGCCGTTGCGCGTGGACTACGGGTACCGGATCACGATCGGCCCCAGGACGTTTGTCAACTTCGGAGCGATCATGCTCGACGTCGCGCCCATCACCATCGGCGCCGACGTCCAGATCGGCCCGAACGTCCAGCTGCTCACCCCCACCCATCCGGTCGATCCCGAGCCGCGCCGCCAGAAGTGGGAGGCGGCCAAGCCGATCACGATCGGTGACAACGTCTGGCTCGGCGGCGGCGTCATCGTCTGCCCCGGGGTCAGCATCGGCGAGAACACCGTGGTCGGCGCGGGTGCCGTCGTCACGCGTGACCTGCCGCCCGATGTCGTCGCCGTGGGGAACCCCGCCCGGGTGAGCCGCACGATCTGAGCCCGGCGCGCCGCCACCCTCCGTCACGTTCGCCAGTCGCGGGGTGGCACCTCCCCGGCTACCGTGGCCGCAAGGTCTCGACGCTGGAGGTGCCACGTGGTCTTCCTCCGCCGCGGCATGAAGGGCGGCATCTTCACGCTGGTGCTCGTCTATCTCGCCCTGCTGACGTGCGTCCAGATCCTCTCGACCCGCCACTTCGGGCTCGCGGGCTGGTCCGGGTTCTCGATGCTCGCGCCCGTGGTGGCCGGGGCGCTGCTCTCGATGCGGCAGACCGTCATCGTCGGCGTGGTCAACATCGCGTCGGTCGGCCTCAGCTACGGCTACGCCATCCCGGACCTCGAGATGGGCATCCGCATCCTGGTCAACATCGCGGCGCTCTGCTCGTTCGCGCTCGCCGTGCTCGTGTGCCGCATCCGCCTCGACCGCGAGGCCCGGGTGCGGCGGCTGACCATCGCCAGGGAGCGGCTCACCCTGCTGCGCGTCGCCAGCCAGCACATCGGGTCCACGCTCGATGTGTCGCGGACGGCGGGCGAGGTGGCGGAGGTGGCCGTGCCGCGGTTCGCCGACCTGGTCACCGTCGACCTCTACGAGTCCGTGCTGCGCGGCGACGAGCCGCCCGACCCCGAGCAGGGCCGCGGCACGCTGCGCCGCATCGCGCAGCGGTCGGCGAGCGGCAACGGGGGCGGGAAGGGGGACGGGGGCGGCGACGCCCGTGGGACCGAGGAGGGCGGCGGCGGCGAGTTCGCCGCGCCGGGGCCCGCCACGGGGGAGGCGCACCAGAACGACGCCGTTCCGGTGCGCTGCCTGGTCGAGGGCGCCACGTGCCGGGCCACGCTGCTCGACGGCGAGGACGTGCCGGGCTGGCTCGGCGGCGACGCGCGGCACGCGGGGTCGCCGGGGCAGCCGGTGGCGCACTCGGGGATCGCCGTGCCGCTGCGGGCCAGGGGCGCGACGCTCGGCGTGGCCGTGTTCGTCAGGAACCGGCGCGACGAGCCGTTCGACGCCGACGACCTGCTGCTCGCCGAGGAGATCGGCGTGCAGGCGGCGGTCTGCGTGGACAACGCCCGCAGATACACGCACGAGCACCGCACGTCCCTGGCGCTCCAGCGCAGCCTGCTCCCCAGGCGACTGCCCAGGATCGCCGCGGTCGAGGTGGCCACCCGCTACCTGCCCGCCGACTCGACGGTGGGCGTGGGCGGGGACTGGTTCGACGTGATCCAGCTGTCGGGCGCGCGGGTGGCGCTCGTGGTGGGCGACGTCGTGGGGCACGGCCTGTACGCCACGGCCACGATGGGCAGGCTGCGCTCCGCCGTGCGCACGCTCGCCGACATCGACCTGGCGCCCGACGAGCTGCTCACCCATCTGGACGACGTGGTGATCCGGCTCGGCTCGGAGACCGAGGAGAGCGCGGAGGAGCAGGAGATCCCCGGCGGCGCGGTGGGCGCGACCTGCCTGTACGCGGTGTACGACCCGGTAGGGCGCACGTGTGTCATGGCCCGCGCGGGCCATCCCGCGCCGGTGCTCGTGCGGCCCGACGGGCGCGCCGAGCTGCTCGAGGCGCCCGCGGGGCCGCCGCTCGGGCTCGGCGGGCTGCCGTTCGAGGCGACCGAGCTCTCGCTGCCCGAGGGCAGCCTGCTCGCGCTGTACACCAATGGCTTGGTGGACGTGGACCACGACATGGCGCGCGGCCAGGAGAGCCTGCGGCAGGCGCTCGCCGGGCGCTCGACGTCGCTCGAGACGACGTGTGACGAGGTGCTCGGCACGGTGCTCGAAGGCGTGCTGCCGACCGACGACATCGCGCTGCTGCTCGCGCGCACGCGGGCGCTCGACGCGTCGCACGTGGCGACGTGGGACATCGCCGACGAGCCGACGGCGGTGGGCAGGGCGCGCGAGCTGGCCGACCGGCAGCTGACGGCGTGGGACCTGAGGGACGCGGCGTTCGCCACCGAGCTCGTGGTGAGCGAGCTGGTGACCAACGCCATCAGGCACGCGGACGGGCCGTTGCAGCTGCGGCTGATCCGGGAGCCCTCGGCGTTGATCTGCGAGGTCTCGGACAGCAGCAGCACGTCGCCGCACCTGCGCAGGGCGCGGATCCTGGACGAGAGCGGGCGCGGCCTGTTCATCGTGGCCAACCTGACGGAGCGCTGGGGGACGCGGCACGGCAGGTACGGCAAGACGATCTGGGCCGAGCTGTCCCCGGCGCAGCAGCAGGGCACGGAGCTGGCCAGCCTCTGACCGCGCCGCCCCCACGTCTTAGCCTGGCCCTATGACGGATGGGTCGGACGAGGAAACGCCCCTGGCCATCGGGCCCTTGGGGATGCGGCTGCTGGCGTTCGAGCGGCTGCCGGAGGACAGCGTGTTCGACGAGGCGCCGGTGGCGTACGCCCTGGTCGCGCTGTGGAACGCCGGGCGCCTGCTGATGGTGAACGTCCGCGACCGCGGCTGCTGGGAGCTGCCGGGCGGCGGGATCGACCCGGGGGAGAGCGCGCGGGAGGCGGCCGTGCGGGAGCTGTGGGAGGAGTCGGGCCAGTCGGCCGCGCCCGAGGCGCTGCGCTTCGTCGGCTTCGCCAGGACGTCGCTGCCCGACCGCAGGGTGCTGCGCGGGGCGCTGTACCAGGCGGAGGCGGCCGAGCCCGTGGCGTTCGCGCCGACCGATGAGATCGCCGCGATCCACTGGTGGAACCTGGAGGACCCGCTCGCCGGTGGCCGGGTGCAGACGGTGGACGCTTATCTGGCGGCGCTCGCCCGGGGGTGAGCGCTACGGTCCCCGCACGGGGACGCCACAGGGCTTCGCGCACGTCAGGCAGCGGGACGGCACCGTGCTGATCACGCACCAGGGGCGCCGCGCCGCGACCCCGCAGGGCAACGAACGCGCCGCTCTGACGCCCGCTCAGCCCCCGATACCGCTCGGCTCGCCCGCGTAGGTGCGCCACAGCTCGGCGTAACGCCCTTCCGCGGCGAGCAGCCCCGCGTGCGGGCCGTCCTCGACGACGCGCCCTCGGTCCAGCACGATCACCCGGTCCGCGCGGGCCGCCGTGGTGAGGCGGTGGGCGACGACGAGGGTGGTGCGGTCCCCCGCGAGGCGGTCGGTGGCCTGGTTGACCAGGGCCTCGGTGGCCAGGTCGAGGGCGGCCGTCGCCTCGTCGAGCAGCAGGATGTCGGGCTTGACCAGCTCGGCCCTGGCCAGCGCGATCAGCTGTCGCTGCCCCGCCGACAGGTTCCGGCCGCGCTCGCCGACCTCGTGGTGGTAGCCGCCGGAGAGCGCGGCGATCATCGCGTGCGCCCCCACGGCGCGCGCCGCCTCCTCCACCTCGGCGTCGGTCGCGCCGGGGCGGCCGTAGGCGATGGCGTCGCGGACCGTTCCCTCAAACAGGTAGGGCTCCTGCGGCACCACGCCGAGGCGGTGGCGGTAGCCCGCGAGGTCGAGGTCGCGCAGGTCGCGCCCGTCGACGCGGACGGCGCCCGCGGTGGGGTCGTAGAACCGCGCGACCAGCTTGACCAGCGTGGACTTGCCCGCGCCCGTCTCGCCGACGAACGCCACCGTCTGCCCCGCGGGGATCGTGAGCGAGATCCCGGCGAGCGCCTCGTCGCCGCCCCCGTGGCCGTCGCCGCCCCCGTACGAGAAGCGCACGTCGTCGAACTCGACGGCCCCGGCGAGGCGTTCGACCGGCAGCGGGTCGGCGGCCTCGGGCGTCGTGGTGGGCTCGCGCAGCAGCTCCTGGATGCGGCGCAGCGACACCACGGCCTGCTGGTAGCCGTCGAAGACCTGCGACAGCTGCTGCACCGGCGCGAAGAACAGCTCGATGTACAGCAGATACGCCACCAGCGCGCCCGCGGTGAGCGTTCCCTCGCCCACGCGCCCCGCGCCCACCACCAGCACGCCCGCGGTCGCCAGGGTGGCGAGCAGCTGCACGAACGGGAAGTAGACCGAGATGAGCCACTGTCCCTGCACGCGCGCCTGCCGGTAGCCGTCGGACCTGGCGGTGAAGCGCTCGTGCCCGTCCCGCTCGCGGCGGAACGCCTGCACCATCCGCAGCCCCGCGACGGACTCCTGGAGGTCGGCGTTGACGCCGCTGACCCGCTCGCGCGCCAGCTCGTAGGCGCGCGTGGAGTGGCGGCGGAAGTACACGGTGCCGATGGCGAGCGGCACCAGGGTGGCCAGGACGACCAGCGCGAGCTGGAGGTCGATGACGAGCAGGACGCCCATGATCCCGAAGAACGTCATGAGCGCGACCAGCGCCTGGGTGAGCCCGGTCTGGAGGAACGTCGTCAGCGCGTCGACGTCGGTGGTCATCCGGGTCATCACGCGCCCGGTGAGCTCGCGCTCGTAGTAGGCGAGGCCGAGGCGCTGGAGATGGGCGAAGATCTTGACGCGCAGCCCGTACAGGGCGCGTTCGCCCGTGCGGCCCACCGCGCGCAGCGCCGCGAACTGGGCGGCCCACTGGGCGAGTACGACGGCCAGGGCCAGCGCGGACGCGGTCCAGACGGCGCCGAGCGCGGCGCGTTGCACGCCCTCGTCGATGCCGTGCCTGATCAGCACGGGCAGCAGCAGGGACGCGAGGGCGTCGGCGACGACGAGCGCGAGGGCGAGCGCGAGGGGCCCGCCGAGGCCGCCGAGCAGCCGCCGCAGGCCGTAGCTCTCCTCGGGGCGCGAGGCGCGCTCCTCGTCGACGGCGGGCTCGTCGGTGGCCGGGGGCAGGGCGGCGACCTGGGCGAGCAGCTCGGGCGTCGCGCCCTCGGGCCCGCGCCGGTCGTCGGCCGGGCGTGCGGGCCAGGCGGCCGGGTCGACGCCCCCCGCGGCGGGGCGCGCGTCGGCGTCGGCGAGGCCCGCGGGGTCGCGTTCGACGCCGCCGAGCTCGCCGGGGTCGGCGAGCAGCCGCCGGTAGAGCTCGCAGCGGGCGACCAGCTCCTCGTGGGTGCCGGTGTCGACCAGGCGGCCGCCGTCAAGGACGGCGACGCGGTCGGCGAGTTGGAGCGTGGACCTGCGGTGGGCGATCAGCAGCGTGGTCCGCCCCGCCATGACCGAGCGCAGCGCGCCATGGATCTCGTGCTCGACGCGGGCGTCCACAGCGGAGGTCGCGTCGTCCAGGATCAGCAGCCTGGGGTCGGTGAGGATCGCGCGGGCCAGGGCGACGCGCTGGCGCTGGCCGCCGGAGAGCGTGAGGCCCTGCTCGCCCACGCGGGTGTCGTAGCCGTCGGGCAGGGCGCGGATGAAGCCGTCGGCCTGGGCGGCGCGCGCGGCGGCGATGATCTGCTCGTCGGTGGCCTCGGGGTGGCCGTAGGCGAGGTTGGCGCGGATCGTGTCAGAGAACAGGAAGCTGTCCTCGGGCACCAGGCCGATCGCGGCGCGCAGGGACGCGTAGGTGAGCCGCCGCACGTCCTGGCCCCCGACGCGCACCGCGCCGCCGTCCGGGTCGTAGAAGCGGGGCAGCAGCAGGGAGACGGTGGACTTGCCGCTGCCCGACGGGCCGACGACGGCCAGGGTCTCGCCCGGCTCGATCCGCAGGCTCAGCTCGTCGAGGACCGGGGCGCCCTGGCCGTAGCCGAAGCTGACGCGGTCGAACTCGACGGTGGCGGGGGCGTCGGCGGGCAGGTCGTGGGCGTCGGGTGCCTCGCGTATCTCGGGCTCGGTGTCGATCAGCTCCATGACGCGCTCGACGCCCGCCCTGGCCTGCTGGCCCACGGTGAGGATGACGGTCAGCATCCTGACCGGGCCGACCAGCTGGGCCAGATAGGTGGAGAACGCCACAAAGGTGCCCAGGGTGATCTGTCCGCGGGTGGCCATCCAGCCGCCGAGCGCGAGCATCCCGACCTGGCCGAGCGACGGCACGGCCTGGAGCACGGGGGTGTAGCGCGCGGAGAGCCGCACCGTCCGCATCCTCGCGGCGAACAGCCGCCGCCCCGCCGCCCGCAGCTTGCCGGTCTCCTGTGCCTCCTGCCCGAAGCCCTTGACCACGCGCACGCCCGTGACGGCGCCGTCGACGACGCCCGCGACGGCGCCCGCCTCGTTCTGCGCGACCCATGTGGCCGGGAAGAGCCGGGTGCGGCTGTGCCGGGCGACGAACCACAGCGCGGGCGCCACGGCGAGCGCCACCAGGGTCAGCGGCGGGGACAGCGTGAGCATGACGACCAGCGAGACGGCGAACAGCATGAGGTTGCCGATGGTCATCGGCATCATGAAGAGCAGGCCCTGGATCAGCTGGAGGTCGCTCGTGGCGCGGCCGACGACCTGGCCGGTGCTGAGCTGGTCCTGACGGCGCCCGTCGAGCCGGGTGATCGTCGCGAACATGTCCGTGCGCAGGTCGTGCTGCACGTCGATGCCGAGGCGGCCGCCGTAGTAGCGGCGGATGAACGTCAGGGCGTAGACGACGACGGCCGCGGCGATCAGCAGCCCGATCCACAGGGCCAGGCCGCCCTCCTCGCCGATCACCACGTCGTCGATGACGACCTTGACGATCAGCGGCATCAGGGCCATGACGCCCATGCCGACGAGCGAGGAGCCGACGGAGAGGAGCAGATTGCGGCGGTAGCGCCAGCAGTAGGCCGTCAGCCGCCGTATCCATCCACCGTTCCGTGCCGTCACGCCGTCTCCTCCTGTGCCGCGGAATGTTGCCGCGAGTGTCGCCGTCGGCTCCGCCACCGTCGCCGCAGTTCAGCGGCGCCGCAGTGCCAACATCGAGCGTCGGTCATTTCATCCCACCGCAACAACCGCTTAATGATTTGTCCGGCCGCCGCGCGCCCGCGTACGCTCGCCGCATGGGAACGTTGATCGAGGGCGGTCTGTGCGTCGTCACGCCGGCCGCCGCGTGGAGCCCCGAGCTCCAGTCCCGTCGCCCGCGTGCTCGGCGCCCGGCCCTGGTCCCGATGGACTCGCCCGGCACCTGAGCAGCCGCTCCCCCGCCCTTCCGCGTCCCGGCCAGGGCCCGTCCGTGTCCTACACACGACCCGGACAGGCCGACGGCATCGCGTCTCCCTGATCCCCACGGATCCCCTCCGCCGCACCGGCCTGTCCTCGAGCCCGAGGACGACGCCCGTGGCCTCCCGCCGCAAGTCCCTTTCCCAGAACTTCCTCCACAACACCGCCGTGCTCCGCCGCATCGTGGACGCGGCGCGCCTCGGCCCCGGTGACCTGGTGTTCGAGCCGGGCCCCGGCGAGGGCACGCTCACCAGGGTCCTGGCCCGCACGGTCCGCGAGGTCGTGGCCTACGAGCTCGACCCCGAGCTGGCCGCGCGCCTGCCGGGACGGCTGCGCGCCGAGCGCAACGTCCGCGTGGTGCGCGGCGACTTCCTGACCGCCCATCCCCCCCGAACGCCGTTCGCCGTGGTCGGCAACGTCCCCTACTCGCGCACGACCGACATCGTGCGCTGGTGCCTCGACGCCCGCGCCATGACCGCGGCGACCCTGGTCACCCAGCTGGAGTTCGCCCGCAGGCGCACCGGCGACTTCGGCACCTGGCCGCTGCTGACGGTGCGGAGCTGGCCGTCGCACGACTGGCGCCTCGGGATGCGGATCGGGCGGCGGCAGTTCACGCCGGTGCCGCGCACCGACTCCGCGGTGCTGCGCATCGTGCGCCGCCCGGCGCCCCTGCTGCCCCAGGGCGACCTGGCCGCGTGGCGCGCGCTGGTCACCGAGGGCTTCACCGGCGTCGGCGGCTCGCTGCGCGCCACCCTGTCCAGGACCCGCGGGCGCTCCAGGGCGCGCGACGCCCTGCGCGCGGCCGGGGTCCCGGACGACACCCCCGTGGGCCTGGTCACCCCGCCCCAGTGGCTGGTGATCTTCGCCCGGCTGCGCGAACACCGCTGATTCCCCGCACGCGGGCCGGAAAGGGCGATCGGATGCGTTGGGGGGCGCTCGGCCGTTCGGTGCGCCCCGGCTTGCGCCGGGGCGCGCGGTGGTCACGATGACAAAGGACGCGACCGCACGACGCGAACCCGCCGGACAGGAGCGCCCGATGACCGACTCCGCCCACCTCCCCCACCCCGTCCTGGAGTCCGCCGCCACCGCGCTGGCCGACGCGACGGCGCCGCACCCGAGGATCTACGAGGTGCCGCCGGTCCAGGGCCGCGACATCCTGGCGGGGCTCCAGGGCGGCGACGGGGTGGAGCGGCCCGGCGCCGACGAGGAGTGGGTCACGGTCGACGGCGGGCCCACCGGCTCGGTGCGGGTGCGGATCCTGCGCCCCGAGGGGCTGAACGGCGCCCTGCCCGTGGTGCTCTATCTGCACGGCGGGGGCTGGGTGTTCGGCGACGAGCTGACCCATGACCGGCTGGTGCGTGAGCTGGCCGCGGGCGCCGGGGTGGCGGCCGCGTTCCCGCTCTACGACCGCGCCCCCGAGGCGCGTTACCCCACCGCGCTCGAACAGTGCTACGCCGTGGCCCACTGGCTCGCCGAAGAGGGCGGGCGGCACGGCGTCGACGGCTCGCGGATCGCGGTGTGCGGCGACTCGGAGGGCGGCACGCTCGCCGCGGGCGTGACCCTGCTCGCCGCCGAGCGCCGCGACGTGCGCCTGCGCGGCCAGGTGCTGCTCTACCCGGTCCTCGACGCGACGTTCGAGACGGCGTCCTACCTGGAGTTCGCCGACGGCTACTACCTCACGAGGGACGCGATGATGTGGTACTGGGACCAGTACGCGCCGGAGCGCGAGCAGCGCTCGGAGATCCACGCGTGCCCCCTGCGCGCGCCCGTCGAACGCCTGGGCGACCTGCCGCCCACGCTGGTGATCACGGCAGAGGCGGACGTGGTACGCGACGAGGGCGAGGGGTACGCGGCCAAGCTGCGCGCCGCCGAGGTCGACGTCACGGCGGTGCGGGTGCTCGGCACGGTGCACGACTTCCTGATGCTCGACAGTCTGCGCGACCACAGCGCGACCCGCGTCGCCCGCCACCTCGCGATCGACGCGCTCCGCGTGGCCCTGCACGGCTGAGGCGGTTCGACGCCGCGGGGACATGCGAAGGGCCCCCGCGCGTTCACCCGGGGACGCGCAGCGCGAGCAGCGCGATGTCGTCGGCGCCGCCCGGCGGCATCCGCTCCAGGATGCCGTCGCACAGCTCGTCGAGCGGCCGGGACGCCAGCGCCATCGCGTGGCGGCGCAGGCGGTTGAGCCCGGTGTCCAGGTCGCTGGTCGCCATCTCGACAAGACCGTCGGTGTACAGCAGCACGGTGGCCCCCGGCGGCAGGGGCTCGAGGCCGTCGGGGCGCAGCGGCGGCTTGCCGAGCCTGGCGCCGAGCAGCAGCTCCTGCCCCTCCTCCAGATACTGCGCCCTGCCCTCGCCCGTGACCAGCAGCGGCGGCGGGTGGCCCGCGCTGGTCCACCGCACCTGCCAGCCCTCGGGCGCGGCGGCCTCGTGGGTCGCCCCGGAGCCGACGCGTTCGATCCTGGCCAGGATCAGGGTCGCCATCTGCACATCCGTGATCGCCTGCATCGACTCGTCGAGGCGGCTGACGATCGCGCTCGGCGGCTCGGCGCGATCCCACGCGAGGGCCCGCAGCATGTTCCGCAGCTCGGCCATCCCCGCCGCGGCCGACAGGTCGTGCCCCACGACGTCGCCGATCGCCAGGCCGATCGCGCCGTCCGGCAGGATCAGCGCGTCGTACCAGTCGCCGCCGACCTGGGAGCCGCGCGGCGCCGGCTGGTAGCGGGCGGCCAGCTCGAGCGGGGCGATGTCGGGCAGCTTGGGCAGCAGGTTGCGCTGCATCGTGGCCGCGATGTCCCGCTGCCGCTCGAACAGCCTGGCGTTGTCGATGGCCAGGCCCGCCCGGCGCCCGATGTCCCGGATCAGCGGCAGGTCCTCGGCGGACAGCGGGCGTTCCTCGTCCGTGCGCGCCACCGTGAGCGCGCCCATCACCTGGCGTGGCGTGCTCAGCGGGACGACGACCGCTGACGTGGCGCCCAGGGCGTGCAGGAACGTCGTGTGCACCACCGCGAGGGGGCTGTCGGGCGGCGCCGCGATCTCGTCGGGTCCCAGCAGCACGGCCTCGCTGCCGCGCAGCACCCGCACCAGCACCGAACGCGACGTCTCGGGGATCGCGGAGAGCGCGCCCTGCCCGCCCTCGCGCCCCACGTCGCGCCCCTGGGGGCCCACGACGGCGACGCGGCGCACCTCGCCGTCGGCGACGCGCAGGTCGACGGCGGCCCAGTCGGCCAGCCGGGGGACGAGCAGGCGCCCCAGCCGGTTGAGCGCCTCCTCGGCCTCCAGGGTCTGGGTCAGCACCTCGGTGATCTCCCCGACCAGCGTGAGCCGCTGCGCCAGGTCCTCCACCGCGGCCAGGTGGGCGGCCTGGTGGTCCTGCGCCGCGCGGTGCTCGGTGGCGTCCTCGAACAGCGTGACCACGCCGATCGTGTCGCCGTCGACGGTGACGGGCGCCGCCGACCAGGAGACCGGCAGCAGCTCGCCGTCGCCGCGCAGGAAGCTGTCGGTGTCCACGCGGGCCATGCGGGTGTCGTCGAAGACGCCGAGCAACGGACACTCATCGCGCGCCTCGAGCGTGCCGTCGCCGCGGCGGTGCAGCAGGTCGTGGAAGTCCTTGCCGAGCATGTCGCGGGCGGCGAGCGCGAGCAGCTCCTCGGCGTGCGGGTTGACGGCGTTGATGCGGGCGTCACGGTCGGTGAGGATCATCCCGGCGTTGAGATTGACGAAGACGGCGCGCAGGATGTCCGGCTCCGCCGCCAGGAACTCAACCATCGCGTTCGCCGCCTTCGCTCGGCTCCTGCTCCCATTCACCGGCAGCTACGGGCCACCCGCAACCTCCCGCAGGCGCCCCCGGTGGGCCGCCACGCGGGCGCGCGAGGCGCACGTCGCCTCGGTCCACCGATGACCCCATACGGCACAATTGCCACGTTTCATCCCATGACCGACGGGCGGGCGAGACGTATCGATGGCCGTGCACCAGCCGTGGCACCGCACCATGACCCCCCGCGACACCACCGAGGAGAACCGCTCCGCCACCCCGCTCGAGCTGTTCTTCGACCTCTGCTTCGTCGTCTCCGTCGCCTCAGTCTCCGCCGAGCTGCACCACGCGCTCTCCGGCGACCACGTCTCCACCGCCATCCCCAGCTATGTCGCCGCGTTCTTCGCGATCTGGTGGGCGTGGATGGGCTTCACGTGGTTCGCCTCGGCGTACGACACCGACGACGTGCCCTACCGGCTGGCCGTCCTGGTCACCATCACCGGCGCCCTGGTGCTCGCCGCCGGGGTGCGGCGGGCGTTCGAGGAACGCGACTACGCCCTGGTCACCGCGGGCTACACCATCATGCGGCTGGCGCAGATCAGCCAGTGGCTGCGCGCGGGCCACTCCCACCCCGATGGCCGCCCCGCCGCGCACCGCTTCGCGCTCGGCCTCGCCTGCGTCCAGACGCTGTGGCTCCTGTGGCTCGCCGTGCCGCACGACTGGCGCCTGCCGCTCTTCCCGGTGATCGCCGCGCTCGACCTGGCCGTGCCGGTCCTGGCCGAACGCGCCCACCCCACGCCGTGGCACGCGCACCACATCGCCGAGCGGTACGGCCTGTTCACCATGATCGTGCTGGGCGAGTCCGTGCTGGCCGCCACGACCGCCGTGCGCACCGCCGTGGACGAGGACCTGGGCGACGCCCCGCTCTACGCGGTCGCCGCCGGCGGCCTGGTGACCGTGTTCGCGATGTGGTGGCTCTACTTCGCCAAGCCCGCCGCGCGCTTCCTCGCCTCCACCCGCGCGGGCTTCGTGTGGGGCTACGGCCACTACCTGGTGTTCGGCTCCGCAGCGGCCGTCGGCGCGGGCATCGCGGTCAACGTGGACCTGGTCACCCACCACTCCGAGCTGTCCGAAACGGTCGCGGCCGCGTCGTTCACCCTGCCGGTGGCCCTCTACCTGCTGACCCTGTGGCTGCTGCACCTGCGCCCCCACCACGTCGGCCACTGGTCGACGGCCTCCTTCCCGGCCGCCGCCCTGGCGATCCTGGCCGGCACGTTCACCGGCGCGCCCGTGGCGCTCACCGGCGCGGTGATGATCGCGCTGGTGATCGCGGGCTTCGCCGCCGCCCGCCGCGCGGCCTGAACGCGCCGCTCCCGCGCCACCGCCGCCCCATCGCCGCGCCTCCCGGAGATCACAGGTCGGCGACGCCCCCGCCGCAATCCCACCATCCGGGCGATACTTGCCGTATGCCGACCACCGCCGTCCCCTCCCGATCGGATCTGATCGCCCATCTCCTCCACACCCGCATCGCGGGCGACGTCGCGACCCCTCGGGAGAACAACCTCTCCCACTACCGGGAGCTGGCCAACGGCAATCGGTACTTCTGGCTCGGCCTCGAGTTCGGCGACCGCTGGACGGACGAGCAGGACGTCCTCTCCGAGATGGCCGAGCGCTGCGGCGTGGACGCCGACCCCGAGCACCGGCAGGGCCAGGACACGATCGACCCCGAGCTGACCCTCGACGGGCTCGACCGCGCGGCGACGCTGCTGCGCAAGGCCGCCCTCGGCCGCCAGCGCGTGCTCGTCGCGACGGGCCACCCGGGCGGCCTGCTCGACGTGCACGCCCAGACGGCCGCCGCCCTGAAGGCGGCGGGCTGCGAGCTGGTCAGGGTGCCGATCGGCCTGAGCGCCGACGAGGGCGTGGTGGCGCAGCTCGCCGGGGTGGCGATGTACGAGCGGGGCGCGACGCTGTGGCACACGCACTCGCCGCTGCCGATGGCGGAGATCCTGGACGCCCTGCCGCAGGAGGGCGAGGACCTGCCCGACCTGGTGGTCGCCGACCACGGCTGGGCCGGATACGCGGCACAGGCGGGCATCGACACCATCGGCTACGCCGACTGCAACGACCCGGCGCTCTTCCTCGGCGAGGCCGAGGGCACCCTCGCGGTGTGCGTGCCACTCGACGACAACGTCGTCAACCCCCGCTACTACGAGCCCATGACCGCCTACCTCCTCGACGCGGCGGGCCTGACCCCGGCCTGACCCCGGCCTGAGCCCCCGCCGCGGCCCCGCGGGGCGGCGCGGACCCGCCCCGCGCACCCCGCCACGCCGCACGCCCGCCCGCCCGCCGACATCCGGCTCCGACACGTCGGGCGCCGAGGCTCTCCGGTACCGCCGCCCCGGCCCGGGGCACGCGCATGCGACGCCACCCGGCGACCGCCGACCGGTACGGGTCAGGCGCCCGCCAGCCTCGCTCCCCCACCCCGCCGAAGGCGGACCCTCAGCGCGGCACCCGCATCAGGCCCTCCTGGATCACCGACACCGCCAGCCGCCCGTCCCTCGTGAACATCCGTCCGTGCGCCAGCCCCCGCCCCGACTGCGACGTCGGCGAGTCCGTGTCGTACAGCAGCCACTCGTCCGCGCGGAACGGGCGGTGGAACCACATCGCGTGGTCCAGGCTCGCCCCCACCGTGTCCCCGGTCATCCAGCCGCCGCGCCCGTGCGCGAGCAGCACCGAGTCGAGCAGCGTCATGTCCGAGACATAGGTGCCGAGGCACAGGTGCGACACGGGCGTGTCCTGCTCCCCCGCCAGCTTCCCGTTGACGCGGAACCACACCTGCGAGCGCGCCTCGCGCACCTTGCCCGCGGTGGCGAACGGCGGCTCGTTGACATAGCGCAGATCGATCGCCTGCCGCGCCTGGAGCAGCAGCTCGAGCACGCCGCGGTCCCTGAAGAGGTCGGCGTAGCGCGGCAGCAGCTCCTCGGCGGGCGGCAGGCTCTCGGGGTCGGGCGCCGCGGGCATCGGCTCCTGGTGCTCGAGCCCCTCCTCGGCCCGCGCGAACGACGCCGACAGCGTGAAGATCGGCTGCCCGTGCTGCACCGCCACCACCCGCCGCGTGGTGAACGACCGCCCGTCGCGGATCCGGTCGACCGTGTAGACGATGCGCGCGCCGGGGTCGCCGGGGCGCAGGAAGTAGGAGTGCAACGAGTGCGGCAGCCGCTCGTCGTCGACCGTGCGGCAGGCCGCGACCAACGCCTGCGCCGCCACCTGCCCGCCGAACACGCGGGGGACGACGGAGGCGTGGCTGTCACCGCGGAAGATGTCCCGCTCGACGGGCTCGAGGTCGAGCAGCCGCAACAGATACTGGAGAGTAGGGTCCATGGGGCGATTCTCCATGGCCCGCACGGGCGTTCAGCGCGAAGGCCCGGATCCTGGGGGATCCGGGCCTTCGCCTACAGTAGCGGGGACAGGATTTGAACCTGCGACCTCTGGGTTATGAGCCCAGCGAGCTACCGAGCTGCTCCACCCCGCGGTGTGTGTCTTTACCTTAACCCCGTGCGTACGGCGGGTGCAAATCAGGAGGCGGCGACGCAGTCGGGACAGCGGCCGTAGTACGTGACGTTGACCTGCGAGACCGCGAAGCCGAAGCGTTCCTCCTCGGGCAGCGCGGCCAGCGGATCGTCCGTCAGCCGCACGTCACGCATGGTCCCGCAGCCCGAGCAGACCAGGTGCTGGTGCGGATGATGGGCGTTCGGGTCGTAACGCTTCGCACGCCCGTCCGTCGTCACCTCGAGGACCTCGCCCAGCGCGACAAGCTCACCCAGCGTGTTGTAAACAGAGGCGCGGGAGATCTCGGGAAGCCGCTCGACGGCCCTGGCATGGACCTCGTCGGCCGTGAAGTGGACATGCTCCCCGTCCAGCACCTCGGCGATCACCCGCCGCTGGGCGGTGAGCCGCCAGCCGCGGGCGCGGAGTCGCTGAAGCAGGTCACTCATGGCATCCACCCTAGCGTGGCGGCCTCGCTTGGGCCGACGGTGTACAGATTCATCGCTCGTCTTGACTTGGACAAAGTCCAATATAGGATCTGGTTGAGCGCTGGCCAAGGGCCGGGGCGGCACCAAGGAGCTGGACAGCTGAAGGGCGTGACAGGTAAATGACCGATCAGATCGCTGCGGGACCACTCACCACCGAGGCGGGCGCGCCGGTCGCGGACAATCAGAACAGCCAGTCCGCCGGTGTCGGCGGGCCCGGACTGATCCAGGACCAGCACCTCATCGAGAAGCTGGCCCACTTCAACCGGGAGCGCATCCCGGAGCGCATCGTGCACGCCAGGGGCGCCGGCGCGTACGGCACGTTCACCGTCACCGCGGACGTGACCCCGTACACCCGGGCGAAGTTCCTGTCCGAGATCGGCAAGGAGACCGAGGTCTTCCTCCGCTTCTCGACGGTCGCCGGGAACCTCGGCTCGGCCGACGCCGTGCGCGACCCGCGTGGCTTCGCGCTCAAGTTCTATACCGAAGAGGGCAATTACGACCTGGTCGGCAATAACACCCCGGTCTTCTTCATCAAGGACGCGATCAAGTTCCCCGACTTCATCCACACCCAGAAGCGGGACCCCTACACGGGCTCGCAGGAGGCGGACAACGTCTGGGACTTCTGGGGCCTTTCGCCCGAGTCCACGCACCAGGTGACCTGGCTGTTCGGCGACCGCGGCATCCCCGCCTCCTACCGCCACCTGAACGGATACGGCTCGCACACGTTCCAGTGGACCAACGAGGCGGGCGAGGCGTTCTGGGTCAAGTACCACTTCAAGACCGACCAGGGCATCAAGAACCTCACCGCCGCCGAGGCAGCGAAGCTCGCGGGCGACGACCCGGACAGCCACCAGCGCGACCTGCGCACCTCGATCGAGAACGGCGACTTCCCGAGCTGGACCGTTCAGGTCCAGATCATGCCCGTCGCCGAAGCGGCCACGTACCGCTTCAACCCGTTCGACCTGACCAAGGTCTGGCCGCACGCGGACTACCCCCCGATCGAGATCGGCAAGCTCGAGCTCAACCGCAACCCCGAGAACATCTTCGCGGAGGTCGAGCAGTCCATCTTCTCGCCGCACCACTTCGTGCCCGGCATCGGTCCCTCGCCCGACAAGATGCTCCAGGGCCGCCTGTTCGCCTATGGCGACGCCCACAGGTACCGCGTCGGGATCAACGCCGACCACCTCCCGGTGAACCGGCCGCACGCCACCGAGGCGCGCACCCACGGCCGTGACGGCGCCGCGTACGACGGTCGGCACGGCGGCACGAAGAACTACGAGCCGAACAGCTTCGGCGGGCCCGTCCAGACCGACAGGCCGCTGTGGGAGCCCGTCGCCGTCACCGGGTACACCGGCGACCACGTGGCCCCCTCGCACGCCGAGGACAACGACTTCGTGCAGGCCGGGAACCTCTACCGGCTGATGTCCGACGACGAGAAGGACCGCCTCATCGAGAACCTCGCGGGCTTCATCGCCCAGGTCTCCCGCGACGACATCGCCGAGCGGGCGATCGAGAACTTCCGCAAGGCGGACGAGGACTACGGCAAGCGGCTCCAGGCCGCGGTCCAGGCCCTCCGCGGCTGATCCCGCAAAGGCCGCTTGCCGTACACCCCGGAGCGGCCGGGGCCCTCGGGCCTCCGGCCGCTCCGGACTACACGGACGCCGTGCCGACAACCGGCGTCCAGCAGTTGATGATGTCGCGCACCGAGACGATCCCGACCGGGCCCGCCTCGTGCTCGTCGAGCACCACCAGGTGCCGGAAGCCGCCCTGTGCCATCGCCGTCGCGGCGTCGGCCAGGGTCCACCGGGGGTCCGCGTAGACCACGTCGGTGGTGGTGTGCGCCCCGGCCCGCTCGCGGTCGGGGTCCTGGCCCCGGCCGACCGAGGCCAGCACGTCCCGCTCGGTGAGGATGCCCACCCCCGCGGTGTCGGGGTCGAGCACGACGGCCGCGCCCACCCGCCGGGAGGACATCAGCCTGGCGGCCTGCCTGAGCGTGTGATCGGGGCCGATGGTGAGGACGACGGAGCTCATCGCATCGCGTACCAACATGAGGAATCAGCCACCTTCCGCGGGGACTCAGAGGGAGCTCGAGAGACTTTTCACAAAGTCACAAGCGCTGGGATTCTCATGTTCACATGGTGCTGGGTGACCATCAAGGGTCCGCGCCGGGACATTTTCGCCCGGATGCGATCGATCAACGCGCCTTCCACGATCAGCGCGCGTCCATCGATCAGCGCGCGTCCATCGATCAACGCCCCGCCTCAGCCGCCGAGATAGCCGAGCAGCTCGTCGTGCAGCAGCCCGTTGGACGCCGCCGCGTCCACCCCGTGCGGCCCGTCGCGGCCGTCGAGCCCGGTGAAACGGCCGCCCGCCTCCTGCACGACGATCGCGGGGGCCGCCATGTCCCACAGCGACAACTCGGGCTCGGCGCACAGGTCGACCGACCCCTCGGCGACCATCATGTACGACCAGAAGTCCCCGTAGGCCCGCGTCCGCCAGCAGTCGCGCGAGAGCCTCAACAGGCCGTCGAGCCGGTCGCGTTCCTCCCAGCCGGTCAGCGACGAGTAGGAGAACGACGCGTCCGCGAGCCGCTCCACGCCCGAGACCCGCAGCCGGGTCGCCGAGGTGAGGCTGCGCCCGGTGTACGCGCCCCCGCCGAGCGCCGCCCACCAACGGCGGCTGAGCGCGGGCGCGGAGACCACGCCCACGACGGGCCTGTCGCCGCCCGCGCCGCGTTCGACGAGCGCGATCAGGGTGGCCCACACCGGCACGCCGCGCACATAGTTCTTGGTGCCGTCGATCGGGTCGATCACCCAACGCCGAGGCCCCTGGCCCGCGTTGCCGAACTCCTCGCCCAGCACGGCGTCGCGCGGCCTGGCCCGTTGCAGCACGGACCTGATCACCTCCTCGGCCGCGCGATCCGCCTCGGTCACCGGCGTCATGTCCGGCTTGGTCTCGACCTTGAGGTCGAGCGCCTTGAAACGCTCCATGGTCGCGGCGTCCGCGGCGTCGGCGAGCACGTGCGCGAGGCGGAGATCATCGTGGTAATCCGGCATGCCCACATCTTGACACCCCCGCGGAGCGCGTCAATTCTGTGCCTGGAGGCGAGGAGGCGACGATGCCCACCGCGCGAGATTCCCTGCTGCGAGCCGCGAGCGAGGCCGTGGAACGGCGCTCCTGGCAGCTCGTCAGAATGGTCGAGGTCGCCGCCGCTGCGGGGGTGTCGCGGCAGACCCTCTACAACGAGTTCGGCGACAAGGCCGGGCTCGGCGCGGCGCTCGCCGAGCGGCGGACCACCGCGTTCCTCGACGGCTTCGCGGCGTTCTGCGCCGAGCGGCGCGAACGCCCGCCCGACGAGGCGCTCGCCGCGGCCGGGGAGTGGATCGTGCGCGCGGCCGGGGGCGACCGGGTGGTGCGCGCCTCGCTGACCGGCTGCCGCTGCGGCGGCCCGCCCGCCGCGGTCATCGGCCCGGGCGACCTGGTGGCCAGGCTGACCGAACGCGCCAGGCACGCCCTCCCCTCGGCCGGGCCCGCGTGCTGCGAGACGGCGATCCGCGTGGCGATCTCCCACCTGGTGGCCCCGCCCGACTGAACGGAACGCCCCGCCACCGGCAGGCGCGGCTCAGTCGCCCTCGTGCCGCTCCCGCGTGGCCAGCAGGCGGCGCAGCGAGTACAGGCGCGCCGGGTCCGCGTGGCCCTCGGCCACCCAGTCGTCGAGCGCGCAGTCCGGCTCGTCGTGCCCGCACGCCCGCGGGCACCCCTCGGTGCCGGGCTCCAGGTCGGGGAAGGCGTGGATGACGCGCGAGGGATCGATGTGGTGCAGCCCGAACGACCTGACGCCCGGGGTGTCGATCACCCACCCCCGCGTCCCCGGCAGCGGCAGCGCGAGGGCGGAGACCGTGGTGTGCCGCCCGCGCCCCGTCACGGCGTTGACCTCGCCCGTGGCGCGCTGCCTGTCCGGCACCAGGGCGTTGACCAGGGTCGTCTTGCCGACGCCGCTGTGCCCGACGAACGCGGTGACCCGCTCCGACAGCAGCTCCCGCACCCCGGCCACGGTGTCCTCGTCGAACTGCTCGCGCGTGGTGACCACATGGCGGATCCCCAGCGGCAGATAGGTCTCGAGCAGCGGACCCGCCGGTGCGAGATCGGACTTGGTGAGGATCAGCAGCGGGTCGAGCCCCGCGTCGTACGCCGCCACCAGGCAGCGGTCGATCAGCCGGGGCCTCGGCTCGGGGTCGGCGAGCGCCGTGACGATGGCCAGCTGGTCGGCGTTGGCCACCACCACCCGCTCGAACGGGTCGTCGTCATCGGCCGTGCGCCGCAGCGCCGACGACCGCTCCTCGACCCTGACGATCCGCGCGAGCGTGTCCTTCTTCCCCGACAGGTCCCCGACCACCGCGACCCGGTCGCCGACCACCACGCTCTTGCGGCCGAGCTCCCGCGCCTTCATCGCGGTGACCACCCGCTCCCCCACCAGGCACGTCACCCGCCCGCGGTCCACCGTGACGACAAAGCCCTCCTCGGCGTCCTCGTGTGCCGGACGCCGGTGGGTGCGGGGCCTGCTGCGCCCACGGGCCCTGGTGCGGATGTCGTCCTCGTCGGGGTTCTTGCCGTACCGGCGCATCGCGGCCCGCGCCCTACTCTCTCTCCCCGGCGAGCATCCGGTGCCACAGGTCGGGGAAGTCGGGCATGGTCTTGCCGGTCGTCGCGATGTTCTCGATCTCGACGTCCTTGACCACGAGGCCGAGCAGCGCGCCCGCGGTGGCCAGCCTGTGGTCCTCGTACGTGTGGAACACCCCGCCGCGCAGCGGCCTCGGCCTGATCCGCAGCCCGTCCTCGGTCTCGGTGACGTCGCCGCCCAGGGCGTTGATCTCCTTGGCGAGCGCGGCGAGCCGGTCCGTCTCGTGCAGCCGCAGGTGCGCGACGCCGCGCAGCACCGACTCCGAGTCGGCCAGCGCCGCGACCGCCGCGATGCCGGGCGTCAGCTCGCCCACCTCGCCCAGGTCCACGTCGATCCCGCGCACCCGACCGCCGCCGGTGAGCGTCAGGCCGCGGTCGTCGAGCACACACGTGCCGCCCATGTCCGTGAAGATGCGGCGCAACGCGTCGCCCGGCTGCGTCGTGTGCGCGGGCCAGTCGGGGATGGTGACCGTGCCGCCCGTGACCAGCGCGGCGGCCAGGAACGGCTGCGCGTTCGACAGGTCGGGCTCGACCACCACGTCGCGGCCGAGGAGCGCGCCCGATGTGACCCGCCACACATGGGGCTCGCCGCCCGAGTCGGGGGAGTCCACCTGCGCGCCCGCCTTGCGCAGCATGTCCACGGTCATCCTGATGTGCGGCATGGACGGCAGCCGACGCCCCACGTGCCGGACCTCGACGCCCTGGTTGAACCGGGGCGCGGACAGCAGCAGCGCGCTGATGAACTGCGACGACGTCGAGGCGTCCACCTCGACTTGGCCGCCGTCGAGCGAGCCGACGCCGCGCACGGTGATCGGCAGGGCGCCGCGCCCCTCGTCCTCGATCCTGGCGCCC
Organism: Streptomyces radicis; assembly: GCF_003626575.1. GTDB lineage: Bacteria > Actinomycetota > Actinomycetes > Streptomycetales > Streptomycetaceae > Streptomyces > Streptomyces radicis. The sequence continues at coordinate 152,589 of NZ_RBDY01000009.1, read as the reverse complement.
AGCGTGCGCAGCGCGCCGATCAGCCCGTCCAACGGCCGCTCGCGGGCCCGCGGGTCGCCGTCGAAGCGGACCGGACCCTCGGCGAGCGCGGCGAGCGGCGGCAGGAAACGCATCACCGTCCCCGCGTTCCCGACGTCCACGCTCGTGGGGGCCTGCGGCATCCCGGGGATCACGCGCCAGGACTCGCCCCGCCCCTGCGGCGTCCCCGAGACCGCGGAACTCGACGAGACGGTCTCCTCGATCCCGATGCCGAGCGACCGCAGCGCGTCGGCCATCAGCAGGGTGTCGCGCGAGCGGAGGGGGCGGCGCAGCCAGCCGGGGTCCGCGGCGAGGGCGGCCAGGATGAGCGCTCGGTTGGTGACCGACTTCGAACCGGGCACCGTGACCATGGCGTCCACCGCGCCCGAGGCGTACGGCGCGGGCCAGAGACTCTCGCTGTGGTCGGTCATGTTCTCACTCTAGTGCCGCGTCATGGCCACGGGCCCGCACTCACAGGCCGAGCAGCAGGGTGCCGGCGGCGAAGAGGGAGGTGAGCGTGACGGCGTGGAAGAAGAAGAGCCACATCCACGCGGGAAGGCCCGTGAGCCGGGCCAGCTGGTCGGCGTCCGAGTCGCGGGCCGCGCCCCCGCGCCGCTTGGCCTGGAGCTCGAAGACCGGCCTGACGCCGCCGAGCACCAGGAACCACACGACCAGATACGCGAACGCCGCCTGCACCTCGGGCTCGGTCAGCCACGAGACCAGCAGGAACACCGCGCAGGTGAGGACGACGGTGAGCATCCCGTAGGCGTTGCGCACCATCACCAGGAGGGCGAGCAGCAGCGCGGTGGCGCCCCACAGCAGGGCCGTGATGCGCCCGTCGGCCAGCAGGGCGGCGCCGCCGAGGCCGAGCAGGGAGGGCGCGGTGTAGCCCGCGGCGGCGGTCAGGACCATGCCGAGGCCCGTCGGCTTGCCGCGCGAGACGGTCAGGCCCGAGGTGTCGGAGTGCAGGCGTATGCCCTCGAGGCTGCGGCCTGTCAGCAGCGCCATCAGGCCGTGGCCGCCCTCGTGGGCGATCGTGATGGTGTTCCGCGCCAGGCGCCACACCCCGTACGGCGCGACCGCCGCCAGGGCGACGACGGCCGCGGCCACTATGAGCCACAGCTCTGGATCGGGCTGGGTGCCGGTCACCCGGTCCCACAGCTCCTCGAAGTCAGCGATATCCATGGTCCGCCCGATCCTACGAGTCCCGCCCCCGGCGACGGGACGGTGTGAAGAAACGCTTTGTCAAGGTGCCGTGCCGGTCGCCACCCGTGCGACACCCATTCACTCAAATGCCGCACATCCCGCTCAGTCGCCCCTCGTTGGCGGAGTCGTGACGTCTCTCAACGAGCAGATGCTCTACGACCCGACGGCGGGCACGCCGTTGTTCATCCCGCCGGAGCTGGTGATCGACGACACGGCCAGGATCCCGCGGCTGAACGACCACCCAGGTCGGCGGCACCGCAGGGAGCGGCGCCGGATGCGCTGGCCCGGCGGCTCGGGGCCCTCGCTGTGGCTGCGCTGCGCGAGCCTGCTGATCGCGGGGGCCGCCGCGGCCCTGGTCGCGATGCTCAGCGTGCTCGGCGGCCTGGTCTCGTACGAGCCGCTGCGCGAGGCGGCCTCCTCCGGCGTGCCCGACGACCTCATCCCCTGGTGGCCGCTGCTGATCTACGGCCCCTGGCTCGTGGCGTCCCTGTCGATCCTGCGCGCGGCCCTGCACCAGCGGCAGGCCCTGCACTCGTGGGTCGTGGTCGTGATGTTCTGCGGCCTGGCCGTCGGTCTTTGCGTGGGGGAGGCGCCCAAGTCCGCGACGGGCGTCGCGGTCGCGGGCCTGCCGCCGGTGTCGGCGCTCGTGGCGTTCCACCAGATCGTGCGGCAGATCACACTCATCCACCCGCCCCGCCACGCGCTCCCGCGCCAGCGGACGCCGCGCACGCGCCGCTGACGGGGGCGCGGGGATGACGCAGGGGGCGCGAGGGCGCGCGGCGGGGCTGGGCGGCGCCGCCGGGGCGCTCAATCCCCGCCGCTGGCGCTCGCGATCGCGCGTTCGATGCGCGCGACGAGGTCGTCCGCGTCCACCGAGTCGCTCCCCGCGGCGACCGCACTCGCCAGCTCCGCCACCGCGGCCCGCAGGGCGACCACCTCGGCGTGGGTGCGGCTGAGATACCCCCACGCGTCGCGCTCGGCGCCCTCGGGCCTGAACTGCCACGTCGTGTGCGGGCTTGCCGCGTCGTCCCACATCTGCCGGGCGTCGCGGCGGTCGAGCCGCTCGTCCTTGTAGAGCGCGACCTGGCGCGCCGCCGCCACGGCCACCTTCCGGATGTCCTCGTCACTCAGGGGCATGTCGTCCTCCTCGGGGTCCCAGTCGGCCGGGTGCCGCAGCCGCTCGGCCACGCGCCGTCGCACGTCACTCATCGAAACGCCGGGCCCGCGCGGGTCGATCTTGCCCGGCTGCCACTCCAGGTGGCCGATCACGGAGGTCGTGCCCTCCTTGCCCCAGCCGTGCGCGCGGCAGATGGCCGCCGAGGCGCGCACGATCGCGCTCACCTGCTCAGGGGGCCAAGGGTCCTTGTTGTCCCCCATGTTGATGCACTCGAAGCCGTAGAAGTGGCGATTCCCGTCGGTGTCCGTCTCGTTGTCCGGGGGGAGCGCGCGCTCGGCGATCACCGCGGCCAGGACGTCGCCGTCGCCCGCCCCCGCGTGGTTCGCCCGGCCGTGGCCCACCATGTACACCGTGCCGTCCTTGGCGATCACGCCGTGGCACAGCGGCCCGGGCAGCGACGAGTGCCCGTTGTAGCACAGCTCGACGGAGGAGTCGGTGCCCCGCGTGACGGTGTGATGGATCATCACCCCGTGCACGGGGCCCCAGGATCCGGCGTGGTTCCGGTTGTGCGTGCGCCAGGACCGGTGCTCGACCACGCGCACGCCCTCGGCCTTGAGCGCGCGCAGCAGCCGGTCCGCGGAGAGTGGAGATGCCATACCGGTACCCCTTCCCGGGAGTCGAGAGGTCATGACCGTCATCTACCGTCACCAGCGTGCCACGTTCCGTGCCCCCGGGGTAAGCGCGGGACGCGAACTCCCGCCCCACCGGGAGCGCGCGCCCCTCCCCCGCACGCCCGCGCACCCCGGGCGCCAACGGCGGGAAACGGGCAACGGGCCGCCGCGCGCGGGACGTTGACCGCCCGTGTGCGCGGTCGGTCGCGCCGCTGTCACGGGACCGCCACAGCGGGTCGCAGAGCGCTGACCCGCGTCCCGGCGCCGTGGCACGCTGCGTCCATGGCACCGTCCTCGGGATCACGCACCCGCCTCAACCGCGCCCTGGCCGCGCTCCTCGCGGCCACGTTCCTCACCGTCACCGCGGCCGCGTGCGGCGACGGCAACGGCCGCAGGTCGGGCCGCGACGGCGGCTCCGGCGGCCACTCGGACGACGACTACGACGATGACGACTACGACGACGACTTCAACGGCACCTCGGGCGGGGGCACTTCGAGCGGCGGCACCGGCTCGACCCCGACGGTGGACCCCGTGCAGCGCGCCGCGCTCGAGGAGGCCGTGGCCGCCTATGTCCTGGCGTCCTTCGTCCCCGCCCCCGACGACGCCGCGGGCCTGCTGAGCCAGCGCTGCCGGGACTTCCTCGATCTCCACGCGTTCACCGTGGAGTTGCGGGGGGCCGTCGACGAGCACGGCGCGGGGCTCACCGCCCGCGACATCAGGCCGGTCATCACGGGACACACCGCGACCGTCTCGTACGGCGTCGCCGACATCCCCGCGCTCGCCGTCGAGGGCGAGCCCTGGATCCGCGAGAACGGCGAGTGGCACAACGACGGCTGCTGAGCCACCCGCCGCGCGCCGCACGGGGGTCGAGGGGCGCGCGGGGGACGAGGCGCTTCATGTTCTGAACGCGCGCGATGCCGCTCGGGGACGAGCCCGCTACGAGCCCTCGTCCGAGGGAAGGCTTCGGGTATGCCGGATCTGCCACGAGTATGGTCCCCCCCACGGCACGAGGACAAGGGAACGGAGCACGGCCCGAAGGACGCCACGCGGCGGCCCGTCGGTCGACCGGGAAGCCGACCTGGAAGGCTGGGAAGGCTGGGAAACGGTGTGGCCGAGCTGCTCCTGGTGCTGGCGGCCGTCGTGGCCCTGATCGCGCTCGACGCCGCGTCCGACGCAACGCCCCACCGGCCGCCGCGCGACCCGCCGCTCGTCCCTGTGGCGGGGTACTCCGACCCCCCGGCCCCGCCCCCGAACCCCTGGCAGCCGCCCCCGATGACCGGCAACTGACCGCCGCGGGGCGCGGGAACGGGCCGCCGGGAACGGGCCACGGAGCACAGGAACGGCAACGAAGGCCCGACCACGCGTCCGCGGGCCGGGCCTCGATCGATTGGGGTGAGCGACGGGACTTGAACCCGCGGCCACCTGGACCACAACCAGGTGCTCTACCAGCTGAGCTACGCCCACCATGGGCCGGTCGTACCGGCCGAGTAAGAGTGTACAGGGTCCCAGGAGCCCGCCGCGCCAGGGTTTTCGTCGGCGCGACCTCAGCCCAGGACGTGCTGGGCGGCGATGCGCTTGGCGGCGTCCGAGTCGGGCCCCGGCAGCGGCACGAAGATCGCCTCGCGGTAGTAGCGCAGCTCGGCGATGGACTCCCTGATGTCGGCGAGCGCGCGGTGATTCCCGCTCTTCTGCGGGCTGTTGAAGTACACCCTGGGGTACCAGCGGCGCACCAGCTCCTTGAGCGAGGAGACGTCGATCACGCGGTAGTGGAGGTGCGACTCCAGGGTGGGCATGTCCCGGGCGAGAAAGCCGCGGTCGGTGCCGATCGAGTTCCCGCAGAGCGGGGTCTTGCCCGCCTCGGGCGCGTGCTCCCTGACGTGGTCGAGGACCAGCCGCTCGGCCTCGGCCAGCGTGGTGCCCCCGGCCAGCTCGTCCAGGAGACCGGAGGCGGTGTGCATGGTCCGCACCACCTCCGGCATCGACCTGAGCGCCGCGTCGGGGGGGCGGATCACGATGTCCACCCCCTCCCCGAGGACGTTCAGCTCGGAGTCGGTCACCAGCGCGGCCACCTCGATGAGCGCGTCGTCGGCCAGCGAGAGACCGGTCATCTCGCAGTCGATCCACACCATGCGATCGTTCATGCGAACAACCTTACGTCGCTCAGCGCGACTGCCCCGCCCGCGCCGTCGCTCACTGCGGAGGGCGGCCCCGCTGGCCGGGAAGGCGCGGCGTGAAGCCGTCCCCCACCGGCTTCCCCCGGTCGGGAGCGTCCTGCTGCCTGGCCCGGTACGCGGCCCGGTAGGCGGCGGGCGAGGCGCCCAACTGCCGCCTGAAGTGACCACGCAGCGCCACGGGCGAGCGGAAGCCGCAGCGCCCCGCCACCTCGTCCACCGAGTAGTCCGAGACCTCGAGCAGCCGCTGCGCCTGGAGGACGCGCTGGGTGATGAGCCACTGGAGGGGAGCGCTGCCCGTGAGCGCCCTGAAGCGGCGGTCGAACGTCCGCCTGCTCATGTAGGCGCGGGCCGCGAGGGTCTCCACGTCGAACTGCTCGTGCAGGTGCTCGAGCGCCCAGGCCACCACCTCGGCGAGCGGGTCGGCCCCGATGTCCTCGGGTAAAGACCGGTCGAGGTGCCGGTGCTGCGCGGCGTCGGCGCCGTTCCCCCTGCGCGGGGGCAGCACCAGGCGGCGGGCCAGCGCCGCGGCCGCCTCGGGGCCGTGGTCCTGGCGGACGATGTGCAGGCACAGGTCGATCCCGGCCGCGGTGCCCGCCGAGGTCAGGATGTCGCCGTCGTCGACGAACAGCTCCCTGGGGTCCACATGGACCGAGGGATATCGCTTGGCGAGCGTCGGCGCGTACATCCAGTGCGTCGTGGCGGGCCGCCCGTCGAGCAGCCCGGCGGCCCCCAGGGCGAACGCCCCGGTGCACAGGCCGACGATCCTGGCGCCCTCGCTGTGCGCGCGCCGCAGCGCGGCCAGCGCGGCGGCGGGCGGTGGCCCGGTGATCGACCGCCAGGCGGGCACGATCACGGTCCCGGCGCGCGCCACGGCGCCGAGGCCGTAGGGCGCGCGCAGCTCGAGGCCGCCGGTGGTGCGCAGCGGCCCCTCCTCCCCCGCGCAGGCGAGCAGTCGGTAACGCGGCACCCCGGCGTCCTGGCGGTCAACGCCGAAGACGGACAGCGGGATGGAGCTCTCGAACATCGGACTGCCGCTGAACAGCAGCACCGCGACGACTTCGCGGCGGCGTCGGGCAGCCAGCTTGACGGCGGGCTCGGGGCCGTGCGTTGGGTCCTGGCTCATGCTCCTCAGTTCCCTCGGTCGTCGCATCCTCTCGGTCCTGCACTGTCCCCCGACGTGATTGCCAAGATCGAATCTACTGCGTCGGGTGAGGTGGACGAGACCAGTTCCTCACCCGGCGCTATATCGACATGACAACGTGGCGTGAAGCAGTCGATCAGGAAGCGTTACACGTAGGAGCAGTTGGGGGAAGTACGCCTCGCCCCACCACTCGCCCGCCGCGCCCCCGAAGGGGAGCCGTGGCTCATCTTCCCGGTATACAGGAGGTGTTGGCGAGACGCGTGAGCAACGCGGTTCTGCTGAGGTGAAGTTGGCCGAAAATAAGAGCCGTCGTCATGGCCGTGACCCCGAGCCGGGGGCGCACGCCCCCGGCGCGCGGCCTTCCGCGTGTGGTGATCCGCCGCGCACGGACAGCGATCACCCGCTGCTCGTCGGCCACGGCGGGCGGCGCCAAGAAAGGAACGGACGGCGCCCCGGCGCGCGGTCACTCAACGCCAGCACCCGTGTCGCAATGTGTCCGAAAGCATTGCGCTGCCCGTTCTGGGTAGGGCATGCTGCACGGCCACGGCGCCAGCGGATGGTTTCAGGGGTTGTACACACGGTCTCTGGGAACCAGGCCCTTGACGCCGTACCCTGGAGGTGGAGTCAGGAGAAGCGCGAGAAACCTCCCCCGCTTCTCCACGCACCACCCCCATCTTCGACACACTCACGAGGTTTCCTCACTGACCCACCGCTGAGGCACCGATGGCTGGATACGAGCTCCCCGAACCAGCGGATCGCCGGCGCGTCGCCGATCCCTCGTCCACGCCCGACCCGGCGGATGACGCACGCGCGTCGCGTGATCCGGCCTTCCAGCACGGAGTGGTGGTCGGCTTCGACGGCTCCACGTCGAGCGAGCGTGCCCTGGCGTATGCCGTGGGCATGGCCCGCCGCTCCGGCTCGGGACTGATCATCGTCCATGTGGCCAACCGCCTGCCGACCACCGTCTGGGCCGGCTGCGAGCCGCCCGCGCTGGTCGACATCCCCGACCACCGCACCGAGGTGCTCGGCCTCGAGCTGGCCTGTGCCGAGCATCTCACCGACGTCCCCTGGGTGCTGCTCGAGCGCGGCGGCGACATCTGCCACGAGCTGGAGGAGGTCGGCCGGGAGTACGAGGCGGACGCCATCGTCGTCGGCACGACCCATGGCCTGCTCGGCCGCGTCTTCGGCTCCGTCTCGGGCCGCCTGGCCCGCCGCGCACAGCGCCCCGTCGTCGTCATCCCCTGAGGCGGCCCCTTGGGCCCGACCTCGCGTTCCTCACCGAGCATTCACCAAATTCGTCGGCGGGGAAGGGTGGATTGTGCGTTTGTGATGGGCATAAAGGGGACATCGACACAGGCCAGGGTCGTTCGTCGGGAGGTGACGGACCCGACGGCGGCTTCTCCCGCCGGCGTAATGGGCGACGCCGGCGCATATGGCGGCCCCCGGGCGTGCGTTTGGTGGCACGCACCTCCCGGGGGTCGCCGTGCGCCTCCCCGCGCTCCTACGCCACCGTGGCCACTCGGCCGTGGCTACTCGACCGTGACGGACTTCGCGAGGTTCCGCGGCTTGTCGATGTCCCGGCCGAGCGCCAGCGCCGTGTGGTAGGCCAGCAGCTGGAGCGGGATCCCCATGAGGACGGGGTCGAGCTCGGGCTCGTTGCGCGGGACCACGATCGTGTCGTCCGCCTTGGGCTGCTCCTCGTGCGCCACCGCCAGGATCCGGCCACTGCGGGCCTTGATCTCCTCGAGCGTGGCCCGGTTCTTGTCGAGCAGCTCGTCCGTAGGGACGATCGCGACCGTCGGCACCGCGGGCTCGATGAGCGCGAGCGGGCCGTGCTTCAGCTCGGAGGCCGGGTACGCCTCGGCGTGGATGTAGGAGACCTCCTTGAGCTTGAGCGACGCCTCCCTGGCCACGGGGAAGCCGCGCACCCTGCCCACGAACATCAGGCTCTTGGCCTCCGCGAACGCCTCGGCCACCTTGGCGATCCGGTCCTCGTCGCGCAGGATCTCGCCGATCTGCTCGGGCAGCTTGCGCAGCCCCTCGATGATCCGCCTGCCGTCCGCCACCGAGAGGTCCCTGATGCGGCCGAGGTGCAGCGCGAGCAGCGCGAACGCCACCGCGGTGTTGGTGAAGCACTTGGTGGACACGACGCACACCTCGGGCCCCGCGTGCACATAGATCCCGCCGTCGGTCTCGCGCGCGATGGCCGAGCCGACGACGTTGACGACGCCGAGGACCATGGCGCCCTTGCGCTTGAGCTCCTGCACGGCGGCCAGGGTGTCGTAGGTCTCGCCGGACTGGCTCGTGGCGATGTAGAGCGTGTCGGGGTCCACCACGGCGTTGCGGTAGCGGAACTCGCTCGCCGGCTCCGCGTCCGCCGGGATGCGCGCCAGCTCCTCGATCAGCTGGGCGCCGATCAGGCCCGCGTGGTACGCCGAGCCGCAGCCGAGGATCTTGACCCGGCGCACGCCGCGCGCGGCCCTGGCGTCCAGGTTGAGTCCGCCGAGGCGGACGGTGGCGAAACGGTCGTCGATCCGGCCGCGCAGCACCCGGTCCACCGCGTCGGGCTGCTCGGCGATCTCCTTGTGCATGTATGTGTCGTGGCCGCCCATGTCGTAGCTCTCGGCCTCCCAGTCCACGGTGGTGGGGGAGGCCGCGGTGCGGCTGCCGTCGGTGGTGTACGTGCGGTAGTCGTCGGCCTTGATGGTGGCCATCTCGCCGTCGTCCAGGGTGATCACCTGGCGCGTGTGGCTGATGAGCGCGGCCACGTCGGAGGCGACGAACATCTCCTTCTCGCCGATCCCGAGCACCACGGGCGAGCCGTTGCGGGCGACGACGATGCGGTCGGGGAAGTCCGCGTGCAGGACGGCGATCCCATAGGTGCCCTCGATGTACCGCAGGGCCTCGCGGACCTTCTCCTCCAGCGTCTCGGGCTGGGCGCGCGCGATCAGGTGGGCCAGCACCTCGGTGTCGGTGTCCGAGGCCAGCTCGACGCCGTCGGCGGCGAGCTTGGCGCGGAGGTCGGCGGAGTTGTCGATGATGCCGTTGTGCACGACGGCGACGCGGCCGAGCGCGTCCAGATGGGGGTGCGCGTTGGTGTCGTTGGGCGCGCCATGCGTGGCCCAGCGGGTGTGGGCGATGCCGCCGGTCCCGGCGAAGCGGGCGGGCACCTTGCCCTCGAGGTCGCGGACCCGCCCGGCGTTCTTCACCGTCTTGAGCCCGCCGCCCTTGCCGCTGCTGTGGATGGCGATGCCCGCGGAGTCGTAGCCTCGGTACTCGAGTCGCTGGAGGCCCTCGAGCAGGAGGGGTGCCACATCCCGTTTGCCGATATATCCGACGATTCCACACATAGACGTTCCTCCTGCTGGTCTCACACTTGCCGGGTCGGCCGCATCAGCCGTAGACGATCCGCCGCAGCTGCCGCAGGGACAGCTCGGGCGGTGCCACCGCGCGATGCGGCAGCTCGTCCGCGATCCGCTGGAAGATCGCCGCGTTGGTCAGCCCCTGGGAGCGCAGCTCCCGGTGGCGCCTGCGGACGAACTCCTCGGCGGTCTCGTCGAAATATGCCAGCACGTCCATAATCACCCGGGCCGCCTCACCTCGCGCGAGAGGCGTGCTGCGCACCAGGTGGTCCACGAGATCGTCATGGGGCGTACGGCGTTCGAGCACCCTCCGATACTGCGGAGCGCCGCCGACTTTCGCAACAATCCTGCCCGATATCGGGCAGCGGGTGTGTCGAATCATGGCGCCTTGGCACCCGGCGGGCGAGGGGACACCGGGCGCGGGTGCCGTTACCCCACGCCCAACTCGCGGGCGATCAGCATCCGTTGCACCTCGCTCGTGCCCTCGCCGATCTCCAGGATCTTGGCGTCGCGCCACATGCGGGCCACGGGGAACTCGTTCATGAAGCCGTAGCCGCCATGGATCTGGGTGGCCTCGCGGGCGTTGGTCACCGCCACGTCGGACGCGTGCAGCTTGGCGATCGACGCGGCCTTCTTGAACGGCTCGCCCGCCTGGAGCCTGGACGCCGCGTCGCGCCACGCGACGCGCGCGGTGTGGGCGCGGGCCTCCATGTCGGCGAGCTTGAACTGGATCGCCTGGTTGGCGCCGATCGGGCGGCCGAACGCCTCGCGCGTGCGCGCGTAGGCCACCGACTCGTCGACGCAGCCCTGCGCCAGGCCCGTGGCAAGCGCGGAGATGGCGACGCGGCCCTCGTCGAGGACGCGCAGGAACTGGGCGTAGCCGCGGCCCTCGTCGCCCAGGAGGTTCGCGGCGGGGACGCGGACGTCGGCGAACGACAGCTCGCGCGTGTCGGAGGCGTTCCAGCCGACCTTGGAGTAGGGCGGGGCCACGGTGAGGCCAGGGGTGCGGGCGGGCACGATGATCGTGGAGATCCGCGGCGAGCCGTCGTCCTTGCGCCCGGTGACCGCCGTGACGGTGATGAGCCCGGTGATGTCGGTGCCTGAGTTGGTGATGAAGCTCTTGGTGCCGTTGATGACCCAGCTGTCGCCGTCCCGCACGGCCGTGGTGCGGGTGCCGCCCGCGTCCGAGCCGCAGCCGGGCTCGGTGAGGCCGAACGCGCCCAGGATCTCGCCCGAGCAGAGCCGGGGCAGCCAGTGGCGCTTCTGCTCCTCGGTGCCGAAGCGGTGGATCGGCATCGCGCCGAGCGAGACGCCCGCCTCGAGCGTGATCGCCACGGACGAGTCGACGCGCGCCAGCTCCTCGAGGGCCAGGCACAGCGCGAGGTAGTCGCCGCCCATGCCGCCGTACTCCTCGGGGAACGGCAGCCCGAACAGGCCCATGCGGCCCATCTCGCGGACGATCTCGTAGGGGAACTCGTGGCGTTCGTAGAACGCGCCGATCTTGGGCGCCACCACGTCGTGGGCGAACGCCTCGACGGTGCGGCGCAGCTCCTCGTGCTCGGGGGTGAGGCGGTGGTCGAGGGGCATCGTCAGGACTCCTTCGGTGAAAGGGCGGAGACGGTGCGGGAGGGGCTCGGCCTGCCGAGGTGCGCGGCGAGCCACAGGCTGGTCCCGGTGAGCCGGTCGAGGTCGACGCCGGTCTCGATGCCGAGGCCTTCGAGCATCCAGAGCAGGTCCTCGGTGGCGAGGTTCCCGGTGGCGCTCTTCGCGAACGGGCAGCCGCCCAGGCCGCCCGCGCTGGCGTCGACGGTGGTGACGCCGTGGCGGAGCGCGGTCAGGGTGTTGGCCAACGCCTGGCCGTAGGTGTCGTGGAAGTGGACGGCGAGCCGCTCGGTGGGGATGCCCGCGCCGTTGAGCGCGGTGAGCAGGGCGGTGACCTGCCCCGGGGTGGCGACGCCGATCGTGTCGCCGAGGGACAGCTCGGCGCAGCCGAGGTCGATCAGGCGGCGGGCCACGCGCACCACGCGGTCGACGGGCACCTCGCCCTCCCAGGGGTCGCCGAAGCACATCGACAGATAGCCGCGCACGGGCACCTCGGCGTCGAGCGCGCGGGCGATCACCGGCGTGAACATGGCGAGTGACTCGTCGACCGTGCGGTTGAGGTTCGCGCGGGCGAACGACTCGGTGACGCTGGCGAACACGGCGACCTCGCGGGCGCCGAGGGCCAACGCCCGGTCGAGGCCGCGCTCGTTGGGCACCAGGACCGGGAGCCGGACGCCGTCGAGGTCGCGCAGCAGCGGGAACAGCCGCTCGGCGTCGGCGAGTTGGGGGACCCACTTCGGGTGGACGAAGCTCGTGGCCTCGATCGTGGTGAGCCCGGCGGCGGCGAGGCGGTGGATGAACTCGGCCTTCACGTCGAACGGGAGGAGCGCCTTCTCGTTCTGGAGGCCGTCGCGTGGGCCGACCTCGTGGACGCGGACGCGGGCGGGCAGCCCCGGCTCTGGCGTGGGGCTCATGACGGCTCCTGCGGGGCGGGGGCGGGGGGTTCGGCGACGGGGGTGGTGGCGACGGTGGCCGGGGTGACCACGGCGAGGACCTGGTCCATCGCGACGGTGGCGCCGACGGAGACGCCGAGCTCGGTGACGGTGCCGTCGTGCGGGGCCGCGATGACGTGCTCCATCTTCATCGCCTCCACCACGAGCAGGCTCTGGCCCGCCGTGACGGCCTCCCCGGCCGCGGCCTTGACGACGGTCACGGTGCCCGGCATGGGCGCGCTGAGCGTGTCGGCGCCCGGCGCCGCGGCGCCGCCCGCGGCGGCGACCGGGTCGTACGCCTGGACGTGCCACGCGTCGCCGTCGCGGCCCAGCCAGTGGGCGCCGGGGGCGCGGGGGTGGGGCGCGTGCGCGAAGCCGTGCGCGGTCCCGGCGTACTCGACGCGCAACGCGCCGCCCCCCGGCCCGTCGAGCAGCCGCGCGGGCACCGGCGCGCCCTCATCGCCCACCCGCGCCTCCCCAGGGCGCACCCTGACGGTCACGGGGTCGTGCCCGGGGACGCGGAGGCGGTGGATGGTCCAGGCGGGCTCGCCGCCCAGGCGCCACCCGGACGGGACCGAGAACGGATCGGTCCACTCCCCCGGCGCGGGCGCCGGGGCGAACGCCGCCTGGCGCGCCAACGCGACCGCGGCGTACACCTCCTCCGGCACGCCCGCGGGCAGCAGCCCTGACGCGGCGCCGTCCACGAGACCCGTGTCCAACTCCCCCGAGACCACGGCGGGATGGGCCAGCAGGCGGCGCAGGAAGCCGGTGTTGGTGTCGACGCCGAGCACGGTCGTGCGGGCCAGCGCGGCGCGCAGGCGCAGCAGCGCGGTGGCGCGGTCGGGGCCGTGGGCGACGACCTTGGCCAGCAGGGGGTCGTAGTCGGGCGAGACCTCGGTGCCCTCGGCGAGACCCGAGTCGGTGCGCACGCCATCGCCCTCCGGCTCGGCGAGCAGCAGCACCGTGCCCGCCGACGGCAGGAAGTCGACGCCCGATCCTTCGGCGGTCGGCCTGGCCGTCTCGGCGCACACCCGGGCCTCGACGGCGTGCCCCACCGTCGCGACGGCGTCCTGCCCGAACGGCAGCCGCTCGCCGCGCGCCACCCGCACCTGCCACTCCACCAGGTCGAGCCCGGTGACCAGCTCGGTGACGGGGTGCTCGACCTGGAGGCGGGTGTTCATCTCCATGAAGTAGTGCGTGGCCGAGTCGTCGCCCGGCACGATGAACTCGACCGTCCCCGCGCCCACATACCCGCACGCGCGGGCCGCGCGCACCGCGGCCTCGCCCATCACGGCGCGCGTGGCGTCGTCGAGGAACGGGCTCGGCGCCTCCTCGACGATCTTCTGGTGGCGGCGCTGGAGCGAGCACTCGCGCTCGCCGAGGTGGAGCACGGTGCCATGGCCGTCGGCGAGGATCTGGATCTCGATGTGCCGGGGGCGTTCGACCCAGCGCTCGGCCAGCAGCGTGCCATCGCCGAACGCCGCGAGCGCCCCCCGCCGCGCCGCCTCGATCTCGTCGGCGAGCAGGTCGGCGTCGCGCACCAGGCGCATGCCCTTGCCGCCGCCGCCCGCCGAGGGCTTGAGCAGCACCGGGAGTCCCAGCACGCGGGCGGCCTCGGCCAGCTCGCCGTCGCCGTCGGCGTGCGCCCCCGGCACCACGGGAACGCCCGCGGCGGCGACCGTCTCCTTGGCGCGGATCTTGTCGCCCATGGCCTCGATGGCGTCGGCGGGCGGCCCGATGAACGTCAGGCCCGCGCCCGCGACCGCGCGCGCGAACCCGGCGTTCTCCGCGAGGAACCCATAGCCGGGATGCACGGCGCCCGCGCCGGCGCGCGCGGCGGCGTCGAGCAACCGCTCGGCCGAGAGATAGCTCAGCGCGGCCTGGGCGGGGCCGAGGCGGACCGCCGCGTCGGCCTCGGCCACATGGCGCGCCCTCGCGTCCGCGTCGCTGTAGACGGCGACGGAGCGCAGGCCGAGGCGGCGCAGGGTGCGGATCACGCGGACCGCGATCTCGCCCCGGTTGGCGACGAGTACGGTGTCGAACATCGAGCCCCCCTCACATCCGGAAGACGCCATAGGCGGTGTCGGGCAGCGGCGCGTTGGCGCACGCGGTGAGCGCGAGGCCCAGGACCATGCGCGTCTGGAGCGGGTCGATCACGCCGTCGTCCCACAGCCGCGCGGTCGCGTAGTACGCGCTGCCCTGCGCCTCGTACCGCGCGCGGATCGGCGCCCTGAACGCCTCCTCGTCCGCCGCGCCCCACTCCTCGCCCGCGGCGGCCAGCTGGTCGCGCTTCACCGTGGCCAGCACGGCCGCGGCCTGCTCGCCGCCCATCACGGAGATCTTGGCGTTGGGCCACATCCACAGGAAGCGCGGCGAGTACGCCCGGCCGCACATCGAGTAGTTCCCCGCGCCGTACGAGCCGCCGATGACCACGGTCAGCTTGGGGACGCGGGCGCAGGCCACGGCCGTCACCATCTTGGCGCCGTGCTTGGCGATGCCGCCCGCCTCGTAGTCGCGGCCCACCATGAACCCCGAGACGTTCTGGAGGAAGAGCAGCGGGATGCCGCGCTGGTCGCACAGCTCGACGAAGTGGGCGCCCTTCTGGGCGGACTCGGAGAACAGGATGCCGTTGTTGGCGACGACGCCCACCGGGTGGCCGTGGATCCGCGCGAAGCCGGTGACCAGGGTCGCCCCGAACTCCGCCTTGAACTCCTGGAACCGCGACCCGTCCACCACCCGCGCGATCACCTCGCGCACGTCGTACGCCGTCCGCGAGTCCACCGGCACCACGCCGTAGAGCCCGCCCGGGTCGACGGCGGGCTCCTCGGGCGCCTCGACCGACCAGGGCAGCGGGCCGCGCTCGGGCAGGGTCGCCACGATGGAACGCACGATGCGCAGCGCGTGCGCGTCGTCCTCGGCGAGGTGGTCGGTGACCCCGGAGACCCGCGCGTGCACCTCGCCGCCGCCCAGCTCCTCGGCGGTCACGACCTCGCCCGTCGCGGCCTTCACCAGCGGGGGCCCGCCCAGGAAGATCGTGCCCTGGCCGCGCACGATGACCGCCTCGTCGCTCATGGCGGGGACATACGCGCCACCCGCCGTGCACGAGCCGAGGACGGCGGCGATCTGGGGGATGCGGGCGGCCGAGAGCCTGGCCTGGTTGTAGAAGATCCGGCCGAAGTGGTCGCGGTCGGGGAAGACCTCGTCCTGCATGGGCAGGAACGCGCCCCCCGAGTCCACCAGGTAGAGGCACGGCAGGCGGTTCTCCAGGGCGACTTCCTGGGCGCGCAGGTGCTTCTTGACGGTCATGGGGTAGTACGTGCCGCCCTTGACCGTCGCGTCGTTCGCCACGATGACGGCCTCCCGGCCGCTGACCCGGCCGATCCCGGCGATCACGCCCGCCGCCGGGGCGTCCCCGCCGTACAGGCCCTCGGCGGCCAGGGGCGCGAGCTCGAGGAAGGGCGAGCCGGGGTCGAGCAGGGTGTCCACGCGGTCGCGCGGCAGCAGCTTGCCGCGCGCGGTGTGCCGCGCGCGGGCGCGCTCGCCGCCGCCGACGCGGGCGGCGGCCAGCCGCTCGCGCAGCTCGGCGGCCAACTCGCGGTGCGCCGCCTCGTTCGCCCTGAACGCGTCGGAGGCCGGATCGGCGGTGCTGGTCAGCGTCGGTGCGTGGCCCATGAGGGCAGGTTAACGCTCGCTAACCGCCGTGTCTACAATGGGTTCTCATGACCACGCATGCCACGCCCCGCACCCGCCGCGAGCAGATCCTGCGCGAAGCGTCGCGGCTCTTCGCCGAGCGCGGCTTCCACGGGGTGGGCGTCGACGAGATAGGCGCCGCGGTGGGCATCAGCGGGCCCGCGCTGTACCGGCACTTCGCGGGCAAGGACGCGATGCTGACGGAGCTGCTCGTGGGGATCAGCAGCAGGCTGCGGGACGGGGGGCGTCGGCGCGTGGAGGAGGCGCGGGCGGCGGGGCGCGCGCCGTCGGAGGCGCTGGAGTCGCTGATCTCCGGGCACATCGACTTCGCGCTCGACGACCGGGCGCTGATCACGCTGCACGACAGGGAGCTCGACCGGCTGCCAGAGGCGGACAGGAAGCGGGTGCGGCAGTTGCAGCGGCAGTATGTGGAGCTGTGGGTCGAGGTGGTGCGCGAGACGCATCCCCGGCTCCCCGAGGACCAGGCGAGGGCGGCGGTGCACGCGGTGTTCGGCCTGCTGAACTCGACCCCCCACCTCTCCCGCCCGAGCGCCCTCCCCGACCGCGCGACAACGGCGGCCCTGCTCCACCGCCAGGCACTGGCGGCACTGGCCGCGGCGGAACGCTAGGCGCTGTGCCTGACCCGTTCCGCTACCGGTGGGTTGTCATGGCGCGCCACGGCACACGGCTCCCGCCGAGGGGCGCCGCTGCGCGGCGAGGCAGCGCGGGGGCACCGGGCGACGGCACACCGGAACCGGTTCCCGTGTGGTGCGGCACACCAGGACACGGCTCCCGCCGAGGGGCGCCGCTGCGCGGCGAGGCAGCGCCGGAGCACCGGCCCATGGCGGAACGCGGAACGCCGCTGAGCCGCACCACACCCAGAGTCCGGCTCCCGCCAAAGGGCGCGCCGCCGCACGGCGAGACAACGCCGCAACACCGGGCAACGGCACACCGAACCCGGCTCCCGCCCAAGGGCACCGCTCCGCGGCGAGGCAGCGCCGGGCCACCGGCCCATGGCGGAACGCGGAACGCCGCTGAGCCGCACCACACCCAGAGTCCGGCTCCCGCCAAAGGGCGCGCCGCCGCACGGCGAGACAACGCCGCAACACCGGGCAACGGCACACCGAACCCGGGCTCCCGCCCAAGGGCACCATTGCGCGGCGGGGCCGCGCCGGAGCGCGGAACCATGGCAGGACGCGGCAAAACGCCCCCCACCACAACGCCGCCGAACCGCACCGCACGCAGAACCCGGACTCCCCCCAAGGGGCGCCACCGCGCGGCGGCGAGCCCGATGTCTTGCAGGGCCCCCTCCGCCGCAGGCACGCCCCCCGGGAAGCGGACCCCGGAGGGCCGGGCCCCTCCGCCATGGGCGCGCCCCGCGCAGAAGAACCCACGCACTGAGGCGGGACACCCTCCCAGGGACGGGCAACCACGCCCGGGGGCGGCGGTCCTCCGCCACGGACACACCCCCCGCCAACGGCGAGCACCGCAGGCAGGGCGCGACCACGGGGCGCGGGCAATCACTCCCGGGCGGCGGTCCTTGCCACAGGCACACCCCACGCCGGAGGCGTAGCCCGCAACAGTGCATCGCTCCGCCGAGAGGCAACACGCCGAAGCACACAGCGGGCACCGCCAGGGCGCGTACCCCCGGGGCACGTTCCCCGCCGAAGGCGCGACCCCACGCTGAGGCAGACCCCGCGCCGGAGGCGCACACCGGCCGGAGGCAGGCACGCGCGCCGGAGGCGCGCGGCGGGGCACCGCCAATGCGCGTACCCCCGGGACCCGTTCCCCCGCCGGAGGCGCAGCGCACGCGTGCATCCCCCGCCGGGAGGCGGACTGCCGCTCGGGGGCGCGGCCCGTCGGGGGCTGGTGTCCCACAGCGGGAGCGTCCCTCAGGCCGTCAGCTCCTGGCGCAGCGCGTCGCGCAGGCGGGCCGCCCGCGCCGTGACCTCCGGAGGACCAAGCTCCATCGCCCGCGTGCACCACGTGCCGCCGCCCGCCAGGTCGCCCCGGCGGGACGCGAGCAGCGCGAGCCGCAGCGCCGCCCTGCCGTGGCCCGCCTCGGCCGCGCGCGTCCACCACAGGGCCGCCTCGGGCTCGCTGCCCTCGCGGGCCAGCAACAGCCCGAGGTTGAACGCGCCGTTCCTGCTGCCCGCCTCGGCCGCCGTGCGGTACCAGTGCGCCGCCTCGACCACGTCGCCGCGCCCCGCCGCCCGCGTGCCCAGGCGGACCTGCGCCCGCAGGTGCCCGTGCTCGGCCGCCCGCGTGAACCACTCCTCGGCCTCCGCCGCCTCGCCGCGCCGCTCGACCAGCACCGCGAGCCGGAAGGCGCCCTCGACGCTGCCGCCGTCGGCGGCCTGCCGCAGCTGCCCCTCGGCGCGGCCCTCGTCCCCCGAGCGCAGCAGCTCCACGGCGATCTGGAGCGCCGCCTCCGCGTGCCCCGCGGCCGCGGCCTGCTCGTACCACCGCCGGGCCTGGGCCGTCTCGCCGCGGCTCGCGTGCAGGATGCCGAGGTTGAACGCCGCGTCCACGCTGCCCGACTCGGCCGCCTTCGAGAACCACGGCTCGGCGCCGTCCGCGTCGCCGCGCTGCAACAGCAGCACCGCCAGCGCGTTCGCCGCGTCGCGGTGACCGGCGTAGGCCGCGCGGCGGTACCACTGCTCGGCCTCGGCCGTGCGGCCCTGGCCCGTGCACAGCAGCGCGAGGTTGAACGCGCCGTTGATGTCCCCGGCGTCGAGCGCCGCGCGGTACCAGCGCTGCGCCTCCTGCCGCTCGCCGCGCTCGGCGTGCAGGGCGCCCAAGGCGTTCGCCGCGGGCCCGTCGCCGTCCCTCGCGGCGCGCCGCCACCAGCGCTCGGCCGCGACCCCGTCGCCCGCGTCGCGCAGCAGGAAGCCCAACGCGCTCGCCGCGCGCGGCTCGCCCCCCTCCGCCGCCTCCAGGTACCAGCGGCCCGCGTCCCGCACCTCGCCGCGCCGCTCGAGCAGCGCGCCGAGGCGCAGCGCGGCGCGCCGGTGCCCGCGCGCCGCGGCCTGCCGGAACCACGGCTCGGCCGCGTCGTCGCCCTCGGCCGCCGCCAGGCACGCGTACCGGTACGCCGCCTCGCGGTGGCCGCGCTCGGCCGCCGTGCGGAACCACTCGTCCGCGCCCGGCGCGCCCCGGTGGTCGAGCAGGTCGGCCAGGGCGTAGGCGCCCGAGGCGTGGCCCGACTCGGCCGCCTGGCGCAACCAGTACTCCGCCCCGGCCTCGTCCCCGCGCTCACGGCGGGAACGGCCCAGGGCGTGCGCCGCGGGCGCGGAGCCGGCGACGGCCGCGATCCGCCACCACTCGGCGGCCTCGGCGCCCCGGCCCGACTGGTGCAGCAGGACCCCCAGATTGTTCGCCGCGGACCTCTCACCCTCGGCGGCGGCCGCCCGCAGCGGCGCCTCCGCCCGGTGCAGGTCACCGGCGCGCAGCAGCCGCGCGCCCTCCTCAGCGGCCGCGCGGCTCGTCTCGAACCTCGCTTTGTCCCCCATAAGGTCCATAGTCGCACCACCTGAAACCTGCGTACACCTGGTATACCGCAGCCAGTGAAGTCACTTCAGCGGTTTGTCGACTTCCCGATATGGATACACCCAAACACGTTGTGGCGGAGGGACTTTCCAGGATCCGACACGCAGTATGACGCCGCCCACGTCTCAGCAGGTCAGCGAGGCGCGCCCGCGGCCGCCGAACAACTGCCCAGGGTGAGCGGGCGGCGATCGATGTTTACGAGACCGTGACCTGGCCAACTCCCGTGCGCCAAAGGCGACGAGGGGCCCGCGGGTCGATCGCTCTCGACTCGCGGGCCCCTCGTCCTGGCGGCGCCGGTGGCGCGCGCTACGCGCTACGCGCCCGGATCCTCCTGGCCCTGGTCGGGCGGCGTCTCCTCCTGCTCGTTACGGCCTTCCTCCAGCTCGGCCAGCCGGTCGAGCGCCTCCTCGAGACGGGCCTGCGCCTCGCCGTAGGCGGTCCAGTCGCCCTCGGCCAGCGCGTCCTGCCCGGCCTCCCAGGCCTCCTGCGCGTCCTGGACGGCCTCCTCGGCGGTCGCCTCCTCGCCGTCCGCCGGCGGCTCCTCGCCGGTGTCGGGCGGCGGTGGCGCCTCCTCGCCCGGATCCTCGCCCTCCTCGGTCACCCCGAAGACGACGTCCAGGGCTCTGTCGAGCGACTCCTCGAAGACGATCTCCTCGCCGTACGCCACCAACACCCGCTGCAACAGTGGGTAGTTCTGTCCGGCGCCGCGGACGTACACCGGCTCGACGTAGAGCAGGCCGCCCTCGAGGGGCACGGTCAGGAGGTTGCCGTACTCCACCTCGGAGTCGCCGCGTCTCAGGAGGTTGATCCGCTCGGCGATGTCCGGATCGGAGTTGAACCGGCTCTGCACCTGTTGTGGGCCCCACACCGTGGTCGTGGACGGCAGCGTGAGGATTCTCATCGTGCCGTAGTCCTCGCTCCTGGCGTCCGCCTCGACCGCCATGTAGGCGGCGAGCGTATCCCTGTTCAACGGCGTGAACGTCGTCGTCAGCGAGAAGACCTGCTCGTCCTGGCCGGGCATCCTCATGCTGAGGTAGTACGGCGGGACGACCTCGTTCTCGTGCGTCGGGTCGTCCGGCACCTCCCAGCGCTCCGAACCCGAGTAGAACTGCCCGGCGTTCTGCACGTGGTAGCGCTGGAGCAGGTCGCGCTGGACCTTGAACAGGTCCTGCGGGTACCTGAGGTGGTCCATCAGCTCTTCGCTGATCTCGTCCCGGTCGGAGACGACGCCGGGGAACGCCTTGCGCCACGTCTCGAGCACCGGGTCGTTCTCGTCCCACTCGTACAGATCGACCTCGCCGCTGTACGCGTCGACGGTCGCCTTCACGGAGTTCCGGATGTAGTTGACCCGGTTCTCCTGCGCGATGACCTCGCCCTGGTTCTCCGTGAGGGACGTCTCGGTCACATCACCCAGCGTGGTGCGCGCCGAGTACGGATAGCCGCTGCTCGTCGTGTACGCGTCCACGATCCACTGGACCCTGCCGTCCACCACCGCCGGATACGGGTCGCCGTCGATCGTCAGCCACGGGGCGACGGCCTCGACGCGCTCCTTCGGCGTGCGGTTGTACAGGATCTGGGAGTTCCCGTCGATCGCGCCGGAGTACAGGATCTGCGGCTCGCCCATGGTCAGGGCGTAGGCGGCGCGCTTGAACCAGTTGTCGAGCTCGACGCCCGCGTCGCCCGTGTAGCTGTACTCGACCTCGCCGTCCTCGCCCGCGTAGTCGATCTCCTGCTGGGGGCCGCCGACGATCGAGTACTGCGTGGTGTACTCGCCGAAGTAGATGCGCGGCTCGTAGTCGGGCAGCTCGCCCTCGGGCGGGAGGTTCTCCTCGGTGAACGCGGGCTCGCCGTCGTCGGTGACGCCGGTGCCGCTGGCCGCGACGATGCCGAAGCCGTGCGTGTACCTGAAGTGCTCGTTGATCCAGTTCCGCTCGGGGATCTCGTTGACGTTCATCTCGCGGAGGCCGATGACCGTGTCCTGGTCGCCGTTCTCCGTGGGGTAGCGGTCCACGTCGAGCGTCGCGGGGAACTGGTAGTACCCGCGGACCTGCTGGATCTGCTGGAACGCCGGGGAGACCACGCTCGGGTCGAGCAGCCGGATCGACGCGGTGTCGCCCACGGCGGTCCGCAAGGTCTCGGGCTCTGCCTCACTTGTGCCCGAATAGTCCTCGATCTCCGCATCCGCGATGGCATAGGCGTCCTTCGTGGACTCCATGTGCCGCTGGATGTACTCGGCCTCCTTGGCCTGCTCGTTCGGCCGCACCTGGAACTGCTGGACCAGCGCGGGGTAGACGCCGCCGATCAGCACGGCCGAGAGCACCATCAGGCCGAGGCCGATCACCGGCAGCTGCCAGCCGCGCCGCCACAGCGTCGCGAAGAACAGCAGGGCGCAGATCACGGCGATGATCGTCAGGATCGTCTTGGCCGGGAGGTACGCGTTGGCGTCCACGTAGCGGAGGCCCGTCCAGCCGTCGGCGTTCCTGAAGTCGCCGCTCTTGAGCGCGAGTCCGTAGCGGTCCAGCCAGTACGCCACGGCCTTGAGCGCGACGAAGAGGCCGAGCAGCACGGACAGGTGGCCGGTCGCGGCCGGGGTGATGCGGCTGCCCGGGGTGGTCAGCCTGACGCCGCCGTAGAGGTAGTGCGTCAGCGCGGCAGCCAGCGTCGAGAGCACCACGACGGCGAAGCCGAAGCCCAGCAGGAAGCGGTAGAACGGGTAGTCGAACGCGTAGAACCCCACGTCCATGCCGAACTGCGGATCCGTCTCGCCGAACGACGTGCCGTTGACCCACTGGAGCCAGGTGCGCCACTGGCCCGAGGCCGAACCACCCGCGATCAGGCCGATCACCACGGCGACGCCGAGCAGCACCCACCGCTTGTAGGGGGCGATCGACATCCGGTAACGATCGAGGTTCTGCTGCTCCATCGACATCGCGCTCAACGGCGGGCGCAGGCGGTGCGCGAGCCACACGTTGAACCCGACGGCCAACGCCATCACCAGGCCGAAGACGGCGAACATGGTGACCCGGGTCAGCAACTGGGTCCGGTACACGCTCGTGTAGTCGACCGAGCTGTACCAGAGCCAATCCGTCCAAAACCCGGCGAACATGGCGAAAAGGATGCCAAGTCCCGCCAGAATGGCCGCCGTGATCAGCAGCGTCTTGGCCCCCCTCGACGGGCGGCCGACGCTGAAGCGCGGTCCGCCCGGACCTCGGGGGCCCCTGGGCCCGTTCGGACCGTTGGGGCCACGCGAGCCCCGGTCCGGCATTTGGAAAGCCAACGCGCGCACCTCGACGATTCGCAGGGTTCGGAGCCAGGCCGTCCATGAAAGACGCCCACTCGACTAACTTACTCAAGCTTTACTCGGTTCCCGTTTCCGGGGTGGAAGACGGCACGATAGGCCCATGGACAACACTCCGCCCCCCGGCCCCCCTTCCTCCCGCCCCTCTGTGACGCCTCTCACCACGGCCGTCCTGGAGATCGACGCCTATGTGGCGGGGCTCGGCTGGGACCGGCCCGCCCAGCTGTTCGCGCTGGTCGACACCGAGCGGCTGCGCGCCGAGGAGCCGGAGCTCGCCGACCGGCTCGACATCGGCGCGGGCAGCGGGCTGACCCCGGTGGAACAGGACGAACTGCCCGCGGGGCAGCCCCTCGACGAGTTCCTGGCGACGATCGCCTGGCCCGAGGCGGTCGCGGGCTGCGCCCTCACGATCGAACGCCTGATGCTGCCGCCATCGGCGGAGGACACGGTGCCCGACGGCCTGCCCGGCGCCGAGCTGACGCGCTGGGTGGCCGAGCACCCCGAGCGCCAGGAGGTGCGGATGACGGTGGCGGTGCTGCGGGACGGGACCCGCGAGTCGGCGATCAGGCTGCGCGAGAAGGACGCGGAGACGGAGGTGCTGACCGGTCCCGACCTGGTGCCCGGGCTCGCCGAGGCGCTGGCGGCCACGTTCACGGAGTGACGCCAGGGGCGTGCCCGACCCCGCCCGCGGCGCCCCTCACGGGGCCTCGCAGGCGGGGAGGTCGTCGGTGTCCCCCGCCCTGATGTCGGCCAGCGCGTCGAGGGCGTCGTCGAGCGTGCCGACCCTGACCAGGGTGAGCCCGCCGGGCACGTCATCGGCGGCCACCGAGCAGTTCTCCTCGGGGGTCAGGAAGAACTCCGCGCCCGCGTCCCGCGCCGCGATGGTCTTCTGCGAGACGCCGCCGATCGGGCCGACGGTCCCCTCGGTGTCGATCGTGCCGGTGCCCGCGACGAACGCCCCACCGGTCAGGTCGTCCTCGGTGAGCCGGTCGATGAGGCCGAGCGCGAACATCAGCCCCGCGCTCGGCCCGCCGACATCGGCCAGCTCGATCTCTATCTCGAACGGGAAGCTGTGGCTGACGCCCGCCGTGATCCCGACGATGGCCCGCTGGTCGTCGGGCGCGGCCACGGTGGACACCGTGACCTCCTCGGTCTCGGCGGGCAGCTCGTCCCCCGCCTCGATGGCGGCCTGCGCCTGCTCGGCGGGCACCACGGTGAAGACCACGTCATCGCCCGCCTCCCGCCCGGTGACCAGGTCGGCCACCTCGCCCGGCTCGCCGATCTCCTCGCCGTCCACCGCCACGATGGCGTCCCCCGCGTGCAGCTCCCCCTCGGCCGGGCTGTCCTCGGCGACCGCGGCCACGATCGTCTGGGAGCCCACGTCGTAGCCCAGCTCCTCGAGGGCCGCGACCTTGGCGCTCTCCTGGGAGGCGGTGAACTCCTCGGCGTTCTGCTCCTGGACCTGGTCCGCGGACAGGTCCTCGGGGTAGATCGACTCGTACGGCACCACGGCGCTGTCGTCGGAGAG
The DNA here is from genome assembly GCF_003626575.1 of Streptomyces radicis. Classification (GTDB taxonomy): domain Bacteria; phylum Actinomycetota; class Actinomycetes; order Streptomycetales; family Streptomycetaceae; genus Streptomyces; species Streptomyces radicis. The sequence continues at coordinate 128,301 of NZ_RBDY01000009.1, read as the reverse complement.
CCAGCCGCTGACCGCCTCCAGGAGGTTCATCCGGTAGTTGACCCCGGTGACGCGGACCGTCGTCATGTTCAGGTGGCCCGACGACTCGAACGTCTCCTCGCCACTGATGTTCAGCACGGGCTCGCCGTCGTGCTCGCCCAGGGTGTTCACCGTGGGGCCGGGCGACATCTCCGCGTAGGGCACCCTGACCAGCACGGCGGCGCAGAGCAGGCCTATGAGGAGCAGGGTCGACGTCAGCAGCGTCGCGGTGCGGCGTGGCATGTCTTGACAGTACGTGACGGGACTGTCAGCCGTCGGCCGGGGCCCGCTCCATCGCGGCCCTGAACGCCTCGTACCCCCGCACCCCCGCCGCGTCCTTGACCCCGCCCGCCCCACTGCGACGCCGCGTGGCCCATGTGCTCCACAGCCCGGCCACCACTGCCCCGGCGACGGGGATCAGCAGCCATACGAGAACCGCCATGACCTACCTCCCACCTCGGCGACGTAACACCAACGCTCTGACCTGGAAACGGGTTACGCAACCCGGCCGGACTTCGTCCGGGGGGACCCCCACCGGGGGTGGCTGGGCTAAGTGCCCGCTCCCACCCACTCGTTGGTGCCGTCCGTGAAGGTCTGGTGTTTCCAGATGGGGACCTCGTGCTTCAGGTCGTCGATCAGGCGGCGGGACGCGGCGAACGCCTCGCCGCGGTGGGCGCACGCGACCGCGACCACCACGGCCAGGTCGCCGATGGCGAGGTCGCCGACGCGGTGCACCGCGGCCAGCGCGTGGACGGGGAAGTCGGCGGCGACCCGCTCGGCGACGCGGCGCAGCTGGGCCTCGGCGGTGGGATGGGCGGAGTACGCCAGTGAGGTGACGGCCGCCCCTTCGACGTGCCCGTCGTGGTCGCGGACGGTCCCGGCGAACAGCGCGGTGCCACCCGCCGCGTCGTCTCCGACCGCGGCGATGACCTCGTCGACGGAGAGCGGCGTCTCCCTGATGGCGATGAGCCGGATGGGGTCACGTTCGTTCATGGGCCCCATCCTCCGTCACCGGCGTCTGGCCCTGCGCGCCCGGCGTACCAGTGCGGCGGTGCCGACCAGCGCGACCGTGGCGCCCGCCGCCCCCAGCGTGGTCGCCGCGTCCTTGCGGCCGAGCCTGCGCCCGGCGACCGTGTGCCGCCCCGCCACCTCGGTCAGCAGCTCGGCCAGCACCTCCTCGTTGCTCCAGGAAGGCCGCCAGCCCGCCTCGTAGAGCTTGCTTCCGCTGACGACCCAGGGGTGCATCGTGTACGCGAGGTCCCCCGCGGGAGACGGGGTCAGGCCGAGGCGGTGCAGGCGGGCGGCGGCGCCGAGGGCGACCGAGGGCGGCAGCTCCATGCGGCGGACGCCGGTGAGCTCCTCGACCTCCTCCTGTTCGAGCCAGCCGTCGCAGCCGACCGCGAGCTCGCCCTCGACGCGTTCGCGGGCGGCGAACTCCAGGGCGCTGACCAGGTCCTCGACGTGGCAGAACTGCCAGCGCGGCCTGGAACCCGCGACCACGAGCAGCCGGGGCGACTCGAAGTAGCGCGTGAGGGCGGTGTCCGTGCCGCCGACGAGGATGGCGGGGCGCAGCACGGTGACGTTGAGCCCCGGGTGGGCGCGCGGGGCGCGCTGCGCGAGCCGTTCGATCTCCAGCAGGTCGCCCACGCATGTGGCGTCGGCGGTGGCGCGCAGCTCGGCGTCCTCGGCGAGGGGGACGTCGTTGTCGGGCAGGGCGCCGTAGACCATCGCGGACGTGCAGAGCACGACCCGGCGCACGCCGGCGGCCGCGGCGGCGGTCAGCACGGTCTGCGCGCCCCTGACGTTGAACGCCGTGCGGGCGGCGGGGTCGGCCTCCAGGTCGAGGTCGAGGGCGAGGTGGACGACGACGTCGACGGGGCCCTCGTGGTCGCGGTCGCGCTCGGCGTGGGCCGAGGCATCGCGTGAGGCGCCCGACGTGCGCAGCAGGTCGGCGATGGCGGGGTCGCGGATGTCGAGCGTGTGCCACTCGGCGCCCTTGGCGTCGCCGACGCGCTCGTCGAGTGCGAGCACCCGCTTGACGTCGTCGGCGGCAAGCAGCCGCTCGGTGAGCAGTGCGCCGACCCCTGTCGCCGCGCCGGTGACCGCGACGGTCAGCGGGGTGGCAGGGCCGTTTCGCGCTGCGCGAACGGCTGGCTCCGGGGAACTCACAGGACCTCTCCAGCGGTTGTTTCGGTACGACGTGCGCACGCCCATCCTGCCTGAGTGGTGTCTAGGCTGGAGGCACAGACCAGCGAATCACAGGCACGTTGGTTCCGTCCGACGACACAGACCCGAGGATTCCCGTGAGTGACATTCCATTCGGATTCGGCCTCCCGGAGGAGCCGGACGACGGCGAATCCGGCAAGAAGAAGAGGGGCGAAGGCGGGCAGGGACCGGCCGACAATCCGCTGGCCGCCATGTTCGGCTTCGGCCCGGGCGGCGGGCCCGGCGGCGGGATGAACCCCCAGGACCTGGGGGCGGCGTTCCAGCAGCTCGGGCAGATGCTGTCGTACGAGGGCGGCCCGGTGAACTGGGACCTGGCCAAGAGCGTCGCCCGGCAGACCGTGGCCCGGGGCGGCCCCGACGAGTCGAAGGACCGGAGCGTCGGCGCGCACGACAGGGGCCAGGTCGAGGAGTCCCTGCGCCTGGCGGACCTGTGGCTCGACGACGTGACGACCCTGCCGTCAGGCGCGGCCACGACGGCGGCGTGGAGCAGGGCGGAGTGGGTCGAGGCGACGCTGCCGGTGTGGCGCGAGCTGGTCGACCCCGTGGCGGAGCGGGTCGGCGCGGCCATGGGGAATGTCCTGCCCGAGGAGATGCAGGCCATGGCGGGCCCGCTGCTCGGGATGATGCGCTCGATGGGCGGGGCCATGTTCGGCACGCAGATCGGGCAGGCCGTGGGCGTGCTGGCCGGCGAGGTGGTGGGCTCGACGGACATCGGGCTGCCGCTCGGCCCCGCGGGCAAGGCCGCGCTCCTCCCGCAGAACGTCCTGGCGTTCGGCGAGGGCCTCGGCGTCCCCGCGGACGAGGTGCGCCTCTACCTGGCGCTGCGCGAGGCGGCGCACCAGCGGCTGTTCAGCCACGTGCCGTGGCTGCGCTCGCACCTGTTCGGCGCGGTCGACGGGTACGCCAGGGGCATCCAGGTGGACACGGCCAAGCTGGAGGACCTGGTCGGGCAGCTCGACCCGACGCGGCCCGAGGAGCTTCAGGAGAAGCTTCAGCAGGGGCTGTTCCAGCCGGAGGACACGCCGCAGCAGAAGGCGGCGCTCGCCCGGCTCGAGACGGCGCTCGCGCTGGTCGAGGGCTGGGTGGACGCGGTGGTGCACGCGGCGGCGGCGCCGCACCTGCCGTCGGCGGGCGCGCTGCGCGAGACGCTGCGGCGGCGCCGGGCGTCGGGCGGTCCGGCGGAGCAGACGTTCGCGACGCTGATCGGCCTGGAGCTGCGGCCGAGGCGGCTGCGGGACGCGGCGCGCCTGTGGGCGTCGCTGACGCACGCCAAGGGCGGGCAGGCGCGCGACGCGCTGTGGTCGCACCCGGACATGCTGCCGACCGCGGAGGATCTGGACGACCCTGACGGCTTCGTGCACCGCGAGCAGCTGGACTTCTCCGAGCTCGACGCGATGCTCGGCGACGCGGCCGGGGGCGCCCCCGGCGGCGAGGACGGCGGCGCGTCGGGGCCGCGGCTCGACAAGCCCGGCGACGGCAAGAGCGGCGGCGAGGACGGCAACGACGGCAAGGGCGGCAACGGCAAGGGCGAAGGCCGGGCGTGAGCCTGCACGCGGACGCGGCCCGGGTGCTCGACGCCTGGTCGCCGCCCGACGAGGCGCAGGAAGCCCTGCGGAAGGAGTACGCCGCCCACCTGGCGGCGCACGCCGACGGCATGTGGAAGGCGTGCGCCGCCGGGCACCTGACGGCGAGCGCGCTGGTCGTGGACCCCGTGGGCGGGCGGGCGTTGCTCACGCTGCACCGGAAGCTGGGCATGTGGCTCCAGACCGGCGGGCACTGCGAGCCCGGCGATGCCACGCTGGCGGGCGCCGCGCTGCGCGAGGCGACCGAGGAGTCGGGCATCGAGGGGCTGCGGCTGCTGCCCGGGCCCGTGACGCTCGACCGCCACCGCACGCCGTGCGCGGTGCACATGGATGTGCAGTATGTGGCCGTCGCCCCGCCCGGGGCGACGGAGCGGCGGAGCGAGGAGTCGCTCGACCTGCGCTGGTTCGCCTACGACGAGGTCGCCGGAGTCGCCGACGCGTCGGTGGTGCGCCTCCTCGGACGAGGCGCGGCGTCGGCGCGGCGTTTCAGCGAGGGCCCCAGGCGCCTCCCTGGTTGAGGCCGGGGCCCTGGCCCTGGCGGAGCGGAAGCTGCTCGCCGTGCGACGTGTGCTGCGGCGGCAGCAGCTCGCTCGGCTGCACGACCACATGTCCTTCGCCCATGAAGCTCAGCTCCCAGCCCTCCCCCGTGTTCCCCCGGCGGCGCCAGATCGGCCTGCTGCTGGTCTGGGCCTGCATCTGCACCCGCAGCGACGACGACCACGCCACCACGGCGTCCGCGTCGGCGCTGCAATAGCGGTCGGGGGTGACGCGCATGGCCAGGGGCTGGCCCGAGGTGGTGATGGCGACCTTGCCCTGGCCCGAGATCACGAGGTTGTACGCGCCGACGCCAGGGATGCCGTACTGGCTCTCCACCGAGACGACGTCCCAGTGCAGATGGGCGTCCATGGCCAGGACGTACGAGCTGTCGACGGTGAGGCCCTCGTGGTCGACGTCGAGGACGTGGACGTGCTGCGCCAGGTTCGCGAAGTACACCTGGCCCTGGCCCGAGCAGCGCATGAGGGGCAGCACCTCACCGGCGAACTGCTGCATGTGCTGCTGCCCCGGCGACTGGTACTCCCCGTCGAACTCGACCATGCCCTCGAACGCGACCATGCTGCCCGCGCGGGCCACCACGTCGTCGCCGTGACCCAGGCTGACCTTGAGCATCTGGGAGCCCTGGAGGGCGAAACGCTCCTGGGACGGGGTCACGGTGTGGTTGAAGATCGGGCTCTGCATCGTGAGACTCCCCCGTCAGTTCTGCTGCTGTGCGTTGAGCCGGTCGGTGCTGTCCTCGCTGGGCTGGACGACGACGAAGCCCTGTCCCGAGAAGGCCAGCTGGAACGCCTCGCCGCTGCCCCTGCCGATGAGCGAGGACGCCTTGAAGCTGCGCTTCCCCTTCATCTCCAGGCCACTTGACCAGGCGACGAGCGCGTCGGGGTCCACACAGACCTCGCCCGACCTGCCGCAGTCCACCACCACGGGGATGCCACGGCTGGTGATGGCGACCCAACCGGTGCCTGAGATGCCCAGGTTGAACAGGCCCTGCCCCGCGAACTTGGCGATGCCCTTCACCCGCTGCACGCCCCACTCCAGATGGGCGTCGAACGCGAGGACGTTGGTGGCGTTGACCGACAGGCTCTCGTTCTGGAGGGGGACGCACACGACCTCGGCGCCGTAGTCCGCGAGATAGAGCAGCCCGTCGCCCGTGCACTTCATCAGGGGCACGCTCTCGCCCGTGAGCCGCCCGGCGAACGCCTGGCGCAGGGCCGTGGGGTTCGACTCGTACTGGATGTACCCCTCGTACGCCACCATCGAGCCTGACCTGGCGAACAGGTCGTTCCCGGACTGCATGGCGACCCTGGCCATGGTGGAGCCATGGTTCTCCATGCGGGCGGTCGGGGCGGCGGTGGGCGCGAAGCCCGCGGTCATCCGCTGATCCATCACGGGCTCCCGTCAGATCTCGTAGGGCTGGACGATGGCGAAGCTCCCCGGTGCCCCGCGGAACTGGAGCTGTGTGGCCTCCCCGCTGTGCCCGGGGAACGCCTGGCGGCGCACCCGCACCTGATTGGCCACCAGGACCTGCGCGGCGGCGGACCAGGCGATCACGGCGTTGGCGTCGGCGAACGTCATCGGGGTGACGGGCAGGACCAGCGGCTCGCCCTGCGTCGTGACCACCAGCGTGCCGTGCCCGGAGAACTGGAGGGCGAACAGCGAGCCGCCCGGCAGCCCGTGCCCGTCGATGCGGCGCACCTCGTACTCGAGGGACTCGTCGAACGCGAGCACGTGCTGCGAGGCCACGCAGATCGCGTCGCCCTGCAACTCGACGGGGTGCAGGCGGCTTGCCTCCTCGGCGAGATACACCTGCCCGTCGCCGGTGCAGCGCATCATCGAGGGAAGGCCCTCACCCGTGGCCCATGTGGTGGCGCGGCGCATGAGGCCGCCGCCCTTGAAGCCGAAGTCGATGTCGCCCTGGTACAGCACCATGCTGCCCTGCCTGGCCATCACCGGCTGGCCGTCGATGCCCAGGTCGGCGCGGACCAGCTGGGGGTTCTGGAGGGCCCAGCGGCGCCGTTCGTCGCTGCCCCGGTACTTGTCGAGCGCGCCCATGACGCCGCCCGCGGCGCCCGCGCCCGCCGGGGCGCCCATGGCGGGCATGGGCGCGGTCGGGCCCGCGCCGTAGCCGCCGCCCTGCCCGGGGGGCGGGAACCCGCCCTGGCCCGGGGGGAATCCTGGCTGTCCCGGCGGGGGGTAGCCGCCCTGCCCTGGCGGTGGGAACGCGCCCGGCTGCGGCGGCCCAGGGGCCGGGGCCATGGGCGGGGCGCCGAAGCCCTGGCCCGGCTGGACGGGGAAGCCACCGCCGCCGCCCGGCGGGACGGGGGCGCCCGGCGGGGGCGCGTATCCGCCGCCGGGCGCGGGGGGCGCGGGGGCAGCCGGGGGCGGCGTGAACGAGGGCGCGGGCTGGGGCGTCGGTGCGGGTGGGGGCGCGGGCTGAGGGATGGGCGCCGGGGCGGGCGCGGCCTGGGGCGGCGCCGCCGCGCCGGGCGGCGGGGCGAAGCCCGGGGCCGCGGGCGGGCCGCCGCCGGGCGGCGCGAATCCAGGAGCGGCCGCGGGGGCCGGCGGCTCCTCCTCGGCGACCTCGCCGCCGAAGTGCCGCAGCAGCGCGGCGAGTCCGCCGTCGAAGCCCTGGCCGACGGCGGCGAAGCGCCAGCCGTCCTTGCGGTAGAAGTCGCCGAGCATCACGGCCCGCTCGGTGGTGAACTCCGAGCCGTCGAAGGCGTAACGGGCCACCTCGTCGCCGCCCGCGACGATCCGCAGATAGCCGGGGCCGACCTGGGCCATCGTGCCGTCGCCGTCGATGCTCGCGGTGAACGCCAGCCGGTCGATGCTCGCGGGCACGGAGTCGAGGGTCACGCGGAACGACTCGGTGTCACCGGCCTGGGCGCCGAGCAGCTGAAGGGACTCCTCGGGCGACTTGGGCTGGTTGTAGAAGATGAAGTACCGGTCGTCCGACAGCTGTTCGGCCTGGTCGAGCCCGAAGCAGCTGATGTCGAAGACCAGTCCGGGACCCGCTATCTGCACCCCCACGTACAGATCGGTACCGAGCGTCAGGTCGCTGAGGCGGGCCTTCCGGCCCCGCTGGAAGTGCGTCACCATACGTAACGTCCGTCCCCCATCCGATAAGACATTCATTCGGCGGTGGCCAGACTAGCCGCTCCCGCGGACAGCGCGGAGGGTGACGGTGGCGGTGGGGGGCGCGGGCTCGGCCCGCGGTCATTCCGCGCGGAGCCAGGGGACGTAGGGCAGGCGCTCGGCGGCCACCACGCCCTCGAGGAAGCCCCGGGCCCGCTCGGTGCGCGGATAGCGCTCGAGCAGCTCCCAGAAGCCCGGGCCGTGCCCGGGAACCAGCAGGTGGGCCAGCTCGTGGAGCAGCACGTAGTCGATGACGTACTCGGGCATGCCCTGGAGGCGGTGGGAGAGGCGGATGCTGCCGAGGGCGGGCGTGCAGGAGCCCCAGCGGGCGTTCTGGTTCGTGACCCAGCGCACGCTGTCCGGTCGCGCGCGCCCCTGGAGATAACGCTCCGAGAGCTCGGCGGCCCGGTGGGCCAGGGCGTCGTCCCCGATGATCCGCCGGTCCTCTTGGGCGGCGAGCTTGTCCAGCATCACGGAGACCCAGCGCCGCTCCTCGTCCGCCGTCATGCGGGCCGGGATCAGCACGATGGTGCGATCGCCCTCGCGATAGGCGGAAACGGTGCGCCTGCGGCGGGCGCTTCGACGCACCTCGACGCGCTCCTCCCGCTCCCCGTCCAGCACCGGTCGGCCCGCCGGGTGAATGCGCTGCGGCGGGCCGGCGCTGTTCAGCGGATCGGCGGGCACACCTCGACGTTACCCGCTGTGAGCCTGATATGTCCCGCCCGTCCTGCGCCGGAGGGCGGGAGCGGGCGGCACGGAGCGAGGTACGGGCGCACAACATCCGTGCACAACGCCCTATTTGTAGGATTATCTCGGCTTCCTGTGGAAAACATCACACGCGTCGCCTCTGTCCGGCCTCATGATGACTCCATGCATCCGATGATCAAGCCTTCGTTGCGGCGCGGTTGGCGCGACCGGCAGACCGTGCGGTACGGCGTGACGCCCGCGCACTCCGTGCTGCTCGGCCCGGTGGACAGCGCCACCCAGAGCTTTCTCGCCCTGCTCGACGGGACCCGCGCGCTGCCCGCGCTGCGGGACGCCGCCACGACGCTCGGCCTGGGGCGGGGCGCGGCGGACCGGCTGGCCGAGCGGCTCGCCGCGGCCGGGGTGCTCGACGACGCCACGGCCGACCGGGAGGCCGCGGCCCAGGTCACCGACGGGCTCAGGCCCGATCTGGCCTCGCTCTCCCTGCTCCATCCCCGGCCCGGCGCGGGGCTCGCCGCGCTGGTCGGCCGCCGCGGGATGCGGGTGCAGGTGCGCGGCGCGGGCCGGGTCGGCACCGCGGTCGCGACGGCGCTGTCCCAGGCGGGCGTCGGGACGGTGGAGGTCGTGGACGGCGGCCGGGTCGAGCCGGAGGACACCGCGCCCGGCGGGCTGCGCGCCGAGCACGTCGGCCGACGGCGGGCCGCCGCCGCGAGGAGCCTGGTCAGGGCCGTGGTGCCCTGGCGGCGCGGGGGCGCGGGCGGGGCGGGCGGGGCGGCGAAGGGCGGCGGCACCCGGCTGGTGATCCTGGCGCCCAGGGACGGCCTGGCCGCCTATGCCCCCGACCCGGCGGCGGCCGAGGAGTTGATCACGGCGGGGGTGCCCCATCTGTACACGGGGGTGGTGGAGGCGACGGGCTTCGTCGGGCCGCTCGTGCTGCCGGGGGCGAGCGCGTGCGCGGGCTGCCTGCTGCGGCGGCGGGCCGCGCGCGAGCCGTGCTGGCCGCTGCTCGTGGCCCAGTGGCGGAACGCCCGATGGCCCGGCGTCCCCGCGTGCGACGGGCCGCTCGCCACCGCAGTGGCCGGTCTCGCCGCCTGCGCCGCGCTCGGCTTCCTCGACGGCTCGGTCCCGCCGTCCGCGAGCACCCGCACCGAGCTGGCGCTGCCCCGTCTCTCGGCCACCACGGAGACGATCGAGCCCCACCAGGAGTGTTCCTGTGGAGCGGCCAGGTCCACCCGGCCTCCGTAGCGGGCCCCGGGGTCCACAATGAACGGGTAGGGACGCGCTGTAGGGGAGTTGGAGGGGACGCCATGTCTGATCTACCCCGCAAGGCGGTGACCAGGACGGCCAAGCTGGCGACGTTGCCGCTGAGCTTCGCGGGCCGGGCCACCTGGGGCCTGGGCAAGCGCATCGGTGGACGCTCCGCCGAGCTGGTGGGCAGCGAGTTGCAGCAGCGCACCGCCGAGCAGCTCTTCTCGGTGCTCGGGGAGCTCAAGGGCGGCGCGATGAAGGTGGGGCAGGCGCTCTCGGTGTTCGAGTCGGCGCTGCCCGAGGCCCTGGCCGGGCCCTACCGTGCGGCGCTGACCAAGCTCCAGGACGCGGCACCCCCGCTGCCCACCGCGTCGGTGCGGGCCGCGCTGGCCGAGCGGCTCGGGGACGACTGGCGCGACCTCTTCACCGAGTTCGACGAGAAGCCCGCGGCGGCTGCCTCGATCGGGCAGGTGCACCGGGCGGTGTGGCACGACGGGCGCGAGGTCGCCGTCAAGATCCAGTACCCGGGCGCGGGCGAGGCGCTGCTCTCCGACCTGACCCAGCTGGGCCGGTTCGCGCGGCTGCTCGGCCCGTTGATACCCGGGATGGACATCAAGCCGCTGATCGAGGAGCTGCGGGAGCGGGTCTCCGAGGAGCTGGACTACGCCCTTGAGGCGGAGGCCCAGCGGACGTACGCGGCGGCCTTCGCCGGGGACCCCGACGTGGTGGTGCCCGACGTCGTGCGCCAGAGCGACCAGGTGCTGATCACCGAGTGGCTCGAGGGGGTGCCGCTGTCCCGGGTCATCGGCGACGGCACCCGGGAGGAGCGGGACCGGGCGGGCCAGCTGCTGGCCAGGTTCCTCTTCTCCGGCACGGCGCGCACCGGGCTGCTGCACGCCGACGCCCACCCGGGGAACTTCAGGTTGGTGCCCGTCGAGGGTCGGCCCGTGGTCGAGTGGCGCCTCGGCGTCATGGACTTCGGCGCGGTGAGCCGCCTGCCCGAGGGCCTGCCGCCGGTCATCGGCAGGGCGCTGCGGATGACGCTCGACGGGCGCGCCGACGAGGTGTACGCGCACCTGTGCGCCGAGGGCTTCGTACGGCCCGACATCGCTCTCGACCCGGTGGCCGTCATGGACTATCTGCGGCCGATCATCGAGCCGGCGGCCGTGGAGGAGTTCGCCTTCAGCAGGGAGTGGCTGCGGGAGCAGGCGGGCCGGATCGCCGATCCCCGGTCGGCGGCCCACCAGTTGGGGCGCCAGCTGAACCTTCCGCCGTCCTATCTGCTGATCCACCGCGTCACGCTGAGCACCATCGGGGTGCTGTGCCAGCTCGGGGCGACGGTGCGGATGCGGGACGAGTTGGCGGCGGGGCTCCCCGGCTTCGCCGACGACGAGCCGCCGGACGAGCCGTTCGACGACGAGCCGTTCGACGACGAGCCGTTCGACGATGAGGGGTTCGGCGACGAGCCATTGGAGAACGAGGCCGGGCGGGCCTGAGGGCCGAGGGTTCTCGGCGATCGGGCCCGCCCGGCGGGACTCAGCGGATGACCGCCTGCGCCAGGGCGCGACGGGCGCGCCGCGAGGCGCGCTCCGCCCGCTCCTGGAGCCGACGGGACCTGCGCTGGAGCCGTGCGGCCCGGGCGACGTGCCCGGCCACGCGTTGGGATTCGGCTTCCCTGACGCGCTCCGCCATATGGGAGCGCGCCAAGGCTTCTGGGATGAGTTGCAACTTCCTGGTCCTGTTCAGCTTCTGACGCGGCCGCCCGGCCGTCGTCGGTTCGTTCATCGTCGGTGTCGTGTCGAGATCGCGCACCGGCCCATGGGGCGCGGGGCGGCCGATGGTGCCGGTCGTGCTCATGCCGTGACCGGGTTCTTGCGGGGACGGCCACGCGGCCTCTTCCGCGGGACCACCACGCCCTGGACGAACAGCTCGCCACCCCACACGCCCCAGGGCTCACGACGGTCCTTGGCACCGGCCAGGCAGGCGGCGCGCAGCGGGCAGGTGCCGCACAGCGACTTGGCGTACTCGACGTCCTCGGGGGTCTCGGCGAAGAACACCTCGGGGTCGTACGAGCGGCAGGGCACGCCGTCGTCGAGCCTCTCGATGGCCTCGTCCAGCTCGTTGAGGGTGTACAGCGGGGTCACAGAAGTCTCCGGATCGGGGGGTGAGTTCAGGTCGGGTCGGGCGTACGGCGCGAGTGGCATGGTCTGGTCCTCGTGTCGTTGAGTTGTCGGTCTGCCCGGCTGGTGGCCGGGAGGGGGAAAACAGAAGGGCCGCGGATCCCGGTGTGGGTTCCGCGGCCCTGGAAGGTGCCGACCTGATCTCGCCGATCAGGCTGGATCACTCCAGGGATCGAGCCCGCGGAGGGCCCACATCGTGTGAAGCTGGGTCTTCTGCTGTCCGAAGATCTGGTGCCGGGCGCCGGAGACATCGGCGGTCGTCGCATAGGCACCGACACGTGCCTCTGCCGCGACTACCGCTGCCGCGGGCGCCGGAATCGGTCGCTCGCTCAGCGCGGCGCGCGAGCCGGCTGCTGCCGCGCGCGCGACCGCGGCACCGGACACACCGGTGCCGGACAGGCGAGAACCACCGGGCACGCACAGGCGGACAGAGTCCTGGCCCACCAGTGTTTTGATGGTCGGATTGGCCATGGGACTCGCCTCCTTCGCGGCGTCTCGGTGGGCCGGGCGTGGATGCCCGATGAACTCAACTGCCCAGATGAACTCAGTACAGCATGGCTCCGGGGGAAGGGGAACCCTCCCCCGACGTCATGCAGAGCACGCTATGCGGATGTCTCCGGCGCGCGCAAACTATTTTTCGGCGGATTCCTCAGAAGTTTCCTCGGGGGCCTGCGGCAGGGGCTCACCGGCGCACAGCGCCAGCACATCGGGCCCGAACTGTCGCAGCTTGTGGGCCCCGACGCCCGAGATCCGGGACAGCTCACCCTCGCTACCAGGCACGGTCTCGGCGATCGCCATGAGCGTGACATCGGTGAAGACGGCGTACGCCGGCCTGCCCAACTCCCGCGCGCGGTCGAGCCGCCACTCGCGCAGCCGCTCGTACAGCTCCTCGTCCATCGACGAGGGGCAGTCCTCGCAGCGCCGCAACTTGACCTCGGTCGCCTCCGTCAACGTCTTGTCGCACACCCGGCACTTGACCGGCCCGCGTGGCTTGCGCCCGCGCGACCCGGAGCCCCGCTCCACGCCCCCCGCGCCGCCCTGGCCCCCGCGCGCGCCCGCCGCGCCGGAACCGGGCCGCAGCCCGTCGAGGAAACGCGTGGGCCGCCGCGTCGCCCGCCCTCCGGGCGAGCGCGCCACCGCCCAGGACAGCGTGAGCCGCAGCCGCGCCCGCGTGACCCCCACATACAGCAGCCGCCGCTCCTCCTCGACCTGCTCGGGCGTCTTGGCGTGGGTGATCGGCATCATCCCGTCGGTCAGCCCGACCAGGAACACCGCGTCCCACTCCAGGCCCTTGGCCGCGTGCAACGACGCCAGCGTCACGCCCTCCACGGTCGGCGCGTGCTGCGCCGCGGCCCGCTCGTCCAGCTCGGCCACGAACTCGCGCAGCCCCGCGTCGGGCCTGGCCCGCCCGAAGTCCTCCGCGAGCGTCACCAGCGAGCGCAACGACTCCCAACGGTCCCGCACGGCCCCCGAGCCCGCGGGTGGCTCGGGCGTCCAGCCGGTGGTGGCGAGCACCGCGCCCACCTGCCCGGCGAGCCCGTCGGCGTCGTCGAGCGCCTCGTCGTTCCCCCCCGCGCGCGCGGCGCCCCGCAGCGCCAGGCCCGCCTGGCGGATCTCGGGCCGGTCGAAGAACCGCTCGGCGCCCCGCAGCTGGTAGGGGACGCCCGCGTCGGCCAGCGCCTGCTCGTAGATCTCGGACTGGGCGTTCACCCGGAACAGCACGGCGATCTCGCTGGCCGGGATGCCCGCGCCGCCCTCGGCGACCGGCGCGATCAGCTCCCTGATCCGCTTCGCCGTGGCCTCCGCCTCCGCCGGCTCGTCCGGGTGCTCGGCGAAGACCGGCTCGGGCCCCGGCTGCCGCTGCGAGATCAGCTCGAGGCGGTGCTCGGCCGCGCGGCCGCGGGCCTGCCCGAGCAGCCCGTTCGCCAGGTGGACCACCTGGGGCGTGGAGCGGTAGTCCCGCACGAGCTTGACCATCGTCGCGTGCGGGTGGCGGGTCCTGAAGTCCAGCAGGTGATCGGGGGTGGCGCCGGTGAAGGAGTAGATCGTCTGGCTGGCGTCGCCCACGACGCACAGGCTGTCCCGCTCCCCCAGCCACTGCTGGAGCAGCCGCTGCTGGAGCGGGCTGACGTCCTGGTACTCGTCGACGGTGAAGTGCTGGTACTGGCCGCGGACCACCTCGGCGATGTCGGGCCGGTCGGCGAGGATGCCGACCGTCAGCAACAGCACGTCCTCGAAGTCGATCGCGCCCCTGTCCCGCTTCAGCTGCTCATAGGTGGCGTAGATCCTGGCCGTCTCGGCCGGGTCGCGCGGCGGCTCGCGGTCCGACTTGGCCACGACCGCCGGATAGTCCTCGGGCACGGTCTGGGTGACCTTGGCCCACTCGATCTCGGAGATCACGTCCCGCAGCTCGGGCCGCTCGAGGCGCAGCCTGCCGCGCGCCGCCGCCTCCGCGACCAGCGCGACCTTGCGCTCCATCAGCCGCGGCGGCTCCCCGCCGACCGCCTTGGGCCAGAAGTACTGGAGCTGCCGGAGCGCCGCCGCGTGGAACGTCCGCGTCTGCACCCCGCCCGCGCCCAACTGCCGCAGCCGCCCCCGCATCTCCCCCGCCGCCCGCGCGGTGAACGTCACGGCGAGCACCGTCGACGGCTGGAAGACCCCGGCCCGCACGCCGTACGCGATGCGGTGGGTGATCGCCCGCGTCTTGCCTGTGCCCGCCCCGGCGAGCACGCACACCGGTCCCTGGAGCGTGGTCGCCACGGCGCGCTGCTCGGGGTCGAGCCCCTCGAGCACGGCGTCGGCCGAGTCCGGCACCCGGGGAAACGGATCCTGGGGGAAAGGGGAGGCGTGCGTTGCTGATGTCACCCGGCCATGCTGCCAGGTTCGGCGGGGAGCGTGGGGTGGTTGTCCACAGCCCCCAGGAATTACTCATACCGCCCCGCGCGTTCTCCTTGCGCGTGCGACAACCGCCGCCGCGCAACACACCGAAGGAGCGGGAGACGATGTCCGGCACCGTGACGATGTACAGCACCACGTGGTGCGGCTACTGCCGTCGGCTCAAGAGCCAGCTGGAGCGCGAGGGCATCGCGTTCACCGAGATCAACATCGAGGAGGACCCGGACGCGGTCGCCCTGGTCGAGAAGGCCAACGACGGCAACCGTACCGTTCCGACCCTTGTCGTCGTCCCCGGTGGCGGCGGCCCCGAGGTGACCATGACCAACCCGTCCCTCGCCGAGGTCAAGCAGGCCCTCGCCGCCTGAACGTGCCCCCACCGGGGCTCACCAGGGCGCGGACACCAGCGGCTTGCCGTACCAGCGCGCCACGAGCCGGGCGGCGATGGAGACCCCCGACGGGGCAAGCACCTCGCCGGACTCCATCGCCGCCCGCAGCTCCTCGCGCGAGAACCAGCGCGCCTGCTCGATCTCGTCGCCGTCCACGACCGGCTCGGACGAGGCCGCGTGCGCCACGAACCCCAGCATCAGGCTCGAGGGGAAGGGCCACGGCTGGGAGGCGATGTACTCGACCTCCTCCACCACGACGCCGACCTCCTCTGCCACCTCGCGGACCACGGCCTGCTCTATCGACTCCCCCGGCTCCACGAAGCCCGCGAGCGTCGAGAAGCGCCCCTTGGGCCAGTGCAGCTGCCGCCCGAGCAGCGCCCGGTCCTCCTCGTCGACCACCAGCATGATCACGGCGGGGTCGGTCCGCGGATAGTGCTCGGCGCCGCACGCCTGGCAGCGCCTGATGTGCCCCGCGGCCGCGATCACCGTCCGCTCGCCGCAGCGGGAGCAGAAGCGGTGGAGGCGCTGCCAGTTCTCCAGGGCGACGGCGTGCACCAGCAGCTCGTTGTCCCGCTCGGACAGCAGGGGCGCGGCCTCCCGCAGCCCCGCGGGCCTGGCCGCCTCGTCCATGCGCCCCGGCAGGGCGTCCTTCTGGAGGGCGAAGTACCGCACGCCGTCGGCGTCCGCGCCCAGGAAGTACCGGTGGGCCTCGGTGAGCGGCGCGTCGAACGACGGCATCAGCACCAGCTCGGTCCTGCCGTCGGCCGTCTCCTCGATCAGCGCCTGGCCGCCCGACACCACGAACACCCGGGTGGAGGGGTGGCTCCAGGCCGCGCCCAGCCACGCCTCGTCGAGACGGTATCCGGCGCAGCGGTCGATGCCACCGGTGCCGGTGAGAGGGATCGGCTGGACCGCGTCGTCCGGGGTGGTGCGCATACCAAAAGCCTAACCGGGGTCGTTGGGCTCCCAGGACTCCTCCCCCAGGAGCAGCCGCTCGAGCCCGCGCCGCCCCGGCAGCACGGTCGGCCGCACCAGCTCGCCGCTGCGGACGTAGAGGAACGCGGCCGACACGGCGGACAGCGGCAGCTCGTGCCGCTCCGCCCACGCCAGCCGGTAGATCGCCAGCTGGAGCGGGTCGGCGTCCTGGCGGCGGGCCGTCTTCCAGTCGATGATCTCGAAGCCCCCGCGCGCCGTCCGGTAGACCGCGTCGATGCGGCCCCTGATGACGCGCCCCGCCAGCTGGATCTGGAACGGCGCCTCGATCCGGTAGGGCCTGCGTGCGGCGTAGGGCGTGCGGGAGAACGCCTCCTTCAACGCCGTGAGCTCCCGCTCGTCGCGGATCTCGGCCTCCTCGTCGGGGTCGCCCCCCGGCAGCTCGTCGGGGCCGAGCATCGGCAGCGCCAGCGTCTCGAACCTGGACTCCACCCACGCGTGGAACCGCGTCCCCCGCCGCGCCGCGGGCTGCGGCGGGCGCGGCATCGGCCTGGCCAGGTCGCGCGCGAACCCCTCGGGGTCGGCCGCGAGCCGCTGCACCTGCGACGCGGACAGCGAGAGCGGCAGCCCGACGTCCCGCACCACGGCCCGCGACTGCCGCAACTCCCCGGCCAGCGCGGCCAGGTCCCGGTCCCATGACTCCACGGCCCGCCGCTCCTCGGGAGTCAGCCCGTCCGCGGCGCCCGCGTCCCGCGGCCCCGGCACCCCGCGCAGCCGCGCCAGCACCGCGTCGGCCGCCGCGCGCCGCCGGGCCAGCGCCGCCGGGTCGAGCGGCAGCGGCCACGCCTCCTCGCGCGCGGGCCCGGCGAGCGCGGGGTTCTCCGCGTCCTCGGGCGGCGGGTCCGCCCAGTGCTCCACCTCGCCGTGCGCCGGATCGCGGTCACAGTGGGCGCGCAGCGCGGCCAGGAACGCCGATGGCCCGCGCCGCCTCTTCTGGCTCGGACCCCACCAGTGCCCGGAGCCGAGCAGCAGCGACCGCGGCCTGGTGAACGTGACATAGCCGAGCCGCAGCTCCTCGAGCTCCAGGTGCTCGGCCGTCGCCGCCACATACTCCTTGTGACCCGCGCTCGTCCACTCCGGCGGCTCGGGCAGCGTTCCGGCGTCGCCGCGCAGCGGGTGCGGCAGGGCGCGGGGGTGCCGCAGCCACGAGTCGCGCGACGGCTTGGCGGGGAACGCCCCCGCGCACAGCCCCGGCACGGCGACGACGTCCCACTCCAGGCCCTTGGCCTTGTGCGCCGTGAGCACCTTCACGGTGTCCTCCGCGCCGGGCAGCGAGCTGTCGAGGCCCTTGTCGTACTGCGCGGCGGCCCGCAGGAACGCGAGGAACGCGGGCAGCGTCGCCTCCCCGTCCACCGCCGTGCCGCTGCGCCCCGCCGCGAACCCCGCGGCCACGTCGAGGAACGCGCCCAGCGTCTCCCTGCGCCGCGCCGCGAGCGCGCGCGGGGACGCGGACAGCTCGACCTCGAGGCCCGTGGCGGACAGCACGCGGTGCAGCACGTCCATCAGCGGATCGCCGAGCGCGCGCCGCAGCTCCCGGATCTCGGCGGCCAGATGGGCGAAACGCACGCGCGCGTCCGGCGAGAACGGCAGCCCGTCGGCGGGCTCCCCCGCGCCCTCGACGAACGTGTCGAGCGCGTCGGCGAGCGACGTGACCTCCGCCGGGTCGGTGCCCTCGACCGCCGCCGCGAGCCGCGCGTCCTCGCCAGCGCCCTCACCCGAGCCACCGTCCGAGCCGTCGCCCCCGGCCCGCCGCACCAGCACCCTGGCGCGCCGCCCGAGCAGCGCCAGGTCGCGCGGCCCGATCCGCCAGCGGGGGCCCGTGAGCAGCCGGACGAGGGAGGCGTTGGCCGTGGGGTCGGCCAGCACCTCGCACACCGCGACGAGGTCGGCGACCTCGGGCAGGTGCACCAGGCCCGAGAGCCCGACCACCTCGACGGGCACGTCGCGGGCCACCAGCGCGCCCTGGATCTCCGCGAAGTCGCCCGCCGTGCGGCACAGCACCGCGATCTCGCGCGGCGGCGTCCCGGTCCGCGTCAGGTGCGCGATCGAGTCGGCGAGCCACTCCAGCTCATCGGCGTGCGTGGGCAGCAGCGCGCACCGCACGCGCCCGGCCAGCTCGGCGCCGTCGGCGGGCCGCAGCGGAACGACCGCGGGGTGGCGCGCGCGCAGCGGCGCGGCCAGGTCGTTGGCCAGCGCGAGCAGCCGCCCGCCGCTGCGGCGGTTCTCGCTGAGGCTGTCGCGGCGCGCGGGGGTGCCGTCGCGGTGCGGGAAGTGGTCGGGGAAGTCGTCGAGGTTGGCCACGGACGCGCCGCGCCAGCCGTAGATCGCCTGGCACGGGTCGCCGACCGCGGTGACGGCGTGCCCTGTGCCGCCGCCGAACAGCCCGGCGAGCAGGATCCGTTGGGCCACGGACGTGTCCTGGTACTCGTCGAGGAGCACCACGGAGAACGCCTCCCGCATCGCCCGGCCCACCTCGGGCACGTCGCGGGCGAGGGTCGCGGCGAGCGCGATCTGGTCGCCGAAGTCCAGCAGGTCGCGGGCGCGCTTGCGCCCGCGGTACTCCTCGACCATGTCGAGCAGCCGCCCGCGCCCCGCGGCGGCCTCGGGGACGCGGCGCAGGTCGGCGTTGGTCAGCTCGGCCCCCGCCAGCTCGGCCAGCAGCCCGGCGTCGTACGCGCGCAGCGCCTCGGGGGCCACCAGATGCTCCGACAGCTCGGCGTCGAGCGCGACGAGATCGGTGACCAGCGCGGTGAACGTCGCGGCGGGCGGGTCGAACTCGGCGGGCGCCGACCGCAGCACCTCGGCGGCCAGCTGGAACCGCCCTGCGTCGGCCAGCAGCCGCGAGGCGGGCTCGACGCCGAGCCGCAGCCCGTGCTCGGCCAACAGCCGCCCCGCGAACGCGTGGTAGGTGGACACCTGGGGCTCGCCGTCCTCCGCGGTCTCGACGCCCGCGCCCGCGAGGGCGGCGCGGATCCGCTCGGCCAGCTCGCCCGCCGCCTTGTTGGTGAAGGTGAGGCCGAGCACCTGCCCAGGGGAGACCTGGCCGGTGGCGGTGAGCCACACGACGCGCGCGGCCATCACCGTGGTCTTGCCCGAGCCCGCCCCCGCGACGATGGCCTGGGGCGCGGGCGGCGCGGTGACACAGGCCAGCTGCTCCTCGGTGAACGGGATCCCCAGCAGCTCCCTGAGCTGTTCGGGGCGGCTGAGTCGGACGGGCACCCGAGTGAGCCTAACCCCCGCCTCCGACAGTCCCGTTCCGGCCGAGGGTCGACGCCACTCCGCCGACGCCACTCCGCCGACGCCGCTCGGTCGTCGCCGCTCAGTCGACGACGTGGCGGCCCTCGGGGCGCGCGCCGCACGCGCCGCGGAAGGAGCACGAGCCGCAGTGCTGGCCCGAGTGCGGGGTGAAGCGCTCGTCGAGGACGCGCCCCGCAGCGTTGGCCAGCAGGTCCCCGACCCAGTCACCGCCCGCGTCGCCGTTCCCCTCGCGCCCCAGCGGCTCCTGACGCTGCACCGTGGGGAGCGCGTCGCCGCCCTCGCGCGCCGGTGCGCCCTGCCTGAGGTGCACGAGCGCGGCGCCCGCCGGGTCCCCCGCGCCCGGGACCTCGCCGTGCCGCAGCGCGAGCTGGTAGACGGCGAGCTGGGGGTGGCGTTCCACCTCGCGGCGGGTCGGGCGGGTGCGGCCCGTCTTGAAGTCGACGACATACGCGCGGCCTTCGGCGTCCCGCTCGACCCGGTCGAGCACCCCGCGGATGCGGACGCTGTGCGGCCCCGCGTCGAGGGTGACGTCGAACTCGGCCTCGCTGGCGACCGGTTCGCGCCCGTCGGCGCGTTGGAGCACATGCCAGCGCAGGAAGCGCTCCAGGGCCGCGCGCGCCTCGGCCTGCTCCCTGCGCGACTGCCAGGGCGCCTCGAACGCGAGCGAGTCCCACACCGTGTCGAGGCGCTCCATGAGCACGGACAGGTCGGCGGGCGTGGTGCCGGACGCGACCTCGTCGGCGAGGACGTGCAGAACGTTGCCGAAGCCCTGCGCGGTGGTGGCGGGCGCGTCGGCGTGCACCTCGCGGCCCAGGAACCACTGGAGCGAGCACGTGTTGACGAGCTGGTCGAGCGCGCTGCCCGACAGCGCGACGGGCGCCTCGGGGTCGCGCACGGGCGCGGCGGAACGGGTCGGCTCGCGCAGCCCCCACCAGCGCTCGGGGTGGGCGGCGGGCGCCAGGGCGTGGCCCTCGTCGTCGGTGAGCGCGGCCAGCTCGGCGAGGCGCTCGGCGGCGGCGCGGCGCAGCGCGGGTGAGGCGTCGGGGTCCACGGTGGTGGCGCGCAGCTCGGCGATGAGCGCGGCGAGCGCGAGCGGGCGGCGCGGGCGGCCGCTCACCTCCTCGGGCTCGACGCCGAGCTCGCGCAGGAAACGCGACGGCTGGTCACCGTCGTCGGCGCCGCGCACGGCCGTGACGACCAGGTGGTCCCTGGCGCGGGTGGCGGCCACGTAGAACAGCCGCCGCTCCTCGGCGAGCAGCGCGGCCTGGCTCAGCGGCTCGGCGAGACCGTCGCGGCCGATGCGGTCGGCCTCGAGGAGCGAGCCGCGGCGCCGCAGGTCGGGCCAGAGCCCCTCCTGCACCCCGGCGACCACGACGAGGGACCACTCGAGGCCCTTGGAGCGATGGGCCGTCATGAGCCGCACCGCCTCGGGGCGCACGGCGCGCGGCGCGAGCGTGTCGGCGGCGATGTCGTGCGCCTCGAGCTCCGCCAGGAAGTTGCGCGCCCCTCGCCCTCCGGTGCGCTCCTCGGCGCGCGCCGCCGCGTCGAACAGCGCGCACATCGCGTCGAGGTCGCGGTCGGCGTTGCGCCCCGCGGCTCCCCCGCGCCGTGCGGCCCGTTCGAGCCGCCCGGGCCACGGCGTGCCGTCCCACAGCAGCCACAGCGCCTCCTCGGCGCTGCCGCCGCCCGCCAGCAGCTCGCGGGCCTTGCGCAGCAGCGTCCCAAGGCGCTGCGCGCCCCCCGCGTACGCCGGGTCGTGGGTGACCAGCCGCTCGGGCTCGGCCAGCGCCCTGGCGATCAGCTCGTCGGAGGGGCGCGGGGTGGCGACGCCCGCGGCGCGCTCCTCGTTGCGCAGGGCGCGGCCGAGGCGGCGCAGGTCGGCGGCGTCCATGCCACCGAGCGGGGACGTCAGCAGCTTGAGCGCGTCCTCGGGAGCGAGCGCGGCGCCCTCGTCGGGGCCTGGCCCGGCGACCGCGCGCAACGCCATCAGCAGCGGGGCGACCGCGGGCTCCTGACGCAGGGGCAGGTCGTCGCCGTCCACCTCGAGGGGCACACCCGCCGCCGTGAGCGCCCGGCGCACGACCGGGATGGACCGCGCGCCGGCGCGCACCAGGACGGCCATGTCGCCCCATGGCACGCCGTCCTCGAGATGGGCGCGGCGCAGCAGATCCGCGATGTTGTCGAGCTCGGCGCCCGGCGTGGGATACGTCCGCACCTCGACGCGCCCGCCGTCCCGTTCGGCCGTCAGCGCCCGGTGCCCGCGCACCGCGTCGGCGGGCAGCCTGGACAGCGGCATGCGCTGGGCGAGCAGGCGCGTGGCGGCGAGCAGCGCGGCCCCGCTGCGCCTGCCGGTGCGCAGCACCGCGACGGGCGCCGGGTCGCCCGCGCGGGTGCGGAACGCGTCGGGGAAGCCGAGGATCCCGTTCACGTCGCCGCCCCTGAAGGCGTAGATCGCCTGGTCGGGGTCGCCGAACACCACCAGGTCGCGCCCGCCGCCGGCCAGCGCCCGCAGGAGCGCGACCTGCGCCGGGTCGGTGTCCTGGTACTCGTCGACGAACACCGCGTCGTACCGCGCCCTGACCGCCGCCGCGACGCCCGGGTCATCGGCGAGCCGCGCCGCGCCGCGCACCAGCTCGGTGTAGTCGAGCACGCCCTGGGCCTCGGTGACATCCAGGTACTCGGCGAGGAAGTGGGCCGCCGCCTCCCAGTCGGGCCGCCCGGTGCGGCGGGCGAACCCGGCCAGCGTGTCGGGCTCGAGGCCGATCTCGCGGCTGCGCGCGAGCACCGCGCGCAGCTCGTCGGCGAAGCCCCTGGTGGTCAGGCAGGCGCGCAGCTCGTCCGGCCACTCGACGCCCGAGCCCGAGGCCCCGGGGTCGCGGTGGCCCGCGAGCAGCTCGCGCAGATAGAGGTCCTGCTCGGGCCCCGAGAGCAGCCGCAGCGGCTCGGCGAACAGGTCGCGGTCCTGATGTGCCCGTACGAACGCGTAGGCGAAGGAGTGAAACGTGGTCGCCTGCGGGGAGGCTCCTCCCAGGCGCGCGGTCAGCCGGTCCCTCAGCTCGGCGGCCGCCTTCCTGCTGAACGTCAGCACCAGGACGCGCTCGGGGTCCGTGCCGTCCGTCACCCGGCGGGCCACGGCCTCCACCAGCGTGGTCGTCTTCCCCGTGCCGGGGCCCGCGAGCACGAGCAGCGGCCCGCCCCGGTGGTCAACCACCTGGCGCTGGCTCGCGTCCACAGCTACAACCCGTGCGTCGCCGACCGGGGCGCGCACCAGTCGGTACGCTCCCGGGGCGGGCGGCCGGTCAGTGAAGGGGACGGAGAGGCTCACGTGCATCGCGCATTCTCGGGGACGTTGGAGGAGACGGTACGCCAGACGGCTCCCGGGGCGCAGCGTTTCGCACCCGTCCCCCGGACGGACGGCGCAAGCTGGTGAGCGTGAGCCGAAGCTCAGCCGCGCCCGGGCGCCAGGCGCCCGCCGCCCACGCCCCCGTCCCACACCGCGCGCCGGAGGTCGAGCCGTGGCGTCGCGCCGGGGTCCGCGCCGGCGCGCAGGGGGGTGCCCTCGGCGCGGTAGTGCTCCAACGCGCGCCGCTCGTGCCCGGGGAGGAGCCGCCCGTCCGCGCGCACCACGCGCCACCAGGGCACCGCGCCGCCGTACTGCGCCATGACCCTGCCGACCTGGCGCGGCCCGCCGTCGCCGAGGCGCCGCGCGATGTCCCCGTACGTCAGCACCCGCCCGGGCGGGATGCGTTCGACCTCGGTGAGGACCCGGTCGGCGTACTCGGGCAGCCGGTGCGCGCCACCCCGGGTGGGCGCCCCTTCCGCGTCTTCGGTGGGGTCAGCCATGGCGCTCATGGTGCCGTATCTCACGGACGGCCCACCCGCGGCCGTCTCTCGTGTCACTATCGTCCCAGCACGGGGGAGGGCTGGTCGGCAGTTCCAGCACGAGGAGAATCCTGGGGAAGCGACCAGTGATACGGGGCGAAGAAGAGGCACAGCACGCGGACGGGCGCACGGCGCGTCGGCAGGACGAGCCGGACGGCGCCGACGAGCCGCTCGACGCGCTGCTGCGCGCGGATCCGACGCGCGCGGACCATCTCGAGGTGGACGAGCCGATCCTGGCCGCCCGCGTCCACCGGCCGAGTGATCTGCTGCGCGTGCTCCTCGGGGTGCTCGGGATCGCGCTCGTGGTGGCGCTCGCGACGTTCGCGATCGGCACCACCCAGGGCATCGAGGACGACGTCGACAAGGGCGCGGACCAGGCGCCTTCGCTGCTGATCAACTTCGCGGGGTTCGCGTCGAGCGTGGCCGTGCTGGTGATCCCCGTGGCGTTCGCGATCGAGCGGCTGGTGAAACGCGACGGGCTGCGCATCGCCGACGGCGTGCTCGCCGCGGTGCTCGCGCACGGGGTGTCGCTGTCGTTCAGCCTGTGGGTGGCCAGGCTCGCGCCCGAC
This sequence comes from Streptomyces radicis, assembly GCF_003626575.1. Taxonomy (GTDB): domain Bacteria; phylum Actinomycetota; class Actinomycetes; order Streptomycetales; family Streptomycetaceae; genus Streptomyces; species Streptomyces radicis. The sequence continues at coordinate 104,668 of NZ_RBDY01000009.1, read as the reverse complement.
TCGGTGCAGGACGCGCTGACCCGCATCGCGCCGAGCGGCGCGGTGACCGAGCCGGTGCACGGCTATCTGGCGCCGGTCATCGCCTATGCCACGGCCGTCGGCATGAACCACCGCCCCCGCTGGCGGCTCGCCATGTGGGCCGTGCTGCTGCTCGACGCGCTCTCGATGCTGGTGGCGGGCTACACCACGCCGTTCTCCATCGTGGTCACCGTCCTGATCGGCTGGACCATCGCCTACGGCACGCTCTACGCCGTCGGCTCGCCCAACGTCCGCGCCACGGGCCAGCAGTTGCTCGCCGGGCTGCGGAACGTCGGCTTCCGCCCGGTCAGCGCGCTGCGCGCCGAGCACCTCGGCGAGCGGGACGGCGGCAAGGACACCGGCGACCGCCAGCAGGAGCGCACGCGCCGCTACCTGGTCACCCTGGAGACCGGGCCGCCGCTCGACGTCACCGTGGTGGACAGGGCGCAGCAGGCGCAGGGCTTCTTCTACCGGCTCTGGCGGCGGCTCGCGCTGCGCGGCATCACCCAGCGCCGCAGCCTGCCTTCGCTGCGCCAGGCGCTCGAGCAGGAGGCGCTCCTGGCGTACGCCGCGGGAGCCGCGGGGGCGCGCGCCCCCAAGCTGATCGCCACGTCCGAGCTGGGCCCCGACGCGGTGATGCTGGTCTACGAGCACATCGGCGGCCGCGACCTGGACGCGCTGCCCGACGACGAGGTCACCGACGCGCTGATGGAGGCGGCCTGGCGGCAGCTGGCCATCCTCCAGTCGCGCCGCATCGCGCACCGCAGGCTGGACGGCGGCTCGCTCCTGGTCGACCGCGAGGGCGAGGTGTACCTGACCGAGCTGCGCGGCGGCGAGATCGCGGCGGGCGACCTGCTGCTGCGGATGGACGTCTCACAGCTGCTCACGACGTTCGGGCTGCGGGTCGGCGCCGAGCGTGCCGTCTCCGCCGCCGTCGCCGTGCTCGGCCCCGACGCGGTCGCGGCCAGCCTGCCGATGCTCCAGCCGATCGCGCTGAGCCGCACCACGAGGACCGCGTTGCGGCAGCTGTCGCGCGAACGGTCGCAGCGCGAGCGGCAGATCGTGCTCGACGCGGCCCGCGCGTACCGCGAGGCGCGCGGCAGCCTGCCGGAGGACACCAACCGCAGGACGGTCAAGGCGGCCAAGCAGGCGGAGAAGCGGGCGATGGAGGAGGCCCTCGACAACGCCAGGGAGCCCGACCTGCTCTCCAAGATCCGCCAGCAGGTGCTGCTCGTCCGCCCCCAGGCGCCGATAGAGCCCGCGCGCATCGAACGGATCAAGCCACGCACGCTGGTCACCATCATCGCCGCCGCGTTCGCCGCGTACTTCCTGCTGTCGCAGCTCATCCAGCCGGAGTTCCAGCGGGTGTGGGAGAACGCCAACTGGGGCTGGGTCCTGGTCGCCGCGGGCTTCTCGGCGCTGACGTACTTCGCCGCGGCGCTGAGCCTGCTGGGGTTCGTGCCCGAGAAGGTGTCCTACAAGCGGACGGTGACGGCGCAGGTCGCGGGCTCGTTCGTCAAGCTGGTCGCGCCCGCGGCGATCGGCGGCGCGGCGCTCAACGCCCGCTTCCTGCAACGCCAGGGCCTGCGCCCCGGGCACGCGGTGGCCAGCGTGGGCGCGTCCCAACTGTTCGGCGCCACCGCGCACATCGGGCTGCTGCTCCTCTTCGGCTATCTCACGGGCACCGAGCGCACCCCGACCCTCTCGCCGTCGAGAACGGTCATCGCGGGCCTGCTCACGGTGGCCGTGATCGTGCTGATCATCACCGCGGTGCCCAGCCTCAGGAAGGCGATCCTCGACCGGGTCCGCAGCCTGTTCGCCGGGGTGGTGCCGCGCATGCTCGACGTCGTGCAGCAGCCGAAGAAGCTCCTGTCGGGCGTCGGCGGGATGCTGCTGATGACGATGGCGTTCATCCTGTGCCTCGACGCCTCGCTGCGGGCGTTCGGCGAGGACGTGCACTACCCCACGCTCGCGGTGGTCTTCCTGGCCGGTAACGCCCTGGGCTCCGCCGCCCCCACCCCCGGCGGCATCGGCGCGATCGAGATCACGCTGACCGGCGCGCTCGTGGCGTTCGGCGTGCCGGACAGCTCGGCGCTCGGCGCGGTGGTGCTGTTCCGGATGATGACGTTCTGGCTGCCGGTGCTCCCGGGGTGGCTGGCGTTCACCCAGCTCACCCGCAAGGAAGCCATCTAGCGCCTCAGGGATCGCAGTTGCCAGCCGTGGATCCGGAGTCCCCTTGTGCCTGCGAGCCTTGAGCGCCTAATGTCCCGCACATGCGGTCCTACAGCATGGGGCGGGCGGCGCGGCTGCTCGGGGTGAGCCCCGACACGGTGCGGCGCTGGGCGGACGCCGGGCGGCTGCCCACCCGGCGCGACGAGGCGGGGCGGCGGCTGATAGCCGGCCCCGACCTCGCGACGTTCGCCGTCGCCCTCGCGAGCGAGGCGCCGAGCGGCACGGGCGACGACCGGGACGGGCCCTACACGACCGCGCGCAACGCCTTCCCCGGCATCATCACCGCCGTCACGCTCGGCGACGTCGCGGCCCAGGTCGAGATCCAGGCCGGTCCCCACCGGCTGGTCTCGCTGCTGACGCGCGAGGCCGTCGAGGAGCTCGGCCTGGCCGTCGGCATGGAGGCCGTGGCCCGCGTCAAGGCGACGAGCGTGCACATCGACAGGGCCTGACGAGGCCCGGAGGGGGTTCGGGACATGTCCACACGCATCCCGCGGCGCCTGGCCGCCGCACTGCTGCTCGTGCCGCTCGCGCTGCCGCTCGCGGCCTGCGGCTCGGACGAGTCGGACGACGAGGGCGGGGGAGGCGGCGGAGGCGGCGGAGGCGGCGGAGGCGGCGACACGACGCTGACCGTGCTGGCCGCGGCCTCGCTGACCGACGTGTTCGAGGAGGCGGGCGAGCTCTACGAGGAGGCCAACCCCGGCGTCACCGTCCGCTTCTCGTTCGCGGGCTCCCAGGAGCTGGCCGCCCAGGTCACCCAGGGCGTGCCCGCCGACGTGCTGGTCACCGCCGACACCGAGACGATGGCGGGCGTCGAGGGCGAGACGGGCGAGCCCACCGTGATCGCCCGCAACGAGCTGACGATCGTCACCCCGCCCGACAACCCCGCGGGCATCGACGCCCTCGATGACCTGGCCGACCCGGCCATCAACCTCGTGCTCGCCGCCCCCGAGGTCCCCGCGGGCCGCTACGGGCGCGAGATCCTCGACCGCGCGGGCGTCGAGGCGCGGCCCGACTCCGAGGAGCCCAACGTCAGGTCCGTGCTGGGCAAGGTGCGGCTCGGCGAGGCGGACGCGGGCCTGGTCTATGTCACCGACGCCGCGTCCGCGGGGGACGACGTGCTCTCCGTGCCGATCCCCGAGGAGCAGAACACCCTCGCCGAGTACCCCGCCGCCACCCTGGACGGCGCCGAAAGACCCGACGAGGCGGCCGCGTTCGTGGAGTGGCTGAGCGGCGACGAGGCCCAGGGGCTGCTCGACGACGCGGGCTTCCTCGCCCCATGAGCCCCTCGTGAGCCCACCCATGAGCCCCTCGTGAGGCGCCGCCCGCCCCTCACCCTGGCCGTCCCCGCGCTGTTCGGGGTGGCGTTCCTGCTGACGCCGCTGCTCGGCATCGTCGCCGACGCGCCCTGGTCGGGTCTCGGCGAACGGCTCACCGACCCCGCGGTGACCGAGGCGCTGCGCCTGTCGCTGCTGGTGTCGGGGTGGGCGCTGGTGATCTCGCTGGCGTTCGGCGTGCCGCTGGCCTGGCTGCTGGCCCGCACCGACTTCCGCGGCAAGACGCTCGTGCGCTCCCTGGTGCTGCTGCCGATGGTGCTGCCGCCGACGGTCGCCGGGGTCGCGCTGCTCCAGGGGCTCGGGCGGCGTGGGCTGCTCGGCGGGCCGCTGGAGTCGCTGGGCGTGCGGCTGCCGTTCTCGACCGCGGGGGCGGTGGTCGCGGCCGTCTTCGTGTCGATGCCGTTCCTGGTGATCAGCCTCGAGGGCGCGCTCTCCGGGCTCGAGCCGCACTACGAGGAGGCCGCCGCCACCATGGGCGCGGGCCCGCTGACCACGCTGCGGCTCGTCACCCTGCCCATGGTCGGCCCGGCGCTCGCCGCGGGGGCGGCGCTGTGCTGGGCGCGCGCGCTGGGGGAGTTCGGGGCGACGATCACGTTCGCGGGGAACCTGCCAGGGGCCACCCAGACGCTGCCGCTCAAGGTGTACCTGCTGCTCCAGGACGACCCCGCGGGCGCCACCGCCGTCTCGCTCGTGCTGCTCGCGGTGGCGGCCGCGGTGCTGATCGCGCTGCGCGGGCGCTGGCTCGCGCCGGGGGGCGCGTCACCCGGTTGACGCCGCCCGCGTGCGAACGCGTCGGGCGCGCGCCGACGATGTGCCTGAAGGACCTGTCGGCGCCAAGGATGGGAGCCCCCCTCATGATCCGAGCCCGGCTGGCCCTCCCCTGCGCCGCCCTGGCGACCACCTGCGCGCTGCTGGCCCTTCCCGCGTGCTCGGGGGTCGAACGCGGCGGGCGCGGCCTCGGCTCGGCGCCCGCGGCCAGGTCGGAGCCCGCCGACACGTCCGACCTGCCCGACTCCCTCACCGACCAGTCCCTCGACTGGTCACGCTGCGAGGCGCCCGACGCGTCCCAGGGCGACGAGCAGATGTCGCCGAGCCCGCTGCCCGACGGCACCGAGTGGGAGTGCGCGACGATGCGGGCGCCCGTGGACTACCGCTCCCCCGAGGGCGACACCCTCGACATCGCGCTGATCAGGTCGGAGGCCCACGAGCGCGGCGACGACCGGATCGGCTCCCTGATCTTCAACTTCGGCGGCCCCGGCGGCTCCGGCGTTCTCACGCTGCCCGCGTTCGGCCAGGACTACCGCGATCTGCACCGGCGTTACGACCTCGTCAGCTTCGACCCGCGCGGCGTCGGCGACAGCGAGGGCGTCAACTGCCTCGACCCCGAGGGCCTCGACCGCTACTTCGCGGCCGACCCCGTGCCGGAGAACGCGAAGGAGCGGCGCCGGCTCAACGACCGGCTCCGCGAGTTCGCCCAGGGCTGCGAGGAGTCGGCGGGCGACCTGCTGCCGCACCTCACCACCGAGGCCACCGCGCGCGACATGGACCTGCTGCGCCGGGTGCTCGGCGACCGCGAGCTGCACTACTTCGGCGTCAGCTACGGCACCGAGCTCGGCGCCGTCTACGCGCACCTCTTCCCGCGCCGCGTCGGCCGCGCCGTCTTCGACGCCGTCGTCGACCCCACCGGCACGACCGAACAGGGCGCCCTGGCCCAGACGAAGGGCTTCCAGCTGGCTCTCGACACCTACATCGACCGCTGCGCCGAGAGCGAGAACTGCCCCCTCGGCGACGACGAGGACGAGGCCGAGGACCGGCTGACCGACCTGCTGCACCGGCTGCGCGAACGCCCCCTGCGCACCCAGGACCCCGACGACAGGCGGCTGACCGAGTCGCTCGCCTGGGGCGGCATCGCGCAGTCGCTCTACTCCGAGGACTTCTGGCCCTACCTCACCCAGGGCCTCGACGACGCGCTGTCGGACGAACGCCCCGACGGCACCGTGCTGCTGGCCCTCGGCGACGCGATGAACGGCCGCAACCCCGACGGCACCTACAGCACCCTCCAGTCCTCCCTCACCGCGATCAGCTGCGCCGACTCCAGCGAGCGCTACACGGATGCCGATGTCCGGCGCGTGCGCGACGCGTTCGACGACGCATCGGCGGTCTTCGGCCCCGCGATGGCCTGGTCGCTGCTCAACTGCACGCACTGGCCGGTGCGGGGCGACCGCCCGCACCCCGAGGTCGGGGCCGAGGGCGCCGACACGATGCTGCTGATCGGCACGACGGGCGACCCGGCGACCCCGTTCCAGGGCACCGAGCACATGCAGAAGGCGCTGGGCGGCGAGGACGTGGCGGTCACCCTCACGTTCGACGGCGAGGGCCATGGCGCGTACACGAGCGGCAACGACTGCGTCGTCGACAAGACCAACGCCTACCTCCTGCGCGGCGACCTCCCCGACAACGGCGACACGTGCGACTGACGCCCCGGGCGCGGTGCCCGACTACCGTGGTCCGATGCGGCACTGGAGAGTCCACTGGCACCACGACCACGCCGACGAGCCGGTCACCCTGTACTGCGAGATCGGCGACGACGACCGGGAAACGCGCAGGGTCGAGGAGTTCGGCGACGGCGGGACCGGGTGGGCCGACGCGCACGGCGGCTCCAGGGGAACGCTGCTCGCCGAGATCGCGTTCGGCGCGATCGACGACGTGTCGGGCGAGCCGGGGCTCTCCGGATCCGTCATCGACGCGGCGGAGTTCGAGGACGCCTGGCGCCGCGCGCGGCGCGGCGGGGGCCGCGAACAGCCGCCGGGCGCCTGACCGTTCGCGAACGTGATGGCGCGGGGCGGCCGCCCCTGCGGGTAGCCTCGCAGGGGAACGTGGCGTGCGAGGGGGTTTGCGAATGCGCCGGGGTGGGACACGAGCGGCGGCCCTGGCCGTGGCCATGGCGGTCACGGTGGGGGCGTGCAGCGGAGACGGCGCGCCCCCCGCGGCGCTCGGGATACCCGAGGCGGACGCGGCGCCCGGGCCCGAGCAGGCCCACGAGCCCGCGCTGCCCGCCGAGTTCACGGAGCAGACCCTCACCTGGGCCGAGTGCCCCGCGCCCAGCGCGCTCCAGGGCGCGGGCGAGGCGCCGGGCGACGGCTGGGAGTGCGCGCGTCTTTCGGTGCCGCTCGACTACGCCGACCCCGAGGGCAGCGAAACGATCGACATCGCGGTCATCCGCGCCCGTTCCACCGCCGAGGGTGACCGGGTCGGATCGCTGGTGTTCAACTTCGGCGGCCCCGGCGGCTCGGGGGTGGCCACGCTCCCCCGCGCCGCCACCCGTTACGAGGCCCTGCGCGCCGGTGGCTTCGACCTGGTGAGCTTCGACCCGCGCGGCGTGGGCGAGAGCGCGGGCGTGGTGTGCCGCTCGGACGCCGAGATCGACGCCGCGGGCCAGCAGGACGACGGCCCCCCGCTGACGCCCGACGAGGAGTCCGCGTACCTGGCCGACAGCCGCGACTACGCCAGGGACTGCGCGGCCAACGCCGGTCGCCTGCTGCCGCACGTCACCACGCGCGACGCCGCCCGCGACCTCGACCTGCTGCGCGCCGCGCTCGGCGACGAGAAGCTGCACTACTTCGGCGTCAGTTACGGCACCAAGCTGGGCGCGGTCTACGCGCACCTGTTCCCCGAGCGCGTCGGGCGCGCCGTGTTCGACGCCGTCGTGGACCCCACGAGGGACGTCACCCAGCGGGCGCTCCTCCAGGCCGAGGGCTTCCAGCTCGCCCTCGACAACTACCTGGCCGACTGCGCCGCCACCGGACCCGACTGCCCCACGGGCGACGGCGGGCGGCCCGCGTACGACACCATCAACGGCCTCTTCGACGCGCTCCGCGCACGCCCCCTGCCCACCGCGACCGAGCGCGAGCTGACCGCGGGCCTCGCGCTGACCGCCCTGCTCTCCGCCCTCTACTCCGAGGCGTCATGGCCCTATCTGACCGAGGCGCTGCGCCAGGCGCTCGACGAGGACCGCGGCGACCTGCTGCTCGCCGCCGCCGAGGAGTACAACGGCCGTGACGCCCAAGGCCGTTACCGCAACCTCCACGCCGCCAACAACGCCATCAACTGCGCCGACTTCGCCTCCCGCCTCACCGTGGACGACGTGGCGGAGCACCGCGCGGAGTTCGAGGCGGCCTCGCCCGTCTTCGGCCCGCAGCTGGTCTGGTCCGTGCTGGCGTGCGCCCACTGGCCCGTGAGCGGCGAGAGCGACAGGCCCGAGGTGTCCGCCGAAGGCGCCGCGCCCATCCTGCTGCTCGCCACCACCGGCGACCCGGCCACGCCCTACGCGGGCGCCGAGCGCATGCGCGAGGCGCTCGGCGACGGCGTCGGGGTGCTGCTCACCTACGACGGCGAGGGCCATGGCGCCTACGGCAGCGGCGACCCGTGCGTCACCGCGGTGACCGACCGCTACCTGCTCGACGGCACGGTCCCCGAGCCCGGGCTGACCTGCGGCGGCTGAGCCGCGCCGCAGGCCGCCCTACGGGGTGTTCAGTAGACGGGCTTCTGCGGCTCGATCTGGTTCACCCAGCCGATGACGCCGCCGCCCACGTGCACCGCGTCCGCGAACCCGGCGTTCTTGAGCACCGCGAGAACTTCCGCGGAGCGGACACCCGTCTTGCAGTGCAAGACGATGCGCCGGTCCTGCGGCAGGCCGCTGAGGGCGTTGCCCATCAGGAACTCGTTCTTCGGAACGAGCCGCGCGCCGGGGATGGACACGATCTCGTACTCGTTGGGCTCGCGGACGTCGATGATGTCGATCTTCTCGTCGGCGTCGATCCACTCCTTGAGCTGCGCCGGGGTGATCGTGGACCCCGCCGCGGCGGCCTGGGCCTCGTCCGAGACCACGCCGCAGAACGCCTCGTAGTCGATCAGCTCGGTGACCGTGGGGCTCTCGCCGCACACCGCGCAGTCGGGGTCCTTGCGGACCTTGACCTGCCGGTACGTCATCTCCAGGGCGTCATAGATCATCAGCCGCCCGACCAGCGGCTCACCCGTGCCGGTCAGCACCTTGATCGCCTCGGTGACCTGGATCGAGCCGATCGACGCGCACAGCACGCCGAGCACGCCGCCCTCGGCGCACGAGGGCACCATGCCGGGCGGCGGGGGCTCGGGGTAGAGGCAGCGGTAGCACGGGCCGTGCTCGGACCAGAAGACCGAGGCCTGGCCGTCGAAGCGGTAGATGGAGCCCCACACATACGGCTTGTTCAGCAGCACGCACGCGTCGTTGACCAGGTAACGGGTCGCGAAGTTGTCGGTGCCGTCGACGATCAGGTCGTACCGCGCGAACAGCTCCATGACGTTGGAGGAGTCGAGGCGCTCCTCGTGCACCTCGACCTGCACATACGGGTTGATGCCGAGGACGGTCTCCTTGGCCGAGACGGCCTTGGACTTCCCGATGTCGGCCTGGCTGTGGATGATCTGCCGCTGGAGGTTCGACTCGTCCACCTCGTCGAACTCGACGATGCCGAGCGTGCCGACCCCGGCCGCGGCCAGGTACATGAGCGCGGGAGACCCCAGGCCGCCCGCGCCCACGCACAGCACCTTGGCGTTCTTCAGCCGCTTCTGCCCGTCCATCCCGACGTCCGGAATGATCAGATGGCGCGAATACCTGCGGACCTCGTCGACGGTGAGCTCGGCGGCCGGCTCTACCAGGGGTGGCAGCGACACGGTGACTCCGTGGGGTCTTGAGGGACAGTCCTTCGTGGTTCAACACTGCCACGGCCCGTCCCATTCCGAGACACCCGTTCCACCCTGTGGGCAGGCGGCCGCCACCCCTCCAGGAGGCGGCCTCACATCCGGCAGGCCGCCTCCATCCAGATGTCGGCCAGCGACTCCTCCAACCCGATGCGGGCCCGCCAGCCGAGCCGGTCGCGCGCGGTGCGCACGTCCGCCTGCTGCCACGCGCCGCAGCCGTCCGGGTAGGGAACGACCGCGACGCCGTCCGGGTGCCGGGGCGCGGGCGGCCCGTCGAGCTCGTGCAGGGTCCCGGTGTACCCCGAGATCCTGGCCAGCGCGCTCGCGGCGTCGCGCAGCCGAACGGCGTGGCCCGTGCCGATGTTGACCACCCCCTGCGCGGCGGACAGCGTCGCCGCGTGCACGGCCCTGGCGACGTCGCGGACGTCGACGAAGTCGCGCTGCACGCCGAGCCCGCCGACCTTGAGCTCGCTGTCGCCGTGCTGCATCGCGCGGCGCAGCGAGTCGGCGAGGCGCCCGAGCGGCGACCCCGCGGGCGTGCCTGGCCCGGTCGGCGAGAACACCCGCAGCACGATCGCGTCGAGGCCCGAGCCGAGCACGAGCTCGGTCGCGGCCAGCTTGCTCACGCCGTAGGGGCCGCCCGGCCTGGCCACCGCGTCCTCGGCGATCGACGAGCCGTTCTGCGAGGGGCCGTACTCCGCGGCGCACCCCAGGTGGACGAGCCGCGCCCGGCACCCGCTGCGCCGCAGCGACTCGCCCAGGGTCGCGGTGGCCACGGTGTTGTGCCGGGTCAGCTCGCTCGCCGTGCCGCGGATGGCGCCCGCGCAGTTGACGACGACGCCGGGGTGGACGGCGTCGAGGAAACGCGTCAGGGCGCCAGGGCTCCCGGTGGACAGGTCGAAGCGCACATCCGCGTCGTCGCCCCGGCCGAGCGCGGTGAGCTGGACGGCGGGGTCGGCGAGCAGCCGGTCGGCCACGAACCGGCCCAGATACCCGCCGGCGCCCAGAAGCAGCACTCTCATCGGACGGCCTCCCTGGAGGCGGCGGCGCGAACGCCGGGCAGCTGTCGGGTCATCGGTTCTCGAACTCCTCGTGTCGCATCGGAACGGGTCTCGTGGGGGGACGGGCTCACAGGGGGGTGGCGGCGCGGGTCAGGGTGCGGACGGTGGGGACGAGCAGCGCGGCCGCCGCTCCGCCGCACGCGAGCGCGGGAACGACGGCCGTGCCGTGCGCCGCGACCAGCGCCTCGACGGGCGCGGCAAGGCCCGCGCAGCCGGGCAGCCACGCGCCGCCCGCCAGCGCGAGCGCGAGCAGCTCGACCGCGCCCGCCGCCGCGAGGCCCGCGGCGGCGGCGCCCGTGCGGCCGTGGCCGACCAGCAGGACGGCGAGGCCGAGCAGCAGCCCCAGCGCGGTCGTGGCGGCGAACGCGCCCGGCGTGCCCGGCACGGGAAGCAGCCGCGCCGCGCCCTGCACGGCCAGCAGCCCGGCCAGCACGAGGGCCAGCGCGGCGGCGAGCAAAGGCCGTGCCCCCGCGGCGAATTCGCGCAACCCGCGGCTGGTGGCGAGCAGCCTCAGGCGGCGCACCGCGAACCAGCCGCGGCACCACGCGGTGGGCGCCGCGGCGAACGCCAGGGTGAGGGCGGTCGCGGTCGCCACGTCCTGGGGCACGGACTGCCGCCCCGGCAGCAGCTCGGCCAGCGCCGCGTCGCCGAACAGCGCGTAGCCGACCGGGGGGAGCGCGCAGATCCCGGCGAGCCCCGGCGGGCCGAGCGGCGAGAGCACCAGGCGCGCCGCGGCGAGCGTCAGCGCGGCCAGCGCGACCGCGAGCACGACAGCGGCGAACGGGCGGGCCAGGGCCGCGGCCACCGTGGCGGCGCACAGCACGCCGGGCAGCAGCGGGGACAGCAGGCGCGCGGCCCGCCGACGGCGCCGGGGCGCGCGCCCCGCGTCGGCGCCCTCGGCGCGCTCGGGGGGCGTGACGCGCGCGAACAGCTCATCGGCGAGCGAGAACACGTCGCGGTGCCGGAAACGCGCCGCCGCCCGGTCGGTGACGCCGCTGGCCTCGAGCCCCGCGGCGATCTCCAGCGGGTCGACGGCCCGTTCGCACAGGGCGCGGTGGTCGGAGAGCAGCGCGCGCACGGGATCGGGTGAGCCGGTCACGCCCGCTCGCCTCCCCCGACGGCGGTCAGGCGTATGGTCTCCCGCGCACGGGCGGGCCGCCGTGGCGCCGCCTGGCGCTCCCCGCCGAGCTCGCGGTAGATCGCGCCGAACGCCGCGACGTCCCGCTCGACCGTGAACAGCTCGAGCGCCCTGGCGCGCGCCGCCGCCCCCAGCCGCGCCCGGCGCTCGGGGTCGCGCAGCAGCGCGAGACACGCCTCGGCGAGCGCCCTCGGGTCGCGCGGCGGCACGACGAGCCCGGTGCCGCCGACCACCTCGGCGACCGCGCCCGCGTCGGTGGACACGGTCGCCCCGCCGCTGAACATCGCCTCGATGAGCGGCACGGGAAACCCCTCGACCGCGCTGGAGAGCACCACGACCCCGCCACGGGCGTAGGCGTCCGCGAGCCCTGGCACCTCGGCGTCCCCCACCTCGGCGAACGCCACGGGCCCGGGCCCGCCCCGAGGCGCGGGGAAGAGCCTGGCCGCCAGCGCGCGACACCGCGCGAGATACGCGCCGTCGCCCCGGCCGTGCGCCGGCGCGCTCACGATCCACAGCCGCGCCCCCGGCTCGGCGGCGCGCACCAGGTGGAACGCGTGCAGCAGGCCGACGAGGTCCTTCTCCGGCACCGGCCGCCCCACCCACACGAGCGCGGGCGCCGCCGCCCCGCCCCGCGCCCTCGCCACCGCGTCGAACGGGCGCGCGTCAAGGCCCGGATAGACGGTGCGCAGCCGCTCGGGCGCGGCCCCGCACCGCTCCTGCCAGCGCCTGGCCAGCGCGTCGCCCGGCGTGATCAGCGCGGCCGACGCGTAGATCTCGCGGGCCAGCCCCACCTGGAACGCGCCGAGCAGCGCCCGCACCGGCGCCCCCGCGCCCGCCGCGGCCCCCGCGAGGTAGTGCTCGCGCACGCGCACGCGCCGCTCGGTGACGAGCAGCGGCGTGCCGTGGCGGCGCCTGGCCAGCAGCCCGGCGAGCGCGGCGGGCCCCCCGCCCACGGCGTGGCACAGATCGGCCGCGTCGAGCCCGTCGGGGCCGTACCAGTCGAGGGACAGCGGGCGCAGGGCCCGTTCGAGCCGCTCGGCGACCGCGAGCAGGTCGGCCACCCGCGCGAACCGCAGGGCCCGAGGCGCGCCCCGCGCGCGGCACGCGGCCTCCAGGATCCGCAGGGCCCGCTCGGAGCGCAGCCAGCCGCCGAGCCCGCCATGGGCATCGGCGGCGTCGGCGAGCCCGTGCAGGCCATGGGCGAAACGGTCCGCCTGTCGCCTGGTGCCCTCCCCGCCCAGGAGCTGATGCCCGGGGCACAGGGCGGCGGTCAACTCGGCGAAGTGCTCGGCGAACCGCCGCGCGCCCGCGCGCGAGGCGCGCCCGGCGGGCGGCGGTCCCCACAGCGGCGCGGTGCGCACCCGGCGCACGTGCGGCGGCAGCGGGCGCCGGGGCCCGCGCTCCTGCCGCCTGCCGCGGCTGAGGGCGCCGATGTCGAAGTCGTGGCCGGTCAGGCCGTGCAGCAACCGGTCGCACCAGGCGACCGACTCGCCCCGCGCATACGGGTACCCACCCTCCGTGAGCAATGCGACGCGCACCCGCGCACCCCCTCTCTCCGTGTCACTGACAGGTCACTGACGGAAAGACGGTATGTCTACATGTGCCCGGCGCGACGGACGGTTGTCCGCCGCACCATCAGAAGGGGTGAATATTCGTGACTTCGCGCGACCCCGCGTCGTTACCGCGCGCCCACGCGGTCAATTGCCGGGGTGCGGCCAGGGGTTGGGCAGGCAGGTGACGCCTTCGGTCTCGAGGAACTTGGTCTGCTGCATCATCACGGGCGCGGGCTCGCCCTCCGCCGGACAGGTCACATGGCCGTAGCCCAGGCGGTGGCCCACCTCGTGGTTGATGAGCATCTGCCGATAGCCCGCGATGTCGTCCCCGTAGGTCTCCGAGCCCTGTGCCCAGCGCCAGGCGTTGATGATGACCCGCTCGGTGCTCGACGAGTTGCAGGAGACGTTGTCCTCGGTGATGTCGAGCCCCGACATCGCACACCAGTCCGCGGCCGTACCTGGGCTGGCCAGGGTGACGACGAAGTCGTGGTCGCCGCCGGAGACCCGGGCGAACGAGCGCTCCCCGCGGTTGCTCCAGCCACGGCCGTCGTTGAGCGTGCGCTGCACCGCGTCGGCGAAGAACTCAGGGTCCACGCCGAGCCCGTCCTCCACGTCCACGCGGTAGCGCACCAGCGTGGTCGCGTCGGGGTCGGCCGCCTCGTCGCTGCCGTCGACCGGCACGAGCTCGCCCGAGCCCGCCAGGTCGGCCGCCATCTCCACGCGCTGCCCCAGCAGTTCCTCATAGGTCGGCTCGGGCGCGGGACCGCGCTCGGGGGGCGCGTCCTCCGGGACCCGGGGGCGCGTGTCGGGCTCGGCCGCGCCGCCCCCGGCCTGGCCCTCGGGTGCCGGGTGCTCGGCGTCGGCCACGTCGGCGCCGCCCGAGCCGGGGTCGGCCACGCGGACGGCGACGGCGATGCCGAGCACGGTCACGACCGCGGCGGCGGCCATCCCGCTGAGCGTCCTGCCCCAGCCGCCGGGCGCACGGCGGCGCTGCCTATCCCCGAGCACGGCCCTGCGCTTGCGCGGCGACGCGTGGCGCCCGCCCGACTGCGTCCTCGGGCGCCCCTCCCGCCCCTCGGGGCGGCGCCTTTCGGGGCGGCGCTGTTCGGGGATGGTGTACCCGAACTGTCTGTCGTCGAAGGCATCGAGATACTCCTGACGGGGTCCTTGTCCGCGGCCGCCGGGACCCGGCAGCGGCTCCGCGCGCCGTGCGGTCGGTGCGGCGGCGTCTCGGTGGTCCATACGCTCCCTCAGCCGGCCCCGGCCGGCGTGGTCAGGGGCAGGAAGTCCCGGAAGGCCGTGGCCACTTCCTCCGGGTACTCCATCATGGCCATGTGCCCCGCCTCGGGAAGCACGACGAGCCGCGACCAGCCGAACGCCCGACTGGCCCGACGTGCCACCCGGAAGGACACCAGACGGTCCCGCACGCCGTACATCAGGAGCGTGGGCGCGAGCACCCGTTCGGCCTGCCGCCACAGCGAGTGCTGGCCGCCCAGGGTGTAGGCGTTGACCAGCCCTCGGGTGCTGCGGGTGAGCGAGTCCCAGAAGTACGGGAGCGACTGCCGCCGTTCGAGCTCGGCCTCGGCCGCGGTGAACTCCTCGAGCGTGATCCGCGCCGGGTCGCCGTAGCACAGGCGCAGCACCTGGCGGGCGCGCTGCCCGGGCGGCTGGTCCCGCGTGACGCGGCGCAGCAGCCGGGTCACGCCGGGAACGCCGAGCAGCCCGGTGGGCAGCGCGGTGCGCTGGGGGTTCAGCTCGGGCAGGGCGGGCGAGACCAGGGTCAGGCTGCGCACGAGGTCGGGCCGCAGCGCGGCGACGCGGGTGGCGACGGCGCCGCCCAGGGAGTTCCCGAACAGGTGGACAGGGCCGCGCTCGCTGGCCTCGAGGCAGCGGATCACCGCCCTGGCGTGCCCGTAGAGGGAGTAGTCGGCGGTCCGCGCGGGGGGCGAGGCGCCGAAGCCCGGCAGGTCGACGGCCTCGCACTCCACGTCGGACGAGAGGCGCTCCATCAGCGCCGACCAGTTGCGCGACGAGCCGCCGAGGCCGTGCACGAAGAGGGCAGGATCCAGGCCGTCGAGCGCTGCTGCCCGGCGGCGGATCGCCAGTGTCATCCCCGGGAGCGCGACCGAGCGCATCGTCTCCCCGTCCCGCACCCCGGGCCAGCCCTCCGCGGCGGCGAGCGCGGCATGGACGCGCAGCTCCTCGGTGGTTGGCATGGCGCCATAGTAGGAGCCCCCCGCGCCCCTGGCACGCACCCCTCCGCGACCGGTCCCGAATCGGTGGGTTCGCCTCCCCGGCGGGACACACCTACGCTGGGAGGGCCGGAAGATGCCAGGCGGACCGGAGAGGACCACGAGGAGGAGGCGGCCATGACGCAGGACCCGGCCGATCCCGAGTCGTTCGACGAGTTCCTCGACGACGAGCAGGCGGACGAGCTGTTCGACGAGGGCCTCGACGAGGAGGCTCCCGAGGCGGACACCGCCGAGCAGCGTTTCGACCTGCTGCGGCTGCGGGACACTCCTCTCGCCGAGCGCACCGCCGAGGAGGCGGACCCCGCGGACGCCGCCGAGCAGGCGCGGGTCGTGGACCCGGGCGACGACGAGTACCGCTGAGCGGGTTGTCCGATGAGCGAATTCCTCCGCTCGCGATGCACGCTGTGCGACGGCTCGAACGTACGATGTCGGCACGGTGTACGACCAGGAGCGGTGTACCACCAGGACGTGTGCAGCACGGGGGCACACCACAACCACCGGGAGGCGGCGTGACAGCCACCGAGCAGACCGAGGCGCGCCCACGCGGCCAGCGCCTGCCCCGCCGGGCCCGGCGCAATCAGCTGCTGGGCGCCGCGCAGGAAGTGTTCGTCGCCCAGGGGTACCACGCGGCGGCGATGGACGACATCGCCGACCGGGCGGGGGTCAGCAAGCCGGTGCTGTACCAGCACTTCCCCGGCAAGCTCGAGCTGTACCTCGCGCTGCTCGACCAGCACTGCCAGGCGCTCGTGCAGGCCGTGCGCGAGGCGCTCGCCTCGACGAACGACAACAAGCAGCGCATCGCCGCCACGATGGACGCGTACTTCTCCTATGTGGAGCACGAGGGCGGCGCGTTCCGGCTGGTCTTCGAGTCCGACCTGACCAACGAGCCCTCGGTGCGCGAGCGCGTGGACCAGGTGGCGCTCGACTGCGCCAAGATGGTCTCGCCGCTGATCGCCGAGGACGCCGACCTGCCGGAGGAGCAGGCGATGCTGCTCGCGGTCAGCCTGTGCGGCATGGCCCAGATCACCGCGCGGCACTGGCTCAGCTCGGGCCAGCAGATCCCCGGTGACATGGCGCGCAGGCTCACCGCTTCGCTGGCCTGGCGCGGCATCGCGGGCTTCCCCATGCAGCACTGAGGTCCGGCACCCGGCCGGGTTCCCGCGCCCCGCCGACCGGCTGTTCGCTCTGGGCGTGGCCGCCCGTGGCCGAGCGGGCCGACCGGCGCGGATAACCTGTGCGGGTACGGCGCGTACCGTCGCGCACGTCATGGACCAGCCGGAGGGACAAGCCGTGGAGATCAAGATCGGCGTTCAGCACACGCCGCGCGAGATCGTTCTCGAGAGCGGGCAGTCTGCCGAGGAGGTGGAGACCGCCGTCGGCGAGGCCCTGTCGGGTGGCGCCAAGGTGCTCACGCTGGTCGACGAACGCGGCCGCAAGGTGCTGGTGCCCGCCGACCGCGTCGCCTATGTGGAGATCGGTCAGCCGACCGCGCGCCGCGTGGGCTTCGGTGCCCTGTAGCACCTGTGGCGGGGGCATGCCCCTCGCCCCCGCCGGCGGCCGGAGCTGATCCCGGCCGCCGTTCGCTTTCCCGCCGTCGGACGAGCCGGAAGAGCCGACGGAGCCGGAAGAGCCGAGGGAGTCGAGGGAGGAGGAGCGCGTGGCCGCCACTCCTGCCGCGCCGTCGGGCACGCGCCTCGACGCGCTGCTGCTGACGGTCGCGTTGACCACCGTCTCGGTCTCGGGCCCCCTGGCCGCCGCCACCGCAGCGCCCGCGCTTGCCATCGCGTTCTGGCGCAACGCCCTGGCCGTCGCGGGGCTCGCCCCCGTGATGGCGCTGCGCCGGCGGCTGCGCGCCGAGCTGGCCGCCACGAGCCGCCGCACGGTCCTGCTCTCGCTGGCCTCGGGCGCCGCGCTCGCCGCACACTTCGGTCTTTGGCTGCCCAGCCTGCACCTGACGTCGGTCGCCTCGTCCGTCGCGCTGGTGACCACCACCCCCGTCTGGACCACCCTGCTGCTGCGGATGACGGGCCACCGGCCGCCCGCGGCGGTGTGGGGCGGCGCGGCGATCGCGTTCGCCGGGGTGCTCGTGCTGACCGGCGTGGACCTCTCGCTCTCCGCCGAGGCGCTGGCCGGGGACGCGCTGGCGCTCGGCGGGGGGATCGCCGCGGCCGGGTATGTGCTGATCGGCGCCGAGGTGCGCAGGACGACGAGCACCACGACGTACACGTTCCTGTGCTACGGCGCGACCGCCGCGCTGCTGCTCGTGGTGTGCCTGCTGGCCGGGGCGTCGCTCGGCGCCGGGTACGCGGGCGAGACCTGGCTCAAGCTGCTCGCCCTCACCGCCACCGCGCAGCTGCTCGGCCACTCGCTCATCAACCGCGTCGTGCGCGGCCTCGGCCCCTCGATCACCTCGACGGCGCTGCTGCTCGAGACCCCGGGCGCGGCGCTGATCGCGGCCGTGTGGCTCGGCCAGCTGCCGCCCGCCGCCGCCTACCCCGCGCTGGCGCTCATCCTGCTCGGCCTCGCCCTGGTGATCAGGGCCGAGCGCGGCGTGACCCCCGAGCGCGCGACCGTGGACGCGCCCCTCGACGAACGCGCGGAGCCCGTCCGGTGACCGGCGTCCTGGCGCGGGTGACCGACCGGCTGCGGACGGCGTTCGGCGAGCCGGACGCGCGCGCGGCCGTGACGTTCGTCGGCGTGGACCGCATCGAGGTGCTGCGCTTCCCCGACCAGGCCGCGGGGCTCGTGCGCTACGCCACCCTCGGCATGTCGGCCGCGCCCATGGCCGACCCCACCGCGCCGGTCGCCGACCCCGAACGAGGGCCGCGCGCCGAGCTGTTGCTGACCCTGCGCGCGGGGCGCGCCGCCACCGACGCGGTGCTGCGCCCGCTGGCCGTGGTGGCCGCCTCGCCTCAGGTGGAGGGCGTCGTGGTGGCCCCTGGCGGCTCGCTCGACCTGGGCGAGCCACTGTGGCCAGGGGCGCCGTTCACCGCGGTGCTGGTCGGCCGACCCGACGGATCCGTACCGGAGTTGGCGCTCCCCGCGCCCCGCGACCCGGTGCGCTTCCTGCCGCTGCTGCCCATGACCCCGCACGAGGCGGCCTGGCAACGGGCCCACGGCGCGGACGCGTTGACCGAGCGCTGGGCGGGCCATGGCGCCGATCCCCGTGATCCGCTGCGCGCCCAGGTCCCGCTCGGCCCGTGAATCGCCTTGACTCATGGGCGGCGCGGAGGGACTGTTGTTCCCCATGAGGGGCGAACCCAGTTGCCCGAAATGCGGTGGGCGGGTCCGGGCGCCCGGGCTCTTCGCCGACTCCTGGCAGTGTGCCGACCACGGCGCTGTGCACCCGCTCCAGCCCGTCGTCCCGCCCAGCGTCAACGCGCTCACCGTGGCCGTCGGCCGCGCCCGCGTTCCCGTGTGGATGCCGTGGCCACTGCCCGTGGGCTGGCTGTTCACGGGCATCGCCTACGCGGGGGACGACCGCGGCGGCGGCCGGGCCACGGCCGTCGCGTGCACGGGCCCTGGACCGCTCGGCGGGCCCGGCGAGCTGCTGCTGATCGCCGAGGAGTTGGGCGTCGGCCTCGGCGCCGGATACGCGGGCGTGCCGGGCCCCGACCCCGGCCCGCGGCTCGACGTCGACGAGCCGCCGCAGGCCAAGGTGCTGGCCGCGGGGCGCCCCACCCCGCTGTGGCTCGTGCGGGACGCCCCCGATGACCGCGCGGTGTTCGCGGGCGAGGCGATGGGCCTGTGGCTGTGGGCCGTCGTGTGGCCGCCCGAGTCGGGGATGCTGCTGTACGACGAGCTGGTGCTGACCGATCTGCGCGACGCCGGGTCCGAGGTGGACCTGGTGCCCTGCGGCGCCCTCTCACCGCAGCTGCTGCCGCGGCTATCCTGAACCGGTGCGCATCGACCTGCACACCCACTCCACGGCGTCCGACGGCACCGACACCCCCGACGAGCTGGTCGCAGCGGCCAGCGCCGCCGGGCTCGACGTCGTCGCCCTGACCGACCACGACACCGTCGCGGGCCACGCGGCCGCGGCCGCGGCGCTGCCCGCGGGCCTGACGCTGGTGACCGGCGCGGAGATCTCCTGCCGCCTCGACGGCGTCTCGCTGCACATGCTGGGGTACCTGTTCGACCCCACCGAGCCCGAGCTGGCCCGTGAGCGCGACCTGTTGCGCGACGACCGGGTGCCGAGGGCGAAGGGCATCGTGGCCAAGCTCCGGGAGATGGGCGTCCCGATCACCTGGGAGCGGGTCCGCGAGCTGGCGGCGGGCTCGGTCGGCCGCCCGCACATCGCCGCCGCGATGGTCGAGGCGGGCGTCATCCCCGACATCCCGGCCGCGTTCACCGCCCAGTGGATCGGCGACGGCGGCGTGGCCTGGGTCGGCAAGCACGAGCTCGACGCGTTCGACGCGATCCGCCTCATCAGGAACGCCGGTGGCGTCGCCGTCTTCGCCCACCCGCTCGCCGAGCAGCGCGGCCGGTGCGTGCCCGACGGCGCGATCGTCCGGCTCGCCGAGGCGGGTCTCGACGGTGTCGAGCTGAACCACATGGACCACAACGCCGACGCCCACGCGAGGCTGCTCGGCTTGGCGGGCGACCTCGGCCTGCTGACCACGGGGTCGAGCGACTACCACGGCACGCGCAAGGCGGTCGACCTCGGCGCGTTCACGACGCCCCCCGAGGTCTACGCGGAGCTGCTCACCCGCGCGAAGGGCGCCCAGCCGCTGGTCGGTTGACCGGCCCGAACGCCTCGACGGCGGCGCGGGGGGGGCGTTGCCGCTCCAGGAGCTCCAGGCCGTCGGCCCACTGGTCAACGGCGCCCACGGGCGGCAGCGCGGCCAACGCGGGATCGGTGAGCGTACCCGCGAGCGCCCGCGCGAAGCGGTCACGCGCGCGGCGGGCCACCGATCAACGCGCCCCCGTCAGCCCGCCGCCGAGCGGTCCCGTTCGGTCGGGTCGGGGGAGGCGGGCGGGCGCGGGGAGGGGAGGGCGGCCCAGAACGTGAGCAGGGCCGCCGCCGTGGCCGCCGGGGCCTCGGCGTTGGGCGAGTGCTCGGCGCCCGCGATCACCGTGCGGTGCGCGCCGAGGCGTTCGGCCATGCGGTCGATGTCGGGGACGGGCCAGACGCCGTCCCGCTCCCCCGACAGCACATGGATCGGCAGCCCCACCCGCGCCAGCAGGTCCACCCGGTCCGGCTCGTAGCACAGCGCGCGGCCCGTGGTCCGCAGCTGCGTGGGCGCGTTGGCCAGCCAGCGGCGGTGGAGGAACGCCCCCACCTCGCCCGGCTCGACGCCCCGCCGGGTCAGCCACCATATGCGCCGCGCGCCGAGCAGCGGCAGCACCGCGCCGAGCGCCCGCGCGCGCCACCGCTGGCGGCGCACGATCCGCCCCGGACCCGAGCCGATGAGCGTGAGCGAGGCGAACGGCGGGGCGCTCCCCGCGGCCACCGCCCGCAGCACCGCGCCGCGCGAGATCAGCCCGCCGAGCGAGTGCCCCACCAGGTGCAGGGGCCCTTCGCCCAGCGCCGCCGCCTGCGCCAGCACGTCCTCGGCGAGCGCGCCGAGACCGAACGCCGCGGGTCCCTCCGCGCACACCGACTCGTACTGGCCGCGGCCGTCGACCGCCACGGCCCTGATGCCCGCCTCGGCGAGCGGGACGAGCAGCGCGATGAAGTCCTCCTTGCTGCCGGTGTACCCGGGCACGAGGAGCGCCGTGGCGACGGGCGCGCGGTCGGCGGGGACGGCGTCGAGCACGGCGAACTCGCCCCTGCGGGTGGCGAGCCGGTGGGCCCGCACCTCGGCGGGCGGTTCACAGAAGGGCGGTCTGCTCACACCCACGACGGTAACCGGCTCGGGAGACGGCCGACGACATCGTTCCGTCATCGAGGAGAAACGCCGAGGGGGTGTTGCCGAACGGGCGGCTCCGCCAGAATCTACGCGCGTTCCGAGGCCCCACCCCGCGAGGAGTCACCCCCATGTCGCTCGACCGCCGCACCTTCATCGGCCGCACCGCGGCCACGAGCGCGGGCGTCGCGCTCGCCACCGCCGCGGGCACCACCCCCGCCGCCGCGGAGTGGACGCCCGACCCCCTGCGTTTCTCGTTCTCCGTCATGGGCACGACCGACCTGCATGGCAACGTCCTGAACTGGGACTACTTCACCGACGCCGAGTTCACCGACGGCGAGGGGAACGACATCGGCCTGGCCAAGCTCTCCACCCTGATCAACGCGATCCGCGACGAACGCGGCCCCCACCGCACCCTGCTGATCGACGCGGGCGACACCATCCAGGGCACCCAACTCGCCTACTACTACGCCAAGATCGACCCCATCACCGGCGGGAACGGCGGCCCCGTGCACCCCATGGCGCTGGCCATGAACGCCATGGGCTACGACGCGGTCGCGCTGGGCAACCACGAGTTCAACTACGGCATCCCGCTGCTGCGCGCCTTCGAGGAGCAGTGCGACTTCCCCCTGCTCGCGGCCAACGCGCTCGACGCGGCGACCGAGCGGCCCGCGTTCCCGCCGTACTGGATCGGCACGCTGCGCAACCCGTACGGGCGGGACGTCAAGGTCGGGGTGCTCGGCCTCACCAACCCCGGCATCGCCGTGTGGGACCGCGCGCATGTCGAGGGCCTGATGACGTTCCCCGGGCTGCCCGAGCAGGCCGCGCACTGGGTGCCGAGGATGCGCGCCGCGGGCGCCGACGTCGTCATCGTCTCCGCGCACTCGGGCACGAGCGGCACGTCCTCGTACGGCGACCAGCTCCCGCACGTGGAGAACGCCGCCGCGCTGGTCGCCGAGCAGGTGCCGGGCATCGACGCGATCCTGGTGGGCCACGCGCACGAGGAGATCGCCGAGCGCCGGGTGACCAACGCCGAGACCGGGCGCGACGTGGTGCTCTCCGAGCCGCTGCGCTGGGGCATGCGGCTGAGCGTGTTCGACATCGAGCTGGTGTGGCGACGCGGCCACTGGCAGGTCGAGTCGGTCGGCTCGCGCGTGCTGAACGCCAACACGGCCGACGAGGACCCGCGCATCACCGCGCTCGTGGCCGAGGAGCACGCCAACGCGGTCGCCTATGTCAACCAGGTCATCGGCACCGCGTCCGAGGCGATGACGGCGGCCGAGGCGCCATGGCGCGACACCCCGATCATCGACTTCATCAACCATGTGCAGGCCGAGACGGTGCGCGCGGCGATGGCGGGCACGGAGTACGGGGACCTGCCGGTGCTGTCGCAGGCGGCCTGCTTCTCGCGCACCGCGGCGATCCCCGCGGGCGATGTCACGATCCGGGACGTGGCGGGGATGTACGTCTTCGAGAACACGCTGGAGGCCCGGCTCGTCACGGGCGCGCAGCTGAAGGACTACCTGGAGTTCTCGGCCCGTTACTTCGCGCGGGTCCCGGCGGGCGCCCCGGTGGACCCGGAGGAGCTGACCAACGCGGACGGGACGCCCGACTACAACTACGACGTGGTCAGCGGGGTCACCTACGACATCGACATCGCCGAGCCCGCGGGCTCGCGGATCACCGGGCTCGCGTTCGAGGGCGAACCGGTCGCGGACACGGCGGAGTTCGTGCTCGCGGTGAACAACTACCGCGCCAACGGCGGCGGAAACTTTCCGCATGTGGCCGCGGCCGACCAGCTCTGGTCGAACTCGGACGAGATCCGCAACACGATCATCGCGTGGGTCCAGGCGAACGGCGAGATCGACCCCGCCGCGTTCGCCTCGGTCGACTGGCGCCTGACCCGGGACGGCGAGCCCGTCTTCTGAGGGCCCCGCCTCGATGTGAGCCGTGTCAGGCGCCGATCCTCAGGACTCGGTCGGCGCCGGGTCCGTGGCGGTGGCCGCGCCGCCCGCGCCCGCCGCTCCCGTGGCCCCCGCCTGGCCGCCGCGGGTCCTGCGGCGACGGCGGCGCGGGGTGCGCGGCGCGGCGACGCCCTCCGCGCCGTCCCCGCCCGACTCGGGCGCGGCGTCCCCCGCGGGGGCGGCCTGGGCCTTGGCGGCCTTGGCCTTCGCGGGCGCCGCGGCCTTCCGCGCGCCCTGCGGCTCGGGCGCCTCGGGCGCCTCGCCGCCCTCGTCCCCGACCTCGACCCCGCCGCGGGTGCGGCGGCGCTGGCGCGGGGTGCGGGTGGTCGTCGCGCGCTGCGGGCGCGTCTCGCGCCCGCGGCGCCGCGAACCGGGCCCGCCCAGGTCCTCGACCTCCTCGGCCGCGAGCCCGGCGCGGGTGCGCTCGGCGCGCGGCAGCGTGCCCTTGGTGCCCTCCGGGATCCGCAGCACCTCGAAGAGGTGCGGGGAGGTGGAGTACGTCTCGGGCGGGTCGGGGAACGCCAGGCCGAGCGCCTTGTTGATCAGCTGCCAGCGCGGGATGTCGTCCCAGTCGACCAGGGTGACCGCGATGCCGGTGGCACCGGCGCGGCCCGTCCTGCCGATGCGGTGCAGATAGGTCTTCTCGTCCTCGGGCGTCTGGTAGTTGATCACATGGGTGACGCCGTCCACGTCGATACCGCGGGCCGCGACGTCGGTACAGACGAGGACGTCGACCTTCCCGTTGCGGAACGCCCGCAGCGCCTGCTCGCGCGCCCCCTGCCCCAGGTCGCCGTGGACCGCGGCGGCGGCGAAGCCCCGGCGGCCCAGCTGCTCGGCCACGTCGGCGGCCGTGCGCTTGGTGCGGCAGAAGATCATCACCAGGCCCCTGCCCTCGGCCTGGAGGATGCGCGAGACCATCTCGGGCTTGTCGAGCGAGTGCGCCCTGAAGACGTGCTGCGTGGTGTTGGCCACAGTCGCGCCCTCGTCGTCGGGCTCCGTGGCGCGGATGTGGGTGGGCTGGCTCATGTACCGCCGGGCGAGGCCGATGACCTGCCCCGGCATGGTGGCGGAGAACAGCATCGTCTGCCGCTTCGCGGGCAGGCGCTCGATGATCTTCTCCACGTCGGGCAGGAAGCCGAGGTCGAGCATCTCGTCGGCCTCGTCGAGGACGAGGCAGCGGATGTGCGACAGGTCGAGCTTGCGCTGGCCCGCGAGGTCGAGCAGCCGCCCCGGCGTGCCGACGACGACGTCCACGCCCCGGGCCAGCGCCTCGACCTGCGGCTCGTAGGCGCGGCCTCCGTAGATGGAGACGACGCGGACGTTCCGCACCTTGCCCGCGGTCAGCAGGTCGTTGGTCACCTGCTGGCACAGCTCGCGCGTGGGCACGACGACGAGCGCCTGCGGGGCGTCGGTGAGCCCGGCGGTCTCGGCGCGCCCGGACTCGACGTCGGCGGGAACGGTGACCTTCTCGAGCAGCGGCAGGCCGAAGCCCAGCGTCTTGCCCGTGCCGGTCTTGGCCTGGCCGATGACGTCCGTGCCCGCGAGGGCGACCGGGAGGGTCATCTCCTGGATGGGGAACGGGGTGGTGATGCCGACGGCCTCGAGGGCCTCTGCCGTCTCGGCCAGGATCCCCAGATCCCGAAAGCTGGTGGGTGTGGTGGTAGCGGACAGGGTCGTTGCCTCTTCTGTGTGACGCGGCACCCGGCGGCGAGGCGGGTCGATTGCACCGCGCCTGCGGGTGGCGGCCCTGTCGGGGGCCGGCCTTCGGGCGCGGGACCCGGTCGTCTCGCTCAAGCGCACGCACCGCGCGAGCGGGGTCCCTCATGCCGCGGAGGGTGCGAACACCGCACCGCCGCGGAGGGCTGGTCAGGTCGGAGCCGATCGGGCCACCGACCGGGCATCCTCGGGGGTCTGGGCCTACGGCACGTCCGGCCGAGGCGACGGCGGACGCGACCGGCCCAGGTCTCCGGCATGGGGATGGGCCCACCACATACAAGTGGGCCGCTATACCACTGTACCCCGGAACGGCGCACATGCGGCAGGCCCTGTCGTCCGGGTGATCGTCACACGGGACGGAGGGCCACGCTCAGGGGCTATTGTGCACGGCGTGACCAGGAGAGGGCGGGGCCCACGACCGCCCGCGGAGGAGAGCTGATGGAGACGTCCGAGACCTCGACCCCCGCTTCCGAGGCGCCGCGGCCCGCGGCCGACTGGGCGGAGGCGTCGGCCGACCCGAGGTACCGGGCGGCCGTGGTGGACCTGCTCGGCGCCCTGGCCTACGGCGAGCTCGCGGCGTTCGAGCGCCTCGCGGAGGACGCCAAGCTGGCGCCCACCCTGGCCGACAAGGCGGCGCTGGCCCGGATGGCCGCGGCCGAGTTCCACCACTTCGAGCAGCTCACCGAGCGGCTGCGGCAGATCGACGAGGAGCCGACCGAGGCCATGGAGCCCTTCGCGTCGGCCCTCGAGGACTTCCACCGGCTGACCGCGCCGTCCGACTGGCTCGAGGGCCTGGTCAAGGCGTACGTCGGTGACGCGATCGCCGCCGACTTCTACCGCGAGGTCGCCTCACGCCTCGACTCCGACACCCGCTCGCTCGTGCTCGCCGTGCTCGACGACACCGGGCACGCCGAGTTCGCCGTCGAGAAGGTGCGCTCCGCGATCGCGGCCGAGCCCCCGGTGGGCGGCCGCCTCGCGCTGTGGGCGCGGCGGCTGATGGGCGAGGCGCTGTCGCAGGCCCAGCGGGTGGTCGCCGACCGGGACGCGCTCTCCACGATGCTGGTGGGCGGCGTCGCCGACGGCTTCGACCTGGCGGAGATCGGCCGGATGTTCTCGCGCATCACCGAGGCGCACACCCGGCGCATGGCGGCCCTCGGCCTGTCCGCGTGAGCCACCCACGGCTACGCTCCCTGGCATGACCTCCCACGCCGCCATCGCCGCGTTCGACCTGGCCCTGATCGAGGAGTCCGCGAAGAAGTCCGCACTGGTCTGGGTGCGCGGCCCCGAGGGCGCGGCGAGAGCGCTGTGGCACGTGTGGTCGGGCGGCGCGGTGTGCCTGGTCGGAGGTCCTGGCGAGCAGCCGCTCGACGGGCTCGGGCTGGCCGATGGCGCCGCCGCGACGGTCAGCTGCCGCAGCAAGGACAAGGGCGGGCGCCTGGTCGTGTGGCCCGCCGTGGTCGCCGAGCCCGCCCCGGGGAGCGAGAGCTGGTCCGACGCGGTCGCCGAGCTGAAGGGGAAGCGGCTCAACGCCCCCGACGCCGACGGCATCGCCGAGCGCTGGGCCCGCGAGTGCCGCGTGCTGCGCCTCGAACCGGCCGGTGAGCCCTCCCAGCGCCCGGGCGCGATGCCCTCCGAGTCGTCGGCCGCGCCGCCGCTGCCGACCCCGGCGAGCACCCGCGTCGCGACGCCGAGCGGGCTGCCCGTGCGCAGGCGCGGGGCGTCGGGCCACCGGGCTACTCGTCGGGGTTGATCAGCGCGTCCCCGTAGTCGACGATCTCGTCCTCCTTGGGCTCGTTCAACGAGAACTCCTCGCCCCAGTCGTCAAGCGTCAGCTGCCCCGCCGCGCCGCCGCGCTCCAGGCGCAGCGGGTAGGGCGTGCCCATGAGCGCCACCTCGATCACGCCCCCCGCGCCCCCGCCCGCCTCGACGCGGATGGTGGGGCTGCCGTCGATCTCGCCCTCCTCGCCGATCGCGCGCTCGCCGTCGAGCGTGAGCAGCCCGTCGAGGAGGGTGTTCTTGTCGGTGAAGCCGCTGAGCTGCTCATAGGCCGGATCGTCGGGCACGACGCGGACATACTTGCTGTCCAGCTTCTCCGTCGGGTCCGTCTCCAGCTCGTCGGGGATGCCCTCGCTCTCCCAGAACGCCTGGTCGGCCTTGATGTAGAGGTCCTCACCGATCCGCAGCAGCTCGAACGTCGTCCCCTCCGTGGAGACCTCGCCGACCCCGCCCTCGTCGCCGAGCCGCACATCGAGCCGGAACGTCCCCGCCTCGGTGATCACCGTCCCCGAGAGGCGGACGGAGGACGCCTCCGCGGCCGCGGCTCTCGCGCGTTCCTCTATCTCCGCCGCGGGCAGCTCGTCGACGCCGTTCGTCTCGGGCTCGGGCTCGTCGGCGCCGCAGGCGGTGAGGGCGGTGAGGGCGACGACCAGGGCTCCCGCGGACGCCGCACTCCCCAGTGCACGGCGCCAGTTGGGACGGAGTGCGGGGGACTTCTCTGTCACGAGCCGCAGCGTACGGCACGCCCGCGACCCCCCGAAGGGGCGGTCCGCCGCGGCGCCGGGAGCGCCGTACCATCGGGGACATGGCTACCGATACCCCCCCGCCCCCCGCGGGCGCGACCGGCACGCTGCCCAGCGAGGACGCGGTCAGGGCCGCCCTGTCCCGGGTGAACGACCCGGAGATCCACCGCCCGATCACCGATCTCGGCATGGTCAAGTCCGTGGAGATCGCCCCGGACGGCACGGTGGCGGTCGGGGTGTATCTGACGATCCAGGGCTGCCCGATGCGCGACTCCATCACGGCGAACGTCACGGACGCCGTGCGCGCCGTCCCCGGCGTCACCGGGGTGCGCGTGGAGCTCGACGTGATGAGCGACGAGCAGCGCAAGGAGCTGGCCACGTCGCTGCGCGGCGGGCAGGCGGAGCGTGAGGTGCCGTTCGCCAAGCCGGGCTCGCTGACCCGGGTCTACGCCGTGGCCTCGGGCAAGGGCGGCGTCGGCAAGTCGTCCGTGACGGTCAACCTCGCGGCGGCCATGGCCCGCGACGGGCTCAAGGTCGGCGTGGTGGACGCGGACATCTACGGCCACTCGGTGCCCCGCATGCTGGGCACGGACGCCCGCCCGACCCAGGTCGAGAACATGATCATGCCACCGTCCGCGCACGGCGTGAAGGTGATCTCGATCGGCATGTTCACGCCAGGGAACGCCCCCGTGGTGTGGCGGGGCCCGATGCTGCACCGGGCGCTCCAGCAGTTCCTCGCGGACGTCTACTGGGGCGACCTGGACGTGCTGCTGCTCGACCTGCCGCCGGGGACGGGGGACATCGCCATCTCGGTGGCGCAGCTGGTGCCGGGCGCGGAGATCCTGGTGGTGACGACGCCGCAGCAGGCGGCGGCCGAGGTGGCCGAGCGTGCCGGGTCGATCGCGGTGCAGACGCACCAGAAGATCGTCGGCGTCGTGGAGAACATGGCGGGCCTGCCCTGCCCGCACTGCGGCGAGATGGTCGACGTGTTCGGCAGCGGCGGCGGCAAGCGGGTCGCCGAGGGGCTGACCCGGACGACCGGGGCCGAGGTGCCGGTGCTCGGCACGATCCCGATCGATGTGCGGCTGCGCGAGGGCGGCGACGAGGGAAAGCCCGTCGTGCTGTCCGACCCCGACTCACCCGCGGGGGCGGCGCTGCGCGGCGTGGCGTCCTCGCTCTCGGGACGGGCCCGGGGTCTCGCGGGGATGTCGCTGGGCCTCACGCCGAGCAACAAGTTCTGAACGTTCCGATCCCGAGCGTTCCGATCCCGAACGTTCCGGGAGCGCGGGACCCGGCACCGGGTGGGCGGCCGTCGCGGCGGCCCACCCGCGCCACCGGCGTCAGGCGTAGCTCTCGATGTCCTTGACGACGGCGAAGCCGAGGCCGTAGGCGCTCATGCCGCGGCCATAGGCCCCGATGTGCACCTCGTGCTGGGCGGCCCCGGCGAGCACCCAGCCGTACTCCGACTCCCGGTAGTGGAAGTCCGTCGGCACGCCGTCCACCGGCAGCGACAGCATCGTCCACGCGCCGCCGTGCAGGTCGTCGGCCAGCTCCCACGCGATGGCGGTCTGCTGCTCGAGCCAGTCCTGGCGCAGCGCCCTCTCCATCTGCGCAGGCCAGGTACATGACAGCAGACCGGAGCCCGCGAGCCACGCGGCCGATGAGACCGAGGTGGCCTCCAGGACGCCGTTCCCGTCGGGGCTGCGGCGCACCGGGCGGCTCGCGACCGTGACCACGACCGCGAACCGCTGCTCCTCCTCGCCCAACTCACCCCGCAGCGACGGCTCGTCGCCATGCCCCGTGGAGCCGTGCTCCACGGCGCCGTCGGCGGCGACGCCGACCTGCATCAGCCAGCGCGCGCCCGTGAAGGCGTCGTCGAGGCCGTACCACGGGAAGCCCGCCATCAGGTAGCCTTCCACCGCCCGGCGCGCGCCGGGCACCCCCTGCGATGCGTCCTTTCCCCCGGACGCGCCTGGGCCGCCTGTCGCGTCCTGCGGCTCCGCCCGACTCGTCGTCTCCATCTAACGCGACGCCTCCTCATTGCCCTCGTCCTGGGCACACCCCGGACATAGGGAGGATAGCCATCCGGATCCGGGGTGTCGGGCATGCCGGGAGATCGGGTGGTGTCATATGCCCCCGAAGGGGCGCGAATCCACTCAGGTGGCGTCGGCGTCGAAGGGCGGCGGGGTCGCGCGCGCCGAGGAGCCCGAGCCGTCCTTGTCGAGGCGCACCGCGCCCCCGCCCGCCGCCGCGGCACCCGCCGCGCCCGCGCCCTTGGCCAGCTTGGACGACGTGGCGCCCGGCTTGTCGAGGCTGGTGCGGCGCGCGGGCCGCCCGTTCACCGCGTCGGTGACCTCGGTCAGCTCCTTGCGCATGTCCAGGCTGCTGGTCAGCTCCTTGAGCCCGAGCTCGTCGTTGTCGAGGAGGTGCTTCTTGGCGAACGCCCTGGGGTTGAGGTCCTCGAATTCGAAATCCTTGAACTCGGGTCCCAGCTCACTGCGGATATCCGCCTTGGCACTGTCCGAGAACTCACGGATCTTGCGCAGGAAGCGAGCGGCGTCCTGGATCATCTTCGGCAGCTTCTCGGGGCCGAAGACGAGGATTGCCAGGACGAGCAGCACGATGAACTCGAGTGAGCCTATATCGAAGAACACCTGGCAGCTCCCTCACGCATTCGGTAGATGGCCACGGTACCCCGGCATGGGGCGCCGAGGGGAGACGACGGAGCGGACAACGCGGTGAACGCCAGGACACGCGCGCCCCCGCGCTCGTCAGTCACCGCTCGACTCGCCCAGGGTGACGGTCAGCTCGAGCTCGTCGCCCGAGCGCTCCACGGTCAGCTCGAGGCGGTCGCCGGGGCGGTGGCTGCGGATCCTGACGATCAACTCGTCGCTGCTGCGCACCCGTTCGCCGTTCACGGCGGTGATCACATCGCCGTCGGCCATGCCCGCGTCGTCCGCGGGGCCCCCTGGCACCACGGCGGGGCCGCCGCCCGAGCTGCCGACGCGGGCGCCGTCGCCGAGATAGCCGGTGTCCAGGGTGACCCCGATCACCGGGTAGGTGGCCCGGCCTGTGTTGATCAGCTGCTCGGCGACGTCCTTCGCCTGGTTGACCGGGATGGCGAAGCCGAGGCCGACGCTGCCCGCCTGCCCGGGGTCGAGGCCGCCACCGCCGTCGGCGGTGCGGATCGCGCTGTTGACGCCGATGACGCGGCCGTTGATGTCGACGAGCGGGCCCCCTGAGTTCCCGGGGTTGATCGGCGCGTCGGTCTGGAGGGCGTTCACATAGCTGATGTCGGAGCCGTCGGCCTCGGCGCCACCCGCGGTGATGGGGCGCTCGGTGGCGCTGATGATCCCCGAGGTGACCGTGCCCGCCAGCTCGAACGGCGCGCCGATCGCCACCACGGGGTCGCCGACCCTGACGGCGTCGGAGTCGCCCAGCGTCAGCGGGCTGAGGCCCGAGACGCCATCGACCTTGACGACGGCGAGGTCATAGCCGGTGTCCTGGCCGACGACCTCGGCGCGGGCCGAGTCGCCGCTGCCGAACGTGACCTCTATCACCCCGCCCTGCCCCGCGGGGCGGACCACATGCGCGTTGGTGAGGATGTGGCCCTCGTCGTCGAGCACGAAGCCGGTGCCGCTGCCCGCCTCGCCCGAGCCCGAGACATGGAGGGTGACCACGCCGGGCAGCACGGTCTGGGCGATGCCCGCGATGCTGCCCTCGGGGGCGGGGGCGCCCTCGGTCACGGTCTGCGGGAGCCGCACGTCGCTGAACGTCCCGTGCCTCTCGAGATAGGAGCCGACGCCGCCGCCGATGAGGCCCGCGACCAGCGCGATCGCCGCGGCGCCCGCGATCAGCCTGCCGCCGCCCCGGCGGCCCCCCGGCTCCTCGGGCCCGCCCGCCGCGGGGTCGGACGGGGGCGGTGCGGCATGCCCCGCCGGGGCGGCCCATGGGTCGTACCGGGGAGCGCCGCCCGCGGGGGTCCCGTGCTGGGGCGGCGGCCCGGCCTGCGGCACCTGGGTGCCGCCGGGCGGGGTCGGGGACACGGGCGGGACATGGGTGCCGGTGGGCGGGGTGGGCTGGGGCCGCTGCACGGGAGGCGCCGGGGCCCACGGTCCGGGCTGACCGTAGGGCGGGGTGCCGTACGGGTCGTGTCCGGGCCGGGACTCCGGCTGGCCCGGCGCGCTGTTCGCCTTGTCCATGGCGGCGGTCCCCATCGTGTCGGCGACGTCCTCTTCCGGCCTGGAATTCAACCAGGTCAGCCGCCGGGATTCAGCGGGGGCTCACGGCTCCCGCCGTCCCGGCCCCCGAGGAGGGCGGCTCCACCGGGCCCACGGCGGGTGAAGGGCGCAGCTCGTCGTTCAGCAGGGGGAACAGCTGGCTCGTCGCGCCGATGGGTCCGGCGGGGGCGCTGAGCAGGGAGAGCCCGACCGTGTGGGCCGTCAACCCGCCGGTCCCGCCCGCCTCTTCCTCCTGGGAACGGGCGCCCGACGAGCGAGCGGCCGCGGCCTGGGTGACGGTGGCGCCGGCGGCCGCGGCCTCCGAACCGCCCGAGCCTGGCGCGGCCACGCCCGAACCCGCGCTGGTGACCGCTCCCCCGATGGCGACCGCGGCGAGCGAGACCGCGCCGGCGGCCGCGAAGGCGAGCCGACGGCCACGATGCAGGCGCGGGCCACCGCCGTCGTGTATGCGGAAGCCACGCTCCGAGCCGAGCCGGGGCGGGCCGAGCAGCGACTCGCGCCCCTTGCCGCCCGGCAGCAGATCGAGGCGGAACGCCGTGCCGCCGCCGCGCGGGGCGGGAGGGTCGGGGGGCGTCCGCGTCCCCGGGCCCGAGGGCAGGCCACCGTCCGAGGCGGGCAGCCCCTGGAGCCTGGCCAGCAGCCCGTCGGACGGGCCCGGCGGCGGGCTCTCCGCGAAGACGCTCTTCAGCTCGCGCTGGGCGTCCGCCTCCGCCTTGCAGCTGGGGCACGTGGCGAGATGGGCCAGCACCCGGTCCCTCGTGTCGTGCGACAGCTCCCCGTCGACGAGAGCCGCGAGGCTCTCCCCGAGGTGGTGGTCGGCCGGGCCTGGCTCGGCGCTTGTCACTCCCGCCCGCCTTCCTCCGCGAACCCCGCGGCGGGCGCGCCCTGGGCGGCGGCGAGCACGGACTCGTCACGCGCTCCCCGCTCGCGCGGGGAACGGTGGCGCAGCGCCTTGCGCAGATGCGAGCGGCCTCGGTGGATCCGGCTGCGGACCGTGCCGAGCTTCACGCCGAGCGTCGTCGCGATCTCCTCATAGCTCAGCCCCTCGATGTCGCACAGCACCACGGCGGCGCGGAAGTCGGGGGCGAGGGTGTCGAGGGCCTGCTGGACGTCGGCGTCGAAGTGCGTGTCGTTGAAGTGCTGCTGAGGGGTGGGCTCGCGGCTCGGCAGCCGGTCGGCGGCGTCCTCGCCCAGGGCGTCGAACCTGATCCGCTGCTTGCGGCGCACCGAGTCGAGGAAGAGGTTGGTCGTGATGCGGTGCAGCCAGCCCTCGAACGTGCCGGGGGTGTAGGTGGAGAGCGAGCGGAAGACCCGGACGAAGACCTCCTGGGTGAGGTCCTCGGCATCGTGCTGGTTCCCCGTGAGGCGGTAGGCCAGGCGGTAGACCCGCGCGCTGTGCGTGCTGACGATCTCCTCCCAGCTCGGCGGGGCCCAAGTGGCGCCGTCGGACGGGGTGTTGAACGTGGCGACGGTGGTCTGCGGGCCGTCGGCCCCCTCGGTGGTGGACCGCTCCCTGTCGGTGTCAGCGATCTCTGTCACGGAATTCGGCCCGTCGGAAGACTTCAGGAAGCGTTTGAGCACCCCCCTGCCTGTGGACGCAGCCGCACCTCCCCTGTTGGCTCTGGTGGTGTCCAGTGGAGCCCCTACCATAGCCACCTGCCCCGTTAGCTCCGGATAAGCATTTTCCTGACCGGCTTTCCTCTGCCGTCCATTGATCCAACGTGCGGTCCGGGCGCCCTGTTCCCCTGGGGAGTCGATACAGTCAAAGCGCGTGACAGACGGGGACAGGAGAGGGCCATTACCGGCAACCGGCTGACGAGCTGGACGTTCGCCGAGGCGTATGGCGCACCGGACGCCGAGACCGCCGTGGGGGCGGCGCTGCGCTGGGCCCGTGAGCGGGCGCGCGAGGCCGGTGTGCGCTCCGTCTCGCCCGGCACCGGGGACGCCCTCCGCCTGCTCGCCGCCGTCTCGGGGGCCAGGGCCGTGGTCGAGATCGGCACCGGCACCGGGGTCTCCGGCATCCACCTGCTCTCCGGCATGCGGCCCGACTCCGTGCTGACCACGGTGGACGTCGAGCCCGAGCGGCTCCAGTTCGCGCGGCAGGCGTTCGGCATGGCGGGCTTCGCCGCGAACCGCGCGCGGCTCATCCCCGGGCACGCGCTCGACGTCCTGCCGCGGCTGACCGACGGCGGCTACGACCTGGTGTTCTGCGACGGCGACCGGCTCGAGTGCCTGGAGTCGCTGGCAGAATCGTTGCGGCTGCTACGGCCCGGTGGCCTGGTGTGCTTCGCGGGGGTCTTCGCCGGGGGCAGGACCGTGGACTCGGCCGCGGCGCCCACCGAGGTGCGCACGCTGCGCGAGCTGCTGCGCACGATCCGCGAGAGCGATGACCTGGTGCCCGCCCTGCTCCCGGTGGGCGACGGGCTCCTGTGCGCCGCCCGCGCCTGAGCACGGGCCGACAGCGAGACGGCGCTGCCCCGGAGTGTCCGGGGCAGCGCCGAAGGGTAAGGCTCGGAGCGCGGCGGCCTCAGCCGGTCACCTTCTTCAGCTCCTCGTCGAGCGCGACCGCTTCGTCCGGGGTCAGCTCGACGACGAGTCGGCCACCACCTTCGAGCGGAACGCGCATGATGATGCCCCGCCCCTCCTTGGTCACCTCAAGCGGACCATCGCCCGTCCGCGGCTTCATGGCCGCCATGCTCGTTCCCCTTCCTGAACCAGCCTCGTCGGAGCCGACAACACGGGGGTCACCGGCCTCGAACACATTGCTTCACGCCATT
Source organism: Streptomyces radicis (assembly GCF_003626575.1). GTDB lineage: Bacteria > Actinomycetota > Actinomycetes > Streptomycetales > Streptomycetaceae > Streptomyces > Streptomyces radicis. Next base: position 70,278 of record NZ_RBDY01000009.1, on the reverse strand, counting down.
ATCCCGCATGGAACGTCCTCATGACCAACATTGGCCTGTATCCCTTCGGCAACGCGCACGCGCAAAACCACTCAATTCGCCGATTGTCCCGCGATAGCACGGATCTCTGCGTCATGCTGAGCGGCATGGCCGACACCGACACCGTGCTCTACGAGGTAACCGACGGTCTCGCGACTGTCACGCTGAATCGCCCCGACGCGATGAATGCCCTGAATGTGGAGGCGAAGGAAGCGCTGCGCGACTCTCTCCGGCGCGCGGCGCTGGAATCCCAGGTGCGGGCCGTTCTCCTGACCGGGAAGGGCCGGGCGTTCTGCGTGGGACAGGATCTGAAGGAACATGTCGCGGCATTGGCGGGAGAAGACGAGCCGATGCGCACCGTGGCACTCCACTACAACCCCATCGTCAGCGCGATCGCGGGAATGCGGAAACCGGTCGTCGCGGCCGTCAACGGTGTAGCGGCCGGTGCGGGTTTCGGCTTCGCGCTGGCCGCCGACTACCGCGTGGTGGCCGAGAGCGCCTCTTTCAGCACGGCCTTCGCGGGAATTGCGCTCACCGCGGACTCCGGCCTGTCGTGGACCCTGCCGCGCTTCGTCGGACACGGGCGCGCGGCGGATCTCCTGCTCTTCCCGAGAAAGGTGGACGCGGCCGAGGCGGAACGGATCGGCATCGCCCAGCGGGTGGTCCCCGACGCCGAACTGCCCGCGGTGGCACGGGAGATCGCGCTCGGCCTCGCGCACGGGCCGACGCTGGCGCTCGCCGCGATCAAGGAGTCGCTCGCGTTCGCCGCGGGGCATCCGCTGACCGAGACCCTCGAGGTGGAGGAGCGGCTCCAGGCCGAGGCCGGGGCCTCGGAGGACCACAGGGCGGCGGTGGACGCGTTCACCAGGAAGGAGCGTCCGCGCTTCCACGGGCGGTGAGGCGCGCGTCCGCCCCGGGGTCACGGGGCCTCGGGCGGCGCGGCGTTGGCGTCGGCGGCGCGCTCCGCCTCCTGGGGCGCGCCGGGGGGGCGAGCCCCGGCCAGCGCCGTCTCGAGCTCGGTGATCCGCGCGTCCCGCTCGGCCAGCTCGGCCGCGAGCCGGTCGAGCACGTCGTCCACCTCGGCCATCCGGTATCCGCGGGGCGCGACCGGCAGCCGCACGCGCACCACGTCGGCGGGGGCCACCGGGCGGTCGCCGGGCAACGGGTCGTCGATGCGGTCGGGCTCCGCGTCGGCCAGCCCGCCGGTGGCGGGCCCGCCGGTGCCGTCCCCGCTGCCCAGCACCGCCAGCGTGACCGCGGCGATCACCACGACCATCGCCGCCATCAGAAACCAGAACACGACCGTCTCCCCTTGCGCTCTTCGGTGCTGCCTCGCCCTGCTCGCCGCCCACGTCGGCCGCTCCGCCGATGGTCGCATGCCGCGCCGACAACGGGGGGCAGGTAGTTTCGGGGGACAGGGTATGACGCGAGAGCGCTCACAGGGGCGAGATCGGGGTGCTGAACGGATGCTGCGGCTGGGGACGCGGGAGTTCGGCCCCGGCGAGCCGGTGATCATGGCCATCGTCAACCGGACGCCGGACTCGTTCTACGACCAGGGCGCGACGTTCGCGGACGACGCGGCGTTCGCCCGCGTGGCGCGCGCGGTGGACGAGGGCGCGGACATCATCGACGTCGGCGGCGTGAAGGCCGGTCCGGGCGACGAGGTGGACGCGGCCGAGGAGATCAGGCGCACGGCGGGCTTCGTCGCCGAGGTCAGAAGGCGCCACCCCTCCGTGGTGATCAGCGTGGACACCTGGCGCCACGAGGTGGCGGAGGCGGTGTGCGACGCGGGCGCCGACCTGCTCAACGACGCCTGGGGCGGCGTGGATCCGCGCCTCGCCGAGGTGGCCGCGCGGCACGGCGTGGGCATCGTGTGCACGCACGCGGGGGGCGCGCGCCCGCGCACCCGGCCGCACCGGGTCAGCTACGACGACGTGATGGCGGACATCCTGCGGGTCACCGTGGGGCTCGCGGAGCGGGCCGTGGCGCTCGGCGTGCGGCGCGACGCGGTGCTGATCGACCCAGGGCACGACTTCGGGAAGTCGACGCGCCACTCCCTCGAGGCCACCCGGCGGCTCGACGAGATGGTGGCCACCGGCTGGCCCGTGCTGGTGTCCCTGTCCAACAAGGACTTCGTCGGCGAGACGCTCGACGCCCCGGTCAAGGACCGCCTGATCGGCACGTTGGCCACGACCGCGGTCTCGGCCTGGCTCGGCGCCCGGGTCTACCGGGTGCACGAGGTCGCCGAGACGCGACAGGTCCTGGACATGGTCGCCTCGATCGCGGGCCACCGCCCCCCGAAGGTCTCCCGCCGCGGCCTGGCGTAGCGCGCCGCGCCTGCGGCGCGCGTGACGCCTGCGGCGCGCTCGGTGTCCGCGACGTGGCCGGGTGGTTGACGCCGTCGCGCGTCCGCGGAAATCGCCTGCGGAACGGCCTGCGGCCCGCTCGGCGCCTGCGGCGCGGCTGGTGGCGGGTCTGTGGTGAAACGGGTGTTGCGTTGTGGGGCGGCCTGCTTCACGCCTGCGGCGTGGCTGCGAAGTTGGCGTGTGCCGGGCCGCCAGGCGGACGGCCTGGCCTGCGCAACGCCTGCGGCACGCTCGGTGCCCGCGACGCGGCCGAGTGGTTGACGCCCGTCGCGCACCTGCTGGATGGCCTGCGGCCCGCTTCGCGCCTGCGGCGTGGCCTGGTGTCCGCAACACCGCCGGACAGTCAATGCCCGTCGCGCGCCTGCGGCGCGGCTGGTGGCGGGTGTTTGCGGTTCGTATCTTGCGGCCCGTCCGGGCCTGTGGTGCAACGGATGTTGCCTTGTGGGGCGGCCTGCTGGGCGCCTGCGGCGTGGCTGCATGGTTGGCGTGTGCCGGGCGGCCAGACGGACGGCCGTGCGGCCCGCTCGGTGCCCGCGACGCGGCCGGGTGGTTGACGCCCGTCGCGCGCCTGCGCGGTGAGCGGGTGACGTGCTTGATGCCTACGGCATCGCCGGGGAACTAACGCGCGTCCGACGACTCCCGGCGCCCCGACGACCTGCGGCCTGCTTGGTGCCTGCGGCGCGGTTGGGGTGGTTGGCGCGGCTCGGGCCTCTGGGGGGATGGTCGTTCCGGTGTTGTCCGGGCGGAGCCCGTCCTGTTACCCGGGGTTGGGGGCCGCCGTGTTTTCCAGGGCCGTGGTGGCCTACGTTGTCGGGCCTGCGGCCAGCTCCCGCCTGCGGCGGGGGCAGGCGCTCGGTGCCACCAGGCCCGGGGCTCCGACCCACGGATGCACGGCACACGTCGACTGCCCGGCTACGCCATAGGCGCCAAGCAGGCCGCAGGCCGTCCGCCTGGTCACCCCTCGGCACCGCCAACTTCGCGCCATGCCACAGGCGTCGAGCGCGGCACAGGCGATCCCGCAGGCGTTGACCACCCGGCGGTGTTGCGGACACCCGGCCACGCCGCAGGCGTTGCCCAGGCCGCAGGTCGTCGGACGCGCGTCAGCTCCCTGGCGATGCCGTAGGCATCAAGCACGTCGCCCGCTCACCGCGCAGGCGCGCGACATACGTCGACTGCTCAGCGGCGCTGCGAACGCCCAACGCGCCGCAGTCGCCAAGCAGGCCGCAGGCCGTTCCGCAGGCGCGCGACGGGCGTCAACCAACCGGCCACGCCGCAGGCGCCAAGCAGGCCGCAGGCCGTCCGCCTGGCCACCCCTCGGCACCGCCAACTTCGCGCCATGCCACAGACGTCGAGCGCGGCACAGGTGATCCGGCAGGCGCCGGAGGGGCGTTGACCACCCGGCGGTGTTGCGGACACCCGGCCACGCCGCAGGCACCAAGCAGGCCGCGGCTCGTCGGACGCGCGTCAGCTCCCCGGCGATGCCGTAGGCATCAAGCACGTCGCCCGCTCACCGCGCAGGCGCGCGACATACGTCGACTGCTCAGCGGCGCTGCGAACGCCCAGCGCGCCGCAGGCGTCAGGCAGGCCACCGGCTCACCCCGTAGACGCGCGACATACATCGACTACCCGGCCTACGCCGTGGGCGCCAAGCAGGCCGCAGGCCGTTCCGCAGGCGTGCGGCGGGCGTCGACCACCCGGCCACGCCGCAGGCGTTGCGCGGGCCGCAGGCCGTCCGCCTGGCCACCCGGCAGCCGTCCGGCACCCGCAGCCGCGCCGCAGGCGCCAAGCAGGCCGCCCCACAACGCAACATCCGTTGCACCACGGGCCCGAACGGGCCGCAAGGCGCGAACCGCGAACACCCGCCACCAGCCGCGCCGCAGGCGCCGAGCGGGCCGCAGGCCACCCACTCCCACAACGCCCCCGCGCCGCAGGCGCGAACCCCGACCGCCGGGGCCCCGGCGCGGGCAGCGCGCCGGGCCCCGGGGGCGGGGCGGCCAGGCTCCCCGCAGGGGCTACGGCTTGGTCACCCTCGCGATCGCGTCGTCCACGTCGTCCGTCACATGGAAGAGGGCGAGGTCCTTCTCCGACGCCTTGCCCTGGGCGATCACCGTCTCGCGCACCCAGTCGGCCAGGCCGCGCCAGTACGCCGTGCCGACCAGCACGATGGGGAAGCGCGTCACCTTCTGCGTCTGCACCAGCGTCAGCGCCTCGAACAGCTCGTCCAGCGTGCCGAGACCGCCGGGCAGCACCAGGAAGCCCTGCGCGTACTTCACGAACATCGTCTTCCGCACGAAGAAGTAGCGGAAGTTGACGCCGATGTCGACATAGTCGTTGAGCCCCTGCTCGAAGGGCAGCTCGATCCCGAGGCCGACCGAGACGCCGCCGCCCTCGCTCGCGCCCCGGTTCGCGGCCTCCATCGCGCCGGGGCCGCCGCCCGTGATCACCGCGAAGCCCGCCTCCGCGAGCCCGCGCCCGATGCGCCGCCCCAGCTCGTACTCGGGCGCCCCCGGCGAGGTGCGGGCCGAGCCGAACACGCTGACGGCCGGGCCGAGTTCGGCCAGGGCGCCGAAGCCTTCCACGAACTCCGACTGGATCCGCAGCACGCGCCACGGGTCGCCGTGCACCCAGTCCGACGGGCCCCTGGTGTCGAGCAGCCGCTGGTCCGCCGTGCCCGACATCACCTGCCCTCGCCGCCGCACCACGGGGCCGAGGTGCTGCTCGTTGCGGTGGTGCCGCTCGGGGGACTCGGGACTGCCGTTCATGCCGTGCTCCTCGCCTCTTCTGCCGTCTTGAACGCCTGCTTGAACGCCTGCTTGAACGCCTGCCCGCAGCGTACGGTCACGCCGCGGCGGACACGCCCGCGCTCAGCCAGGCGCGCAGGCGCTCCTCGCAGCGCGCGATCGCGTCGATGGCCACCCGCTCGTCCCGCTTGTGCGCGAGGTTCGGGTCGCCGGGGCCGTAGTTGACGGCCGGGACGCCCAGGGCGCTGAAGCGGGACACGTCCGTCCAGCCGTACTTGGGCCTCGGCTCCCCGCCCACCGCCTCGATGAACGCGCGCGCCGCCGGGTGCGAGAGCCCCGGCGACGCACCGGGCGAGTGGTCGGTCACCGTGAACTCCGCGACCCCGCAGCCCTCGAAGACCTCCCGCACGTGCGCGACCGCCTCGTCCCGTGAACGATCAGGCGCGTAACGGTAGTTGACGGTGACCAGGCAGGCGTCGGGGATGACGTTCCCGGCCACGCCGCCCTCGATCCGCACGGCGTTGAGCCCCTCGCGGTACTCAAGGCCTTCGACCACCGGGTGGCGCGGGACATACGCCGCGAGCCGCTCGAGCACCGGCGCGGCGGCGTGGATCGCGTTGTCGCCCATCCACGAGCGCGCCGAGTGCGCGCGCTGGCCCGGCAGGCGGAGCACCATCCGCAACGTGCCCTGGCAGCCGCCCTCGACCTGGCCGCTCGACGGTTCGAGCAGCACCGCGAAGTCCCCGGCGAGCCAGTCGGGATGGTCACGCGCGAGGTGGCCGAGGCCGTTGCGCTCGGCCTCGACCTCCTCGTTGTCGTAGAAGACGAACGTGAGGTCCCGGTTCGGCCGTGGCACCGTCGCCGCGATGCGCAGCTGCACCGCGACGCCCGCTTTCATGTCGCTCGTGCCGCAGCCCCACAGCACGCCGTCCGCGTCGAGGCGGGAGGGGACGTTGTCCGCGATGGGCACGGTGTCGAGGTGCCCGGCCAGGACGACCCGCTGCGCCAGGCCCGACTCGGTGCGCGCCACCACGTTGTTCCCGTGCCGGTCGACGCGCAGCCAGGGCAGCGTGGCCAGCGCGGCGGCCACGGCGTCGGCGAGCGGCTTCTCGCTCCCGCTGACCGAGGGGATGTCGACGAGCCGCGCGGTCAGGGCCGCGGCGTCGAGCGCGAGATCGAGGGCGGGCGGTTCCGCGGGGCGTTCCATGGCCTCACCGTACCCGGGCGGAACGGTGCCCGACCGCGACCGGTTACCCTCGTCCAATGCCCGAACGGACGACCGCCGAGCGACGCCGCCCCTGGTTGCGCGGCGTGTCGGCGACGTTGGTGCTCGTGGGTCTCGGGGCTTACGCCTGGGCGCAGTTCGGCCCCGATCCGACGGACGAGCCGCACTGCGCGGTGGCCGGCGCGGACGGGGAGACGGCGATGACGCTCGCGCTCCCGCAGGCGGCCAACGCCGCGACCATCGAGGCCGTCGCCTCGTCGCGCGGGCTGCCCGAACGGGCGGTGACGATCGCGATCGCCACCGCGATGCAGGAGTCGAGCCTGCGGAACCTGGACTACGGCGACCGCGACTCCCTGGGCCTCTTCCAGCAGCGCCCCTCGCAGGGCTGGGGCACGCCCGAGGAGGTGACCGACCCGGTGTTCGCGGCGGGCGCGTTCTACGACCGGCTGGTGGAGATCGACGGGTACGAGTCGATGGCGTTGACGGTGGCCGCGCAGGAGGTGCAACGCAGCGCGTTCCCCGACGAGTACGCCAAGCACGAGGAGGAGGCCGCGCTGCTCGCCGGGGCGCTGACCGGGCGCGACGCCGCGGCGCTGAGCTGCGTGTGGTCCGTGGGCGAGCGCGCCGAACGGGCCGGGGGCGGCGCGCGGGTGGGCGGCCCCGACGAGGTGCACGCGCTCATGGTGCGGGAGTTCGGCGAGGGCGTGCGGCCGCTGGGCGGCGAGGGGTCGGTGACCGTTCCCCTCGACGAGGGCGAGGAGACCTCGCGCGGCTGGGAGCTGGCGCACTGGGCGATGGCGCACTCCGAGGAGCTCGGCATCGAGCGGATCACGTACGGGGACCACGTGTGGGACGCCAGGAGCGCCGGCGAGGGATGGCGGGAGAACGCCGAGGAGGGCGCCGACGGCGAGGTGCGGCTCGCGCTCCTCTGAGGGCCGCCGACCACCCCTCGGCCCGGGGCATTGCCGATCCTTTACCGAAGGCGGCCGCAACCTCGGGCCGCCGCCGGGCGATAGGCAGGTCGTCCACAGCACGCACGGCGAAGGAGCATCATGTCCCACCCCCTCACCCGACACCTCACCAAGGCCGCGTTCCTGCTCGCCGCCGGCGCCGCGCCCGTGCTCGGGGCGGCGGGCCAGGCGGCGGCCGTCGCGCCGCTGCCCTCGGGTCTGAGCAACCTGGTGCTCGACGAGGCAGGCGTCAACCGAACGGTGGGTGACACGGTGGACAACGCCGCGCTCGCCGCCACGGGCGCCACCGAGACCATGGGCGGCGACGCCGTGAAGGCGGCCATGCCCGTGGTGGGCCCGCTGGCGCACGGCGCGGCGCACGAGACCGGGACGACCGCGGGCGCGCTGGCCGGTGACCTGGCCAGGACCACCCATGGCACCGGGCTGCTGCCCCTGGTCGACCAGGTCGGCAACGGCCGCTGAGCCACCCGGCGGAGCGAAGGACGTCGCGAGCGCCGCCTCACGCCACGGCGAGGCGGCGCACCGCCTCGGCGACGCGCTCGTCCGTCGCCGTGAACGCCACCCGCACGAACGACTCCCCCGCGGGCCCGTAGAACTCCCCGGGCGCCACCAGGATCCCCCGCTTGCTCAGCTCCGCGACCGTGTCCCAGCAGGGCTCGTCGCGCGTGGCCCACAGATACAGCGACGCCTCGCTGTGCTCGATCCGGAATCCCCGCCCCTCCAGGGCGCTTCGCAGCGCGTCCCGGCGCGCGGCGTAACGCGCCCGCTGCTCCGTCACATGCGCGCCGTCCCCGAGCGCCGCGATCATCGCCGCCTGCACCGGCGATGGCATCATCATCCCCGCGTGCCTGCGGATCGCCAGCAGCTCCCCGAGAACGGCCGGGTCCCCCGCGAGGAACGCCGCGCGGTACCCGGCGAGGTTGGACCGCTTCGAGAGCGAGTGAACGGCGACCAGGCCCGTCACGTCGCCGCCGCACACATCGGGGTGGAGGACCGAGACGGGGTCGGCCTCCCAGCCGAGCTCCAGATAGCACTCGTCGCTCACGACCAGCACCCCGTGCTCCCTGGCCCAGGCCACCACGGCCCGCAGCTCGTCGACCGTGAGCACCCGACCGGTCGGATTCGACGGGGAGTTGAGCCAGAGGAGCCGCAGCCTCTCCGGGTCGAGCCCGGTGGGCAGATCGCGATAGGGAACGGGCTCGGCGCCCGCGAGCACGGCGCCCACCTCGTACGTGGGGTAGGCGGGCTCGGGGAAGGCCACCCGGTCGCCCGCGCCGAGGCCGAGCTGGGCGGGCAGCGCCGCCACCAGCTCCTTGGAGCCGATGACGGGAAGCACATGGTGGTGGTCGAGCCCCACGGCGCCGGTCCGCCGCCCGCACCAGCCGACGAGGGCGTCGCGCAGCGCGGGGGTCCCCCACACCGTCGGATAGCCGGGGCTGTCCGATGCCGCCGCCAGGGCGTCGCGCACGACCTCGGGAACGGGGTCGACCGGGGTGCCGATCGACAGATCGACGATCCCCGAGCGGTGGGCGGCCGCGGCGGTCTTGTACGGCTCGAGCCGGTCCCAGGGGAAGACCGGCAGGCGGGCGGAGACGGGTGGCACGGTGGTGGCTCTCACTTCTCGCTGCGACGCGGTGACCGGCGGCGCCGGCCCCGCGTCACTCGTCGTGGCTCTGCGGGGGAAGCGCGGCGATCAGCGGGTGGTCCCGCTCGATCAGGCCGAGCTTACTCGCGCCACCGGGCGAGCCCAGCTCGTCGAAGAACTCGACGTTCGCCTTGTAGTAGTCCTTCCACTCCTCAGGAGTGTCGTCCTCGTAGAAGATCGCCTCCACGGGGCAGACCGGCTCGCAGGCACCGCAGTCCACGCACTCGTCGGGGTGGATGTACAGAGCGCGCTGCCCCTCGTAGATGCAGTCGACGGGGCACTCCTCGATGCACGCCTTGTCCTTCAGGTCGACACAAGGCTCCGCGATGACGTAGGTCACGCTGTCAGTCCTCCTCGTTGGGGGCGGCAGATCCGCCGCGGTCGCGCGCGGAAGCGCGGCGTCGTCGATGCTCAGCCCTAGTATCGCCGGTTGAGGCTAAAGGGCGAACAAGAGGGGCCGAGAAGACGGTGCAGTTCTCCGCGGGCGCACACTTTATCGTTCGTATCACGGCTGATGACGTGGGGAGACGGGTCTCGGTACGGACGGTGACCGGCCGGGAGGAGGCCGGGGCGCGCTTCACCGACACCGTGGGCGTGCTGACGTCGTGGGCCGACGGCGTGCTCAGCGTCACACGGCGCGACGGCCGCGTGGTGGAGATCGACGAGGCGGCGATGGTGGCGGCCAAGGTCGTCCCCCCGGTGCCCGCGCGGCGGCGCGGGCTGCCCGCCGCCGACGTGGCCGAGCTCACCGCGGTGGGCGTGCGGGCCTGGCCCGCGCCCGAGACCGAACGCCGCGGTGACTGGCTCGCCAGGGCCGCGGGCGGCTGGACGCGCCGGGCCAACTCCGCGGTGGCGCCCGGCGGTCCGGGGGCGGGCGCGCCCGATCTGGCCTGGCTCGGGGCGTGGTACGCCGAACGCCACCTGCCGACCGTGCTCCACCTCGGGCCAGGGCACGAGGCGTTGGCCGCGGAGCTCGAGGGGCGCGGCTGGAGCGCGGACGGGCATGCCGCGCTCCTGGTGGGCGCGCTGGCCCCGCTCGCCGATCGCACACCCGACGAGCGGGTGGTGGTCACCGAGGAGTTGACGGACGCGTGGCTCGCGGGGTGGCCGCGGGCCGCCGAGGCGCCCGCGGTGGCCCGCCGCGTACTGGCGGGCGGGCCACGGGTGTTCTTCGGAGTCGTGCCGGGCGCGGCCGTGGGCCGGTGCGTCGTCGAAGGGCGCTGGGCGGGGTACGCCGCGGTGCGCGTGGCCCCGGCGCACCGCGGAACGGGCCTGGCCACCGCCGTGATGGGCGAGCTGGCCCGTGCCGCGCTCGGCGCGGGGGCGAGCGCGGCGTACCTCCAGGTGGCGACGGACAACGCCCCCGCCCGCGCGCTCTACGCCGCGCTCGGCTTCGGCGAGCACCACAGGTACCACTACCTGACGGCTCCGGCTCCTCAGGGGCGTTGACCGGTGCCGTTGACCGGGGACGTCGGCCAGGGGCGTCAGCCCTCCGTCGCGCCCTCCACCACGGCCTCGCGGCGGCCGGGCCCGTCGTCCGTCGTGGCCGTCTCGCGCAGCACCGGGACCATGGCCGCGGCGACATGCTCGGGCGTGATCGGCACCAGGCCCGCGCCCGCGTCGATCATCAGCCCGTCGAACCGGCTGCCGTAGAGCGTGGCAAGCGCCTCGGTGTCGATGACCGGCTGGAGGTTGCCCTCGTCGCTCGGCTCCATGGTGAGGAGGCCGCTCAGGGTCTCGGGGCTGAGCGGCAGCGGCTCGCGCTCGGCGGCGATCAGCCAGATCCAGCCCGACATCGCGGGCTCGCCGAACTCCGTGAGCGCCCGCTGCACCTGCTCCTCGCCGACGAGCGGCTGCTGCTCGCTCGCGGTCAGCTCGACCGTGGGGTTGCGGCCCGTCGCCGCGCGCTCGCGGAAGGCCGACTCGACGCGGTCGGCCGCCTCGTCGAGGTCGATGGCGTTGCCGGGCTCGCCGTTGCGGCCGATGGCCTGGCCGTTCTCGAAGACGACCGTGCCGTCGACCGGGCCCGCGCCCGTGTCGCCGGTGAGGTCCTGGAGGGCGACGGTCAGCTTCTCGCGGTCCACGGCGAACGCCGCGTCGCGCGCCCGCTCGGCGCCGAGCAGCGAGCCGTAGACGGAGACCGGGCTGTAGTCCTGGCCCGACGAGGCGTCGACCGTGGCCTCGGTGTCGACGGCGAGGCCCGCGACGCTGGGCTTCAGCTCGAACTCCTGGTCGCCGATGAGCAGCGTCAACGGGTCGTTGTTGGCGCGCTGCAACTCCGCGTCGAGGCGCTCGACGGCCTCCTCCGAGCTGAGGCCCCCGATGTCGATGCCCAGCACGGTGGTGCCCTGGGGCACGTCCTCGGGGCTGAGGTAGAGGCCCGCGCCATAGGCCACGACGGCGATGCCGATGACCCCGACGGCGAGCAGCCGCACCTTCGAACGCCCCTTGGGCCTGGCCGACTTGGCGGCCTTCTTCGGCGTGGCCGCCGCGGGCTCTGCCGCGGGCTCGGCGTCCTCGTCGACCGGGGCGGGCGGGCGCGGCCCCGGCGGGGGCACCACGGGGCTCGGGCCGGTGTCGTAAGGGCCGCTGTCGTAAGGGCCGCCCACCGCCGCCATCGGCCCGGTGGACGTCACCTCGGGCGGGGGCGGGGGCGGGAAAGGGCCGCCGAGGTCCATCGTCGTGGAGACGGGGTCGTCCTCGGCGGGCGGCGCGGGGGAGCGCAGCGGCATGTCGCCGGTGGCCGGGCCCGCGGTGGGCCCTACGGGGCGCGGGGGCAGCCCGAGCGGGGTGCCCGCGGGGGGCGTCTCGGTGGGCTGGTGGAGCCAGTCGGCGGGGATGCCGCCCGACGGCGTCTCGGTCATCGCCGGGTGACCGCCCGGCGGGGTGTCAGGGCCCGGCGGACGCTCGCGCTCCGGCTCGGGCGGCCCTCCGGCGGGACCCTGGGTGCCTCGGGGCGTGGGCGGCTTCCTCGGCTCGAACCACGAGCTGGCCTTCTTGCCCGCGCCGCCCTGGCCACCGGCGCCGCCGCCCTGGCCCTGGGGGCCGCCGCGCGCGGCCATCGACTCGCCACCGGTGCGCGTGGGCAGCGGCGGCGGGGTGGGCGCCTCCTGAACGGCGGGCTGCTCCACCGTCTCCCGCACCACGATGGGCGGAATGGGCCGGGAGCCCGGGATGTTGATCCGGGCCCGGGTCGTCATCGTGGTCTCGGTCTTCTTCTCCTCCGCCCGAGAGGCTCCGGGGCGGCCTTCACCGTCCCGGTCCCCGTGCTGGGGTTCACCCCACCCCGGAGGCCCGGGGGGCGGATTGTCACTGTCACGACTCAAGGCTGATCTCCCGGTTGAGCTTCACCGGCCGGCCCGGGACAGGCCCTGCACCGAGCGGCGTGGCCCCACGATACTGGGGTCCGGGGTGTGCCAGGCCGCCACCACAGGATTGCTACACAGCGCACGAGCTATGAACGGGGGCCGACCTCGGGCAGCGCGAACAGGGGGCGCTCGCTGGGGGCGAGCGTCGCACACAGCACGGCGATCACCATGCCCCCCAGCAGGAACAGATAACTGCCCGCGCCCGCCGCGAAGATGAAGTCGCCCTGGGGCCGGGTGAACGTGAGCAACACCACGGCGACCGTCCAGCCGCCCGCCGGCGTACCGGCGCCGAGACGGGAGCGCGTGGCCAGCGCCCCGCCCCAGAAGAGCGCCGCCGCGCCCCCCAGGGCCAGCAGCAACCCACCGGGGAACCAGCCGCCCTGGATCAACGCCCCCGCCACCCCGGCCGCGGCGCCGAGCAGCGCGAGAACGCCATGGACGACCGCCCTCATGCGCGCTCCCCCTCCCCTTCGAATCCATCGGACATGTCCGGCCGTTCCGGCGCGAGGTCGAGGCCGGCGAAGACGTCGCGCGCGCCCGGCGGGAGCGGCGCCCCCGCGGCCAGCCGGTAGAACTCCGTGTCCCACAGCGGCTGGGCCAGGCCGTTGGAGAGCGCGAAGATCGGCCCCTCCCGGGTCCGCGCGACCTCGACCTGGGTGGCGTGGGCCGCCATCGCCGCGGCCTTGGCGGCCACCTGCTCGGGGGTGCCGGTGACGGCGAGGGCGACCTCGTCGTCCTCGACGACGCCCGGCAGGTCGCCGATCGAGGCCACCCCGGCGAACGGCCCGGGCCCGGCCGCGCGCAGGGCGTCGAGGCGCTTCTCGGCGGCGGAGCGCGGCAGGCAGCACCACAGGACGCGGGCGACCCGGTGCGGCGCGGTGGGGTGGGACGCGGCGAGCTCGGCGCCGCGCAGGGCGACCCGGTGGGCCTTGATGTGGTCGGGGTGGCCGTAACCGCCGTGCGGGTCATAGGTGATGAGGACCGCGGGCCGCACCTCGGCGATGATCTCGGCGAGCGCGGCGCCCGCCTCGTCGAGGTCGGCGCGCCAGAACGCGGTGGGCGCGTCGTTGGACGGCAGGCCCATCATCCCGGAGTCGGACCAGCGGCCCGGGCCGCCGAGGAAGCGGTGGTCGGTGACGCCGAGGGCGCGCATGGCGGCGGCCAACTCGGTGGCGCGGAACGGGCCGAGCGCGTCGTCCCAGCCGGCCACCAGGTGCGTGAGCTCGGCCGGGATGACCTCGCCCTCCTCGCCGAGCGTGCAGGTGACAAGGGTGACGGCGTGCCCCGCGGCGCGCGCGGCGGCCATGGTCACGCCGTTGCAGATGGACTCGTCGTCGGGATGGGCGTGCACGAGGAGCACACGCGCCGGTCCTGAACTCATGAGGCGAGCTTACGTCCCGGCGCGGGCGCGTTCCGATCAGTGCCCGACGTGGCCGACGTGTCCGAAGTGGCCGCCGTGGCCGCCGTGGCCGATCAGAAGCTCAGCTCGCTGATCATGTCGGAGAGGCTGGTCGAGAAGTCGTCGATCGTGGGGGCCATGTTCGACCCTGCGAGGTAGAAGCCCAGGAGAACGCAGACCGCGGCGTGCACGATCTTCAGTCCGTTCTTCCTGACCAACAGGACGACGATGACCGCGAGGAGCAGCACCGCAGAGACGGTCACCAGGATCACCTCCATCGAGTCGTACCCGTGTCCGGGCAGGCCAGAGGGATCTTCCATCTCTGGAAGCACCCGCCCACCCCGCGTGACGAATCATAACGATCAACAGGCCGAGCATGGCTCGGTGCACGGGTGCAGAAGAGGGGCGCACGCCCCCGGCTCAGTGGGCGAGCGTCGTGCCTTCCTCGGGGAAGTGGCAGGCCGTGAGGTGCCCTTCGGCGTTGCCTCCGATCCTGATCAGCGGGGGTGTCTCGGCGGCGCAGCGCTGCTGTGCCTTCCAGCAGCGGGTGCGGAAGCGGCAGCCCGACGGCGGGTCGGTGGGCGAGGGCACATCACCCTGGAGGCGTATCCGCTCACGGGCGGGCGCGGCGTCCCCCTGGCCCGCGGCGTCCGTGTCACCCGTGTCAACTTCCGGCACGGCGGACAGCAGCGCGTGGGTGTAGGGGTGCCGGGGGCGCTCGTAGATGTCGGCGCGCTCCCCCACCTCGACGATGCGGCCCAGGTACATCACGGCGATGCGCTGCGAGAAGTGCCGCACCACGGCGAGGTCATGGGCGATGAAGAGGAACGCGATGCCGAGATCGCGCTGCACGCCCTTGAGGAGGTTGACGACCTGGGCCTGGATGGAGACGTCGAGCGCCGAGACCGGCTCGTCGGCGATGATCAGCTTGGGCTCGAGGGCCAGCGCCCTGGCCACGCCGATGCGCTGCCGCTGGCCGCCGGAGAACTCGTGCGGGAAGCGGTTGTAGTGCTCGGGGTTGAGGCCGACGGTCTCGAGCAGCTCGCGGACCCGGGCCTCGCGGCCGCCCGGCGGGTCGATGCCGTTGATCTCCATGGGCCCGCGGATGATCGTGCCCACGGTCTGGCGGGGGTTGAGCGACGAGTAGGGGTCCTGGAAGATCATCTGGATCTCGGAGCGGATGGGTGCCATCTCCTTGCGCCCCGCGTGGGTGATGTCGCGGTCCCGGTAGCTGATCGTGCCCGCGGTGGGGTCGATCAGCCGGGCGAGCAGCCGCCCCGTGGTGGACTTGCCGCAGCCCGACTCGCCGACCAGGCCGAAGCTCTCGCCCTCGTGGACGGTGAAGTCCACACCGTCCACCGCCCGTACGGCGCCGACGGTGCGCTTGAACGGGAATCCGGCCCTGACGGGGAAGTGCTTGGTGAGGTCCCTGACGGTCATCAGGGGCGTCCCCGCCCCGGCCCCTGAGCCGCCAGGGCCCTCGGTGGCGCCGTCCTTGCTCAGCGTGCCGCTGGTCATCTGGTCGTCCGTTCTCAACTCGTGTGCTCGAAGGCGTCGGTCGGCGGGTGGTCGGCCGGGCTCAGCGGAGCCTGGGCCGGATCCGTTCGGCGAAGATGGTCCGCTTCTGCTCCGCGGTGAGATGGCAGGCGGCGCCGCGCTCCTCGGGGAGGGCGGGCCGGTCGGTGGCGCAGTCGACCGGGTCGGCGACGTGGTCGGAGAACGCGCAGCGGGGCTCGAACGGGCACCCTGGCGGCGGCGCCAGCAGGCTCGGCGGGGTGCCCGCGATGGGCACGAGGTCGCGCCCGACGTCGCCGCGCAGCCGCGGCATCGAGCTCAACAGGCCCCAGGTGTACGGGTGTCGGGGGCGGCCGAGCACCTCGCGCGCGGTGCCGCGTTCGACCGCGCGGCCCGCGTACATCACCAGGACGTCGTCGGAGACGCGGGAGACCACGCCGAGGTCGTGGGTGATCATGATGATCGCCGAGCCGAACTCCTGCTGGAGCTCCATCAGCAGATCGAGGATCTGGGCCTGGACGGTGACGTCGAGTGCCGTGGTCGGCTCGTCGGCGATCAGCAGGTCGGGGTCGCACATGAGGGCCATGGCGATCATGGCGCGCTGCCGCATGCCGCCGGAGAACTGGTGGGGGTAGTCGTCCACGCGCCGGGCGGGGTGCGGGATGCCGACGCGGGCGAGCATGTCGATCGTCCGCTCCCTCGCCTCCTTGCGCGAGGCGCCGCGGTGCTTGCGGAACGGCTCGCCGATCTGCCGCCCCACGGTGTAGTAGGGCGACAGGGCGGTCAGCGGGTCCTGGAAGATCATCGCGACCTTGTTGCCGCGCAGCTGCTCGAGGCGGCGTTCGGGCGCCGTGGTCAGCTCCTGGTCCTCCAGGTGGATCTCCCCCGATATGCGGGTGTGCTTGGGGTTGTGCAGTCCCAGGACGGCCTGGTTGGCCACGGACTTGCCCGAGCCCGACTCGCCCACGATGCCGAGGGTCTTCCCGCGCCACACGTCGAACGAAAGACCGTCCACGGCCTTGACGACCCCGTCGTCGGTGGGGAAGTGGACACGCAGGTCACGCACGGAGAGGAACGGCCCGCTTTCCTGAGTGCTCATCTCGGGTCGCTCCTAGTCCAGCCTGACGCGCGGGTCGATCAGCGCGTAGCAGGCGTCGATGACGATGTTGAACAGGACGATCATCAGGGCGGCGAAGAGCATCACGCCCATCAGCATGGGGAGGTTGGACTGGGTCACCGACTCGACCGCGAGCCGCCCCAGGCCGTGCAGCGAGAAGGTGTACTCGGTGATCATGGCGCCGCCGAAGAGCGAGCCGATGTCGATGCCGAAGATCGTGACGATGGGGATCAACGAGCCGCGCCAGGCGTAGCGGAAGAAGACCGTGCGGGGCGCCATGCCCTTGGCCTTGGCGGTGCGGACGTGGTCCTCCTGGAGCTGTTCGATCAGCGTCGCGCGGGACAGACGCGTGTAGTTGGCGGTGAAGATCGTGGAGAGCACGAGCCAGGGCAGCAGCAGCCCCTGGAACCAGCCCCAGGGGTCCTCGCTGATCGGCACGTACTGCGGCTGGGGCAACAGCTGGGTGTTGTGGACCAGCACCGCGAGGGCCAGCGGGCCGAGGAAGTAGATCTGCATCGAGCTGAGGACGAGCGACGTGGAGCTCATCGTCTTGTCGAGCAGCGTGCCGCGGCGGGCGGCGGCCAGCATGCCGAACGCCAGGCCGAGGACGAGGAAGACCAGCGCGCCGCCGACCGTCAGGGAGACGGTGGTGGGCAGCCGGTCGAGGATGGTGTCGAGCACCGGGCGGTTGTCGCGGAAGGAGAAGCCGAGGCAGGGCGCGGGGCAGCTGCCCGCGGGGAAGTCGCGGCCGATGAAGAGGCCGGACATGTACTCGATGTACTGCTGCGGGACCGGTTTGTCGATGCCCAGATTGTGCTCGACGACGGCCAGCTGCTCCTGGGTGCAGACGCCCTTGCCACAGGCGAGCAGCGCGGGGTTGCGCGGGATCGCGTAGAAGAGGAAGAACGTCACGGCGCTGATCACCAGGAGAATGGCGATGGCGCCGAGCGTTCGCCTGAGGATGAATCGGAGCATCGGGGTAACAGCCTTTGATCGAAAGCCGGTTCACCGGGGACCGGGGCCGCGGCGGGGGTTACCGCGGCGGCCCCGGTCGGGTGGGACGCGGCTACGGGATGACGTAGATCCGGTTCATGTCGACGCTGCCGATGTCGTCGTTGAAGACGGCCCCTCCGATGCGCGAGCCGTGCATGACCGTCTGCCGGTAGTAGAACGTCGGCACGCCGGGGATCAGCTCCTCCTGGATGTGCGCGGCGAGCTCGGCCCACTCGGCCGCGGCCTCGGCGGCGTCGGGGATCCGGCGGATCCGGTCGATCTCGGAGTTGACGTGCTCGTCGTTCAGGTGGCTGTAGTTGGAGGCGCCGTCCTGGATCTGGCGGCCGTCGAACTGCGGCGGGATCACCGTGGCGGCGGAGAGCCAGTCGTGGCCCCAGCTGCTGCGGTAGATGTCGTAGCCGCTGTCGACGACGCCGATGGTGTCGTAGTACGTCTCGGGCGGCACCTCGCTGCGGTTGACCTCGAAGCCCGCGGCCTCGAGGGCGTCGGCGATGGCGACCGCGGCCTCGGTGTCCTCGGGGACCGTGTTGTGCACGTAGTTGAGCTCGTAGCCGACGGCGTCGGCCTCCTCGAGGAGCTCACGCGCGCGCTCGGCGTCGCCCCGCGGGTTGGCCAGCTTGCCGAACGGGTCGTAGTCCGCGTCGTAGCCCGGCAGCAGCGGGCTGAGCAGGCCGCCCGCGTACTCGCCGCCGATCGAGCCGCCGTACGCGTTGAGCACGCCGTTGAGCGGCACCGCCTGGACGATGGCCTCGCGGACCGTGGGGTCGGTGACCCGGTCGAGGTTGATGGCGAGCTGGGCGACATAGGGCTGGAAGCCGTCCACCAGGCGCTCGCGGTACTGCGGGTCCTCCATGACGGTGGGGCCGTTGCCCGCGTCGAGGCCGTTGTTGAACGTCATGGCGGTCTGGTCGTCGCCGTTGTCCGCCATCAGGCGGGCGGTCGAGTCCTCCTGGCTGTGGCCGAAGCTGATCTCGAACCGGTCGGGGTAGGCGTTGCGCGCCGGGTCGGTGGCCGGGTCCCAGTGCTCGTTCCTGGTCAGGGTCATCGAACGCCCCGGCCGGTACTCGTCGATCTGGTACGGGCCCGAGGTCAGCGGCTCCTGGTCGTAGCGCTCCCGGGTGTCGCCCTCCTCGGAGACGACCGCGTAGCCCGCGATGGCCAGGGCGTAGGGCAGGTCGTTCTGTGGCTCGTCGAAGTGGAAGACGACGGTCTTCTCGTCCGGGGTCTCCAGGATCGAGTCGGGCAGGTGGTCGCCCTCGTAGGGGCCATCGGGCAGCAGGTCGCGGTAGTCGACGCCCTCGGTGCCCGCGAGCCACTGCTGGACATAGGTGGGGCCCTGGGCGATGAACGGGGCGAACTGCCGCTCGAACGTGTGCCGCAGGTCGGCCGATGTGATGGGCGACCCGTCGTTGAAGTAGATGTCGTCCTTGAGCGTGTACGTCCACGTCCTGCCGTCGTCGGACACCTGGCCCGAGTCGGTCGCCAGGTCGCCGACGACGGTGTAGGCGCCGTCGTTGTCCAGGTGGACGGCCGTGAGGCCGCGGTGGATCAGGCGGGCGATGTTGGACTCGTGGGAGACATAGATCTGCGCCGGGTCCAGGTGGTCGGGCGAGGTCTGCTGGAGCACGGTGACCGTGCCGCCCGACTCGGCGCCCTCGACCGGCTCGGCCGGGCCCTGGGAGTCCTCGGCGGTGCCGAAGGATATGGTCGCCAGCTCCTCGGGGGCCGCGCTCTCCTCCTCGCCGTTCCCCTCGCCGTCGCCGCCGCCTCCGCCGCTGCTGCACGCGCTGAGGATCAGCGCCCCGGCCAGGGCGAGGGACACCCCGGCGGCGCGTTTCGCGCCCAGTGATCTCTTGCTCATCGGTTGCTGGCACCTGCCCGTCGTTGTGATCGGAAAATCAGGGGGTATCGGGAAATCAGTGGGGTATCGGGAAATCAGGGATGGCGCGTCGAGCCGCGCCGCGAGTGGCCGTTCATCGGACGGTCTTGGGGTCGAAGGCGTCCCTGACCGAGTCCCCCAGGAGGTTGAAGGCGACCACGAAGATCACCATGGAGACCCCGGGGAAGAACATGTAGGTGATGTCGCTGCGGTAGACCTCGGCCGCGGTGGCGAACATGCGGCCCCAGTCGGGGGTCGGCTCGGTCAGGCCCACGCCGAGGAAGGACAGCGCCGCCGCGGTGGTCACGAAGTTGGGCAGCATGTAGGTGGCCTGCACCAGCATCGGCGAGACGACGTTGGGGAGCAGCTCCTTGCGGATGATCCGCCAGGGCGAGGCCCCGGAGACCTTGGCCGCCTCGATGAACTCCCGCTCGCGCAGGGCGAGTGTGGCCCCGCGCAGGATCCGGCCGAGGGTCATCCAGCCGAGCGCCCAGAGCACGATGACGATGGAGACCACCTTCACATAGGTCGGGGTCTCCTCCCTCGGGTCGATGAAGAGGGTGGCGATGATCGGCATGAAGGCCACGAAGAACAGCTGCTGGGGGAACGCCATGAGCAGGTCGATCAGGCGGCTGATGGCATAGTCCCAGCGGCCCCCGAGATAGCCGGCCGCGATGCCGAGCACGATCGCGGTGAGCGTGGCGAGAACGGTGACCGCGAGGGCGATGAGGAGGGATGTGCGTATTCCGTAGAGGAGTTCGGTGAGAACGTCGCGTCCCGTGCCGGGTTCGAGGCCGAACCAGAATTCCCCGTCGATGCCGCCATTGGGCTTGACCGGATAGCCGTACTCGTTGAGCAGGCCGTCCTCGAGCTGTCCGTACCTGGTGTAGGGGTCCTTGCCGTAGAGCCAGGATATGACCGGGGCGAGCAGGCCGATCGCGAAGAAGAACAGCACAATGCAGGCGGATATCACGCCCGTTCGGTCACGCCGGAAGCGCCGCCACATCAGCTGGCCCGGCGAGCGGCCGACGGGCGCGCCCTCGGCGGCCTGGACTTCGCTGGACATCAAGTCCCCCCGACTGTGTGGTCGTCCGGCATGCGATGCGAGTAGACCGGACTGTCGCAAGGCCCAGAGTTTCCCGTCAAGACATAGCAATGGTATAAACCTATGACGATCATTTGGTGAGCCAAGGTTATGCGGATTGACGCACAAACGTGCTTGACCCGACGATCGGCGATCGGAAATGTGGGCATAAGAGGGGAAGCGGCCTGTTAACCGGTCCGCAACACCGTGGACCCTATACCGATATGCGAACGCCTCAGACTGAGGCGGTACGGCCGTGCGGGTGCCGTAGCCCGGGGCGGCGTGGCCATCTGGTCCACGCCGCCCCGGTGCCGTGCGGGGGCGGCGCTCCGCCTCAGGCGCTGGCCACCTGCGGCTTCTCCTCGGCGAAGTGACAGGCGGAGTCGTGCGCGACGACGCCGGGGGCGGCCGCGAACTCCACCGGCACCGCGAGCGGCGGCTCGACATCGGCGCACAGATCGCGCGCTTTCCAGCAGCGGGTGCGGAATCCGCACCCCGAGGGCGGATTGGCGGGCGAGGGCACATCTCCGGCCAGAATGATGCGTTCCCGCCGCTCGCGCGCCTCGGGATCGGGCACGGGAACGGCGGAGAGCAGGGCCTGGGTGTAGGGATGGGTGGGGTGGTCGTAAATGGCGTGGTCCGTGCCGATTTCCACGATCTTTCCCAGGTACATCACCCCCACACGATCGGAGATGTGGCGCACGATCGACAAGTCGTGCGCGATGAACACATAGGAAAGACCGAACTCCTCCTGGAGCCGTTCCATCAGATTGACGACCTGCGCCTGGACCGAGACATCGAGCGCGGAGACCGGCTCGTCGGCCACGATGATCTCGGGATTGAGCGCGAGCCCGCGGGCGATCCCGATGCGCTGCCGCTGGCCCCCCGAGAACTGATGGGGATAGCGGTTGAGATATTCCGGATTCAGCCCCACCACATCGAGCAGATCCCGCACCCTGCGGCGCCTGTCCCCCTTGGGCGCGGCCTCGGGATGGATGTCGAACGGCTCCCCGATGATGTCGCCCACGGTCATCCGGGGATTCAGCGACGTATAGGGGTCCTGGAACACCATCTGGATATTTCTGCGCACCGCCTTGAGCGCCCGGCCCGAGAGCCTTGAGATGTCCTCGCCCTTGTAGATGATCTCCCCCGCGGTGGGCCGCTCCAGGCTCACCAGCAGCTTGGCCACCGTGGACTTGCCGCACCCCGACTCCCCCACCACGCCGAGCGTCTCGCCTCTGCCCAGGGTGAACGACACCCCGTCGACCGCCCTGACCGCGCCGACCTGGCGGCGGAACAGGATGCCCCGGGTGAGCGGGAAGTGCTTGACCAGACCGCGGGCCTCGAGGATGACCTCGCGCGCGGGGCCCGGGGCCCCGGCCTCACCTTCGACCTGCGTCACCGAGCGTCTCCTTCCAGAAGTGGCAGGCGCTTGATCGGCCTTGACCGATCTCGTACAGCGGGGGCCGCGGGTCCTTCCGGCAGACGTCCCGCACCCGCGGGCAGCGCGGGTGGAACGGGCATCCCGGCGGTACCCTCAGCAGATTGGGCGGCAGCCCCTTGATGGCGCTCAGCCGGGTGCCCTTGGCGTCGAGGCGCGGGATCGACTCCAGCAGGCCCTTGGTGTAGGGGTGCGCGGGGCGGGCGTAGAGCTCCTTGACGGGCGCGTTCTCCACGATGCGCCCCGCGTACATCACCGCGATCCGGTCGGCGACATCGGCGACCACACCCAGATCGTGGGTGATCAGGATCAGTCCCATCTGATACTCGCGGCGCAACTCGTCGAGCAGGTCCATCACCTGGGCCTGGACGGTGACATCGAGCGCGGTGGTCGGCTCGTCCGCGATGATCAGCGCGGGCTCGAGGGCGAGCGCCATGGCGATCATGATGCGCTGGCGCATGCCGCCAGAGAACTGGTGCGGATAGTCGTTCACCCGCTGCGCCGCGGCCGGGATCCGCACCCGGTCCATCAGCTCGACCGCCCCCGCCCTGGCCTCGGCCCGCGAACTCCCGCGGTGCACACGGAACATCTCGCCCAGCTGGTACCCGACGGTGAGCACGGGGTTGAGCGAGGAGAGCGCGTCCTGGAAGATCATCGCCATCCGCTCGCCGCGCACCCTGCGGCGCTCCTCCCTGCCCATGGTGAGCAGGTCGTGCCCCTGGAAGAGGATGCGGCCCCCCGCGACGCGCCCGGGCGGGCTGTCCAGGATGCCCATCACGGCGAGCGCGGTCACCGACTTGCCCGAGCCCGACTCGCCGAGCACCGCGAGCGTCTCGCCCGCGTCGACGCCGTAGCTGACCCCGTTGACCGCGGAGACCACCCCGTCCCTGGTGGCGAACTCCACGCGCAGGTCCTGGACTTCGAGCAGCATGCGGCGTCTCCCGTTCGGCGGGCTCGGGGGCGTTCAACGGAGCTTGGGGTCGATGGCGTCGCGGACGGCGTCGCCGAGCATGATGAAGGCCAGCACGGTGAGGCTGAGCGCCGCCGCGGGATAGAGCAGGATGTGTGGCGCGTTGCGGAACTGCATGCCGTCGGAGGCGGCGGAGATGTCCACGCCCCACGAGACGGTCGGCGGGCGCAGGCCCACGCCCAGGTAGCTGAGGGTGGCCTCGAGGGCGATGAACGTCCCCAGCATGATCGTCGCCATCACGATCACGGGGGCCACCGCGTTGGGCATGATGTGGCGCAGCAGCAGCCGCGCGTTGCCCGCGCCGAGCGCGCGGGCGGCCTGGACGTAGTCGTGCTGCTTGGCGGTCATGACCGCGCCGCGCGCGATGCGGGCCACCTGGGGCCAGCTGAGCGCGGCGATGACGAGCACGACGGGCCAGATGCCGGAGAGCGAGATCATCGACAGGAAGACGATGGCGCCCAGCACGACGGGGATGCCGAAGAAGACGTCGGTCAGGCGCGAGAGCAGGGTGTCCCAGAAGCCGCCGAAGAAGCCCGCGAGGCCGCCGACCACCGCCCCGACCAGCGCGACGCCCACGGTGGCGCACAGGCCCACGGCGATGGAGGCGCGGGCGCCGTACACGGTGCGGGTGTAGACGTCGCAGCCCTGGGTGTCGAAGCCGAACCAGTGCCCGGCGCTCGGGCCCTGGAGCGAGCGGGCCAGGTCGCAGCGCTGCGGGTCGCGGGTGGCGATCAGGCTCGGCCAGAGGGCGATCACGACCAGAAAGACGATGAGCAACGCCGAGACCACGAAGATCGGATTGCGTCGCAGATCGTGCCAGGCGTCGCTCCACAGGCCGCGGGGCGCGTCCTTGTCGGGTGAGGAGGTGCCGGCGGTCAGGCCCTTGGCGGCGTTCTCCTCCTCCGCTTCCATCGGCGGGGGCGCTGAGGTGGCGTCAGACATAGCGGATCCTGGGGTCGAGCACGGCGTACAGGACGTCGACGAGCAGGTTCGCGAGCAGGAAGATCAGGACCAGGACGACGACGAAGCCGACGACCGTCGGGGAGTTCTGCCGCAGGATGCCCTGGAACAGCTGGTAGCCCACGCCCTGGATGTTGAAGATGCGCTCGGTGACGATGGCGCCCGCCATCAGGTTGCCGACGTCGGCGCCGAGGTAGGTGACCACGGGGATCAGGGAGTTGCGCAGCAGGTGGCGGACCGTGACACGGCGGCGCGGCAGGCCCTTGGCGTGGGCGGTGCGGATGTAGTCGGCGCGCGTGTTCTCGGCGACGGACGTCCTGGTGAGCCGGGTGACATAGGCGAGCGAGACGAGCGACAGGATCAGCCCGGGGACCAGCAGCTCGTCGAGGCGCGGGTCGGGGCTGACGGCCGGGTCGATCCAGCCGAGCTTGACGCCGAGGACGTACTGGACGGTGGTGCCGAGGACGAAGGTGGGGACGGCGATCACCACGAGCGTCGCGACCAGGACCGAGGTGTCCAGGGAACGGCCGCGGCGCAGACCGGTGATGACGCCGAGGGCGATGCCGAGGACCACTTCGAGAACGAGCGCGACCAGCATCAGCCGGAAGCTGATCGGAAAGGCATGCTCCATGAGCTGGGTGACGGGCTGCCCGTTGAACGCGGTGCCGAAGTCGCCGGTGAAGATCTTGCCCATGTAGAGCACGTACTGGAGCGGCAGCGGCTCGTCGAGGTCGAACTCCTCGCGCAGCGCCTGCGCGGTGGCGGGGTCGGGCCCTCGGTCGCCGAAGAGTCCGGAGACCGGGTCGCCGATCGCGTAGACCATCACGAAGATGAGGAACGTGGCCCCGAGGAAGACCGGGACCATCTGGACCAGGCGGCGGATGACATAGCGCCCCACGTCGCGTCAGCCCACCTTGATGTCGGTGAAGACCGGCACGGAGAAGGGGTTGAGTCTGACGTCGCTGACCCGTTCGGAGAACCCCGCGGTGCCGTTCTGGTACCAGAGGGGCACGGCGGGCATGTCGTGGACCAGGACCCGCTCGGCATCCTTGAACGTGTCGATCGCCTCGCCCTCGTCGCCCTGCGCGTTGGCCCGGTCGATCAGGTCGTCGAACTCCCCGCTGCTGTAGCCGGAGTCGTTGGACGAGGCGTCGGTGTAGTAGAGCGGCTGGAGGAAGTTCTGGATGAGCGGGTAGTCCATCTGCCACCCGGTGCGGAACATGCCGTTCATCTCGTGGCCCGCGACGCGGTTGCGGAAGTCGGCGAACGTGGGGACGGGGTTGACGGTGCAGGCGTCGCGCTGGTCGAGGGCGTTGTTGACGCTGTTGCACACGGCGTCCATCCACTGGCGGTGGGAGCCGGTGTCGACGTTGGAGGTGATCGTCACCGAGCCGCCGGGCAGGCCGCCCGCCTCGTCGATGAGGTCCTTGGCGCGGTCCGGGTCGTAGGAGCAGACGTCGCCGCACAGGCCCCGGTCGAAGCCCCCGTTGTCGCCGAGCACCGGGGAGGTGAAGTCGCCCGCCGGGGTGCGGGTGTCGTGGAAGATCCGGGAGGTGATCTGCTCCCTGTCGATCGCCATCGAGAGCCCCTGGCGCAGCTTGCGGCCTTCCTCGCCGCGCCAGCCTCGGTCGTAGAGGGGGAAGGAGAGGGTCTGGATGATCCCGGCGGGCTGGTTGATGTAACGGTCGCCCAGGTCGTTCTCGGCGTTGGCGAGTTGACCGGCGGGGACGTCGTCGATGACATCGAGGTTGCCGGCCTGGAGGTCGGTGTAGGCGGTGTTGTTGTCGGTGTAGACGCGCAGCTCGACGCCGTTGTTGCGGGGGCGGTCGGGGCCCGCGTAGTCCGCGTAGCGGGAGAGCGTCATGCCCTGGCTCTGCCGGTAGGAGTCGATCTTGTAGGGCCCGTTGCCGACGGGCTTGGCCAGCCAGCCCTCGTGGTCGTCGAAGAACGCCCGTGGCAGCGGCGCGTAGGCGGCGTAGCCGAGGGTCTCGGGCCACAGGGAGAACGGCTCGCTCAGGGTGACCTCGAACGTGCGGTCGTCCTTCACCTCGAGGCCGCTGAGCGTGTCGGCGGTGGGCCGCTGCCCCTCCTCCGTGGGGTGGACCTCGTCATAGCCCTCGATGAACTGGAAGAAATAGCTGGCCACCTGGGCGTTGTCCACATGGGCGCCGTAGTTCCAGGCGTCCACGTAGGACTCGGCGGTTACGGGGGTGCCGTCCTGGAACGTCCAGCCGTCCTCGATGGTGACCGTGAAATGGCGCTGGTCGTCGGTCTCGATGGACTCGGCCATCGCGTCCTCGGCCTCGCCGGACTCGGGGTCGTACCGCTTGAGGCCACGGAAGATCATGTCGAGGACCTTGCCGCCCTGGACCTCGTTGGTGTTCGCCGGCTCGAGCGGGTGCTGGGGGTCGCCCCACGAAGCGCGGACCACGCCGTCGCCCCCGCCGCTCCCTCCGTCGCCCCCGCCGCAGGCCGCGGCCGCCAGGGCGAGGGCCGCCGTGCCTGCGATGACGCTGCACAGGCGGGCACGTGGGCGCATGGGTGCCTCCTCGGGCTTGGAGAGCCGTGCTCGGAGGCAATAAAACCGCTTATATCCCCTATGGGGGGCGCCGCCCCTCCCGAGCCCGGGCCACTCGTACCCGAAAACCCCCCATATGCCGGAACCCGGCCGGACCAGTGGTCCGGCCGGGCTCTCCCCGCCGCGGCACGCGCGCCCGGCGCCCGGGCGTGGCCTCGGGCCCGCCCTCAGGCCCGCCCTCAGGCGTGGACGATGTCCTTGTCCTCGGCGAAGTGGCAGGCCGACTCGTGCTTCGCCCCGGTGTCGCTGTCCTTGTACCGCTCGGGCACGGCGAGCAGCGGGACCTCCTCGGCGCAGATGTCCTGCGCCTTCCAGCAGCGGGTGCGGAAGCGGCAGCCCGATGGCGGGTTCGCGGGGGACGGCACGTCGCCCGCGAGGATGATCCGCTCCCTGGTGTCCCGGCCCTCGGGGTCGGGCTGCGGGACGGCGGACAGCAGCGCCTGGGTGTAGGGGTGGGTGGGGTGGTCGTAGATCTGGGCGTCGGTGCCGACCTCGGCCAGCTTGCCCAGGTACATCACGCCGACCCGGTCGGAGATGTGCCGCACGATCGACAGGTCGTGCGCGATGAAGACATACGCGAGGTTCAGCTCGTTCTGGAGCCGCTCCATCAGGTTGATGACCTGCGCCTGCACCGAGACGTCGAGCGCGGAGACCGGCTCGTCGCACACGATGATCTCGGGGTTCAGGGCGAGCCCGCGGGCGATCCCGATGCGCTGCCGCTGGCCGCCGGAGAACTGGTGCGGGTACCTGTTGATGTACTCGGGGTTGAGCCCGACCAGGTCGAGCAGCTCGCGCACCCGCTTGTCCCTGCTGCCCTTGGGCGCCGCGTCCGGGTGGATCGCGAACGGCTCCCCGATGATGTCGCCGACCGTCATGCGGGGGTTGAGCGACGTGTAGGGGTCCTGGAACACCATCTGGATGTTCCTGCGGACCGCCTTGAGCGCCCGGCCCGAGAGCTTGGAGATGTCCTCGCCCTTGTAGAAGATCTCGCCCGACGTGGGCTGCTCCAGGTTCATCAGGAGCTTGGCCACCGTGGACTTGCCGCAGCCCGACTCCCCCACGATGCCGAGCGTCTCGCCCTCGTAGAGGTCGAACGAGACGTCGTCCACGGCCTGCACGGCGCCGATCTGCGACTTGAAGAGGATGCCCCGGGTGAGCGGGAAGTGCTTGACGAGATTGCGCACCCTGAGGATGGGCTCGCCCCGGTCAGCCATGGATCGTCTCCTTCCAGAAGTGGCACGCGCTGCTCCGGCCGCCGAGCGGGCTGCCGTCCCGCTCGGTGACGTCCACCTGCGCCGGCACGTCGGTGCGGCAGATGTCCTGCGCCATGGCGCACCGGGGGTTGAACGCGCAGCCGCTGGGGATGGCCGTCAGGCTGGGCGGCAGCCCCTTGATCGCGTAGAGCTCCTTGCCCTTGTGGTCCAGGCGCGGGATCGAGTCGAGCAGGCCCCTGGTGTAGGGGTGCGCGGGCCGCTTGTACAGCTCGTGCACGGGGGCGTTCTCGACGATGCGCCCCGCGTACATCACCGCGATCTTGTCCGCCACGTCGGCGACCACGCCGAGGTCGTGGGTGATCAGGATCAGGCCCATGTGGAAGTCGCGCTGGAGCTCGGCCAGCAGGTCCATCACCTGCGCCTGCACCGTCACGTCGAGCGCGGTGGTCGGCTCGTCGGCGATGATCACGTCGGGCTCGAGGGCCAGCGCCATGGCGATCATGATGCGCTGGCGCATGCCGCCCGAGAACTGGTGCGGGTAGTCGTTCACCCGCTCCTTGGCGGCCGGGATGCGGACCCGGTCCATCAGCTCGACGGCCTTGGCCTTGGCGGCCTTGCGGGAGAAGCCGCGGTGGACGCGGAACATCTCGCCCAGCTGGTTCCCGACGGTGAGCACGGGGTTCAGGGCGGACAGCGCGTCCTGGAAGATCATCGCTATCTTGTCGCCGCGGACCCGGCGCCTTGCCTCCTCGGGGAGGGTCAGCAGGTCCTCGCCGCGGTAGAGGATCTGACCCCCGGTGACGCGGCCCGGCGGGGTGTCGAGGATGCCCATGATGGTCTGGGCGGTCACGGACTTGCCCGAGCCCGACTCGCCGAGCACCGCGAGGGTCTCGCCGGCGTCCACGGAGTAGCTGACGCCGTTGACGGCCTTGGCCGCGCCCTCCCTCGTGCGGAACTCTACGTGCAGGTCCCGGACTTCGAGCAGCGGAACGCCAGGGGTCTCCGCCTTGGTCATTTCGATCGACACGTGCGTCTCCCTCAGCGCAGCTTGGGGTCGAGGGCGTCACGCACGGCGTCACCCAGCATCAGGAAGGACAGGATGGTGATGCCGAGCAGCAGCGACGGGTAGAGCAGCAGGAACGACGCGGTGCGGATCTGGCCGCCCGCCCTGTTGATGTCGCCGCCCCACGAGATCGCCGGCTCGGTGAGGCCGATGCCGAGGAACGACAGCACGGCCTCCGCCGTGATGTACCCGCCCAGGGCGATCATCGCCACGACGATCACCGGGGCCGCGGCGTTGGGCAGCACATGGCGCAGCAGGATGCGCCACGTGCCCGCGCCGAGCGAGCGGGCGGCGACCACGTAGTCGGACTGCTTGATGGAGATCACCGAGCCGCGCATGACCCTCGCGATGGTCGTCCAGCCGAGGAACGCCAGGGCCAGGATCACCGTCCACTCGGTCCTCGTGTCGAACGAGACCAGCACCACCATGGCGCCGAGCAGGAACGGGATGCCGAGGAAGATGTCGATGACCCGGGAGAGCAGGCCGTCGATCCAGCCCCCGAAGTACCCGGCCAGCATGCCCACCAGGCTGCCGAAGACCAGGACGAGGGCGGTGACGGAGATGCCGATGACGATCGAGGCGCGGGTGCCGTAGATCATCCGCGCGTAGATGCTCTGCCCCTGCTGGTTGTAGCCGAGCCACTCGGGCGAGAAGAAGTGGGTGAGCTCGGGCTCGCGCAGGAAGTTGTTGGCGAGGTCGGCCTCGCGCGGGCTCACCGAGGTGAACCAGCCGGGGAACGCGGCCATCACGAGCAGGAGCGCGATCACGAAGGCCGGGATGACGAACGTCGGCTTGCGCCGCAGGTCACGCCAGGCGTCCGACCACAGGCTGCGGGCCCTGCCGGGGGCGGGTCCCGCCTCGACGACGGCCACGGTCGCGGGGCCGCCGGCGGTGGGTACGGCTTCCTTCTCCAGAGCGTCAGGCATAGCGAATCCTCGGGTCCAGGACCGCGTAGAGCAGGTCGACGATGAGGGCCACGACGAGATAGACGACGATCACGAAGCTGACGACGCCGACGACGGTGGCGCCCTCGCGCTCGTTCAGCGCGCTGTAGACCAGCCGCCCGATGCCGTGGATGTTGAAGATGCCCTCGGTGACGATGGCGCCCGTCATCAGCTCGCCCAGGTTGACGCCGAGGAAGGTGACCACGGGGATGAGGGAGTTGCGCAGCAGGTGCACCCGCACCGCGCGGGTCCGCGTGAGGCCCTTGGCCTTGGCGGTGCGCATGTAGTCGGCGCGCCGGTTCTCGACGATCGAGCTCCGGGTCAGGCGCGCGACATAGGCGAGGGAGAGCGAGGCCAGCGCCAGGGCCGGCAGGAGCAGGTCGCCCCAGTTCTCGGAGTCCTGGACCACGGGGGTGATCCAGCCCCACTGCTGGCCCGGGTAGGTCTGGTACAGGTAGCCGATCACGAAGACGGGCAGCGAGATCAGCAGCAGGGTGACGAAGAGGATGGCCGTGTCGGTCTTCCGCCCGGCGCGGAGCCCGGCGACCAGGCCGAGGCCGATGCCCACGACCACGATGATCGAGAAGGCCATCACGGTGAGGCGCAGCGTGGCGGGGAGCGCGTCGCCGATGACCTCGGTGACCTCGCGTCTGCTGCGGATCTGGGTGCCGAAGTCGCCCTGGAGCAGCCCCAGGAGGTAGTCCCAGTACTGCTTCAGGATGTGGTCGTTGAGGCCGAGTTCTTCCCTCATCGCCGCCATCTGGGCGTGGTCGGGGGCGCGTTCGCCCCACAGGGCCCTGATCGGGTCACCGGGCAGGGCGTACATCATCATGAAGATGATGAACGTGGAGCCGATGAACACCGGGATCATCTGGAGCAGTCGCCGCGCGACATAGCGCCCCATTTTTCCTCCATGTCATGTGGACGGGGCCGACAGGCCGTTCCGGTCGATGGAACGGCCTGCCGGCCCCCCTTTCACTGCTGGTTCCCGGCCGGCGGTGTTACTCGCTGACCGTGACGTCGGTCAGGATCGGCTGACCGGCGCTGTTGAAGACCACATTGTCCACGTTGGGGCCCCAGCCACCGTTGACGGCGTTGAACCACAGCGGGATGCTCGGCATCTGCTCGAAGAGCAGCTGCTCCGCCTCCTGGTAGGCGGCCACGGTGGCGTCCAGGTCGGCGGCCGCGTCACCCTCGGCGAACAGCGCGTCCACCTCGGGGGAGTCGAACTGCCCGTAGTTGCTGTGCGCGTAGGACGCGTACAGCTCCTTCAGGAAGTTGACGTTGAGCGGGTAGTCGGCGAACCAGCCGCCGCGGTACATGCTCTGGACCTCGCCGGCCTCACGAGCCTCCAGGTCGGTGGCGAAGTCGACCAGCGGGTCGCCGACGCACTCGATGTCCAGGACCTCGATCACGCTGTTGCAGACGGCCTCGACCCACTCCTGGTGGTCGGCGTCGGCGTTGTACTGGATGACCAGGCGGTCGTCGGGAACGCCGCCGCCCTCCTCGACCAGCCGCTGCGCCTCTTCGGGGTTGAAGTCCGTGATGGTGCCGTCGGCGTTCTCCTGGTACCCGTAGACGCCGGGGGGCAGGTAGCTGTCGGCCGGGAAGCGCGAGCCGTTGAGCACGGTCTGCGTGATGGTCTCCCGGTCGATGGCCATCGAGACGCCCTGGAGCACCTGGGCGGGGTTGTCGGTCGCGTCCCACTCGTACCAGACCGGGGTGATGGTCTGGATGCCGTTGTAGGGCTGGGCGACCGAGCGGTCCTCGCCGAGGTCCTGGCGGTAGAGCGGCAGGTCACGCGGCGCGACCTGGCGGATGATGTCCAGGTTGCCCGACTGGAGGTCGGTGTAGGCGGTCTCCAGGCTGTCGTACGCCTGGATCTGGATCCCGCCGTTCTGCGCGGCGTTGTCGCCCTGGTAGTCCTCGTAGCGGGCCAGCTCGATGGTCTCCTCGTGCTCCCACGAGACGAACTCGTAGGGGCCGTTGCCCACCGGGGACTCGCCGAACGCCTCGGGGTCGTCGTAGAACGACTCGGGCAGCGGCGTGAACGCGTCGTAGCCGAGCTTGTAGTCGTAGTACGAGACCGGGGTGGTCAGCTCGATCGTGAAGGTGAGGTCGTCGACCACCGCGAGGCCGGACATCGTCTCGGCGGTGGGCTCGGCGCCCTCCTCCTCGGGGTGGACGTCCTCGTAGCCGACGATGTCGGCGAACCAGAAGGCGTTGTTCTGCTCGTTCTGGATGTTGGCGGCCCAGTTCCACGCGTTGACGTAGCTCTCGGCGGTGACCGGAGTGCCGTCGTGGAAGGTCCAGCCGTCCTTGAGGGTGATGGTCCAGAGGGAGTTGTCCTCGTTGGCCTCGACGGACTCGGCGGCGACCGTGAAGGTCGAGCCGTCGTCGGCGAAGTCGACGAGCTTGGAGAACACGTTCTGGATCACCAGAGCGCCGAACTGCTCGTTCGTGTTCGTCGGGATCAGCGCGTTCTGCGGTTCGCCGCCGTCGATCCTGACGATGCCCTCGCCGCTGCCTTCGCTCGCGCCGTCTTCACCATCGTCACCATCGTCGCCGCCACAGGCGGACGCGGCCAGAGCCACGGCTATCGCCCCGGCGACCCACTTGGCGCTGCGAGCACCACGCATGGGCTTTGCCTCCTTGGGAGTCCACTTCGAATGCACAGGGAACCCCGGACCGCGGAGGTCTACCCGCGTCCGGTTCGCAATGCCCACAACTATTGGGCATAAACCTGCGGTGAACCACCGATGCGCTATTTCATTTTGATGAAGATGAGGAGAGCAGAAGGGACATATGGGACAAGTCCCAGATGAACACTCTCCGGTATCCGGACTGATGTGACGTATCTCAAGTGCCCTGGTCCGCATATCGGACGGTACCTCGAACTAACGGCCGAAAAGGTCCTTGACAGGACCGGGCCGAAAAGGGCAGACCGGACAGAAGACGCGCGGCGGGACGTTACTGGCGCTTCGCCCTGGCCGTGGCGCGCGCCCGCTCCCGCTGGTCGAGGGCCACCTTGCGAATGCGAACCTCCGAGGGGGTCACCTCGACACACTCGTCCTCGCGACAGAACTCGAGCGACTGCTCGAGCGAGAGCCTGCGCGGGGGCACCAGGTTCTCGGTGGTGTCCGAGGCGGCGGCCCGCATGTTGGTGAGCTTCTTCTCCTTGGTGATGTTGACGTCCATGTCGTCGGAGCGGGAGTTCTCGCCGACGATCATGCCCTCGTACACCTCGGTGCCCGGCTCGACGAAGATCATGCCGCGCTCCTGGAGGTTGAGCATGGCGTACGGCGTCGCCACCCCGGCGCGGTCGGCGACGAGCGAGCCGCTCTTGCGGGTCCGCAGCTCGCCCGCCCACGGCTCGTGCCGCTCGAAGATGCTGTGCGCGATGCCCGTGCCGCGCGTCTCGGTGAGGAACTCCGTGCGGAAGCCGATCAGTCCGCGGCTCGGCACGAGGAACTCCATGCGCACCCAGCCCGAGCCGTGGTTGGTCATGGTCTCCATGCGGCCCTTGCGCCCGGCCATGAGCTGCGTGATCGCGCCCAGGTGCTCCTCGGGGGCGTCGATCGTCATGCGCTCGACCGGCTCGTGCACCGAGCCGTCCACGGTCCGCGTGACCACCTCGGGCTTGCCGACGGTCAGCTCGAAGCCCTCCCTGCGCATCGTCTCGACCAGGATGGCGAGCGCCAGCTCGCCCCGGCCCTGGACCTCCCACGCGTCGGGGCGCTCGGTCGGCAGGACGCGCAGCGAGACGTTGCCCACGAGCTCGCGGTCGAGGCGGTCCTTGACCAGCCGGGCGGTGACCTTGTGGTTCTTGCCGCCGCGGCCGACCAGCGGCGAGGTGTTGGTGCCGATCGTCATGGAGATGGCGGGCTCGTCCACGGTGATCAACGGCAGCGCCACCGGGCTCTCCGGGTCGGCCAGCGTCTCGCCGATCATGATGTCGGGGATCCCGGCCACCGCGCAGATGTCGCCCGGGCCCGCCACCTCGGCGGGCTTGCGGGTGAGCGCCTCGGTCATCAGCAGCTCGGTGATCCTGACGTTCTGCGCCGAGCCGTCGCGCCGCAGCCACGCGACCGTCTGGCCCTTGCGGAGGCTGCCCTGGCGGATGCGGCACAGCGCGATGCGGCCGAGGAAGTTGTCGGCGTCGAGGTTGGTGACATGGGCCTGGAGCGGGGCGTCCTCGTCGTAGACGGGCGCGGGGACCGTCTCGAGGAGCGTGGTGAAGAACGGCTCGAGGCTGTCGCTGTCGTCGGGGACCGTGCCGTCGGCCGGCTGGGTCAGCGAGGCGATGCCGTCGCGCGCACACGCGTAGACGATGGGGAACTCGATCTGCTCCTCGTCCGCGTCCAGGTCGAGGAAGAGGTCGTAGGTCTCGTCGAGCACGGCGGAGATGCGGGCGTCGGAGCGGTCGGTCTTGTTGACGCAGAGGATGACGGGCAGCCGGGCCTGGAGGGCCTTGCGCAGCACGAAACGGGTCTGCGGCAGGGGCCCCTCGGAGGCGTCCACCAGGAGCACCACCGCGTCCACCATGGACAGGCCGCGCTCGACCTCGCCGCCGAAGTCGGCGTGGCCAGGGGTGTCGATGATGTTGATGACCACGGACGAGGCGGCGCCCTTGGGGTGGTACCGCACGGCGGTGTTCTTCGCGAGGATGGTGATGCCCTTCTCGCGCTCCAGGTCGCCGGTGTCCATCACCCGGTCGTCCACGTGCTGATGGGCCGCGAAGGCGCCCGCCTGCTTGAGCATGGCGTCGACCAGGGTCGTCTTGCCGTGGTCGACATGGGCGACGATGGCGACATTGCGGATGTCGTGGCGGATAGGCATGGCTGGGGCGCTTCTCCCGAG
This sequence comes from Streptomyces radicis, assembly GCF_003626575.1. Lineage (GTDB taxonomy): Bacteria > Actinomycetota > Actinomycetes > Streptomycetales > Streptomycetaceae > Streptomyces > Streptomyces radicis. The sequence goes on along the minus strand of NZ_RBDY01000009.1, from coordinate 35,906 downwards.
ATCGCTGCGGAAAGGGCTCGGCAGGGACGCCCGCCCGGCGAGGGTCGCACCCCCACGGGACCACGCCACGGCACCGGCCTCACCCATGGTACGGCGCCGCGGCCACCGCCCCGGCCGAGAGTCCCGCCTCGCCGGAAGCGGTGGCGACGGTCACAGTCCGAGCAGTTCCCTGCGCGCTGGCGACATCTTCTGAAGGTGTTCGAACAGCATCAGGGCGAAGTTGTTCTGCGGCCGGACATAGGAGCGGCAGTAGTAGGCGAGAACGCCGATCCTGCTGTCGTCGGCCGACGCGTTGCGCCCGGTGCCGTGCCACACCCTCGCGTCCAGGAGCAGCGCGGTGCCCGCGGGGCCCGTGGCGGGGACCAGGTGCGCGTCGGGCGGCGGCTCGGGGGCGAGGTGGCTGCCGGGCACGACAAGGGTGGCGCCGTTCTCCTCGGTGAAGTCGTCGAGCATCCAGATGGCGTGGGCGGCGAGCGCGTGGGGCCAGGGGCGTTCGGCCCAGTCCTGGTCGAAGTGCGGGGTCATGGCGCCGGTGCCGGGGTGGGTGATGTTGGCGCTCAGGTTGGACAGCAGGGGGCTCGGGCCGAGGATCGACGCGATCAGGTCGAGCGCGACGGGGTGTTCGGCGAGCCGCAGGAACCCCTCGCCCTGGGCGAAGAGCGCCCACACGCGCTGGCTGGCCACGCCCTGGGCGCGGTCGGCGGGCGGGGGGTCGTGCAGGGCGGCCGAGAGCACGGCCCCGCGCAGCTCGGAGAGCGCGGGCTCGGGGAGGGCGCCGGTCAGCCGGGCGACGCCGTGGGCGGCCAGGTGCTCCCTGGCCTCGTCGGGGTCGTCGGTGAGCGGGGGCAGGGCGGCGGGCCTGGCGGGCCGGGTGGGCCGGGTGGTCATCGGGCTCCTCACGGTGCGTCGGAACGGTGGGTGCGCGGGGCGGCGGCGCCCAGCAGGCGGCGGGCCACATGGCCGAGCAGCTTGAGGCTGACGTGCTCGTCCCCGTGCCCCGTGCCGACCAGGCGGTTGTGCTGCATGTGCAGCAGGCTGAGCAGCACGGGCTCGCCCTCGGGCCCAGGGCGCGCCGACCCGGGCCCGAGGCCGAGCAGCTCGCCCATGGCCCCGGGCCCCGCGGCCTCGCGCCACGCCGCGGCGAGGCCGCGGACGGCGAGGGCGGACTCCAGGCGCGCGGCGGTCTCCCCGGGGTGGATCAGGTCACGGGCCGCGGCCAGGGCGGCGGGGGTCACCTCGCCGTCCACGCTGCGTTCGAAGTGTGCCGCCGCCCAGCGCGGCCAGTCCCAGGGGCCCAACGCCTCGAGCAGCACGGCGTAGTGGGCGGCGACCAGGGTGTCGGCGGTCAGCCGGGACCTGGGGCGGCGCAGGGCGCGCAGTCCGGCGAGCGCCAGCTGGCTGTCCAGGCAGAAGATCTCCTCGGCGTGCCCCAGGCCCGCGGGCCCCCCGTAACGCGCCAGCTCGGGCTCGTAGCGCGCGACGGTGTGGTCGCGGACGACGCCCTGGTCGGCCAGGTCGAGCAGCCCGGCGGTGAGCCGCGGCCAGACCTCGTGGCGCAGCGCGTCGGGGGCGGCCCGCAGCCGCAGCCGCACATGCTCGACGGGGTCGGCGTAGCGCAGGAAGAACCAGCCGTCCGCGTGCTCGCCGACCGAGCGGACCAGGTCGGCGAGCGGGCCCGCGATCAGCGCGTCCTGGCTGTCGCGGACCGCGTAGACCTTGACATAGGCCCACTCCCCCGCGGGGCCGCGGGCGCCGCGCCGCGGCGGCACGGTGCGCCGGGCGCGGGGCGCGGCCGGGACCATCGGCACGACGATCTCGTGGCCGCGCCCGTCGAGCCAGCCGTGGCCCCCGCCCTCGGCGCGCGGGTCCTCGTGGATCCGCTCCCCGCCCTCGGCCATCTCCCTGCGCAGCAGCGCGCGGTGGAAGGGAACGGCGAGGTCGACGCCGTAGAAGCGGTCCTCCCTGCCGATGACCACGCGCCGGGGCAGCCCGGCGGCCTCGCGCCAGTGGTCGAACGCGGCTGGCCCCTCGTCCTCGGCGGGCGGCGGCGCCCCCGGCAGCCAGCTGCGCGGCGAGAGCACGCAGCGGCCGAGCCTGACGCGGGGCAGGAAGGGCAGCTCGCCCAGCCCGGTGCCCCACTGCCAGGGGCCCCAGATCTCGGCCGGGTCGGTGAACCGCAACTCGGCGAGCAGCCGGGCCACGTTGGGGGCGAACGCCGAGGCGTCGAGCATGTGCGGCAGCACCGGGCGGAGGTACTGGCCCGTGCGTTCCCACACGGCGCGCAGCACGCCGTCCTCGGCCACCACGAGCACGTCGCGCCAGTCGATGTGGCCGGGAGCCCTCGGGTCGGCGTGGAGCCCGAAGGGGATGCGGTGCGGGAGCAGCGGCGGGGTGCGCAGCACGTTGCCGACGCGGCCCCGGCTCTGCGGGAACAGCAGCTGGGCGGGCAGCGCGCCGTCGTCGGGCGCGGCGAGCACCTCGCCGAGCGCCTCGGCGTTGCCCAGGGTGGCGGCGAAGCGCCCGGACAGCGCCCCGCCGGTCTGCGCGCCGGTGACCTGGGTGGGGAAGAGGAGGAAGTCACCGGCCTCGACGGCGGACCGGCTCGGGGCGAGGAGCTGGAAGCACACGTCGAGCGTTCCCGAGCTGTCGCCAGGCGCGACGGTGGCGAGCTCATCGATGTCGTCGGGGCCGAGCACGACCTCGCCCGAGGGGTCGGTGACGCCACGGTGGAGCAGCCGGGCCAGCCGCCGGGTGCGCCGCTGGTCGGGGTCGGCGCCCGGTGCGGCCTGGGCCGCGCCCCCGGCGAACCGCTCGGAGCGCGGCACGACGTAGCTCTCGGGGAAGCCGAGGCCGCGGTGGGGGTCGATGAGGTCGGGCAGGCGCACGGGCGCGTCGACGCCGTAGCGGCTCTCGAACGCCTCGCGGTAGCGGCGCATGTGGGCATAGGAGCCGTCGCGGGGGAACACCCGCCACAGCGCGGTGGCGAGCGCCTCCGCCGCCGCGCGGACGGGGGGCGGCAGCTCGACCCGGCCCCTGAAGCGCAGATCCACCTGCGGGGTGGCGGGCCGAAGGCCGGGGGCCAGGCGTTCGGCCTCGGCGACCACCGCGTGCCACGCGTCCGCGCCCTCACCGGCGGCGGTGGCCTCGTACTCCCGGATGAGCGTGGCGAGTTGACCCGGGACGCCGTCCGCGCGGGCGGCCGGGGTGACATCGAGGTGACGCAGTCCCTCGGGTGTGGTGAGGACGTCGTGCCGGAGCAGGTCGAGAAGGTAGCGGTCGAGCGCGGCCTCGGAGGGCCCCGGCGCGTCGGTCGGTCCAGGGGCGTCGGTCGGTCTAGGGGTGTCGGCCAGCAGCTTGGCGAGCAGGTCCGCGTAGCGGATCGGCTCGGCCGCGGCGTCCCGCACCCGCAGGAGCAGCGGGGTGGCCCGCAGGGTGAGCGCCTGGCGGCTGACGGGGTCGTTCGCGTCGTCCGACGTGCGGGCGCGGGGGAACAGCAGGTGCTCGCCGCGCCGGTGGACGAGGTCGGTGAACGCGACGTCGAGCGCGCGGCGGGCGTCCGGGTCCTGGAGGCGGCGGAGCGCGAGCACGTCGGCGAACGCGGCGTCGAGCCTGACGACCCGGTCGGTGGCGCCGTCGACCGTGGAGGCGGCCCGTTCGCCGAAGCGCGCGGGGACGACGCCCGCCTGGAGCCCGAACGGGCTGGGGCGCCCCGAGGTCCGCAGCCCGTACCGGGCGACCGCGCTCACGACCCTGCGCAGCTTCTTGCGGCCGATGGCGTCGCCTGCGCGTATCCGCAGGATCGAGCCGTGCAACGAGGGGCTGGAGACCGCGATGGCCTCGCGGAAGACGGCGTTCCCCGTGGCGCGGACGACCCAGTCGGTCATGTCGGCGACGCAGGGGCCGCCCGGGTGGGGGCAGGACAGCGGCTCGGTGTGCGGCCCGGCGGGGCCGAGGGCGGCCAGCCGGAGATGGACGGGGCCGACGGCCGAGAAGGCGGCGGCCGGGGGCGTCGGGTCGTTCAACTGCTTCCCCTCTGCGTGCTCAGGGAGTTCGGTCACGCGACCAGGAGGGCCGCGTCCCACGCGACCGACGGCTCTCCCCTCGCGTAGGCGTGCAGGGCCAGGGCGAGGCCCGTGGCGCCGGTCAGGAATCCGGGGGTGGTCCAGCCGTGGCGCGGGGCGGCCGTCTCACGGAACGTGCTCAGCCGCAGCGCGTCGGGGTCCGCGAGGCCGGTGACGAGGCGGCGGGCGATGTCCTCGGTGGCGTGGTGGACGCGGTCGGCCTCGGCGGAGTCGCGGAAGAAGCGCAGCAGGTGCAGCAGCCCCGACCAGCCGTGGCACAGCGACCAGTGGTCGATGTGCCAGTGCTCCATGGGGACCCTGAGGAACGAGCCGACCGACTCCGTGGCGAGCGCGGTCCAGCCCGGCTCGCCGAACGCCTCCCCCGCGAGCTGGAGGGCGCGCGCGACGCCGGGCGCGCCGTAGCACCACGAGGGCCGCGTCCGGCCCCTCTCCCGGGGCGCGCCCGCCCACTCGTCGAGCGAGACGGCGTTGGGCCAGTGGACGCCGAACTCGTCCTCGTGCGCGAGCCGTTCGAGGAGGGCGACCAGGGTCCTGACGGCCCGCTCCTGGCCTGGCACGGCGACGCCGCGGGCGTGGGCGAGCGAGAGCAGCGCCAGCGGTCCCGCGATGCCGTGCGAGAGGCCGGTGTTGAGGTGGCCGTACTTCCGCATGGAGTACGGGTTCTCGGACCTGAGGTTGGGCGGGTGGGTCGCCCAGAGCGCCGGAACGGTCTCCCCGTGGTAGCGCAGGGACCGGGTCAGGGCGACGAGCGTGCTCAACACCCGTTCCAGCGTGGGCAGGTGCTCGGGGGCGCGGCCGAGGAGATGGCGCCCTGTCCCGGTGAGGCCGCTGATGACGTCATAGCGGTGGAAGGGGCCGAGGGGGTTTTCGTCGATGTCGCGGCAGCGTTCTTCGACGACCTCGATGAGCGCCTGGTCCACGGTGGCGAGCGCCTTTTCATAGCCCCCGCCGACCGAGGCGGCGGCATCGAGGGCGAACGCAAGACCCGCCGTTTCCAGATAGAGCCCGGCATTGCGCGAGCGGACGCGGGAAACGGCCGCCGCGGCGCGCTGGAGATGCGCGTGGGCGACCGTTCTGCTCTCGCGTCCTTCCGCCGCGCGAACGGCGAAGAGAAGGGATATTCCCGAGAAGCCGTCGGCGAAGGACAGCACGTCACCCGGGTCGTCGGCCAACGGTGCGAGAGCGTCGGGCGACCGCAGGATCCCGGCGACGCGATCCGCGATGCGCAGCGCCTCGGCCGCGTGTCCCGCTTCTCGGCGAGCGGCCGTCACCGCCATGATCTTCCCCCCTTTTCCCATGTCCTTGCCCTTGGTCGGGCGGAGGGGGATGCCCATGCGCTCCGGGGAGCGCATGGGCATCCGCCCGTGTCCTCAACGGCGCGTCAGCAACACGGGGGGTTGCAGGTGCCCCGGGTCAGCTGGAGGGACGTGCAGCCATAGGTGGTCGTGGGAATTCCGCTGCACCCGTAGGAGGTCCTGAGGACGGCCGGGGTCTGTTCGGGCATCCAACTGATGTCGAGGTCGAGATCGTCAAGGGTCTCGACTTCTTCGGAGTCAAGGATCAGCTTGGTGGCCACCGTTTATCTTCTCCTTGCGAGAGGGGCTACGACAAAAGGAAGCTAACCGCCCGCAGTAAACGATGTCAACGCCTCGAAGTCGAGAGGAAATACAGCGGCAATACAGTCCACGGACAGAATGAATACAGGGAATATGTAATTCCCTTGACTCAGCTCCGGTGGCCGATGTCCTGATAGCGGGGCGTCTCCATGCCGAACGCGCCGACACCCGCGAGGGAGTCGTTCGTGGCGACCAGCTGCGGGCGCTGGTAGAGGGGGATGGAGCCCGCGGCGGCCCAGAGGCGGGAGTCGGCGCGGTTGAGCAGCTTGTCGTGCTCCTCCTCGTCCAGCTCGGCCGCCGCCTGGTTGAGCAGCTGGTCGATGTAGTCGGTGCCGACCCGCGTGTAGTTCTGCTCGATCAGCAGGTCGCCGCCGGGGACGGCGCGCGGCTTGGCGTAGAGCGGCGCCGCGTCGCTCGCGGGGAACGCGGTGGCGGGCCAGGAGAACAGCGCCAGGTCGAAGTTGCCCGCGACGATGTGGTCGTCGAAGTACGTCTGCTGCTCGACCTCCGCGATCTCGGCGGTGATGCCGACCTCGCGCAGCATGTCCGCGATGGCGCGGGCCACTTCGCGCAGCGGCTCGCCCGCCCGGCCCTCGGGCAGGACGAACCGCAGCTCGAGCGGCTCGCCGTCCTTGGCGCGCACGGGGACGGGCGCCGCGGGCCGCTCCCCCGCCGCCTTGACGTCGCTCAGTCGCCAGCCCGCGTCGTCGAGCGCGGCCGTCGCCGCGCCCGTGCCGGTCTTGCCGAGCGCGTCGCTGTTGTCCTGGTACCCGGCCTGGCCGATGACCCGCAGGTGGCTGCCGAGCGGCTTGACGGGCAGCCCGGCGGGCTCGTGCACGAGCCCCGCCAGCTTCTTGCGGTCGAGCGCGCGGGCGATGGCCCAGCGGACGCGCTCGTCGTCGAGCGCGGGCGATGAGCCGTTGAGCGCGAGCTGCGTGTACCCGGCGTCGTACGCGCGGTGGACGGTGAAGCCCTGGAGCTTGGCGCGCACGGCCTCCTCGCGGGTGGCGAAGGCGCGTTCGCGGGCGCGTTCGGTCTCGGCGTACGCCCGGGCGTAACGCTCGGCGGCCGCGCGCTCCTCGGAACCCGCCACGTGCGCCGTGGCCAGGTCGTGCAGCGCGTCGCCGGTCAGCCGGTTGCCGCCGGGGGCGTCGCCCTTGGCGTCGTCGCTCTCCTTCTTCTCCTCGCGCGGGCGGTCGCCGTTCACTCCGTCGTGGGCCGACGTGATGCGGTCGGCGTCGGCGGGGCCGATCTCGGCGATGTCGAGGCGCCCGTCGATGAGCGCGGCGCGGCGCTGGCCGCGCGGGACCGCGGTGAAGACGAGCTCGTCGAGGAGGGCGGGGTCGCCCCACCAGGCGTCGTTGCGGACCAGGGTGACGGACTTCTTGTCGCCGTCCACCTTCTTGAGCTCGAACGGGCCGCCGGAGACCGGGAGTTCGGTGCGGGCGCCATCGTTGAACCGGTCCGGGTCATCGGTGACCGAGCGCGGGTAGAGCGGGCTGAAGAGGGACTTCCAGTCGGCGTAGGGGCGGGCGAAGGTGACCGTGACCTGGCCCGCGTCCGGGCCCTTGGCGACGCTCTCGACGGCGTTGTAGCCGGAGTTGCGGGCGGACCAGTAGGCGTTGTCCTCGCCGTTGAGCGCCTTCCACTGGGCGGTGAAGTCGGCGGCGCCGATCTTCTTGCCGTCGCTCCACTTCGCCTCGGGGTTCAGGGTGTAGACGACGGTCTGCTTGGGCTCGCGCTCGGTGATCTCGGCGGAGCGCAGATAGTCGCCGTTGAGCCGCGGGCGGCCATGGGCGTCGACGGTGAACAGCATGGGCAGCACGGCGCCCGCGATCTGGTCGGTGGTGCGGTCGGCCTCGAACTGGAAGGCGTTGAGCGTCACGGGCAGCTGGTCGACGCCCCACGTGGCGCTGCCGCCGCTCTCCAGCTGGGCGCGCCCGACGCCGGCCACGGACTGGAGGGTGCCGCCGCCCGTGCCGCCGCCGCCCCCCTCCGTGGTGCACCCCGGCGTGGTGGAGAGGAGGAGTGCGCCCGCGACCAGGGCCGTCACGCGGTGGACGGCACGGGGCGGGGCTTGGACCCGGCCGGGTCCCGCTGGCGCGCCTGACATGTGTTACCTCCGGCCTGACCGGTACTCACCGGTGTGTTGATCACACGTGCGCTGATCACACGTATGCGCCTCACTGAAGGCGAGGCCGGGCGCGCGGCGGCGGCGACACGGCGTGCGCCAGGGGCGAGGCCACCCGTCCGGGCCAGCGCGCGAACCCGGACGGGGGCGCGGCGGACCAGGTCGGAACCCGCCGCCCTCTTCACAACCGCGTGTGCCTCGCGTCACACTCGATCGTCCGGTGATCCACCACCAATGGAGGTGGCAAGCGGTGTCACTGCACGATGAGCTGCGCTCTGCCCAGCGCTGCGTGGACGACCTGGCACGCTGTGTCGCCCGCCTGGAGCGGGCGCTGGGCCGCGGCCTGGAGACGCGAAGGGTCCGCAGCGACACGGACCACCTGCGGGAGAGCCTGGCCCTGCTCGCCGCCACCGCGCCAACGGACCGGGCCCCCGAAGTACCCCCCGTACCAGGCGAGTTGACCCGGGTGCCGGAGGCGCCCTACGACGAGCGGCTGTGGGCGGGCGCCGACGACGAGGGCGTGGGCACCCGGCGCGGCCCGTAGCGGCGACGCCGCCAGGCGGCGCGCGCGGCCCGAACGACCCCCACTCCGGAGAGACTTGTGGCAACCGAAGCTGAACCCAGGACCGGGCCCGCGGGGCGGGCCGCCATCGCGCAGCGCCATCTGCGCCTGGACCGCTGGTGGTTGGCCCCGGCCGCGACCGTCGTGGGCCTGCTGGCCTTCGTGGTGTACGCGACGTGGCGGGCGTTCGCCAACGCCGACTACTACGCGGCGCCCTATGTGTCGCCGTTCTACTCGCCCTGTCTCGCCGAGAGCTGCGCGGACATGCGCGACGGCCCCAACTGGCCACTGTTCGGCGACTGGTGGGGCCTGTCGCCCGCGCTGATCTTCCTCGCGCTGCCCCTGGGCTTCCGCCTCACGTGCTACTACTACCGCAAGGCGTACTACCGGAGCTTCTGGGCCTCGCCCCCCGCGTGCGCCGTGGCCGAGCCGCACAAGGCGTACTCGGGCGAGACCCGTTTCCCGCTGATCCTCAACAACAGCCACCGCTACTTCTTCTACGCGGCGGCCGTGGTCGCCCTGATCCTCACCTATGACACCGTGCTCACCTTCAGGGACTCCGACTACGCGTGGGGGCACATGGGGCTCGGCACGCTGCTGTTCACGGTCAACATCGCGCTGGTGTGGGCGTACACGCTCTCCTGCCACTCCTGCCGACACATCATGGGCGGCAAGCTCAAGAGCTTCTCCAAGCATCCGATCCGCTACCGCGCCTGGACCCTGGTGAGCCGACTCAACGGCCACCACATGGGGCTCGCCTGGGCGTCCCTCGCGTCGCTCGCGCTGTCGGATCTCTATGTGTACCTGCTGGCCACCGACGCGTTCACCGACCCGCGGCTGTTCTGAGACGACGGCCCCCGGCGGACGCAAGGAGGAAATGTGAGCACTGTGGAACGCCAGTCGTGGGACGTCGTGGTCGTGGGAGCCGGCGGCGCCGGGCTCCGCGCGGCCATCGAGGCCCGCGAGCGGGGACTGCGCACGGCCGTCGTGTGCAAGTCCCTGTTCGGCAAGGCCCATACGGTGATGGCCGAGGGCGGCATCGCGGCGGCGATGGGCAATGTGAACGCGGGAGACGGCTGGCAGGTCCACTTCAGGGACACGCTGCGCGGTGGCAAGTTCCTCAACCACCCGCGCATGGCCGAGCTGCACGCCAGGGAGGCGCCCGACCGCGTCTGGGAGCTGGAGACATGGGGCGCGCTGTTCGACCGGACGAAGGACGGGCGGATCTCCCAGCGGAACTTCGGCGGCCACGAGTACCCCAGGCTCGCGCACGTCGGCGACCGCACGGGCCTCGAGCTGATCCGCACGCTCCAGCAGCGCGTGGTGGCGTTGCAGCAGGAGGACTTCAAGGAGAGCGGCGATCACGAGGCGCGGCTGAAGGTCTTCCAGGAGTGCACGGTCACCCGGGTGCTCAAGGAGGACGCCGCGGATCAGGGCAGCCGGGTGGCCGGGGTGTTCTGCTACGAGCGCGAGTCGGGCCGCTTCTTCGCGATCGACGCGCCCTCGGTGGTGCTGGCCACCGGCGGCATCGGCAAGTCGTTCAAGGTGACCTCCAACTCCTGGGAGTACACGGGCGACGGGCACGCGCTCGCGCTGCTCGCCGGGGCGCCGCTGGTCAACATGGAGTTCGTGCAGTTCCACCCGACCGGCATGGTCTGGCCGCCCTCGGTGAAGGGCATCCTGGTCACCGAGTCGGTGCGGGGCGACGGCGGCGTGCTGCGCAACAGCGAGGGCCGCCGTTTCATGTTCGACTACATCCCCGAGGTGTTCAGGGAGCAGTACGCCAAGGACGAGGCCGAGGCGGACCGTTGGTACACCGACCCCGACAACAACCGCCGCCCACCCGAGCTGCTGCCCCGCGACGAGGTGGCCCGCGCGATCAACGCCGAGGTCAAGGCCGGGCGCGGCAGCCCGCACGGCGGGGTGTTCCTCGACGTGTCGACGCGGCTGCCCGCGGCCGAGATCGAACGCCGACTGCCGTCCATGCACCACCAGTTCAAGCAGCTGGCCGACGTGGACATCACCAAGGAGCCGATGGAGGTCGGCCCCACGTGCCACTACGTCATGGGCGGCGTGGACGTCGACCCCGACACGGCGGCGGCCACCGGGGTGCCGGGCCTCTTCGCCGCGGGCGAGGTGGCGGGCGGCATGCACGGCTCCAACCGGCTCGGCGGCAACTCCCTCTCCGACCTGCTGGTCTTCGGCCGCCGCGCCGGGCTCCACGCGGCCGAGCTCGCCGCCGCGCTCACCGCGGGCGAGCGGCCCCAGGCGGACGAGGCGCAGCTGGCCGCGGCGGAGGCCGAGGCGGTCAGGCCGTTCGCGCCGCCCGTCGACGAGGGGGCCGACGCCGCACCCGAGAACCCCTACGCCATCCACCAGGAGCTCCAGCAGGCGATGAACGACCTGGTGGGCATCATCCGCCGGGAGTCGGAGATGACCGAGGCGCTGACCCGTCTCGCCGCGCTGCGCCGCCGCGCCGAACGCGCCGCGGTCGAGGGGCACCGGCAGTACAACCCCGGCTGGCACCTCGCCCTCGACCTGCGGAACATGCTGCTGGTCAGCGAGTGCGTGGCGCGCGCGGCCCGCGAGCGGACCGAGTCGCGCGGCGGGCACACGAGGGACGACCACCCCGGCATGGACCGCGCGTGGCGGCGGGTCAACCTGCTGTGCCGCCTCGATGACTCCCAGGGCGCCGACGGCGGGGCGGTCAGGCTCGAACGCCGCGACCTCCCGGCGATCAGGCCCGATCTGCTCGACCTGTTCGACGACGACGAGCTGGCCAAGTACCTGACGGAAGAGGAAGTGAAGGACCGGTGACGGACACGAGCACCAGCTACGACGCGCACCTGCGGGTGTGGCGGGGGGACGCCGGGTCCGGCGGGCTCGAGGACTTCACGGTCCAGGTCAACGAGGGTGAGGTGATCCTGGACGTCATCCACCGGCTCCAGGCCACCGAGGCGCCCGACCTGGCCGTGCGCTGGAACTGCAAGGCGGGCAAGTGCGGTTCGTGCGGCGCGGAGATCGACGGCAGGCCGCGGCTGATGTGCATGACGCGGATGTCGCTGTTCGCGCAGGACGCCACGATCACGATCACGCCGCTGCGCACGTTCCCCGTGGTGCGGGACCTGGTGACGGATGTGGGCTTCAACTACACCAAGGCCAGGGAGATCCCGGCGTTCGTCCCGCCCGAGGGGGTCGCGCCCGGCGAGTACCGGATGCGGCAGGAGGACGTGGAGCGGTCCCAGGAGTTCCGCAAGTGCATCGAGTGCTTCCTGTGCCAGGACGTCTGCCACGTCGTGCGCGACCACGAGGAGAACAAGCAGGCGTTCGCCGGTCCGCGCTTCCTGATGCGGATGGCCGAGCTCGACATGCACCCGCTCGACGACGCGGAGGCGCAGGGGCTCGACCGCAGGCGGGCGGTCACCGAGGACCACGGCCTCGGGTACTGCAACATCACCAAGTGCTGCACCGAGGTGTGCCCCGAGTCGATCAAGATCACGGACAACGCCCTGATCCCGATGAAGGAACGCGCCGCCGACCGTTCCTACGACCCCCTCGTCTGGCTCGGCAACAAGATCAGGCGCCGCCGAGAGTAGCCCTGGCCCGGGCGGGCTTCACCGCGTCGATGGTGCGGCACCGTCGCGCGCGTGCCAGGCCCCTTCGGGGCCTGGGGGGGCAGCAGGGCGCTGCCCTGACCCGTGCCCTGCGGGGCGCCCCGCCGCGGCGGGGTGGTGGGAAGCCCGGACGGCGTCCGGAGTCGGGCACGGGCCCGAAGGGGTCGGCCCGCACGGGGCTCCGCCCTGACCCGTGCCCTGCGCGGCCCGCGCCGCCGCGACGGGGCAGGGCGCGGACCGGCCCGTGGGGTGTCTCCCCGGAGCAACGTCCGGAGCCGGACGCGGGCCCGAAGGGGTCGGCCCTGACCCACGGCGCTGCTGCGGCGGGGCGCGGACCGGACGGTGGGGAGCGCCCCCCGGACGGCGCCCGGGGTCGAACACGAGGCCCCGCCCTGACCCACGGCCCGCGGGACGCGCCACCGCGACGAGCCGGGCTGGGCGTCACACTTCGGACAGGCGTGCTGTTCGACGTCGTTCGCGTCCGACCGGTCGGGAGCCCGGATCGTTTGTGAGAGTAGCCGCGCGTGCGGCTCTGGCCCTGGCTCGCGCTCGGGGAGGATCGCCAGGGTGAGGTGGACGGCATCGCGGCCATTTGTTCGAGTTTCGCAATGAGGAGCCACGCGTCGGCGACCGCGTCGTGCGGGCCGCCGAGCGCCTGGTTGCAGTAGGTGCCGCGCTGTCGAAGTCCAGCCGGTCAGCCCGCCGTCCACGGGCGGAGTTTGTCGGGGTTGCGCACTGCCCAGATGTGCCTGATCCGGTCGTCCGCGACGTCGAACGCGTACACCGCCACGGTGACGCCTTCGTGCTCGATCACCAGGCCAGCCCGGCCGTTGACCGTGCGCTCCAGGACCGTCACGCCGCCGACTGCCTTGACGGCGAGGTCGGTGAGGTAGCGCGCGATTCCTTCGCCGCCCTCGATCGGGTGGAGCGCGGCGGCGACCACGCCGCCGCCGTCCGCCGTGAATGTCGCGCCGGGGGCGAGCAGTCTGACGAGGGCGTTGATGTCCTGCGCGTCCCACGCCTGCTTGAAGTCCCTGACGAGGCCCGCCTGGTGGGCCGCCGGGGCCGCAGGCGGCAGGGAGGCGCGGACGCGGCGCCGGGCGGAGGAGGCCAGTTCGCGGCATGCCGCCGGGGTACGGCCGGTGATTCCGGCGATCTCGGCGAACGGGTAGCCGAAGACATCGTGCAGGATGAGCGCGACGCGCTGAGCCGGGGTCATGGATTCGAGGGCCACGAGAAACGCCATGCTTACCGACTCGTCGAGTGTGACCCGGTCGGCCGGGTCCGCAGGGTCGGTCGCAGCGGTGCCTGGGCGCCCGCTGATCCAGTCGGTCCGCTCGGGCAGCGGCTCCGGGATCCATTCACCCACGTAACGCTCGCGCCGGACCCGCGCCGATCCGAGGAGGTCCAGGCATACGCGGGTGGCGACTGTCGTCAGCCAGGCGCCGGGGGACTCGATGGCCTCCTGCTGCTGTCGGGGCATGGCGTACCAGCGGGTGTAGGTCTCCTGGACCGCGTCCTCGGCCTCGGCCAGGGAGCCGAGGAGCCGGTAGGCGAGACCGATCAGCCGCCGCCGCTCGCTGATGATCGCGTCCAAGTCCGCGTCGGACTCGTCGTGCCGTGGCTTCGCGTGATCGGTCATGGTTCCGGTGGCTCCCTGATCTCGGATCGTCCCTCGCCGGTCCGACGAGACAGCGCGTCCGATTGTCAGGTCCTCGACTCTCCCTGACGTTTCACGGGGTCGTGTCGTCGTACCTCTCAGAGACGCCACCGGCCCGGAGAACCCGGGTGGTAGACCTCAGGAGACAGCGATGACCAGGATCGGAATACTCATGGGCAGCACCCGCCCCGGCCGCAAGGGCGAACAGGTCGCCCAGTGGGTCCACGAACGGGCGGCCCGCCGCGGCGACGCCGAATTCGAGGTGATCGACCTGCTCGACCACCCGCTGCCGCATCTGGACGAGCCGCTGCCCGCGCTCACTGGGCGGTACCAGCACGGGCACACCCGGGCATGGGCTGACACCGTGGCCCGCTTCGACGGATTCGTCATGGTCACCCCCGAGTACAACGCCTCCATACCCGGCGTGCTCAAGAACGCGATCGACTACCTGTCCGCGGAGTGGACCCACAAGGCCGTTGGGTTCGTCTCCTACGGCGCCCGCGGCGGCGCCCATGCGGCCCGGCAGCTGCGGGCACTGTGTGAGCTCCTCCAGATGGGTGCGGTGACCCCGCAGGTCTCGCTGTCCCTGCACACCGACTTCGAGAACCAGGCGACGCTCAAGCCGGGCGCCCGCCATGTCAGCGCCCTCGACACACTGCTGGACCACGTCGTCGCCCAGAGTACGGAAGGACGGGCAGCCACCCCCACACAGCGCGAGACGGGCGAAGCCGCGATCCGCCGCCACATCGACGGGATCATCGACGCTGTCCAGGCCAAGGATCTCGAGGGTCTGAGGCGGCGCTACTCGACGGACGTCGTGTCCTTCGACATCGATCCGCCGCTCCACCATGTGGGGATCGACGCGAAACTCAAGAACTGGGCGAACGTGTTCACATTCTTCCAGGAGGTGACGTACGAGGTGCGCGACCTGATGTCCACGGTGGGCGAAGACGTGGCGTTCGCACACGGCTTCGGTCGCCTCAGCGGCACGCTGCCCGACGGGACGGCGGCGGGCGGCATGTGGGTCCGGGTCACCTTCTGCTTCCGGGAGATCGACGGCGAATGGCTGATCACGCACGACCAGGTCTCCGTGCCGCTGGACATCCTGGGCGGCAAGGGGGTCGTCGACCTCGAACCGTGACGCCGACGGGCCCCGCGCCGCCGCGACCCGCCTGATGCCCATGTTCGTCCCCAGCGCGAGCGCGGGAACGGAACGCGGACCGGCCCGTGGGGTGTCTCCCCAGGGCAATGTCCGACGTGAGGTACGGACCGGACGAAGTCCGGGGAGGCGCGGATCGGGGGGTGGAGGTGCTGGCTGGGACGGCGGGTGCGGGAGGGGCGTGGTGAGCCGTCGGAGACAAAAGTCGCGGGGGCTTTGTGCGTCGCCTACCGTCGGAGACAGAGCTCTGTCCCCGGCGAAGGGTTGAGCGATGCGGGACGCACACGACGCCGGGCCGGTCGCCGCGGCCGGCACGGACGGCTGGGTGGCACTGCTGCTGCCCTTGACACTTCTCGGCGCGGCCGCCCTGGTGGCCCTCTACCTCCTGGTCCGCATGCTGCTGCCGCTGCCGACCCGCGGCGAGCGCGACCGCGGGCGCACGGCGGTGCGCGGCTGGGGCGGGCGCGCGAGTCCGCGCGCCCGGCGGGGCGATGACACGCCCCCCGACGAGCTGGACACCAGGGCCAGAGGGCTGCTGATCCGGCTCGACGACGCGGTGCTGCGCAGGCTCGACGAGGTGGTCTTCGCGGGCGCCGCGGACGGGCAGCGCGCCACCGTGGAGGCGCGCGCCGAGGCCGACGCGACGCTCAGGCTGCGGCACCGGCTCGACGATCCGTCGATCGAGCGGAACGACCCCGAACGCCGCCGCCTGCTGCGGGAGATCATCGACCGCTGCTCGCGCGCCCTCGCGCGCCTCGAGGCCGAGCCCGGCCCGGCGGCGGGCGCCGAGGCGCCGCCCGGGGTGACGCCTGGCGCGCTGGCGCGCGCGCGGGAGCGCGCGGAGGAGCTGGCCGCGCGCCTCGATGCGGCGGACACCGCGCTGCGCACGCTGGCCGAGCGCTACGCGCCCGAGGCGGTCGCCCCGGTGCGCGGCAACCCCGTCACCGGGCGCGAGCGCCTGACCGAGGCCAGGCGCCTGCTGGCCGAGGCGGGGCGCGACGAGGAGCGCGCGGCCGAGGCGCTGCGCGCCGCCGAGGTGGCCATGGGCAGGGCCGAGGCCCTGGCCGACGGCGTGGCCAGGCGAGCCACCGAGCTGGCGCGGGCCGACAAGGCGCTCGCCGAGGCGCTGCGCGCCACCGAGGCCGATGTCGCCGACGCGCCCGCGCTGCCGACGTTGCGCACCCCCGTCGAACGCGCCAGGCGCGCGCTCGATGCCGTGCGCGCCGGTCAGGGGCGCAGGGACCCGTTCGGCGGGCTGCGCACGCTGGCCAGGGCGGGCACGCCGCTCGCGGGCGCGCTCGCCCCCGACCAGCCGCCGATGCGCGGCGACCGCAGGGCGCGCACGCTGCTCGACAACGCCCTGCTCACCGCGGGTGGCGAGCTGGCCGCCGCGCGCGACTACGTCGCGACCCACCGCGGCGAGGTCGGCAGCCCCGCGCGCACCCGGCTGGCCGAGGCCGGGCACCAGCTCGACCGCGCCCTCGGCGTGGCGCCCCACGACACCGACGCGGCGCTCCCCCACGCGTGGCGGGCCGACGCGCTGGCCAGGAGGGCGCGCGTGCTGGCCGCGCGCGACGCCGGCGCCGCCACCTGAGCCCTGTTCGGTGGGTGAGGCGCTGGCGTATGGTCTGGCATATGCAGACGGGGGCAGAGGGGGGTGCGACATGAACGGTGGCCTTCAGCCCTGGCAGGTCGTTCGCGAGGAGGAGAACGGCAGCCGGTACCGCATAGGGCACTGCGCCACGCGAGCCGAGGCGCAGCGGCTCATCCAGCGCCTGCGCCTGGGGGGTTCCCCGGAATCCGCCGAGGGAGCGGCACGCTATCTCGTCGAGCGCGTCGAGCTCAGAAGGGCATCGACGGCCGGAGCCAGGCACAATCGGGTTTAGGGGTATTTCCCCCTCTTTGCCGGATTTTCCGGTGAAGCCACCCGACCGAGGCTCGACACGTGCGGACAGATCCATCCGAAGCCCGCGGCCCGGAGGACGCCTCCACGGGCCCGTCGGCCCGCCAGCCACCTCTCGGCCTGCCGCAGGTCGTGACGGTGGTGCTCGACAGCGCGGGGCGGGTCGTCTTCTGGGGGCCCACGGCGGAGGGGACGCTGGGCATCGGCCGGTCGGACGCCGTGGGCCGACCGATCGACGACTTCACCGACGACGCGGCCGCCCTGCGCCCCCCTGAGGGGGAGATCGCCTGGCACGCCGCCGTCACGCTGCGCCACGGCGACGGCCACCCGATCACGTTCGACGCCAGGGGCGCGCTCCTCGACCACATCCCGGGCGAGCCGCTCGCCCTGATCCACATGGTCGAGGAGGACAAGCTCAAGCTCGTCGTGAAGGACCTGGCGACGCTCAACAGCCTCTTCAACGCCTCGCCGCTCGGCATCGCCGTGTTCGACGCCGAGCTGCGCTACAGCCGTGGCAACGA
Source organism: Streptomyces radicis (assembly GCF_003626575.1). Classification (GTDB taxonomy): domain Bacteria; phylum Actinomycetota; class Actinomycetes; order Streptomycetales; family Streptomycetaceae; genus Streptomyces; species Streptomyces radicis. The sequence goes on along the minus strand of NZ_RBDY01000009.1, from coordinate 18,658 downwards.
CGCGCTCTCCCTGCTGCACGGCGCGCCCGTGGACGAGCTGCTCGGCCACACGGTCCTCGACGTGCTCCCCGGGCCCATGGCCGAGGAGATCCACCGGCTCCAGCGCGACGTGCTCGACTCGGGGCGCTCGGTGATCGACCTGGTCACCGCGTCGCCCGACGGGCGCGGCGCCCAGTCCGTGTCGTTCGGCCGCCTCACCGACCAGACGGGCCGCGTCCTCGGCGTGAGCTGCACGGTCATGGACATCACCGAGCGGCGCGAGGCGCTGGACAAGATCGAACGCGCCAGGCAGCGGCTCGCCCTGCTCAACGACGTGGGCAGCGCGCTCGGCAACCTCCTGGAGGTCCGCCCCATCTGCTCGGCGCTCACCCACGCCCTGGTGCCCAGGTTCGGCGACCACGCGGGCGTCGGGCTGTTGATGTCGGTGGCCAGGGGCGAGGAGCCCGCGCCCCCCGATGAGCTGTCCGACGTCGCGCTGATCCAGCTCGGCGTCGCCACCGTCGAGCCGGGGCCCGCCGTGGACACGCTCGCGCGGGAGGAGCAGGAGGTCGTGCACCCGCGCGACTCGCTGTTCGGCACGGTCGTCACCAGCGGGACGCCGTTCCTCGCCCAGTCGCCCGACGAGCTGCGCGCCGCCGCGGCCGAGGGCGACCCGCGCCTGGCGGCCTCCCGGGAGCTGGGCGAACACTCCCTGCTCTGCGTGCCGTTGAGCGCCAGGGGCCGGGTGCTCGCCGCGCTGGTCGTCAGCCGCTCGGGCGACCGGCCGCCGTTCGACCACGAGGATCTGGCCCTGGCGACGGAGCTGGCCGCCCGCGCGGGCATCTCGCTGGACAACGCCCGCCTCTACGGGCGCGAGCGCGAGGCCGCGCTGATGCTCCAACGCAGCCTGCTCCCCCAGTCGCTGCCCGCGCTGCCCGGCGTGCGGGTCAGTCACCGCTATGTGCCGAGCCGCAGCGGGGCGGAGATCGGCGGCGACTGGTTCGACGTGATCCCGCTGGGCGACGAGCGGGTGGCGTTCGTCATCGGCGACGCGACCGGGCACGGGCTGCGCGCCGCGGCCACGATGGGGCAGCTGCGCACGGCGGTACGGACCCTGGCCGGGCTCGACCTGGCCCCTGCCGACCTGCTGCGCAGGCTCAACGACCTGGGCCGCGACATCGCCCAGCCGCCCGACACCCCCGTGATGGCCACGTGCGTCTACGCCGTCTACGACCCGGCCACCCACATCTGCACCCTCGCCAAGGCGGGCCATCTGCCGCCGGTACTCGCGGTCAGGGACCAGGAAACGGGCCGGTGGCGGGCCACCCCGCTCGAGCTGCCCACGGGCGCGCCGCTCGGCGTGGGCGGGGTGCCGTTCGAGGAGCAGCGGATCGAGGCGGCCGAGGGCGCGGTCCTCGTGCTCTACACGGACGGGCTGATCGAGACGCGCGACGACGACATCTCGGTGGGCATCGGCCGCCTCTGCGAGGCGCTGACCGAGGCGTTGGAGGACGACGGGTCGCTCGAGGACGTGTGCGACCGGATCGTGCTCGCGCTGCACCCCTCGGCCGCCGAGCGGGAGTCGGACGACATCGCGCTGCTCGCCGCGCGCCTGGGGCGGCTGCCCGAGGACCGGGTGACGTCCTGGACCTTCCCCGCCGAGCGCACCGCGGTGCGCCGCGCGCGGGCCGCGGTGCGCAGGACGCTGGTCGAGTGGGGCCTCGCCCCGCTGGGCGAACGGGCGGCGCTGCTGGTCAGCGAGCTGGTGACCAACGCGGTCCGGCACGCGGGCGGCCCGATCCAGATGCGGATGGTGCTGGGCGCGACGCTGCTGGTCGAGGTGACCGACCCGGTGCCCGACCCGCCGCTCGAGCGCGACGCCCTGCCGGAGGACGAGGGCGGCAGGGGCCTGCTGCTGGTCGCGAACGAGTCGCGCCGCTGGGGCACGCGCCGCGAACCCGCGGGCAAGACCGTGTGGTTCGAGCTGACGCTCCCCGACTGAGCGGCTCCCCCGCGCCGTCCCCGGCGCCGACCGGGCGCGCTCAGGCCGCGACGCGCTCAGGCCGCGACGGGCTCGCGGGACCGCTCGGGCAGGCGGGCCAGGCGCTCGGCGACCGCCCCAGGGGTGGGCTCGGGCAGCCTGTCGACGAGGCGGCCGTCGGCCAGGAACAGCACCTCGTCGGCGAACGACGCCGCCACCGGGTCGTGGGTCACCATCACGACCGTCCTGCCGTACTCGTCGACCGCGCGGCGCAGCAGGCCGAGCACGTCGCGCGCGGACCGCGTGTCGAGCGCGCCGGTCGGCTCGTCGGCGAGGATCAGGGCGGGCTCGGTGACCAGCGCCCTGGCCACCGCGGCCCGCTGCCGCTGCCCGCCGGAGAGCTCGGACGGCAGGTGGTCGAGGCGCGCGCCGAGGCCGACCCGGCGCAGGATGTCCACGGCGCGGGACGCGTCCACCCGGCGACCGGCGAGGCGGGCGGGCAGCGCGACGTTCTCCAGCACGGTCAGGGTGGGCAGCAGGTCGCAGCTCTGGAAGACGAAGCCGATCCGCTCCCTGCGCAGCCGCGTCGCCGCCGTCTCGTCGCCGGTCAGCTCGCAGCCGTCCACGACCACCAGGCCGCCGGTGGGCCGGTCGAGCCCGGCCGCGCACGTCAGCAGCGTGCTCTTGCCCGAGCCCGATGGGCCCATCACGGCCGTGAAGCCGCCCGTGGGCAGCGAGAGCGAGACGCCGTCGAGCGCGGTGACCTCGGTGCCCGTGGCGTCGGAGCCGTACACCTTGGTGACCGACACCAGACGCAGCGCCTCCGCCGAGTGGGATCCCCGCCCCTCACCTCGCGACCGGAACATCGCTCTCACCTCGCCTCTCCCGGCGGCGCCCGGCGCGCCGTCCTCTCCCCTCGAAGGTAGGCGGCGCCCTCGGCCTCGGCGATGGGCGCAGCCACCGGGCGCGGGTGTAGCTGGCACCACCCCGCGGGCGGGGGGCGGGCTCAGCGCACGGGCAGGTGGTAGGCGATCCTGAACCGGTCGGCGGGGACGACGATGTCGGCCGTCTCGACGGGCATGCTGCCCGCGCGGTACGTCCGCGTGACGACCAGGACCGAGTGTCCCGGCAGCCCGCCGAGCACGCGGGCCTCGGCGGCGAGCGCGGGGCGGGCCGCGACCTCCTCCGCGACGTTGTCGACCTGGATGTCGATGGCCGCCATGCGCTCGACCACGCCCCGACCGGCCAACGGGCCCTGCTCGGGCAGCATCACGGGCGTCCGGCCCGTGATGCGCAGCGGCTCCCACGACGTGGACACCATCACCGGCTCGCCGCCGATCCTGAACACGTACCGCGTGCACATGACCGGGTCGTCGGGCTCGATCGCGAGGCGCTCGGCCACCACGGCGGGCGCGTCCTGCCGCTCGCTGCGCCCCTCCCAGGTGCCCCGCACGCGCTCGTCCGTCTGCTCCTGGCGGAACGGGGTGCACTCGCCCAACGTCCGGTAGCCGCTGCGGGAGATGATGCGCTGCACCGGGCGCTCGCGCACATAGGTGCCCGAGCCCGACCTGCCCTCCACCAGGCCCTCGGCCATCAGCACCTTGCGCGCCTCGAGGGCGACGGTGTCCGAGACGCCGTAGGTGGCGCGGATGCTGGCCTGCGAGGGCAGCCGGGTGTGCGGCGGCAGGGTGCCGTCGGCGATTTGCTGTCGAAGGTCTTCTGCGACTCGGAGATACGCGGGCTGCTCACCGAACGGCACTGGCCCTCCCGGAGATGTTGACAATCGGCAACAGCTTGACAACAGAGGGTTGCCATCCGCAAGGGAAGGGCAGAGTTTCACCCGATGTGATGACCCCTCTTCAGAGGCCCTGCCGGGAGCAGAATGGGGCCATGCATGTGAGAGAGACGCGACTGACCGAGCTGGAGTCGCTGCGGGACATCGAGCGCGCGGCGGGCGAGCCGTTCCGCGCCATCGGCATGGGCGGGATCGCCGACGACGAGCCGCCGGGCGTCGGGGAGTTGGCGCGTTTCGTCCGCGCGGGGCTGTCCTGGGTGATGGCCGGATCGGGCGACCGTCCCGTGGCCTATCTGGTGGCGGATCCGGTCGACGGCGGGCTGCACATCGAGCAGGTCTCGGTGCACCCGGCCAACGCCCGCCGCGGGTTGGGGCGTTCCCTGATCGAGCACGCCGCGGCGCACGCCACGGGGCGCGGGCTCGCGGCGCTCACGCTGACCACGTTCGCCGAGGTGCCGTGGAACGCGCCGTACTACGAACGGTGCGGCTTCGCGGTGCTCGAAGCGTCCGCGCTCACCGAGGGGCTGCGGGCCGTCGTCGCCCGCGAAACGGCCGCTGGCCTGGGCCGTTGGCCCCGCGTCTGCATGCGCCGCCCGCTCCGCCCGACTCCCCGGCGCCCGGCCTCGGCACCCTGACAGAATGTGCGGCCTGACGGGCCCGCTGCGGCCGGGGAAGACGGAAGGAACCATGACATGAGCGCCTCAGGGGGCACCAGGGCGATCGTCGCCGCGCTGTGCGCGAACTCGGCGATCGCCGTCGCCAAGTTCGTCGCGGCCGGGTTCAGCGGCTCGGCCTCCATGCTGGCCGAGGGCGTCCACTCGGTCGCCGACGCGGGCAACCAGGCACTGCTGCTGGTCGGCGGGAAGCGCGCCAAGCGCGCGGCCACCGAGGAACACCCCTTCGGCTACGGGCGCGAGCGCTACATCTACGCGTTCATCGTCGCCATCGTGCTGTTCTCGGTCGGCGGCCTCTTCGCGGTCTACGAGGGCGTCGAGAAGATCCGCCACCCGCACGAGATCGAGCACTGGTACTGGCCCGTGGGCGTGCTGGTCTTCGCGATCATCGCCGAGACCATCTCGTTCCGCACCGCCATCATCGAGTCCAACGAGGTGCGCGGCTCCCAGTCCTGGTCGCAGTTCGTGCGGACCGCCAAGGCGCCCGAGCTGCCCGTCGTGCTGCTCGAGGACCTGGGCGCGCTCGTCGGCCTGGTGCTCGCGCTCTGCGGCGTCGGGCTCGCGCTGGCCACGGGCGACGGGGTGTGGGACGGCATCGGCACGCTGGGCATCGGCGTCCTGCTGGTGACGATCGCGGTGGTGCTCGCCGTGGAGACCAAGTCGCTGCTGCTCGGCGAGGCGGGCAGCCCCGCGATGGTCGCGCGCATCAGGACGGCGCTCGTGGACGGCGAGTCGGTCACCCGCGTCATCCACATGAAGACCCTGCACCTGGGCCCCGAGGAGCTGCTGGTCGCGGCGAAGATCGCCGTCCCCGCGGGGAACGACGCGGCGGCCGTGGCCCGGGCGATCGACTCGGCGGAGTCCCGCGTGCGGGAGGCCGAGCCGATCGCCCGGGCCATCTATCTGGAGCCGGACATCGACCGCTCAGCGCCGGTCGGTGGGACCGACCGGCCGGAGCGGACCGATCAGAACTGACCGATCAGAACTGAAGGGCCCAGGAGTTGAGCTGGCCCTCGTCGATGTTGGCGTTGTCCGTCACCGTGAGGGTCCAGGTGCCGTCGGCGTCGATCCCGGCGCCGTTGAGGTAGTACGAGCCCTCGATGTCGTCGGTGCTGCCGCCGCTCCTGTCGTGCAGCGTCCACGAGGTGCCGTCGGGCGCGGTCAGGTCGATGGACAGGTCACCGATGTAGGTGTGCTGGATGGAGAGCTCCGCGATGAACGCGCCGTCGAGCACGCCCGCGCCGGTCACGTCGAGCGTGGACTCCGACGTGGTGAGGTCCGTGATCGGGACGACCGCGTCGCTCTCGAAGCGGGGCCCGTCCGGGGGCTCGGGCGCGCCGCCCTGACCGCCGGTGTGCACCAGGGCGTTGACCGTGCTGCCAGGAACGCCGCTGAGGCGGTTCCAGACCGCGTCCCCCACGAGCGCGTCGGTGACCTCGGCCGGGGTGGCGGCCGGGTTCGCCTCGAGGAAGAGCGCCACGGCGCCCGCGACGTGCGGGCTCGCCATGGACGTGCCCGAGATGGTGTTCTCGGCCGTGTCGCTGGTGTTCCACGCGGAGGTGATGTTGCTGCCGGGACCGAAGATGTCCACGCGCGAGCCGAGGTTGGAGAAGCTGGAGACCCCGTCGGTGATCGTGCTCGACGCGACGGTGATCGCCTCGGGGACGCGGGCGGGCGAGTAGTTGTTGGCGTCGGCGCCGTAGGAGTTGCCCGCGGCGACGGCCAGGGTGACACCCGAGGCGATGGTGTTCTGCGCGGCCGCGTCGAGCACCGGGTCGGCCGGGCCGCCCAGGCTCAGGTTGGCCACGGCAGGCCCATCGGCGTCGGCCGCGACGTAGTCGAGCCCGTCGACCACGGTCTCCGTGGAGCCCGAGCCGCCGTCGTTGAGGACCTTCACGGCCACGAGCTCGACTTCCTTGGCCACGCCGTAGCTCTCGCCGCCGACGGTGCCCGCCACGTGCGTGCCGTGCCCGTGGCCGTCGCTGCCGTCACCGCCGAAGGAGTCCCAGCCGAAGCGGGCCCGGCCCTCGAAGTCCTCGTGGGTGTAATGGATCCCGGTGTCCACGATGTACGCGGTGACGCCCTCGCCCGCGGTGTCCGGGTAGGTGTAGCTGTCGTCGAGCGGCAGGTCGGGCTGGTCGATCCGGTCGAGGCCCCAGGACGGCGGGCCCGGCTGGACGGCGGTCGTCGTGAACGTCTGGTTCTGCGAGACCAGGCGCACCGCGGGGTCGGCGGCCAGCTCGAACGCCTCCGCCTCGGTCAGCTCGGCGGCGAACCCGTTGAGCACGTGCTCGTATACGGTCGTCACCTTGGCGCCGTGTTCGACCGCGAGGGACTCGGCCGTGGCCGAGCTCGCCGAGACGCCGTCCTCGAGGACGACGATGTAGCTGCCGGGGATGGTGCCCTCGGCACCGGCGTTGGCGATGACTCCTTGGGCCTCTTCGGCCCCTGACGGGGCGGCCGCCGCGGGTATCGCGGCGGCGATCCCCAGGCCGAGCAGGCCGACGGTGGCCACCGTCGCACTGATCCTGCGGCGGCCGGACGTTCGCATCACTGCCATCGAGGGTTCTCCTCCTCATCGGTGAGCGCACCAATTAGCGCCATGCACATGACAAACGGTCGTGCACATGACCACTGCCGCATCATCGGACGTTTCACAGACCTCCACAAGGGCGCCCACGCCTCGGTCACATGACGGCAATCCTCGTGAAGCAACGGTGACTTCGCCCGGGCACGGGCCGCCCGGCGGCCTTCGGGCCGGTCGGAGAGGGGTGCCCTGCGGGCGGCTTGCGGGCGAGCGCGGGCGGGGGCGCGTGGGGGGGGCGGCGAAAGTTGTCATGGACGGAAATAGTGCGGGGTCGCTGCGCGGCAGGGCCGTTGGTCCGCGCGGCGGGGTTCGTGAACGCGCACCAACGTGGAAGACCACCGCCCGTCACGCAGCCGAGTCCGCTACGCGGCGGCTCGCTGCGCGGCAGGACCGTTGGTCGCGCGGCACGGTTCTTGCGTGCACCAACGTGGAAGACCACCGCCCGTCACGCAGCCGGGCCCGCTGCGCGGCGCGGAACGCTGCGCGGCAGAGCCGTTGGTCCGCACGGCGCGGGTCGCTGCGCGGCAGGGCCGTTGGTCGTGCGGCGCGGTTCTCGAACGCGCACCAACGTGGAGGGCCACCGCCGGTCACACGGAACGGGCCGCTGCACGGCGGATCGCTGCGCGGCAGGGCCCTTGGTCCGCGCGGCGGGGTTCGTGAACGCGCACCAACGTGGAAGACCACCGCCCGTCACGCAGCCGGGCCCGCTGCGCGGCGCGGAACGCTGCGCGGCAGAGCCGTTGGTCCGCACGGCGCGGGTCGCTGGGCGGCAGGGCCGTTGGTCGTGCGGCGCGGTTCTCGAACGCGCACCAACGTGGAGGGCCACCGCCGGTCACGCAGCCGAGTCCGCTACGCGGCGGATCGCTGCGCGGCAGGGCCCTTGGTCCGCGCGGCGGGGTTCGTGAACGCGCACCAACGTGGAAGACCACCGCCCGTCACGCAGCCGGGCCCGCTGCGCGGCGCGGAACGCTGCGCGGCAGAGCCGTTGGTCCGCACGGCGCGGGTCGCTGGGCGGCAGGGCCGTTGGTCGTGCGGCGCGGTTCTCGAACGCGCACCAACGTGGAGGGCCACCGCCGGTCACACGGAACGGGCCGCTGCACGGCGGATCGCTGCGCGGCACGGCCGTTGGTCGCGCGGCGGGGTTCGTGAACGCGCACCAACGTGGAAGGGCAACGCCGGTCGCGCGGCGGGGGCGCGCCGCCGCGCGGCGCGGTCCGGAGCACGCCCCACCGCGCGCGTCAGCCATCCGTCGGGCGGCGCGGTCCCGGGCGCACACCGCCGCACGCGTCAACCGCCGGTCAGGCGGCGGGGATCGGCCACCGCGCGACGCGGGCTCCCCGCAGACACCGGCATGTGCACCGGCCGCCACCTGGGCGGCACCGTTCGCTGCGCGACACGCACCGCCGCGCGCGTCAACCGGCCACCGCGCGACGCGGACCACCCCACCGCTCGACCGCCGCACGACACGGGTACCCGACACACCACCACGCGCGCCAACCGCCGGTCAGGCAACACGCGCCAACCGCCGGTCAGGCAACACGTGCCAACCGCCGGTCGGGCGGCGAGCGCCTCGTCCCCGAGACCGCCGGAGGCAGACGCCTGCCCGTTCGGCGGGCACTCGTCCGCCGGGCCCGAGTGGCGGAGTGCCCCGCATGGGATGAGTCTCGTGCGTGAACCGTCGAACTCGCAGGAGTGCCCATGAGCGTCAACGCCCGTCTCGTCCGAAGGTCCCTCGGCCCGGCCGCCGCGCTGGCCCTGATCCCGGCCGCGGCGGTGGCCGGGCCCGCGGAGCCGGGTGCCGGTGCGCCGCCACCCTGGCGGGACCTGATCGCCGTCAAACGCGCCACGGCCGCGTACCACGACGTGGCCGCCGCCGAGGCCGACGGCTTCGTGCGAACGTCCGAGTGCGAGCCCCAGAAGGGCGTCCACTTCCTGCGCGAGGTGGCGGACACCGCGGACGCGTTGGTGCCGACCCGGCCCAACGTCCTGGTCTACGAGACCACTTCGGACGGCGACCTGCGGCTGCTCGGCGTGGAGTACGCGTCGATAACCCCTGGCACGTTCCTTGGGCACGAGCTGCAACGTTCCTCCGTCGTCCCTTACTACCTGCTGCACGTGTGGGTCTGGGATCGGGACGCGGGTCAGGACGACCTCTTCGCGGCCGACAACCCCCGTATCACCTGCGGGAGTTGACCGGGCGCCGCCCGGGGCGCGCCCGCTCACTTGCCGAGGAAGCGGCGGCAGAGGTCGTTCACGCGCCGGGTCTCCTCGTCGAGGAAGCGGGCGAAGCGGTCTCCGGTGAGGAACGCGTCGGGCCAGCCGTTGTCGCGCCGCGCCCCGCGCCACTCCGGGGTGCCGTGCAGCCGGGTGAGCAGCGTCACCAGCCGCTCGCGCGCGTCGGTGGCGAGGCCAGGAGGGGCGAGCAGGCCGCGCCAGTTGGTGAACTCCACGTCGAGGCCCGCCTCTTGGAGCGTCGGGGCGTCGATGCCCGGCGACCGCTCGGGCCCGGTGACCGCGAGGACCCGCAACTCCCCCGCCTCGATGGCGTGTCGGTACTCGCTGAGGCCGCTCACGACGAAGTCCACGCGCCCGCCGAGCAGGGCGGCGAGCAGGTCGCCCCCGCCGTCGAAGCGCTCGTGGGGCAGGGCGCGCGGCGCGAGGCCCACGGCCTCGGCGATCAGCATCAGCGCGAGGTGGTCGGGGCCGCCGACGTGCGAGCCGACCCCGGTGGCGAGCCCGCCCGAGAGCCAGTCGTCGACCAGCGCGCCGAACGCCGGGTAGGGGGAGCCCGCCGCGACCACCACCGCCTCGGGCTCGTCGATCAGCCGGGCCAGCGGCGTCGCGTCCCCGACGGAGACGGCCGCGCCCGTGGCCCGCGCGCCGCCGAGCAGGCCGAGGCCCATCTGGAGCAGCAGGCGTTCGTTGCCCGACTCGTGGACGAGCCGGGAGAGCGCGGCGGCGCCCGCGCCGCCCGTCAGGTTGAACACCTCGATGTCGGGGGCCAGTTCGGTCTCCCGCAGGACGACAGCGAGGGTGCGGGCGGTGAAGTCGTAGCCGCCGCCCGCCGCCGTGGGGACCATGACGCGCAGCCGGTGGCGCTCCCGGCCGAGCGCGCCACAGCCCGCCGCGGCGGCCAGCAGCCCCGCGGCGACGACCGCGCGGCGGGCGGGCGGGGAGGGGCGTGCACCCATGGCGTTCATCAGCTCATCCATCGATTCACACATCGACTGGTCCCGTGCCATCGGCGACAATATGCCCGCGAACACACGGGTGACAGGGAGGTCGGCGCATGGGACGCGGCTTCCCCTCGCTCCGGCGGGCCGCCCCCCGGCTGTCCCTCGCCGGGCAGCTGCTCACGCTCCAGCTCACGCTGATCGTCCTCGTCCTGGTGGTGGTCGCGTGGGTGTCGGTCGTGCAGGCGGACGCCAACTTCCGCAGGACCGAGGGCAATCGGCTGCTGAGCACCGCCGAGTCCGTGGCCTCGCAGGGCGCGGTGCGCGTCGGCCTCGCCCAGCCGGGGCGGGCCGGGATCCTCCAGCCGAGCGCGGAGAGCGCGCGCGGCGTCTCGGGCGCCTCGTACGTGGAGATCGCCACCACGGAGGGCCGCGTTCTCACGGCCGCCGACCCGCGGCGCATCGGCGGCGCGCTGGAGCTCGGCGACCCCGGCGTGCTCGCGGGGCGGTCGTGGATCGGGACGCTGACGGTGGGCGGGCGGGCGTCGTTGGTGGCGCAGGTGCCGGTGTTCGACGAGCGCGGCGAGCTGCTCGGCGTGGTCGCGGTGGGCAGCCACGCGCAGAGCTTCGGCGAACGCGTCCGCACCGCCGCCCCGGACATGCTGCTCTATGTGGGGTTCGCTTCGGCGATCGGCTCGGTGGGCTCCTACCTGCTGGCCCGGCGGATCAAGAAGCAGACGCTCGGCCTCGAACCCGGCGAGATCACCGCCCTGGTCAGGCACCGGGAGGCGATGCTGCACGGCATCACCGAGGGCGTGCTCGGCCTCGACATGCGCGAGCGGGTCACGCTCGCCAACGACAGCGTCAGGGACCTGCTGCGGCTGCCGCCCGACGCGGCCGAGAAGACCCTGACCGAGCTGGGCGTGGACGAGGTGGTGCGCGACGCGCTCACCGGGCGGACGAACGGGCGGGACCAGGTCGTCTTCACCCGCGACCGGGTGCTCACCCTCAACCGGATGCCGCTCGTCACCCACGGGCAGACCGTCGGCTCGGTCACCACGATGCGGGACCTCACCGAACTGGCGGCGTTGAAGCACCAGTTGGAGACGACGCGGAACGCCACTGACACGCTGAGGGCGCAGGCCCACGAGTTCTCCAACCACCTCCATGTGATCGCCGGGCTGCTGGCGCTGCACGAGTATCCGGAGGTCTCGCGCTATGTGCGCGGGATCAGCGGGACGCATGCGCGGCGCACCGCGGACGTGCGGGCCGCGGTGGCCGACCCGTCGCTGGCCGCGCTGCTGATCGCCAAGGCCAGCCTGGCCGCGGAGCAGGGCGCGGCGCTGCGCGTCCCGACGCGGGGCGCGGCGCTCGGCCCGCTGCCCGAGGCGCTGTCGTCTGACCTGGTGACGGTGGTCGGGAACCTGGTGGACAACGCCCTCGACGCGGTGCGCGGCGGGGATCAAGAGGCGTGGGTGACGGTGGAGTTGACGGACGACGGCGAGGAGGTCGCGGTGCGGGTGCGGGACTCGGGCCCTGGGGTGGATCCGACGTTCGGCGAGGAGATCTTCCGGCGTGGGTTCACGACCAAGGCCGAATCCCGGGACTCGGGGCGGGGGTTGGGCCTGGCGATCACCCGTCTCGTGTGCGGGCGGCGCGGCGGCGGGGTCGGCGTGGAGGGCGCGGCGTTCGTGGCCCGGCTGCCACGCACGGCGGCGGAACGGCCGGGCGCGGAACGTTCGGGCGCGGAACGTTCGGGCGCGGAACGTTCGCAGGCCCGGCGCCCGGAGGCCGAACGCCCGGAGGCGCGGCCGTGATCCGGGTGCTCGTCGTGGACGACGACTTCATGGTGGCCAGGCTGCACAGCACCGTGGTGCGGCGCACCCCGGGGTTCCATGTGGTCGGCGAGGCGCACTCGGGTCGCCAAGCTCTGGCGTCCGCACGGGAGTTGAGGCCCGACCTGATCCTGCTCGACATCTATCTGCCGGACATCGGCGGCCTCGACGTGCTGCGGGAGCTGCGCGGCGGGGACTCGCCCGCGGCCGAGGCGGACGTCCTGGTGATCACGGCGGCGCAGGAGATGGACACCATCAGGGCGGCGCTGCGCGGGGGTTCGGTGCACTACATCATCAAGCCGTTCGACGTCGCGCTGCTCGAGCAGCGCCTGCGGGACTACGCCCGCCATCACCGGGTGCTCGCCACCACGCGCGCCCCCGGGCAGGAGGAGGTGGACCGGCTGTTCGGCGCGGCGGCGGGCGCGCGGCTGCCCAAGGGCCTCTCGGACGAGACGGCCGGGCTCGTGCGCGACGTGCTCGCGGTCGACGCGCGGGAGCCCGACGGCCTCTCCGCGTCCGAGTGCGCCTCCCGCGCGGGCCTCTCCCGCGTCACGGCGCGGCGTTACCTGGAGCACTTCGCGACCACGGGCGAGGTGACGGTGTCACTCCGCTACGGCGTCGCGGGCCGCCCCGAACGCCGCTTCCACTGGGTCGGCCGCGCCTGAAGTCCCTGCGGCCCGAGGCCCGTTGGCCACTCTTACGCCGACAGGGCTTCGCCGGGACATGTCCCGCCTGCCCAGCGACGCCCTCATCAACGCGCTCACCGCTGTCCGCTGCAAGGCGTCAACCCATGGCTTCGGTGTCGAGGTCCACGACCGTCACGTCGCGCAGCTCGCGAACGAGTTGCGACGCCAGATACCACCTGGCGGCGGGGTGTCCATACGGGAGCGCACCGTCGGAGGGCACGTGCCGCACCCTTCCACGGCGCCGGTCGAACGTGTAGGCGTGACCGAAAACCCCGTACAGACGCGGGCGTTTCGCACGCAGCGCGACATACCCGGCGTCGGTGAGGTGGGGGCACTGCCGCGAGGCCATGACCGCGTGCTCAAGGCACACCGGTGGCTGAGTCGTCAGGACCCCCTCCGGCCACCCGGGCTCCACGGTGCCGTGGGGCGGGCGGGTGTGGAGGAAGAGGCAGCCGAGTTCCGTTCGGCTGGCGGGCCCGGCGCACACCTGGCACCTCAGGTACATCATCGTCTCCCGCTGGCGCCCCGGGTGGACCTCCCGCCACCGAGGCTTGCCCAGCGGCACCCCGTTGTGCAGCAGCTGCGAGCACCTGGCCCACAGCACGCCGAGGTGGTCACGGTCCTCCGGCCCCTCGTCGAGGTAGCGCAGCCTCGACAGATCCGGCGACGCCACGAGCAACGTCGCCAGGTCGCCCTCCTCCCCTTGACGGGCCGTGATGTACGGGACCGCTGTAGGGCGGGGAACGAACGTGGTCATCCGGCGACCCCCCGCTCGCGGGAGAAGAATTCGGCGGCGCACACCAAGGGGGCGCCGGGGAAAGGAATGTTCATGGGGTTTCCTCGTGTTTCCGGCGATCTGCCGGGAGAGGGGTTGACGGAGAAAAACGGGTGGGTGAGCCGCCGCCTGGATCCGTGCCGTGCGGTGGCTGGGGATCTCGCCGGGGCGATGAGCGATCGAGCGGGTGGAACACCAACGGCTGAATGAACCGGGCGTCACATGCTCCGCTTTATCTCGTAAATCGTTCCGGGTTCCAGGACAAAGGGCACCCTTCTGCTCTTGAGGGTCGCAACTCGACGCCCGGCTCCACCCGCCGCGCGCAAATCGAGGACCAGAAGGAAGACATCGTCCACCGACAGCAGGTCTCCCACTTTTACGTCCGTGGAGATCGCATCCCGAAGCCGGTACATATGAGCGTCGGAGGGCTTGGAGTCGCTGGTCGCCACGGTGCCCGCGTCCTGGTCAGCGGTGATTTTCGCCATCCAGAAATCAATGGCAACCCTGGCGAACATGCGATGTCCGGGCGTGCTGGCCCTGATGGCGTGCCGCCTGGCCCACGGCTGAGGCCCGTCCAACGCCGCGTAGGGTTTCGAGAACGTGCCGCAGGTTTGACACTTGTAGATATGGACCGGGTTGCCGCCCTCACCCCACATCGCGCGCCGGACGAGTGCGGATACCTGACCGTTGTTCACGATGGCGAAGAACTCCCAAGACGGCGCCCGGTGACGTGACCGGGCGAACGGTGAATGCGTAATCCACGTGGTCGGGCTGCTGGGTGCGGACACCCTCATGCGCGACCCAGCGGCATTCATTGCCGATCCACGCGTATATCGACCGGCAACGGGGATGGAGAGCCTCTGCTCCCCCAGGAGGAGTCGTGAAGCGGCGCGTTGCACGTCGCCGACGCGATATGCCACGTGTCCGCGCCTTCATGCGCCGCTCTCCGTCGGAGCGTCACTGGGACCCGCGCTGAACCAGATCCGCTTGCCCTCGTCGGTTCGCACCCACCCGATGTGCCCGTCCACCATCACGCGCAGCAGCCAGAGCCCTCGCCCGCCGAGCGCGCTCGGACCGGGCTCGACGACCCGCGGGGCCTGCGGGAAACGGTCATCCACGCTGACCACGACAAAGGCCCCCAACCGGCGAAGACGCAACCAGCAGTGCGGATCTCCCGCATGCCGGTGAACGTTGCTCAGCAGCTCCGTGACACCGAGGGAGACGGTGTCCTCGGCTCCCCGGGCGACATCCCACTCCTTGACGGTTTCGGTCACCCGGTGGCGCCACTCGACGATCTCCTCGGGCCGGACCCGCAGCTCCCAGGCCCTGGCCAACTCTCCGTGCAGCGCCACCGACATGACACCTCCATCGCGTACGAGACGCGCTCTTCTCCCCAAGCACGGGCGCAGGGACCACGCGTCACGCGACGAGCGCGGAGCGTGGTCGAGTACAGCATGGACCCGCGCCACTCCCCGTGGCAAGTGGCGCGAGAATTCTCGCGACATCTAGCGTGGGGAGGCCCGGTGTTGGTGATGCGTGATGCCGTAGCATCTGGCGCGAGTGGAGGTGATCGATCTGATGGCTGCCGAAGCACGACCAAATCTGATGCGGTCACGACTTGGGTTGACGCTGCGTAAGCTGCGTGGTGGACGCACCTTGCAGGAAGCTGCCGAGCTGGTCGGCGGCTCAGTCTCGGCCGTGAGTCGAGTGGAACTCGGCAAGCAATCATTGAGCGAGAGTCAGCTCGATGCCTACCTGCGCGTGTATCAGGTGCCTGAGGCCCGAGTGGCGGCTGTCAAACGTCTCTGGGAGTTGGCGGCGTCTGGACGGCGCACCGACCTGCTCAATCAGTACTCGGAGACCATCGACGATCTTTTCGCCGGGTACTTGGAGCTGGAGGAGGTCGCCGACCATGCGGACATCTACACAACGCAGGTGATCCCCGGCCTGCTTCAGACCGAGGAGTACGCTACGGCCCTCGTCTCATCGGGGATCATGTGGAAGTCTGAGCGGCAGGTGAGACAGTTCGTCGAACTACGCATGGCTCGCAAGGAAGTTCTGCGGAGGCGGATTCCTCTCTCCGTCTCGTGCGTGATCGAAGAAGCTGCCCTCCTGCGCCCCATCGGGGATCGCGAGGTCCTCCGTCGCCAGCTACGCGCCATCCGTAACACTGTTGACGAGCTTCCGCAGATGCACGTCCTTGTACTGCCGACGGCGGTGGGAGGCCATTGCGGGGTCGAGGGGCCGTTCACAGTCTTCCGATTCGAGAGTGGCGATCCCGTCGTGGTTGTTGAGTCGCTGACCCGAGTCGCGTACCTGGAGCAGGGTAACGACCTGGATCAGTATGAGCTTGCCGTTCAGCAGCTGCGGGGCGCAGCCCTGGACGCTGCGGAGTCACGCGAGTTCATCGATCGACTTGCCAATGAGTGAGGTTTACGTCACCGAGAGCTGCTGGCTCCGGCCCCAGCGGTGCCGTGGAAGCCACCTGCCGAGAGGGCTACGCATGCGGCTCTGGGAAGACGAGGTAGTGCGTACGCATTGCTAGCCTCGGGTATCAACCGTGCAGACAGCAGGTTGCCGCCGGAGGCACCCCCCTGAATGGCTCGCACTCCTCTTGCCTACGAATCAAGGAAATTCTTCATGAAAGCGAAGATCGATCTGTCCGCTGCCGTCTGGGTCAAGTCGGAACTGAGCAATGGCACCACGAACTGCCTGGAAGTTGCATTCGTCGACGAGGTTGTGGCACTCCGGGATTCAAAAGATGTCGGCGACCCGAACGCTCAAGTCCTGGTCATCTCTCTTGCGGACTACCGGGCGTTCGTCGGCGGAATCCAGCAGGGCCAGCGTGACCTACTTGGCTAATGTCGAAGCAAAGGCGATATTCTCAGCCCTCCATCGAGCCTTGATGGAGGGCCGCATTACGCAGATGGGAGGGGGAATATATAGGGAAACAGCACGCTGCGCGCCACGCCGTTTTGCCTGACCATGCCGGATTGCCGCATGAGGCTGGGGTGAGGCAGTCAGAGCCGACCATACGGCCTCCAACAACGAGTCTTCGCGTGCCGGGGTATGGATCACATGCACGTTCGGGAAACCACCCCACGACGTGATCTGCGCCTCGTACGAAACATTCCTCGCCTACGAGGCGCAAGCGAGGAACTGCCTGGAGTTTCAGCCCTTGCTGATCCCCGGACAACTCCAGACCGAGCCCTACGCTCGAGCCGTGACCGAACAAAGCTTCCTCGCCCTCGGTCCCGATCAGGTCGATGACCTCGTCGAAGTCAGGATGCAGCGACAGAAGCGCCTCTGCGGCGACAGCCCACTCGTCCTGGACGCCGTCGTCACCGAAGCCGCGCTGAGGTTGCAAGTCGGCGGACCCGAAGTGATGAGGGCGCAACTGCGTCACCTGAGGCGGGTTTTCGAACTGCCGAACGTGACCTTCCGCGTCATCCCCTACACGGCTGGCGCCCGAGCAGCCATCACGGGTGCTTTCACTCTGTTCGCTTCGGGGGAGAATCTTTCTGATGCCGCCGCCTTCACGGAAGCGGCCGACAACACGACCGCGTTCCGGGACGAGGCGTTGGTATTGAGACGCCTGAACCGTTTGTTCAAGAACTTGTCCCGCGCTGCCCTGTCGGCGCAGGATAGCTGTGAGCTGCTGGAACGCATCGAGAAAGAGCTGGTTTGATCATGAGCGAGAGGGCCGACCTCTACACGGCCGACCTGGGCGAGATCACCTGGAAGACGAGCACCTACACCGCAGGCAACGGCAACTGCGTCGAGGTGGGGATCATTCCGGCGTCGCTCGGAGTGGCGGTACGTGACACCAAGGACAGGGGCATCCCGGCTACGTTGACTTCCCGGGACGCCTGGGCGGCGTTCGTCACGGCCGTGGCCAACCACGAGCTGCGCCCCGAGTAGCCAAGGGCGGAGCGGACCGGGGCGTTGCCCCGTGTGACTGCTCAAGTGCCCGGCCCGGTACGACGAGGAGACTCGGCGTACCGGGCTTCGCGTTCGCCCGGCCGAGCCGAGCCGAGGTGTTCGTGTTCGGTCGGCCGACCACTGGCCCTCCTCGGCGCGGCGACACGCGGCCCGGCCGTCGCGACCACGCGAAGCAACGCCTCGATCCGGCTGGCGCCCAGCTCTCCCGCGCCCACGCCGGAACGGGAAGCCGCACGGCGCTCGTCTGGGCGGGTCAGGCCCTCGCCGGGGACCGCCTGGCGCAGTCGACGCGCAACAGGGCGATGCAGCTGCGGCACAGCCTGCTCAGGAGCTACCCGACGTTGAGCGAGGTCCGGTCCTTCGGCGACGAGGTGCGCGGCCTCATGGCGTGAACGCCGACGTCACCCAGCGCCGGACGTCGACCGCCGCCATCCCCGCGGCGCGAGCAGCGGCCAAGCCCTCCTCGGCATCCTCGACGACCACACACCTCTCCGGCGCCACCCCGAGAACGCGAGCCGCCTCCAGGAAGAGGTCGGGCGCGGGCTTTCCCCGCTCGACGGCCTCCCGCGTCACCACGGCGTCGAACAGCGGCGCCAGCCCCGTCGCATCGAGCCCGGCCCTGACCACCGCGCCACCCCCGCCCGAGGCGACGGCGCACCGAAGTCCCTTGTCACGAGCCTGCCTCACCAGGTCCACCACCACCGGATAGGTCCGCAGCGTCCCCACCTCACGGATGATCCGCCGACCGCACTCCGCCAACACCTCGGGCACAAGGGCCTCGGGCACCCCCAGCTCCGCCAGCAGCTCCTCCCCCGACGTCCCCAGCCGCACCTGATACCACCGGCGGTCCAGCACATGGCCGTGGCACAGCGAAGCGGCCGCCATGGCCGTGTAGTTCAGCGGCTGGGAATCCACCAGCGTGCCGTCCCAGTCCATGATCAGCGCCCGATACGCGGTCAGATCGACTTCCAAGGCCACCTCCCGAAACGCTCTCCACCCGGCTGCCACAGCGCCCGTTGCCGGAAGGCGACATCGCCTTCGCGCGCACGGTCATGGCACCCGTGCGCGAGAGGATGAACGCGCACCACGCCCCAGCCCGCCCAACCCCTTGAGGATCACACCGTGGAGTACACCGAGGTCGAGCAGAAGTACCGGCTCACCGGCCCCGTCCAGCCGCTCAAGGACACCCTCACCGGCCTCGGCGCCAAGCCGGGCGAGCCCTCCCGCCA
This sequence comes from Streptomyces radicis, assembly GCF_003626575.1. Classification (GTDB taxonomy): domain Bacteria; phylum Actinomycetota; class Actinomycetes; order Streptomycetales; family Streptomycetaceae; genus Streptomyces; species Streptomyces radicis. Next base: position 2 of record NZ_RBDY01000009.1, on the reverse strand, counting down.
GG
>NZ_RBDY01000008.1 GCF_003626575.1 Streptomyces radicis | reverse complement strand
CTGATCCGCACGATCCCGCGGAAACCCCTCGGACAACGCCAGAAGCAGACCATCCGCCGACACCACCACCGTGTGCGACACCCCCGGAGTACTGTCCACAAAGCTGGTGATCAACCAGTTCAGGTTCCGCGCCGCCTGGCTCATCGCGCTCACACTAACGCTCCTACTACTGGTACGTGGGGCCGTAGCCCCGGTCCGGGTGGCCGGCCGAGGTGCCGGCCTGGCGTCCCTGCTGAATGCCGCGCCTGAGGTTGGTCAGCCTGCCGCGGACGTCGTCGGGGCGGCGCGAGACCAACGGGCCCGACGGCGGGGCCTGTTGCTCGGGCTGCGCCGCTCCGGCGACGAGGTTGGCGCGCGGCACCCTGCGGGGCAGGCCCGAGGTGGTGACGCCGCCCGCGGTCGGCTGCCGCAGCTGTTCGGCCTGGCGCCAGCGCTCGTCGTTGGGCGAAGGGCGCCAGGGGGCTGAGGTCTCGCCGGTGCCGGGCTCGGCGGCGCGACCGGGCTGGGGGCGTTCGGCGGTGGAGTACGCGGTCGCCGAACGCTGCTGCTGGGGCGTGGGGGTCGGCTGTGCGGAGGGGTAGGAGCCGGACGGCTCGCGCGCGGGCGCGGGCGCGGGGGCGGGCGCGGGGGCGGGGGCGGGCGCGGGCGGCGGGGCGGGCGCGGCTCGGCGCACGCCGAACCACGTCGACTCCATCTCCTCGAAGATCGGGGTGCGTTCGGGCGTCGCGGGCGCCGAGGACACGGGCAGCGGGTCGCGCAGCTCATCGGGGCGCCGGGGCTGCGGCGCGCGCGCCGGCGGCTGGGCCGCGGGGGGCTGCGGAGGCTGGACGTGCGGCTGGGGCTGCGGCGGCTGGGCCTGCGGCTGCGGCGGGGCGGCCGGACGCTGGGCGCGGCCACCCGTGGGCGGACCGCCGGGGAAGGTGAACTCGGTGGTGTCGTCCGGCTGTTGGGGACGCTGGGCGCGCTGGCGGTGGCCGAAGGCCGCCGACATGCCCGTGCCGCCGGTCGTCCCGGTGGCCCCGACGTAGCCGGGGCGCGGGTGCTCGCCCGTCGACTCGGCCTCGTCGTGGCCGCGGGGCCACTCCGCGTCGTCCCTGGCCGCCGGTATTCGGCCACTGTCCTCGGCGTTGCTCGCCCAGCTCGGGCGCCCGCCCGGCACCGGCTCCCCGGGGGCGAGGGGCGGCACGGGGGCCTGGCGCTCGGGCGGCGCGGGGGGCGGCGGCGTCGGGGGCCCGGCGGGCTCGCCGCCGAGCGGGCCCGCGCCCGGGCCGCCGGGGCGGGAGGGCAGCGCGGGGCGCGCGCCGCCGCCGCCGACCTGGCCACGGGAGGGCTCGGCGCCGCGATCGACGCCTCGGTTCCAGCCGGGGAGTTGCGCGGTGTCGTCGCTCGCGCCCCGGGGCGGCTCCCCCGGCGGGCGGCGCCGCGGCGGTGCCTCGCGCTGAAGGGTGGCGGTGGGCGGGCCGCCGGGGGCGCCCGGGCCGCCGGGGCCACCGGGCCTCGGGCGGCCCGCGCCCTGGGCGACGTCGGCGGGCAGCATGACGAGGGCGGTGGTGCCGCCGGAGTCCGAAGGCCGCAGCTGGATGCGGATGTTGTGGCGCAGGGACAGGCGGCCGACCACGAAGAGGCCCATGCGGCGGGAGACGGAGACGTCCACCGTGGGCGGGTTGGCGAGCCGGTCGTTGATCTCGGCCAGGTCCTCGGGCGACAGGCCGATGCCCGTGTCGTGGATCTCCACGAGCACGCGGCCGTCGGGCAGCGCGTGGCCCGTGACCTTGACCTTGGTCTGCGGCGAGGAGAACGACGTGGCGTTCTCCAGGAGCTCGGCCAGCAGGTGGACCAGGTCGTTGACGACGCGGCCCGCGACGTCCGTCTTGGGAACGGCGCTCAGCTCGATGCGTTCGTACTGCTCCACCTCGGACGCGGCGGCGCGGAGCACGTCCACCAGCGGGACGGGGCGCGTCCAGCGGCGGCCAGGCTCCTCACCGGCGAGGACCAGGAGGTTCTCGCCGTTGCGGCGCATGCGGGTGGCGAGGTGGTCGAGCTTGAACAGCGAGGACAGCTGGTCGGGGTCGGCCTCGCGCGACTCGAGCTCGGAGATGAGGGAGAGCTGACGCTGGATGAGGCCCTGGCTGCGGCGCGAGAGGTTGGTAAACATCGCGTTGACGTTGCCCCGCAGGAGGGCCTGCTCGCCCGCGAGCCGGACGGCCTCCCTGTGGACGTCGTCGAACGCCTCGGCCACCTTGCCGATCTCGTCCCTGGTGTAGACGCCCACGGACTCGACGGCGGTGTTGACGTCCTCGGGCTCGGCCTCGGACATGTGCTTGACGACCTCGGGAAGCCGCGTGCGGGCGACCTCCTGCGCGGTGTCCTGGAGCCGCCGCAGCGAGCGGACCATGGAGCGGGCCACGACGAACGCGCCCACCAGCGAGATGCCGAGGACCAGGATGATCAGCGCGCCGTTGAGGATCGAGTCGCGCTGGGCCTCGTCGCGCAGCTCGCGCGCCTGGGCCTCCATCTCGTCGAGCAGCGTGCGCTCGATGTTGTCCATCGCGTCGATCTTGGCGCGGTCCTGGTCGTACCAGTCGCGGTAGGAGCGGTCCTCGCTCCTGATGCCCTCCTCGGCGGCGAACACCTGGCGGGCGTACTGGTCGGCCGAGACGATGTTCACCATGCCGCTCTCCAGCGGCGCGAGCAGCTCCTCGGCGGCCCCGGGGTCGCCGTAGATGAGCGGGAAGCTGGCGAGCGCGGCGTCCTCGCTCTGCTGATGCGAACGGCCGAAGCGCCAGTCGCTGTGCGAGAGGGCCGCCTCCTCGCCCTCGCGCTCGTCGCGCGCGAGGCCCGCGGTGATGATGGCGCGCTGGATGGAGGCGTGCTCCTTGGCCGAGGAGAACGTGGCGAGCGCGCGCGTGCTGCGGATCATCTCGCTGTTGCTCGTGGCCTGGGCCATGTCCTGCGAGAGGCTGAGGAGCGCGTCGATCAGCTCGGTGTACTGGCTGACGGTCTGCGAGACGTAGTCGCGGTCGATGTACGCCTGGTTCCGGATCTGGCTGATCTCGTTGACGCGGGAGCCGATGTCGTTGATCGTCGCCTGGACGCCGCGCATGTCCGGATCGGTGTTGTCGATCCTGAGGGTCGCGTCGCTGAACGCGTCGATCGCCTCGTCGGTGCGCTCGCGGGGCGCGGCGACCTCGTCGCTCTTGGGGTTGCGCCCGCTGACCAACGGCCCGGCCGAGCGGTCGCGCTCCTCCTGGAGCGCGGTGGCGAGCAGCGTCGCCTGCTGGGTCAGGTCGGTCAGCAGCTGCATGTCGTCCAGCTGGTCGATGTCGTCCATCGACCCCTGGATGCGCAGGCCACCGAGGACGGTGGCGGCGAGGACGGGGAGGGCGATCAGGGAGACAAGTCTGGTGCTGATGCGCCAGTTGCGCAGGGCCAGCCGTGAGCCGGCCTGGCTCGGGCGGCGCTTGGGCTCGGTCGCGGTGTCCGCGCTCTCGGAGGCACGGCCGCGGGGCGGTCGCTCGCCGCCGGGCCCGGGGCGCGCCGGGCCTCCGCCCAGCGCGGGTCCCGCAGAGGAGCCGCGGTCGATCGCGCCGCCCGACTCCGCATCCCCCGCCGCGTTGCCTTCCCTCTTGAAACGTCCCTGCACTAGCGTCGCAACCTCTGGACCTCAGCGTCCGCCGCCGATGCGGCGTGACGGTCGTGAGTCGGGGGCTCTCCTGCCCCGTTACGGTCGTTCGGACAACCGACGCGTCTGGCTGGTCGGCCGGTGTGTGACGCTGGTGTGCGCCCTCCACTGGTGTGCCGACTCGCGTGCGGTCCGTGGAATTCCAGCACAGAGGCCGATCTCCAACAAGGGCCAGGGATGGTCGCGATGCCGGTATGACGCTGCGCTGACACATGATCACGTCACGTACGCAGCATGTGCGGAGGAACCGGACGTTTACCCCCGGCGCCACCACGGAATCCGCACACTCCCCACCAGCCGTGCGGATCGAAACAGGATTATTAGCCCGATATAGCCGCTTTGCCGGGAAGGGAACATGCCCCTTTCGCGGCTTTTGCCGCGCTCCTCGTGAGGAAACTCACATGCTTCGGTGGCCGATTACGGCGGGCCTGTGGGTACACGGCCCCTAACCTCTCGTGTACATCCTCCCCGGGAATGACAATCCCCCGGAATGATCAAGAGACCCGAGGCAGACAGAGCTGTGAAGACCACGCTGACCACGCGCTCCACCGCGAACCCCCGCCGCACCACTCTGGCACACCTGACGGACGCCGGTGATCTCGTCCCGGCGACCCCGCCGAAGGCCGCGGCGCAGGAGCTGCCGGCCCGCACGGCGAACCCCCGCAGGACCGTGCTCAGCGCCATGGAGCAGCAGGCCGCCTGATCGAGCGCCCGACGAGAAGCCCCCGACGCCTGATGGCGCCGGGGGCTTCTCGTCGTGTGGAGCGTCGTAGGGGCGTCAGCCCTGCCAGCTGTGGGGCGCGCGGTAGGCGCGAGCGCGCTCCGGACGGCGCCAAGGCGCCGGCGTGCGGGCGGTGGTGGTGGCGGGCGCGGGGCCCTGGGCGGCGCGCGCCATCAACAGTGCGGTGACGGCGGCCAGCTCCTCGTCGCTGGCCGCGCCCTTCTCCACCCGGACCAGATGCGGGTCACCGGGGATCTCGCGGGTCATGGGGCAGTCCTTCCGTGCGTGCGAGCCATGAGGCGTGTCGCGCTCCGTGCCGCGCGTCCATGGGCGGCGGGTGCGGTCACTGGGGCGGGTTGCCGTGCTTGCGGGCCGGCAGGTCGGCGTGCTTGGTGCGCAGCATCGCCAGGGCGGAGATGAGGACGGAACGGGTCTCGGCGGGCTCGATGACATCGTCCACCAGGCCGCGCTCGGCCGCGTAATAGGGGTGCATCAGCTCGGCCTTGTACTCCTTGACCATCCGCGACCTCGTGGCGTCGGGGTCCTCGGCCGCCGCGATCTGGCGGCGGAAGATCACATTGGCCGCGCCCTCGGCGCCCATCACGGCGATCTCGTTGGTCGGCCAGGCGAGGGTGACGTCCGCGCCGATCGACTGGGAGTCCATCACGATGTAGGCGCCGCCGTACGCCTTGCGCAGCACGACCGAGATGCGCGGCACCGTGGCGTTGCAGTAGGCGTACAGCAGCTTGGCGCCGTGCCTGATGATGCCGCCGTGCTCCTGGTCGACGCCGGGCAGGAAGCCGGGGACGTCGAGGAGCGTCACGATCGGGATGTTGAACGCGTCGCACATCTGCACGAAGCGGGCGGCCTTCTCCGAGGCGGAGATGTCCAGGACGCCCGCGAGGGACTGCGGCTGGTTGGCCACGATGCCCACGACCTGGCCGTCGAGGCGGGCCAGGGCACAGATGATGTTCGCCGCCCAGCGCTCGTGGACCTCGAGGTACTCCCCGTCGTCCACCAGCTCCTCGATCACCACGCGCATGTCGTACGGGCGGTTCCCGTCGGCGGGGACCAGGTCGACCAGGCGCTCGCACCGCCGGTCCGCCGGGTCGTCGGTGGGCACGGACGGGGGGTTCTCGCGGTTGTTCGCGGGCAGGAGCGACAGGAGGTAGCGCACCTCCTCGATGCACGACTCCTCGTCGTCGTACGCGAAGTGGGCCACGCCGGATGTCGCGGCGTGCACGTCGGCGCCGCCGAGGCCGTTCTGCGAGACCTGGGCGCCCGTCACCGCGGCCACCACGTCGGGGCCCGTGATGAACATCTGCGCGGTCTCCCTGACCATGAACACGAAGTCGGTCAGCGCGGGAGAGTACGCCGCGCCGCCCGCGCAGGGGCCGAGCATCACGGAGATCTGCGGGATCACGCCCGAGGCCCTGGTGTTGCGCTGGAAGATGCCGCCGTACCCGGCGAGCGCGGAGACGCCCTCCTGGATACGGGCCCCCGCGCCGTCGTTGAGCGAGATCAGCGGGGCGCCCGCAGCGATGGCCATGTCCATGATCTTGTGGATCTTCGCGGCGTGGGCCTCCCCCAGCGCCCCGCCGAAGATGCGGAAGTCATGCGCGTAGACGAAGACCGTCCTGCCGTGGACCAGGCCCCAGCCGGTGACCACGCCGTCGGTGTAGGGCCGCTTGGCCTCGAGGCCGAAGCCCGTGGCGCGGTGCCGCCGCAGCGCGCCGACCTCGCTGAAGGTGCCCTCGTCGAGCAGGAGGGCGATCCGCTCGCGGGCGGTGAGCTTTCCCTTGCCGTGCTGGGCCGCCGTCGCCGCCTCGGACGGGCCACGGGCCGCCTCCTCGCGGATGGCGAGCAGCTCCGCGACGCGGCCCCTGGCGTCCGTGGCGGTGTCCGCCTCAGTCGGGCCTGTCTCAGCGTGATCGGTCATGTATAGACCCTACGAAACGCCGCGCCCGTTGGCTCTCGTCAGATCCGTACAGTCTCCGCAGCCGTTTCATGGCCGCGCTGGACAGAACCGCACAACGGGAGGGGCGTTGATGCAGGCTCACCACAGCCGGGCCGGGGTGGCACTGTCAGACCCCTACAGTGCCGCGGAACCGGCGCGTTCAGCCTCGCGGGGAGGGGTCGGGGCGCAGCCCGGCGCGCAGGAGGCCATACGTGTAGGCGTCGTCCAAAGCCTGCCACGACGCGGCGATCACATTGTCGGCCACCCCCACCGTGGACCACTCGGTGGTGCCGTCGCCCGAGGTGATCAGGACCCGGGTGGTGGACTGGGTGCCGTGCCTGCCCTCGAGGATGCGGACCTTGTAGTCCACGAGCTGGATGCGGGCCAGCTGCGGGAAGGTGCGCTCGAGGCCCGCGCGCAGCGCGCGGTCGAGGGCGTTCACCGGGCCGTTGCCCTCGCCCGTGGCCAGCACCCGCTCGCCCTTGGCCCACAGGCGCACGGTGGCCTCGTTGTCCACGGTGCCGTCCGCGCGCTGGTCGGTGATCGCGCGCCAGGACTCCAGGTGGAAGAAGCGCTGCGGCCCGTCGTGCACCGTCTCCCTCAGCAGCAGCTCGAACGAGGCGTCCGCCGCCTCGTAGGTGAAGCCGCGCAGCTCACGCTCCTTGACCCGCTCCACGACCCGGCCGACCAGGGCGCGGTCGGTGAGGTCGTAGCCGAGCTCCTTGCCCTTGAGCTCGACGGAGGCCCGGCCCGCCATGTCGGAGACCAGCATCCGCATCGAGTTGCCGACGAGCTCGGGGTCGATGTGCTGGTAGAGGTCGGGGTCGACCTTGATGGCCGAGGCGTGCAGCCCGGCCTTGTGGGCGAAGGCGGAGACGCCCACATAGGGCTGGTGGGTGGCGGGGGCGAGGTTGACGACCTCGGCGATGGCGTGGGAGACGCGGGTCATCTCGGTGAGCGCGCCCGGTGGCAGCACGCGGCGGCCGTACTTGAGCTCGAGGGCGGCGACCACGGGGAAGAGGTTGGCGTTGCCGACCCGCTCGCCGTAGCCGTTGGCGGTGCACTGCACATGGGTGGCGCCCGCGTCCACGGCGGCCAGGGTGTTGGCGACGGCGCATCCGCTGTCGTCCTGGGCGTGCATGCCGATCCGCGCGCCCGTGTCGGCGACGACGGTGCGCACCACGGCCTGGACCTGGGCGGGCAGCATGCCGCCGTTGGTGTCGCACAGCACCACGACGTCGGCGCCCGCGCCGTGCGCGGCGCGGACGACGTCGAGGGCGTGGGAGGGGTTGGCCAGGTAGCCGTCGAAGAAGTGCTCGCAGTCGACGAAGACGCGGCGGCCATGTGCGACGAGGTGGGCGACGGTGTCGCGCACCATGGCGAGGTTCTCCTCGAGGGTGGTGCGCAGGGCCAGCTCGACATGGCGGTCGTGGGACTTGGCGACCAGGGTGACCACGGGGGCGCCGGAGTCGAGCAGCGCCGCGACCTGCGGGTCGTCGGCGACGTCGACGCCCGCCCTGCGGGTGGCGCCGAACGCCACGAGGGCGGCGTTGCGGAACGCGATCTCGGCGCGGGCCCGCGCGAAGAACTCCGTGTCGCGGGGGTTGGCGCCCGGCCAGCCGCCCTCGATGAAGCCCACGCCGAAGTCGTCCAGGTGGCGGGCGATGGTCAGCTTGTCGGCGACGGTGAGGTTGATGCCCTCACGCTGCGCGCCGTCGCGCAGCGTGGTGTCGAAGACGTGGAACGCGTCGCTCGGCGCGTCCTTGACGGTATCGGGGGCGGCCTTCGTCATGGGTCTCGGCTCCTGTGTCTTCCTGGCGAACGCTGTACCTGCACGGGGAGGGGCTGCAAAACAAAAGACCCCTCGCGGATGCGAGAGGTCTGCGCGCGGGTCTTCGCTGTCAGCGAGGACCGGCGCGCTGGGCACCGATAATCATGGTGTCGATCAGGGCATACGGAAGCATGAGGGCAGTGTGGCACAGGACGGCGCCTGTGCCACCCGCCGTCTCAGGATCCGGACCCGGGTCCCGGCGCGGGCCAGGGCCGGGGCCCCGAGGGGTCGGACGATGTGGCGTCAGACGATGTGGTGCATCCAGCCGTGGCGGTCCTCGACCCGGCCGGTCTGGATGCCGAGCAGCTCCTCGCGCAGGCGCATGGTGACCGAGCCGGGCTGCCCGTCGGCGACGAGCCAGGCGGCGTCGCTCGACTTGACCGAGCCGACCGGGGTGATCACGGCCGCGGTGCCGCACGCGAAGACCTCGCTGATGGCGCCGTCCTCGTTCCCGCGCCGCCACTCGTCGGTGGAGATGCGCACCTCGTCGACGGGGTGGCCCAGGTCGCGGGCGATGGTCAGCAGCGAGTCGCGCGTGATGCCGGGCAGCAGCGTGCCGGTCAGCTCGGGGGTGGTGATCCTGGCGGCGTCGCCCTCGCCATGGACGAAGTACAGGTTCATCCCGCCCATCTCCTCCACCCAGCGGCGCTCGGTGGCGTCGAGCCAGACGACCTGGTCGCAGCCGTTGCGCGTGGCCTCGGCCTGGGCGAGGAAGGCCGCCGCGTAGTTCCCCGCGCACTTGGCCTCGCCGGTGCCACCGGGGGCCGCCCTGACGTACTCGCGGGAGAGCCACACCGAGACCGGCTTGATCCCCCGCGGGAAGTACGCGCCGGCCGGGGAGGCGATCACCATGAAGAGGTACTCGTTCGCCGGGCGGTTGATGCCGAGGCCGACCTCGGTGGCGAACATGAAGGGCCGCAGATACAACGACTGCTCGCCCCGGGTGGGCACCCACGCGACGTCCTGGCGGACCAGCAGGTCGATGGCCTCGACGAACGCGTCCACCGGGAGCTCGGGCATCGCCAGGCGGCGCGCGGAGAGCTGGAAGCGCCGGGCGTTGGCCTCGGGGCGGAAGACGGCGACCGAGCCGTCGGGCTGGCGGTACGCCTTGAGCCCCTCGAAGATCTCCTGACCGTAGTGCAGGGCCATGGTGGCCGGGTCCATGGGGATCGGGGCGTAGGGCTGGAGGCGCGCGTCGTGCCAGCCGCGGCCCTCGGTCCAGCGGATGGTGACCATGTGGTCGGTGAAGTACCGGCCGAAGCCGGGGTCGGCGAGCGCCGCCTCGCGCTCCTGGTCGGACAGCGGCTCGGCGGCCGGCTTGAGGTCGAAGGTGAGAGGGGTCGTCGTGGTCATCGTGAGCGCGTCCTTCACGTCAGTGGTCGGGCGGGCCGCCTGTCCGTCGCCCGACGCGATGGGCCCGACGCAATAGTAGGACGTCCGAGCAATCGGGGAGGCAATCGGGGATGTGTCACCCCGTGAACGCCCCGGCGGACGGCTGCACGGCGTGGCGGCCCTGGAAACGATGGTGGCACCCGGCGGCAGCCGCAAGAAGCCGCCGGGCACGGGCCCGGCGGCTCCTCCTGTCGGAGACCCGGGACCCTACCCCGCTACTCGGGCGGCCAGCGCGTCGCCGATCTCCGCGGTGGTGCGCGGCGATCCGGCTTCGCGGGCGGCGAGGTCCGCGGTGACGGCCTCTTCGATCCGGGTGGCCTCGGCCTCGTGGCCGAGGTGGCGCAGCAGCAGGGCGACGGACAGCACCGTGGCGGTCGGGTCGGCCTTGCCGGTGCCCGCGATGTCGGGCGCGGAGCCGTGCACCGGCTCGAACATCGAGGGGAAGGTGCCGGTGGGGTTGATGTTCCCCGAGGCGGCGAGGCCGATCCCGCCCGTGATGGCGGCGGCCAGGTCGGTGAGGATGTCGCCGAACAGGTTGTCGGTGACGATCACGTCGAAGCGCTGGGGCTGGGTGACCAGGAAGATCGTGGCCGCGTCGACGTGCAGGTAGTCGGTGGCGACGCCGGGGTACTCCTCGGCGACGCGGGCGACCGTGTTCGACCAGAGGTGACCGGCGTGGACCAGGACGTTGTTCTTGTGGACCAGGGTCAGCTTCCCCGCCGGGCGCGCGGCGGCGCGTTCGAAGGCGTCGCGCACGACGCGCTCCACGCCGTAGGCGGTGTTGATGCTGACCTCGGTGGCCACCTCGGCGGGCGTGCCGGTGCGCATCGAGCCGCCGTTCCCGACGTACGGGCCCTCGGTGCCCTCCCGGACGACGACGAAGTCGATCTCGGGCGATCCGGCGAGCGGCGTGGTGGTGTTGGGGAACAGGCGGCTGGGCCGGAGGTTCACATAGTGGTCGAACGCGAAGCGCAGCCTGAGCAGCAGGCCGCGCTCCAGGACGCCCGAGGGGACGGACGGGTCGCCGATGGCACCGAGCAGGATCGCGTCGTGGGCCTTGAGCCGCTCCAGCTCGGAGTCGGGCAGCGTCTCGCCGGTGGCGTGCCAGCGGCGGGCGCCCAGATCGTAGGCCGTGGTCTCCAGCTTGACGTCCCCCGGCAGGGCAGCGGTCAGGACCTTGAGTCCCTCGCCCACCACCTCGGGGCCGATGCCGTCGCCGGGGATCACTGCCAGATCGATGCTCCGTGCCATGGGGGGACCCTAACGCCCCGTCCCAGGGCGTGACATGAGCCGTCCACGATGCGGACTCGGTGGCGGGCTCGGCATGGACTCGGCGTGGACTCAGCGGTCGGCGACGCCGCCGTTGTCCCTGCGGTCCAGGGCGCGCTGGAGGGCGGCGGCGGCCTGGCGGCGGCTGGCCTCGCGGGCTTCCCTCGCGGCGGCGCGGGCCCTGGCGAGGGCGGTGTCCACGGTGGTCGACGCCGGGGCGGCCTGCGGGGGCAGCGTTGCGATGGCATCCATGGCGGATCAGCTCCAGGGGGGAGGGAGTCGGACTGCGGGGCGGCGCTGCCCTGAGTGCAACGTCCACAAAGCTAGCCGTGATCGACCGTGATGTCTCGCCAAATACCTGGGCGTCCTACTATTCGAGACGGCGACGGCCCCCACCGGTTGCCCCCGTGGCCCATGGGGCGTGGGAGGCGGGTGGAGGCCGTGGCCGCAACGGCCGGGGCGTGGGCCGATTCCCGAGGTCAGCCCATGTGGGGGTAGCGGTAGTCCGTCGGGGACACCTGGGTCTCCTTGATGGCCCTGGGAGAGACCCAGCGCAGCAGGTTGAACTTCGAGCCCGCCTTGTCGTTGGTGCCCGAGGCACGGGCGCCGCCGAACGGCTGCTGTCCGACGACGGAGCCCGTGGGCTTGTCGTTGACGTAGAAGTTCCCGGCCGCGAACCTCAGGCGCTCGCTCACCGCGGCGACCACCGCGCGGTCCCTGGCGAAGACGGCTCCGGTCAGCGCGTAGTCGGCGGCGGACTCCATCTGGTCGAGCATGGCGTCGAAGGAGTCGTCCTCGTACACGTGGACGGCGATGATCGGTCCGAAGTACTCGGTGGAGAACACCTCGTTCTCCGGGTCCGAACAGGTCAGCACCGTGGGCCGCACGAAGTACCCGACGGAGTCGTCGTAGGTGCCGCCCGCGACGATCTCGCACGTGGGGTCGGCCTTGGCCCGGTCGATCGCGGCCCTGCTCTTGGCGAAGGCGCGCTCGTCGATCACGGCGGCCATGAAGTTCGACAGATCGGTCGGGTCGCCCATGGTGAGCCCGTCCACCTCTTCGGCGACGGCGTCCCGCAGGCCGCCCTCCCACAGCGAGCGCGGGACATAGGCGCGGGAGGCGGCCGAGCACTTCTGGCCCTGGTACTCGAACGCGCCCCGGGTGATCGCCGTCTTCACGGCCGCCGGGTCGGCGCCCGGGTGGACGACGATGAAGTCCTTGCCACCGGTCTCGCCGACGATCCTGGGGTAGCCGCGGTAGCGCTCGATGTGCGCGCCGACCTGCTGCCAGAGGTGGCGGAACGTCCCTGTCGAGCCGGTGAAGTGGATGCCCGCGAGCTCGGGGTGGGGCAGCGCGACCTCGGAGACGGCCTTGCCGTCGCCGGTCACCAGGTTGATCACGCCGGGAGGCAGCCCGGCCTCCTCGAGCAGCTCCATCAGCAGCACGGCCGAGTGGGTCTGGGTGGGCGACGGCTTCCACACCACGACGTTGCCCATCAGGGCGGGGGCGGTCGGGAGGTTGCCCGCGATGGCCGTGAAGTTGAACGGCGTGATCGCGTAGACGAAGCCCTCGAGCGGCCGGAAGTCCATCCGGTTCCACTGGCCCTTGGGCTGGACGGGCGGCTGCTCGGTCAGCAGCTGACGGGCGAAGTGGACGTTGAAGCGCCAGAAGTCGATCAGCTCGCACGGGGCGTCGATCTCGGCCTGCTGCACCGTCTTGGACTGGCCGAGCATCGTCGAGGCGGCGATCGTCTCGCGCCACGGCCCTGACAACAGCTCGGCCGCGCGCAGGAAGACCGCGGCCCGCTCGTCGAACGGCAGCGCGCGCCAGGCGGGGGCGGCGGCCAGGGCCGCGTCGACGGCGTCCCTGGCGTCCTGCGCCGTGGCATGGGCTGAGGTGCCGAGCCGCGCCTTGTGGCGGTGCGGCTGCACGACGTCGAAGCGCTCGCCGCCGCCCATCCGCCGGGTGCCCCCGATGGTCATGGGCAGGTCGACGGGGTGGGAGGCGAACTCCTTCAGCTTGCGCTCGAGGCGGGCGCGCTCGGGCGAGCCCGGCGCGTAGGTGAGCACCGGCTCGTTCACCGGCTGGGGAACCTCGGTCACGGCGTCCATGCCGTCGTCTCCTTCCGAGAGGTGCGGGAAGCGTTCGGGGGGCGTGCGGGGTCGGCGGCGGTCAGCCACGGGTGACGAGGGACCGCGCGAAGAAGGCCAGGTTGGCGGGGCGCTCGGCCAGGCGGCGCATGAAATAGCCGTACCAGTCGGTGCCGTAGGGCACATAGACCCGCATCCGATGGCCCCGCGCGGCCAGCCGCGCCTGCTCGGCGTCGCGTATGCCGTAGAGCATCTGGAACTCGTAGTCGTCGGGCGTCCTGCCGAGCCGCGGGGCCAGCGCCTGGGCGACCGCGATCAGCCGGGGGTCATGGGTGGCGACCATGGGGTAGCCGTCGCCCGCCAGCAGGACGCGCAGGCAGCGGACATAGGCGAGGTCCACGTCGTGCTTGTCCTGGAGCGCGGCCGACGCGGGCTCCCGGTAGGCGCCCTTGACCAGCCGCACGCGGGAGCCCGACGCGGCCAGGGCGTGGCAGTCGTCCTCGGTGCGGTGCAGATACGACTGGAGCACGGCGCCCGTGCCGGGGAAGCGGCCGCGCAGGTCCGCGTGGATCGCCAGCGTGGAGTCGACCGTCGTGTGGTCCTCCATGTCCAGGGTGACCGTGGTGCCCGCGGCGTCGGCGGCCTCGACCACGTCCAGGACGTTGCGCAGGGCGATGTCGTGGCCGCCCGGCAGCGCCTGCCCGAACGCCGACAGCTTGACGGACACCTCGGCGCGGGCGCCGAGGCCAAACGCGGACAGCCGGTCGAGCAGCGCGAGGTAGGCGTCGCGGCTGCGCTGGGCCTCGGCCTTGCCGGTGACGTCCTCGCCCAGGTGGTCGAGCGTCACCGCGAGGCCACGGTCGACGAGGTCGGCGGCGACCACGACGGACTCGTCGAGCCGCTCCCCCGCGACGAAACGCTCCACCACGGAACGGGTGACGGGAGCCGCGGAGACGACGCGCCGGATGCGGTCGCTGCGGGATGCGGCGAGAAGGACCGGTCCCAGCACGGGGCACCTCCTGCGTGCCTGGAGGGTGGAAGCGAAGCTACCCGAGAAGGTAGGGAACGCCCGGAATCATCGGCCATCGACAGGTGTCGAGCATCGGGGGCCGCGTTCTCAGACATATGTATGAGAATGGGGGTGTGCGCCGGAGCGGCCGAGTGGCGGCCGGGTGGCCTGGGGGCCGGACGGCCTGGCGGCGGAGACGGGGTGGAGGAGGTGGCGGGCGGCATGCGACCGGGGAGCGGGACCAGGACGGAGTACCAGGAGCTGATCGACGAGGTGTGCGCGCTGCTCGGCACCCCGGCGACGCTGGAGGGGCGCGACTTCGGGCTCATCGCGTTCGGGGCGCACGACAGCGCGGACGACCGCGTGATGGACCCGGTGCGGACCCGTTCCATCCTCAACCGCCGCTCGACGCCCGCGGTGCGTGAGTGGTTCGAGAGCTTCGGCATCGCCACCGCGCGGGAGCCGGTGCGGATCCCGCCGGAGCCCGCCGCGGGCGTGCTGACCGGGCGGATCTGCCTTCCGGTGCGGCACGGGCCCGTGGTCTACGGCTACATCTGGCTGCTCGACGACGGCGCCGTGACGCTGGACGACCCGCGACTCGCCGCGGCCATGGCGACGGCGGGGCGCATCGGCGCGCTGCTCGCGGCGGACGCGCGCGCCGGGGCGCGGGTGGGTGAGCTGCTGCGCGCCGCGCTCGATGACGGCGGCCCTGGGCCCGCGGGGGCGCTGGCCGCGGCGTTGGGGCCCGGCGCGCAGGGGGCGTTGACCGTGGTGGCCGTCGTGGAGTGGCCGGCCGTCGACGACCTGCCCGCCGCGCCGCCGGGGGCGCTCGCGCTGTGCGCGATGCCGCCGGGGGCGCGGGGCCCCGGCGCGCTGGCGGCGCTCGTGCGCCCGGGCGCGGCGCGTTCCGTGGGGGAACGGCTGCGCGGGCGCGCGGCGGCCGGGATCGGAGGACCGCGGCGGGGCGTGGACGAGCTGCCGGGCGCGTGGCGCGAGGCGCTGGCCGCGGGGCGCGCGGCGCGGGCGGAGCGCCGGTTCGGCCCGGTGGTGGCCTGGGCGGACCTCGGCCCCTACCGCCTGCTGACCGCGCTGCCCACCGGGGAGCCCGACCCCGCGGTGGCGCCGCTGCTCGCCGTTGAGCACCGCGAGCTGGCGCGCACGGCCGAGGCGTTCCTTGACCACGCGGGCCAGGCGACCAGGACGGCCGACGCCCTGGCGATCCACCGGCAGACGCTGTACTACCGGCTCTCCCGCATCGAGCGGCTGACGGGCCTCGACCTCGCGAACGGCGAGGACCGCCTCCTGCTGCACATGTCCCTCAAGGCGGCGCGTCTCTGACCCACGGCGCGGCGCCGGAGCCAGAACCCGCGACGTCCGCCGTGTCCTGACCGTTTACTCCGGCCCCGCGAGCCGCTATGTTCGGCGGCAGTGGGAGCGTGGGAGCGCTCCCATCACCCCCACAACCACTCCCGACGAAGGGAACGAACCCTGATGCGCACCCCACGAGCCGCGCGCATGCGGACGCTGCTTGCCGTCGGTACGGCGATCGGTGGCGTCTTCACCTGGGGCGCCCTCTCCTCAGCCCAGGGAGCCACGGCGGCGCAGGAGGCCACGGCGGCCGACCTGCCCGCCGACACGGTGTTCCACAACTACCCGCTCCAGGCCCACGACTGGGTCGCGGACAACCCCGGCGACCCGAGGGCCGCCGTCATCTCCGAGCGGATCACCAGCCAGCCGCAGGGCGTGTGGTTCTCCTCGTACGAGCCGTCGACCATCACCCAGGACGTCGCCGAGGTCACATCCGCCGCCTCCGCGGCGGGCGAAGTGCCGGTGCTGGTCTCGTACATGATCCCGGACCGCGACTGCGGCGGCGCCTCCGCCGGGGGCGCGCCCGACCTGCCGAGCTACCTCGGCTGGACCGAGGGCTTCGCCGCCGGTCTCGGCGACGACCCGGTCGTGGTCATCCTGGAGCCGGACGCGCTCGCCCTGTCCGACTGCCTCGAAGGCGCCGACCGCACCGCCAGGTTCGACGCGATCTCCGAGGCCGCCGCCACCCTGCACGCGGCCAACCCGGAGGCGCGGGTCTACTTCGACATCGGCCACTCGGCGTGGCACGAGCCCGCGGCGATCGCCGACGTGCTGCGGCAGGCCGGGATCCTGGAGAACGGCGACGGTGTCTTCTCCAACGTCTCCAACTACCGCGCCACGCAGGACGAGGTCCCCTTCACCGAGGCCGTCCTGAACGCGCTCGGCGCCCCCGCCGACCTCGGCGCCGTGATCGACACCAGCCGCAACGGCAACGGCCCCGCGGGCAGCGAGTGGTGCGACCCGCCGGGGCGGCTGGTCGGGGAGAACCCCACGGTCAACACCGGCAGCGACCTCGTCGACGCCTTCCTGTGGGTCAAGCCGCCGGGTGAGCTCGACGGCTGCGACGGGCCCGCCGGGCAGTTCTCGCCGGACAGGGCGGTGGAGCTGGCGGGCGGCTGACGCTTCTTCGCACCACGCGCGTCGGCCGTTCGTCCGGACCGGTGCCGCCCCCACCTTCCCGGGGCGGCACCGGCTTCGTCGTCGGCGCCATGGGAAAGGCGCCGCGTGCCATGGAGGCCAACGGGGCGGTCAGTCCGCCAGGTTGACGCCGCGGGCGGATGTCGCGCCCACCTCGGCGGCGACCTCGGAGAGCACCGCGGCCGGGATCGTGCCGTCCACCGTGAGGGCGATCAGCGCCTCGCCGCCCTCCTCGGCGCGCGCGACCTGCATGCCCGCGATGTTGATGCCCGACTCGCCGAGGATGCGGCCCAGGGTGCCGACCACGCCGGGGCGGTCGGTGTAGCGCAGGAACGCCATGTGATCGGCCACCGCGAGGTCCAGCGTGTGCTGGTCGATGCCGACGATCTTCTGCTGGTGCTTGGGACCCGCGAGCGTGCCCGAGACGGAGACCACCTCGCCGCTGGTCAGGGTCCCGCGCACGGTGATCAGGTTCCGGTGGTCGGGCGACTCGGAGCTGGTGGTCAGCCGGACCTCGACGCCGCGCTCCTGCGCGAACAGCGGGGCGTTGACATACGACACGGTCTCCGCGACCACGTCCTCGAACACGCCCTTGAGCGCCGACAGCTCGAGCACCTTCACGTCGTGCTGCGTGATCTCACCGCGCACCTCGACGTCGAGCCGCTGCGCGACCTCGCCCGCGAGCGCGGTGAAGATCCGGCCGAGGCGCTCGGCCAGCGGAAGTCCCGGGCGCACGTCCTCGGCGATGACGCCGCCCTGGACGTTCACCGCGTCGGGCACCAACTCGCCCGCGAGCGCGAGCCGCACCGACCTGGCCACCGAGACGCCCGCCTTCTCCTGCGCCTCGCCGGTCGAGGCGCCCAGGTGCGGGGTGCCGACCACGGTGTCGAACTCGAACAGCGGCGAGTCCGTGCACGGCTCGGTCGAGTAGACGTCGAGCCCCGCGCCCGCGACGCGGCCCTCCTTCAACGCGCTGAGCAGCGCGGTCTCGTCGACGATGCCGCCGCGCGCGGCGTTGACGATGCGGACGGTCGGCTTGACCTTGTGCAGCGCCTCGTCGCCGATCAGGCCCAGCGTCTCGGGGGTCCTGGGCAGGTGCACGGTGATGAAGTCAGCGGTGGCGAGCAGCTCGTCGAGGGTCAGCAGCTTGACCCCCATCTGGGCGGCCCTGGCGGGCTGCACATACGGGTCGTACGCGACGATGTCCATGCCGAACGCCGCCATCCGCTGCGCCACCAGCACGCCGATGCGGCCGAGGCCCACCACGCCGAGGGTCTTCTCGGCCAGCTCGACCCCGGTGTACTTGCTCCGCTTCCACTCGCCGTTCTTCAGCGCGGCGTTGGCCTGCGGGATGTTCCGCGCGGTGGAGATGAGCAGGCCGCAGGCCAGCTCGGCGGCGGTCACGATGTTGGACGTCGGGGCGTTGACGACCATGACCCCGGCCTTGGTGGCGGCGGGCACGTCCACGTTGTCGAGGCCGACCCCGGCCCTGGCCACGACCTTGAGCTTCCGCGAGGCGGCGATGGCCTCGGCGTCGACGCGGGTGGCGCTGCGGATCAGCACGGCGTCCACGTCGGCGATGGCGCTCAACAGGTCGGCGCGGTCGGCGCCGTCGCAGTGCCGGATCTCGAAGTCGGGCCCCAAGGCGTCGACAGTGGCCGGCGAAAGCTCTTCGGCGATCAGTACGACAGGCTTGCTCACTGGATCTCACTGGTCCTTTGCGGAAGGCCGCGTCCCGGCGGCCGACGGCGGGAGAGATGAGGGGCATCCGCGTGGAGACGCACGACGCTGTGAGCCTGTGACGCGCTTGTGCGGTGCAGTCTATCGGCGCGGTGAGGGGCCCGGCAGGCGCCTGCCGGGCCACCGCTCGATCGAGCGAATCCCGCGGGCGAACTGGGGTTCCGGGGGGTCGGAGCGGCCCTCGACAAGGAGGGTCGCGGCCCCGGTCGAGGGGTCAGTCCTCGTCGTCCACCCAGCTCATCAGCTTGCGCAGCTCCCGGCCCGTGGTCTCGAGGAGGGAGTCGCCGTCCGCCTTCTTGTACTCGTTGTACCTGGGGAGACCGGCGTTGTACTCGGCCATCCAGCTCTTCGCGAAGCTGCCGTCCTGGATCTCGCCCAGGATGCGCTTCATCTCCGCCTTGGTCTCGTCGGTGATGATCCGCGGGCCCGAGATGTAGTCGCCCCACTCGGCGGTCTCGGAGACCGACCAGCGCATCTTCGACAGGCCGCCCTCGTACATCAGGTCCACGATCAGCTTGAGCTCGTGGAGGCACTCGAAGTAGGCGATCTCCGGCTGGTAACCGGCCTCGACCAGCGTCTCGAAGCCCGCCTTGACCAGCGCTGAGGTGCCGCCGCACAGCACGACCTGCTCGCCGAAGAGGTCGGTCTCGGTCTCCTCGGTGAACGTCGTCCTGATCACGCCCGCGCGGGTGCCGCCGATGGCCTTGGCGTACGAGAGCGCCAGCGGGAACGCCCCACCGCTCGCGTCCTGTTCGACGGCCGCGATGCACGGAACGCCGCGGCCCTCCTCGTACTGGCGGCGGACCAGGTGGCCCGGGCCCTTGGGGGCGACCATGCACACGTCCACGCCGGCCGGGGGCTCGATGAACCCGAACCGGATGTTGAGCCCGTGGCCGAAGAAGAGCGCGTCGCCCGCCTTGAGGTTGTCCCGCACGGACTCCTCGTAGACGCGGCCCTGGATCGGGTCGGGGACCAGGATCATGATCACGTCGGCCTCGGCGGCGGCCTCGGCGGGGCTGGTGACCCGCAGGCCCTGCTCCTCCGCCTTCACCCGCGACGTCGAGCCCTCGTGCAGGCCGACCCGGACGTCGACGCCCGAGTCGCGCAGGGACAGCGCGTGGGCGTGGCCCTGGCTGCCGTACCCGAGCACCGCGACCTTGCGGCCCTGGATGATGGACAGATCGGCGTCGTCGTCGTAGAACAGCTCGGCCACTTGCGTTTTCTCCTCTTGTCCTTGGGGGTCCTCCCCCGGCGACCACCGTAGGCCGTCGCGCGGGGCCGGTGGTAACGGTCTCGCTATGCGGTCCGCTCCAGGGCGCGCAGCGACCGGTCGGTGATGGAACGGGCGCCCCGGCCGATGGCGATGGCCCCTGACTGGACCAGCTCCTTGATACCGAACGGCTCCAGCATGCGGAGCATCGCCTCCAGCTTGTCGCTGCTGCCCGTGGCCTCGATGGTGACGGCCTCGGGGGCGACGTCCACGGTCTTGGCCCGGAACAGCTGGACGATCTCGACGATCTGCGACCTGGTGTCGTTGTCCGCGCGGACCTTCACCAGGATCAGCTCGCGGTGGATCGCGGCCTGGGGGTCGAGCTCCACGATCTTCAGAACGTTGACCAGCTTGTTGAGCTGCTTGGTGACCTGCTCGAGCGGCAGCGCCTCGACGTTGACCACGATGGTGATCCGCGAGACCTCGGGGTGCTCGGTGGTGCCGACGGCGAGGGAGTCGATGTTGAAGCCGCGGCGGGAGAAGAGCGAGGTGATCCGGGAGAGGACGCCGGGCTTGTTCTCCACCAGGACGGAGAGGGTGTGCTTGGACATGTCGGTGATTCCTCGGCGGGTTGGGGCCTGGCGGACGCGCGCGTCCGCGGGGGCGGTCAGTCGTCGGCGGCGTCGCTGAAGTCGGGGCGCACGCCGCGGGCGGCCATCACCTCGTCGTTGGAGGTGCCGGCGGCGACCATCGGCCAGACCATGGCGTCCTCGTGGACGATGAAGTCGACGACGACGGGGCGGTCGTTGATCGCGTTGGCCTTCTCGATGACCGCGTCGAGCTGGTCGGGCTCCTCGCAGCGCAGGCCGACGCAGCCCATGGCCTCGGCCAGCTTCACGAAGTCGGGGATCCGGGTGCCGGTGGAGGTGGCGGCGGCGTGGCCCTCGCCCACCGAGCCGCTGTAGGCGCCGCCCCGGGCGTCGCGCAGCACGGTGTTGGAGTACCGCTGGTTGTAGAAGAGGGTCTGCCACTGCCTGACCATGCCGAGGGCGCCGTTGTTGATGATCGCGACCTTGATCGGGATGTTGTTCAACGCGGCGGTGGCGAGCTCCTGGTTGGTCATCTGGAAGCAGCCGTCGCCGTCGATGGCCCACACGGTGGTGCCGGGGCTGCCCGCCTTGGCGCCCATCGCGGCGGGGACGGCGTAGCCCATGGTGCCGAGGCCACCGGAGTTGAGCCAGGTGCCGGGCTTCTCGAACGGCAGGTAGTGGGCGGCCCACATCTGGTGCTGGCCGACGCCCGCGGTGTAGATCGTGTCCTCGGGGGCCAGCTGCCCGATGCGCTCGATGACCTGCTGCGGGGAGAGCGAGCCGTTCTCCGGCAGGTCGTAGCCGAGGGGGTAGGTCTCGCGCCAGCGGTTGAGCTGGTCCCACCACGCGGCGTAGCGCGCCGGGCCCGCCTGGCTCCCCGCGTCGCCGCGCAGCGCGGACGTCAGGTCGTTCATGACGTCCTTGACGTCGCCGACGATGGGGACGTCGGCGACTCGGTTCTTGCCGATCTCGGCGGGGTCGATGTCGGCGTGCACGATCTTGGCGTGCGGCGCGAACGACTCGATCCTGCCGGTGACCCGGTCGTCGAAGCGGGCGCCGAGCGCCACGATCAGGTCGGCCTTCTGCAACGCGGTGACCGCGGCGACCGATCCGTGCATGCCCGGCATGCCCAGGTGCTGGGGGTGGCTGTCGGGGAACGCGCCGAGCGCCATCAGCGTCGTGGTGACGGGCGCGCCGGTCAGCTCGGCGAGGGCGCGCAGCTCCGCCGAGGCGCGGGCCTTGATGACGCCGCCGCCGGCGTAGAGGACCGGGCGGCGCGCCTCGGCAATCAGGCGCGCGGCCTCGCGGATCTGCTTGGCGTGCGGGCGGCTCACGGGCCGGTAGCCGGGCAGCTCGGGGGTGGGCGGCCAGCTGAACGTCGTCCGGCGCTGGAGGGCGTCCTTGGCGATGTCGACCAGAACGGGGCCGGGGCGGCCCGTGGAGGCGATGTGGAACGCCTCGGCGATCGTGCGCGGGATGTCGGCGGGGTCGGTGACCAGGAAGTTGTGCTTGGTGATCGGCAGCGTGATGCCGCAGATGTCGGCTTCCTGGAACGCGTCGGTGCCGATGGTCTTGCTGGCGACCTGCCCGGTGATGGCCACCAGGGGCACGGAGTCCATGTGCGCGTCGGCGATGGGGGTGACCAGGTTGGTGGCGCCGGGGCCCGAGGTGGCCATGCACACGCCGACCTTGCCGGTGGCCTGGGCGTAGCCGGTGGCGGCGTGCCCGGCGCCCTGCTCGTGGCGGACCAGGATGTGACGGACGGCGGTGGAGTCCATCATCGGGTCGTACGCGGGGAGGATGGCGCCCCCGGGGATGCCGAACACCGTGTCGGCGCCCACCGCTTCGAGGGAGCGGATGAGGGACTGGGCGCCGGTCACGTGCGCGACGGTGGTGGTGGGCTGCGGCGCCCCGCCTCGGGGGGCCCGGGGCTGCGGCTTCGGTGCCCCGGTGGCCTGCTCGGTCATCGTCGTTCTCTTCTCGGGGGGAGTGAGGGTGAAGCTGGTGCGGGTGCGGATCAGTGGTGCGGTGGCACCGGAAACCAGTGCAACAAAAAACCCCTCGAGCCTGATGGCATTCGAGGGGAGCGCGCCGGTGGGGGTCCACGGGAGCCGTGGATCAGCCGACGCGCCGTCCGAGTACGAGGATTCGGGTGCGCATGGTCAGACCCTCCTCCTCTCTCCTGCGACTGTCAAGCGAGCCCGAATCGCGTCTCACTATGTGGGCGCGATGGGTGAAGGGGTGGACTCGGCCGCCGTGGGTGCGTCCAGGCCGGTCACGGGCCGGTCGCTCTCGCGGGCGGGGGCGGGTGGCTGGACGGGGATCTGCTCGGGCTCGGGGGGCACGGGGAGCCGCCCCTCGTCGAGCACGCGGCGCAGCCGCGCGGCCTCCAGCGGCTCGCTGAACGCCAGGCCCTGGCCATGGCGGCAGCCCAACGCCCGCAGGGCGCTGGCCTGCTCGGGCTGGTCCACGCCGTCGGCGAGGGAGTCGACGCCGAGGTCGGCGGCCATGCGCAGCAGCCCGGCGGCGATCTTCCGCAACGGCGGGGAGTCGAGCAGCCCGTCGACCAGCTCGCCGTCGAGGCGCACCAGGTCGACCGGGAGGCGGTGCAGCGCGGCGGCGGCCGTGCCCCCGCTGCCGAATCCGCCCAGGGCGATGCCGACGCCGAGGCCGCTGAGGTCGGTCAGGCGGTCGCGCAGCTCGTCGCTCGCCAGGACCGACTCGGCCTCGGGCAGCTCGATCATGAGCGCCTGGGGCGGCACGCCGTGCTTGCTGAGCAGCGCCTCGACGCCGCCGACGCCGAGCGCGCGGTCGGCGAGCCTGCCGCTGGGGACCCGGACGCTGACCGGGACGGTGTGCCCCTTGCGGTGGCGGCGGCCCGCCTCCGCGAGCGCCTCGTCGATGAGCCAGCCGGTGACCTCGGCGGCCCGCTCCTCCTCCGGGTCGGCGGCGAGCGGGCCGTGGGGCTCGCGCCGCCCGCCGCGCAGGATCTCGAGCGGGGTGGTGAGCAGGCCGTGGGCGGAGCGCCAGCGGGCCTGGGCGCAGACCGCGGCGACCCGCCCGTCGGCCAGCTCCACGACGGGCTGGTGGAGCAGGGTGAACTCCCCGGCGCGCAGGGCCCGGCCCAGCCGCTCGGCCAGCTCGGTGCGGCGGACGGCTTCGGCCTGGAGCTGCGGGGCGTACAGCTCGACGCGGCCCTTGCCCGACTGCTTGGCGCGGTACATCGCGAGGTCGGCCTTGCGCATCAGCCCGGCGGGGGTGGCGCCTGGCTCGGCGAACGCGATGCCGATGCTGGCCGCGACCCTGACCCGGCGCCCGTCGACCGCGTAGGGGCGGCTGAGCGCGGCGCGGACCCGCTCGGCGATCTCCAGGATCCGGTACTCGCGTGGCCGCTGGTCCCCCGCCGGGTCGCCGACGATGAGCGCGGCGAACTCGTCGCCGCCGAGCCTGGCGGTGGTGTCGCCGCTGCGCACGGACTCCTTCAGCCGCTTGGCGGCCTGGATCAGCAGCTCGTCGCCCGCCTGGTGGCCCACCGAGTCGTTGACCGCCTTGAAGCCGTCGAGGTCGATGAAGAACACCGCGGTGTCCGGGTCCCCGCCGTGGCCGCCGCCCAGGGCCAGCCTGACCCGCTCGGTGAACAGGGCGCGGTTGGGCAGGTCGGTGAGGGCGTCGTGGGAGGCGCTGTGCTGGAGCTGTGCCTGGAGCCGCACCCGCTCGGTGACGTCCCTGGAATTGAAGATGAGGCCGCCCTCGTGGCGCTTGACGCTGGACTCGACGTTGAGCCAGTGGCCCGAGCCGTGCCGCACCCGGCACTCGATCCTGGTGCCCGTCTCGCGCGCCGGTGACACCGAGAGGAAGCGGCGCAGCTCGTGCTCGACGCGGCCGAGGTCGTCGGGGTGGATCAGCTCGGACAGGTGGCTGCCGGTGAGCCGCTCCGCCTCCCGCCCGTACACCCCCGTGGCGGCCGGGCTGACGTAGCGCAGCCTGCCGCCGGGCGCCGCGATCATGATGACGTCGCTCGATCCCTGGACGAGGGACCGGAAGTAGTTCTCCTTGCGGGCCAGCTCCCTGGTCAGCGAGACGTTGTCCATCAGCGTGATCCCCTGGCGGACCAGGAGCGACAGCACGACGGCGCAGGCGATGAAGACGACGACCCGGTCGACATGGTGCCCGTTGACTATCGTGAACAGGATGCTCAACATGCAGACGGCGCCCGCCAGATAGGGCGTCAGCGCGGCCAGCGAGCCGGCCAGCTGGGGCCGGTCGGCCTCGTCGGGCCCCGGCTTCCCGCCCTTGGCCCGCGGGGACTCCTCGACCGGTGGCTCCTCCTGGCCCCTGTCCATCCAGGGCGCGGCCGCGAGTAAGAGCGAGCCGGCGAACCAGCCCGCGTCGAGCAGCCGCCCCGAGCTGTACTGCTCGCGCAGCATCGGCGAGGTGAACAGGGCGTCGCACAGCACCGTCAGGGCGAGGGCGCCGATCGCGGCGTTGATCGCGGGGCGGTGCGTGGTGCCGCGCCTGAAGTGCAGCACCAGGATGATGCTCACCAACGCGATGTCGAGCAGCGGATAGCCGACCGCGAGCGCCGCCCTGACCACCTCGCCCTGCCGCTGGGCGGCCTGGGCCAGGGCGACGCTCCACGAGAGCGTCATGAGCGACCCGGCGATGAGCCAGGCGTCCAGGGCGAGGCAGATCCAACCCGCCCGCGTGACCGGCCGCTTGGCCAGCATCAGCAGCCCGATGATGGCCAGCGGCGCGAACATCAGGAAGCACAGGTCGGCGGCGGAGAGGCGGGGCACCGGCTCGCGGAGCACCACCTCGTACCAGCCCCAGATGCCGTTCCCCAGGGCGACCATCACGGACGAGAGGCCGAACAGCGCCCACGCCGCGCGGAACGCGCCCGTGCGACGGCCCGCGTACCACAGGCACGAGCCCGCGGCCAGGAGCGCCGCGGCGCTCAGCCCGAAGTCCCCCATCACCTCCGCCATGAACGGCGACCCCCAGCCGAGCACGGCGCCCACGGCGTACGCCGCGCAGACCGCGGCGAAGACCAGCCGCGGGAACGGGCTGCTCAGCCGCCGGGCCTGAAGGCCCTCGGGAAAGTGCCGGTGTCCCCATGAGCGGTGCATGCGCCTGTCGCCCCCCTTCCGTTCCGGGCTCACCCCGTCACGGACGATACACCAGATTCGTCACTCAGCGACATACTCTTCTCACCGAAAGTGACGATCAGGGGGGAGCATCTGGCTCACTCCGCCGGGCGCGCGCCCCCCTCGGCGACGATGTGCCGCAGAGGCTCTCCCGACGCGAACCTGCCCAACTGGGCGAGGAGTAGACGTTCGGCGCGGGGCCTGAACGCGGTCGAGGGGCCGCCCACATGGGGCGTGATCAGCACGCCTGCCGCCCGCCACAGAGGGTGACCGGGCGGCAGGGGCTCGGGGTCGGTCACATCGAGCGCGGCCCGCAGGCGGCCCGACTCCACCTCGGCGACCAGCGCCTTGGTGTCCACGACGGCGCCGCGGGCGACGTTCACCAGCAGGGCGCCGTCCGGGAGCAGGGCGAGGAAGTCGGCGTCGACCAGGCCGCGGGTGGCCTCGGTGAGCGGAGTGGCGAGGATCACGACCTCCGCGCGCGGCAGCAGCGAGGGCAGCTCGTCCACGCCGTGCACCGGGCCGCGTTCGGCGCTCCTGGCGCGGCTGGCCACGCGGATCACCTCGGCGACGTCGAACGGCACGAGCCGGTCCTCGATCGCCGCGCCGATGCCTCCGTGGCCGACGATCAGGACGCGGCGGTCGGCGAGCGAGGGGCGCACGGTGGGCTCCCAGCGCGCCTCGGGCTGGGCGCGGACCGCGTCGGGTATGCCGCGCTGGGCGGCGAGGGTGAGGGCGAGGGCCAGCTCGGCGGTGCTGGTGTTGTGCAGCTCCCCGGCGTTGCACAGCACGGCACCGGCGGGCAGTCCCGGCACCGCGGGCAGCATGTGCTCGACGCCCGCGGTGAGGGTCTGCACCACGCGGACCCGCGTCATGCGCTCGAGCGGGCGCAGGGCGACGGCGGGGCCCTTCATGTACGGGACGACATAGAAGGCGCAGTCGGCGGGGTCGGCGGGGAACTCGTCCTCGCCGTCCCAGTGGTGGTACGTGAGGGATGCGGGCAGGGCGGGCAGCTCGGCGGGCGGGAACGGCAGCCAGACATCCGATGTGGTCATGCCCGCCAGGGTAGGGCCTGGCCCCCGCCGAGGTTTCCCGGTTGGCGCGCGGGGCAGCAGCGTCCGTGCGTGGCATGTGGTGTGCTTGAAGCCGTGGACGCGGGGCGAGCGGGGAGGTTGCCATGAAGGTGACGATGCGGGGCCGGGCGCGCGGCTGGGTGGCGGCGGTCGCCGCGCTCGGCCTGCTGACCGCGGGCTGCTCATCCGACGACGGCGGCGACGAAGACGACGGAGGCGACGCGGCCGCCCCCGAGTCGTCGGCCTCCCCGTCGGAGTCGGACGAGGGCGAGGGGCCGGGCGGCTCCCCGACGCCGACCGCCGCCCCCGCCGACGGCTCGGCCGAGGTGGTGGAGACGGTCGCGGAGGGGCTCGAATCGCCCTGGGGCATCGTCGAGCTCCCGGACGGCGACCTGCTGGTGGGCTCGCGCGACGGCGGCACCGTGCACGTGGTCGCGGCCGACTCGGGCGAGGTCGGCGTGGCGGGCGAGGTGCCCGAGCTGCCGGACGAGCCGGGCGAGGGCGGGCTGCTCGGCCTCGCGGCCCACCCGGACTTCGCCTCGAACAACCGCCTGTACGCCTACTTGACCGCCGCCGACGACAACCGGATCACGGCGTTCACCTATGACGCGTCGGCGCCCGAGGGCGAGCGGCTGACCCCGGGCGACCACCTGCTGACCGGTATCCCACGCGGGGAGGCGACCCACAACGGCGGACGCCTGGCGTTCGGCCCCGACGGCATGCTCTACGCCTCCACCGGCGACGCGGGCGACCCGGCGACCGCGCAGGACCCCGGCTCGCTGGCGGGCAAGATCCTGCGCATCGACCCCGACACCGGCCAGGTCCCCGAGGACAACGTCGACCCCGGCTCGTACGTCCACTCGTCGGGCCACCGCAATGTGCAGGGCCTGGCCTGGGACTCCAGGGGAACGCTGTGGTCCGCGGAGTTCGGCCAGGACACGTGGGACGAGCTGAACCGGATCGAGCCGGGCGGGAACTACGGCTGGCCCGAGGTCGAGGGCGAGGGCGGCGAGGACCAGGGGTTCATCGACCCGGTCGAGCAGTGGCCCCCGGCGGAGGCGTCGCCCAGCGGCCTCGAGTACGGCGCGGGCTCGCTGTGGATGGCCTCGCTGCGCGGCGAACGGCTCTGGCGGATCCCGCTGGACGGCAGCGAGCCCGTGGCCGAGCCCCAGGCGTTCTTCGAGGGCGAGTACGGGCGGCTGCGCTCGCTCCTCGCCACGGGCGACGACGAGCTGCTGCTGGTGACCAACGAGACCGACACCCGGGGCACCCCCGAGGGCCCCGACGACCGGATCCTGCGGCTGCGCGTCTCGTAGGCCTGCCGAGGGGTACCCGGGCGGGCCCCGGCTCAGGCGGCGGGGGTCGCGTCCCGCTCGGCGCCCACGATGCCGAGGCGGTGGGCCAGCGCGGCGGCCTCGCCCCGGCCCGAGACCTCGAGCTTCGCCAGGATGTTGGAGACATGGACGCTCGCCGTCTTGGGCGAGATGAACAGCTCCTCGGCTATCTGCCGGTTGCTCCGGCCCGCCGCCACGAGCGCCAGCACGTCCCGCTCCCTGGGCGTCAGACCGAACGACGCGTCGCCGCCGGGCCCCTCGGCCCGCGCCTGCTCGGGCGTCAGCGGCAGCCGCGCCCGCTGGGCCAGCCGCTCCGCCTCCTCGACCAGCAGGCGCGCGCCCATCGGGCGCGCCGCCGCATGCGCCCGCGCGAGCAGCTCGGCCGCGCGCTCCCGGTCGCCCTCGGCGACCAGCGCCTCCGCCCACCGCAGCTCGACCCTGGCCCGCTGGAACGGGCGGGACAGGCCGTCGAACGCCTCGGCCACGGCGGCCCAGTCGGCCGCCCGCGCCGTCCCGTCGGCCCGGCGCAGCTCGGCCTCCACCAGCTGGGCCCAGGCCGCCCAGACCGGATAGCGCCGCGGCAGCGTCGCGGCGAACTCCCGTATCGCCGCGATCGCTTCCGACGCCCCTGGCTCGGCGGCGGGCACCCCGCGCGCGGCGGACTCCGCCTGCGCTCCCGCGTCCACCATGGGCCAGGTGTAGACGCCGGTGCCGGGCGCGAGCCCTTCGCGTATCGCCTCCGCGAGAAGCTGGCGGGCGTCCAGGATGCGGCCGCGCAGCGCGGCCAGCGTGATCCGGTAGTGCGCCTGGGGGTGGGCGTACTGGGGGGCGACGCTGCCGTGCTCGCTCATCAGCGCCAGCTCGGTCTCGGCCGTCTCCAGGTCGCCGCGGGCCAGCGCCAGGCGGACCAGGCGCTCGGCGGCAAGCGAGACGGTGACCGGGTGCTGGGCCGTGCGGCGCGCGTCGACCGCCGCGGCCTCCGACTCGTCCCAGCGCCCCAGGGAGAAGAGGGCGTCCGCGCGATTCCCGTGGATCCAGGACTGGGTGTCCCGCAGCCCGTACCGGTGGGCGAGCCTGATGCCCTCGTTGGCCACGGCGAGGGACTCGTCGGAGCGGCCCATCGACTCCAGGACGGACTGGAGGTTCACATGGCTGCGGGTGAAGGCGGCGACCAGGTCGAACCGCTTGACCCGCTCGGCCACCGCCCGCATGTCGGCCAGGCCCTCCTCGCCCCTGCCGATCTCGACCAGCAGCGCGCCCCTGCTCAGCAGCGCGTCCACCTCGGCCTTCTCGTCGCCGACCTCGCGGCACAGCTCCACGGCCCGCTCGGCCAGCGCCAGGCTGTCCTCGTCGGGCTGGTGCACCGCGCCCCACGCTGCGGCCTCGGTGAGGACCCGCGCGTGCACGCCGGACGGCGGGAAGCCCTCCAACAGCCGCTGCGCCGTGCCCAGCTCGTCCCAGCCGCTGCCCCGGCCTAGCCAGCGCGTCAGCCGCGACCGCTCCGTCCAGAACCACGCCGCGCGCAACGGATGCCCCACGCCCTCCATCGTGTCCAGGACCCGCAGGGCCCGCTTGACCACGGACAGGCCGCGCTCGGGCTCGCCCGCGAAGCGGGCCGCGAGCGTCATCTCGGCCAGCATGTCGAGAAAGCTCAGCGCGGGGTCGTCGCACGCGCACAGCGGATAGGACTCGGCCTCGTACGCGACCCGCAGCCCGCTGCGCACCTCGTCGGGGGCGCTGTCCCACAGCTCGAGGCCGCGCTCCAGCAGGTGCAGCTGCTCGGCGTACGCGTGACGGCACCGCGCGTCGGTGGCCGCGCTGACCACCGCGGGCAGCGCCTTGGCCGGGTCGTGGGCGTGGTACCAGTACGTCGCGAGGCGGGCGGGCCGCTGCTCCGACGCCACCAGCTCGGGCGCCGCCTCGAGCACCTCGGCGAACCGGCGGCTGATCCGGGACCGCTCGCCCGGCAGCAGGTCGTCGTCCACCGCCTCGCGCACCAGGGCGTGCCTGAACCCGTACGAGCCGTCGTCCTGGGGGATGAGGATGCTGGCGCCCACCGCGGAGCGCAGCGCCTCGATCAGCTCGTCCTCGCCCAGGCCCACGACGGCGCGCAGCAGCCCGTACTCCACGCAGGAGCCGCCCTCGGCCGCGATCCTCACCACCCGCTGCGCGGTCTCGGGCAGCGCCTCCACGCGCACGAGCAGCAGGTCGCGCACCGAGTCGCTGATCATGCCGGGCCTGGCGCCGCAGGAGACGCTCGCCAGCTCCTCGACGAAGAAGGCGTTCCCGTCCGAGCGGCGGTAGACGTGGTCGAGCAGGTCATCGGACGGCTGGCTGCCCCTGATCCCGGCGAGCTGGCTGCGCACCTCGTCGCGCGTGAAGCGGTCGAGCTCGAGGCGGCGGACCGTGCGCAGCCGGTCCAGCTCGCCCAGGAAAGGGCGCAGCGGATGGCGCCGGTGGATGTCGTCCGAGCGGTAGGTCGTGATGATCAGCAGCCGCCCGCGCTGGAGCGACCTGAAGAGATAGGCGAGCAGCTCTCTCGTGGAGCGGTCCGACCAGTGCAGGTCCTCGATGGCCAGGACCAGCAGGCGCTCCTGGGCCAGCGACTCGAGCAGCCGGGCCGTCAGCTCGAACAGGCGGGCGCGCACCTCGACATCGCGCGCCGTGCCCATGGGCGCCGTCGGCTCCCCCAACTCGGGGAGCAGCCGCGCCAGCTCGCCACCGAAGCCGGTGGCCGCTCGCGTCAGCTCCTCGCCGAGCTGGCGGTGCAGCGCGCGCAGGACCATGGACACCGGGGCGAACGGCAGGCCGTCCGCCCCCGCCTCCACACAGGCGCCGACGGCGGTCAACGCCCCGAGGGCCCTGGCCTCGTCGAGGAACTGATCGACCAGGCGCGTCTTCCCCACCCCCGCCTCGCCGCCGATCAGCACGGCCTGGGGCCCGCCCGCGTCGGCCGCGGCGAGCCCCTCGGCCAGCGCGGCGCGCTCGGGGCCGCGTCCGAC
Organism: Streptomyces radicis; assembly: GCF_003626575.1. Taxonomy (GTDB): domain Bacteria; phylum Actinomycetota; class Actinomycetes; order Streptomycetales; family Streptomycetaceae; genus Streptomyces; species Streptomyces radicis. The sequence goes on along the minus strand of NZ_RBDY01000008.1, from coordinate 205,482 downwards.
GAATACCGGGCTGAGGGGATTGGTCCGCATGTCGTGAAGCATGGCACACACCACTGACAACGCTTCCGAGCCCGCGTCAGGCCCCGGCTCCCCTGCGGGAGGGCCGCCACCGCGCGCCCGCCGCCGCCCGCCGCGAGCCGGTCGACCGTCCCCCGGCGCGCCTCTCGGCCCGCTCCCCGGCGCGCTTCGCGGCGCGCGCCTCGGCGAGACGGGCCCGCCGCTCCCTCAGCACCGCGGCGGCCACACGGTCGCTCTCGGCCTCCCGACGGAGCTCGGCGATCCTGGCCCGCACGGCGTCGATGTCGTACAGCATGGTGCTCTCCCAAGGGGCTCCGGCCGCTGGGCCGGTCACCGGACGTCCCGGTACCCCAAGACTCCGATCCCAGGTGGGGGCGCCACATCGGGCAGCTTCCGCAACTTCCCACGCCCCGGGGTCCTTAGGGGAGCGCGAGGGGGCCTTACGCGCCCGGCGCGGGCACCAGTTGGAGCCGATGGGCGAGCGCGGCGGCCTCGCCCCGGCCCGAGACCCCGAGCTTGGTGAGGATGTGGGAGACGTGCACGCTGGCCGTCTTGGGCGAGATGAACAGCTCCTCGGCTATCTGCCGGTTGCTCCGGCCCGCCGCCACGAGCGCCAGCACGTCCCGCTCCCTGGGCGTCAGGCCGAACGACGCGTCGCCGCCCGCCGCCCCCGCGGTGGTGCGTTCGGGCTCGGGTTCCGTCAGGGCGAGGCGGCCGCGCGCCACGAGACGCCGGGCCCGTTCCTCCAGGGGGCGTGCTTCCAGCTCGCGCGCCGTCTTGAGCGCCGGGCGCAGCGCCTCGGCCGCGCGCTCCCGGCCCAGGGTGCCGCCCTCCGCCAGCAGCGACTCCGCCCAGCAGTACCGCGCCTCCGCCACGTGGTGGAGCAGCCCGAGCGGCTCGAGGGCCCCGACCACCGCCGCCCACTGGTCCGGGGTGTCGCGGCCCTCGGCCCGCCGCAGCTGGGCGTCCGCGTACGCCCCGATCGCCGCCCACACGGGGGCCGTCCGCGCCAGGCCGCCCATGACCGTTCGCACATGGGCGAGCGCGGCGGCCCTGTCCCGGTCGGCAGCGGGCAGGCCCCGGCACTCGGCCTCGACCCGCGCCGCGGTGAGCACCAGGATCCAGGCCAGGCCCGAGGTGAACGACGGCAGCCCCGGCGCCGTCGCCGCCCTGAACGCCTCCCTGCCCGCCTCGATCCGCCCCTCCACGGCGGCGATCTCCAGCTCGACCGTGCCCAGCTGGAGCACGAACGAGGGCCGCAGGTCGGGGGTGGTGATCTCGCCGCGGGCGAGGGCGACCCGCGCCTTGGCCTCCGCGAGATCGCCGCGCAGCGCGGCCAGCTGGCCGCCGGTCAACGTCGCGAACATGCGGGGCGAGATGTTCATCGACCGGTGCTCCGCCGCCACCACGGTGCTGGCCGCCTCCCGCCAGCGGCCCAGCTGGACCAGCACATGGGCGTGGTTGGACAGCAGCCAGCGCCTCGGCTCCCTGAGCCCGTACCGGTCGACCAGGCGCAGGGCCGTGTCGACGAACTCGGCGGCCCGTTGGAAGTCGCCCTGGATGCCGAGCGCGGACTGGACATTGACCAGGCAGCGGCCGAGCAGGCTGATCTCCCGGCGCTCCAGGATCCGGTCGAGGAGGTGGAACAGCTCGGCCAGCCCGTCCTCCCCCTCCCCCGCGTCGGTGCGCAGGCAGGCGAGCGTGATCCTGGCGTACCGCTCGGTGCTCTCCGCGCCCACCAGGCGGGCCATCGCCACCGCGCGCTCGGCCAGCTCGATCACCTCGGGCGAGCGCCGCCCCACCGACTGCCAGGACGCGGTCAGCGCCAGCACCTGGGCGGGCACGAACGACGGCGGCAGCCCGCGGACCAGCTCCTGGGCGCGCACCAGCTCGGGCCAGCCGTCGCCGCGGCCCAACCCCTCGGAGACCCAGGCCCGTTGCAGCCAGAACCAGGCGGCGCGCAACGGCTCGCGCCGCTCGTCGATCAGGCGCAGGGCCCGCTTGCTCATGGCCAGCGTGCGGTCAGGCTGCCCGGAGAACACCGCCGACCTGGTGGCCTCGGCCAGCAGGTCCACATAGCTCAGCGGCCCCTGGTCCGCCGGGTCCGTCGGATAGCCCCACACGGGACCGACGGGCCGCAGCCCGTCCCTTGCCTCGTCGGGGACCGCGTCCCACAGCTCCATCGCGCGCTCGAGCAGGCGCAGCTGCTCGGCGTACGCGTATCGCTGGTACGCCTGCGCGGCGGCGTCCAGGACGGCGGGCAGCGCCTTGGCCCGGTCCCCCGCGTGGTACCAGTGGCTGGCCAGGCGGGCGGCGAGCTCGTCCTCGGGGACGAGGCCGCGCTCGCGCTCGAGCGCCTCGGCCAGGCGGCGGGCGAGCCTGGCGCGCTCCCCGGGGAGCAGGTCGTCGGCGACGGCCTCGCGGACGAGGGCGTGCCGGAAGCGGTAGCCGTCGCCGTCGTCGGTCGGGGCGAGCAGGTGGGCGCCCACCGCGGCGCGCAGCGCGGCGAGCAGCTCGGGCTCGGTGAGGCCGACGACCGCGCGCAGCAGCGCGTACTCCACGGAGGCACCGGCCTCCGCGGCGACCCGCAGCACCTCCTGGACCTCCTCGGGCAGCGCCTCGACGCGCACCAGCAGCAGGTCGCGCAGCGTCTGGCTGAGCCCGCCGCCCGGGCGCCCCGTGGCCAGCTCCTCGACGAAGAACGCGTTCCCCTCGGAGCGCTCGAACACCGACAGGGCGTGCCCCGGCCGCGGGGGTGCCCCGATGATCCCGGCGAGCTGCGCGGAGACCTCCCCCTGGGTGAAGCGGGCCAGCTCGATCCGGCGCACCGTCCGCAGCCGGTCGAGCTCGGCGAGGAAGGGCCGCAGCGGATGGCGGCGGTGGATGTCGTCGGAGCGGTAGGTGGCGAGCAGCAGGAGCCGCGCGCCCCGCACCGAGCGGACGAGGTAGCCGAGGAGCTCGCGCGTGGAGCGGTCGGCCCAGTGCACGTCCTCGACGGCGACGACCAGGGGGCGCTCGGCCGCGAGCCGCTCGAGCAGGCGGGCGGTCAGCTCGAACAGCCTGGCCCGGTCGGGTGCGTCGCCCGCGGGCCGCCCTGCCCCGGCCAGCTCGGGCAGCAGCCCGGCCAGCTCGCCCTCGCGCCCCGCCGCGGCCTCGGTCAGCTCCGGGCCGAAGTGCCGGTGCAGCGCGCGCAGCACGGCGGCGAACGGGGCGAACGGCAGGCCGTCGGCGCCCAGCTCCACGCACCCGCCCACGGCGGTGACGGCCCCCGCGGCCCTGGCACCGGCCAGGAACTCCTCGAGCAGCCTCGTCTTCCCCACGCCCGCCTCGCCGCCGATGACGAACGCCTGCGGCTCGTGCCGCCCGGCCAGGCCGAGCCCCTTCGACAGCTCGGCCAACTCCCGGCCGCGACCCACGAAGACGGGGCTGACACTGCGGCTCTCCACGTCGACGAGCATCGCACGCCGCTCCGACAGCGCGGTACCGCTTATCCCCCTGACCGCGAGGACGCCGCTCACCGGCGCCGTCTCCTGACGGCGTGCAGCAGCCTGCTGAGCCGGGCGGCGCGCTCCAACTCGGCGGCGCGCAGTAGGTGCAGTCGGTCGTGCGGGAACGGGTGCGGGAACACCAGGGGCCTCCGGTCGAGGTCGGGGAGCGTGGAAACGTTCCTCCACGGTCGCCGTTCCGACCCCTCCCGCGCATCGGGCGACTGCCGCGTCCTGGCCGGTCGCGACGCCTCACACCGGACCCCCCTGACGACCGCCTGGGTCGTCAGGGGGGCCTTAGGCACCGCCTTAGACGGGGCTCGGGGAAAGGAGCCGATGCCTACTCCGTGACGCCGAGCCGCTCCAGGATCAGCTGCCGCGCGCGGGCCGCGTCCGCCTGGCCGCGGGTGGCCTTCATGACCGCGCCGACCAGGGCGCCCGCCGCGGCCGTCTTGCCGCCGCGGATCTTGTCGGCGACGGCGGCGTTGGCCGCGATGGCCTCGTCCACCGCCCGGCCGAGCGCGCCCTCGTCGGAGACGATCCGCAGGCCGCGCTTCTCGACCACCTCGTCGGGGGCGCCCTCGCCCGCGAGCACGCCCTCGATGACCTGCCGCGCGAGCTTGTCGTTGAGCGCGCCCTCGGCGACCAGGGCCGCGACGCGGGCGACCTGGGCCGGAGTGATGGGCAGCGCGGCGGGCTCGACGCCCAGCTCGTTCGCCCGCCTGGCCAGCTCGCCCATCCACCACTTGCGCGCGGCGGCCTGGTCGGCGCCGGCGTCGACGGTGGCCACGATCAGCTCGACCGCGCCCGCGTTGAGCGCGGACTGCATCTCGTGCGCGGAGACCCCCCACTCCTCGCGCAGCCGGGTGCGGCGGACCAGCGGCAGCTCGGGCAGCCCGGCGCGCAGCCGCTCCACCCACTCCTTCTCGGGCGCCACCGGCACCAGGTCGGGCTCGGGGAAGTACCGGTAGTCCTCGGCCTCCTCCTTGACGCGGCCCGATGTGGTGGTGCCGTTCTCCTCGTGGAAGTGCCGGGTCTCCTGCACGATCACGCCGCCGTCGCCCAGGACCGCGGCGTGCCGCTTGACCTCGAAGCGCACCGCGCGCTCGACGCTGCGCAGGGAGTTGACGTTCTTGGTCTCGCTGCGGGTGCCGAACGCCTCGCGGCCGTGCGGGCGCAGCGACAGGTTGACGTCGCAGCGCATCTGGCCCATCTCCATCCGGGCCTCGGAGACGCCGAGCGCGCGGATCAGCTCGCGCAGCTCGGCGACATAGGCGCGCGCGATCTCGGGGGCGCGCGCGCCGGCGCCCGTGATCGGCTTGGTGACGATCTCGATCAACGGGATGCCCGCGCGGTTGTAGTCGAGCAGCGAGTGCGACGCGCCGTGGATGCGCCCCGTGGCGCCGCCGATGTGGGTGGACTTGCCGGTGTCCTCCTCCATGTGGGCGCGCTCGATGCCGACGCGGAAGACCTCGCCGTCCTCGAGCTGGACGTCCAAGTGCCCGTTGAACGCGATCGGCTCGTCGTACTGCGAGGTCTGGAAGTTCTTCGGCATGTCCGGATAGAAGTAGTTCTTCCGGGCGAAGCGGCACCATTCGGCGATCTCACAGTTGAGCGCGAGGCCGATGCGGACCGCGGACTCCACGGCGGTGGCGTTCACCACGGGGAGCGCGCCGGGGAGCCCGAGGCACGTGGGGCACGTCTGCGTGTTGGGCTCGGCGCCGAGCGTGGTGGCGCAGCCGCAGAACATCTTGGTCTGGGTGCCGAGCTCCACATGGACCTCGAGGCCCATGACGGGGTCGTAGGACGCGAGCGCGTCCTCGTACGACACCAGGTCGATGACGGTCACAGGGGTACTACCTCTCGGATGCTCGTGCCGGCGTCAGTCGCCGAGGATGTCGGACCCGTCCTCGCTCAGGCGGCGCAGCTCACGGGCCAGCAGGGCGACGCCGGTGATGATCGAGGCCGCCGAGACGATGGCGTCGGCCAGCTGGAGGGTGTCGCCCTCGCGGCGGGCGTCCTTCAGGCGCCTGGCGACGCTGACGGTGCCGAACAGCGTCGTGCCGAGCGAGAGGTACAGACTGGCCTTGGACTTGGGCTTCTTGCTCATAGCGCGGGTGCCTCCTCCAGAAGGGAATGTCCCCAGCGTGCCGCGAACGCGGTCTCGACCGCGGCTCCGACGCGGTAGAGCCGGTCGTCGGCCATCGCGGGGGCGATGATCTGCAACCCGACCGGGAGGCCGTCCTCGGGGGCGAGGCCGCAGGGCAGGGACAGCGCGGCGTTGCCCGCCAGGCTGACCGGGATGGTGCACAGATCGGCGCGGTACATCGCCATGGGGTCGTCGGCGCGCTCGCCGATCGCGAACGCCGTGGTCGGGGTGGTCGGCGCGACCAGGACGTCCACCTGCGAGAACGCCCGCGCGAAGTCGCGGACGACGAGCGTGCGGGCCTTCTGGGCGCTGCCGTAGTACGCGTCGTAGTACCCCGAGGAGAGGGCGTAGGTGCCGAGCATGATGCGGCGCTTGACCTCCGCGCCGAAGCCCGCCTCGCGGGTGAGCGACGTGACCTCGTCGGCCGCGCGCGCGCCGTCGTCGCCGATCCGCAGGCCGTACCGCATGGCGTCGAAGCGGGCGAGGTTCGACGAGCACTCGGAAGGCGCGATCAGGTAGTACGCCGCCAGGGCGGACTCGAACGACGGGCAGGACACCTCGGTGACCTCGGCGCCGAGCGTGGTGAGCAGCTCGACGGCCTCGCCGAACCGCCGCATCACGCCGTCCTGGAAGCCCTCGCCCCCGAACTCGCGGATGACGCCGACGCGCAGGCCACGCGCCGTGCCGTTCCTCGCGGCCTCGACGACCGGCGGGACGGGCGCGTCGATCGACGTGGAGTCGAGCGGGTCGTGGCCGCCGATCACCTCGTGCAGCAGCGCGGCGTCGAGCACGGTGCGGGCGCAGGGCCCCGCCTGGTCGAGCGAGGAGGAGAACGCGATCATGCCGTAGCGCGAGACGCCGCCGTAGGTGGGCTTGACGCCGACCGTGCCGGTGACGGCGGCGGGCTGGCGCACCGAGCCGCCGGTGTCGGTGCCGATGGCGAGCGGCGCCTGGAACGCGGCGAGCGCCGCCGACGAGCCGCCGCCGGAGCCGCCGGGGACGCGGGTGAGGTCCCAGGGGTTGCCGGTGGGGCCGTAGGCGCTGTTCTCGGTGGATGAGCCCATGGCGAACTCGTCCATGTTGGTCTTGCCGAGGATGACGACCCCGGCCTCCTTGAGGCGCCGGGTCACCGTCGCGTCGTACGGCGGGATCCAGCCCTCGAGGATCCGGGAGCCCGCGGTGGTGGGCACGCCCTCGGTGGTGAAGATGTCCTTCAACGCCAGCGGCACCCCGGCGAGCGGGCCGAGCGGCTCCCCCGCGGCGCGCCTGTCGTCCACGGCGCGGGCCTGGGCGAGCGCGCCCTCGCGGTCGACGTGCAGGAACGCGTGCACCTTCTCGTCCACCGCGTCGACGCGCGCCAGATGGGCCTCGGTCACCTCGACCGCGCTCACGGATCCGTCGGCGACCCGGGCGGCGAGCTCCGCGGCGGTGAGCCGGATCAGGTCCGACATGCCGGTCACTCCTCTCCCAGGATCTGCGGCACCTTGAAACGCTGCTGCTCCTGGGCGGGCGCCCCGGAGAGCGCTTGCTCGGCGGTCAGGGAGGGCCTGACCTCGTCGGGGCGCATGACGTTGGTCAGGGGCAGCGGGTGGGAGGTCGGCGGAACGTCCTCGGTGGCGACATCGGCGACGCGGGCGACCGCGTTGATGATGTCGTCGAGCTGACCGGCGAAGTGGTCCAGTTCTTCGGAGGTCAGCTCGAGGCGCGCCAGCCGGGCGAGGTGGGCGACCTCCTCGCGCGTGATGCCAGGCATGTGGCGATCCTCTTGCTCGTCGCGGGCGGGCTGGTTTCTTCGGGCCAATCCTAGGGCGACGGCGAAGGGCCCCGCGCACCGATTCCCCCGGCCCCATCGAGGCCAGGGACGGCGCGTCCGCTCAGCGCACCGGCTCGGCGTCGGCCGGGTCGGGTCTCGGGGCCCGATCCGCCGAGGCGGCCGCGCCGTCAGGGGCCGCGGGTCCGGTCGGCGGGGCCGGAGCGGCGTCCTCGGCGCGGACGGTGTCGCGGGCGCGCAGCCAGGCGGTGGTCTCCGCGGCGGGCATCGCGGCGGCCACGAGCCAGCCCTGGACGGCGTCGCAGCCCAGGGCCCTGAGGCGTTCCCATGTCTCGTCGTCCTCGACGCCCTCGGCGACCACGACCAGGCCGAGGGAGTGCGCCAACTCGACGGTGCAGCGCACGATCTCGGCGTCCTCGCTGTCCACGACGAGGCGGGCCACGAAGGAGCGGTCGATCTTCAGCTCGCTGACGGGCAGGCGGCGCAGGTGCACGAGCGAGGAGTAGCCGGTGCCGAAGTCGTCGAGGGACATCCGCACGCCGTGCCCGGTGAGCCCGGCGAGGGTGTCGGCCGCCTGCTGCGGGTCCTCGAGCATGGCGTGCTCGGTGATCTCCAGCTGGAGCGAGCCGGGCGGGACGCCGTGTCTGGCCAGGCGCGCGGCGACCGCCCCCGCGAACCCGGGGGTGTGGACGTCGCGAGGGGAAACGTTTACGGCGACGGGCACGGTGAGCCCGTCCGCGCGCCAGCGGGCGACCTGGCCGAGCGCGCACTCCAGGACGTACTCGGTCAGCCGGGGCATCAGGCCCGAGGTCTCGGCGATCGCGATGAACTCGTCGGGCGGGACCCGGCCACGGTCCGGGTGGTCCCAGCGGAGCAGGGCCTCGAGACCGGCGACGACCCCGTCGAAGCGGACCTTGGGCTGGTAGTGGAGCGCGACCTGGCCCGTGTCGAGGGCGCGGCGGAGGTCGCCGAGGAGGGCGAGGCGGTCGGGGGTGTTGCCGTCGCGGCTCGCGTCGTAGACCTCGACGCCGCTGCGGTCGCGCTTGGCGGCGTACATCGCGACGTCGGCGCGGCGCAGCAGCCCCTCGCCGCCCGGCGCGTGGTCGGGGAAGACGGCCACCCCGGCGCTCGCCTCGATCACCAGGGTGAGGCCGTCGAGGTCGAGCGGGGCGGAGAGGCAGCCGACGATGGCGCGGGCGGCGCGCTGGGCGCTGGTCGCCGAGGCGACGCGCGGCAGCAGCACGGCGAACTCGTCGCCGCCGAGCCTGGCCGCCTCGGCGCCCGGGGGCAGCTCGCGCTGGATCCGGTCGGAGACCTGGAGGAGCAGGCGGTCGCCGGTGAGGTGGCCGAGGGTGTCGTTGACCGATCGGAAGCTGTCGAGGTCGATCAGGACGAGGGCGGCCCGGTCGCCGGTCCTGGTGGCCTCGTCGAGGGCCGATGTGGTGCGCTCGAGCAGCCACTGGCGGTTGGGCAGCCGGGTCAGCGGGTCGAGGAGCTGCTCCTCGTCGCGCGCGCGGGCCATCCAGAACGACGAGTCGAGCGCGATCAGCGGGACCGCGAACAGCGGGAGCAGCAACGGCCGTTCGCTGGCGACCACCGCGATCAGCGGGGCGATGGCGAGCAGGGCGAGCGCGACAAGTCCCTGGCGCGGCAGGTCGGAGGCGGCCAGCGAGGGCAGGCCGCCGGGCGGGGCGGTGGACACCCACAGGAGGGTGCGGGTGACCAGCAGGTAGGCGCAGGCGCCGAGGAGCAGCTGGGGCAGCGTCGACGCCTGCCAGTCGTCGGGGAGCCAGGGGCGTTCGATGCTGGGCTTGGTGCCCCACAGGGCCAGGGCCAGGGCGGCGGCGCCGACGCCGAGCATGTCGATCGCGCCGTGCAGCAGGGCGTCGAGCCAGCGGTCGCGGCGGGCGGCGCCGACCAGGGTGACCACCGAGAGGCTCACCAGCGCGGCGGGCACCCAGCCGTAGAGCAGCAGCACCGACAGGGCGAGCGCGGCGCCCGCGCCCGAGCCGCCGCCCGAGCGGTCGCGGCCGATCGCGACGAGGTAGGTGACGATCACCCCGGTGAGGACGGCGAAGCCCCAGCCGGGGCGCTCACCGGGGAAGAGGGCGCGGCCCTCGGCCAGCACGCGCGCGATCCCGATCACGCAGGCCACGCCCGCCGCGGCGAGGATGGCGGGCCTGAGCGCGGGCGAGAGCCAACCGTGGTCGCGTCGCGGGGGCCGGCTCCCCCGTGGGGCTGCGTGCATGCGGGATCCCTCTCACGGCCGGCGTTGCCCGCGCCCGGGACGGGCGCAACTCCCCACCCTAGGCCGCCCGATGGCGCTTGGGGCAGCGAACGATCAGGCTCGGCACGCCCTCCTCACGCGCGCCCATGCCCATGGCATATGCCACCGGCCCGCCGGACGAACCGCCTCCGCATGTCAGGCAGGTGACGGCTCATCAGGGACGACCGCCGCTTCCCTCGCCGCGTCGGGACCCCGCTCCAGGAGCACCGTGAAACCCGACTCGTCGAGCACCGGTACTTTCAACTGAACGGCCTTGTCGTACTTGGACCCCGGGCTGTCGCCGACGACGACGAAGTCGGTCTTCTTGGAGACGGCGCCCGTGACCTTGGCGCCGCGGCTCTGCAACGCCTCCTTCGCGCCGTCCCGCGTGAAGCCGGACAGCGTGCCGGTGACCACGGCGGTGATCCCGGCCAGCGGGCGCGGGCCCTCGCCCTCCCGCTCCGGCTCGGCCAGCCGCACCCCGGCCGCGCGCCAGCGCTCGACGATCTCCCGGTGCCAGTCCACCGCGAACCAGTCCTTGAGCGAGGCCGCGATCGTCGGCCCCACGCCCTCGGTCGCCGCCAGCTCCTCCTCGCTCGCCTCGGCGATCCGGTCGAGCGACCTGAACTCGCGGGCCAGCGCCTCGGCCGCCACCGGGCCCACGTGCCGGATCGAGAGGCCCGTGATCAGCCGGGCCAGCGGGCGCTCCTTGGCCTGTCTGATGCCCTCGAGCATGGCCAGGGTGTTCTTCTTGGGCTCGCCCTGCTGGTTGGCGAAGAAGGAGACGACCTTGGGCTCCCCCGTCTCCGGGTCGCGCTTGGGCAGCCCGGTGTCCTGGTCGAGCACATAGGACGTGATCGGCAGCAGCTCCTCGACCGTCAGCTCGAAGATGCGGCCCTCGTCCCTCAGCGGCGGCTCGGCGGGCGCCAGCGGCTGGGTCAGCGCGGTGGCGGCGACATAGCCGAAGTGGTCGATGTCCAGGCATCTGCGGCCCGCGAGATAGAAGATCCGCTCGCGCAGCTGGGCGGGGCACGACCTGGCGTTGGGGCAGCGCAGGTCGATGTCCTCCTCCTTCATCGGCTTGAGCGGGGTGCCGCACTCGGGGCACTCCGTGGGCATCACGAACTCCCGCTCGCCGCCGTCCCGCAGATCGGCCACGGGCCCGAGGATCTCGGGGATGACATCGCCCGCCTTGCGCAGCGCGACCGTGTCGCCGATCAGCACGCCCTTGGCCTTGACCACCTGCTGGTTGTGCAGGGTGGCGAACTCCACCTCGGACCCGGCCACCGTGACCGGCTCGACCACGGCGTACGGCGTGACCCGGCCCGTGCGCCCGACGCCGACGCGGATGTCGACCAGCTTGGTGTTGACCTCCTCGGGGGGGTACTTCCAGGCCAGCGCCCAGCGCGGCGCGCGCGAGGTGGAGCCGAGGCGGCCCTGGAGGGGGATCTCGTCCAGCTTGATCACCACGCCGTCGATCTCGTGCTCGACGGCGTGCCGGTGCTCCCCGTAGTACGCGATGAACGCGCGCACCTCGTCGATCGACGGGACCACCCGGCAGGCCCTGGCGGTGGGCAGGCCCCAGCCCTCGAGCAGGTCGTACGCCTGCGAGAGCCGGTCGATGTCGAAGCCCTCCCGCGCGCCGATGCCGTGCACCACGAGCTGGAGCGGGCGGCCCGCGGTGACCTTGGGGTCCTTCTGGCGCAGCGAGCCCGCCGCGGCGTTCCTTGGGTTGGCGAACGGCTTGTCCCCGGCCTCGACCAGCCGGGCGTTCAGCTCCTCGAACCGCTCCATCGGGAAGAACACCTCGCCGCGGATCTCCACGAGCGCGGGGACGTCGTCGCCGGCGAGGCGGACCGGCACGTCCTCGATCGTGCGGACGTTGGGCGTGATGTCCTCGCCGGTGCGGCCGTCGCCGCGGGTGGCGGCGCGGGTCAGCCTGCCGTGCTCATACGTGAGGTTGACCGCGAGCCCGTCCACCTTCAGCTCGCACAGGAAGTGGTACGGGATCCCGCTCAGCTCGTCCGCGATCCGGTCGGCCCACGTGTCGAGGTCCTCGTCGGCGAAGGCGTTGTCCAGCGAGAGCATCCGCTCCCGGTGGGTGACCGACGTGAACTCCGTCTCATAGGTCCCCGCGACCCGCTGCGTCGGCGAGTCGGCCGTGCGCAGCTCGGGGTGCGCGTCCTCGAGCTCGCTCAGCTCGCGGAAGAGCTTGTCGAACGCGGCGTCGCTGATGACGGCCGTCTTCACGTAATAGCGGAAGCGGTGCTCCTCGACCTGCTCGGCGAGGCGCGCGTGGCGCTCACGCGCCTCGGCGGGCACCGCTGACCGCTGCTCGACCGACCGATCGCCAGCCATGTCTCGTCTCCGTCCCTTGTGTCACTCAGGGTTGTCCGCGAGGGATCTCGCCGCCCGGGCGCACGTCTCGAGCGCGGCCCGCGCATACGCGGGGGACGCGCCCGCCAGACCGCAGGCCGGGGTGATCACCACGGACTCACCGAGAAGCCCGGGATACAGCCCCAGCCTGCGCCACAGCGACCTGACTCCACCGACAGTACCGGCCGGGTCCGACAACGCGGCGGGCTCGGCACCGGCCCCCGGCACGACGCCCGCGAACAGCGCGGCGCCGCCCTCGATCGCCTCCCCCACCGCGTCGTCGTCACGCTCGGTGAGGAGCCTCATGTCGCACGAGATCCCGGTCGCCCCGGCCCGCCGCAGCAGCCCGAACGGCACTCCGGGGGCGCAGCAGTGGACCACCACCGGGTCGTCCCCTGCCACGGCGATCAGCCCGCGCAGCGCCTCCTCGGCCACCGCGGGGTCCACGGCCCTGTGGGTGCGGTAGCCGCTGGCGGTGGGCACCTGGGCGGTGAGCACGGCGGGCAGGGACGGCTCGTCGAGCTGGAGGACCACGGTGGCGCCAGGCACCCGGCGGCGCACGTCGGCGAGGTGCGAGGACAGGCCCTCGGCGAGCGAGGCGGCCAGGTCCCTGCGGGCGCCGGGGTCGCCGAGCATGGCCTCGCCGTTGCGGCGCTCGAGCGAGGCGGCCAGCGTCCAGGGCCCGACGGCCGAGACCTTGAGCGCCCCCTCGTACCCCTGCGTGAACTCCTCGAGCGCGTCGAGGTCTTCGCGCAGCCAGGCCCGTGCCCGCCGGGTGTCGCGGCCAGGGCGGTCGCTGACGCGCCAGCCGCTGGGCTCGACGTGCGCCCACAGCTCGGCGAGCAGGCCCGTGGTGCGGCCGATCATGTCGGCGCCGGGGCCGCGCGCGGGCAGCTCGGGCAGGTGCGGCAGCGCGTCGAGCGAGCCGACGACGACGCGGACCGCCTCGCGCGCGTCCTCGCCCGGCATCGAGCCGACCCCGGTGGCGGCGGCGGGGCCCCAGGGGAACTTCAGGTTCTCGGTCACCCCCGCAGGGTACGGTCAGTCCCGGCGTCACCCGCCCGGGCGCAGGGTGAGGTCGGTGATCTCGTTGCCCGGGGGCAGGTCGAGGGCGGTGAGCACGGTGGTGGCCACGGCGTCGGGCGTCAGCCAGCGTTCAGGGTCGTACTCCGCGCCCTCCTGGCGGTGCACCTTCTCCTGCATCGGCGTCGCGGTGCGGCCCGGGTAGACGGTGGTGACGCGGACGCCGTGCGGGGCCTCCTCGGCGCGCAGGGAGTCGGCGAGGGCGCGCAGGCCGTGCTTGCTCGCGGCGTACGCGCTCCAGTCGGCGCTCGCGCGCAGCCCCGCCCCTGAATTGACGAAGACGACATGGCCGCGCGCGGCCCGCACCTGGGGCAGCAGCAGCCGGGTCAGCTCGGCCGGGGCCATCAGGTTGGCGGCGAGGGTGGCCCGCCAGATCGCGGGGGTCAGCTCGCCGACCGGGCCGAGCTCGAGGACGCCCGCTATGTGCAGGAGTCCGTCGACGCGGTCGGGCGGCGACTGGTGGCCCAGCGCCCAGGAGAGGCGTTCGGGCTCGGCGAGGTCGCCCACCAGGGTGCGCGCGCCGGGGTGTTGCTTCTCGAGCTCGCGTGCGCGCCCCGCGTCGCGCGCCCACAGCCAGAGCTCGTCGCCTCGTTCGCCGAGCCGCCGCGCGACGGCGGCGCCGATTCCCGACCCCGCACCGGTGATCACATGGGTTGCCATACGACCATGGTGACGTAACCCACGAGCCGAAGGAGAACGACCCGTGCGCATCGCAGCGAGCCAACTGGCGGCCGGTGTCTCACCGGAGGAGAACCTCGCGCTCATCGCCGAGCAGACGGCGAAGGCGGCGGGGGCGGGGGCGGAGGTGGTGGTGTTCCCCGAGGCGGCGATGGCTCGCTTCGGGGTCCCGCTCGGGCCGCTGGCCGAGCCGCTCGACGGGCCGTGGGCGACGCGGGTGCGGGCGATCGCCGCGGCGGCCGGGGTGCTCGTGGTGGCCGGGATGTTCACGCCGGCGCGCGATGGCCGGGTGCGCAACACCCTGCTGATCACGGGCCGCGGCGTGGACACCTCGTACGACAAGCTGCACCTGTTCGACGCGTTCGGCTTCACCGAGTCGAGGACGGTGGCGCCCGGCGAACGGCCCGTGCTCGCCGAGGTGGACGGCGTGACGCTGGGCTTCGCCACGTGCTACGACGTGCGCTTCCCCGCGCTGTTCACGCGGCTCGCGGAGGACGGCGCCCGGGTCGTGCTGCTGCCCGCGTCCTGGGGAGCGGGTCCCGGCAAGCGCGAGCAGTGGGAGCTGCTCGTGCGGGCGCGGGCCCTCGACTCCACGTGCTGGGTGGTCGCGGCGGGGCAGGCCGACCCGGCCACCACGGGCGAGCGGCCGTCCACGAGCGCGCCGACCGGGATCGGGCACAGCATGGTGGTCTCGCCGCTCGGCGAGGTCACCGCGCGGCTTGGCGCCGAGCCGGGGCTGCTGGTCACGGACGTGGACCCGGCCGAGGCGGAGCGGGCCAGGGCGACCGTCCCCGTGCTCGCCAACCGCCGCCGCGACCTCGGCTGATGCCTCGCTGATCCGCCGTCAGCGGCGGTCGGGGGCGGCGGCGGGGACGGCGCGCTCGGTGGTCGCTATCGTGCCCGAGCCGACGACGCGGGTGCCGTCGTAGAGGACGATCGCCTGGCCGGGCGCGACGCCACGCACCGGCTCGGCGAAGCGGACCCTGATCTCCTCGCCCGTGGGCTCGGCGGTCACCGGGGTCTCGGCGCCATGGGCGCGCAGCTGCGCGGTGAACGCGGCAGGCCCTGTCGGCGGGGCGCCGCACCAGCGCGGCTTGATCGCGGTCAGCGCGACGACGTCGAGGGACTCGGCGGGGCCGACCGTCACGGTGTTGCTCACGGGCGAGATGTCGAGGACGTAGCGCGGCTTGCCGTCGGGGGCGGGGTGGCCGATCCGCAGGCCGCGGCGCTGGCCGATCGTGAACACGTGGGCGCCCTGGTGGGTGCCGACCTTGTGGCCTTCCTCGTCCAGGATGTCGCCCTCCGCGGCGCCGAGGTGGCCGGCGAGGAAGCCGCGGGTGTCGCCGTCGGCGATGAAGCAGATGTCGTGGCTGTCGGGCTTCCTCGCCACCGCGAGGCCGCGCCGCTCGGCCTCGGCTCGGATCTCCGCCTTGGTGGCGCGGGTGTCGCCGAGCGGGAACATCGCGTGGGCCAGCTGCCGCTCGTCGAGCACGCCGAGGACATAGCTCTGGTCCTTGCCGAGGTCGGCGGACCGGTGCAACTCGCGGCGCCCGTCGGGGCCGCGCACGACCGTGGCGTAGTGGCCGGTGCAGACGGCGTCGAAGCCCAGGGCCAGGGCCTTGTCGAGCAGGGCCGCGAACTTGATCTTCTCGTTGCACCGCAGGCAGGGGTTGGGCGTGCGGCCCTCGCGGTACTCGGCGATGAAGTCGTCGACGACGTCGGCGCGGAAGCGCTCGGCCAGGTCCCACACGTAGAAGGGGATGCCGATGACGTCGGCGGCGCGGCGCGCGTCGCGGGAGTCCTCGACGGTGCAACAGCCCCTCGCCCCGGTGCGGAACGACCTGGGGTTGGCCGAGAGGGCGAGGTGGACGCCGGTCACGTCGTGCCCGGCGTCGGCGGCGCGGGCCGCGGCGACGGCGGAGTCCACGCCTCCTGACATCGCGGCCAGCACGCGCAGGCGTCGGCCCGTGGCGGGCGGGGAGTCAGTCATCACGCGTCCAGAGTAAGGGGAGGGGCCGACAGGGCGCCGGGATCAGGTGAGCCCGGCGGAGCGGGCGCGTTCCACCGCGGGCCCGATCGCCTCGGCGACGGCCTCGACGTCCGAGGGCACCGACGTGTGGCCCAGGGTGAACCTGAGGGTGCCACGGGCCAGTTCGGGGTCGGCGCCGGTGGCGAGCAGTACATGGCTCGGCTGGGCGACGCCCGCGGTGCAGGCGGAGCCGGTGGAGCACTCGATGCCCTGGGCGTCGAGCAGCAGGAGCAGCGAGTCGCCCTCGCACCCGGGGAACGCGAAGTGCGCGTTGGCGGGCAGGCGCCCCGCCGGATCGGGGTCGCCGCCGAGCACGGCGTCGGGCACCGCGGTGGTCACCGCGTCGATCAGCCGGTCGCGCAGGGCGGCCGTGCGGGCGGCGTTCTCCTCGCGGCGCTCGCTCGCGAGGCGGGCGGCCACGGCGAACGCCGCGACGGCGGGCACGTCGAGCGTTCCCGACCTGATCTCCCGCTCCTGGCCGCCGCCGTGCAGCACGGGGGTGGGGGTCCAGTCGCGGCCGAGCAGCAGGGCGCCTATGCCGTAGGGGCCGCCGATCTTGTGGCCGGAGACGGTCAGGGCGGCGAGCCTCGACGCGGCGAAGTCCACGGGGACCTGGCCGACGGCCTGCACGGCGTCGGCGTGCATCGGGATCCCGTGCTCGGCGGCGATCGCGGCCAGCTCGGCGATCGGGAGAACGGTGCCGACCTCGTTGTTCGCCCACATCACCGTGACGAGGGCCACGTCGTCGGGGTCGTCGGCGATGGCCTCGCGCAGCGCGTCGGGGTGGACCCGGCCGTGGCGGTCCACGGGCAGCCAGTCCACGCGGGCGCCCTCGTGGTCCGCGAGCCACTGGACGACGTCGAGGACGGCGTGGTGCTCGACGGGGCTGGCCAGCAGCCGGTTGCGGCGGGGGTCGGCGGCGTTCCTCGACCAGTAGAGGCCCTTGACCGCGAGGTTGTCCGCCTCGGTGCCGCCCGACGTGAACACCACCTCGCTCGGGCGGGCGCCGAGCGCGGCGGCGAGCGTCTCGCGGCCCTCCTCGACGGTGCGCCTGGCCCGCCGCCCGGATCCGTGGAGGGCCGAGGCGTTGCCGACGGCCCTGAGCTGGGTCGTCATCGCCTCGATGGCCTCGGGGAGCATGGGCGTGGTGGCGGCGTGGTCGAGGTAGGGCATGGTGAGGCGATTCTACGAGCCACCGCGGAACTGGCCGCCGGGCGCGGGCGTTCTCCGCTGCGACGGGGGATCGAAGCGCGCCGGGGGTCAGAGCATGGGACAGCATTCCGCCGAGCCGGACCGCGGGGACCGCGACGAGCGACGGCGCAGGCTGACGCGCCGGACGCTGCTGGCCGGCGGCGCGGCCGGGGCGATCGGCGTGGGCGGCTTCGCGGCCAGGGACACGCTGGCCCGGTGGTGGTGGCGGTACTCCGGCACCGAGACGCCGCGCGAGGAAGGTGAGGTGGATCACCCGGGCGCGGAGTGGATCCCGGCCTCCTCGGCCAACTACCGGCGGGCGAGCCGCCCTCGGGACTACGCCATCGACCGCGTCGTCATCCACATGCCGGAGGCGACCTACCCGATCACGCTGCGGGTCTTCCAGGATCCGGGCCACGGCGCCGCCGCGCACTACGTCCTGCGCTCCGATGACGGTCATGTGGCGCAGCTGGCCCGGGAGCTGGACGTCGCCTATCACGCCGGGAACCGGGCGTTCAACGAGCGCAGCGTCGGCATCGAGCACGAGGGCTGGGCGGACGACCCGTCCTACCTCACGGATGTCATGTACGAGTCGTCGGCCCGTCTTGTGGCCGGGATCTGCGACCGGTACGGCATCCCGATCGACCGCGAGCACATCGTGGGGCACAACGAAGTGCCGGAGGTGATCAGGACCTGCCCGGGACCGCACTGGGACTGGGACCGCTACCTGGAGCTGGTCAGGGGCGCGGTGGGCTGAGGGCGCTTCCCCGCGGCGGGCTGAGGGCGCTTCCCCGCCCGCGGCGGGCCGACGCTCTCGCCTCGCGCGCGGTGTCCCGCACCGCGCCGCGGGCGGCTCAGTCCTCGGGGGACCAGGATGCGCCGTGTCCGAGCCGCTCGACCACGCGGCGGCGCACGTCGCCCATGTCGATGCCGGGGCCGCGCGGGTCCACCTTGCCCGGCTGCCACTCCAGGTGGCCGATGACCGAGGTGTCGCCCCGCCTGCCCCAGCCATGGGAGCGGCAGATGGCCGCGGAGGCGCGAACGATCGCCTCCACCTGCTCCGCGGGCCAGGTGTCCTTGTCGTCGCCGAGGTTGACGCACTCGAAGCCGTAGAAGTGGGCGTTGCCGTCGGTGTCCGTGTCGTTGTCGTCGGGCAGGCCGCGCTCGGCGATGACGGCGGCGAGCACGTCGCCGTCGCCGTTTCCCGCGTGGTTCGCCCGGCCGTTGCCGACCAGGTGGACCTTGCCGTCCTTGGCGATGACGCCGTGGCACAGCGGGCCCGGCAGGTCGGAGCGGCCCTTGTAGCAGAGCTCGACGGTCGACCCGGTGCCCGAGGTGACGGTGTGGTGGATCATCACGCCGTGCACGGGGCCCCAGGGGCCCGCCTTGTTGCGGTTGTTGTCGCGCCAGGACTTGTACTCGACGATCCGGACGCCCTCGTCCTCGAGAGCGCGCAGCAGCTTGTCGCCGGAGAGGGGAGTTGCCATATACGACTTGTACGACCAATACGGCCGTCACGCAAGGGCAGTTCGTTGGCACACACCGTGACCGACCCTCGGTCGACGCCCAACTCGCCCTGAGCGGCGGCCAGTTGGCGTTCCGCACCGAAGTGGGTGAATCCGGCGGAAGATCCCGATTCGTTCAACAATTAAGATTTCCTCATCTCCTCTTCATCCAACGCACCGCCCTCCGACCGCAGCCTGGCACTCATGGCCTTCTCGCACCGCATGGCAGCTCTCGCGGCCGTTGTCCTCATACCCGTGGGCATCGCCGGCACGAGCTATCTGCTCAGTGACGACCCCGCCCCGCCGACGGTCCCCTCCGACGTCGAGCTGGGCGAGCCGTCGTCGCCTTCCGCGCCACCCCCCACCGAGGAGCCGCGCGAGGAAGTCGTGCCACGCCCCTCGGCGACCGAGGATCCCCTTGATGAAGAGCCGCAGCAGCCAGACCCGGGCCAGGATTCCGACGACGACGGCGACCTCGACGATGACGACGGGGCGGACGACGAGGCGGACGACGACGGGTTCGACGACGACTGAGGGCAAGGCCCGTGCGCCTTCCCGGTTCTCCGCGCGCTTCAGGATCCTGGTGTGGCTCCTGGTGGTGATGACCGTCGCCCTCACGACCGTGGTGCTGACGACGCGTTCGATCCTCCAGAGCGACCTGAACGAGCGGATCGGCATGATCCTGACCCAGGAGACCGCCGAGTTCGACAACTTCGTGACGCATGGCCGCGATCCCGACACGGGCCAGCGGTTCACCGACGCGCGCGAGTTGCTCACCGTTCATCTCCAGCGGCAGTTCCCCGAGCCCGCCGAGGAGTTGCTCGGCTTCATCAGGGAGAGCCCGCGGCCCACGGTGATAAGGCAGCCGAGGGAGATCTCCACGCGCCTGCCGCTCTACGAGGACCGCGCCTCGCTCGAGCGGATCGCCGACGCCCCGGAGCGCTCGGGCACGCTGCGCGCGGGAGGCGGCGAGGTCCGCTGGGCCAAGGTGCCGATCGCCGGGGGCGAGGGAGAGCCCGCCTCGATGTTCATCGTGGCCTTCCACGCCGACCGCGGGCAGTCCTCGGTGAACAACGTCGTGGGGATCCTCCTGGCCATCTCCGGGGTGGCGCTGCTGATGACGTGCGCCGTCAGTTGGGCCGTGGCGGGCAGCATCCTCGCGCCGGTGCGGCTGGTGAGGGCGACGGCGGCGCAGCTGACCGAGCAGGACCTCACCCGCCGCATCCCGATCCGCGGCAGGGACGACATCTCGGCGCTCGCGGAGACGTTCAACGCGATGCTCGACCGGCTCGAGCGCGCCTTCGCCGTGCAGCGGCGCTTCGTCGACGACGCGGGGCACGAGCTGCGCACCCCGATCACGATCGTGCGCGGCCACCTCGAGCTGATGAGCCAGGGCGAGGGCCCCGACAGCGTGCGGGACCGGCGGGAGACGGTGCGGCTGGTCACCGACGAGCTCGACCGGATGAGCCGCATCGTCGAGGACCTGCTGCTGCTCGCCAAGACCGAGCGCCCCGACTTCGTGCAGCCCGCCCCTGTGCAGCTGGCCGAGCTGACCGCCGACGTGTTCGTCAAGGCCAGGGCCCTGGGCGACCGGCGCTGGGAGCTCGCGGGGGTCGCCGAGCGCGAGATGTCGCTCGACGCCCAGCGCATCACCCAGGCCATGGTCCAGCTCGCACAGAACGCCGTGCAGCACACCGAGCCCGGGCAACGCGTCTGGATCGGGTCGCAGCTGACGGACCGGGGCGCCCGGCTGTATGTCGCGGACACCGGGCCCGGCGTTCCCGCCGAGGACGCCGAGGTGATCTTCGAACGCTTCCGGCGCGGCACCACCGCGGGGCGGCGCGGGTCACGGGCGGGCGGGGGCAGCGGCGCCGGGCTCGGCCTTTCCATCGTCAAGGCGATCGCCGAGGGGCACCACGGCCGCGTCGAGCTGTGGACCACCCCCGGCGGGGGCGCCACCTTCGAACTCGTACTGGAGACCTCGTGAACCGCATTCTGATCGCAGAGGACGAGGAGCGCATCGCCTCCTTCGTCGAGAAGGGCCTGCGGGCCAACGGATTCATCACCACCGTCGCCGCCGACGGCGACGCCGCGTTCGGCCACGCCGCGGGCGGCGGCTTCGACCTGGTGGTCCTGGACATCGGGCTGCCGGGCCGGGACGGCTTCACGGTGCTGCGGCAGCTGCGCGAGGCGCGGGTGTCGGTCCCCGTGATCGTGCTGACCGCGCGGGACTCGGTGCGGGACACCGTGGCGGGCCTCGAAGGGGGCGCGGACGACTGGATGACCAAGCCGTTCCGCTTCGAGGAGCTGCTGGCCCGGGTGCGGCTGCGGCTGCGCACGGCGGCCAGGGCGCCCGAGGTGACGGTGCTGCGCAGCGGCGACCTGAGCCTGGACCTGCGCACGCGGCGGGCGCGGACCGGGGAGGTGCTGGTGGACCTCACGGCGCGTGAGTTCGTGCTCCTCGAGCTGTTCCTCAGGCACCCGGGTCAGGTGCTCTCGCGCGAGCAGATCCTGTCGCACGTGTGGGGGTACGACTTCGACCCCGGGTCGAACATCGTGGATGTCTATGTGCGCGCGCTGCGCAAGAAGCTGGGGGCGGAGCGCGTCGAGACGGTGCGCGGGATGGGCTATCGACTGCCCGAGTGAGGACGGGTGTTCGGGTGACCTGTCGATGAAGTTGTCCTCATGGGACGTTCATCCGGGGCTCACCGTCCGTTACCAGACTGAATGAGTGACCTTCACTTCCCGTCAGGCCATCACCCTGAGCGCCGCGTTGAGCGTGAGCGGGTTGCTGCTGATCCCGGCGAACTTCCCGGGACTCGGCGGTGACGCGCGGATCACGCTCGTGGTGTTCGCGCTGGCCACCTGCGCCTGGATCGGCACCTCGCTCGACGACACCCTGGTGGCGCTCGGTGCCGGGCTCGCGCTCACCGTGACGGGCGTGACCAGCCCTGACGCGCTGTTCGGGACCCTGGGCGACGCCACGGTCTGGCTGCTGATCTGCGCGTTCGTGCTGGCCGCCGCCGTGGCGGGCAGCGGTCTCGCGGGGCGGGCGGCGGCGTTCCTGGTGGGCGGGGCGCGCACGGTGCGGCAGCTGGTCCATCTGACCACGGCGGCGCTGGTGGTCTCGGCGTTCGCCGTGCCCGCCACCTCGGGCCGCGCGGCGCTCGCGCTGCCCGTCTTCCTGGCGCTGGCACGGGCGTTGGGCGAGCGGAAGCGCCTGGTGGTCGCGCTGGCGCTGCTGTTCCCGACCGTCATCCTGCTCTCGGCGGTGGCGACGCTGATCGGCGCGGGCGCCCACCTGATCACCGTGTCGGTGCTGTGGGAGGCCACGGGCGAGCGCGTCGGCTTCCACCAGTGGCTGCTGCTCGGGCTGCCGCTCGCGGTGGTCTCGTCGCACCTGGCGGCCGAGGTGGTGCTGCTGGTGACCACCCGCCGCGAGGACCGGCGCGGGCCCGTGCTGATCACCGCCGAGGAGATCCAGCGGCACAGCGAGCGGCCGGTCACCGGCCGCTTCACGCCGGAGGAGACGCGGTGCCTCGCGCTCCTTGGCACGGTGGTGGCGCTGTGGTGCAGCGAGCCGGTGCACGGGGTGGCACCCGCGGTGGTCGCACTGATCGGCGCGGTGATCGTGACGGCGCCCACCCTCGGCACGATACGGCTCAAGGACGCCCTGGCGACCGTGCCCTGGTCGCTGCTGCTGTTCATGGCGGCGACGATGGCGATGGGCATGGCGCTGACCGACTCGGGCGCGGCGGGCTGGCTGATATCCGGCATACCCGGCGACGGCGCGGTCCCGACCTGGGCGTTCCTCGCGGTGGTGATCGCCGTCAGCACGGCCGCGCACCTGGTGCTCCAGTCGCGTTCCGCCCGCTCGAGCGTGCTGGTGCCCCTGGTGGTGGCCGCGGCGCCCGCCGCGGGGGTCGACCCGGTGGCCGCGGCCCTGGCCTCCACGGCGGCGGCGGGGTTCTGCCACACCCTGCCCGCGTCCGCCAAGCCGGTGGCGCTGTTCGCCGACGTTCCCGGCACCCCCACCTACACCCCGGGCGATCTGCTGCGGCTCTCGGCGGTGCTGGCGCCGCTCACCGCGGTGCTCGTCCTGGTGTTCGCGCTTGCTGTCTGGCCGCTGTTCGGCGTGGCTCCCTGAGGAGATACCGATGATCCCCCCCTACCGATTCGCCGTGGCCCCCAGCGGGCTCAAGGAGTCCCTGTCCGCCTCGGCGGCGGCCGAGGCCATCGCCGAGGGCCTGCTCAGAGCCGCGCCCGGGGCCGAGATCGACCTGCTACCGCTGGTCGACGGCGGCGAGGGCACGGCCGAGGCGCTCGCCGCCGCGGGCGGCGGGCGGCTGGTGCGGCGCGCCGCCACCGGACCCGTGGGCGTCCCCGTCGCGACCCACTTCGCCCTGCTCGACTCCACGGCGGTGGTGGAGATGGCCGCGGTGGCCGGGCTCTCCCTGGTCCCCCCGGACCTGCGGGACCCGGGCGCCACCACGACGCTCGGCGTGGGCCAGCTGATCGGGGCCGCGCTGGACTCCGGGGTGGAGCGGGTGCTGGTCGGCTGCGGGGACTCGGGCACGTCGGACGGCGGCGCGGGCGCGTTGCAGGCGCTGGGCGCGCGGCTGCTCGACGCCGAGGGCCGCGAGCTGGAGCCGGGCGGGCGGGCGTTGCTCCGGCTGGCGCGGATCGACGCCACGGGGCTCGACCCCCGGCTGCGCACCACCGAGATCGTGGTCGCGTGCAACCCGTACAACGTCCTGTGCGGGCCACGCGGCGTGGCGCGGGTCTTCGGGCCGCAGAAGGGGGCGGGGCCACGCGAGGTGGAGGAGCTGTCGGCGGCGCTCGACCGGTGGGCGGAGGTGCTGGAGCGGGACCTGGCGCCCCGGGGCATCGACCTCCGCACGGGCGCGGGCACCGGCGCGTCGGGCGGTCTCGGCGCGGGGTTGGCTGCGGTGGGCGCCCGGCTGGTGCCACGGTTCGAAGTGCTGCTCGACCATCTCGACCTCAACGCCCGGCTGGCCCGCGCCGATCTGGTGGTGACGGCCGAGGGCGCGCTGGACGCGCAGACGTCGCGCGGGAAGATCCCGGGAGAGGTGGCGCGCCGCGCCAAGGCGCTCGGCATCCCGGTGCTGGTGCTCGCGGGCACGATCGGCGAGGGGGCGCACGAGGTGCGGCTGCTCGGCGTGGACGCCTACAGCGGGATCCTTCCGGCCCCGGTGGCGCTGCCCGAGGCGCTGGCGCGTGGCGGGGAGTTCCTGACGGACGCGGCGGAGCGGGCCCTGCGCATGGTCCTGCTCGGCAGCCGCCTGGCGCGCGCGGCGGTGCGGGGGTGAGGCACGTCGTCCGACAGCGGCTCGGACCCCAGGGCCAATACACCTAGCCCCAGGTGTCGGGACCGCCGCCGCGCCATTCGAACAGCTCCTTGTCGCGCAGGTCCACGTCCTCGGGGTCGAGGCCCGCTCTTCTGAGGAACTCGAGCAGTTCGCCCAGCGAGCGGGCGCGGCCCAGGATCTCGCCGTTCGCCCGCACCCTCCGGCCGCCGCCCGCGGTGAGCGGGTAGACGACAACGCGCACCCTGGCCATGCGCTCCAGCCTGCACCCACCCGGCACCGAGCGCAGCCCGGGGGAGCAGAATGAGGGCGTGTCCAGCCGACCCGCCGTTCCCGACCGCGTTCCCGACCGGGCTCCTGGCCGGGCTCCCGATCGCGGCCCTGCGCTGAGCGCCGACTGCGGGAGCTGCTTCGGGCTGTGCTGTGTGGCGCTGCCGTTCACCGCGTCGGCCGACTTCGCGGTGGACAAGCGGGCCGGGGAGCCCTGTGGGCATCTGCGCGCCGACTTCGGCTGCGGCATCCACGAGGGGCTGCGGGAGGCGGGGTTCTCGGGGTGCACGGTGTTCGACTGCTTCGGGGCGGGGCAGCGGGTCTCGCGGGTGACGTTCGGCGGGCGGGACTGGCGGCGGCACCCGGGTGAGGCGCGGACGATGTTCGCGGTGTTCCCGGTGATGCGGGAGCTGCACGAGCTGCTGTGGTACCTGCGGGAGGCGTTGGAGCTGCCGCGGGCGCGACCGCTGCGCGGGGAGCTGCGCCGCGCGTGGGACGAGGTCGCGGCCCTGGCGGAGGGCGGCGCACGGGAGTTGGAGGCCCTCGATGTGGCGCCGCATCGGCGGCGGGTCGGGGAGTTGCTGGGGCGGGCCAGCGAGCTGGCGCGCTCGGCCGTCCCCGGCCGCCGACGCGACCACCGGGGCGCGGACCTGGTCGGGGCCCGGCTGGCGGGGGCGCGCCTGCGCGGGGCGACGCTGCGCGGGGCCCGGCTGATCGGCGCGGATCTCGGCGGAGCCGACCTGCGCGACGCCGACCTGCTGGGCAGCGATCTGCGCGGCGCGGACCTGGCGGGGGCGGATCTGCGGGGCGCGTTGTTCCTGACCGCCGCGCAGCTGACGTCCGCCCGCGGCAGCGCGACCACCCGCCTGCCCGCCGCCCTGCCCCACCCGCGGCACTGGTGATCCCGGGTCCTCGGCGCCCAGGACGTTCCGGAGCCGTTCCGGTCGGGCGGCGGGATTCCGGGGGTGTTCCGCGGTGGCCGCCGCGGGCCACTCGGCCTCAGCCGGCGTTCTCGGCCTGGAACATCCAGTGGTGCTTCTCCAGCTCCTTCGTAAGCTGGATGAGCACGTCCTCGGTGACGGTGTCGACGGGGCCGACCTCGTCGAGGCGCTCACGCGTCCGGAGGATGACCGCGCCGAGGGCGTCGACCATCGTGCGGATGGCCTCGTCGTCCTTCTGCCAGCCCTCCGCGATCGCGGGAATGCCCGTGCGGGCCGCGACCGTGGTGGCGCGGCCGTCGGGGGAGAGGCCGAGGGCGGCGGCACGTTCGGCGACCGTGTCGGAGTGCGACCGCGCGGTCTCCACCACCTCGTCGAGCTGGAGGTGGACCGAGCGGAAACGGGCGCCGACGATGTTCCAGTGGGTCTGCTTGGCGACCAGCGAGAGATCGATGAGGTCCACCAGCGCACCCTGGAGCGCCTCCCCGACGATCTTCAGCGTGGCGTCCGGCAGTGTGCTCTTGATGGCGTACATGCGGTGCCTCCCCTTTCGGAGCTCGTGCGTCCGGCGACGCGTCGATGGCGACGCGTGGCGCCACCGCACCGGGTACCCGCCTCACGCCACCGCAACCGATCAGGGCGCGCCCGCCTCCGCCGCCGACCACGGCGTGGAACGCCGGGGCGTCGGCCCGGCTCCGCGGAGGTCAGGAGGGCCGGGAGGTCAGGAGGGCCGGGGATCAGTAGGGCCCGGGGTAGCCGTATCCGTGCGGGCGGGCCGCCGGGCCGGGGCCGGAGCGGTGGATCCCGTCGCGGTCGTAGAACGGGCGGGCGTTGGCCCGCAGCCACATCGCGACAGGGTCGAACGCGTCCGCCATCGCGACCGTGCCCACCGGCAGCCCGTCCGGCACGGCGGCGATCGCCTGCCGCATCATGTGCCGCACGGCCCGGGCGGTGCGCTCGCCGGGCTCGTCCACCTCGAGGCCGATCACCAGATACGCAGGGCCCACCGCCGGGCGCACCCAGGCACGGCGCAGACTGCGCAGCACCGGCGTGCGCCGGGCGTGCAGGGTGAGGCGCTCGTAGAACGCGTCGGCGCGGATGCTGGGCTCGCTGATCACCAGGGGCCCCGCGGGGAGCCGGTCGAGGCCGCCCGCGATGCGGCGCAGGTCGAGCCAGGGGATGCCGAGACCGCCGCCGGGGGCATGGGGGTTGAGCCACAGTCCCCAGTGCTCGGGGTAGAGCGCGGCGGCGATGTCCCGGCCGCCGACCACCTCGTGGCTGCGGGTCCAGCCGCTCTCGCGCAGCTCGCGCTCGGAGGTGACGCAGGGCGCGTACCCGTGGCCCTCCACCTCGACGCTGCCGTACTGCGCCTCGGGCTCCCCGGGACCGCCGTGCCACAGCAGCATCCACACCTGGCTCTCGGCGAGCGCGGCAAGCAACTCCTCGTAGGCGTCGAGGCGGTCGGGGGTGATCCGGGGCAGCAGAGCCTCGACGCCTTCTCCCGCGCTCACCTCGAACCTGACCTCCTCGCGCCGCGCCCGCCAACCTCCCCTCACATGCCCGTCACGGCACCGGCTTAGGCGTCCCGCGAGTAGAAGGGCTTCACACACTCCCGCAACCAGTCCACCACCGGATCGTCCGCGGCATCCAGCAGGATGAGCTGCACCGGCCAGACCACGGGGCAGGCGGCCAGGGCGCGCCCCAACGCGCCGTTCACCGCCTGCTGGACGTCCGGGTCGACCCGGTCCAGCTCCACGCCGAGGAACAGCGAGGGCGGGCCGCCCTCCGTGCTGGCCAGGCCGCGCCTGGCCGTCCGCACGAGCCCCAGGGCGGCCAGCTCGGTGGCCGCGGTGCGCAGGAAGTCCATCGGCTCGTCCTGCCAGTCGGGCTGGAACAGCCGCATCCGCGCGCCGGTGGGCACGCCCGGCGTGCGCCGCCCCGGGGTGGTGCGGCACAGCTGCGCGACGGCCGCGGGAGGCAGGGGTATGCCGACGGTGCCCCCTGGGTTCACCGCGATGCCGACCTGGGGCGGCAGCCCGCGGGCGAAGTCACGCGAGGGCGCCACGCTGAACGGCAGGTGCGAGGCACCGGCCAGATGCAGCTGCTCGGCGGAGCTGAACACCGGGACGAACACCCCGCCGTACAGGTCGACGGTCGGCAGGTCGAGGGTGCGGCTCGCGGGGCCGCCGCCCTCGGGCAGGGGTATCCAGAGGCTGCTGCGCCCCAGCACCTCGAGGACCCGGGGCCCGGCGTCCTTGGCGCCCAGCACGGCCGCCAGGGTCTCCTCCAGCTCGTTGCTCGGCCAGCCGCCCCCGAAGCCCGGGCCCTGCCGTGGAACGCTCATCTCGCTCGACCACCATCTCGTCACATACCAAGTCCGGCCACCGCGGTCCGGCCACGGCGATCGGATCAGCACGGCCGGATCGCCGCAGTGGGAACCCTAACGGCTGCCCGCCCCCGACCCCCGCCCGTTGTCCACAGCCACCGCCGTTCATGCGATGATGTGCCAGCGACACCCCGTATCACCCTGTTTCACCACGCACCACAACCGCATAACGGCCGTTCGACCACGCGCGGGAGAGTCCCCGGTCCATGCACCGGGGCGCCGAAGGAGCAAGACCTCCCTTGAATCTCTCAGGCCCCCTATACCGCGCGCGGGAGGCACATCTGAAAAGCGGGCCGGCCGCCTGACCCCGGCGGGCCCCACCCACGGTGCAAGCCACCGGCCCCGCGCGGGTCGTGGCGAACCTCTCAGGTGCCGATGACAGATGGGGAGGGCGCTGCCGCCCTTGACCATGCCCTTCTGGAGCGAGCCCATGACGGAAGACACCCCTGACGCGCCCCGCGCCCCCCGCACGCCCCGCACCGCGCACGCCCCCCGCACCACGGCCCTCGGCGCCGTCCACCGCGCACTCGGCGCCACCATGACCGACTTCGCGGGCTGGTCGATGCCGCTGCGCTACGGCAGCGAACGCGCCGAGCACCAGGCCGTGCGGACCGCCGCGGGCCTCTTCGACCTGTCACACATGGGCGAGGTCACCGTCGAGGGTCCCGCCGCGGGCGACCTGCTCGACCACGCGCTGGTCGGCCGCCTGGGCGCGCTGCGCGTGGGCCGCGCCCGCTACACCATGATCTGCGACGCGAACGGCGGCATCCTGGACGACCTCATCGTCTACCGGCTGGCCGACGACACCTACCTCGTCGTCGCCAACGCGGCCAACGCCGCCACCGTTCTTGCCGCCCTGACCGAGCGCGGCGCGGGGTTCGACGCGAACGTTCGGGACGACCGGGACGCCTACGCGCTGCTCGCCGTGCAGGGCCCGGCCTCGCCCGCGATCCTGGGCCGCCTGACCGACGCCGACCTGCCGGGGCTGAAGTACTACACCGGTCTGCCCGGCACGGTCGCCGGGCGCCGGGCGCTGATCGCCCGCACCGGATACACCGGGGAGGACGGGTTCGAGCTGTTCTGCGCCCCGGGCGACGCCGAGCCGCTGTGGCACGCGCTCACCGAGGCCGGGCGCGATGACGGTCTGGTCCCCTGCGGCCTCGCGTGCCGCGACACGTTGCGCCTCGAGGCGGGCATGCCCCTCTACGGCAACGAACTGACCACCGCCACCACCCCGTTCGACGCCGGTCTCGGCCGGGTCGTCAAGCTCGACAAGCCGGGCGACTTCGTCGGCCGCGGCCCCCTCGAGGCCGCCGCCGCCCGCGCCGCGTCGCACCCGCCGCGCACCCTGGTCGGCCTGATCGCCCGCGGCCGCCGCGTGCCGCGCTCGGGCTACCCCGTGGTCGACGCCTCGGGCGCCGTCATCGGCGAGGTCACCTCGGGAGCGCCCTCGCCCACCCTGGGCCGTCCCATCGCGATGGCCTATGTCAGCCCCGAGCACGCCGCGCCCGGCACCGAGGGCGTCGGCGTGGACATCCGCGGCACCGTCGAGCCGCACGACGTGGTGGCGCTGCCGTTCTACGCCCGCGCCACGTGACGTCGTCACCGCCCACCACCCCTCCCCCCGGATCAGGAGAAGATCACCGTCATGAGCACCCCCGAGCAGCTGCGTTACAGCAAGGAGCACGAGTGGCTCTCCGCCGTCGAGGACGGCGTGGCCACGGTCGGCATCACCGAGTTCGCCGCCGACGCGCTGGGCGACGTCGTCTTCGTGCAGCTCCCCGAGACCGGATCGACGGTGAGCGCGGGCGAGACGTGTGGCGAGCTCGAGTCGACCAAGTCGGTCAGCGACCTCTACTCCCCCGTCACCGGCGAGGTCACCGAGGTCAACCAGAACGTGGTCGACGACCCCGCGTTGGTCAACTCCGCCCCGTACGATGCCGGTTGGCTGTTCCGGGTGCGGCTCGACCCCGCCGCGGGCGAGCCCGCCGACCTGCTGTCCGCCGCCGAGTACACCGACTTCACCAGCGAGTGATCCGGCCGTGGCCCTCTCCGCCTTCGACCTGTTCTCCATCGGCATCGGCCCTTCGAGCTCGCACACGGTCGGCCCGATGCGGGCGGCCCGGATGTTCGCCCGGCGGCTGAAGAACGAGGGGCTGCTGGCGCACACCGCCGCCGTCAGGGTGGAGCTGTTCGGCTCGCTCGGCGCGACCGGGCACGGCCATGGCACCCCCAAGGCCGTGCTGCTCGGCCTCGAGGGCCACGCCCCCGACACCGTGGACGTGACGCGCGCCGACGACGAGGTGGCGCGCGTCCACGCCACCCGGCGGCTGCGGCTGCTCGGCGCCGAGGTCGGCGACGCGCACGTCGTGCCGTTCGACCCCGACACCGACCTGGTGCTCCACCGGCGCCGCGCGCTGCCCTACCACGCCAACGGCATGACCCTGCGCGCCGACGACGCGGAGGGCCTGACGTTGCTCGCCAGGACGTACTACTCGGTCGGCGGCGGCTTCGTCGTGGACGAGGACGCGGTGGGCGCCGACCGCGTCCGGCTGGACGACACGGCGCTGCGCCACCCCTTCCGCACGGGCGACGAGCTCCTGCGGCTGACCCGCGAGACGGGCCTCTCGGTCTCGGCGTTGATGCTGGAGAACGAACGCTCCTGGCGCACCGACGACGAGATCCGCGCCGGGCTGCTGCGGATCTGGGCCGTGATGCGCGACTGCGTGGAACGCGGCCTGCGCGAGGAGGGCGTGCTGCCCGGCGGCCTCAGGGTGCGCCGCCGCGCCGCGGCCTCGGCCCGGCGGCTGCGCGCGGAGGGCGGCGGCGGGGACCGGGCGCTCGAGTGGGCGACGCTGCACGCGATGGCGGTCAACGAGGAGAACGCCGCGGGCGGCCGCGTCGTGACCGCCCCCACCAACGGCGCCGCGGGCATCATCCCCGCGGTGATCCGCCACTACCTGGACCATGTGCCGGGCGCCGACGAGGACGGCGTGGTCAGGTTCCTGCTCGCGGCCTCGGCGATCGGGATGCTGTTCAAGGAGAACGCCTCCATCTCGGGCGCCGAGGTCGGCTGCCAGGGCGAGGTGGGCTCGGCCTGCTCGATGGCCGCCGGCGGCCTGGCCGAGGTGCTCGGCGGCTCGCCCGAACAGGTCGAGAACGCCGCCGAGATCGGCATCGAGCACAACCTCGGCCTGACGTGCGACCCGGTCGGCGGCCTGGTCCAGATCCCGTGCATCGAACGCAACGGCATGGCCGCCGTGAAGGCGATCACCGCGGCCCGCCTGGCCCTGCGCGGGGACGGCCGCCACCATGTGTCGCTCGACCAGGCGATCCGCACGATGAAGGAGACCGGTGCTGACATGTCGGTCAAATACAAGGAAACGGCCCGCGGCGGGCTCGCGGTCAACATCATCGAGTGCTGAGAAACCGCCCCCGGCGGCGGGCACGGCGACCGGTCGGTCACCCCTCCGGCGGGGGCGCGGAGCGCCGGTTGCGGAAGGTGATCGCGGCCCAGCAGGCCCAGCCGATGGGCTGGAGGAGCCAGTAGTTCCAGATGCGGTAGAGCAGGGCACCGGCGAACGCCTGGCTCGTCGGCAGGCCGTAGACCACGAGCAGGCCGGTCAGCCCGGCCTCGACGATGCCGACGCCGCCCGGGGTCAGGCGGAGGCTGCCGGGGATCTGGACCAGGCCGTAGGCGAGCAGCACGCCCTGCCATGGCACCGGGATGTCGAGTGCCCACAGGCTGGCCACCAGGCATGCCGCGTCGAAGGCCCAGTTGAGCACGGCCAGCGCGCTCGGCCACAGCCAGGGCCGCACGCCGGGCTGCACCGCTCTGGCCTGGCGCACCACGCGCCGCAGCGCCGCGTCGGCCTTCCCGATCCGGCCGAACCTGGCCTCGGTCCTGCGGCAGCCGCGGCTGACGGCCCGGCGGACGGCGGCGATGCGCAGCAGGAGGACGGCGCCAAGGGCCACGAGCGCGAGCACCGCGACCACCCGAAGCAGCAGCGCCCCCGGGCCGCGGGACCCGGCCGTGAGCGCGCCGAGCACCATGATGAGCAGCAGGGCCATCGCGGAGAACGCGCCCGCCATCGCCAGGGTCGTCGCGGTCAGGGCCTGGTCGGCGCCTCGGCGGCGGAACTGGCGGTAGAGCCATGCGGCGCCGAAGGCGGCCCCGCCCGGCACGGCGCCCGCCATCGCGTTGGCTCCCAGCTCCAGGGGCGTCATGGTGGCCAACGACAGCCGCACGCCTCCGGTGGCGAGCAGCCACCGTTGCAGCGCGGCAAGGCACAGGAGGGACGCGGCCTCGCAGAGCAGCGCGACGGCCGCCTTCTGAGGGCTCACATGCGTCAGGAGGTGCCAGGCGTCGCCGAGCTCGCCCCGACGTGAGACGGCGACCAGCAGGCCGACCGTGATCAACGCCGCGGTCACCAGCCACCACCAGCGTCTTCCGGCCCGTCGCTCGCCCCGAGCCCGCCTCCCCCGGCTCACCGATCGTCGGTCACTCGCAGCACGCGGCCGATGCTAGCGCGTGACGGCGCGCACTCCCGCGCACCACCGCCGCCCCGCGCCCCTCGATCCGGAAGACGCCGCCGGAGCCGCGGCGTCGAAGGGCTCTGCGCGGGCGCCCGCGACCACCTCCGTCACGACGCGCGCCGCCCGATGGGGCTCGTGGTCGCGGGACCGCGCCGCTCGCCCTGATCCCCCGTGTCCGCCCCGGCCCGGTGGACGCCGACCCGGCCGACGCGGCTGACGCAGCGGGCGCCGTAACGGTCCCCGGGGACGACAAGCTGCGGCCCGGGCCCGGCGAGCGAGCTGCCGTCGGCGTGCGTGGCGAGCAGCACGGCGGACCCGGCGAAGTCGGGGTCGATCTCCGCCCAGGACAGCACGGCCACATGGCCGTCCGCCCCGGCGACCACCAGCAGGAAGCGCGTCCGGTCCTTGCGGCGCCCCGAGGGGAACGCGGGCGCGGCCGAGAGCACCACGTCGTGCAGCGCGGGCCCCGAGAAACGGTGCCGCCGGGCCCCGCTGGTCGAGCAGAGAAACGTCACTTCGGCGTGGTGGACGGGCCACGCGGCGGAGTCGACGAGGTCGTCGACGGTCAGGAGCGCGGGGCGCGCGACCTCGCCGGTCAGGGCGACCGCGGCGCGCGGGGATGAGATGAGCGGGTCCATGGGCGGCCTTTCGCTCGGCACCACCGGTTGGCTACCCCAGGCGGGCGCGCCCATCCGCGGATGCCGGTGAAACGGCTGGTTCCCATGGCATCCGCGCATCGCTGGCGCGCATCACCCCGCATCTGCGGATCGCCACCCCGCGGCAAGGCAACGTCTCGCTCACCGCGTGTAAGGAATCAGCGGCCAGAGTGTGACCCACCGCACGTGACCAGCGCCACATACGAAGGGCGATAGCGGTCCCGGTGGAGGCGGAGGCCGCGGCTGGCGCGGGTCGCGGGGGCGGCGGCCCCGGCCTCTCCGAGGGAGGGCCGTAGATCGCACCTTTGTCCGCCGGTGAGGCACCCGCTAAGAATGGCTGGCATCCACAGATTGTGGTAATTCCCCCCACTCCGAAGAGGTATGCGACTCCATGTCCGCGACCCGCACCCCGACCTCCGGCACGAGCCGGATCACGGCCCGCAAGGTCTCGCTCGCCGGCATCGCCGCCGCAGGGGCCGCCGCGGTGGCCGTCTCGCTCGTCCCGAGCGATGCCTCGGCCTCGCCCGTGGCCCCCGAGCGCGTGGCCTCGAGCACCGCGTCACCCGTGGCGTTCACCACGAACCTCCAGGGCACCGACGCGACCACCGCCGCCAGTGGCCTCGGCAGCCAGCAGACCGCGCTCGCGCTGCCGGGCCAGCCCGCCGAGCGCCCCTCGGCCGCCCCGGCCGAAGACTCCGACAACTCCGACGACTCGGGCTCCGGCTCGGACTCCGGCTCCAACGACAAGCCCGAGGCCGAGGCCAAGGACGAGAAGGCCGAGAAGGCCGCCGAGGGCGCCGAGGGCCAGGGCGGCGAGAAGGCCGCGGAGGCCGAGGAGCCCCAGGAGGAGGAGTACCCGGACAACCTCGACGGCTGGATCCGCGAGGCCCTCGCCATCATGGACGAGCACGACATACCCGGCAGCTACGAGGGCATCCACCGCAACATCATGCGGGAGTCGAGCGGCGACCCGAACGCGATCAACAACTGGGACATCAACGCCCGGAACGGCGTTCCCTCCAAGGGCCTGCTCCAGGTCATCAAGCCCACGTTCGACGCCTACCACGTCGAGGGCACCGCGTACGACCAGTACGACCCGGTCGCCAACATCGTCGCGGCCTGCAACTACGCCGCCGACCGCTACGGCTCGATGGACAACGTCGACAGCGCCTACTGATCCGTCCCCACCGTCCGTCCCCCACACGGATCGGACACACGGATCGCGGGCTCGAGGGCCGTCACCCCTTCGCGGGGCGGCGGCCCTCGAGTATGCCCGAGGTCAGCAGGATGACCAGGCCCGCGAGCGGCACGACGACGAGCCCGACCCTGATCGACGAGGCGTCGGCCACGACCCCCACGAGCGGGGGCGACAGCAGGAAGCCGATGCGCAGCAGGAACGCGGTCACCGTGATGCCCGCGCCGGGCCACAGCCCGGGTATCTCGTCGGCGGCGTGGAACGCGGCCGGGATCAGCGTGGCGATGCCGAGGCCCGCGAGCGCGAAGCCCGCGAGCGTGCTCGGCACCGAGGGCCACAGGAGCGCCGCGCCCATGCCGGTGACCACGAGCAGCCCGCCGAGGCGCGAGGTGTTCCGGTCGCCGAGCCGGTGCACGACCCGGTCGCCCAGCAGCCGCCCCACGGTCTGCGCGCCCTGGAGGGCGGCGAAGCCGAGGCCGCCCACCACCGCGTTGGCCGCCAACTCGCCACGCAGATAGACCGATCCCCACGAGGCGCCCGAGTCCTCGACGGCCGCCGCCGCGGCCGAGAGCAGGCCGAGCACCGCGAGCAGCCTGATCACCGGCCAGCCGGGGCCCCCGCGGGCCGCCTTCCCCGCGTCATCGGCCGCCGCCTCCCGCTCGGCGTCGTCGGGCCCCGGCAGCAGGAAGCGGAAGGCCACCGCCGCCGCGCCCACCGTGATCGCCCCCGCGACGGCCAGGTGGACGGGCAGCGGGATCCCGGCCTGGGCCGCGCCCGCCCCGGTGAGGCCGCCGAGGACGGCGCCGACGCTCCACAGGCCGTGGAAGGAGTTGAGGATCGACCGGCCGTAGAGGCGTTGGACGCGCATGCCGTGGGCGTTCATCGCCACATCGGTGATGGAGTCGAGGCTGCCCGCGATGAACAGCGCCACACACAGCAGCGCGAATCCTGGCGCGGTCCCGATGAAGACGACGTTCGCCCCGAGGAGCGCGAGCGCGACCACGGCCGTCCACGCCGAGCCGAACCGTCTGATCAACGGGCTGGCCAGCAGCCCGATCACCAGCGCGCCCAGCGGCATGGCCGCGATCGCGGTGCCGAGTGCGGTGTGGGAGAGGCCGAGGTCGTCCTTGATCTCCGGATAGCGCGGGACGACGTTGGCGAAGACGAAGCCGTTGGTGAAGAACACGGCCGCCACGGCCACCCGCGCCCTGACGGCCACGCCGGTGGCTGTGCTCATGGTTCTCTTCCCGGCCGTGATCGCGTGATCGAGAGGACGCCTGTGCGGTCGCTCATCCTACAGATCGGCCGGAAGATCACCCGATCGGGGGATCATGGGATGTGTCCCCCGGGACGCGGACGCGTCAGATCGCGCCCTCGGGGGTCGAGCCCTCGATCTGCACCGCGTCCTCGGTGATCCGGTCGATCGCGGCCAGGTCGGCGGCGGTCAGCTCCACGTCGGCCGCGGCGGCGCTCGCCTCGATGTTCGCGCTGCCGCGCGCGCCGACGATCGCGACGTCCACGCCCCGGCGCGCGAGCACCCACGCGATGGCGAGCTGGCTGACGGTCATGCCGCGCTCCTCGGCGAACGCGGCGAGCTCGCGCACGACCGCGACGTTCCGCTTGAGCGCGTCCCCCGTGAACGCCGTGGCGCCGCCGCGCCAGTCGCCTTCGTCGAACGTCGTGTCCTCGTCGATCCGCCCGGTGAGCAGCCCGCTGGCCAGCGGGCTGTAGGCCAGCACGCCGACGCCGTGCTCGGCCGCGTACGGCAGGACGCGCTCCTCCACCGCGCGGCGGAAGAGGTGGTACGGGGGCTGAAGGGTCTCCACCGGGCGGACCGCGGCGAACTCCTCCATCTGCTCGACGCCGTAGTTGGAGACCCCGACATGGCGGATCTTGCCGGAGTCGGCAAGATCCTGGAGCGCGCCCGCCGTCTCGGCGATGGGCACCGAGGGGTCGGGCCAGTGCACCTGGTAGAGGTCGATGGTCTCCACGCCGAGCGCCCGCAGGCTCGACTCGACGCCCGCGCGCAGCCGGGCGGGCGAGGCGTCACGGCCGCCGGGGACGACGCCGCCCTTGGTGGCGATCACCACGCCGTCGCGGTCGCGGGTGAGCTCGGGGCGCAGGGCCTTGCCCAGCACGCGCTCCGCCGCGCCGAAGCCGTAGGCCTGGGCGGTGTCGAAGACGTTGACGCCCAGCTCCCTGGCGTGCCGGATGGCGGCGATGGCCGCGTCCTCGTCGAACGAGCCCCAGTCCCCGCCGAGTTGCCATGTCCCGTAGGCGATCCTCGAGACGCGCAGTCCGGTTCTGCCGAGCGCGGTCGTCTTCATGGGGCGGTGTCCCTTCCCTCGTCGGTCGTCGTCCGCACCGCCACGATCACGGTGCGTGAAGGCAACCTCATTCAAGACCGCGCCCCGGGCCCGTTCTGAGGGCGACACGCCCGGACGCGCCGGGGCGACCCACCGCGGGGGGCGCGGCGGGTCGCCCGGGTGTCCGGTGAGGGGCGTCGTTATCCCTCGTCGTCCCCCTCGTCCTCGTCGCCCTCGAAGAAGTCGCCGACCTCGTCCACCACTTCGGCCGCGACCAGGCCGCCGACCACGCCGACGGCGAGCCCCGCCGCGCCCGCGGCGATCACCGTGCCCATGCCGGGGCCCGAGCCGTGGTGGTCGTCGCCGTGGTGATGGTCCCCGTGGTCGTCCTTGTACGGGGTCCCGTATCCGGGGTGCCCGTGGCCCTGGTAGCCGGGGTGACCCTGGTAACCGGGATGCCCCTGGTACCCGTGGGCCGCGCCATGGCGTTCCACCAGCTCGCGCACCCAGGCGTCCACCTCGGCGGCCCAGTCGGTGCGATCGACGCTGTCGTGGCTGACGGCGTGGTGGTTGAGCGCGTCATGGCCGCCGTCGAACAGCCCGCCGCGCTTGTCCGCCTCGAGCACCACCTCGACGCCGCCTGGCCCGGCGATGAAGGTCAGCTCCAGCTCGTTCACCGCGCCCGCGTAGTGCGGCGGCGGGACCAGCTCGATCTCCTGGTAGAACGGCAACTGCTGGCCGGTTCCGTGGAGTTGGCCCAGCTCCAGGTCGGCGGAGGCGAAGCCGAAGCCCAGCTGGCCCAGCGCCTCGAGGATCGCGGCCTGCGCGGGCAGCGCCGCGACGGAGACCGGGTCGATGTCGCCCGCGTCCTTGGCCCCCGCGACCACCAGCTCGGTCCGCACGCCGATGACGATGCCGAACGGCTGCCCGTACAGCTCGGTCACCGGGGTCTCCCACGGCAGGGTCACCGTGAACGGCAGCGCGTGGCGCTCCCCCGCGGGCAGCCGGAAGCCGCCGCCGACCGTCCAACGGGCGAACGCCACGGCGCCCTCCGCCTCGCCCTCCTCGCTCTCGGCCTCGACGCGGGCGACCAGCTCGAGGGCGACCTCCTCGATCTCGAAGTCGGCCGAGCCGCCCTCCATGTGCACCTGTCCCGACAGCGGGCCACCGGGCAGCGCGGGCCCTCCGTCGAGGACCGTGTCCACCTTGGGCGCGCCCACGCCGAGCGAGCCGAGCAGCCGTTTGAACACCATCGCGGCGTCCACTCCTTCATGTCGTCGAACGTTTTCCGCCCTCGTCTTTCTACAGGCTTGTAGAAGACTAGGGGCCCCCGCGGCGGTCGGTGAGGTGACATTCCAGCCACCGCGGGCCACGCAGGCATATCGGCAGGCGAGGCGTGGTACTCAAGTCGGCCGACATCGGAGTGGCCCGCGCCCCCTGACGTGAGGATGTGGAGTGTCCGACCTACTGACCGGCCCGTGGCCGCTCGGCTGGAGCATCGTCGTCTTCGTCGTCGTGGGGGTGCTCACCGTCCTCGGCAGCGTGCGGCTCGCCGTGCTCGGCGACCGGCTCGCCGACCGGACGGGCTGGGGCGAGGCGCTGTTCGGCGCGGTGTTCTTCGGCGTGGTCACGTCGCTCTCCGGCATCGTGATGACGGCGGCCACGGCGCTGGCCGACCAGCCCCAACTGGCCTATGGCAACGCGGTGGGCGGCATCGCCGCGCAGACCCTGGCCATCGCGGTGGCGGACGCGTTCCACCGCCGCGCCAACCTCGAGCACGCGGCGGCCTCCCTGTCCAACGTCCTCTTCGGCTGCCTGCTGATCGCGCTGCTCGGCATCGCGCTGATGGCGTCGTTCGGGCCCGATGTGACGGTGCTCGGCGTGCACCCCGCGTCGGCGGTGATGGGCGCGTTCTACATCGGCGGGCTGCGGCTCATCAGCGACCGGCGGCGGCCGATGTGGGAGGCGGTGCGGACCAGGGAGACGGTGGTCGACGTGCCGGACGAGCCCGGGTCGCCGGGCGGCGGGCGGCGTTCGGGCGGGCTGTGGGGCGAGTTCCTGGGGATCGCGGCGCTCGTGGTGCTCGGCGGCTGGGCGATCTCGGTGGCGGCCGAGACGTTCGTGAACCGCACGGACCTGCCGCCCGGCTTCGTCGGGGCCGGGCTGATGGGCGTGATCAACGCGCTGCCCGAGACCGCGACGGCCATCGCGGCGGTCCGCAGGGGCGCGGTCACGCTCGCGGTGGCCGCGGTCATCGGCGGGAACTGCCTGGACGCGCTCAACCTGGTCGTCGGCGACATCGCCTACCGGGGCGGCTCGCTGTACCACGCGGCGGGCGACGACGAGCTGTTCCTGACGGCCGCGGCGCTGGTGATGACGACGGTGCTGCTCGGCGGCCTGCTGATCCGCCAGGAACGCGGCTGGCTGCGCCTCGGCTTCGACGGCGTCCTGCTGTTCGCCGTATACGCGGGCACGATCGTGATCCTGGCCTTCTGAGGTGCCGCACCCGCGGCGGGGTCGGCGGTGTCCCCCGCGTGGGGCGACATGGAGTCTTCCAACGGGAATGGCGCTGTTCCCGTGCGGGAAGCGACGCCCCCTCCGGGGAGGGCGACGCGTTGACGACACGCCCCGGGGACGGCACCCGCGCGCAACGCGCCCCCTCCGGGGAGGGCAACACGCCGACGGTGCAACCGGGAGACAGCACCCGCGCGCAACGCCCCCCGCGGGGACAAGCGAACCCCTGCGGGGGGCGACGGGTTGACGGTGCAACCGGGAGACAGCAACCGCGCGCAACGCGCCCCCTCCGGGAAGGGCAACACGTTGACGACACACCCCGAGGACCGCGCCCACGCGCAACGCACCCTGCGGGAAGCAACACCCCTCCGGGAAGGGCAACACGCTGACGGTGCAACCGGGAGACGGCACCCGCGCGCAACGCGCCCCCTCCGGGGAGGGCGACGGGTTGACGGTGCAACCGGGAGACAGCAACCGCGCGCAACGCGCCCCCTCCGGGGAGGGCAACACGTTGACGACATGCCCCGGGGACGGCGCCCGCGCGCAGCGCGCCCCCTGCGGGGGCGACGGGTTGACGGTGTGCGGCGTCCCCTCACGAGGGCAAGTGGACCGTCGCGGGCCCCAGCCGGGGGGCAAGCGCCGTCCCCTGCGGGAACTCACCTCGCGGACACCCGTCCGACAGGGCGGCACCACGCCGGACCGCACGGCGACAACACCACGTTGTTCCCCGCAGAGGGCACCACACCCAACCACCCGACCAGCCGCAGCCCGCGATGAACACCACACCGGAACGCCCGACCCGGCCTGCCCGCCCCCCCGCAGGGGGCAGGCACCACACCGGGCCACCCACTACCCCACCCGGTCGCTCCCCGCAGGGGAAACCGCTCGGCGCAGGACCTCGAGCAGCGTGTCCACGTCCTGTGCCCCGGCCACGCCGAAGCGGTCGTCGATCACGGTGAACGGCACGCCCGTGGCGCCCAGCCGGGTGGCGCGCGCCCCCTCGCGCGCGACCCGCTCGCGGTGGCGGCGGTCGGTGAGGACCTGCCGGGTCTCGGCCGGGGCGAGGCCGAGGCCCTCGCCCAGGGCGACCAGCGCGTCCACCGTGAAGACCGACTCGGCGCGGCCGAAGTGCGCCGCGAACACCGCGTCCCACGCCTCGTCGTGCCGCCCCCTGTCGGTGGCGTGCGCGAGGAACTCATGGGTGAGCGCGGTGCTGCCCGTGCGGTTGTCGGCCACGATGTAGGGGGTCAGGCCGTCCGCGCGGGCGAGGTCCTCGACGCGGGTCATCATCGCGCGGGCCTGCTCGAGCGACCCGCCGGTCTTCGCGGCCACCGTCTCCGCGGCGGGGCGCGACTCGCCGATCGGCGCGGTGGGGTCGAGCTGGAACGAGCGGTGCACCACCGTGACCTGGTCCGCGTGCTCGAAGCGCCGCAGCGCCTCGTTCAGCCGGTGCTGGCCAAGGCCGCACCAGGGACAGACGACATCCGACCAGATCTCCACACGCATGGCCCGGCTCCAATTCTTCTCTCTTGTGCGTAGCACCATCATGCGTGAGCGAGGAAGGGCCCACAAAAGGCACCTCGGTGTGCGTGACGCACCCCGGGGTGCGGGCGGAGGGGAAGGGGTCAGCCGCCGGTCCCGTGGCGTTCGGCGCGGGCGATCTGGGAGGCGGCGTTGACCAGGCCGATATGGCTGAACGCCTGCGGGAAGTTGCCCAGCATCCGGCCGGAGTCGGGGGCCACCTGCTCGGCGAGCAGCGCCAGGTCGTTGGCGTGCGAGGCGGCGCGTTCGAACGTCTCGCGCGCCTCGTCGGTCCTGCCCGCCATCGCCTGGGCCTGGGAGAGCCAGAACGTGCAGAGCAGGAAGCTGCCCTCCTCCCCCGCCAGGCCGTCCGCGCCCTCCTCGCTGCTCGTGCGGTAGCGGCGGACCAGGCCGCGCCGGTCGGTCAGGTCGCGCGCGACGGCGTCCACGGTGGCGAGCACGCGCGGGTCGTCGCCCGGCAGGAAGCCGGTGATGGGCAGCATGAGCGCGGACGCGTCCAGCACGTCGCTGCCGAAGGACTGGGTGAACGCGCCCGCGCGCTCGCTCCAGCCGCGCTCCTCGATCGCGGCGCGGATCTCGTCCGCCGCACGCCGCCAGCCCGCCGTCCGCTCCTCGGTGCCGCCGAGCCGGTCGCCGAGCCGGTCGGCCAGGGTCACCGCGCGGTCGAGCGCGACCCAGCACATCAGTTTGGAGTAGAGGAAGTGCCGTGGCTCGCCCCGGACTTCCCAGATGCCGTGGTCGGGTCGTGTCCACACCTCGGCCGCGGCGTCGGCGAGGCCGAGCAGGAACGTGCCGAGCGCGGGCGCCGCTCCCGCCAGCTGGTCGGCGAACCGGACGGCGGTGTCGAGGAGTTCGCCGTAGACGTCGAGCTGCGGCTGGCTCCACGCGTCGTTCCCGACGCGCACGGGGCGCGAGCCTCCCCAGCCCGTGAGGTGGTCCAACCGCCGTTCGTCCAGGTTGTGTTCGCCGCCGATGCCATACATGATCTGGAGCTGCGCGCCCGAGGGCGACCCGGTGGCGGCCTCGGTCATGAACGTGAAGAACTGCTCTCCCTCGTCCGTGCACGCCGCCACCCACAGCGCGTCCATGGTGAACGCGGCGTCCCTGACCCACGCGTAGCGGTAGTCCCAGTTCCGCGCGCCGCCCGGGGTCTCGGGCAGCGACGTGGTGGGCGCGGCGACGATCGCGCCCGTGGGCTGGTAGGTGAGGGCCTGGAGCACCCGGCCCGAGTGGTGGACCAGGGCGCTCCACGGGCCGCGGTAGCGCTCGTGCAGCCGCGACCAGGCGCGCCAGCTCTCGAGGGTCTTCGCCATGAGATCGGCCAGCTCATCGGCCGAGTAGGCGTCCCTCGGCTCGGCCGTGGGCGGGTCCCAGCCGAGCCCGAACCACAGCTCGTCGCCCTCGGTCAGCGTCGTCCGCGCCAGGGCACCGGCCGGCTCCGCGCCCGACTGGGGCGCCAGCGGCAGCGGGCTCGAGAGCACGAGCACGCCGTCCGCCGCCCGGGTGACGATGCCGCCCTCGGAAAGGATCAGCCCGGGCGGGCCGAGGCCGTAGCCGGGGCGCGGCCTGAAGTCCACGGTCACCTCGGCCTCGCCCGCGTCGCAGCGCACGTGCCGCACCAGCACATGGGGCGCATTCGCGCCGAGCTCGTGGGGGTCGTCGGCGGCGCCCGTGGCCAGCGCGTCGGTCAGCGCGACGATGCCGGTCGGGGTCGTGAACTCCGTGCAGAGCGCCATCGTGCCGGGCACATAACGCCGTTCGGTCCGCGCCGGGCCCGTCGGCCTGATCGCCCAGCTGCCCGCGTGGGCGTCGAGCAGCGCGCCGAAGACGGCGTCGCTGTCGAAGCGGGGGAAGCAGAGCCAGTCCACCGAGCCGTCGCGGTCGACCAGCGCGGCACTGTGGCGGTCGGACAGCAGCCCGTAGTCCTCGATCGGAGTGTCCGCCATCTGCCCGTGTCACCACCTCGCCACCTCGCGGCCGCCTCTCCCTGGCACGCTAACCCGACCCGGCGCGGCCCGCCTCCCCAGTCGCGCACACCCCACGTCCACGGGCCGCGCACCGGCGAATTCCGGACAACCGCCTCTTGACGTCCGGGGAAACGGACCCCACCATCTGTAAACGATTCCAGCCAGTGGAAACGTTTACGACATTGGCGCATCGAGGGCAAACGGGTGGCAACCGGGATGTGGAACGGCGGACAGCCGACCATCGTGTCGATAGCGGAGCGCGCGGGCGTCTCGATCGCCTCCGTCTCCCGCGTCCTCAACGGCCAGGGCGCACGGCGCGACACCGTCGAGCGGGTGCGGCGCGCCGCCGCCGAGCTGGGATACGTGCCCAACGCGGTGGCACGCTCGCTCAAGGACGGGCGCACCCGCCAACTCACCTTCGCCATGCCGGACATCGGCAACCCCGTCTATGTCGCCATGGTCCGCGCGATCCAGTCCGTCACCAAGGCCGCCGGGTACCGGCTGCTGCTGCACTCCACCGACGCCGTCGCCGAGGACGAGCTCGCCGTGCTGCGCAGCCTGGGCGACCGGACGAGCGACGGGCTGATCCTGTGCCCGATCCGCATCACCGGCGCGCACATCGACGCGTTGACGCACGCGG
Organism: Streptomyces radicis; assembly: GCF_003626575.1. Classification (GTDB taxonomy): domain Bacteria; phylum Actinomycetota; class Actinomycetes; order Streptomycetales; family Streptomycetaceae; genus Streptomyces; species Streptomyces radicis. The sequence continues at coordinate 162,654 of NZ_RBDY01000008.1, read as the reverse complement.
CGGGGCCCGTCGTGGTGATCGGCTCGCTGCCCGACGGCGTCCCGGTGGACAGCGTGCGGGCCGACTCGGTCGCGGGCGCCGCGCTCGCCGTGGCGCACCTGCACGAGACGGGCCGCCGCAGGATCGCGTTCCTGGGCGGCCCGCGCGACACCGTCCCCGGGCACAACCGCGACCTGGGCTATCGCACCGCGCTGGCGGCGCGCGGGCTGCCCTACGACGAACGGCTCGTCGTGCACACGGACTTCGGCATCGACTCGGGATCGGCGGCGGCCGAGCGGCTGCTGCCCGCCGGGCCCGACGCCATCTTCTGCGCCAACGACCAGCTGGCGCTCGGCGCCGCGCACGCCCTGCTGGCGCGCGGGCTGCGCGTGCCGGGCGACGTCGCCGTGGCCGGGATGGACAACAGCACGCTGGCCCAGGCCAGTTGGCCCCCGCTGACCAGCGTGGACCTGGGCTCGTCCGAACGCGGCAGGCACGCCGCCGAGTTGCTGCTCGACCGGCTCGAAGACCGGGCCGTCCACGGGGCCTTCCCCGAGCCCCGCACCACCACCGCCCCTCCCCGCCTCGTCGTGCGCGCCTCGACCGCGCCGGCGACCGACCCCTGAAGTCCGAGGTTTCCCTCATGAGTTTGACCGCACCCCGGGACAGAGCCGTCCCGGGACGCCGCGGCACACCGCCGCCCCGCACGCCGCGCCGCCGCAAACAGGCGCTCGGCCTCGACCACGGGGCGTGGTTCCTGCTGCTCCCCGCCCTGATACCCATCCTGGTGCTGAGCGTGGGGCCGCTGCTGTACGGCGCGTCGCTCGCGTTCACCGACTCCCAGGCGGGCCGCACGGAGCCCACCCAGTTCATCGGGGTCACCAACTTCTCCGACCTGCGCTTCGACGACCTGTTCCTCGACTCGTTCCGGGTCGGCCTGGTGTGGGCCTTCTGCGTGACCGCGCTCCAGCTCGTCCTGGCGCTCGGCCTCGCGCTGCTGCTCGACCAGAACCTCCGCTTCCGCTGGCTGGCCAGGACGCTGGCCCTCGTGCCGTGGGCGATGCCCGAGGTGGTGGTCGGCATCATGTGGCGGCTGGTCTACCACCAGGACGCGGGCATCCTCAACGACACGCTGGCGTCCCTCGGGCTGATCGACAGCAATCTCGACTGGCTCACCAACTTCTCCCTCGCCCTGCCCGCCGTGATCGCCGTGGGCGTCTGGGCCGGGATGCCGCAGACCACGGTGGTGCTGCTCGCGGGCCTCCAGAACGTCCCGCTCGAGCTGCGGGAGGCCGCGCACATCGACGGGGCGGGGGTGTGGCGCCGCTTCACCACGGTCACCTGGCCCGCGCTGCGCCCCGTGGTGCTGGCCATCACCGCGCTCAACTTCATCTGGAACTTCAACTCGTTCGGCCTTGTGTACATCCTCACCCAGGGCGGGCCGGGCGGCGAGACACGGCTTCCGATGCTCTTCGCCTACGAAGAGGCGTTCAAGTACGGGCAGTTCGGCTATGCCGCGGCGATGGGCCTGGCGATGGTGGCCGTGATCGCCGTCCTGCTCGCGCTGTTCCTGCGCAAGCGGCTGAGGGAGGACGTCCAGTGAGCACGACCACGGCGAGAACCACCGCGAGGACCGCCGAGAGGACCCGACGCGTCGGGCGCGTCGCCGGGCGCACCGGGCAGTACGCCGCGCTCGTCCTCTATCTGGTCTTCCTCGCCTTTCCGCTGCTGTGGCTGATCTCGACGTCGTTCAAGTCGCCGCAGGAGCTGGCCTCCATCGATCCCACATGGATCCCCCGGGAGCCGAGCCTCGACAACTACCGGGCCGCGTTCGACGCCCAGCCGCTGCTCAGGGCGGCGTTCAACAGCCTTCTGGTGGCGGGCACCTCGGCCGTCATCGCGGTGGCGATCGCCGTGCCCGCGGCCTATGTCATGGTGCGCCACCGCTCCCGGGTCACCCGCGCGGGCACGGCGTGGATCCTGGTCAGCCAGATGTTCCCGCTGGTCCTGATCATCATCCCGCTCTTCCTGATCCTGCGGAATCTGCGGATGATCGACTCGCTTCCCGGCCTGATCATGGTCTATGTCGTCTGGAGCCTGCCGTTCGCGCTCTGGATGCTCCAGGGCTATGTCAAGGCCGTGCCGCGCTCCCTCGAGGAGGCCGCCGCGGTGGACGGCGCGAGCAGGCTGACCACCCTGCGCTCGGTCGTGCTGCCGCTCCTGACGCCTGGGCTCGTGGCCACGCTGATGTTCGCGTTCGTCACCGCGTGGAACGAGTTCTTCTTCGCCCTCGTGCTGCTCAAGTCCCCGGAGAAACAGACGATGTCCGTGATCCTCACCCTGTTCGTGGGGGACGAGGGCGCCGCCGACCTCGGCCCGCTCGCCGCCGCCGCGTTCCTGGCCACGCTGCCGAGCCTGCTGTTCTTCGCGCTGCTCCAGCGGCGCCTGGTCAGCGGCATGCTCGCCGGGGCGGTGAAGGGCTGATGCGCCGCACACCCACGCGCACCGCGCCCGCCCGCGCCGCCGCCGTGTTCGCCCTCGCCGCGCTGCTCGCCGGCTGCGGCCTCGGCGACGAGGGGCCCGACGACGGCACCGTGACCCTGGACTATCTGAGCCTCGCCTGGCAGGCCGAGTCCGTCGAGGCCAACAAGGCGCTGGTCGACCGGTGGAACGCCGCCAACCCCGACGTCCGGGTCCGCTATGTCCAGGGCTCGTGGGACAACGTCCACGACCAGCTGCTGACGTCGTTCATGGGCGGCGAGGCGCCCGACATCATCCACAACGACGCCTCCGACCTCACCGACTTCGCGTACGGCGGCTACCTCGCCGACCTCACCGACCTGCTGCCCCCCGAGCTGCGCGCCGACATACCCGAACAGGCGTGGGGCACCACGACGTTCGACGGCGGCGTCTACGGCGTGCCGTTCCTCCAGGAGCCGCGCGTCCTGATCGCCAACGCCGCGCTCCTCGCGGACGCCGGGGTGCGGATCCCCACGACGGACGACCCGTGGACTTGGGAGGAGTTCGAGGACGTCGCCGCCGACCTGACCAGGGACACCGACGGCGACGGCGAGACGGACACCTATGGCGTGGCGTGGTCGATGAGCGAGCCGGTCAGCCAGTCGGTCAACCTCTCGCTCTCCACCGGGGGACAGCTGTTCTACCGCGACGGCGGCGAGAACGAGGTGCGGTACGGCGCGGCCGACTCCGCCGTGGCCGAGCTGATCCACCGGCAGGTCAACGAGGACGGCACGGCGCCGCGCAGCAGCCTCGGCATGGGCGGCTCCGACACGTTGCCTGGATTCTTCGCCGACCGGTACGCGCTGCTCCCGCTCAACTTCTCCTTCCGTCAGCAGGTCGCCCAGCAGGCGCCCGACGGATTCGGGTGGAGCGTGCTCCCCATGCCGTCGGGCGGCGGCGACGAAGGGCTCGCGCAGGGCGTCGCCCCGCAGACCCTCTCGGTGGCGCAGGACAGCGACCACCGGCAGGCCGCCGCCGACTTCATCGCGTTCCTCACCCGAGCGGACCACGCGGTGGAGCTGGCCCGTGGCGACTGGATGCTGCCCACCAGCACCACCGCCCTGGCCGATCCCTCGCTCAGCACCGAGGAGTTGGGCTGGCGCACCGGCGTCGAGCTGGCCGCGGCGCTGCGGCCCTCGCCGGTGCTCGGGGTCCGTGGCTACCCCGAGTGGAAGGACAAGATCGCCACTCCCGCCTTCCAGGAGTACTACAACGGAGCCGTTGACCTGGAAGATCTCCGCGAGGAGCTCACCGACGACGGGAACCGGATCCTCGATCGGTACCAGCGTTGACCATGAGACCCGCACCACCAGAAATGAGCAGCGACAGATTATGAGCGTCAGCCTCGACCCCATCGGCCCACGGGACATCCGCCCACGGGAGCCGGACGAGGAGGCCCCGCCGCACCGGCTGGCCACGGTGCCGCGCCCGCAGGCGCCCACCGCGGTCGTGCCGAGGGACCGCGCCAGGGGGGCGATGCTCGGCCTGGCCGTCGGCGACGCGCTCGGCGCGCCCGCCGAGAACATGAAGCCCTCCCAGATCCGTGAGCGCTGGGGCCGCATCGAGGGCTTCGTCTCCGACGACCCGGCCGGTACTGACGACACCGAGTACGCCATCTTCTCCGGGCTGCTGCTCGCCGAGCACGGCGCGGCCCTGACCGTCGGCCATGTCGAGTCGGCGTGGCACGAGTGGATCGCCGACCGGGACGAGGGCCCGTTCAGGGGCGCGGGGTTCAGCGAGCGCGGCACCCTGGAGAACCTCCGCCGCGGCCTGGCCGCGCCCATCTCCGCCCAGCACCGGCACGCCTGGAGCGACGGGCTCGCCATGCGGGCCGCGCCGTTCGGCGTCTACGCCGCGGGGCGCCCGGCCGAGGCCGCGCGCCTGGTGTCGATCGACGGCACGGTCTCGCACGACGGCGAGGGCATCTACGGCGGTCGGGCCGTGGCGGCGGGCGTCGCGGCGGCGATGGTCGGCCACAGCCCCGACGCGGTGGTGCAGGCGGCGCTGTCGGTGGTCCCCGAGGACTCGTGGACGGCGCGCTCCCTGCACCGCGCGGTCTCCGCGGCGCGCCGGGCCAGGCGCGACCCGGCGGCCACGTCGCTCTCGACGGAGCGGACGGTGCGGAAGGCCACCGTCATCGGCGGCTACCCGTGGACCGATCTGGCGCCCGAGGCGGTGGGGCTCGCGTTCGGCTCGTTCGCCGCCTCGCGCGGCGACTTCGTCAGGTCCGTGCAGATGGCGGTCAACATGGGCCGCGACGCGGACACCACCGCGGCCGTCGCCGGGGCGCTCGCGGGCGCGCTGCGCGGCGAGTCGGCGATCCCCGCCGACTGGGCGAAGGCCATCGGCCCGGTCCGCGGCACCTGCCTGCCGTCCATGGCCGGGTGGCACATCCTGGATGTCGCCGACCGGCTCAGCCCGCCGCCCGACGGACGACCCGACGGCAGGGACGACGGACGACCCGACGGACGGCGCGAAGGCCGCGACGGCGGCAGCGAAGGAGCCGCCGCGTGACCCCCACCGTGCCCCCCGTCCTGACCGAGGCCGCGCTCGGCGGTCCCATCGCCGCGAAGGCCCCCCGCCGGATCGAGGGCCTGCTGCTCGGCATCGCCGCGGGCGACGCCGCGGGCTGGCCATCGGGGCGGCACAGGGCCGCCAGGATGCCGGACTGGACCCGGCGGCTGACGCGCGAGCTCGACACGTTCGCCGAGCTGAACGCCACCACCACGCTGCCCGTCCCCATAGCGCTCAACCAGCCGCCCGAGCCGCTGCGGCTCGGCCCTTCCGACGACGCGGAGTGGGCCGCGTTCACCGCGCTCTCGGTGCTGTCGGCGGCCGGATCGGGCGACTCCGACCTCACGGCGGGCCAACGGGTACGATCCGCCCTGGCGTTGGCCTGGAGCTCCCTGGCCGACGAGGTCGCGGCCGCGGCCGACAGGGCCGACGAGATCGAGTCCGCCGAGATCCCGCTGCGCGCCAGGATCTCCGTGCGCGCGGGCCTCGGCAACCTGGCCACCGGGCTGCGGCCCCCCGCCACGGGCCACGACAACCCCCACTACTTCGACGACGCCGCCTGCGTGCGCGCCGCCGTGCTCGCCGTCGTGCACCCGGGCGACCCCGAGGCGGCGGCCGACCTGGCCGAGTTCGACGCCCGCTACACCCAGGACGGCGACGGCGTGCACGGCGCCCGCGCGATGGCCGCGGCGGTCGCCACGGCGTTGGACGGCGGCCCGGTGGACGCGTGCGTGGACGCGGCCGTCGACCAGCTGCCCGAGGGCACCGAGATCCGGCGCAACGCGCTGCACGCCGTCGAGCTCGGGCGCTCGGCGGCCAAGGCCAGACCCGGGCTGCCGGGGAACGCGTTCGCGCTGGTCCCGCTGCTCGAGCACGAGATCGTCGACCACGTCTACAGCTACGGGATCGCGGCGGCCGAGACCGTTCCCGTGGCGCTCGCGGTGGCCACCGCCGCCGCCGGGGCGGTCACCGAGGCGGTGCCGTCCGCGGCCTGCCTCTCCCGCGTCGCCGACTCCGCGCCCGCGCTCGCCGGGGCGCTCACCGGCGTGGTGGGCGGCGCGGACGCGCTGCCCGGCACCTGGCGTGACGCGTGCCGCACCCTCGCCGGGTGCGCGCTGCCCCGGCTCGCGGGCACGGACCTGGTCCCGCTCGCGGAACAGCTCGCCACGACCCCCTTCACCGCCGCCCCGGAAGGACCACTGCCTTGACTTCCTCCCGCCTAGAGGCGGGGGGTTCCAGCGGTCGCCCGCTGGGGTTCCTGCTTCATCGACGACTGCCCTGTCCGGGAGGACTCCCGTTGAGGTCTTACACCGTCTCCACAGGCTGCTGCCGCCAGCCCGGCGGCCAGGATGGTGCGTGCCGCGTTCACGTCACGGTCGTGCACCGCGCCGCACTCGCACGTCCACGTCCGGACGTTCAGCGGCAGTTTCCCGCGGACCGTGCCGCAGGCCCCGCACAGCCTCGAGCTGGGGAAGAAGCGGTCGATCACCACGAGTTCACGCCCGTACCAGGCGCACTTGTACTCCAGCATGGAGCGAAGCTCCGTCCAGGCCGCGTCCGAGATGGCGCGCGCGAGACGCCCGTTCTTGAGCAGGTTGCGGACGGCGAGGTCCTCGATCACGACCGTTTGGTTCTCACGGACGAGCCGAGTGGTGAGCTTGTGGAGGAAGTCTCTGCGCCGGTCGGCGATCCGGGCGTGGACCCGGGCCACCTTACGGCGGGCCTTCTCACGGTTGGCCGAGCCCTTCGCCTTACGGGACAACTCCCGCTGCGCGCGGGCCAGGCGCGTACGGTCACGCCGCTCGTGCCGGGGATTGGCGATCTTCTCCCCGGTGGACAGGGTCACCAGGGACGTGATGCCCGCGTCGATGCCGACCGCCGCGCCCGTGGCGGGGGCCTCGGTGACGGTGTCCTCGCACAGCAGGGACACGAACCAGCGGCCCGCCGCGTCACGGGAGACGGTCACGGTGGACGGCTCCGCCCCCTGAGGCAGCGGACGCGACCAGCGGATGTCCAGCGGCCCGGACATCTTCGCCAGCATCAGCCGCCCATCGCGCCAGGTGAAGGCGCTCCGGGTGTACTCGGCCGACGCCCTCGACCTCTTCCGCGACTTGTAGCGGGGGTATTGGGCCCGCTTGGCGAAGAAGTTGGTGAAGGCGGTCTGGAGATGTCTCAGGGCCTGCTGGAGCGGGACGGAGGACACCTCCGTCAGGAACGCCAGTCCCTCGGTCTTCTTCCATCCGGTCAGCATCGCCGACGACTCCACGTAGGAGACCCGGCGCTGCTCGCCGTACCAGGCCCGCGTGCGTTCCTGAAGCGCCTTGTTGTACACGAGACGGACGCAGCCGAACGTCCGCGACAGCTCCGCCGCCTGCTCGCTCGTGGGGTAGAAGCGGTACCTGAACGCCCGCTTGACCTGCCGCGCCATACCTCACACCCTATCAACCCCCATGTGACCCAAGGGTGTCGATCGGTGACCGTAGACGCCGAACCGCCCTGGCGGCGATTCGCCTTCCCCTGCCCTGCTCCACAGGAGCCTCGTTTCCTCCCCGGCCCGAAGGCCGGAGTACCCACGAAGGAGACCAGATGACGACCCCCACGCCGACGCACCTCGACGCCAGGACCGAAGCCAGGATCGAAGCGAGGAAGGCCGCGCCGCCCACCCTCGAGGACCGCACCGTCGGCGCCCTGGTGGGCGCCGCGGTCGGCGACGCGCTCGGCGGCGCCGTCGAGGGCTGGTCGCCCGAGGCGATCGCCGAACGGCACGGCGGGCGCGTCACCGGCATCGTCGAGCCGTTCCACCGGGAGAACTGGCGCACCGCCCGCCCGATCGCGCCCTACCACAAGGGCGACGGGCACGTCACCGACGACACCCTGATGACGCACGCGCTGGTCCGCGTCTACGAGAGGGTCCGCGACCACCTCGACGCCTACGCGGTGGCCGACCACCTGGTGCCCGACCTGATCTCCACGCCGCGCTGGATCCCCGAACTCGGCGCCGAGGCCCTGCCGTTGCAGCGCATCTTCCTGGCCGAGAAGTGGATCGTCACACGCATCCACTACGGCCATGTGGACCCGCGCGAGGCCGGGGTCGGCAACATCGTCAACTGCGGCGCGGCGATGTACATGGCGCCGGTCGGCCTGGTCAACGCGGGCCATCCCGCGGCGGCCTACGCGGAGGCGCTCGATGTCGCGGGGGCGCACCAGTCCAGCTACGGGCGGGAGGCGGCCGGGGTGTTCGCCGCGGCGGTGGCCGCGGCGTGCGCGCCGGACGCCACGCCGGAGTCGGTCGTCGCCGAGGCGCTCGCGCTGGCCAAGGACGGCACGCGGGCCGCGATCGACGCCGTGGCCCACGTGGCGGGCGGCTACGACGACTTCGAGGAGGCGCTCGGCCCGCTGCGCGCCGCGGTGGCGCCGTTCGACACCGTGGGCCCCGAGTACCGCGCGCCCTCGCTCGGCGCGCGGCGCCCCTCCAGGCTGCACGCGATCGAGGAGCTGCCGATCGCGCTCGGCATGCTGCTGGTCGGCCGCGGCGACTTCCGGCACACGGTGCTCGGCTCGGTCAACTACGGGCGCGACTGCGACTCCATCGCCACCATGAGCGGCGCGATCGTGGGCGCGCTGGCCGGGGAGGGCGCCGTGCCCGGCGAGTGGAGCGAGGAGATCGCGCGGGCCAGCAGGCTCGACCTGCGGGCGCCAGGGGCCGCCCTCGCGGCCGTGGCGTGCGAGGTGTTCGCGCGCGACGTCGAGCGCCGCAGGGCGCACGAGGCGCTGTTCGCCGCGATCGCGGGGGCCTGATGCTGCGTCTGACCTGGGTCCAGCCCGAGGACCTGATCGGCCACGAGCTCAGGCAGGCGGCCCTCGACGGCCGCGACGCCGCGCCCTTGGCCGCCCGCTGGCGCGCGGCGGGCGGCCACCCCGCGCCGCCGCGCGCCGGGGCCTCCCCCGAGCCCGCGCCCGCGGGCCTGCGTGCCCTTGCCGAGGAGCTGCTCGACGAACTGGCCGCGCTGCCAACGCCGTTGGCCGACCGCGAGCCCACCGCCCTGGCGGACATCCGGGCCGCGTGCCCCGACCGGCCCACGCCGCGGGGCACTTCGGGGCGTGCCACGCAACGCCCCCGGCTGGCCGAGCGGTTGGAGGCCGCGTGGCTGGGGCGGGCCGCCGGGTGTGTGCTGGGCAAGCCCGTCGAGAAGATCCCCGTCGACGGCATCCGCGCGCTGGGCCGCGCCGCGGGGAACTGGCCGCTCGCGACATGGTTCACCGAGGCGGGCGTGCCGCCCGAGGTGCTGGCGGCCCACCCCTGGAACCGCCGCTCGCGCGCCACGTCGCTGGCCGAGACCATCGACGGCGCGCCCGAGGACGACGACCTCAACTACCCGCTGCTCGGGCTGCTGTTACTGCGCCGCCACGGCCACCACTTCACCACGGCCGACGTGGCGCAGCTGTGGCTCGACGAGCTGCCCGCGGGCCGGACGTTCACCGCCGAACGCGTCGCCTACCGCAACCTCCTCGCCGGGATCGAGCCCCCGGACACGGCCACCTTCCGCAATCCGTTCCGCGAGTGGATCGGGGCGCAGATCCGCGCCGACATCTTCGGCTGGACCCATCCGGGCGACCCCGCGACCGCCGCCGAACTCGCCCACCGGGACGCCACGTTGACCCACACCGGGGTGGGCGTGCACGGCGCGATGTTCACCGCGGCCGCCACCGCGGCGGCCATGGGAGGCGACGCCGACGCGCACGGCTGCGTGCGCGCGGGGCTCGCCGTCGTCCCGCCGGGGTCGCGCTACGCCGAGGCCGTGCGCTTCGGCGTGGACGCCGCCCGCGCCGCGCCCGCCGCCGACGGCTGGGACGGCGTCGTCGACCGCCTGCACGAGCGGTACCGCGACCACCACTGGGTCCATGTCCTGCCCAACGCCGCGGTCGTCGCCGCCGCGCTCACCCACGCGGACGGCGACTTCTCGGCCACCATCTGCCGTGCGGTGTCCGGGGGTTGGGACACCGACTCCAACGGCGCGACGGCCGGGGCCCTGGCCGGCGCGCTCGCCGGGTCGCCGGGGGCACTGCCCACCCGCTGGACGGGCCCGCTGAAGAACCGGCTCGCGACCACCGTCGCGGGCTTCGACGGCATCGGCTTCGACGCCCTCGCCACACTCACCCTGGAGGCAACGGAGTGACCCGTCCCCTCGGCGGCGGCCCCGCCATCGCGGTCCTCGGATCCACCAACATGGACCTGGTCGCCTACACGCGCGCCGCCCCGCACCGGGGCGAGACCGTGTCGGGCCGGGAGTTCCGCACGGTCCCCGGCGGCAAGGGCACCAACCAGGCGATCGCCGCCGCCCGCGCGGGCGGCGCCGTCGCCATGATCGGCGCGGTCGGCGACGACGACCTCGGGCCCAGGCTGCGCGCGGCGCTCGAAGGGGCGGGCGTGGACACGGCCGCGCTGCGCACCGTTCACGGGCCGAGCGGCATCGCGCACATCGTCGTGGACGACGACGGCGGCAACTCGATCGTCGTCGTCCCTGGCGCCAACGGCACGGTCACCGGGCTCGCCCCCGGCGACGAGGAGCGCATCGCCGCCGCGGACGCCCTGCTGATGCAGCTCGAGCTGCCGATGGAGGGCGTGCTCGCGGGCGCGCGCGCCGCCCGCGCGCGGGGCGTGCGCACCGTACTGACCCCCGCGCCCGCCCAGCCGCTCCCCGACGAACTCCTCGCCCTCACCGACCTGTTGGTGCCCAACGAGCACGAGGCCGCCGCGCTCACCGGGCACCATGTGCCGCGCCGCGCGGCGGTCGCGTTCCTCGACCTGGTGCCCGAGGTGGTCATCACCCTGGGCGAGGCGGGCAGCCTCTACGCCGCGCGCGGCGTGGAGCCGTTCACCGTCCCCGCGCTGCCGGTGCGCGCGGTGGACACGACGGCCGCGGGGGACACGTTCGTCGGCGCCCTCTCCGTGGCCGCGGGGGAGGGCCGCCCCATGGCGGACGCCATGGCGTGGGCCGCGGCGGCCGCGGCCCACGCCGTTCAACGCCCCGGCGCCTCCTCGTCCATGCCGACGCGCGAGGAGATCGACACCCTGCACACCACCACGCAACTCCAGGACGCCCGATGAACGACGCACCAGGAACCCAGGACATCAACCAGGAAGCGACGAGCCAGGAAGCGCCCTCCCCCCTCGAAGGGCTGCGCGTCCTCGACCTGGCCACCCTGTTCGCCGGCCCGCTCGCGGCCACGATGCTCGGCGACTTCGGCGCCGAGGTGATCAAGGTCGAGCACCCGAGGCGCCCCGACCCGTCGCGGGGCCATGGCCCGAGCAAGGACGGCGTGGGCCTGTGGTGGAAGCTCCTCGGCCGCAACAAGCGCGCCATCACCCTCGACCTCTCCACCTCGGGCGGCCGGGACGTGCTGCTGCGCATGGCCGCCGAGTCCGATGTGATCATCGAGAACTTCCGGCCCGGCACCCTGGAGAAGTGGGGCCTCGGCTGGGACGAGCTGTCCGCGGCCAACCCCCGTCTCGTCCTCGCGCGGGTCACCGGGTTCGGCCAGTTCGGCCCGTACGCGCGGCGTCCCGGGTTCGGCACGCTGGCCGAGGCGATGAGCGGCTTCGCGGCGATCACCGGTGAGCCGGACGGGCCGCCGACGCTGCCGCCGTTCGGCCTCGCCGACTCGATCGCCGCGCTGACCACCGCCTATGCCGTGATGACGGCCCTGGCGGGCCGCGACCGCACGGGCCAGGGCCAGGTCGTGGACATGGCGATCATCGAGCCGATGCTCACGGTCCTCGGCCCCCAGCCGCTCTGGTACGACCAGCTCGGCCATGTGCAGCGGCGCACCGGGAACCGCTCGGCCAACAACGCCCCCCGCAACACCTACCGCACCGCCGACGGCCGCTGGGTCGCCGTCTCCACGTCGGCGCAGTCGATCGCCGAACGCGTCATGCGCCTGGTCGGGCGGCCCGAGGTGATCGACGAGGAGTGGTTCGCGACGGGCGCGGGCCGCGCGAGCCACGCCGACGACCTCGACGAGGCGGTCGGCGCCTGGATCGCCCGGCATGAACGGGCCGAGGTCATCGAGGCGTTCGAACGCGCCGAGGCGGCCATCGCGCCCATCAACGACATCCGCGACGTCATGGCCGACGAGCAGTACAGGGCGCTCGGCTCGATCACCGAGGTCGAGGACGAGGAGCTGGGCACGGTCCGCATGCAGAACGTCCTCTTCCGCCTCTCGGGCACGCCGGGCGCCATCCGCTGGGCGGGCCGCCCGCACGGCGCCGACACCGACGAGGTGCTCGGCGGGCTCGGCCTGTCGCCCGAGGAGATCGCGTCGCTGCGCGCGGGGGGCGCCCTGTGACCGCCGCCGTGGCCCAGGCCCCGTATCTGACGTGGCTGTATGTCCCCGGCGACCGCCCCGACGTGGTGGCCAAGGCGCTGGACTCGGGCGCCGACGTGGTGATCGTGGACCTGGAGGACGCGGTCGCCCCCGAGCGCAAGCGGTACGCGCTCGACGCGACGGCCGAGCTGCTGGGCGAGCGCCGACGCGTGCCGGTGCACGTCAGGGTCAACGCGCTCGACGGGCCGCTCGCCGAGGCGGAGGTGCGGCGCCTGACCCCGCTGCCCGGGCTCGACGCGCTGCGGCTGCCCAAGGTCAGCGGCCCGGGCGATGTCGCGCGGGTCGCCGGCTGGGCCGCCCATGTGCCGCCGCTGTACGCGCTGTTGGAGAGCGCGCTCGGCGTGGAGAACGCCCACGCCGTCGCCATGGCCCACCCGGCGGTGGCGGGTCTCGCGCTCGGCGAGGCGGACCTGCGCGCGGACCTGGGGGTGTCCGACCCGGCGGGCCTGGCCTGGCCCCGCTCCCGCACGGTCGTGGCGGCGCGCGCGGCGGGCCTCGCGCCCCCGGCGCAGTCGGTGTACCCGGACATCAGGGACACCGAGGGCCTGGCGCGCTCGTGCGCGGAGGGCCGCGCCCTGGGCTTCCTGGGCCGCACGGCGATCCACCCCCGCCAACTCCCGGTCATCGAGCGGGCGTTCCTGCCGACCCCGGCGGAGGTCGAGGCGGCCCACGAGGTGGTGGGCGCCGCGCGGACGGAGGCGGGCGCCCTGTCGCTGCCCGACGGCCGGTTCGTGGACGCGGCGGTGGTGGCGGCGGCGCACCGCACCCTTGCCCTCGCCGGGCGGGCATCGGAACGGCGACCCCGCGCCCCCCGGTCGCCTTGAGGGGCCCTCCGGGGGGGCCGAGGCCCGCACCGAAGCCCGACAGCGCGAACAAGCGCGTTCCCCTGGGGCGCCCACCCACAGGCCGGAACATCAATCCGCCCGCCGCGGGCGCCGCGAGGCGGCGCCGGAACGCCGAAGGCCCCGGTTTCCCGGGGCCCTCACAACCACCAACCCCCGCCGGAGGCGACAAAGCCGGGGGCCACCCCGACGTCGAACCCCGCGGGAGGCGTCACTCCTCAAGGCGCGGGAACAGCGGGGCGCCCTTGGTGATCGGGGTGGTGGGCGGGAGTTGACCCCAGCGGGCCGCCTCTCCCACGCGCTGGGCCGCCAGGTCGCCCAGGGCCTCGTCCGCGCCGAGTGAGTCCCACAGCGCGCGGGACGTCGTCGGCATCACCGGGTGCAGCAGCACCGCGATCGCGCGCAGCGACTCCGCCGCCGTGTACAGGATCGTCGCCAGCCGCGCCCGCGCGGGCTCCGAGGTGTCCTTGGCGACCTTCCACGGCTCCTGCGCCGTCAGATAGCCGTTGACCCGCTTGATGAAGTCGAAGACCGCCGCGATGCCGCCCTGGAAGTCGAGCTCGTCGCCGATGCGCCGGTCCGCCTCGGTGACCGCGGTGGCCAGCGCCTCGTGCAGGGACCGCTCCGCTTCGCCCGCCTCGCCGGGCTCGGGCAGCGCGCCGTCGAAGTACTTGCCGATCATGGCGGCGACGCGGGACGCCAGGTTCCCGTAGTCGTTGGCCAGCTCGGAGGTGTACCTGACCTGGAAGTCCTCCCACGAGAACGACCCGTCCTGGCCGAACGCGATCGCGCGCAGGAAGTACCAGCGGTAGGCGTCCACGCCGAAGTGCGACGTGAGGTCCTGCGGCTTGATGCCCGTCAGGTTGGACTTGGACATCTTCTCGCCGCCCACGAGCAGCCACCCGTTGGCCGCGACCTTGCCCGGCAGCGGCAGCCCGTTCGCCATGAGCATCGCGGGCCAGATGACCGCGTGGAAGCGGAGGATGTCCTTGCCCACCAGGTGCACGTCGGCGGGAAAGATGGACTCGAAGCGCTCCTGGTCGGCGCCGAAGCCCACGGCCGTCGCGTAGTTGAGCAGCGCGTCGACCCACACGTAGATGACGTGCCGCGTATCCCACGGCACGGGGATGCCCCAGTCGAACGTGGAGCGCGAGATGGAGAGGTCGGTGAGGCCCTGGCGCACGAAGTTGATCACTTCGTTGCGCGCGGACTCGGGCTGGATGAAGCCGGGGTTGGCCTCGTAGTGCTCGAGCAGCCTGGGGCCGTAGTCGGAGAGCCTGAAGAAGTAGTTCTCCTCCTTCAGCAGCTCGACCGGCCGCTTGTGGATCGGGCACAGCTTCGCGCCGCCCTCGCCGTCGAGCAGCTCGCCCGGGACCTTGTACTCCTCGCAGCCCACGCAGTAGGGGCCCTCGTACCCGCCGGGGTAGATCTCGCCCTTGTCGTGGAGCGCCTGGAAGAACTCCCGCACCCGGTCCGTGTGCCGCTTCTCCGTGGTGCGGATGAAGTCGTCGTTCGCGATGTCGAGGTGCTGCCAGAGGGGCTTCCAGGCGTCGGCCACCAGCGTGTCCGCCCACTCCCGGGGGGACACGCCGTTGGCCTCCGCCGTGCGCATGATCTTCTGGCCGTGCTCGTCCGTGCCGGTGAGGAACCACACCTTCTCGCCGCGCTGGCGGTGCCAGCGCGTGAGCACGTCGCCCGCGACGGTCGTATAGGCGTGGCCCAGATGGGGAGCGTCGTTCACGTAATAGATCGGGGTCGAGACGTAGTACGCCTTCGCCCCGGTCCCTGGATCTGATCCGGTGGCCGCCATGCCGGGGATCCTATCCGCGCGCCGCGGACAAGCGGAAACGGATACTGCCCCGCGGCCGAACGACGCGCCCGCGCCGCTCAGTCCTCGCCCGCGGCGGCGCGCTGGAGCGCGTGGACGTCGAGCTTCCGCATGCCCAGCATGGCCCGCGTCACGCGCTCCGCCGCGGCCCGGTCGGGGCCGCCGATGGTGTCGGTGAGGAAGCGCGGGACGATCTGCCACGACAGGCCGTACCTGTCCTTGAGCCAGCCGCACTCGCTCTCCTCGCCGCCTTCGGCGGTCAGCCGGTCCCACAGCCTGTCGACCTCGGCCTGGTCCGCGCAGTCGACATAGAGCGAGACGGCCTCGGTGAAGGCGAAGTGCGGGCCGCCGTTGAGCGCGATGTACCGCTGGCCCGCCAGCTCGAACGTCACGGTCATGACCGTGCCCGCCGGGGCCGGGCCCGCCTCGCCGTACCGCTGGACGTCCACGACGCGGGAGTCGTCGAACAGGGACGTGTAGAACGCCGCGGCCTCCTCGGCCTGGTCGTCGAACCACAGGAAGGTGGTGATCTTCTGCATGGGGCGTTCCCCTCGGGAGTGGACCGGTTCTCACGAGGGTGGACCGGCCCGAGGGGCGGAACTCATCGGCCGGTCCGCGACTCCTCCGCGCCGTCGTCGAGCGCGGCGTCGGGCGCGGCGTCGAGCGCGGCCAGGGTGGCGCGGACGGCCGCGACGCCAGGGTGGGCGAGCGCCTCGCCCAGGCGCAGGGCGGAGCGCAGCGTGGCCTCGCCCTCCGCGCGCCGCCCGGCGTCCAGTTGGGCCCCGCCCAGCTTGATGAGCGTGTTCACCTCGTAGACCTGCTCCTGCCCGCGGCGCCACCGCAGCGAGCGCTCGTAGTACTCGATGGCCCGCTCGGGTTCGCCCAGGCCCTGGTAGGCGAACCCGATGCTGTCGAGGGCCGCGGACTCGCCCAGGGGGTCGCCGAGCTCGCGGTGGATGGCGTACGCGGCCTCGCAGTGCTCGAGCGTGGCGCGGTACTCCCCGCGGCGCGCCCGGCACCAGCCGACGTTGTTGAGCGAGCGCGCCTCGCCCGCCCGGTGGCCGAGGGCGCGGTACAGCGCGAGCGCCTCCTCGTTGAACGCGACCGCCGCGTCCAGGGCCGCGGGGTCGTCCTCGGCGGTGGCGCGCTCGTCGGCCATGACGCCGAGCAGCGACAGGACGCCCGCCTGGTCGGCGCCGCTGCCCAGCGCGCGGAAGACGTCGCCCGCGGCCTCGAGCTCCGCGCGCGCCTCGTCGAACGCGCCGAGGCGCAGCTGGGCCTGGCCCAGGCCGAAGCGGGCGTGCGCGGCGGCGGCCGGGTGGTGGGGCAGCCGCAGGGCGGCGGCCAGGGCGACGCGGTGCACCTCGGCCTGCTCCAGGGTGAGGCCCTGCTGGAAGAGGAACGACCGTATGGCGCGGGCCAGTTGCCACGCGTGGGTGTCGTGGCCGCCCTGCTCGGCCTGCCGCACGGCGGCCACGAGCGCGCGGCGCTGCCCCCTGAACCAGTCGAGCGCGTCCGCGCGGTCGCCGAGCCGCACGGGGACGACGCCGGGCCGCGGCGGGGGCGGCGGGACCTCGACGCGGTAGTGCCAGTTGATCAGCTGGTCGCCCCGGAACGCGCCCGACAGGTAGTGGTCGAACAGCCGGTGCAGCGCCTCGGCGCGCTCGGGCTCCGGGTCGTGCGCCAGGCTGAGCTCGTGCGCGTACGCCCACAGCAGGTCGTGCCAGCCGTACCGGTCAGGGGCGCGCTCGGTGACGAGGTGGGCGCGGGTCAGCTCGGTCAGCAGCCGACCGGCCTCGCCCGGCGCGATCCCGGCGAGGCTGGCCACCGCGTCGGAGCCGATGTCTTCGGCCTCCACCAGGCCGAGCAGCCGCAGCAGCCGCGCGGCGCCCGGGCTCAGCGCCCGGTAGGACCAGGACAGCACGGTGCGCACGTCGGCGTTGGCCTCGCCGCCGTCGAACACGTCGAGGTCGCGCGGTGACCCGCCGAGCCCCGTGGTGAGCGCGGCGAGCGGGAACCCGGGGCGGGCGCCGGTCCGCGCGGCGGCGATGGCGAGCGCGAGCGGCAGGCCGCCGCAGCGGCGCACGATGTCGTCGACGGTGTCGGGGGCGGCGGCCAGCCTGGCCGGGTCGAGCCTGCGGGCCAGCAGCTCGCGGGCCTGCGCGTCGGAGAACAGGCCGACGGGCAGCCTTCGCGCGCCCTCGGACGCGACGAGGCCCGTCAGCTCGTTCCTGCTGGTGACCAGGACGAGGCTGCCGGGGGCGTTGGGCAGCAGCGGGCGGACCTGGTCGGAGTCGCGGGCGTTGTCCAGCACGACAAGCACCCGGCGACCCGCCAACACGCTGCGGTAGAGGGCCACTTGGCCGTCGAAGCCCGCGGGGACGCGGTCCCGTGGCACCGGGAGCGCCTCGAGGAACAGCCGGATCGCCTCGGCCGGGGTCATCGCGGCGTCGCTCGGCCCGAAGCCGCGCAGGTCGACGTGGAGTTGGCCGTCGGGGAAGGCGTCGCGCGCGCGGTGCGCCCAGTGGACGGCCAGGGTGGTCTTGCCGACCCCGGCGGGCCCGGTGAGCACGCAGATCGGCATCGCGCCCGCCCCTTCGCCGCCCGCCCCTTCGCCGTCCCGCGCGGGCAGCAGCGCCTGGAGGGCGGCCTGCTCGGGGCGTTCGACGCACCCGTCGGTGTCGCGCGGCAGCTGGCGCGGCACCTCGGCGGGGGGCGGCGCGGTGGGGGGCGCGGGGGCGGAGGCGGGCGCGGGCTCCTCGCCCCTGAGCGCGGCCTGGTGGAGGCGCTGGAGGTCATCGCCCGGCTCGATGCCCAGCTCGTCGGCGAACGCCCGCCGCACCCGCCGGAACAGCGCGAGCGCCTCGGCGCGCCGCCCCGCGCGGTGGAGCGCGGTCAGCAGGTGCCCGACCAGGCCCTCGCGCAGCGGGTCGGCGGCGACCAGCGGGGTGAGCTCGGCGACCACGTCCTGGTGGCGGCCCGCGGCCAGGTCGAGGGTGGCCAACCGCTCGACGGCGGCGAGGCGTTCGTCCTCAAGACCCGGGCCGGTGACCTCGGGCAGCCAGCCGCCCGCCACGTCGGCGAGCGCGGGGCCGCGCCACAGGCCGAGCGCGGTGCGCAGCAGGTCGCCCGCCTCGTCGGGGTCGCCGTCCCTGGTGGCGCGCACGAGCGCGCGGAAGCGGTGCAGGTCGACGCGCGACTCGTCGACGGCCAGGCTGTAGCCCTGCCTCGACGTGGTGAGCACGGCGCCGTCGGCGAACGGGGCGAGCAGCCGCCGCAGCCGGTAGACCTGCCCGTGCACGGCGTTGCGCGCGGTGGTCGGGGGCTCGGTGCCCCACAGCGCGGTGACCAGCCGGTCGACGGGGACGACGCGCCCCGGCTCGAGCAGCAGCATCGCGAGCACCGTGCGCTGCTGGGCGGTCGAAGGGCCGAGGCGCCTCTCCCCCTGCCACACGCCGACCACCCCGAGCAGCCTGAACTCCACCCCGTTCACGACCCCACCCCTGATCTTTCCCGTCCGGCCCCCCGATCGGTCCCCCGCTCGCCACAGACTAATCAATCGCCACCGCTCGCTCGGTGGCCCGAGCCTGTTCAGCGGCCCGAGCGGCCGTCAACGCGCCGGTGGGGCGGTGGCGGCGAGCGGGAGGGCGCGCAGCAGCAGGACCGAACGGGCGGGAACGGTGAGGGTGTCGCCGCCGCGGTGCACGGTGCCCGGCGGGGCGTCCTGGTCCTCGCGCGAGGTGTCGACGAGCAGGGAGTAGGCGTCGGCCCACGGCTGGGCGGGCAGCGGGAACCGGAGGGGCTCGGCGCCCGCGTGCAGGACCGCGAGGAAGCTGTCGTCGGTGACGGGCCGCCCCTTGGCGTCGCGCTGCGGGATGTCGCGGCCCGAGAGGAACATCCCGAGCGTCGCGCTCGGGGTGTACCAGTCCTTCTCCGTCATCTCCCGGCCCTCGGCGGTGAACCAGCCCAGATCCCTTATGCCCTCGGGCCCTTGGCGGCGGCCGGAGAAGAACGCGCGGCGGCGCAGCACCGGATGCTCGCCGCGCATCCGGATCAGGCGGCGGGTCAGGTCGAGGAGCGGGCGCCAGGCGGGGTCGTCGCGCAGGGACCAGTCGATCCAGCTGATGTCGTTGTCCTGGCAGTAGGCGTTGTTGTTGCCGCCCTGGGTGCGGCCCATCTCGTCGCCCGCGACCAGCATGGGGACGCCGGTGGACAGCAGCAGGGTGGTCAGCATGTTGCGCAGCTGGCGGCGGCGCAGGGCGGCCACCCCCGGGTCGTCGGTCTCGCCCTCGGCGCCGCAGTTCCATGAGCGGTTGTCGTTGCTGCCGTCGCGGTTGTCCTCGCCGTTGGCCTCGTTGTGCTTGTGCTCGTAGGAGACCAGGTCGCGCAGGGTGAAGCCGTCGTGCGCTGTGATGAAGTTGACGGAGGCGTAGGGGCGTCGGCCGCCCCAGGCGTAGAGGTCGCTGGAGCCCGAGAGCCGGTAGCCGAGGTCGCGGACGTCGGGCAGCGCGGAGCGCCAGTAGTCGCGGACGGTGTCGCGGTAACGGTCGTTCCACTCGGTCCACAGCGGCGGGAACGCGCCCACCTGGTACCCGCCCGAGCCGACGTCCCACGGCTCGGCGATCAGCTTGGCGCGGCGCAGCACCGGGTCCTGGGCGATGACGGCGAGGAAGGGGGAGAGCATGTCGACGTCGTGGAACGAGCGGGCGAGCGCGGCGGCGAGGTCGAAGCGGAAGCCGTCCACGCCCATCTCGGTCACCCAGTAGCGCAGCGAGTCGGTGATGAGCCGCAGCGCCTGGGGCTGGACGACGTGCAGGGTGTTGCCGCAGCCCGTGTAGTCGGCGTAACGCCTGGGGTCATCGGCGAGCCGGTAGTAGCCGGGGTTGGCGATGCCGCGCAGGGAGAGGGTGGGGCCGAGCTCGCTGGCCTCGGCGGTGTGGTTGTAGACGACGTCGAGGATGACCTCGATGCCCGCGGCGTGCAGCGCGCGGACCATCCGCTTGAACTCGCCGACCTGCTGACCCCGGGTGCCGGAGGCGCTGTAGGCGGCGTGCGGGGCGAAGTACCCGATGGAGTTGTAGCCCCAGTAGTCGCGCAGGCCACGGCGCAGCAGGTGGTCCTCGTGCGCGAACTGGTGCACGGGCAGCAGCTCGACGGCGGTGACGCCGAGCCCCGTCAGGTGCTCGATGGCGGCGGGGTGGCCCAACCCGGCGTAGGTGCCGCGCAGTTCGGGCGGGATGGCGGGGTGGCGCGTGGTGAAGCCGCGGACGTGGAGCTCGTAGATGATCGAGTCGGCCCAGGGCGTCTTGGGCCTGATGTCGTCCACCCAGGTCTCGGTGTCGTGGACGACGACGCCCTTGGGGACGAACGGCGCGGAGTCGCGGTCGTCGCGGACGGTGTCGGCGATGTCCTGCCGGGGATGGTCGCGCTGGTGCCCGTAGACCTCGGCGGGCAGTCGGCCGTAGTCGCCGTCGACGGCCTTGGCGTAGGGGTCGAGCAGCAGCTTCGCGGGGTTCCAGCGGGCGCCCGAGGCGGGGTCCCAGCGGCCGTGGACCCGGTATCCGTAGCGCTGTCCCGGGCGGATGCCGGGCACGAATCCGTGGAAGATCTCATGGGTGAGCTCATCGAGGGAGCACCGGGTCTCGTGTCCTTCGTCGTCGAAGAGGCACAGCTCCACCGCGTCGGCGCCGCCGGCCCACAGGGCGAAGTTGGTGCCCTCGACCCCGTCGGGACCCGTGCGGAAGCGAGCGCCGAGCGGCTGCGGACGGCCGGGCCAGACATCGGTCTTCACGCGCTCGGTCGGCTGGGACACGTATGCCCTCCCATGGTCGCTCGCCCTGATCCTGCCCGGTGGCAGGGCCGCCCTCACGCGCGGTCGGCCGCCGGACCCCGGATCCCTAAGGCATTCAACCAGCTCTGCCGCGAATGGGGCGTTTTGTCGGACCGCCCCTGGCGCGCCCGCTCCCCGGCGCGGCGCCGAACTGCGACGGAACGGTGACAATCGGCGGGGAGCCGGGGCTCGTTGCGATGTGATGATATTGCCGCGCCGGGGCCCGAGGGGGTCCCGAGGGGGAGAGGGCGATCGTGCGGACGCGACCGGTCCCGGTGCTGGTGGGCACCCTGATGCTGCTGCTCGCGACGGCGTGCAGCGGGAGCGGTGAGGAGGAGCCGGAGGGCGGATCGCCTTCGGCCACCGAGGCCCCCGCGGTCGAGATAGCCATCGCGCCGGGGGACGGCGCCACCGACGTGGCCACCTCGGGCGAGCTGCGGGTCAGCGCCGAGCACGGCACGCTCACCGGCGTCTCGGTCACCGACGCCGACGGCGCCGAGGTGCCGGGCGAGCTGACCGAGGACGCGACCGGCTGGGAGCCCGACGAGCACCTGGCCAACGACACGGCCTACACCGTCACCGCGGTCGGCGAGAACGCCGAGGGCCGGGAGGCCACCGCCGGGTCCGGCTTCACCACCGTGGCCGCCGACGAGACGTTCACCACCAACTGGAACATCTCCGACGGCGCCACCGTCGGCGTCGGGATGGTCCTGTCGCTGACGTTCGACACCCCCATCGAGGACACCGCCGCCGTGCGCGACGCCGTGCGGATCACCGCCGACTCGGGCGCCGAGGTGCGCGGGCACTGGTTCGGCACCCAGCGGCTCGACTTCAGGCCCGAGGAGTACTGGGAGGCGGGCACCGAGGTCGAGGTGAGCTTCCGCGTCCGCGGCGTCGAGGGCGCGCCAGGCGTCTACGGCACCCTCCGCGAGGACCTGACCTTCACCGTCGGGCGCTCCCAGGTCACCACCGTGGACGCGGCGGCCAAGGAGATGCGCGTCGTGCGCGACGGCGAGGAGCTGCGGACCGTGCCGGTCACCACGGGCGCCGAGGCCACGCCCACGTGGAACGGCAGGATGGTCATCACCGAGAAGCACCGCGAGACCCGCATGGACGGCGCCACGGTCGGCTTCGGCGGCGAGTACGACATCCCCGACGTGCCGCACGCGATGCGGCTGAGCACGTCGGGGACGTTCATCCACGGCAACTACTGGGCCAGCTCGGACACGTTCGGCCGCGACAACGTCAGCCACGGCTGCGTCGGCCTCGACGACACCAGGGGCGCGGGCGACCCCGACACGCCCGCCGCGTGGTTCTACGACAACTCGATCATCGGCGACGTCGTCGAGGTCATCAACTCAGAGGACGACGTCATCGCCCCCGACAACGGCCTCAACGGCTGGAACATGCCCTGGGACGAGTGGGGCGCGGGGCAGTGACGAAGGAAGGACCGGCGGGAAGGACCGGCGAACGACCGGGCCCGCGCCGGGAGATGCCAGGGGCGGGCTGGCTAGCCTGACCCTCATGACGCCTGATCGCACGACGACCGTGCACCTGGAGGTGGCGGAGGACGGGGTCGGCACCATCCGCCTCGACCGCCCGCCGATGAACGCGCTCGACATCGCCACACAGGACCGGCTGCGCGAGCTGGCCGCCGAGATCACCGCCCGCGACGACGTGCGGGCGGTGGTCGTCAGGGGCGGCGAGAAGGCGTTCGCGGCGGGCGCGGACATCAAGGAGATGCGCGCCATGGACCACACGGCCATGGTCGCCCGCGCGCGGGGCCTCCAGGACGCGTTCAGCGCCGTGGCCGCCATCCCCAAGCCGGTCGTGGCGGCCGTCACCGGCTACGCCCTGGGCGGCGGCTGCGAGTTGGCCCTCTGCGCTGATGTGCGATTCGCGGCCGACGACGCCAAGCTGGGCCAGCCCGAGATCCTGCTCGGCCTGATCCCCGGCGCGGGCGGCACCCAGCGGCTGCCCCGGCTGATCGGGCCGAGCCGCGCCAAGGACCTCATCTTCACCGGGCGCACGGTCGGCGCCGACGAGGCGCTGGCCATCGGCCTGGTGGACCGCGTGCTCCCGGCGGGCGAGGTCTTCGCCGAGGCCCACGCCTGGGCCGCCCGCCTCGCCGCGGGCCCCGCGACCGCGCTGCGCGCGGCGAAAGAGGCGGTCGACACCGGCGTCGAGACGGACCTCACGACCGGTCTCGCCGTCGAACGCGCCTGGTTCGCCCAGCTGTTCGCGACCGAGGACCGCGCGTACGGCATGCGCAGCTTTGTGGAGGAGGGCCCGGGAAAGGCCCGTTTCTGGCCCAGGGACTGACGCTGCCCTCGGCATATGTGGGCGACCACACCAGGAACAGTCACCCCACGAGAGGCGGTTACCCCGGAACCGACCACGCGCGGGGCATATGCACGCCATGATGGGGGGCATGTCAGCAGCGGCGGACGCCCCCCTGCGGGATGTCGTGGAAAGGGCGGAGGACGCGCTGTCCCGCGATCCCTCCGCCGGTGAGATCCGCCTCCCCTCCCAGCCCAGCTCGGCGCGCATCGCCAGGAGACTGACCGAACGGCAGCTCAAGCAGCGGTGGATGCTGCCGCCCGAGCTGGCGGAGGACGCGGTGCTCCTGGTCTCCGAGCTCGTGGGGAACGCCGTGCGGCACGCCGGCGCCCCGGTCTTCGGGCTGCGGATCCGGCGCCGAAGAGGATGGATCCGCGTCGAGGTCCGCGACCCCTCGCGCGCGCTCCCGTGCCAGCTGCCCGTCCGCGACATGGACGTCACCAGCGGCAGGGGCCTCTTCCTCGTGGACACCCTGGCCGACCGGTGGGGCGTCGACCTGCTGCCGCACGGCAAGTGCACGTGGTTCGAGATGCGGATCGCCTGCCGGGCACCCCACGCCTGAGCGCCCGCCGGGCCGATGTCCTACGGTCTGCGGCCCCTGGTCGCGCGGCGCCGCCGGTCGTTGCACAACAGGCAGCGGCCCCAGCCGGGCGGCAGCGGGTCATCGGGGTCGCCGTGGAGCGGGTCGACCGCACCGCGCGGGTGCTCGCGGCAGCCGGTCGCCCCTGGCCCGTCGCTCAGGGACCGCGCCGAGGCGAGCGCCCTGCGGAGCGCGTCCACCAGGACCTCGGCCTGCTCACCCGTGGGCGGCTCCTGGTCGAAGGCGATGTCGGTCGCGGTCCGCAGGGCCGCCTGCACGTCCCGCAGCTCTGACTGCTGAGTCATGCGCGCCAGCGTAGAACGCCCCACCGACAGTGCCCACCGGTCCTGCCCCGACCGTGCCCCGTGACGGTGGCATACGACGCGGGTCCTACGCCCAAAAACCCGTGGGAACTGTCAGACGCGGATCGTACGCTCGATCCGATGTCTGCCTCAGCCGATCCCCCAGCGTCCCCTGCCCGAAAACGTTCCGTCGTCCGCTCCCTCCTCCGGCTGTGGCCCTATGTGCGCCCCGTCAGGGCGCGCGTCTTCGGCGCCGCTGGCGTGGCCGTCGTCGCCGCCTCCATGAGCCTGGTCATGCCCCTGGTCCTCAAGTGGATCGTCGACGGGCCCGTCGCCGAAGGCGACACCGCCGGGGTGTGGCTCGGGGGCGGCGTCCTCCTCCTCGTCGGCGTGCTCGAGGCCCTGCTGTTCGGGCTGCGCCGCTGGCTGGTCGCCCGCCCGCTCGCCGGGGTCGAGGCGGGCATGCGCGCCGCGCTCTACCGCCATGTGCAGCGCCTCCCGGTCACCTTCCACGACCGCTGGCCCACCGGGCAGCTGCTCTCCCGCGGCACGGGAGACCTCCAGCTGCTGCGGATGTTCCTGGCGTTCGGACTGACGTTCCTCATCGTCAACAGCGCCACGATCCTCATCGGCTTCGGCGTGCTCGTCGCCCAGGACTGGCTGCTCGGCCTGGTGCTGATCGTCCCCGTCATCCCGCTGATCGGGATGTGCTGGCTCTTCGAGGTCAAGTTCTCGGTCGTGGCCCGCCGCGCCCAGGACCAGATGGGCGACCTCACCACCGTGGTCGAGGAGTCCATCCTCGGCATCCGCGTCATCAAGGGCTTCGGCAGGCACCGCAGCCAGGCGCGGGCGTTCAGGGCGCTCTCCCGCGAGCTGATGGACACCGAGATCCACAAGGCCAGGCTGCTGGCCGCGATCTGGCTGGTCATCCTGGCCCTGCCCGAGCTGTTCCTCGGCGTCGCGCTGGTCCTTGGCGTCGGCCAGGTCGCCGACGGCACGCTCACCGCGGGCACGCTCGTGGCGTTCATGACGACGGCCATGGCGCTGCGCTGGCCGGTCGAGTCGATCGGCTTCCTGCTGGCCCTGTGCAACGAGGCGGCCACCGCGACCGACCGCTTCTTCGAGGTCATGGACGGCAAGGTCCCGCCCGAGACCGCCCGCGAGAAGGGCCCGGACGACGGGGACGCCCCCGACGGTCTTGTGTTCGAGAACGTCGTCTTCCGCTTTCCCGACGCCCCACCCGACTCCCCTCCCGTGCTCGACGGCGTCGACCTCCATATCCGCCCCGGCGAGACCCTGGCCCTGGTCGGCGGCACGGGCAGCGGCAAGACCACCCTGATCGGCCTGGTGCCCCGCCTCCACGAGGTCACCTCGGGCCGCATCCTGCTCGACGGCACCGACATCGCCACCCTGCCCCGCCGCGAGGTCCGCGCCCGCGTGGCCCTCGCGTTCGAGGAGCCGACGCTGTTCTCGGCCTCCGTCGAGGAGAACGTCCTGATGGGCGCCGACGACGCGGGCCCCGGTGACCTCGACCGCGCCCTGCGCGTCGGCCAGGCCGACGGCTTCGTGGCGGCCCTGCCCCAGGGCCCGCTGACCGAGGTCGGCGAGCAGGGGCTCAGCCTCTCGGGCGGCCAGCGCCAGCGGCTCGCCCTGGCCCGCGCGGTCGTCGGCCGCCCCGGCTTCCTCGTCCTCGACGACCCGCTCTCCGCGCTCGACGTGCACACCGAGGCCCGCGTCGAGGCGGCGCTGCGCGAGGTGCTCGCCGACACGACGGCGCTGGTCATCGCGCACCGCCCGTCCACCGTGCAGCTGGCCGACCGGGTCGCGCTGCTCTCCGGGGGGCGCATCGCGGCCGTCGGCACCCACGCCGAGCTGCTGCACTCCAACGACGAGTACCGGCACCTGATGACCGGCGAGCGGACGGAGGTTCCCGCGTCATGACGACCACCGTTCCCGAGAAGCACGAACAGGCGGCGCCAGAGCCCGGCGACGAGCACATCCCGGGGGCCGCGTCCGACCCGTTCGCCCAGGACACCCTGCCCGCCCCGCGCGACGCCTCGCGCACGCTGCTGTTCTCGCTGCTGCGCCCGCACCGCGCGCGGGTGGCGCTCGGCGCCGCGCTGCTGCTGACCCAGCAGGCGGCCGTGCAGGCGGTGCCACTGCTGGTGGCATACGCGATCGACAGCGGCGTGCCCGCCGTCCGCGACGACGACCACGGCCCGCTGGTCGCGGTGGCCGTGGCGTATCTGGTGTGCGCGCTGGGCGCCGGGCTCCTCCAGTACACGTTCATCCGGGTCGCCGCCCGGATCAACCAGAGCATCCTGCTCGAGCTGCGCGGCCGGATCTACCGCCACGCGCAGGCCCTCAGCCTCGACTTCCACGACCGGTACACCTCGGGCCGCCTGATCTCACGCTCCACGAGCGACGTCCAGTCGCTGCGCGAGCTGCTGAACGAAGGCCTTCAGGAGATGCTCATCATCCTGGTCTCGATCGTGTACATCGGCGGGCTGCTGTTCTACCTGGACGTGGGCCTCGGCGGCGCCGCGCTGCTGTCGTTCATCCCGCTCTACCTCCTCGTGCGGAACTACCGGCGGCGCTCGGCCCGGCGCTTCAGCGAGCGGTCGTCGGCGATCGCCGCGGTCATCGTCAAGTTCTCTGAGACGCTCAACGGGATCCGCCCGGTCAAGGCGTTCCGCAGGGAGCGGGCCAACGACGCGGCGTTCGACCGGCTCAACGCCCGGCACGAGCGGGTCAACGGCGACACCATCCTGGAGATGGCCCGCTTCGTGACGATCTCCCGGCTGATCGCCAGCTTCGCGACCGCGGGCATCGTGCTGTGGGGCGCGCACCGCGTGACCTCGGGCGACATGGAGCTCGGCGCGCTCGCGGCGGGCGCGCTCTACATCCGGCGCCTGTACGACCCGCTCGACCGCTTCGCGATGATCCTGAACAACTACCAGTCCGCCGTCGCCTCGCTCGACAAGATCTCGGGCCTGCTCTCCCAGCGGCCCGACGTGCCCGAGCCCGAGCGGCCCGTCGAGCTGCCGCCGCGCGCCGACGGACGCCCGGGCCGCGAGGTGGTCTTCGACCGGGTGCGGTTCGCGTACCGGACGGGCGGCGAGGTGCTGCCGACGTTCGACCTGACGATCCCCGCCGGGCAGACGACCGCGCTCGTGGGCGCGACGGGCGCGGGCAAGTCCACGCTGGCCAAGCTGCTCGCGCGGTTCTACGACCCGACCGAGGGCCGGGTGCTGCTCGACGGCACCGACCTGCGGGAGCTGAGCACCGCCGAGCTGCGGCGCGGCGTCGTGATGGTGACGCAGGAGGCGTTCCTCTTCTCCGGCACCGTCGCCGAGAACATCGCGATCGGCAAGCCGGACGCCACCCCCGACGAGATCGAACGGGCGGCCAAGGCGATCGGGGCGCACGACTTCATCGCGTCGCTCCCCGACGGGTACGAGACGGACGTCCGCAAGCGCGGCGGCCGGATCTCGGCGGGGCAGCGGCAGCTGGTGGCGTTCGCCCGCGTGCTGCTCGCCGACCCCGCGGTGGTGCTGCTCGACGAGGCCACCAGCTCGCTTGACATCCCGGGCGAGAAGGCGGTGCAGGAGGCGATGGAGACGGTGCTGCGCGGCAGGACGGCCGTGCTGATCGCGCACCGGCTCTCCACGGTCGAGATCGCCGACCGGGTCCTGGTGATGGAGTCGGGTCGGCTCGTCGAGGACGGCCCGCCCGCCGAGCTCATCGCGGGGACAGGGCGCTTCTCCGACCTGCACAGGGCCTGGCGCGACAGCCTCGCCTGAGGCACCCGCCCGCGGCATGCGCGAGCCCCCGCCACCGGGTCGGCGGCGGGGGCTCGTCGCGTCGGGTCAACGGAAGAGGACGCCCGACGACTCGACCAGCTCGCCGTCCGGCAGGGCCATGAGACCCAGCTCGGCCCGGTGCGCCAGCAGCGGATGGGACGGCAGCACGCGCACGGTGTAGCCGAAGGGGCCGGGGCGGTGCAGCGTCAGCTCGCCCGTGAACGTCCAGCGGCCCTCGAGATCCGGCCCCCCGTCCGGCTTGAGCTGCGTGTACCCGGGGTCGGCGAGCGTGTCGTCGCTGTCCACACGCCCGGTGACCGCCTGCACCTCCACCGCGCCCGGGTCGAGATCGCCCAGCGCGACGCGCACCTTGAGCGAGACGGTGCCGCCCAGCGTCGGCGCCTCGGTGCCGGGCTCCACATGCTCGACGGCGACCCGCGGCCACGCCTCCCGCACGCGCCGCGCGTACGCGGCCAGCTCGCCCGCCGCCTCGGCCGTCATCGCGCGGTGCGACGCGGCGGCGGGCGCGTAGAACCCGGTGACGTACTCGCGCAGCATCCGGTCGGCCAGCACCCGGGGGCCGAGGCGGTCGAGGGTGGCCCTGACCATCTCGAGCCAACGGATGGGCAGCCCGCCCCTGCCCACGCCCCGGTCGTAGAAGCACGGGCCGACCTGCTCGTCGAGCAGCGTGTAGAGCGCGGCGGCCTCGATCGCGTCGCGGCGGTCGGGCTCCTCGGCCGCGAGCCCGTCGGCCGTGGGGATCTCCCAGCCGAAGTCGGGGTCGAACCACTCGTCCCACCAGCCGTCGCGCACCGAGAGGTTGAGGCAGCCGTTGAGCGCGGCCTTCATGCCCGAGGTGCCGCACGCCTCGAGGGGGCGCAGGGGGTTGTTGAGCCAGACGTCACAGCCCGCGTACAGGGAGCGCGCCATGGCCATGCCGTAGTCGGGCAGGAAGACGATGCGGCGGCGGATCGCGGGGTCGTCGGCGAAGCGGACCAGCTCCTGGATGAGCCGCTTCCCGCCGTCGTCGGCCGGGTGCGCCTTGCCCGCCACCACGATCTGCACGGGGCGCTCGGGGTGCAGCAGCAGGCCGCGCAGCCGCTCGCGGTCGTGCAGCATCAGCGTGAGCCGCTTGTAGGAGGGGACGCGGCGCGCGAAGCCGATCGTGAGCACGTCGGGGTCGAGGACGTCGTCCACCCAGCCGAGCTCGGCCTGGCCCGCGCCGCGCTGCCGCCACGCCGCGCGCAGCCGGGCGCGCACCTCGTGCACCAGCTGCTCGCGCAGGGTGCGCCGCAGGTCCCACAGCTCGGCGTCGGTCAGGGTGGCGGCGCGGGCGCGGAGCATGGCGTCGGCCGTCCAGGTGGGCGCGTGGACGCCGTTGGTCACGGCCCCGATGGGCGCCTCCTCGGCGTCGAACCCCGGCCAGAGCCACGCGAACATGCCGCGGCTCACCTGGCCGTGCAGCACCGAGACGCCGTTGGCGCGCTGGGCGGTGCGCAGGCCGAGGACCGCCATGTTGAACTGCGCGGGCGCGCCCTCCTCCGTGGTCTCCCTGCCGAGGGCGAGCAGCGCCTCGGTGCCGAGCGTCGCGAGCTCGGCGCTCTCGCCGAAGTGGCGGGCCACCAGCTCCTCGGGGAAGCGGTCGATGCCCGCGGGCACCGGGGTGTGCGTCGTGAAGACGGTCCCGGCGCGCACGGCCCGCAGGGCGGCGTCGAAGTCCACGCCGCGCTCCCCCAGCTCCCTGATGCGCTCGGGCCCGAGGAACCCGGCGTGCCCCTCGTTCATGTGGCACACCTCGGGCTCGGCGTGCCCGGTGATGCGGCAGTAGGCGCGGACGGCGCGCATGCCGCCGATGCCGAGCAGCATCTCCTGGAGCAGCCGGTGCTCGCCGCCCCCGCCGTAGAGGCGGTCGGTGACGTCGCGTTCGGCGGGGCCGTTCTCGGGGTGGTCGGAGTCGAGCAGCAGCAGCGGGACGCGGCCCACCCGCACCTGCCAGATCTGCGCGGTCAACGCGCGCCCGCCGGGCAGCGCGAGCTGCACCAGCGTGCGCGAGCCGTCGGCCTCCGTGAGGGGGGCGAGCGGCAGCTCGTGGGGGTCGAGGACGGGGTAGTGCTCCTGCTGCCAGCCGTCGGCCGACAGGCTCTGCCTGAAGTAGCCGTGGCGGTAGAGGAGGCCGACGCCGATCAGCGGGACACCCAGGTCGCTGGCCGCCTTGAGGTGGTCACCGGCCAGGATGCCCAGGCCACCCGAGTACTGCGGAAGGGCCGCGGTGATGCCGAACTCGGGCGAGAAGTAGGCGATGCAGCGCGGCAGTTCGCCGCCCGCCCTGGTGTCGGCCTGCTGGTACCAGCGGGGCTCGGTCAGGTAGTCGCGCAGGTCGCCGATCGCCACGCCGAGGCGGCGCAGGAAGCCGCGGTCGGCGGCCAGCGTGGCCAGCCGGTCGGCGGAGACGGAGGCGAGCAGCCGCACGGGGTCCTCACGGGCGGCCGCCCAGTCGTCGGGGGCCACGGAGCGCAGCAGCTCACGGGTCTCGGGGTGCCAGGACCAGCGGAGGTTGAACGCCAGCTCCTGAAGGGGACGGAGGGGGTCGGGAAGGACGGGGCGCACGGAGAAACGACGGATGGCCTTCACGTTCCCGACCGTAGCCGTGCCCCGAGGGCGGCACCGGTGGATCCCGGCCGATTCGGCGGGAATGCCACCGCGAAACCACCCCCGGGGACTATGCCCTTGCCTGGCCCTTGCCTGGCCCTTGCCGGGCACGACCGGCCGGGCCCGGGCCGCGCTCGGCTCGGTCCCCCGGACTGCGTCCGGGTGCCGCGTCCCGGGCTTCGCCCGGAACGGACGGGGCCCAAGGGCCCGGGGGCACACCGCGCCCGGCGCCGTGAGGCCGTTCTCCGGGATCACCCGGTCAGGGTGTCGTGCTCTCCTTCTCCCCCCGCTCCCCCTTCTCCCGCTGGGCCGCCGCGTCGGCGGGGACCTCGGCGGGGACCTCGGCGGCCGGGGTCTCGGCGCCCAGCAGCTTGGGGGCCAGCTCCCGCACCGGCTCGAGGGTGCCGTCGGCGATCTCGGCGGCGAAGTGGCAGGCCACCCGGTGGCCGCCGCCGATGTCGGTCAGCGCGGGGCGCTCGGTGTCGCAGCGCTCCGCCTGCCGCCACGGGCAGCGGGTGTGGAAGCGGCAGCCGGTCGGCGGATTCGCCGGGGACGGCAGGTCGCCGCGGAGCAGGATCCGCTCGCGGCTGTCCTCCAGGTCGGGGTCGGGCACGGGCACGGCCGACATCAGCGCGCGCGTGTACGGGTGGCGCGGCTCGGCGTAGAGGACGTCGCTCGGCGCCTCCTCGACCAGCTGCCCCAGGTACATCACGCCGATGACGTCCGAGATGTGCCGGACCACGGCCAGGTCGTGGGCGATGACCACATAGGTCAGGCCGAGCGAGTCCTGGAGCTCCTCGAGGAGGTTGAGCACCTGGGCCTGGATCGACACGTCGAGCGCGGAGACCGGCTCGTCGCAGATGATCAGGTCGGGCTCGAGGACCAGCGCGCGGGCGATGCCGATGCGCTGGCGCTGGCCGCCGGAGAACTCGTGCGGGTAACGGGACAGGGCCGTGGCGGGCAGGCCCACGCGCTCCAGGATCTCCAGGATGCGGGTGCGGCGCTCCTCGCGATCGGCGCCGATGCCGTGCGCGGCCATGCCCTCGGCGAGGATCGACTCGATGTTCTGCCGGGGGTTGAGGCTGCCGAGCGGGTCCTGGAAAACCATCTGGAGGCGGCGGCGGGCCCGGCGCATCTCCTCGTCGGGCAGGGCCGCCAGGTCCGTGCCGTCGAAGACGACATGGCCCGCGGTGATGTCGTTGAGCCGCAGGATGGCCCGGCCGAGCGTCGTCTTGCCGCAGCCCGACTCGCCGACCAGGCCATAGGTCTGGCCCGCCGTCACGGAGAGCGAGACGCCGTCGACGGCGTAGACGTGGCCGACCGTGCGGTCGAACAGCACGCCGCGCTTGACGGGGAAGTGGACCTTGACGTCGTCCAGTTCGAGCAGGCTCACGCGGACGCCTCCTTCGTGGTGTCGGACTCCGTGTCGGCCCCGGCGTCGTCGGCGTCACCGGCGCCAGGGGCCTCGTTCAGCACGGGGTTGACGCAGCGGACCAGGTGGGCGGCGGGCTCGGCGCCCGGAAGGTCGGCGAGCGCGGGGGCGCCCTCGAGACACGCGAGGGTGTAGAAGTCGCAGCGGGGCGCGAACGCGCAGCCGTCGCCCCACGCGATCGTGTCGTTGATCGAGCCGCGGATGGGGTTGAGCGGCTCGCCGCGGGGCGAATCGAGCCGGGGGATCGAGCCGAGCAGGCCGTGCGCGTACGGGTGCGCGGGCGCGGCGAACAGCGGGCGCCGCCCCGCGGCCTCGACGACCTTGCCCGCGTAGAGCACGTTGACGTCGTCGCACAGCCCGGCGACCACGCCGAGGTCGTGGGTGATCATCAGCAGCGCGGTGCCCTGGTCGTCCACCAGCTCCTTGAGCAGCTCCAGGATCTGCGCCTGGATGGTGACGTCGAGGGCCGTCGTCGGCTCGTCGGCGATCAGCAGCCGGGGGGCGCACGCGACGGCCATCGCGATCAACGCGCGCTGGCGCATGCCGCCCGAGAGCTGGTGCGGATACTCGCGAAGGCGCCGCGTCGGGTCGGGTATGCCGACGCGTTCCAGCAGGTGGGCGGCCTGGTCGCGGGCGGCCTTGCCGCGCATCCCGCGGTGCCGGGCCAGGATCTCGGTGACCTGGACGCCGATGGGGACGACCGGGTTCAACGAGGACAGCGGGTCCTGGAAGATCATCGCGAGCTGGGGCCCGCGCAGGTCGCGCAGCGCGGAGCGGCCGAGGGTGAGCAGGTCGGTCGACCCACCGCCCTTGGTGCGGAACAGCGCGCGCCCGCCCACGCGCACGCCCCGCTTGGGCAGCAGGCCCATCAGCGCGAGCGACGTGACGCTCTTGCCGCAGCCGGACTCGCCGACCAGGCCGACGACCTGGCCCTCGTCCACGGAGAACGACACCCCGGAGACGGCGTTGACATCGCGCGTGCCACGCCCGGTGAAGGTGACCGTCAATTCGTCAACGGACAGCAGGGACATGGCGCATCAGCTCCGCAGTTTCGGGTCGAGTGCTTCCCGCATGGCCTCGCCGAGCAGGGTGAAGCCGAGGGCGGTGATGATGATGCCGAGCGCCGGGTAGACGGCCATCATGGGCGCCTGGTCGAAGAAGCGCTGCGCCTGCGCGAGCATGACGCCCCACTCGGGCTGGGCGGCGTCGGGGTTGCCGAGGCCCAGGTAGGACAGGGCCGCGGCCTCGATGATGGCGGTGGCCAGGGCCAGGGTGGTCTGGACGATCACCGGTCCCAGGGAGTTGGGCAGCACATGGCCGAGCACGATGCGCCGGCGGCGCACGCCGAGCGCGCGGGCGGCCAGGACGTAGTCGGCGCTCGCCTGGGCCAGCATGGAGCCGCGCAACAGCCGGGCGAAGATGGGGATCTGCACCACCCCGACCGCGATCATGACGGTGGTGAGGCTCTGCCCGAGAACGGCGGCGATGCTCACGGCGAGCAGCAGCGAGGGCAGCGCGAGCGCCATGTCGATGACGCGCATCAGCACGGTGTCGACGCGGCGGCCCGCCTTGCCGCCGAAGGCGAGGGCGGCGCCGGACAGGCCGCCGATCAGGACGCCGACGACAAAGCCGAGCAGGGTGGCGACGACGCCGACGAGCAGCGTCTGCCGGGCGCCGACGAGCATGCGGGAGAGTTGGTCGCGGCCGAGGTGGTCGAGGCCGAGCCAGTTGTCGCCGCGGGGGCCGACGAAGATCGACTGGTTGACGCGCACCTCGTCGCGCCAGAGCTGGGCGGTGGGGTCGTGGGGCGCGATCCAGGGCCCGATGACGGCCAGCACGATGAAGACGGCCATCACGCCGCCGCCGATGAGCGCCATCTTGCTGGAGCGCAGGCGGCGCAGCGCCTCCACCCACAGGCTGCCGCCGCTCGCGGTCTCCCTGCGGGCGGTCAGCTCGGCGAGGCGGTCGATCTTGTCCGCCTTGGACGTGGTCAGGTTGGTGGTCATCAGTTCACCCGCACCCTCGGGTCGATGAGGCTGTAGGCGAGGTCCACGAGCAGGTTGATGACGACATAGATGACCGCGATGAAGAGGATGAAGCCCATCAGCACCGGGTAGTCGCGGATGTCGATGGCCGTGCGGATGAACGAGCCGATCCCGTTGAACGAGAACACCGACTCGGTGAGCACCGCGCCCGAGAGCAGGCTGCCGGTGAGGAGGCCCACGGTGGTGATGACGGGCAGCAGGGCGTTGCGCATCACATGCCGCCCGCGCACCACCCGCTGCTTGAGGCCCTTGGACTCGGCGGTGCGGACGTAGTCCTCGCCGAGCACGTCGAGGACGCTGGCCCTGGTGATGCGGACGACGACGGCGAGCGGGATGGAGGCCAGGGCGACGCCGGGCAGGATCAGGTGCTCGAGGGCGTCCCACGAGGCGTCGAACTCGCCGGTCAGGATGCCGTCGAGCACGAAGAAGCCGGTGACCTCGGTGGCGTCGATGCCGGTGGACTGCCTGCCGACGCTCGGCAGCCAGCCGAGGTTGACGGCGAAGACCGCGCGGAGCAGGAAGGCGAGGAAGAAGACGGGGATGCACACGCCGACGAGGGAGGCGGAGACGGCGGTGACGTCGAGCCAGCCGCCCCGTCTGCGGGCGGCGAAGTAGCCGAGCGGGATGCCGACGACGACGGCGATGAGGATGCCGGTCACCGCGAGCTCGACGGTGGCGGGGAAGCGGAGGGTGAACTCCTCCCACACCGGCTGGCCCGTGCGCACGGAGTTGCCCAGGTCCAGCTGGACCAGCCGCTCCATCCAGCGGCCGTACTGGACCCACATCGGCTGGTCGAGGCCCAGGGCCTCCTCCATCTGCCGGCGGTCGGCCTCGGTGGCGCGCTCGCCGAGCAGCGCCGAGGCGGGACCACCGGGGAGCCGGTGGATCCAGAGGAACAGAAGCACCGTCAGGCCCAGCAGCGTTGGTATCAGCTGGAGCAGCCGGCGCACGATGAGACGGAGCACCGAAGGGCTCCCCTTTCTCTCTTACCCTGGGCGTTTCCTCGCGGTGCACGACCGCCCGGCCACGGGGTGCCGTGGCCGGGCGGATCGATCCAGGGCCTGCTCTTCAGCGGTTACTTGAAGGAGACCTCGGCGAAGTTCTCCTGCGTGAGCGGGGAGACCGTCGGCGGGTTCACATCGGCGGAGAAGGCGATGGACGGCGGCGAGCTGGAGATCGGCACGCCGGGCAGGAAGTCCATGACCGCCTCGTTGACCTGCTCGTAGAGGCCGACGCGGGTGGCCTCGTCGGGCTCGGTCTCGGCCTGCGACAGCAGGTCGAACAGCTCCTCGTTCTCGAAGCCCCACTCCTTCTGGTACCCGGCGAACCAGGTGCCGAGGAAGTTGAAGCCGTCGTTGAAGTCGCCGGTCCAGCCGAGCAGGTAGATGTTGCAGCCGCCGTCGCGGGTGGTCTCGGTGTAGTCCGGGTTCCACTTGAGCGGGACGGGGTTGACCGTGACGCCCACCTCTTCGAGGTCGGCGCGCAGCAGCTCGTAGATGTCGGCGGGGGCCGGCATGTAGGGCCGCGTGACCTCGGTCGGGTAGCAGAAGTCGAGCGTCAGGTCCTCTTCGCCCGCCTCGGCGAGCAGCTCACGGGCGAGGTCGGGGTCGTAGTCGTACGTCGTGACGTCCTCCGAGTACCCGGCCACCGTGTCCGGCATGAACTGCGTGGCCACGACGCCGCCCTCGGGCAGCTGGGCGTCCACGATGTTCTGGCGGTCGAGCGCGTGGGCCAGCGCCTGGCGGACCTCAAGGGTCTCCAAGGCGGGGTTGCTCTCCTGGGTGATGCCCAGGTAGAGGAGGTTGAAGACGCCGCGGACCGGGACCTGGAAGCCCTCGTCCTCGAGGGTGGTGACGTCCGCGGGCGCGACGAGGTCGTAGCCCTGGATGTCACCGGCCTGGAGCGCCTGGCGGCGGGCGCTCTCCTCGGGGATGGTCCTGAAGACCAGCTCGTCGACGCCTGCCTCGGTGTCACCCCAGTAGTCGTCGAACGCGGTGAGGGTGACCTCGCCGTTGCCCTTGTTCCAGTCGGTGACCTCGAACGGGCCCGAGCCCGCGACCGTGCCGGCCTCCTGGCTGTAGCCGGGGAAGGTGATGTTCTCGCCCTCGCCGCTGGCCTCGTCCTGCTCGTACGCCTCGATGGCGTCGGGCGAGTGGATCGCGAACGCCTGGAGCGAGAAGCCGCCCGGGTAGTTGGCGGAGGGCTCGGCCACCTCGATGACGGCGGTCAGCTCCTCGGGGGCGGAGCAGCCGACGTAGTTGGGGTCGGGCGTCTCCTCGCTCTCGTTCTGCGCGAAGCCGCCGAAGACCGTCTGCCAGTAGTAGGAGATGGTGGTGTTCTGGTAGGTGCCCGACCAGTTGTACCAGCGGTCGAAGTTCTGGCAGATGACCTCGGCGGTGAGCTCGGAGCCGTCGTGGAACGTGACGCCCTCCTCGAGCTCGAAGGTCCACTCGGTACCGGCCTCGTTGCTGCTCCAGGTGTGGGCGAGGCCACCGACCAGCTCGGTGCCGCCCGGCTCGTGGTCAAGAAGCGTCTCGAACGCCTGCCGGGTGACCCGGAACGTCTCGCCGTCGCTGGCGAGGGAGGGGTCGAGGGACGCGGGGTCGCCGGGGGCGCCGAAGACGAACGGCTGGCCGTCGTCCCCTGACTCCTCGTCGTCGCGCTCGCTGGCGCAGCCGGTCGCGATCAGCCCGATCGCGAGGACGGCCGCGAACATCTTCGCGGCCCGGGGTCTTGCTATGCGCATCGTCCACCTCAATGGGTCGGCGGTGGTAGGCGTTTCGGTGGACGGCACATTACTGCGCGGGTACATAGCTGTGAACCGCATACCGGACGGCGATACCGAGCTGAGACGTGCCCCATAAATAGGGATAGAACGCCCACTACCGGTCGCTCTCGCAATCTTTCCCCGAACCTTTCCCCGGCCCGCGCGCCCCCCGGCGTCCGGCGGCAACCAGCAGGTGAACACCCCCCACACGGCAGGAGGGTCGCCGATGCGATCCGGACATCGCAAACGAATCGGGCGCCGCAGAGGAACGCTGCTCGTCGCGGCGCTCGTGGCGCTGGCGGCGGCGGGCGGACCGGCCGCGCCCGGCGCCGCGTCCGCTGAGGAGACACCGGGCGCGGCGAGCGCGACGGACGCCGCGGGCGCCCCCGACCCGACGCGCCCCGCGCATCGGCCCCCTGTGCCGCATTTGCACAGGGGGCCGACCGGTGTGTTCGGTCAAGCTCAGGAAAGCCTTCAGATACGCGGACGTAGCAGTGAGCGCCTAGCGTGGGCGCGGCCCCCACCCGAGTGAACGCGGACTGGAGCGGCGATGCACGGAACGAGCCACTCAGCAGCGAAACCGATACAAAGGACAAAACCCCTCAGTTCGAGGGGAAACGGCCCGTCCCCGATGTTCTCAGGTGATCCCCACATGATCGGTCGAATCCCCGTCCTTGACGTCCAGCCGCGCGTTGACTGCGGGCGCCGCCCGGTCAAGGCCGTGCCGGGCGAGACGTTCCAGGTCTCCGCGACCGTCTTCCGCGAGGGCGCGGAGGCGGTCGGCGCCAACGTCGTGCTGCGCGACCCCGGCGGCCGGAGCGGGCCCTGGACCCCGATGCGCGAACTGGCGCCCGGCACCGACCGCTGGGGCGCCGACGTGACCCCGGAGAGCGAGGGGCGGTGGACATACGCCGTCGAGGCGTGGGGCGACCCGGTGGCCTCGTGGCGGCGGGTGGCCCAGATCAAGATCCCGGCGGGCGCCGACACCGAGCTGACCCTGAGCGAGGGCGCCGACCTGCTGCGCCAGGCCGCCTCGGGGGTCCCCAAGTCCGGCGGCAAGGACACCGTCCTGGCCGCCGCGGCGACGCTGGCCGACACCACGCTGCCGGGCGCCGCGCGCCTGGCGGCCGCGCTGACCCCCGAGGTGCGGGGGATCCTGGAGCGCCACCCGCTGCGCGAACTCCTCAGCTGCTCACGGCCCATGCCCCTGCTCGTGGAGCGGGAGCGCGCGCTGTTCGGCTCGTGGTACGAGCTCTTCCCGCGCTCCGAGGGCGCCGTGGTGCGCCCCGGCGCGCCCCCCGTCTCCGGCACGCTGCGCACCGCGGCCGAGCGCCTGCCCGCGGTGGCGGACATGGGCTTCGACGTGGTCTACCTCCCGCCGATCCACCCCATCGGCACCGCGTTCAGAAAGGGCCCCGGCGGCGCGCCGAGCGCCAGGTCCGAGGACGTCGGCTCGCCCTGGGCCATCGGCTCACCCGACGGCGGCCACGACGCGATCCACCCCGACCTGGGCACGCTCGACGACTTCGACGCGTTCGTCGCCACCGCGGCCGAGCTCGGCCTCGAAGTCGCCCTGGACTTCGCCCTCCAGTGCAGCCCCGACCACCCGTGGGTCAAGACCCACCCCGAGTGGTTCACCCGGCGCGCCGACGGCACGATCGCGTACGCCGAGAACCCCCCGAAGAAGTACCAGGACATCTACCCCATCTCGTTCGAGCAGGACTTCAGGGGCCTGGTCACCGAGACGCTGCGGATCCTGCGCCACTGGATGGCGCACGGCGTGCGGATCTTCCGGGTGGACAACCCCCACACCAAGCCGGTGGTCTTCTGGGAGAAGGTCATCGCCGAGATCAACCGCACCGACCCCGACGTCATCTTCCTCGCCGAGGCGTTCACGCGGCCCGCGATGATGCACACGCTCGCGCAGATCGGCTTCCAGCAGTCGTACACGTATTTCACCTGGCGCAACACCAAGTGGGAGCTGACGGAGTACCTGACGGAGCTGACGGGCGAGGCCGCCGCCGCCATGCGGCCCAACTTCTTCGTCAACACGCCCGACATCCTGCACGCCTACCTCCAGCACGGCGGGCGCGCGGCGTTCGAGACGCGGGCCGTGCTGGCCTCGACGCTCTCCCCCACATGGGGCGTCTACGCGGGGTACGAGCTGTGCGAGAACGCCCCCGCCGCCCCCGGCAGCGAGGAGTACCTGGACTCCGAGAAGTACCAGCTGCGCCCGCGCGACTGGGCGGGCGCCGACGCGGCGGGCGCCAGCATCACGCCGTTGATCACCACACTGAACGCGCTGCGCCGCCGCCACCCCGCGCTGCGCCGGCTTCGCGATCTGCACTTCCACCGCACGGACAACGACCACATCCTTGCTTACTCCAAGCGCACAAGGACACCTCACGCCGACCTCGTGCTCATCGTGGTCAACCTCGATCCCCACCACACCCACGAAGCGACGGTCTCGTTGGACATGGAGCAACTCAAGGGGTACGGCCTCTCCCCCGCTCAGGAGGGCGGCGCCGAGCCCTTCCCCGTGCGCGACGAGCTCACCGGGGAGACCTACTACTGGGGCAGGGACAACTATGTACGGCTTGAGCCGGGCCGTGCGGATGCGTACGCCTCCTCGGCCCACATCTTGGCCCTGCGACCGTCCTCACAGACCGGAGGGTCACCCAACCATGAGCGTCAATGAGCCGGTCCCCGACACATTCGAGGACACGCCAGCCCGCGATCGCGACCCCGAGTGGTTCAAGCGCGCGGTCTTCTACGAGGTCCTCGTCCGCTCCTTCCAGGACAGCAACGGCGACGGGATCGGCGACCTGAAAGGACTCACCGCGAGGCTGGACTATCTCCAGTGGCTCGGTGTGGACTGCCTGTGGCTGCCGCCGTTCTTCAAGTCCCCCATGCGCGACGGCGGTTACGACGTGTCGGACTACGCCGACGTGCACCCGCAGTTCGGCGACCTCGCCGACTTCGTCGAGTTCACCGACGCCGCCCACCAGCGCGGCATGCGCGTCATCATCGACTTCGTCATGAACCACACGAGCGACCAGCACCGGTGGTTCCAGGAGTCGCGCCGCGACCCCGAAGGCCCCTACGGGGACTACTACATGTGGGCCGACGACGACAAGCAGTACGCGGACGCGCGGATCATCTTCGTCGACACGGAGTCCTCCAACTGGTCGTTCGACCCGGTCCGCAAGCAGTACTACTTCCACCGCTTCTTCTCCCACCAGCCCGACCTCAACTACCGCAGCCCGGCCGTCCAGGAGGAGATCCTGTCCGCCCTGCGGTTCTGGCTCGACCTGGGCATCGACGGCTTCAGGCTCGACGCGGTCCCCTACCTCTACGCCGAGGAGGGCACCCACTGCGAAAACCTTCCTGCGACCCACGCGTTCCTCAAGCGCGTGCGCGCGGAGATCGACGCGCACTACCCCGACACGGTGCTGCTCGCCGAGGCCAACCAGTGGCCCGAGGACGTCGTCGACTACTTCGGCGACTACGAGAAGGGGGGCGACGAGTGCCACATGGCGTTCCACTTCCCGCTGATGCCGCGCATCTTCATGGCGGTGCGCCGGGAGTCCCGCTACCCCGTCTCGGAAATCCTCGCCAAGACCCCGCAGATCCCCTCGAACTGCCAGTGGGGGATCTTCCTGCGCAACCACGACGAGCTGACCCTCGAGATGGTCACCGACGAGGAGCGCGACTACATGTACGCGGAGTACGCCAAGGACCCGCGGATGCGCGCCAACATCGGCATCCGCAGACGGCTTGCCCCGCTGCTCGACAACGACCGCAACCAGATCGAGCTGTTCACCGCGCTGCTGCTGTCGCTGCCGGGCTCGCCGATCCTCTACTACGGGGACGAGATCGGCATGGGCGACAACATCTGGCTGGGCGACCGCGACGCGGTGCGCACCCCGATGCAGTGGACGCCCGACCGCAACGCCGGCTTCTCGTCGTGCGACCCGGGCCGGCTGTTCCTGCCGACCATCATGGACCCGGTCTACGGGTACCAGGTGACCAACGTCGAGGCGGCCATGAGCTCGCCCGCCGCGCTGCTGCACTGGACGCGGCGCATGGTCGAGATCCGCAAGCAGAACCGAGCCTTCGGGCTCGGCACCTACGCGGAGCTGCCCTCGTCCAACCCCGCCGTGCTGGCGTTCCTGCGCGAGCACGGCGACGACCTCGTCATGTGCGTCAACAACTTCTCCCGCTTCTCCCAGCCGACCGAGCTCGACCTGCGCCCCTGGGCGGGGTCGGTGCCCGTGGAGCTGATCGGCGGCGTGCGCTTCCCGCCCATCGGCGAACTGCCGTACCTGCTGACGCTGGCGGGCCACGGCTTCTACTGGTTCCGGCTGCGTAAAGGCTCCGAGTCATAAGCCGCCTCGGGGCAGGAAAGGGGCTTACCCCCAGCCCGCTGGGGGAAGCCTCTCCCTACCCCCAAGCATTCCCCAAAGCCCTCCATATGCGTTACGGGCCTCACCCGCACGGTCGTTAATGGACGACACGTCCCGCACCGCCGGGTAACCCACGTCTCCATCCGGGACACTTCGTCACATAATTCGTGCCCGGGGAAAGGACGCCATGTCGGACAGCTCCTCGCCCCGCACGGCCCAGGCCCGTCTCCCCCTCGCCGGCGCGCCCCACGGCGGCGCCCTGCTGCGCTCCCTCACCGGGCTGCTCGCGCGCTGGCTGCCCCGGCAGCGGTGGTTCGCGGGAAAGGGGCGGCCGCTGAGCGGCCTGACCCTGATCGCGGCCACCGAGTTGCTGCCGTGCACCGCGGGCGGCGGCGCCCCCGGGCTGCTCCACCTGCTGATCAGGACCCGGCAGAGCCCGGCGCCCGGCTCCCACGCCCCGCCCGTGGGCGACTGCTACCAGCTGCTCCTCGGCGTGCGGGACGCGTTGCCGCCCTCGCTCGGCCCCGCGCTGGTCGGCCGCCCGAGCGAGGGCCCGTTGCGCGGCGCGTCCGTCTACGAGGCGCTGCACGACCCGCGCCTGGCCGCGGTCCTGCTGGAACGCCTGCGCACCCCCGGGCGCCTCGGCACGCTGAGCTTCAGACGCGCGCCCGGGGCGCACATCCCCGAGGGGCTGCCCGCCAGGCTGATGACCAGCGAGCAGTCCAACTCCTCGGTGGTCTACGGCGAGAGCCACATCCTCAAGCTGTTCCGGCGCGTCAGCCCCGGTGTCAACCCCGACCTCGAGCTGCCCCTGGCCCTGGCCGCGGCGGGGTGCCCGCGGGTGCCGGGGCCCTCGGCGTGGTTCGAGGCGGCCTGGCCCGGCACGGTGTCGGAGCCGCTGACGCTCGGCGTGCTCGCGCCGTTCCTGCCGGGATCGGTGGACGGCTGGCAGCTGGCGATCCAATACCTGGGCCGCCGCGCCGACTTCACATCGGCCGCGCACTCGCTCGGCCGGGCGACCGCCGAGGTGCACACGACGCTGGCCGAGGCGCTGCCCACGTCGGTCATGGGCCGCGCGCAGCTCGAGCAGGCGGCCACGGGCATGTCGGAGCGGCTGGCCGAGGCGGCGGCGGCCGTTCCCGCGCTGCGGCCCTACCGGGCCGGGCTGCGGCGGGCGTTCGAGGCGCTGGCCGACTTCGCGCGGCGCGGCGGCACCTGCCCGGTGCAGCGGCTGCACGGCGATCTGCACCTGGGCCAGGTGCTGCTGACGCCGGACGCGCGGGGGCGCGGCATGCACTGGTCGATCATCGACTTCGAGGGCGAGCCCGCCAGGCCCCTCGCGGAACGCCGCCGCCCCGGGCCCGTGGCCCGTGACATCGCGGGCATGCTGCGGTCGTTCGACTACGCCGCCGCGCAGGCCAGGGCCGCAGGGTCGTGGGTCGACGGCTGGTCGCGCGCGAGCCGCGCCGCGTACTGCCGCGGCTA
Source organism: Streptomyces radicis (assembly GCF_003626575.1). GTDB lineage: Bacteria > Actinomycetota > Actinomycetes > Streptomycetales > Streptomycetaceae > Streptomyces > Streptomyces radicis. The sequence goes on along the minus strand of NZ_RBDY01000008.1, from coordinate 119,946 downwards.
CGCGGAGGCGGCGGGCAGCGATCCGCTGGAGCGGCCCGAGCTGCTGCGCGCGCACGAGACGGACAAGGCCGTCTACGAGGTGCTGTACGAGGCGCGGCACAGGCCCGCGTGGCTGCATGTGCCGATGGCCGCGATCCGCCGGCTGGCCGCGGCCCCTGACTGACCCGAAGACCCCACCCCCGTGACCTCAGGACCGGCCGGTCCTTCCGGATCGAAAGGAACGTTCCTCCGTGCTTCCGCCCCTCTCCCCCGCAGACCGCGCCCAGTTGCTCGCCGGGGCGCACCACGATCCGCACGCGCTGCTCGGGGCGCACCAGGTGTCAGGCGGCGCGCTCGTCCGCGTCCTGCGCCCGTTCGCGCGCCGGGTGCTGGCCTCGGACCACGAACTGGAGTCCGAGGGCGACGGCTTCTTCGCGGCCGTGCTGCCCTTCGCCGAGGTCGCCGACCGGCGGCTGACCGTGAGTTACCAGGACGGGAGCGTCCTGGAGACGCACGACCCCTACCGCTTCCTGCCCGCGCTGGGCGAGCTGGACGCCCATCTGCTGGGCGAGGGGCGCCACGAGCGGCTGTGGGAGGTGCTCGGCGCGTGGCCGCTGGTGCACGACGGGGTGCCGGGGACGCGTTTCACCGTGTGGGCGCCGGGCGCGCGCGGGGTGCGCGTGGCCGGGGACTTCAACCACTGGGACGGCACCGCGCACCCGATGCGCTCGCTGGGCTCGTGCGGGGTGTGGGAGCTGTTCGTGCCGGGGGTGGGGCCCGGCGAGCGCTACAAGTTCGACATCTGCCGCCCCGACGGCGGCCACACGCTGCGGGCCGACCCGATGGCGCGGCAGACGGAGTGCCCGCCCGCGACGGCCTCGATCGTCCACCGCGGCGCGTACACGTGGGGCGACCAGGCGTGGATGGCGGCCCGCGCCGAACGGCCCGCGCACGAGGCACCCATGTCGGTCTACGAGGTCCACCTGCCGTCCTGGCGCCCCGGCCTCGACTACCGGGGCCTCGCCGAGCAGCTGCCCGCGTATGTGAGGGAACTGGGCTTCACCCACGTCGAGATGATGCCCCCGGCCGAGCACCCCTACGGCGGCTCGTGGGGGTACCAGGTCACCGGGTACTACGCGCCGACCGCGCGCCTCGGCACGCCCGACGACTTCAAGCACCTGGTGGACGCGCTGCACCGGGCGGGCATCGGCGTGCTGATGGACTGGGTGCCCGCGCACTTCCCCAAGGACGAGTGGGCGCTGGCGAAGTTCGACGGGACCGCGTGCTACGAGCACCCCGACCCACGGCGGGCCGAGCACCCCGACTGGGGAACGCTGGAGTTCGACTACGGGCGCCGCGAGGTGCGCAACTTCCTGGTGGCCAACGCGGTGTTCTGGTGCGAGGAGTACCACGTCGACGGGATCAGGGTGGACGCCGTCGCGTCGATGCTCTACCTGGACTACTCGCGGCCCGAGGGGCAGTGGACGCCCAACGCGGACGGCGGCCGCGAGAACTGGGACGCGGTCGCGTTCCTCCAGGAGATGAACGCCACGGTCTACCGGCGCTGCCCCGGCGCGGTGACCATCGCCGAGGAGTCGACGGCGTGGGACGGCGTCACGCGCGCCACGGACCACGGGGGCCTGGGCTTCGGCTTCAAGTGGAACATGGGCTGGATGCACGACACCCTCGACTACGCGGCCAAGGACCCGGTCCACCGGGCGTGGCACCACGGCGAGATGACGTTCTCCATGGTGTACGCCTACTCGGAGAACTATGTGCTGCCCATCTCGCACGACGAGGTCGTGCACGGCAAGCGGGCGCTGGTGTCCAAGATGCCGGGCGACTGGTGGCAGCAGCGGGCCAACCACCGCGCCTACCTCGGCTGGATGTGGTCCCATCCCGGCAAGCAACTGCTGTTCATGGGGCAGGAGTTCGCCCAGGGCGCCGAGTGGTCGGAGGAGACGGGGCCGCAGTGGTGGGTGCTCGACCCCGAGTACCCGGCGGCCGGGGACCACCGGGGCGTGCGCGACCTGGTGCGCGACCTCAACGCGCGCTACCGCGCCACCCCGGCGCTGTGGGAGCGCGACACCGACCCCTCGGGCTTCGCCTGGGTGGACGCGGACGCGGCGGCGGACAACGTGCTGGCGTTCCTGCGGTTCTCGGCGAAGGGCGCCCCGCTGCTCGCCGTCTCCAACTTCTCGCCCGTGGTGCGGCACGACTACCGCCTCGGCGTGCCGGGCGACTCCCCCGACTGGGTCGAGGTCCTCAACACCGACGCGTCGGTCTACGGCGGCAGCGGGGTGGTCAACCGCGAGCCGCTCAAGTCCGATCCGACACCGAGCCACGGGCGGGACATGAGCATCTGCCCCACGCTGCCGCCGCTCGCGACGATCTGGCTGCGCCCCGCCTGACGCGGGGCCGGAGGCCGCCGCCGCGGGGACGGCGGCCCGCCGTGCCCGCCCGTCAGGCCACGGGCTCGCGGTACCAGGCGTCCACGACCTCGCCCACGCCGCGCTCCGTGTCGTACGCGTAGACCTCGCGGCCCTCGACGAAGACGCGCAGCGCGCGGCTCATGACGTCGAGCGGGTCACCCGACCAGATGACCACGTCGCCGTCGAGGCCGGGGCGCAGCGAGCCGACGCGGTCGTCGAGGCCCAGGATCTCGGCGGGGTTGGCGGTGATGGTGCGCAGCGCCTCCGCCCGGTCGAGGCCCTCCTTGACGCACAGGGTGACCTGGTGGACCAGGAAGTTGATGGGGATGACGGGGTGGTCGGTGGTGATGGCGACCTTGACGCCCGCGCGCGTGAGGATGCCGGGGTTGGCGAGGGTCCGGTGGCGCAGCTCGACCTTGCTGCGGGTGGTGAACAGCGGGCCGCTGATGACCGGCACCCCGCGGCGGGCGATCTCGTCGGCCAGCAGGTGCGCCTCGGTGCCGTGGTTGATGACGACGCGGTAGCCGAACTCGTCGGCAAGCCGCAGCGCGGTGGCGATGTCGTCGGCGCGGTGGGTGTGCTGGCACCAGGGCAGCTCGCCGTCCAGGACCTTGGCGATCACCTCGAGGCTGGGATCGCGGTCGAACGGCTTGTCATCGGCGGCGGCGTGCGCCCGCTTGGCCACGTAGTCCTGGGCCTTGGTGAACAGGTCGCGGATCACGGCGGCCACGCCCTGCCGGGTGGAGGGCAGCTGCTTCTTCTCGCCGTAGACGCGCTTGGGGTTCTCGCCCAGGGCGCTCTTGACGCTCACGGGCTCGCGGATCAGCATGTCGTCGACCGTGCGGCCCCAGCACTTGATCGCGACGGTCTGGCCGCCGACGGGGTTCCCTGAGCCCGGCTTGATGACGGCGCTGGTGACGCCGCCCGCGAGCGCGTCGGCGAAGCCGGTGTCGGCGGGGTTGATCGCGTCGAGGGCCCGCATCCTGGCGCCGTTGGGGTCGGTCATCTCGTTGGTGTCCTGACCGGCCCAGCCCTCGGCCTCCTCGTGGACCCCGATGTGCCCATGGGCCTCGACGAACCCGGGCAGCACCCAGCCGCCCGCCGCGTCCACGACCCTGACCCCGTCAGGCACGGCCACCTCGGCGTCGGGGCCGACGGCGGCCACCTTGCCGTCGAGAACGAGCACGGTGCCGTTGTCGATGGGCTCGCCGTGCATGGGAACGACATGACCGGATCTGATCGCAATGTTCATGGACGATGAACCTATCTCACACGAGGTCCACCTGTGACCGGCGTACGCTGCGGAAATGATCGGTAGTGGCGATGTGCGCAAGGCCGTTGAACGGGTCGGTGACCGGGTGCGTACGGTCGCCCTGGCGCCCGCGGGTGAACGGGTCTGGTTCGCGCTCGAGTTCCTCCAGCACACCGGGTCGTTCAAGGCGCGGGGCGCGCTCAACTTCACGACGGCGGCGGCCGAGTCGGGGGCGATGCCGCGGGCCGGGATCGCGATCGCCTCGGGCGGGAACGCGGGGCTCGCCTGCGCGTGGGCGGCGGGCGAGCGGGGGATCCCCGCGACGGTGTTCGTGCCGGAGACCGCGCCACGGGTCAAGGTCGCGCGGCTGCGGGCGCTGGGCGCGGAGGTCAGGCAGGTGGGCCGGGAGTACGCGGAGGCGGCCGAGGCGTGCGCGGCGTTCGTCGCCGGGAGCGGGGCGCTGGCCTCGCACGCCTACGACCACCCGCTGATCGCGGCGGGCGCGGGCACGCTGCTCGACGAGATCGTCGCGGCGCGGCCCTCGATCACCACGGTGGTGGTGGCGGCGGGCGGCGGCGGCCTGTTCGCGGGGGTGGCCGCGGCGGCGGAGGAACGCGGGGTGCGGGTGGTCGCGGTGGAGCCCGAGCACTGCCGCGCCCTCAACGCGGGCCTCGCGGCGGGCGGCCCCGTGGACGTCCCCGTCGACTCGGTCGCCGCCGACTCCCTCGGCGCCCGCCGCGCCTCGGCCGACGCGGTCGCCTGGGCGGCGCGCCCCCACACACGGTCGGTGCTGGTCCCCGACAAGGCGATCACCGCGGCCAGGCGCGAGCTGTGGCAGGACCACCGGATCGCCGTCGAGGTGGGCGCGGCGGCGGCGCAGGCGGCACTGACGTCGGGCGCGTACGCCCCCGCGCCCGACGAGGAGGTCTGCGTCGTGCTGTGCGGCGCCAACACGGACCCGTCCGACCTGGCGCGTTGAGCACGGGGCTGCCGCCCGGCGCTCCCCCACCGCCAACGGCTCGCGCGCGGCGGCCCGTTCGATCGACCGTCTCGAGACGACGGCGGAGTCGCACGGCCAGGGCGACGATGACGCCGGGGCGGGTGCCGCGGAACAGGATGGACGAGACGGAAGCGGTGTTCCGACGCCGGGCGTCACGCCGTCTCGCACGTCCCTGGAGCCTGCCGGGCGAGGAACTCATCCATGAGCGGCCCGATGGCCTCGGCCAACGCGTCACGGTGATCCTCGCCTTCGGCCCAGTCGAGGGTGATGGCGAGGTTCATCCCGGTGTTGTCGAGGGCGGGCGACGCGGCGCAGGTGACGTGGATGGCGGCGTAGTCGTCCCAGACGACGACTTCCCGGGGACTCTCGGAGAGCACTTCCCCTTCCGCGACGGAATGGCCGACCCTCCTGTGGTCGAGGTAGGGCCCCACCCCGGCGGCGACCCCCGAGGGCCAGGACGGGATGGCGTCCAGGGTGAGGGCCGGGGAGTCGTCCACATGCACGACGCACCGGGCCGTGGTGCCCAGCGAACCGTCGGGATATTCGATCAGCTCGGGATCGGCACGCAACTCCTCCCCGGGCGGGAGCAGAGGACTCACCAGATCCGGGTCCACGGTGAGGTTGCAGAGGTCTTCCGGGATGACGAACTCCCTCGCCTCCTCATCCGGTTCGTCGGAGCCGGAGGTGCACGCGGAGCACGCCAGGATCGTGGTGAGGAGGAAGGCGGCCGGAATACGCCTCAAGGGTGCACCTCGTTCATAGGTGGAGAGACTTGGTTGAACCGACGGAGAAGCCGGTGTCGGCCTCTCGTGTCGCGGTGCTCCGATAGCCCGAGGCCTCCTCGGAGCTCACGTCGTGATCCCCTCGCTCAAGGGCCGATTCGACCGCCGCGAGGACGACTTCCTCCCGGAAGTACTGCTGGGAGTTCGCATAGGTCCGCTGCGCCTGCTCCTCGGCCGTTGCCTGGTTGTCCTGTGTGAACGTGCCGAAAACGGCCTCGGTGATGGCCTCGCGCATCTGCACCGCCGCGGGACCCGCGCCCCGGATCCCCTCGAGACCGACGTCCACCGTGGCCGCGAGGGTCCGCTCGGTCCATGTCTGGACCTGGTCGACCGTGGCGTTGTGCGCCTCGTCCGCCGCGATGTGGCCCTCGTACATGGCCCTGGCATGCGCGTCGGTCATGAGGCCCGCCACCTGCCCGCTGCCCGTCATCGCGGCGGTGAGCTGGCCCTGCCGCGCTTCCTCGTCCGCCGATCCGCCGTTGAGGGATGCGTCGATCGTGACGTAGGTGTACGCCTCGTTGGCGGCGGTGATGGCCGCATAGGCGTCAGGCTCCTGCCCCAGCGCGTGGAGCATCAGCGCCATGTTCTCGGAGTCAAGGTCGGCGTGCGGCTCGGGGCGTGGCTCGATCTCCTGCGTGGTGAGCGCGTACTGGACATCGGCGATGTAGTCCGCCGCGATGTTCCCGAGCGCCGGGCGCAGGGATTCGAGTACCTGCCCTTCGGCGATCCGCGCGGGATCGTTCTCCGAAAGCTCGCTCGCCCCTTGGTAGTCCCTCGACAGGTTGTTCCAGATCTCCTCGGCCACCCGCACGGTCGCCTCGGAGTGCTGATGCGTCTCTCCCGGAAGGGGTGCGCCGCCGGGGGAGAGGCCCGTGGCCGCCGCCTCGAGGGCCGCTGCCAGGCCGGGGCCGGGGGAGGGGACGGAGATGATGTCGCGCAGGCCGTCGCCGCTGTCGAGGCGGCGGCCCGCGCCGTTCTCGTCCCCCAGGAAGTACTCCAGGTGGTCCGCGCCAGGGCCCTCCGGGTCGAAGAAGGCCGTCACCGCGTCGGGGTTGCTGTGGGCGCCCATGCCGAGCATGCGGTCCACCACGTCGTTCTGCGGGTCCCACGGGTCCACCATCGGGTAGCCCTCGTCGCCAGGTCGGGCCGGGAAGCGATCGTGGGACCAGATGTCGGGGTCCTCGCGCTCCAGCGCGATCAGGTCCCTCGTGGCGTCGAAGAAGAACTGGTCGTCCACCGGGACGTCCGACGCCTCCAGCAGGTCGAGCGCCACGTCGAAGCCGATGCGCCGGTCGTCGGCCGCGAGCCATGTGTCGCCCTGGAGGCGGCTGCCGCCCGCGTCGACGAACGCCTCGTAGCGCCTGGTGTAGTCCCTGCCCTCGCCCGTCTGGAGCCACTGCGCGTACGCCGGGGAGCCGGGAGGAGCGGTCGACATGTCGCCGGGGACGCGCAGGGACGTGGACAAAGCCGTGCCGAGGCCCGCGCGCAGGTCGTTGGCCAGGGGGCCCGCGCTGTTGAGCTCCGTCGCCGCGCGGTCCGTCCGGTCGGCGAGCAGCAGGTACTCGGCCATGCCGATCTCGTCCACGACGAACGCCGCGAACCGCGGGTCGTCCGCGTGGTCCTCGAGGTAACGGTCCATGCGGTGCAGGTCCGTCGCCGACAGCTCGTCGTCGCGCGCGAGCTCCACGAACGCCGTCGCGTCCTCCCTGATCAGCGCGGCGTGGGCGGCCTCCGCGCCGGGGTAGGGGCTGCGGGCGAACTGCTCGCCCGCGTCCTCGTCCGCCATCCGCTCCAGCGCGCGGGCGGCCAGCCGGTCCGCCTCGGTGGCGCGGTCCACGATGCGGCGGACGTCCTCGTCGGTCGCCACCATCGCCTCGTAGGTGCCGGGGGGCAGCTCCTCCGCGAACGGCTCCTGTGGCAGGAACTCCCGCAGCCTGACGCTCTCCAGGGTCATCTCCGGGTGCTCGGCCGGGTGGACCGCGCCCTCCTGGTCGACGTACACGCCGCGTTCGAGGGCCGTGGCCTTGAGCTGGAGCAGCTCGCGCCGCACCCCGGCCAGGTCGTCGTGCAACGTCTGGAGGAGGCCGTGCACGGTGTGCGCCCGCTCGTGGGCGAAGCGGAACCTGTCGGCCGTCACCCCGAGGAAGTCCCGGGTCACCGTGGCGTTCTCGCCGCGCCAGCCCGCGTGGGCGGCCCCGCCCACCATGTCGTGCTCGGCGGTCACGGACATCTCCGCCATGTCCGCCCTGACCGCGTCCCACCGCTCGACCAGCGCGCCGAGCACGTCGAGGTTCAGCTCGGTGAGCCCGGCGAACGTGGGCTCCGCGGGGGAACGCCCGAAGCCGAAGTAGTCGCCGGGGTCGGGCAGCCAGTCCATCAGGCGTCACCGTCCTCGGGCGCGATGCCGCCGAGGGCGAGGATGGCGCGGTTGGGCGCGACGTTCTCCAGGCCCGCCGTCGTCGCGCGGCGGACGTCGTCGCCGGTGCGGGACTCCAACTCGGCGTGCGCCGTGACCGTTTCGGACAGATGGCCCGCGATGCGGCCGCAGTCGCTTCGCAGGTGGAGGACCTGGGTCCGCCACCGCTCGGTGAGCCGGACGATCGCCGCGCCGCTGGCCAGGTCCACGCCGCGTAACGACTGCCCCGCCGCGTACCCCTCGGACTCCGCCGCCAGGCCGTCGGCGGGGAGCCGGTCGTAGAGCCCCCGCGCCGCCGACTCCACCGGGTCCAACCCCTCGGCGCTTACCGCCAGATCCGCCTCGTCGTTCACGCTGTCCCCCGCCCCTGGGCTCCGATGTGACGCGGAGTCAGAATAGCGTCACGGCACGCTTGTCGGGGCCGCCCCCGCGACAACGGCACCCGCCCCGGCGTCCGAGGAGGGGGACGGCTCGGCGAGCATCGGGTCCCTTCTCACCGCGAGAGCCCTCATCCCCCGGCAGCGCTTCACCGGGCCGACGAGGGCGACGATCAGCGCGACGCACTCGCCACAGCGATCGGGCCGCTCATGGACGCGCTCATGGCGAACCAGCCACCCGGCTACTGCGAGACCGCGTGACGCCCGGCGTCAGAAGACCGCTTCCGTCTCGTCCATCCTGTTCTGCGGCACCCGCTTCAGCTCCATCGTCGCCGTCGCCAGCGGCGTCATCACGATCTCCGTGCCGCGCAGCGCCGTCATCATGCCGAAGTCGCCGTTGTGCGCGGCCTCCACCGCGTGCCAGCCGAAGCGGGTGGCCAGGACGCGGTCGTACGCCGTGGGGGTGCCGCCGCGCTGGATGTGGCCGAGGATCATCGCGCGGGCCTCCTTGCCCAGGCGGTTCTCCAGCTCGGTCGCCAGCCGCTGCCCGATGCCCGCGAAGCGCTCGTGGCCGTAGGGGTCGATCTCGCCGCGCTCGTACGGCATGGAGCCCTCGGCAGGGCGGGCGCCCTCCGCGACGCAGATGACCGCGAACTTCTTGCCGCGCGCGAAGCGCTCCTCGACCATCTTGCACAGGTCGTCCAGCTGGAACGGCCGCTCGGGGATGCAGATGCCGTGCGCGCCGCCCGCCATGCCCGCCTCGAGGGCGATCCAGCCCGCGTGGCGGCCCATGACCTCCACGACCATGACCCGCTGGTGCGACTCCGCGGTCGTCTTGAGGCGGTCGATCGCCTCCGTCGCCACGCCGACCGCCGTGTCGAAGCCGAAGGTGCGGTCGGTGGCCGAGATGTCGTTGTCGATCGTCTTCGGCACGCCCACGACGGGGATGCCCGCGTCCGACAGCATCCGGGCCGCGGTCAGCGTGCCCTCGCCGCCGATCGGGATCAGCGCGTCCAGGCTCAGCTTGTGGCGGAACGCCTCGGCGTTGTCGCACGCCTCGCGCAGCCGCGACCGCTCGAGGCGGCTCGAGCCGAGGATGGTGCCGCCGCGGGCCAGGATGCCGCTGACCTCGTTGATGTCGAGCTCGCGGTACCGCCCTTCGAGCAGGCCCTTGAAGCCGTCCTCGAAGCCGATGACGCTGTCGCCGCGATCGACCACGGCACGGTGTACGACGGAGCGGATCACTGCGTTGAGTCCGGGGCAGTCACCGCCCGCGGTGAGGACTCCGATGCGCATGGCTGCTGATCTCCTGCTCACTCGTCGGTGCTCGCTCGGGGCCCTAGGAATTCTTCCACGCCCAGGCGGCGCGCTCTAACGGCGCTCGCGAACCCGACGCGCGCCGCGCCCCCCACCGTGGGTACCGTCGGTGGGAGGGATGTGGAACGGATCGTGCCCGCGCGGGCCCACGACAAGCTTGCGCCGGGACGACGGGGACGGGACGGGACTGTGACGCGCAGCGTGTATGTGTCCGGCATCGGCCGGGGTGACGGCAGACAGGTCGTCGAGCTGGGGCTGATGGAGCTGCTGACGCGGCAGGTGGACCGGGTGGGGGTGTTCAGGCCGCTGGCCCACGAAGGGCCCGACCCCGTGTTCGAGCTGCTGCGGGGGCGCTACCGGCTCGGCCAGTCCCCCGAGGGCGCACGGGGGCTCGGATACGCCGAGGCGGCCGAGCTCCAGGCCGCCAGGGGGATGGACGAGTTGATCACCCGGCTGGTGGACCGTTTCCACGAGGTCGCGGCGGCGTACGAGGTGGTGCTCGTGCTCGGCACCGACTACGCGGACACGCAGCTGCCCGCGGAGCTGACGCTCAACGCCAGGCTGGCGAACGAGTTCGGCGCCGCCGTGCTGCCCGTGGTCGCGGGGACGGGCCAGGACGGCGACTCGGTGGTCGCCGAGGTGCGCAACGCCCACCACGCGTTCGCCTCCCTCGGCTGCGAGGTGATCGCCATGGTCGCCAACCGGGTCTCCGCCGCCGAGGCGCCCGGCGCGGTCGAGGCGCTGCGCGGCCACCTGCCGGTGCCGGTCTGGGTGCTGCCCGAGGAGCCCGCGCTGTCCGCGCCGACCGTGGCGCAGGTGGTGTCGGCGCTGGGCGCCGAGGTGCTGCTCGGCGACGCGACGGGCCTCGGCAGGGACATACGCGACTTCGTGTTCGGCGGGGCGATGCTGCCGACGTTCCTGACGGCGCTCACCGAGGGCTGTCTGGTGATCACGCCGGGCGACCGGGCCGACCTGGTGGTGGGCGCGCTCGCGGCGCACTCCGCGGGCGCCCCGCCGATCGCCGGGGTCCTGCTGACGCTGGGCGAGCGGCCGGGCGAGGAGACGATGGCGCTCGCCGCCAGGCTGGCCCCCGGCACTCCGGTGCTCTCGGCGGCGGGCGGCTCGTTCCGCACGGCGACCGAGCTCTCGGGGATCGAGGGGAAGCTGACGGCCGCGACGCCGCGCAAGGCGGAGATCGCGCTCGGCCTCTTCGAGTCGCACGTGGACACCGCCGCGCTCACCGAGCGGGTCTCGCTGGTGCGCGGGGACCGGGTCACGCCGATGATGTTCGAACACCAGCTGATCGAGCGCGCCCGCGCCGACCGGCGCCATGTGGTGCTGCCCGAGGGCACCGAGGAGCGGGTGCTGCGCGCCGCCGAGGTGCTGCTGCGGCGCAACGTGTGCGACCTGACGCTCCTGGGCGACGAGACCACCGTGCGGCGCCGCGCGGCCGAACTCGGCCTGGATCTCCCGGCGTTCGACGACGGCGGCGCGCTGCGCGTGGTGGACCCCGTGACGTCGCCGCTGCGGGAGCGCTTCGCCGAGGTGTACGCGCGGCTGCGCGCGCACCGGGGCGTGAGCCACGAGCTGGCGCACGACGTGGTGGCCGACGTGTCGTACTTCGGAACGCTCATGGTGCGCGAGGGCCTGGCCGACGGGATGGTGTCGGGCGCCGCGCACTCGACGGCGGCGACGATCCGCCCGGCGTTCGAGGTGATCAAGACGAGCCCGGGGGCGTCGATCGTCTCGTCGGTGTTCTTCATGTGCCTGGCCGACCAGGTGCTGGTCTACGGCGACTGCGCGGTCAACCCCGACCCGGACGCGGCGCAGCTCGCGGACATCGCGATCCAGTCGGCCGCCACCGCGGCGCACTTCGGCGTGGACCCGAGGATCGCGCTGCTCTCCTACTCCACGGGCACCTCGGGCACGGGCCCGGACGTGGACAAGGTGCGGGAGGCGACCGAGCTGGTGCGGCGGCTGCGGCCCGACCTGAGGGTGGAGGGGCCGATCCAGTACGACGCGGCGGTCGAGCCCTCGGTGGCGGCGACCAAGCTGCCGGACTCCGACGTGGCGGGCCGGGCCACGATCCTGGTGTTCCCCAATCTCAACACCGGCAACAACACCTACAAGGCCGTCCAGCGCTCCGCGGGCGCGGTGGCGGTCGGCCCGGTGCTCCAGGGGTTGCGCAAGCCGGTCAACGACCTGTCGCGCGGCGCGCTGGTGCAGGACATCGTCAACACGGTGGCGATCACCGCCGTGCAGGCCCAGCGACAGGAGGACCGGGCGTGAGCGCGGCGCGAACGGACGGGCCGAGCCGGGTGCTCGTACTCAACTCGGGCTCGTCGTCGGTGAAGTACCAGCTGCTCGACATGGCCGACCGCTCCCGGCTCGCCACGGGCCTGGTCGAGCGGATCGGCGAGCGCTCGGCCCGGCACGTCCACACCCCCGCCGATGGCGAGCCGCGCGAGCGGGAGCGCCCGGTGGCCGACCACGCCGAGGCGCTCGAGGCGGCGGCCGACGAGCTGGCGGCAGACGGGCTCGGCCTCGACTCCCCCGAGCTGCTCGCGGTGGGCCACCGCGTGGTGCACGGCGGGCGGCGGTTCAGCGAGCCGACGGTCGTGGACGACTCGGTGCTCGCCGCGATCGAGCGCCTGTCGCCGCTCGCGCCGCTGCACAACCCCGCCAACCTGGAGGGCATCCGCACGGCCAGGGCGCTCAACCCCCGGCTGCCGCAGGTGGCGGTGTTCGATACGGCGTTCCACACGACGCTGCCGGAGCACGCGGCGCGTTACGCCATCGACGTCGCGACGGCGGACGCGCACCGGGTGCGGCGTTACGGCTTCCACGGCACGTCGCACGCGTATGTGTCGCGGCGCACGGCCGCGCTGCTGGGGCGGGCGCCCGACGAGGTCAACGTCATCGTGCTGCACCTGGGCAACGGCGCCTCGGCCGCCGCGGTCGCGGGCGGGCGGTGCGTGGACACGTCGATGGGCATGACGCCCCTCGAGGGCCTGGTGATGGGCACCCGCTCGGGGGACGTCGACCCGGCCGTGGTCTTCCACCTGGCGCGCAACGGCGGGATGGCGCTCGACGACATCGACCGGCTGCTCAACCAGCGCTCGGGCCTCGCCGGTCTGTGCGGCGACAACGACATGCGGGAGATCCTGGCGCGCCGGGACGCGGGCGACGAGCGGGCGCGGCTGGCGTTCGACGTCTACATCCACCGGCTGCGCCGGTACATCGGCGCCTACTACGCGGTGCTCGGCCGGGTGGACGCGCTGGTGTTCACGGCGGGCGTCGGGGAGAACGCCGCCCCCGTGCGCGCCGCGGCTGTGGCGGGCCTGGGCTCCCTGGGGCTCGCGATCGACGAGGGGCTGAACAGCGCGCGAACGCGGGGCCCGCGGCTCATCTCGCCGGAGTACGCTCGGGTCGCGGTCGCCGTGGTGCCGACCGACGAGGAGCTCGAGATCGCCACCCAGACGTTCGCGCTGGTCGGCTCCTGACGCTCGGATAGCCTGATCCCGTTGAAAATTCAGCCACGGAACAAATCGATAGGATCCGCCACCATGCGCCGTTCCAAGATCGTCTGCACCCTGGGCCCCGCCGTCGATTCCTTCGAGCAGCTGAAGGCCATGATCGACGCCGGCATGAACGTGGCCCGCTTCAACTTCAGCCACGGGTCGCACGAGGAGCACGCGGAGCGGTATCACCGCCTGCGGAAGGCGACCGAGGACACCGGGCGCGCGGTGGGCGTGCTGGCCGACCTCCAGGGGCCCAAGATCCGCCTGGAGACGTTCGCCGACGGGCCGGTCGAGCTCAAGCGCGGCGACGAGTTCACGATCACCACCGAGGACGTCGAGGGCGACCGCTCGATCTGCGGCACCACCTACAAGGGCCTGCCGGGTGACGTCGCCAAGGGTGAGACGATCCTGATCAACGACGGGAACGTCGCGCTCCAGGTGATCGAGGTGGACGGGCCCCGGGTGCGCACCATCGTGGTCGAGGGCGGCGTGGTCTCCGACCACAAGGGGATCAACCTCCCCGGCGTCGCCGTGAACGTCCCCGCGCTGTCCGAGAAGGACGTCGACGACCTGGAGTTCGCGCTGCGCCTCGGCGCCGACATGGTGGCGCTCTCGTTCGTGCGGAACGCCGACGACGTGCGCGACGTGCACCGCGTGATGGACCGGGTGGGCCGCAGGGTGCCGGTGATCGCCAAGGTCGAGAAGCCGCAGGCCGTGGAGAACATGACGGAGGTCGTCATGGCCTTCGACGGCGTGATGGTGGCGCGCGGCGACCTGGCGGTGGAGTACCCGCTGGAGAAGGTCCCGATGGTGCAGAAGCGGCTGATCGAGCTGTGCCGCAGGAACGCCAAGCCGGTGATCGTGGCGACCCAGATGATGGAGTCGATGATCACCAACTCCCGTCCCACGCGCGCCGAGGCGTCCGACGTGGCCAACGCGATCCTGGACGGCGCGGACGCGGTGATGCTCTCGGCCGAGTCGTCGGTCGGGCGCTATCCGATCGAGACGGTCAAGACGATGTCGAAGATCGTCGTGGCCGCCGAGACGGAGCTGCTCTCCCGTGGCCTCCAGCCGCTCGTCCCCGGCAAGAAGCCGCGCACCCAGGGGGGTTCGGTGGCCAGGGCGGCGGCCGAGATGGCGGACTTCCTCGACGGCAAGGCGCTCGTGGCGTTCACCAAGTCGGGCGACACCGCCCGCCGCCTGTCCCGCTACCGGGCGGTGCAGCCGATCCTGGCGTTCACGTCGGAGCCCGCCACGCGGAACCAACTGACGCTGAGCTGGGGCGTGGAGACGTTCGTGGTGCCGCACGTGAACCACACGGACGAGATGGTCGAGCTGTGCGACGCCGAGCTGTCCAAGCTCAACCGCTTCTCCCCCGGCGACACCATGATCATCACCGCCGGGTCGCCCCCCGGCGTCCCCGGCACCACCAACATGGTGCGCGTACACCACATCGGCGGCCACCGGGGCGTGTGACCGGCGCCCCGCCGCGGGCCGACCGGGGGGATCCCGGGGGGATGATCAGGGAACGGTCGGCCCGTCGTTCGTCGTGTACAGGTGCATGCCCTGCATGGTCAGGGTCCCGCCGAACTGACCCGCCTGGACGACGGACACGTCAGTGAAGAACACCTCGGGCAGGTCGAGGGGCGGCGGGGACTCGGGCGAGAAGACGATCGGGATGACCCCGAACAGCTTGCCCTCGAGGCGCTCGGTGTACATCGTCACGGTGCCGTCGCGGAAGGTCGAGACGGACCCGGGGTCGGTGGCCACATGGTGGCGGACGCCGCTCGTGCCGTCCACGATCTGGTGCAGATCGCCGATGTCCACCATGTCGGCGGTGAACTTGAGCGCCTGCTTCACCGTGCCGTTGGCCGTGGGGATGTTGACGACGCCGTGGTAGTCGAGGCCGCTCAGGTCGAGCAGCGTCGCCTCGAGGAACCACGGGGAGTCGGGCAGCGGCAGCGGCGGCACCTCGTCGACGCCGTCGGCCGGCTCCCGCACCGGGCAGGGGAACGGCACCAGGCCGTTCTCGTCGGGCGCGAACGGGTCGGCGCTCTCCTCGGCCTCGGGCCTGGCCTCCGGCTCGGGCTCGGGTGACTCCTCGGCCAGCTCCTCCCGCTCGGCGGGCGGCTCGGGGGCCTCGGGCGTCTCCGGCCCGTCCGGCTCCTCCGGCCCCGCGCCACCGCCGTCGGCCCCGCCCCCGCCGCTCTCCTCTTCGTCCCCCGCGCCCTCGTCGTCCCCTTCGTCCTCGTCGGGGCGGCCGGGGTTGAAGATGTCCTCGAGTCCCTCGCCGATGTCGCCGAGCCCGTCCCCGAGACCGTCGCCGAGGCCGTCACCGAGCCCCTCGATCAGGCCGTCGCCCAGGCCCAACGGGTCGCGCGGGTCCGGCTCGTCCTCCGCGGCGCCGGGCTCCGCCTCGGGCTCGTCCTCGGGGCGGCCCTCCTCGGGCTCGGCGGACTCCTGGCGCGGGGTGGCCGGTTCGCCCTCGGGCGCGTCCCCCGTGGGCTCCTGCGCCTCGTGGGCGGCCTCTGACTCCTCGTCGGGGGATGAGGAGCCCTCGTCCGGCGCGGGCTCCTCTTCGGGTGCCTCCGGCGCCTCCTCGGGGGTCTCCTCCGGTGCTTCCTCGGGCGTCTCCTCCGGCTCCTCCTCGAGCTCGGCGTCGGGGAGTTCGACGCACGAGTCGCCGCGGAAGGGGTTCTCCGGCTGCGGGTCCGCCTTCGCCAGGGGCGAGGTGAAGCCCATGCCCATGAGCGCGGCCGACGGCATCGCCGCCAGGGCTATCGCCTTGCCGACGGGCATGTGGAGCCGCCGCAGCAGCGATCTACGCGCGGAGCCGTGCCGGGGCCCCTCCTCCGAGGTGGCCACCTGCGCTATGTCGTCACTCGGCACGTCGCATCCCCTTCCCCACTTCCCTCGCGCCCTCGGGTGCGGTCGCTTCGAAGCCCGCCAGCACGCTGCCCGTTCCCGGCGGCGTCTCTCTCGCCTCGGAGCGGACCGGCTTCGCCGGCGCGCCTGGCGCCTCGGCCGCCTCGGCCGACGTGGCCGCGGCCCTGTCCCCCGGCATCCACGCCACGCTCATGCCGCCGCCGACCAGACCGAACAGGTAACCCACCACGAAACCACCGAAGTTGGACACGATCAGGGAGACCAGGGCCAGCAGGATCGCCGCGACGCCCGCGAATATTCGGACGTGCGGCTGGAACCACATGGTCAGCCCGAGCACGACCAGCAGGACGCCGATGACCAGGGACCCGGCGCCCGCCGTGGTGGCCATACGGATCGTCAGATCGCCGAAGGTGACATAGCGGTAAGGGAAGTAGCCGATGGGCAGCCCGGCGATCATGGTGAAGAGACCCGCCCAGAACGGCCGACCCCACCGGAAGTGCCGGAAGCCGACACGGACCCGGGCGAGGATCGAAACGATGGACAGTCCCTCGGTGTTGGTGCTCACAGCACGTACTCCCCTGGTGGCACGGTTCAGTAGCGGGATGCACGATACGGCGGCCGGCCGCGCGCCCCGCGCGGCGTTCGGCCCCCCGGGGCGAAGACGGCACTCCGGCTCCGCCCCAGGCGACGACTACGCCGTCAGAAGCATTCGTTCTCGCCTCTGTGCAGGCTCAGGCTGAGATCGCTGAGCTTGAACGTCCCGGCCGAAGTGGCCCAAGCGGTCTGCTGGATACCCGTGAGCACCGCACGGTCGGCCTGCTGCGCGAACGAACCGGGCACGGTCTCGCCCGACGGGGTCGGCCCCTTGGTGGTCTCGTCGACGCTCACACCGATGTCGATGTTGGTGAACTCGGCGTCGGCGTTGAGCTGTTCGAGGTCGATGAACAGGTTCTCGGCCTCCACCGGATTGCCCGGGTCGGTCCCGGCGCGGATCCTGACGGTGACCTCGCCGAGGAAGGGAATCCCCGGGATCACCACCGACTGGCAGAGGTCGGTGATGTCGGCGCTGTCGAACGCCGACACCGCGACGGCCCGAGGCTCGCCCCCGGCCGGCCGGACGACCGTGCCGTACTGGACGAACCCCTCGCCGACCAACTGATCGGCGCTGACCTTGAATTCCTGACCCGACACCGCGAACGAAGCGGCGAGCGCGCCCTGGGAGAGCGCGACGCCGATGACAGCTGTCGCGGCCACGCTCGGCACCATGACCAGCCCGAAACGCCGCCATCTGGTGCCGCCGCGAGCCTGTGACTCCATGACTTTCCTCCTTCTCGGACGAACATCTCCGTACGGCGGGCCGATCTGTGGTCAGCAGGCGTCCTGCGTCAGGAGAGGAGAAGCGCGTTGCCGCCGGACTGCACCCCGGAGACAGCCACTGGCCGCCGTGGGGGTAGCGCGGCTCGCGGGGACCAGGTCCCGCCGGCTGACGGGAACCCCCCTGATCCGAGGCCGAGGCGTGGCTCCATCGGCTTGGCCGATCGTGGTGCATCTCACGGATTCACACAAGGGGTTCGTTACTTGCCGGTAATAGCGGTGTGGTCATCCGGTGGAGAACGCCCCCCATCCCCCACGCGGGGTGCACGGCCGCGAAAGACCCACGGGAGAACCAATCGGACGTAATCCCGGGGAAACGTCCGGCGGACATCACGCAATGTGATGGCGGCCACGTTTACCAAGTTTTGGTAAAGCGTGGCCGCCGTACTGTTGATGAGGGACAGTCGGCTCAGAAGAGCACACGGGCCAGGGCGCCGCGCGCGGCGACCACCCTGGGGTCCTCCGCGCCCACGACCTCGAACAGCTCGAGGAGCCGCACCCGCGCGGTGTCGCGGTCATCGCCCACCGAGCGCTGCACCGCGCCGACCAGCCTGCCGAACGCGTCCTCGACATGGCCGCCGAGCAGGTCCAGGTCGGCGACGGCCAGTTGGGCGGCGATGTCGTCGGGGCGCTCGGCGGCGTCCTTGCGCACCCGCTCCGCGTCCACGTCCCGCACCCGGCTCAGCAGCTGCGCCTGGGCGAGGCCGAGCTTGGCCTCCTCGTTCGCGGGCTCGTCCGACAGGACGTTCTCGTAGGCGGTGATCGCGCCGCCGAGGTCGCCCGAGTCGAGCGCGGCGTGGGCGGCGGCGAGCGCGGGGTTGTCGGGAACGGCGGGCACGGCCTGCTGCGCCTCGGCCACGGCCTGCGCCTGGTCGGGGTCGACCGGGGCGCCGACGATGCCGAAGCGCTGCTCGGCCGCGGCGATCAGCTGGTCGAGCACCTGGCGCACCTGGGGCTCGGGCGCGGCGCCCTGGAAGAGGGGCAGCGCCTGCCCGGCGATCACCGCGAAGACCGCGGGGATGCCCTGCACGCCGAACTGCTGGAAGAGCATCTGGTTCGCGTCGACGTCGATCTTGGCGAGCACGAACCGCCCGCCGTACTCGGCGGCCAGCCGCTCGAGGATCGGGCTCAGCTGCTTGCAGGGCTGACACCAGTCCGCCCAGAAGTCGATGACGACCGGCACCTCCGCGCTCCGCTGGATCACGTCGCGCTCGAAGCCCGCCTCGTCGACGTCGATCACCAGCGACACCTGGGCCGCCTGCTGCCCGCCGTCGGACTGGGCCGCCGCCCGCTGAGCGCGGGCCTGCTCCGCCTTCTGCTTGGCCTCTGCGGCCGCCTTCACCGCGGAGAGGTCAACGGCTCCGCTCATGGACACATTGCGTGGCTGCATGGCACCAGTCTCCCTCCTCCGCGAGCCGTTCGGGTACGGCCCCCGGCCCGAGCCCGCACCGATGCCCGCACTAGAAGCCCGCCGGCTCGGTCCAGGTGCCCCACTCGTCGCGCAGGACGCCGCAGATCTCGCCGAGCGTCGCCTCGGCGCGGACGGCGGTGAGCATGGGCTCGATCATGTTCGCGCCCGAACGTGCCGCGCCGAGCAGCCCGTCGAGACCGGCGCGCACCGCGGCCTCGTCGCGCCCGGCGCGCCGGTCGGCCAAGGCGCGCACCTGCTCGCGCTCCACCTCGTGGCTGACGCGGAGGATCTCCAGGTCCTCGGTGACGGACCCGGTGTGGGCGTTGACGCCGACGACGCGCTTGTCCCCCTTCTCGAGGGCCTGTTGGTAGCGGAACGCGGACTCCGCGATCCGCCCGGTGAACCAGCCGTCCTCGATGCCGCTGAGCAGCCCCGAGGTGATCGGCCCCACCGGGAAGTGCCCGTCGGGGACGGCGCGCCTGCCGCGCTCGGCGATCTCGGCGAAGATCTTCTCGGCGTCCGCCTCGATCCGGTCGGTCAGCTGCTCGACGTACCACGAGCCGCCCAGCGGGTCGGCGACGTTGGTGACGCCGGTCTCCTCCATCAGCACCTGCTGCGTGCGCAGCGCGATCTCGGCGGCGCGCTCGCTCGGCAGGGCCAGGGTCTCGTCCAGGGCGTTGGTGTGCAGGGAGTTGGTGCCGCCCAGGACGGCGGACAGCGCCTCGACGGCGGTGCGCACGACGTTGTTGTACGGCTGCTGCGCGGTCAGCGAGACGCCCGCGGTCTGGGTGTGGAAGCGCAGCCACTGCGCCCGCTCCGACGTCGCGCCGTAGACGTCGCGCATCCAGCGGGCCCAGATCCGGCGCGCCGCGCGGAACTTGGCGATCTCCTCGAAGAAGTCGAGGTGCGCGTCGAAGAAGAAGGAGAGGCCGGGCGCGAAACGGTTGACGTCGAGGCCCCTGCTGAGCCCGAGCTCCACATAGCCGAAGCCGTCGGCCAGCGTGTAGGCCAGCTCCTGCGCGGCCGTGGACCCGGCCTCCCTGATGTGGTACCCGGAGACCGAGAGCGGCTTGTACGCGGGGACGCGCTCCGCGCAGAACTCCATCAGGTCGCCGATCAGCCGCAGATGGGGCTCGGGCGCGAACAGCCACTCCTTCTGCGCGATGTACTCCTTGAAGATGTCGGTCTGGAGCGTGCCGTCGAGCGTGGCGACGTCCACGCCCTGCCGCTCGGCGGCGACGAGGTACATGCAGAAGAGGGGAACGGCGGGGCCGCTGATCGTCATCGACGTGGTGACCTCGCCCAGCGGGATGCCGCGGAAGAGGACGTCCATGTCGGCGGCCGAGTCGATGGCCACCCCGCAGTGGCCCACCTCGCCGAGCGAGCGCGGGTCGTCGGAGTCGCGGCCCATCAGGGTCGGCATGTCGAACGCCACGGAGAGCCCGCCGCCACCCGCGGCGAGGATCATGCGGTACCGCTCGTTGGTCTGCTCGGCGTTCCCGAAGCCGGCGAACTGGCGGATCGTCCACGTCCTGCCGCGGTACCCGGTGGGGTAGAGGCCGCGGGTGAACGGGAACTCCCCCGGCCAGCCGATGCGCTCGAAGCCCTCGTACCGGTCGGTGGGGCGCGGTCCGTACACGGGCTCCACGGGGTCGCCTGAGAGCGTGGTGAAGTCGGCGTCCCGGGTGCGGGCCGCGTCAAAGCGGGCCTGCCAGCGACGGCGGCCCGCCGCGATGTCGTGTGCGTCCATGCGGCCAATTTACTTGGACGTCCTAGTAAGAGTCGAGCCGAAGACCCCCGGAAGAACCGGGGGCGGCACCCGGGGGGCGCCTCGGCTACGCGTTGACCGGCTGGGCGGGCTGGTCGTCGGCGTCGATGAGCGGCGCGACCTCGGCCCTGATCCGCCGCTCGACGACGAACGCCGCGAACGGGATCGTCCCGGAGAGCAGCACCCAGAGCAGCTTCCCGAACGGCCACCGGGCCTTGTGCCCGAGGTCGAACGCGAACACCAGGTAGACCATGAACAGCAGGCCGTGCACCTGGGAGACCATGAGGGTGAGGTCCTCACCCCGGTCGAAGCCGTACTTGAAGACCATGCAGGTGCACAGGACCAGCAGCATCACCGCGGTGACATAGGCCATGACGCGGTACCGCGTGAGCACACTCCGTTTCATGCGGGTGAGCCTATCGGGTCAATCGGGGCGATCCTCCCCGGCCCCCGCGCTCGCGGGCGCGCCCTCGAAGTCCCTGGCCGCCACGCGCAGCGGCCGCAGCAGCGCGAAGATCTCCCGGCACTCGTCGGAGTCGTAGGCGCCGAGGCCGAAGTCCATCGCCATCAGGTCACGGGTCGCCGCCTCGCACACCCGCCGCCCCTCCTCGGTGATGGAGGCGAGCGTGCCGCGGCCGTCGTTGGGGTTGGGGCGCTTGGTGACCAGGCCCGAACGCACCAGGCGGTCGACGGTGTTGGTGACGGACGTGGGGTGGACCATGAGCCGCTCGCCGATCTTGGACATGGGCAGCTCACCCGCCCTGCTGAAGGTCAGCAGGACCAGCGCCTCGTACCGGGCGAACGTGAGCCCGTACGGCTTGACCACCGCGTCGACCTCGGCGAGCAGGATCTGGTGGGCCCGCATGATCGAGGTGATCGCGGCCATGGACGGCACAGAACCCCAGCGCCGTTCCCACAGGTCGTCGGCGCGGGCGATCGGATCGAAGGGCAGACTGAGCGGCTTGGACACGTCGGTGACCCTACCGGCTTAGTCATACCGGCCGTGGCGCCGCTGACCTTCGGCCACGGACCGTCATGACACGATGACGCCATGTACGGCCCCCTCCGCCGTGTCACGCGGCTCGGCTCCCTGTCCGTCGCCCTGCTCGGCGTCCTGGCCCTCGGCTGTTCCTCAGGGGGCGAGGGGTCACCGCGTGGCCAGGGCGGGGAGGCCAGCGGCGCGGCGGGCGAGGAGTCGGGGACGTTCTGGGTGGACCCCGAGAGCCCGGCGGCCCGGCAGGTGCGGGAGTGGGAGGACGAGGGGCGCGCCGATGACGCCGCGCTCGTGCGCCGCATCGCCGAGCAGCCGCTGGCGACGTGGCCGCCGGGCGACGAGGACCCGGCACCCCGGGTGCGGGCGGTCGTGGACGCGGCCACCGACGCGGGCAGGACGGCCGTGCTGGTGGCGTACAACATCCCGCACCGCGACTGCGGCCGGTACTCGCGGGGCGGCGCGGCGGACGGGGCGGCGTACGAGCGGTGGATCGGGTCGTTCGCCGGGGCGATCGGGGACGCCGAGGCGGTCGTGGTGCTCGAGCCCGACGCGGTGCCGCACACGGCCGACGGCTGCACGGATCCGCGGTATGTGGACGAGCGCTTCCAGCTGCTCGCCGCCGCGGTGGACGCCCTCAAGGCCGGGCCACGCACCCGGGTCTACCTGGACGCGGGGAACCCCGGCTGGATCACCGACCCCGACCGGCTCGCGGAGGCGTTGGGGCGCGCGGGGGTGGCGCGCGCGGACGGCTTCGCGCTGAACGTGGCCAACTTCGAGACGCTCGACGCCAGCACCGCCTATGGCCGCGATCTCTCGGGGCTGCTCGGCGGCGCGCACTTCGTCGTCGACACCAGCCGCAACGGCAACGGCCCCTTCGAAGGCGACGCCGAGCCCTGGTGCAACCCGCCGGGCCGCGCCCTCGGCACCCCGCCGACCACCGACACGGGGGACCCGCTGGTGGACGCGTTCCTGTGGGTCAAGCGGCCGGGGGAGTCCGACGGCGAGTGCCGCGGCGGCCCGCCCGCGGGGCGCTGGTGGCCCGCGTACGCGCTGGGCCTGGCGCGCGACTCCGGCTGAGCCTCACGCGCCGCCGATCCGGATCCACTTCGCCTCGGACGGCGTGCCCTCCTCGTCGGTCGCGAAGAGCATGTACCAGCCGGGCGGCGCCAGGGAGGGGTCATCGGGGAGGGTGAACGTGGCCTCGCCCGCGCCGCGTTCGACGTCGAGCGCGACATCGAGCCGGATCGAGCGCTGCTCGACGTCGGTGGTGTGGGTGACGGCGCTCGGCCGCATCAGCCGGGCCCCGGCGATCCGCTCCGCGTGGTCGGTGGCGAAGGTCGCGGTGGCGCCGAGCGCGGCGCGCTCGGGCCCCGCGCCCAGCGTGGGCCTGGTCTCCTCGCGGCCGCCCTTGAGATAGGGCGGGGTGTAGACCTCGACGCGCTTCTCGAACTCGCCCGTGCGCGTGCCCTTCCTGTCGCCGAACAGCGGGTCGGAGCCGAACGTCGCGACCCGCCCGTCGGGCAGCAGCAGCGCCTCGGAGTGGTAGTTGCGGCCGACGGTGGGGGCGGCGGCGGGGCGGAACGCGTTGGCCTCGGGGTCATAGAACTGCGCCATGAGGATGTCGCTCTCGCCGCGGCCCCGGTAGCCCTCGGAGCCGCCCGAGGTGAAGACGGTGTCATCGGGCAGGATCACGCTGCTGAGGTAGCGGGTGCCCTGGGGCAGCGGGGGTCCGTCGCGGTAGGCGGGGCTCTCCTCGTCGAGGTCGATGAGCGCGGTGCGCTCGGTGGACTTCTCGGACTCGCCGACCCCGCCGCCGCCCAGCACCATGAAGCGCTGGTCCTGGGCCGGGGGCAGCAGGAGCGAGGCCGACGTCTCCAGCTGGTCGGGGTCGGTGAGGCCGCCGACCTCGGTGAACGTGTTGGTCTCCAGGTCCCACAGGCCAGGAGCGCGGCCCTGGTCCGCGGGCCCGTAGCCCGCGTTGGAGCCGGTGTAGAAGAGCTCGCCGCCGCGGGTGAGGAAGAGCGCGGGGTAGGTGGGGAAGTAGCGCTCGGGCCCCGGCGACCAGGTCTTGGTGGCGGGGTCGTAGATCTCGTTGACGCCGGGGACGACCTCGCCGATCTCGTCGAGGCCCGAGACGGTCAGCACCCGGCCGTCGGGCAGCGTCGTCAGTGTCGGGTACCAGCGGGCCTCGGCCATCGGGTCGACCGGGACGTACCGCTCGGCCTCGGGGTCGAACTCGTAGGCGGCGTCGATGCCCTGGAAGTCCTGGTCGTCCAGGGTGAGGGGACCGGCGAGTCCGTAGAGGTTGTCGGCGTCCTCGCCGGTGAGGCCGACGACGCCGTACTGCGCCGGGTCCTCAGTGACGCCCTTCTCGCCCTCGTCCACGGCCACCACGAAGACCCTGGCCTCGGCCGCGGTGATCTCCGCCCCGCCGCCGACGGCGCGCTTGGCGGCGGGCGGCACGGTGACGGCCGCCTCGGTCACGTACTCCCGGCCCGATGGCGAGCGCAGCCGGGTGCCCTTCGGGAGGTCGTGCCCGCGGTCGGGGTCCTCGTTCTTCAGCAGCATCGCCCCGCCCGCGTGGGTGACGGCGTCGCCGAGCACCTCGTAACGGGCCGTGCCCCCGGCGACCAGCAGCCGGCCGTCGGGCAGCGCGGCGTGCCCGGCGCAGAAGAGGTCATCGGGCGTGGGAACCTCGCTGAACGTGTTCTCCTCGGGGTCCCACAGGACGGAGCGGAAGGAGCCCGCGTCGAACTCGTCCTCCTTGTTGCCCGAGCCCGCGATGAGCAGCACCTTCCCGGTGCGCAGCAGGGCGGCGTGGATGGCGTTCGCGCGGAACTCCTCGGGCACGTCCACGACGTCCCACGCGCCGTACTCGGCCTGGTAGCCGGGGCGCGAGATCCGGTACTCGTGGATCCGGTCCTGCGCGAAGCTCAGCGCGGCGGGGGCGTTGAGCGCGGCGAGCAGCAGCGCGATGCCGGTGCCCACGGCGGTCTTCCTGGTGCGGCTGCTGGGGCGGTACCTCATGCGTCAGCTCCCACGGGTCGGCGCGGCGTTTCCGGTGCGGAGGGCGGGGCGGAAGGCGGTGCGGGGGTCGGGGCGGGGGCGTCGGGGGTCCTGGACCGGCCGAACCACCACAGCGCCGCGGGCGCGACGGCGACCGCGAGGGCGATCAGCGCCCACGTGCGCATGGCGGCGTGGGTGTGGCCCAGGACGAACGACGCGATCAGCGCGCCGGCGAGCAGCCCCGCCCAGAAGAGGTGAAGGCGGAACGTCGCGGGCCCGTCGGGGCTCACGGCGCCGCCCTTGGGGGTGACCACGAATCCGCCGCGGCGGCGCAGCACGGCGTCGAACAGCGAGCGGGCGTAGACGGGCGCGGAGAGCGCGGACATGAGCATGCCCGCGGCCCCCGACGACCCGGCGGGCTCGTGCGGGGAGATGTTGTGGCGGCGGTTCCAGACGTAGAGGCCGATCTGGAGGGCGGCCACGTCGCTGTAGAGCATCATCCACACCGACGAGGCGACCTGGGTGCCCGAGGCGCCGAGCAGGAGGTAGAGCGTGCAGCCGAGGGCGCCGAGCGTCCAGGTGAGGGCGGCCATCGGGTAGAAGGCGAGCATGAGGAAGTAGTGGAACGCCGACCCCGCGCGGTGGCGCCGCGCCCCGCGGGCGCACTGCCGCAGGATCGTCTCGTAGGTGCCGCGTGACCAGCGGTGCTGCTGGGAGAAGAAGTCGGTCCACGAGGACGGGCCTTCGCCGACCGCGAGCACGTCCGGGGTGTAGACGGAGCGCCAGCGCTCGCCGGTCGCGGGGTTGGCGGTGCGGTGCAGCTCGAAGCCGGTGGCCATGTCCTCGGTGACGGAGTCGACGAGGCCGCCGATGTCCTTGAGCGCGCACACGCGGACGGCGTTGTTGGTGCCGACGAGCATCGGGGAGCCGTAGCGGTTCCCGGCCCGCTGGACGAGGGCGTGGAAGAGGAACTGCTGGCTCTCCGCGGCCTTGGTGACCGGGGCGGTGTAGTTGCCGTAGACCTGGGGTCCCACGACAAATGCCACGTCGGGGTCCCGGAAGTAGCCCAGCATCCGCTCCAGGTAGTCGGGGAGCGGGGCGTGGTCGGTGTCGACGGAGGCGAAGAAGTCGTAGTCGTCGCCGTGGGCGTCGAGCCAGGCGTTGTAGTTGCCGTGCTTGGTGCGGGCGCGGTGCGGCCCCGCCGGCAGGTTCCAGCGGGCGACGCCCCTGCGGCTGAAGTGGCGCACGCCGAACTCGGCGCACAGCGCGCGGGCGGCGGGGTCGTCGCCCTCGTCGAGCAGCCAGACGTCGAGCGGCCCGGGGTGCCGCAGCAGGACCGCGGCCTGAAGGGTGGCGCGCACCAGGGAGAGCGCCTCCTTGCCGGGCACGAACGTCGTCAGGAACGCCACCCGCGTGCCGGTCTCCGGCACGACGGGCACCGGGTCGCGGGCGACCAGCGTGGCGTGCGCGACGGAGACGACGTTGACGAGCCTGAACAGCTCGACCAGACCGACGCTCACCAGCATCACGGCGTCGGCGGCCAGCAGCCACCCGGGCGCCCCTTGCCTGTCGGTCCAGTGGCCGGGGTGGATCAGCCAGATGAGCAGCACCGCGGAGAGCAGCGGCGCGAGCGTCATCAGGAGGGCGGCTCGTATTCGGTGCGGCTCGCGCGAGATGAGGGTCCGGTATCCGACCCGGTAGCCGGGGCCCGGCTCGGTGAGGGGGCCGGCGAGGCGGCTGAAGCTCTCGTAGTCGTGGGCCGGACGCCGCACGGTGCCCTCCTCGGACGGGTGCAGAAACGACAGAGGCCACGGAAGTGACGTATCAACGACACGTCAGGGCCGTGGCCTTGTCGAACGGGAGGGGGCCGAGAGGGGGAAGGCGTCCACCGCCTGGGGCGGCGACCGCGTCAGCCTTCCGGGTCGGTGACGGGCGGGGTCAGGCGTTGACGACGCCCTCGCGGCGGGCGCGCGCCGCGATGACCGCGTCCTCCTGGGCCTTCCGCAGCCGCCGCTCGGCGAAGAAGCCGCCGACGGGCACGACGGACATCAGGAAGTACCAGGCCGCGGTGGGCAGCGGCCACCTGGCGCGGTTCCAGGCGTCGGCCCAGAACAGCACGTAGACGATGAAGAGGAGGCCATGGATGGCGCCCATCACCGGGACGGCGTCGAAGTCGGTCGTCCGCCTGAGGACGGAGCAGACCAGGAGCACCAGGAAGGAAACCGCCTCGGGGGCGGACACCAGCCGGAGCCTGCGCAGGGCGGAGGCGGTCTTGAGGTCCATGGGTCCCGATTGTCGCAGCCCCGAATCGGATCAATCGGGGCGGGTCCCCGGCGTTGGCTAGAGTGCCCGCTATGGACACGGAAAGCGGCACCCGCTGGCTCAGCGAGTCGGAGCAGCGCGCCTGGCGCACCCATCTGGAGGTCAGCAAGCTGCTCACGCACCGCCTCGAGCGCGACCTCCAGCCGTTCGGCCTGACCATGAACGACTACGAGATCCTGGTGATCCTCTCCGAGTCGGACGAGCGCCGCATGCGCATGAGCGACCTGGCCGCCGGGACGCTCCAGTCCAAGAGCAGGCTGTCCCACCAGATCACGCGCATGGAGCGCGCGGGCCTGGTCCGCCGCGAGGACTGCGACTCCGACAAGCGCGGCCTCTTCGCCGTCCTGACCGAGCGCGGCTGGGAGACGATGCGCGAGGTCGCCCCGCACCATGTGGCGTCCGTCCGCCGCCACTTCGTGGACCTGCTCGCGCC
This sequence comes from Streptomyces radicis, assembly GCF_003626575.1. Lineage (GTDB taxonomy): Bacteria > Actinomycetota > Actinomycetes > Streptomycetales > Streptomycetaceae > Streptomyces > Streptomyces radicis. The sequence goes on along the minus strand of NZ_RBDY01000008.1, from coordinate 92,676 downwards.
GGACGACCTCCAGACGCTGCGGCGCTCCCTGGCCCCGGTGGCCGAGCACCTGCACCGCGAGCGCGGCCGACTGTGAACGTTCCGGCCTAGGCCGCCTCGCCCACGTCGTCAGGGCCGCCTTCCGGGCGTGGGGCCGCCGTGCCGAGGGGCAGGCGCAGCGCGAACAGCGCGCCGCCCTCGGGTGCCGCCCCGGCCGTGAGCGTTCCGCCGTGCCGCGCCGCCACGTCGCGGGCGATGGCCAGGCCGAGACCCGCGCCGCCCTCGTCCCTGCCGCGGGCGTCGTCGAGGCGCACGAAGCGCTGGAAGATCCGCTCCCGGTCGGCCTCCGGCACCCCAGGCCCGTCGTCGGCGACCTCGAGGACGGCGTCGGCGCCCTCAGCGCGCAGCGAGACCCGCACCGCCGACGCGGCGTGCCGCTGGGCGTTGTCGACCAGGTTCCCCAGCACCCGCGCGAGCTGGCCCGCCGAGCCCGAGACGGTGACCTCGCCCAGCTCGGCCAGGCGGACGGGGTGCCGGTCGCCGACGCGTTGGTCGAGCTCCTCGGCGACCAGCTCGGCGAGGCCGACCGTTCCGGCGAGCGGGCGCTCGCCCGCGTCGAGCCTGGCGAGCAGCAGCAGGTCGGCGGCCAGCGCCTGGAGGCGCACGGTGTCCTTGACCGCGCCCGGCAGGTCGAGCAGCTCGGGGTGGGCCTCGCCGACCTCGAGCTGGGTACGGAGCGAGGCGATCGGGCTGCGCAGCTCGTGCGAGGCGTCGGCGACGAAGCGCCGCTGGCGCTCGACGGACGCCTCGAGGGCGGCGAGCGTCTCGTTGGTGGTGACGGCGAGGCGCCCGATCTCGTCCCTGGCCTCCGGCTCGGGAACGCGGCGGGAGAGGTCCTCGGAGTGGGTGATGGCCGCCATCTCGCGGCGGATTCCCTCGACCGGGCGGAACGCGCGGCGGGTCGTCAGCCAGGTCACGCCGCCGACGACCGCGACCAGCGCGGGCACCCCGGCGAACATCGAGGTGCGCACGCTGTCCACGGCCGCCTGCTCGACGCTGAGCGGGGCGCCCGCGAAGACGATGGCCTCCGTGCCGCTCGGCATGGTCACCTCGACCGTGGCGAAGCGGTACTCCTCGCGCTCGCCCCTGACGGTCGCGGCGCCGTTGATGAGCCCGATCTCCTCGTCCATCTCGCCGGGCGGCAGGCCGTCCTCGCCGTTGTCCGCGTCCTCGCCGTTGTCGCTCTCGTCCTCGTCGTCGTCATCATCGTCGTCGTCATCGTCGTCATCGGTCCTGACCGCCGCGGTGGTGACGGGCGGCGGCTCCTCCTCGACGACGACGTCGGAGCTCTCCGTGCCCCAGATCTCCTCGAGCCCCTCGGTGACCGCGAGGGCGGTGTCGTCCGAGCGGTCGATGACCTGCACCGGGCCGCGCAGCCCCTCGAGGCGCAGCTCCTCGGGGGCGACGCCGGTCCCCAGCTGCCCCGCGACATCGCGGCCGTCCGCCTCGGCCTGGAGGTCGACGCGGTGGCCCATCTCGCGTTCGAGCAGCGCCACCATCAGGATCCCCGCGGTGACCAGCGCGACGGCCACCACCAGGGTGGCGCCGAACGCGGCCCGCGCCCGCACGCTAGCCATGGGACGTCACCATCCGGTATCCGGCGCCGCGCACGGTGGCGATGAGCCCGGGGCCCAGCTTCCTGCGCAGCGCGCTGACATAGACCTCGACGATGTTGGGGTCGCCGTCATAGGCGAAGTCCCAGCCGTGTTCGAGTATCTCCGCCTTGGAGACCACCTCGCCCGCGCGCGTCGCCAGATATTCGAGCACCGTGAACTCCTTGGCCGTGAGCCCCACTTCCGTTCCGCCCCTGCGCACCCTGCGGGTCGCGCGGTCGACCGTCAGGTCGCCCACGCGCAGCTCGGGCGAGGCGCCCCTGCCGCCGCGCCGCCGCAACAGGGCCCGCACACGCGCCACGAGCACCACATAGGAGAACGGCTTGGTCAGGTAGTCGTCGGCGCCCGTGTCGAGCCCCTCGGCCTCGTCGTACTCCCCGTCCTTGGCGGTGAGCATGAGGATGGGCGTCTCGTCGCCCGCGGCGCGCAGGGCGGCGCACACGCGGTAGCCGTTCATCCCCGGCAGCATGATGTCGAGCACGATCAGGTCGTACGCCCCCTCGGTGGCCCGGTGCAGGCCGTCGGTGCCGGTGTGCACGACATCGACGGCGAAGCCCTCGGCGGTCAGGCCCTGGGCCAGCGACCTGGCGAGACGCTTCTCGTCCTCAACAATCAGCACGCGCATGGAGCAAGCTTGGCAAATCCTTCCTGAAGAAGACTTCAGGGACCTTCAGCTCCGCTTCAGCAACGGTCAGAGATGGTTGTTCCCGTCGGACAGCACAGAGCACGACAACACGGGAGGAACCCCATCATGACGCGCAACCTCATCATCGCGATCGTCGCGGCAGGCGCCGTGATCGGCGGCGGAACGCTTGCGGGCGCCGCGATGAGCTCGGACGACCAGGAGCCCGCGTCCGCCGCGCTGGACGACCTGAACGTCGCCGACGCGCCGAGCGGGGACGACGGCGCTGACGACACCACGGGCGACGACACCACGGGCGACGACGGCGGGAGCGGGAACGGCGGGGGCTCGGGCTCGGTCGCCGAGCAGGCGGTGGCCACGGCGGTCGCCGAGGTCCCCGGGGTGGTCACGGAGATCGAGCGCGACAACGACGACGGCAGGCGCAGCTGGGAGATCGACGTCTTCGGCGACGACGAGCAGTGGTACAAGCTCCGCGTCAGCGAGGACGGCACCGAGGTCGTGAACGCCCGGGCCGACGATGACGATGACGACGACTGGGACGATGACGACGACGACCGCACGGCGGCCAACAGCCTGCTCGCCGACGGCTCGCGGATCGACGCGGCCGAGGCGATCCGCCTGGCGGAGGAGCACACCTCGGGCACCCTGCGCGAGGCGGACGTGGAGAACGGGCACTGGAAGCTGGAGCTGCGCACGGACGACGGCGTGGAGCACGAGATCCGCATCAGCCTGGCCTCGGGCGAGATCACGGACCTGGAGCGTGACGACGACGATGACGACGATGACGACTGGGACGACGACGACCGCGGTGACGACGATGACGACGACGATGACCGGGACGACGACTGACGCCGCCCCCGCCACCTGAGAACGGCCCGTCCCTTCACCTCCGCGAAGGGACGGGCTCCCGGCGTGCGGGGGCGTTCGACACGACCGCAGGACGACAAGCGAAAAACAAGCCTACGGAGAGTGACCCCCACCACTGACACACAGTGACCTCCCCGCACCCAAAGCACCACGAACACCAGCCCACCCCCCAACGCACCCGCCGCCGCAGACAACGCGCGCGCCCACGCGAAGCGCCGCAGCCAAACCGCGCGCGAAGCGCCGCGCCCGCCGCCACAGACAAACCCACACCACAACGCACCAGCCGCCACAGACAAACCCACACCACGGCGCACCAAGCGCCGCAGGCACGTCGCGCGCGAAGCGCCTCGGCCAACAGCCCACACCCCAACGCACCAAGCGCCGCAGCCAACGCGCGCGCCCACGCGAAGCGCCGCAGGCAAACCGCGCGCGAAGCGCCGCGCCCGCCGCCGCAGGCAAACCGGCACCACAACGCGCCAGCCGCCGCAGGCAAACCCGCACCACAACGCGCCAGCCGCCGCAGGCAAACCCGCACCACAACGCGCCAGCCGTCGCAGACAAACCCGCACCACAACGTGCGAAACCGCCGGAGGCTACCGCGCCAGTGCCCGCACCAGCTCGTCCGCCGCCGCGTACGGGTCCGTCGCGCCCGTCGTCACCCGTTCCGCCAGTGCCGTCAGGCGCAGGTCGCCTCGGATGTCGCCGATCCGTTCGCGCAGCGCCGTCACCGCGATCGTCTCGATCTCCCACGCCGCCCGCCGCGCCCGCCGCTCGGCCAGCACGCCGCGCTCCTCCATCCACGCCCGGTGCTTCTCCAGCGCCTCGACGACCTCGTCCACGCCATCGCCGCGCGCGGCGACCGTCTTGACCACCGAAGGGCGCCAGTCCCCCGGCGCGCGGGCCTCGCCGAGCCCCAGCATGTGGTGCAGCTCGCGGACCGTGGCGTCGGCGCCGTCGCGGTCCGCCTTGTTCACCACGAAGACGTCGCCGATCTCCAGGATCCCCGCCTTCGCCGCCTGGATCCCGTCGCCCATCCCGGGCGCGAGCAGCACGACCGACGTGTCCGCCTGGGCCGCGATCTCGACCTCCGACTGGCCGACGCCGACCGTCTCCACGAGCACCACGTCGAAGCCCGCGGCGTCGAGCACCCGCACGGCCTGGGGAGCCGCCCAGGCCAGGCCGCCCAGGTGCCCCCGGGTCGCCATCGAGCGAATGTGGACGCCGGGGTCGGACGCGTGCTCGCCCATCCGGATCCGGTCGCCGAGCAACGCGCCGCCCGAGAACGGCGACGACGGGTCGACCGCGAGCACCCCGACCCGTTTCCCCGCCCGCCGATAGGCGCTCACCAGGGCCGATGTCGAGGTGGACTTGCCCACGCCAGGGGGGCCCGTCAGGCCCACGACATAGGCGTGCCCCGTGTGGGGCGCCAGCGCGGCCATCACCTCGCGCAGCCGCGGCGACGCCCCCTCGACCAGGGAGATCAGCCGGGCCACCGCCCGGGGCCGCCCCTCCCTCGCGCCCGCCACCAGCTCAGGCACCCCGGCCGTGCGCCACCGGCTCACGTGCGCGTCACCTCCGCGGCACGCGCAGGATCAGGGCGTCGCCCTGGCCGCCGCCCCCGCACAACGCCGCCGCTCCGGTGCCGCCGCCGCGCCGCCCGAGCTCGAGCGCCAGGTGCAGCGCGAGCCTGGCCCCCGACATGCCGATCGGGTGACCGAGCGCGATGGCCCCGCCGTTCACATTCACCTTTTCGAGGTCCACGCCCAGATCCTTGGCGGACTGGACGACAACGGCGGCGAACGCCTCGTTGATCTCGATCAGGTCGAGGTCGGCCACGCCGAGGCCCTCGCGGGCCAGGGCCTTCTCGATGGCGCGCGAGGGCTGGGAGTGGAGGGAGGAGTCGGGTCCCGCGACGTTCCCGTGCGCGCCGATCTCGGCGATCCACGTCAGGCCGAGCTCCTCGGCCTTCGCCCTCGACATCACGACCACGGCCGCCGCGCCGTCCGAGATCGGCGACGACGAGCCCGCGGTGATGGTGCCCGCGCCGTCCACGGGGAACGCGGGGCGCAGCCGCGCCAGCGTCTCCTCGGTGGTGTCGGGGCGGATGCCCTCGTCCGCCGAGACCACCAGGGGATCGCCCTTGCGCTGCGGGATGGTGACCGGGGCGATCTCGGCGTCGAACACGCCGTTCTTCCGCGCGGCGGCGGCCCGCTGGTGCGAGAGGGCGGCGACCGCGTCCTGCTCCTCGCGGGTGATGCCGAGCCGGGTGTTGTGCCGCTCGGTGGACTCGCCCATGGCGATGCCGTCGAACGAGTCGGTCAGCCCGTCGTGGGCCATCGAGTCGAGCACCTCGATCGCGCCGTACTTCGTGCCCTCGCGGGACCTCGGGAGCAGGTGCGGGGCGTTCGTCATGGACTCCTGGCCGCCCGCGACGACCACGTCGAACTCGCCCGCGCGGATGAGCTGGTCGGCCAGGGCGATGGCGTCGAGGCCCGAGAGGCACACCTTGTTCACCGTGAGGGCGGGGACGGTCATCGGGATGCCCGCCTTCACCGCGGCCTGGCGCGCCGGGATCTGGCCCGCGCCCGCCTGGAGCACCTGGCCCATGATCACGTACTGCACCTGCTCGCCCGTGATCCCGGCCCGCTCGAGCGCCGCCCTGATGGCGAAGCCGCCCAGCTCCGCGCCGGAGAACGGCTTCAGCGCGCCGAGCAGTCGGCCCATCGGCGTCCTGGCCCCGGCCACGATCACGGAGGCATTACTGTCGGTCGCTGCCATGGTGCTCCCTCTTCCCACTTCACGATACAGAGCGTGACGCCGCCGGTCACCGGCGCGTTCTTGTGACTGTACGCACGTTGCGCGCGCCCCCTCAATGACGCTGCACTAGGGGGATGTTGACGCGCATCGATCACATCGGGATCGCCTGCTTCGATCTCGACGCCACCGTCGAGTTCTACCGCGCCACCTATGGTTTCGAGGTGTTCCACTCCGAGGTCAACGAGGAGCAGGGCGTCCGCGAGGCCATGCTGCGGATCAACGGCACCGACGACGGCGGGGCCTCCTACCTCCAGCTCATCGAGCCGATCCGCGAGGACTCGCCGGTGGCCAAGTGGATGGCCAAGAACGGCGAGGGCGTCCACCACATCGCCTTCGGCACCGCCGACGTGGACGGCGACTCCGAGGCGATCAGGGACAAGGGCGTACGCGTCCTCTACGAGAAGCCGAGGCGCGGCTCGATGGACTCGCGGATCACGTTCCTGCACCCGAAGGACTGCCACGGCGTCCTCACCGAGCTCGTCACCGCGGCCACACCGGAACCATCCGGTGATCCCGAGGCCCACTGACGCGAGCTGCCCCGGCCGGTAGAGTGGCCGAGCCGGGGCTGCGGGCTTTTTCCGCGTCCCGTGTTCGGCCGATCACCGGATCTGCTTTATCACGACCAGGGGACGGATGGGACCGCGCGGTGCCGGGCTACGACGCCTATCAGGCTGAGGACCACCTCTCGCAGTTCGAAGCCGAGATGGAGCGGCTGAAGAAGGAGCGGGACAAGGCGGTCGACCACGCCGACGACCTCGGCTACCAGGTCGAGGTGCTGCGTGCCAAGCTGCACGAGGTGCGCAGGGCCCTTGCCCTGCGCCCGGTCTACGGCGACGTCGCGGGCCACGCCGAGCAGGTCCTGCGCACCGCACAGCACCAGGCCGACCAGATGCGGGTGGAGGCCGAGCGCGAGCTGCGCGACGCCAGGGCGCGCTCCCAGCGGGTCCTCCAGGAGCAGGCCGAGCACCGCGCCAGGCTGGAGTCCGAGCTGCACGCCGAGGCCGTGGGGCGGCGGCAGCGCCTCGACGAGGAGCTGGCCGAGCGGCGCGCCACCGTCGAGTCCCACGTCAACGAGAACGTCGCCTGGGCCGAGCAGCTGCGGGCCAGGAGCGAGTCCCAGGCCAGGCGGCTGATCGAGGAGACCCGCGCGGAGGCCGAGCGGACCGTCGCCCAGGCCAGGACCGAGGCGCTGCGGCTGACCGACGAGGCGCGCCAGCGGATGGCGGCCGAGGCGGAGGCCGCGCGGGCCGAGGCCGACGAGCTGGTGCGCCGGGCGCGGTCGGACGCCGAGCGGCTGCTGACGGCGGCGTCCGCGCAGGCCCAGGAGGCGACCCAGCACGCCGAGCGGCTGCGCAGCACCACCGCGCAGGAGACGGACAGCGGGCGCCGCGAGGCCGCGGCGCTGGTCCGCAAGGCCGAGGAGCGGGCCCAGGAGGCGACGACCGCGCTGCGCACCGCGCGCGAGGAGGCCGAGCGGCTGCTCGCCGAGGCCACCGCGGCGGCGGACAAGCGCAGGGGCAGCGCCGAGACGGAGTACGAGCAGCGCACCGCCACCGCCAAGGCCGAGGTCGCGCGCATGGTCTCGGAGGCCACGCGGGACGCCGAGGGCCGCAGGACCGAGGCCCAGCACGTGCTCGACGAGGCGCGGGCGCGGGCCGAGCGCATCGCGTCCGAGGCGGCGGAGGAGGCCAGGTCCAAGTCGGCCGAGGAGTACGCCGCGCAGCTCGCCGAGGCGGCCCGCACCGCGGAGGACGTGCTGACCAGGGCCGCCGAGGAGGCCAAGGCCACCACCAGGGCGGCCACCGAGGAGGCCGAGCGGCTGCGCGCCGAGGCCGAGGCGGAGGCGGACCGGCTGCGCGCCGAGGCGCACGACGTCGCCGAGCAGCTCAAGGGCGCCGCGCACGACGACACGAAGGAGTACCGCGCCAAGACGGTCCAGCTCCAGGAGGAGGCGCGGCGGCTGCGCAGCGAGGCCGAGCAGCTGCGCGCGGACGCCACCGAGGAGGGCGAGCGCGTCAGGGCGGACGCGCGCCGTGAGGCGGTCGCGCAGATCGAGCAGGCCGCGGCGAGCGCCGAGGAGCTGCTGACGCAGGCGAAGGCGGACGCCGAGGAGCTGCGTTCCTCCGCGTCGACCGAGAGCGAACGCGTGCGCACCGAGGCCATCGAACGCGCCACCACCCTGCGGAACCAGGCCGAGCAGGCGCTCAAGAAGGCCAGGGTCGAGGCCGAGCAGCAGCGCGCGGAGGCCGGGCAGCACGCCGAGCGGACCACGCAGGAGGCCGAGGAGACCGCACGCCGGATGCGCGCGGAGGCGCGCGAGGCGGCGAAGGCGGACCGCGAGGCGGCGACGGCCGAGCTGGAGCGGCTGCGCGCGGAGGCCGAGGGCCGGGTCGCGGCGGCCGAGGAGGCCCTGGCGGCGGCGCGGGCCGAGGCGGAGCGGCTGCGTTCGGACGCCAACGCGGAGGTCGAGCGGCTGCGGGCCGAGGCGGCCGAGCGGATCAGGGCGCTCACCGAGCAGGCCGAGCGGTCCGCGCAGGAGGTCAGGGAGGAGGCCGCGTCGGACGCGGCCAGGTTCAGGGTCGAGGGCGAGGAGCTCGCGGTCCGGCTGCGCGGCGAGGCGCTGGCCGAGGCGGACCGGCTGCGCGAGGAGGCCGCGTCGGCGGCCGACCGGGTGCGGGCGGACGCGGGCGCGGCGGCCGAGCGCACCGCGGCCGAGGCGGCGGGCACGCTGGCCGCGGCGCGCGAGGAGGCGGCGCGGCTGCGGGCGGAGGCGGACGCGTTCCTGGCGGACGCGCGCGACGCCGCGCACCGGGAGCGGGCGCAGGCGCGGGAGAAGAGCGACGAGCTGCTCGCCGCGGCGCGCGCCAGGATCGACGACGCCGAGCGCAGGGCCGAGACGCTGGTGGCCGCGGCCGAGCACAAGGCGCAGCAGGTGCGGGACTCCGTCAGCGGGCTGCGCGACGAGGCCGAGGCGGAGATCGCCACGCACCGCGCGGAGGCGGAGCGCGAGGCGGCCCGCGTGCTGCGGGAGTCGGCCGAGGAGAAGGAGGCCGCGGCCGCGCTCGCCGAACGGACCGTCAAGGAGGCCATCGCCGAGGCCGATCGGGTGCGGGCCGCCGCCGAGGAGGCGGCGGAGCGGACGCGCGCGGAGGCGGACGGCATCCAGGACCGGGCGCGCCGGGAGGCCGCCCGCAAGCGCAGCGACGCCGCGGCGCAGGCCGACGAGCTGCTGGCGAAGGCTCAGGAGGAGGCGCTGCGCATGGCGTCGGCCGCCGAGGAGCAGTCGGACACGATGGTCGCGGCCGCCCGCAAGGAGTCCAACCGCCTCATCGGCGACGCCCAGGACGCGGGCAGCGAGCTGGTCGAGACGGCCCGCGTGGACGCCAACCAGCTTCTCGAGGAGGCCCGTCGGGACGCGTCGGCGATCCGCGAGCGCACCGAGGAGCAACGCACCAGGGTCGAGGCGGAGATCGAGGAGCTGCACGACAGGGCGCGGCGCGAGTCGGCCGAGCAGGCGCGGACCGCGGGCGAGCGCGTCGACAAGCTGATGAAGGCCGCGGAGGAGCAGCGCGCCGAGGCGAACGCCGCGGCCGACAAGCTGCTCTCCGAGGCCAACTCCGAGGCGAGTAAGGTACGTATCGCCGCGGTGAAGAAGGCGGAGGCGCTGCTCAAGGACGCCGAGCAGCAGCGTTCAGTGGTGCTGCGCGAGATCCAGCAGACGCGTGCCGACGCCGAGCGGGAGGCCAGGCGCACGGTGGAGGAGGGCAGGCGTGAGCTGGAGAAGCTGGCCCGCAGGCGCGCGGACATCAACGCCGAGATCTCCCGGGTGCAGGACGTGTTGGAGGCCCTCGAGTCGTTCGAGGCGCCCAAGCCCGGCAAGGGCGCGGGTGCCAAGGGCGGCGCCAACGGCACCGTCGCGGCGGGTGCCGGGGCGAGCAGGCCGGGCGGGAAACGTTCGGGCGGCTGAGGCGGTAAGGCGACTGGGCCATTCGCCTGAACACCGGCTTGAGGGTAATGAGCGGAAGAGGCGAACATTCTCCACGGAGAAGCCGGATCCGCTCGAAGACACGCCGGTTCGCCCCCTAGGATGATGCCCCCGAGGGCATGGACCCGTCTCCGGAAAGACTGAGGAGCTCGACCTCGTAGCGCTGAACGCCCAGGCCCATCACTTCAACTCACTCACCCGTCTGATTTCGACAGGAACCCCATGAGCGACACATCCTCCCCCTTCGGCTTCGAGCTCGTGCGGCGCGGCTACGACCGCGGTCAGGTGGACGACCGCATCTCGAAGCTCGTTGCCGACCGCGACAGCGCACTTGCTCGTATCACCTCCCTGGAGAAGCGGATCGAGGAGCTCCACCTCGAGACGCAGAACGCCCAGGCCGCCATCTCCGACTCCGAGCCGTCCTACGCCGGCCTCGGCGCCCGGGTCGAGAAGATCCTGCGCCTCGCCGAGGAAGAGGCGAAGGACCTGCGCGAGGAGGCCCGCAGGGCCGCCGAGCAGCACCGCGAGCTGGCCGAGGGGGCGGCTCAGCAGGTGCGGAACGACGCGGAGTCGTACGCGGCGGAGCGCAAGGCCAAGGCCGAGGAAGACGGCTCTCGCATCGTCGAGAAGGCCCAGGGCGAGGCGGCCGCCACGCGGGCCGAGGCCGAGAAGGACGCGCAGAACAAGCGCGAGGAGGCGGACGCCCTCTTCGAGGACACCCGCGCCAAGGCGGCCCAGGCCGCGGCCGACTTCGAGACGAACCTCGCCAAGCGCCGCGAGCAGTCCGAGCGCGACCTGGCCTCCCGTCAGGCCAAGGCCGAGAAGCGCCTCGCCGAGATCGAGCACCGCGCCGAGCAGCTGCGCCTCGAGGCCGAGAAGCTGCGCACGGACGCCGAGCGCAGGGCCCGCCAGACGGTGGAGACCGCGCAGCGGCAGGCCGAGGACATCGTGGCCGACGCCAACGCCAAGGCCGACCGGATCCGCAGCGAGTCCGAGCGCGAGCTGGCGGCGCTCACCAACCGCCGCGACAGCATCAACGCCCAGCTGACCAACGTCCGCGAGATGCTGGCCACCCTGACCGGCGCTCAGGTCGCCGCCGCCACCCTGGGCGACGACGACGCCGACGAGGGCCTGGCCAAGGGTGTTCCGGCCCAGCAGTCCCGCTGAGCCGCCGAGCCCCTCGGCTCACTCCACCGGCGCAGGGGTCGCCGCCTTCACCGGGCGGCGGCCCCCGCGCCGTTTTAGCGTCGGGCCATGATCGAGCTGGCTGGCCTGACGAAGCGGTACGGACGCACGACCGCCGTGCAGGATCTGACGTTCTCCGTGCGCCCCGGCGTGGTCACCGGCTTCCTCGGGCCCAACGGCTCGGGCAAGTCCACCACGATGCGCATGATCCTCGGGCTCGACCACCCGAGCGCGGGTCAGGTCCGCATCGACGGGCGGCGGTACCACCAGCTGGCCGATCCGCTCACCCACATCGGGGCGCTGCTCGAGGCGAAGGCCGTGCACCCGGGGCGCACCGCGTACCACCACCTGCTGTGCCTGGCGCAGAGCAACGACATCCCGCTGCGCCGCATCGACGACGTGCTCGACCTGGTGGGCCTCGCGGGGGTGGCCAAGAAGCGGCCCAAGGGCTTCTCGCTCGGCATGGGCCAGCGCCTCGGCATCGCGAGCGCGCTGCTCGGCGACCCGCGGATCCTGATGTTCGACGAGCCGGTGAACGGGCTCGACCCCGAGGGCATCCAGTGGATCCGCAACCTGATGAAGCGACTGGCCGCCGAAGGGCGGACGGTGTTCGTCTCCAGCCACCTGATGAGCGAGATGGCGCTGACGGCCGACCACCTCATCGTCATCGGCCAGGGCAGGCTGCTGGCCGACACGTCGATGGCGCGGTTCATCGAGGAGAACGCGCGGACGTTCGTCCGGGTCCGCTCCCCCGACCACGAGCGGCTGCGCGCGGCGCTCGAACGGGCGGGCGGGCGGCCGCGGCAGTGCCCCGACGGCAGCCTGGAGATCGAGGACCTGCCCGCGGCCAGGGTCGGCGAGCTCGCGGCGGAGAACGACGTGGTGCTGCACGAGCTGAGCCATCAGCAGGCGTCGCTCGAGGAGGCGTTCATGCGGCTGACGCACGAGTCCGTCGAGTACCACGCGAGGGCCGGGCGATGAGCGCGGAGAACGCCCGCCGCGTGCTGCTCTCGGAGTGGACCAAGATCAGGTCGGTGCGTTCGACGCTGTGGACGCTGGTGACCGCGATCGTCGTCACGGTGGCGCTCGGGATGCTGATCAGCGGGCTCATCGGGCACAACTTCGACGATCTTTCCCCCCATGAGCGCATGACGTTCGACCCGACGTTCATCAGCTTCGCGGGCACGTCGCTCGGCCAGCTCGCGCTCATCGCGTTCGGCATCCTGGTGGTGTCCAACGAGTACAGCACCGGCATGATCCGCGCCTCGCTCACCGCGGTGCCGGTGCGCGGGGTGCTGATGGCGGCCAAGCTGGCGGTCGCCGCCGCGCTCGCCCTGGTGGTGGGGATGGTCACCAGCTTCCTGGCGTTCTTCCTCGGCCAGTCGGTCCTCGGCGAGCACAGCACCGACATCGGCCAGCCAGGCGTGCTGCGCGCGGTGTTCGGCGGGGGCCTCTACATGGGGCTGATCGCGCTTTTCGCGATGGGGGCGGCGTGGACGCTGCGCAGCCCGATGCTGTCGTTCGGGATCCTCATCCCCTTCTTCTTCCTGATCTCCGGGATCCTGGCCAACGTCCCGGCCACCGAGAAGGTCGGCCACTACCTCCCCGACCAGGCGGGCTCGCGGGTCATGCGGGTCATGGACGACGGCGAGCAGCCCTACGGGCCCTGGGCCGGGCTGCTGATCATGACGATCTGGGTGGTGGGCGCGCTGCTCGCGGGCTATGCCGTCCTGCGGAAGCGGGACGCGTGACACCAGGCCCTTCATGAGCCGATAGGGTCATGGGCCAATCGGGGATGAGTTTTCGGCCATGACGGGGACGACGGGTGACAACATGATCGAGGCAGTCGGCCTGACCAAGAGCTATGGCGCCAGGACGGCCGTGTACAACCTGACCTTCAGGGTCCAGCCGGGCAAGGTCACCGGCTTCCTCGGCCCGAACGGCGCGGGCAAGTCGACCACCATGCGGATGATCCTCGGGCTCGACCACCCGACGGGCGGCAGCGTGACGATCGGCGGGTATCCGTACCGTCAGCTGCCCAACGCCCCACGCCAGGTGGGGGCGTTGCTCGACGCCAACGCCAAGCACGGGGGCCGCAGCGCGCGGGCGCACCTGCTGTGCCTGGCGCAGCTGTCCGGCATCCCGGCCCGGCGCGTGGACGAGGTGCTCGGCGTGGTGGGCCTTTCGGAGGTGGCGCGGCGGCGGAGCAAGGCGTTCTCGCTGGGCATGGGCCAGCGCCTCGGCATCGCGGCGGCGCTGCTCGGCGACCCGCAGGTGCTGCTGTTCGACGAGCCGGTGAACGGCCTCGACCCCGAGGGCATCCTCTGGGTCCGCAACCTGATGCGGCGGCTGGCGGCCGAGGGGCGGACGGTGTTCGTCTCCAGCCACCTGATGAGCGAGATGGCCCAGACGGCCGACCACCTCATCGTCATCGGCCGCGGCCAGCTGATGGCCGACCTGCCGGTGCGGGACTTCATCGCCGCCAACTCCACGGACTTCGCCCGCGTCCGCACCCCGGACGGCGACGAGGCGGCCCGCGAGGCGCTGGTCAAGGCGTTGGGCGACGCGGGCGGGCAGGTGCATCCCGAGGCGGACGGCGCGCTCAAGGTGGTCGGCCTTCCGCTGCCGCGCATCAGCGACCTGGCGCACGAGGCGGACACCCGGCTGTGGGAGCTCTCGCCGCACCAGGCGTCGCTCGAGGAGGCGTACATGCGGATGACGCAGGGCGCGGTGGACTTCCGCTCGACGGCGGACCAGCGCGCCGGCCTCGTCCAGCAGGCGCCCGCGCCGGGGTACGCGCCGGGCCACACGCCGGGGTACGCGCCCGGGTACGCGCCGCCGCAGCAGCCGTATGTGCCGCCGCAGCCGCCCGTTCAGGCACAGCCGCCCGTTCAGCCGCAGGCGCCCGTTCCCGCGCAGCGGGCCGCCGGGGCGACGATGGCGCTCGGCGTTCCCGCCCTGCCGCCCACGCCGCCCGCCTCGCCGCCCCCCGTCGCCGCCCCCGCCGACATCCCAGAGCAGCCCGCCCCTTCCCGCCCCGAGGACGCCCGATGACCGCCCCGACCCCGCTGCCCGCGCAGCAGGCCGCCCCCGCCCACCCCGCGCCCGGCTACGCCTCGCCGATCCCCGTGGTGCGCACCCACATCGGGCACGCCATCGCCTCCGAGTGGACCAAGATCCGCACGGTGCGCTCGACGGTGTGGACGCTGCTCAGCATGTTCGTGGTCACCCTCGGCATCGGCACGCTGTACGCGCTGTCGCTCAGCGGCGAGGACTACGTCGGGATGCCGCTGCTCGCCGGTGGCTTCTTCGGCCTGATGCTCGGCCAGCTCGGCATCATCACGCTGGGCGTGCTGGTCATCTCGTCCGAGTACGGCACCGGCATGATGCGCACGACGCTCACCGCGTGCCCGCGGCGCGGCCGGGTGCTGACGGCCAAGGCGATCGTGTTCTTCCTGCTGGCCTTCCTGATGACGCTGGCCGCCGCCGTGCCGACGGCCCTGGTGCAGCTGGCTGTCCTCTCCGACCAGGAGGTCCCGAGCTACGCGGTGGACGACGCGGTGATGGAGGACTCGATCGTGGACGGCGAGGTCGTCGCGAGCACCGACCAGGTGCTCGGCGCGACCCTCGGGGCCGCGCTGTACGTCGCGCTGCTCGGCCTGCTCGCGCTCGCGGTGGGCGCGCTGCTCCGGCACTCGGCGGGCGCGATCACGGTCATGCTCGGCGTCGTGCTGCTGCCGCTGCTGACCGCGCTGTTCCTCTTCGGGGAGAGCGTCGCGGACCTGCGGGACGCGCTCATCGAGTACTCCCCGCTCAACGGCCTCGCCTCGCTGTACGGCATCCCCATGATGGGCGACGAGCTGGACAGCGGCTGGCCGCTGCTCGGCCTGCTCGCGCTGGTCACGGGAGGCACGTTGGCCGCCGCGTTCGCCCGGCTCAACGCGGGCGACGCCTGACGCGCGGGGCCCCGGCGACGCGCTGACGTGGCTCGGCGACGGGGCGCTCAGTAACGAGGTGCGTTCCGCGACCGCGGGGGGCGGGCTCCCCTGCGGTCGCGGGCGTTCCAGCAGGCGCCGTGCCAGTGGCGGCGGTCGTCCACCGCGCCCTCCCTCGGCCAGGAGACGACGTGCGGGACGCCGGGCGGGATCTCCTGGTCGCAGCCGGGGCAGCGGTAGTGCTTGGCCGCGGCGCCCCCGGTGACGCGGCGCACCACCCACTCCTCGCCACGCCACGACTCCGTGTCCTCGAGGCCGTACTCGCCGCCTCGGCGGTCCTGCGGCTTCGCGGCGGCGCGGGGGCGGTTGCGGCGGGGGGACACGAGCACACCTCGGGGTCGGGAGAGGGCCGTCGGGGGAGGTCGGGGCCCTACGGGCGCCGCGGACCCCGCCGTCGAGTGTACGCAGCGGCGTCGCGCGCCCCGGCGCCGATCGTCCGTCGGTCATGCGCCGTCATACGTCGCCAAGCGTCGCCATGCGTCGGTCATGCGGGGGTCATGCGTCGATCATCGGAAAACTCATCGCGCGACCGTGCCCCTGGCACGTGTCCCGCGTTAATGCCAATGGGTGAACGGGGCAGATCCGGTCCCCCAGAGACCACGGTGAGAGGGGCGACAAGCAGTGCGACCGATGCGGATGGGCACATTTGTGCTGGCCGGTCAGTATCCCGGGCAGAGCGACACCGAGTCGCTGCGGCGGGCGATCCGGTGCGCCGAGGTGGCCGACGAGGTGGGGCTTGACGGGGTGTGGGTGGCCGAGCACCACTTCGTGCCGTACGGGGTGTGCCCGTCGGCCGTGACGCTCGCGGCCCATCTGCTGGGCCGCACACGGCAGATCGGCGTGGGCACGGCGATCAGCATCCTGACCACGGCGCACCCGGTCGCGCTCGGCGAGCAGGCCGCGCTGCTGCACCTGGCGTCCGAGGGCCGGTTCACGCTGGGCGTCGGCAGGGGCGGTCCATGGGTCGACCTCGAGGTGTTCGAGTCGGACGTCGAGGAGTTGGCGAACGGCTTCCCCGAGTCGCTCGACCTGCTGCTGCGCTGGCTGAACGAGCCGCGCGTGGGCGCCGACGGGCCGCGGTACAGCTTCCGCGAGGTGAACGTGGTGCCGCGCCCGGAGTCGCAGCCGCCCATGGTGGTGGCGTGCACGTCGCCGCAGACGGTCAGGCTGGCGGCGGAGCGCGGGCTGCCGATGCTGCTCGGGATGCACGTCGGCGACGAGGAGAAGGCGGAGATGGTCGGCCTGTGGCGCTCGGCCGCCGCGGCGGCGGGCCACTCCCCCGACGGCGACCATGTGTCGGCGGGCGTGGTGCAGGTCGCCGACAGCCACAGCGAGGCCGTCGAGACGCTGCGGCGCGCGCTCCCCGGCTGGCTGCGGCGGGGGCTCGGGGCGCACCAGACGCTGGACGGCAGGCCGCGCCGGATGCGCGACCCGCTGACCTACACGGAGCTGCTGTGCGAGCTGCACCCCGTCGGCGACGCGCAGCTGTGCGCGGACCGGCTCGCGGCCACCAGCGAGCGCACGGGGATCACCCGTTTCGCGCTGCTGGCCGAGGGGTCGGGGGACATCGCGCTCACCGAGCTGAACGTCCGGCGCCTCGCGGACGAGGTGCTGCCGCTCCTGCCGCACCGCCCCGGAGCGGCGGCGCGAGCGGCAGCACCAGGGACCGCGATCAGCAGTCCCGCAGCTCCGGCGACTGGTTGAGGATCTGGCTACGGACCGAGGTGAACCGGGTGTGCGGTGCGCCGGACGTGGCGTCCGGCGGGAAGACCGCCACCCGGTGGCAGTTCTGGAACGCCAGCTTGACCCCGAAGTGACGCTCCAGGGCGCCCCTGATCGCGTCGCTCGCCAGGGCACGCAGCAACTGGCCGCGCGCGTGCTCGTCGGGCGGTGGCGTGGTGTTGTCGGCGAAGTCGCCACCGTCGACCGTGAGCCTGGCGACCAGGGTGCTGATCATGTCCCAGGCGAACGGCAGCGATGTTCGAACGCAGTCGACGAACTCGGCTTCGTCGACCTCGCCTCGCTCGGCCTGTTCCAACAGTGCCGGTGAGACGTCGAGCGACATGGTTTCTCCTCTCGCGACCCCGGGCTAGGAGGTCTCGCTGACGGGCCCGAGAGCATCGCCACGGCCAAGTCACCGCGCATTCGGTCCAGTTGGTTGAACGCCGGCGACGCCCCCCATCCCACGTTAGGCTGCCGAGCCAGTACATGTCAGGGGAACGGGCGCATATCCGGCCAGATGCGGATCCCTCACGCCCCGCACGTTTCAGGCGCGCCGAACGCCTCCCGTGTCACGCGGCGGGGGCCTCGCTTTCGGCCGGTCGGAGCTGTCGGTGTCAGCCTCTAGGCTGATCCCATGCGTCTCGTCATCGCCCGCTGCTCGGTCGACTACGCCGGTCGGCTCACCGCTCATCTGCCCCTGGCTCCGCGGCTGATCCTCGTCAAGGCCGACCAGTCCGTCTCGATCCACGCCGACGACCGGGCCTACAAGCCACTGAACTGGATGTCGCCCCCGTGCACGCTCAAGGAGAGCGCGCCCGAAGGGGGCGAGGGCGCGGTGTGGACCGTGCAGAACAAGGCGGGCGAGAAGCTGATCATCACGATGGCGGAGATCCTGCACGACTCGTCGCACGAGCTGGGCGTGGACCCCGGGCTGATCAAGGACGGCGTGGAGGCGCACCTCCAGGAGCTGCTCGCCGACCGCATGGAGACCCTCGGCGAGGGCTGGTCGCTGATCCGCCGCGAGTACCCCACGGCGATCGGGCCCGTCGACATCCTGGGCCGGGACGCCGAGGGGGCCACGGTCGCCGTGGAGATCAAGCGGCGCGGGGAGATCGACGGGGTCGAGCAGTTGACGCGTTATCTGGAGCTGCTGAACCGGGACTCGCTGCTCGCGCCCGTGTCCGGGGTGTTCGCGGCGCAGGAGATCAAGCCGCAGGCCAGGACGCTGGCCACGGACCGCGGCATCCGCTGCGTCACGCTCGACTACGACGCGCTGCGCGGCGTGGAGGACGACAAGCTGCGGCTCTTCTGACGCGCCTCCCTGGAGCCGTCGTTCTACGCGAACGGCTCCCAGGACGTCGTGCCGGTGCTGGTGCCCGTGCTGGCGCCCGCGGAGGGACTGGCGCTCGCCGTGCCGTCGATCTCGCCGGTGACGGCGCCCTCTTCGCCGCCACCCTCCTCGCCGCCGCCCTGTTCCGCGCCGCCCTCCTCCGCGCCGCCCTGCTCGGCGCCGCCTTCCTCCGCGCCGCCTTCCTCGCCGCCGCCCTGTTCCGCGCCGCCCTCCTCGGCGCCGCCTTCCTCGCCGCCGCCGTCGCCGCCCGGGTCGCCGTTGGCGCCGCCGCCCGACGTGCCGCTCGTCGGCGGGTCGTCGGGCGGGTCGTCGGAGCCACCGGTCGAGCCACCGGTGGTGGTGCCACCGCCTGAGCCGCCCGTTCCCCCCGTGGTCGGGTCGGGCGGGGTGTTCTCTTCGGGGGTGCCGGGGGGTTCGGGGCTCTCGGACTCCTCGGCCGAGTCGGAGGGGCTCGGGCTCTCGCTCTCGCTCTCCTCGGGCGAGTCGCTCGGCGACTCGGCGGGGGCGGTGTCGTCATCGGTGGGGGTGTCGTCGAGCCGGGACGGGGTGGTGCGGCGGCTGTCGTCGGGCTCGGCGTCGTCGGAGTCGCCCCCGCTGACGCCGAGGGCCACGACGGTGCCGAGCACGGCGAGCAGGAGCGCGCCCGCCGCGGCGGCGACCGCGTTGCGCCGCGGGCCCGCGGGGGTCGCGGGCTCCTCGGCGTCCGCGCGGTGGAGCAGCTGCGTGGGGGTGTCATCTGGGCCGAACGGCCGCGCGAAGGCCTCGGACACGGGGGGTATGCCCTCGGGCGGGGTCTGGGCGCGGGGCGACGACAGGTCGTCGACCAGCGCGAGGGCCCGGCGGCCCGTCACCGCGCCGCCCGCGTCGGAGAGCACGCTGCGCAGCGCGATCGACGCCTCCAACTCCACGCGGGCGCGGTCGAGTTGTCCCTGGACGATGGCGAGGACGCCCAACTCGTGGTGGAAGTACGCCTGGTGGGCCACGTCGCCCGCGGCCCGCGCGGACTCCTGTCCGCTGCGCAGCACGCGTTCCCAGGCGCCCCAGCGCAGCGACGCGGCAAGCGGCGGGGCCGCGACGCGGGCGAGCGCCGCGACGGCGGCGGTGTGGCCCGCGCGCTGCGCCGACCTGACGGTGGCGAGCAGGACGTCGGCCTCGGCGGCGACCTCGGCCTCGGTGGCCTCGGGCCCCGCGAACCACCACGTGGAGTGGCGGGCGGCGGCCAAGGCGCGGTCGGCCGAGCCCTCGCCCATGCCCTCGGCGAGCAGCTCGCCGAGGAGGGCGGCGGGCACCCGGTCGCCGGGGCCCGAGGCCGTGAGCAGCCCGGAGTCCCGCAGCAGGCCGTGGTCGGCCGCGGTGACGGGGTGGCCGGTGAGGCCGGGTAGGCGCGCGGGGTCGGGGCACGCGCCGTCGAGCGCGACGGCGTGCCGCAGGATCACGCGGGCACCCTCGGGCAACGCCTTGACGAGGGTCGCGGTCAGGGTGGCGGCGTCGGGCAGCGGCGTTCGCGCGCCCTCGCCCCTGGCGCGCAGCACGGCGGCGGCCTGGACGAAGCGGAGCGGCAGTCCCTCGGTCTCGAACCACAGGTCGGCGGCCCAGTCGGTCTCGGCCTCGTCAAGCGGGCGCTCGATGGCGAGCTCGAGGAGCTCGAGGGCGGCGGTACGGCTGATGCCGCCGAGGAAGACCTCGTCGACGCGGGACTCGGAGACCGGCGGGGGAACGGTCGGCTCGGCCGCGATGAGGAACGCGCACTCCGGGGTGGCGTCGAGCAGCTCGTCGAGGGCCGCGCCGCCGAACTCGAGGTCGTCCAGGACGACGACGGCGCCGATCTGCCGCAGCGCGGCGGCCAGCTCGGGCCCTCCGGGGCGGTGGGCGGGGGTGTGGTGCACGGCGGAGTACAGCTCGTGCGACAGGTCATGAGGCGTGCGGCGATGGCCGTTGAGCCGTATCACGCCGTCGGGCGCCAGGTCCGCGCAGTCGCGCGCGACGGCGGCGAGCAGGGCGCTGCGGCCCACGCCCGAAGGCCCTGTGACGCGGACGGAACGGCCGCGCGCCAGCAGGCGGTAGAGCCTGGCGCGCTCCTCGTCACGCTCGAGCAGGGGCGCCGCGGGAGGCTCGTCGTCGGCCGGGCCCGCGGGCGCGCGACGCGGGGTGAGGGGGCGGCGGCCGGGCGGGCAGGACTCGATCTCGCTGCCGTCCACCGGGTTGACGGTGAGCAGGAAGTCGCCCGCGACCAGCTCGACAACGCGCGCGGGGCCGTCGTCCGCGGTCCCGGCGGGGGAGTTGAGGTCCATGGTCAGCGTCTCTCGGAAGCGGTGCGGCCGGGCGGCCGGTGGTGCCCACGCTACCGCCGCGTGTCCCGCACGTGATGGCCGGAGCCGTCCAACCCGCCCTTGTCTTCGGAGGATTATGAGGCGATGGTGAGAATGCGGTGCAGGCGGGTGGCCACCAACACGCGCTGCATCCGGGGCGGCACGTCCCGTAGCACCAGGCGGCGGCCGCAGCGGCCCGCCCTGCGGTGCGTGCCCATGATCACGCCGAGTCCCGTGGCATCCCACGAGTCCAGGTCCTTGAGGTCGAGCACGAGGTCCCCGTTGCCGGAATCGACGGCGTGGTGCAGGGCGAGTCTGGCGTCCGCGGCACTGCGCACGTCCAGTCGCCCGCCGACGACCAGCTCCGCGTGGTCGCCCTTGATGTGCATAAACGCTCCCCGCTGCCCATGAGGCGACTGTTGACGACTGTGTCCCACCGTTAAAAGTGACAGTTCTCTGGGTCTTGAGTTGCTGGCTGTGTTCAAACCGATACCGAAATCACCCGTGGAGGTGATCAGGGGAGATCGGTGGGCGCGGCGCGTGGGGCGTTCAGTAGGCGAAGAAGCCCTTGCCGCTCTTGCGGCCGAGATCCCCGGCGTCGACCATGCGGCGCATGATCTCGGGCGGCGCGAACTTGCCGTCGGCGGACTCGGTGTGGATGTTCTCGGTGGCGTGCATGAGGATGTCGACCCCGGTGAGGTCGGCGGTGGCGAGCGGGCCCATCGCGTGGCCGAAGCCGAGGCGGCACGCGGTGTCGATGTCCTCGGCCGTGGCCACGCCCGACTCGTAGAGCTTGACGGCCTCGACGACGAGCGCCGAGATGAGGCGGGTGGTGACGAACCCGGCCACGTCGCGCTCGACCACGATGCAGGTCTTGCCCGTCGACTCGGCGAACTCCCGTGCGGCGGCAAGCGTTTCGTCGCTGGTGCGGTGGCCGCGGACCAGCTCGCACAGGGCCATCACGGGGACCGGCGAGAAGAAGTGGGTGCCCACGACGCGCTCGGGGTGCGCGGTGGCGGCGGCGAGCTTGGTGATGGGGATGGCCGAGGTGTTGGAGGCCAGCACGGCGGTGTCCTTGACCAGCCCGTCGAGGGTGCGCAGCAGCTCCGCCTTGATGTCGAAGCGCTCGAAGACGGCCTCGACCACGATGTCGGCCTCGGCGGCGGCGTCGAGGTCGGTGGTCGTGGCCACGCGGCCCAGCGTCTCCTCCGCGAGCTCCGCCGTCAGCCTGCCCTTGGCCACGAACCTGCCGAGCGATGACTCGATGCCGGAGCGCGCCCGGGTCAGCGCGTCGTCCGTGAGGTCCCGCAGGGTCACCTCCCACCCGGCCTGCGCGGCGACCTGGGCGATGCCGGAGCCCATGAGTCCTGCACCGATGACGGCGAGCTTCCTGGCCACGTGTGATCTCCTTCGATGCGCGGCGACCCGGACCCCGAAGCGTATCGATCCGGAGGGGCCCTTGGGCGGGGAAGAGATGCGCGTCACGCCACCGACACGCGGGGACACGTGGGGACACACGGGTCAGTCAGCGGCGGGGCGGCGGGCGTGGTCAAGGACGCGAGGGCTCATCAGCTGCTCGGCCACCGCGAGCTTCTCCAGCATCAGCGCGGCCGTCGCGTCGGGCGAGCGCCGCTCGAGCGCGCACTCGCCCGCGGTGCGGTAGAGGTCGGACTGCAACGCCATCAGCTGACCCGCGATCACCTCGGCGACATGGTCGCCCGGCGCCGCCCCCGTCTCCTCGGCCAGCGTCTCCCTGAGCCGCTCCCCCGTCGCCTGCGTCATGCGCATGAAGCGGGTCATCAGCGTCACGGACCCCATGGCGACCCGCATGACGTCGTGGTGCCCCTCGTACAGGCCCACCCAGGGCCTGCGGTCGACGATGTCGCGCCGCAGGCCGCGCAGCACGGCCTCGACGGCCGACTCCCCGGGCGCCCGCTGCCTGACCCAGGCCGACGGGCGTTCGACGAGCGCGGCCTCGTGGTCGAAGAACAGCTCCTCCTTGGTCGGGAAGTAGTTGTACACGGTGTTCACCGAGACGTTGGCCGCCTCCGCGACCTCGGCGACCGTGACCGCGTCGAAGCCCCGCTCCCGGAACAGACCGGTGGCCACATCCGAAATCTGTTGCCTGGTCTGACGCTTCTTGCGTTCCCTGAGCCCGGCCATGACCTCATCGTAGCGATTCCTGATCAGCTCAGAACGTGCCGATGTCGCACCTCGGGGCCGTCCCCACCGGTCCGAGGGAACCCGGGGACCGCGGGGGCGCCACGCACCGCGCCCGGGCCCTACGCTCGGACCATGGTCAACCTCACCCGGATCTACACCCGCACCGGAGACACCGGCACCACGGCGCTCGGCGACATGAGCCGCACCGCCAAGACCGACCCGCGGATCGCCGCGTACGCCGACGCCAACGAGGCCAACGCCGCGATCGGCACCGCGCTGGCCCTCGGCGGGCTCCCCGACGACGTGCGCGCCGTCCTGGTCCGCGTGCAGAACGACCTCTTCGACGTCGGCGCCGACCTGAGCACCCCCGTCGTCCCCGACCCCGAACACCCGGCGCTGCGCGTCGAGCAGAGCTATGTCGACCGGCTCGAGGCGGACTGCGACGCGTTCCTCGCCGGGCTCGACAAGCTCCGCAGCTTCATCCTGCCCGGCGGCACCCCGGGCGCGGCCCTGCTCCACCAGGCGTGCACCGTCGTCCGCAGGGCCGAACGCTCCACGTGGGCCGCGTTGGAGACCCATGGCCCGACGATGAACGCCCTCACCGCGACCTATCTCAACCGCCTCTCCGACCTGCTTTTCATCCTCGCCCGCACGGCCAACAAGGAGACGGGCGACGTCCTGTGGGTCCCCGGCGAGAACCGCTGAACACTCAGGCCCGCGACTCCCGTTCGGCCGCCGCGCCCGCGGAGCCCTCCGCGCCCTCCGCGCCCTCGGGGGCCTTCTTGGGCCACACCGTGTAGGTCAGGGCGATCAGCGCGTGGATGCCGAGGACGCGCAGGCCCGTCCACTGCCACGCGCGCAGCGCCTCGGTGCGGTCGGCGTCGGCGATGGCCCAGATCATGGTCTGGAGCGCCGCGAGCGCGATGACCACGGCGATCAGCGTCATCGACCAGATCCGCCACTCGTGCGCCGCCCTGGCCGCGCCATGGCGCGGCGGCTTGGGCGGCTTCGGGGCGCCCGCGAAGCGGTGCGCGGCGTGCCCGTCGGCCCAGCGGATCGTGTAGTGCCCGTACGCCACGGTGAACCCCAGGTACAGCGCGGCCAGGCCGTGCGCCGCCGTCGGCTCGGCGCCACGCGCCAGGTCCACCGAGGTGGCCGTCAGCAGCAGCACGTCGATCAGCGGCACACACACCAGCAGAGCGGCCCCGAGCCGCGGCTTCCGCAGGCCGTAACGGGCCCCGAGCCCCGCGGCGAGCACCGCCCAGAAGCCGACCTCGGCGGCGGCGATCAGTCCCACGATCATGGCGCGTCCTCCCTCGCTCCCCACCACCCTGGCCGCTTCCCCGCCCCCGCCACGTCGGCCCGCGCGACGATTCGGGGGCGCGCGGCTGCACCGTTCGGACTACACCGTCCGACGGTGCCGCTCCGGGTCACGACGTGCTGTGATGGAGCCATGTCCCGTCCCGCGCCGCCGCACCGCCACGACGTGTGGATCGCGCTGGCGGGCCTGGCGGGCGGACTGCTCGGGATCGCCTTCGGCCTCTACACCGTGAACCCCGAGCGCGACCACGGCCCCGCCGTGCTCGTCGGCCTGCTGCTGATGTGCGGCGCCGAGCTGCTGCGCCGCACCGCGCCCGGGTGGGCGCTGGGCATCGCCGTGGTCGCGCTGGTCGTCGACATCGCGACGGGCGGCCTGCTCGCCGTCCTGGTGATGTTCACCGACGTGCTGTACGCCACGACGCTCTACGGCCCCGCCAGGGTGGCCAGGGCCCTGGCGCCCGGCAGCGTCGTCTTCTCCGTGGCCGCGACGGTCGGCACCCTCGCGTGGCTGCGCGCGCCCGAGGCGCTGCTGCTCGGCGTGCTCGCCGCCGGGGTCACCGCCACCCCGGTGTGGACCGGGCTCATGCTCAGGCAGCACCGCGAGGCCGCGGCGGCCGAGCGGCTGCGCGCCGAACAGACCGCGCTGCTCGCCGAGATGGACCGCGCGCAGGCGGTCGCGGCCGAGCGCTCCCGGATGGCGCGCGAGCTGCACGACCGCGTCGCCAACCACCTCTCCGCGATCGCCATCCACGCCACCGCGGCACTGACCCTGGACGAGCGCGACGCCGCGCGCGACGCCCTCGGGGTGATCAGGGAGAACAGCACCCAGGGCCTGACCGAGATGCGCCGCCTGATCGGCCTGCTGCGCGAGGCGGGCGGCGGGCACGCCGTCGAGGCGTCGCCCAGCCTCGACGCCCTCGACGCGCTGCTCGGCCACGCGGAGCGGGCGGGCGCGGCGGGCGGCCTGACGTTCAAGGGCCTGGACGAACGCCCGCCGCGCGCCGCCCGGTTGTCCACGCCGGTCGAGCTGGCCGCGTACCGCATCGTGCAGGAGGCGCTGGCCAACGCGGTCAAGCACGCCGCCCCCGGCGAGGTCACCGTGGTGCTGCGGCAGGACGCGGGGGCGCTCACGGTCACCGTCACCAGCCCGTTCCACGAGCGCACGCCGTCTCGCGCGCCCGGCGCGGGCGCCGGGCTCATCGGGATGCGCGAGCGCGTCGACCTGCTCGACGGCGCGTTCGCCGCGGGGCCCACCGGCGCGCACCGCTGGCGCGTCCACGCCGAACTCCCCCTGGGTGAAGGGAAGTCCCCCGCATGACCCCGATCAGGGTGCTGGTCGCCGAGGACCAGGCCGCCGTGCGCCACGGACTGGTGCTGATCCTGCGCAGCGCCTCCGACATCGAGGTGGTGGGCGAGGCCGCCGACGGCGAGGAGGCGGTCCGCCTCGCCCGCGCGCTGCGCCCCGACCTCGTGCTGATGGACGTTCAGATGCCGCGGCTCGACGGCGTCTCGGCGACCGCGCGCGTCACGGGCGAGGGTCTCGCCGAGGTGCTCGTGCTGACGACGTTCGACTTCGACGAGTACGTCTTCGGCGCCCTGCGCGCGGGCGCCGGCGGCTTCCTGCTCAAGGACAGCGACGCGCCCACCCTGCTCACCGCGGTCCGCACGGTCGCCGCGGGCGAGGGGCTGATCGCGCCCGCGGTCACCCGCAGGCTCATCGCCGAGTTCGCCCGCTCCTCCCCCGCGCCCGCGCCCCCCGCCCCCGGCACCGGCCGCCTCGCCGCCCTGACCCCGCGCGAGCGCGAGGTGCTCGCCCAGGTCGGCGCGGGCCTGTCCAACGCCGAGATCGCCGACCGGCTGCGGATGGCCGAGGCCACCGTGAAGACCCATGTCAGCCGCATCCTGAACAAGCTCGGCCTGCGCAGCCGCGTCCAGGCGGCCATCCTGGCCCAGGAGTCGGGCACGACCCCGGAGTGAGCGGCACCGGATGGGCGTTCCGGGTGGGCGCCCCCGGATGAGCGCCCCCGGATGAGCAACGCCCCGCCCCCACTCGGCCCATCACCGGGGGCGGCACGCGCCGACGTCACCACAGACTGAGGCCATGGCAGACCAGCAGCAACGACGTGGCGGCCGCGGCTCCTCGGGCCCTCCGCCCGTGCGCGGCCCCTCGGGCGCGGCACGGCGTGCGTGCCGACGCCTGGAGAAGCTGACGGGCCACTCGGTGGACGGCGTCTCGGCCGTGCACCGCGAGGAGGACGGCTGGCGCGTGTGCGTCGACGTACTCGAAGTGCCCCGCATCCCCGACACCACCAGTCTGATGGCCACCTACGAGGTCGAGCTGGACGAGGACGGGCGGCTCCGCCAGTACCGCCGCGTGCGCCGCTACCGGCGCTGCGCGACCGACGACTACTGCTGAGGAGCAGCGCCATGACCGTTCCCACCGTCTACCGCGACGACGCGTGCCTCCAGCCGCGCACCGGCACCCTGTACGACGTCATCGACATCATCCTCGACCGCGGCATGGTCATCGATGTCTTCCTGCGCGTCTCGCTCGTGGGCATCGAGATCGTGAAGGTCGACATAAGGATCGTCATCGCCAGCGTCGACACGTATCTCCGCTTCGCCGAGGTGTGCAACCGCATCGACCTGGAGACCGACGCCCACAGCCGCACGCTCCCCGACTTCATCGAGGGCATGAGCAGGGGCGGCGTGAAGCACAGGGCGGAGCGGAAGGCCGTGCGCGGCGCGGGCTCGAAGGTCAAGGAGGCC
Source organism: Streptomyces radicis (assembly GCF_003626575.1). Lineage (GTDB taxonomy): Bacteria > Actinomycetota > Actinomycetes > Streptomycetales > Streptomycetaceae > Streptomyces > Streptomyces radicis. Next base: position 65,898 of record NZ_RBDY01000008.1, on the reverse strand, counting down.
GTCACGGGCAAGGGGGACAACGGCGGCAACGGGGGCAACGGCGGCTCAAGGCGGAAGTCCCGCCGCAAGGACGAGGAGGACTGAACGTGGCAGGAGCGCACGTGTACGTCTACGGCATCATCCGCGCGGGGCACGAGCTGCCACCCGGGCGGCAGGGCGTCGGCTCGCCCCCGGCCCGGCTGCGCAAGCTGTGCGAGCGGTCGCTCGCCGCGGTGGTCAGCGAGGCGCCCGACAGCCTGCTGGCCCGCCGCCGCGACCTGCTGGCCCACCAGGAGACGCTGCTGGCCCTCGCCGACGAGGGCCCGGTGCTGCCCATGCGCTTCGGCGTGGTCTCCCCCGACGAGTCCGCGGTCGCCAAGCGGCTGGCCGAGGGCGAGCAGGAGCACCTGGACACGCTCGAACGCCTCGCCGGGCGGCTCGAGATGAACCTCAAGGTGTTCTCGGTCGAGGACGGCCTCGCCGACCTGGTGCGGGAGGACGCCACCGTGCGGCGGCTGCGCGAGGCCGCGCAGCGGCGCCCCGGGTACGAGGCCAGCGTCAGGCTCGGCGAGGCCGTGGCCGCGGGGCTCCAGCGCAGGGCGGCGGCCGCCGCGGCCGAGGCGTTGCGCCTGCTGACCCCGCTCTCCGAGGCCACCGCGCCAGGGCCCGACGTGCCCGGGTGCGTGCGGAACATCTCCTTCCTGGTGCCGCGGCACGCCGTCGACGCGTTCCGCTCCGAGGCCACGCGCTGCGCCACCCGCCTGGTGTCGCACGCGGAGGTGCGGGTCAGCGGCCCGCTGCCGTGCTTCAGCTTCGTCCCCGCCGCCACCCACGACGGCGCGCCCGCGGCCGCGGGGCACTGACATGGGGCTGATCTCCGGGCTGCTCCTGTTGCCGCTCGCGCCCGCGCGCGGCGTGGGCTGGGTGGCGAACCGCGTCGCCGACGCCGCCGACCGCGAGTACCGCTCACCCGGCCCGCTGATGGCGCGGCTCGCGGCGCTCCACCGCGACCTGGAGTGCGGCGCCATCGACCAGGAGGAGTTCGAACGCCAGGAGGAGATCGTGCTCACCCGCCTTGAACGGCTCCGCGCCGGAGACCAGGGAGAACAGCGAGGCCACTGAATGGAACAGCACACCAAGGCGGCCCTCGCCGCCGGGATCGCGAGCGGCTACCTGCTCGGCCGCCGCCGCAAGGCCAAGCTCGCCTTCGCCGTGGCCACCTATGTGGTCGGGCGGCGGTTCCGCCTGCGCCCGCGGGACCTCGCGGGCGAGGGCGTGCGGCGCCTGAAGGACAACGAGCACGTCGCCCAGCTGACCGGGCAGATCCGCGGCGAGCTGCTGCACGCGGGCAGGTCCGCGGCCACCACCGCGGCGAACCACCACCTCACCGGGCTCGCCGAGACGCTGCGCAGCCGCACCGAGGCCCTGGCCGCCCACACGCCGGGCGCGCACGACGGCGACGCGCCGGAGCGCGAAGGCGACTCCCGGGCGCGCGACGGGAGTTGCCCGCCCGCCTCCGCGTCAGAGCTGGCGGACGAGGCCGAGGAGGAGACCGCCGAGCCCAAGCGGCCCAAGAGCCGCGGCCACGGCAGCCGCACCGGCAAGAAGGCGGCGCGCGGCAAGGCCGACCGGATCATGGGCGGGAGGTGAGCGGCCATGAGCGAGGAGACCCAGGAGAAGACCGGAAAGGGCGGCTCGAACGGCCAGGCCAAGGCCCAGGACGGCATCGGGCAGAGCCTGGAACGGCTGCGCCACGAGCTGACCGGCTTCCTCGGGGCCCAGGTCAAGCAGCTCGCCGACAAGGCGGGCGAGCGGATCACGGGGCTGACGGAACGTCTGGGCGAGGCGGAGAAGGGCCCGTTGCCCCAGGTCGGCAAGCGCCTCATGGGCGGGGAGTCCCCGGCCAAGGCCATGACCGCCGAGGGCGCCAAGGACGTCAAGGGCAAGACCGTCGACAAGGTCAAGGGCGCCATGGGCGGAGGCGGTGGTGGCGGCGGGGACGAAGGCGACGGCGGGGGCGGCAAGTCGGGCGACACCAAGGTGACCAGCGTCATCGAGACCATCGACGTGGGCGTGCCGCTGACCGAGGCGTACAACCACTGGACCACGTTCGAGGGCTTCGGCGACTTCATGAAGGGCGTCCAGAGCGTCGAGCGCGACGACGAGAACCCCGCCGAGTCCAGCTGGAAGCTCAAGATCGGCCCGTCGAACCGCGACTGGAAGGCCACCGTAAGGACCCAGATCCCCGACGAGCGCATCGAGTGGACGTCGGAGGGCTCCAAGGGCAGCACGCGCGGCGTGGTCACGTTCCACGAGCTGGCGCCCAAGCTGACCCGGATCGTGCTGGTCCTCGAGTACTACCCGGAGGGCTTCTTCGAGAAGACCGCCAACCTCTGGCGCGCCCAGGGCCGCCGCACGCGCCTCGACCTCAAGCACTTCCAGCGCCAGGTGACCCTGGCCGCCGACGAGGTGCCCGAGGGCTGGCGCGGCGAGATCCGCGACGGCGAAGTCGTCCGCGACCACGGCGAGTCCGAGCCCCGCGACCAGGGCGGAGACGAGGACGACGACGAGAACGACGAGGACGAGAACGAGAGCGAGGACAACGACGATGACGATGGCGAGGACAACGAAGGGGACGACGAGGATGACGACGAGGAGCAGCGGTGACGCAGACCCGCAGGACGCTTGAGGCCTACGAGCCCCTCGAGCCGTATCCGCCGAGGACCGCCAACCTCGCCGACATCCTGGAGCGCATCCTCGACAAGGGCATCGTCATCGCGGGCGACATCAAGATCGACCTGCTCGACATCGAGCTGCTGACCATCCGGCTGCGGCTCTTCATCTCCTCCGTCGACACCGCGCGCAAGGCGGGCGTCAACTGGTGGGAGACCGAGCCCGCCCTCTCCACCCGCGCCAACCAGGACGCGCTGGCCGACGAGAACCGCCGCCTGCGCGAACGCCTCGACAGCCTGGAGACCTCGCGGGAGTGCCTCGCGGGCGACACCCCGAGGGCCAAGCGGCGGAAGGAGCGCCCCACCCCATGACCGAGCTGACCGAGCCCGCCACCTCGGCCGAACCCTCCACCGCCACCTATGTGTTCGCCGTCTGCCGCGCCACCGACGCGCCCGCCCTCGCCACGGCGCGCGGCCACGGCGACGGCGGCGAGGTCAGGGCGCTGCCCGCGGGCACGCTCGCCGCCGTGGTCCAGGAGGTCCCCACCGCGGCGCACGACGAGGAGGCGCTGCGCCGGCGCCTGTCCGAACGCACCGAGCTGGAACGTTACGCCCGCGCCCACCACGAGGTCGTCGCCGCGGTGTGCGAGGCCGTCACCGCGGTGCCCCTGCCGCTCGCCACCCTCTACCGCGGCGAGGAACGCGCCCGGCGCGCGCTGGCCGAGCGCGAGGCGCGCTTCCACCGGATCCTCGACCGGGTGGAGGGCTGCGCCGAGTGGGGCGTCAAGGTGTGGGCGCTGGCCCGCCCTTCGGCGCCCGGCGGGCCGGAGCCCGCCACCGGGGGCGACGACGAGAGCCCGGCGGGGAGTTCGGGCCGCGCCTATCTCGAGCGGCTGCGCGGCAGGCAGCGGGCCCGCGAGGCCAGGCAGCACGCCGCCTGGACGGCCGCCGAGCGCGTCGACGCGGCGCTCCGCCCGCTCGCCGTCGCCTCCCGCCGCCTGCGCGCCCAGGGCCAGGACCCCGCCCAGGGCGGCTCGGGAAACCAGCTGCTCAACGCCGCCTACCTCGTCCGCCGCGACGGCGCCGCCGCCCTCGCCACCGCACTGCGCGCGCTGAACGACGCCCCCGACACCGGCGACCAGGTGCGGATCGAGGTCACGGGCCCATGGGCGCCGTACTCGTTCGCGGACGGAACCGACGCGGCCGACGAGACGCACACGGAGGCCCCCGATGGCGCGGGATGAGCTGGTCCCCTGGCAGGACCCCGAGGGCCCGAGCCTCCCCCTCGGCGTCCCCCTGGTCGACCTGCTCGACCGCGTGCTCGCCGCCGGCGTGGTGATCAACGGCGACGTCGTGATCGCCATCGCCGAAGTCCCCCTGGTCCGGCTGTCGCTGCGCGCGCTGCTCGCGTCCGTCAGCGACCGCGTTCCCGCCCCGTGGGCCGACGGGGGCCCGCTGTGACCGCGCGCCTGAACCTCGACGCGGACAGCGTCGGCAGGGACCTGGCCGCGCTGGTGCTCACCGTGGTCGAATTGCTGCGCCAGCTCACCGAGCGGCAGGCGCTGCGCCGCGTCGACGCGGGTGAGCTGACCGAGGAGCAGGTCGAGCGCGTCGGCACCACGCTGATGCTCCTCGACGACCGGATGGGCCAGCTGCGCGAGCACTTCGGGCTGCGCCCCGAGGATCTGAACCTCGATCTGGGCCCGTTGGGGTCGCTCCTCCCGCTGGACTCCTGACGGGCGGCGGGGCGCGTTCCGCCAATCATCCTTTGGTACAGACCTATTGACCTGTGGTCCAGACCACTCTACGCTCACCGCATCTGCAAGTGAGCACGACATGACAAACACAGCGTGCTCGCGGGCGGCGCAGATTCTTCCCCCCGATCTGTCCGACCGACCTCAGGAGCTTCCTTGTCGAGCCCCGCGACCCCCCCACGCCTCGGCGGCCTCTTCCGAAAAGTCGCCGCACTGCTGGCCGTGATCGCCCTTCCCCTCACCATGGCGGCCCAGAGCGGCTCGGCCCAGGCCGCGGCCCAGCAGCCAGGTGAGCGCGTCAACCTCGGCTACTTCGCCGAGTGGGGCGTGTACGACCGCGGCTACCACGTCAAGAACATCGTCGACTCGGGTACCGCCGAGGACATCACGCACATCAACTACGCGTTCGGCAACGTCACAGGCGGCGAGTGCACCCTCGGCGACTCCTACGCCGCCTACGAACGCGCCTACACCGCCGCCGAGTCCGTCAGCGGCCAGGCCGACACGTGGGACCAGCCCCTGCGCGGCAACTTCAACCAGCTGCTCCAGCTCAAGGAGGCCTACCCCGACATCAAGGTGGTCTGGTCCTTCGGCGGCTGGTCATGGTCAGGCGGCTTCGGCCAGGCCATGCAGGACCCGCAGCGGTTCGCCCAGTCCTGCTACGACCTCGTCAACGACCCGCGCTGGGAGGGCCTGTTCGACGGCATCGACCTCGACTGGGAGTACCCCAACGCGTGCGGCCTCACGTGTGACACCAGCGGGCCCGAGGTCTTCGAGGAGATGATGAGCACCTTCCGCAGCGTCTTCGGCGACCAGCTGGTCACCGCCGCGATCACCGCGGACGCCTCCGACGGCGGCAAGATCGACGCCGCCGACTACGCCGGAGGAGCCCAACACGCCGACCACATCGCGGTGATGACCTATGACTTCTTCGGCGGCTTCACCCCGGCAGGGCCCACCGCCCCGCACTCGCCGCTGACGTCCTACGACGGCATCCCCGCCGAGGGCTTCAACAGCGAGGCCGCCATCGACAAGCTGATCGCCCAGGGCGTTCCCGCCGAGAAGCTGCTGCTCGGCATCGGCTTCTACGGCCGCGGCTGGACGGGCGTCACCCAGAGCGCGCCAGGCGGCACCGCCACAGGGGCCGCGCCAGGCACCTACGAGGCGGGCATCGACGACTACAAGGTGCTCATCGACGAGTGCCCGCCCACCGGCACCGTCGCCGGCACGGCCTACGCCCACTGCGGCAACGAGTGGTGGAGCTACGACACCCCCGAGACCATCGTCGACAAGATGGCCTGGGCCAACGACCGCGACCTCGGCGGGGCGTTCTTCTGGGAGCTCTCCGGCGACACCGCGGACGGCCAGCTGGTGAACGCCATCGAGACCGGGCTGGGCTGACCTCCCTCGTCACCCACGCCCACGAACGGGCCGGACAGGCGGACCGCCCCCGCCTGTCCGGCCCTCGGCGTTCCCCGGGGGCGTCCAAGCCGCGGAGGCACGGGCCGCGAGGGCCAGGCCCTCAGGCGACGTTGACCCGCTGCCCCGGAGGCGCGGCCTCGAGCCAGGCGAGGAAGCCGGTCAACGCGTCCTCGCTCATGGCCAACTCAACGTCGCGGCCGTCGTGCCGACAACTCAGCACGACGGCCCCTGGCAGCAGCGCCAGCTCCTCCTCACCCAGCGGGTGACGGCGGTCCCGCACCTGGATGCGGTCGCGCTGGAGCGAACAGCGTGGACGTGGCGCGTACGAGAAGACGCGGAACCACTCCACATGATCGCCGTTGTAGCGGGCCACTCCGTAGAGCCAGCCCTTCCCAGGCGACTGTCCCGAGCGCGGCGGCGCGAACCGCGCGCTGCAATCGAACGTGCCACCGGGGCGCTGGATCAGCCGCCGCCTGGCGCCGAAGGCGAACAGACCGGCGACCAGGGCGAACAGCACCGAGCCGATCACCACGAACAGCGCGAGGACCATCTCGACCGACCTCCTCGCCTGTGGTGTCCCTGTGTGCCCGGTGCCGCGACCCTCTCCACGTCTCCGTGCGTGTCAGTGCCCCGCCGACACGGCCGCGAGCCGGACGTCGGCGCGCCCCTCGGCCGCCTCGTCCTGCTCCGTCCGTGCCTGCTCACGCGCACGCTCGGCGCGCTCCACGTCGATCTCCTCCGCCAGCTCGGCGATCTCCGCGAGCAGCGACAGCTTACCGTCCGTGTATGAAAGGAAACCGCCATGCACCGCGGCCACCACGGTGCCCTCGCCGGTCGCGCCCGCGGTGCGGATCGTCACCGCGCCGGGGCGGAGAACGGCGAGCAACGGCTGGTGCCCCGGCATGATGCCGATGTCGCCCGAGGTGGTGCGCGCGACGACCAGGCTGGCCTCTCCCGACCACACCTGACGGTCGGCGGCGACCAGCTCGACGTGCAGCTCAGCCACGATGGCTCCTCATTCCTGGGAGTGGTCCCTGTCTGATCGAAGGATAGTTGGCCCGCACACGCACCCGGGGGGCGGGGTCACCTGACCCCGCCCCGCCGGGTACCGCGCTCGTGGCGTCAGGAAACGCCCAGCTTCTTGGCCTTGGCCTTGAGGTCGTCCAGGCCACCGCACATGAAGAACGCCTGCTCGGGGAAGTGGTCGTACTCGCCGTCGGCGATCGCGTTGAACGCGGAGATCGACTCGTCGAGCGGCACGTCCGAGCCGTCAAGGCCGGTGAACTGCTTCGCCGCGTGGGTGTTCTGCGACAGGAAGCGCTCGATCCTGCGGGCCCGGCTGACCGTGAGCTTGTCCTCCTCGCTCAGCTCGTCCATGCCGAGGATCGCGATGATGTCCTGGAGGTCCTTGTACTTCTGGAGGATCCCCTTGACCCGCGAGGCGCACTCGTAGTGGTCCTGCGAGACATACCGCGGGTCCAGGATGCGGGACGTCGAGTCCAGCGGGTCGACCGCCGGGTAGATGCCCTTCTCCGAGATGGGCCGGGAGAGCACCGTGGTGGCGTCCAGGTGGGCGAACGTGGTGGCGGGCGCCGGGTCGGTCAGGTCGTCCGCGGGCACGTAGATCGCCTGCATCGAGGTGATCGAGTGGCCACGGGTCGAGGTGATGCGCTCCTGGAGCACGCCCATCTCGTCCGCGAGGTTCGGCTGGTAGCCCACCGCGGACGGCATGCGGCCGAGCAGCGTGGAGACCTCGGAACCGGCCTGCGTGAAGCGGAAGATGTTGTCGATGAAGAACAGCACATCCTGCTTCTGCACATCGCGGAAGTACTCCGCCATGGTCAGGCCCGCGAGCGCGACGCGCAGCCGGGTGCCGGGGGGCTCGTCCATCTGCCCGAAGACCAGCGCGGTCTGCGGGAGCACGCCCGACTCGTCCATCTCCACGATCAGGTCGTTGCCCTCACGGGTGCGCTCGCCGACGCCGGCGAACACGGAGACGCCCTCGTGCAGCTTCGCCACACGCATGATCATTTCCTGGATGAGCACGGTCTTGCCCACGCCCGCGCCGCCGAACAGGCCGATCTTGCCGCCCTTGACGTACGGGGTCAGCAGGTCGATGACCTTCAGACCGGTCTCGAACATCTCGGTCTTCGACTCGAGCTGGTCGAACGCCGGGGCCTGGCGGTGGATCTCCCACCGCTCGCCGATCTCCGACTCGGCCTCGGGCTCGTTCAGGATGCGGCCCAGGGTGTTGAACACCCGGCCCTTGGTCACGTCGCCGACCGGCACCGTGATGCCCGAGCCCGTGTCCGTCACCGGGGCCTGGCGGACCAGGCCGTCGTTGGGCTCCAGGGCGATGGTGCGCACGACGCCCTCGCCCAGGTGCTGCGCCACCTCGAGGGTCAGCGTCTTGGTCTCGCCCTCGTGCGCCGGGTCGGCGATCTGCACATGGAGGGCGTTGTAGATCTCCGGCATGGTGTCGACGGGGAACTCCACGTCGACGACCGGCCCGATCACTCGGGCGACACGGCCCGTCGCGACCCGTTCGGTGGCCGCCTCAGCAGTGGTCATGGTTAGCGTTCACTCCCCGCGCTCGCGTCGGCCAAGGCGCTCGCGCCACCGACGATCTCGGTGATTTCCTGGGTGATCTCGGCCTGGCGGGCCGCGTTGGCAAGCCGCGTGAGCGACCTGATCAGCTCCTCGGCGTTGTCCGTCGCCGACTTCATCGCCCGCCGCGTCGCCGCGTGCTTGGACGCGGCCGCCTGGAGGAGCGCGTTGTAGATGCGGCTCTCCAGGTAACGCGGCAGCAGCGCGTCGAGCACCTGCTCGGGCGACGGCTCGAAGTCGTAGAGCGGGTGGATGCCGGGGCCGCGCTCGAAGACCTCGGCGGAGTCCTCGGCGGACTTCTCCAGGGTCAACGGCAGCAGCCTGCGCTCGACCGGGGTCTGGGTCATCATCGACTCGAACTCGGTGTACGCGATGTGGACCTCGTCCACGCCGCCCTCGTCCGGGTCGCGGCCCAGGGCCTCGATCAGCGGCTCGGCCACGCGCTTGGCGTCGGCGTACTCGGGGTTGTCGGTGAACCCGGTCCAGGACCGGGTCACCTTCCGCTCGCGGAACGACAGGTAGGCCAGGCCCTTGCGGCCCACGACATAGCTGTCGACCCTGAGGCCGCGGCTGACGAGCTCGCCGACGAGGTGCTCGTGGGCCTTGATGGCGTTGCTGTTGTACCCGCCGGCCAGACCGCGGTCGGAGGTGATCAGCAGCACCGCGGCCCGCCGGGGGCGCTCCGCCTCGGTCGTCAGCGGGTGCTTGACGTCCGAGCCGTGCGCCACCGCGGTCACCGCGGCGGTCAGCTCGTCGGCGTACGGCTTGGAGGCCGCCACCTTGCGCTGCGCCTTGATGATGCGGGACGCGGCGATCATCTCCATCGCCCGCGTGATCTTCTTGGTGGCGGTGACGGACTTGATCCGGCGCTTGTAGATCCGAAGCTGAGCGCCCATCGTCAGCCCTCGCCCAGCAGCTTGCCGTCCGAGGTCTGGAACTGCTGCTTGAAGGAGTCGACCGCGGAACGGACGGCCTGGAGCGTGTCGTCCGACATCTTCCCGCCCTCGCGGATCGACGTCATCAGGTCCTTGTGCTCACGGTGCAGGTAGTCAAGCAGCTCGCGCTCGAAGCGGCGGATGTCGGGGACCGGGATCTCGTCCATCAGGCCGTTGGTGCCCGACCAGATGGAGACCACCTGGTTCTCCGTGGGGTACGGGCTGTACTGCTCCTGCTTGAGCAGCTCCACCATGCGCTGGCCGCGCGCCAGGGCGGACTTGGACGCGGCGTCCAGGTCGGAGCCGAACGCGGCGAACGCCTCGAGCTCGCGGTACTGCGCCAGGTCCACGCGGAGCGACCCGGTGATCTGCCGCACCGCCTTGTGCTGGGCGGAGCCGCCGACGCGGGAGACGGAGATGCCGACGTTCAGGGCGGGGCGCTGGCCCGCGTTGAACAGGTCGGACTCCAGGAAGCACTGGCCGTCGGTGATGGAGATCACATTGGTCGGGATGAACGCGGAGACATCGTTCGCCTTGGTCTCGACGATCGGCAGCCCGGTCATCGAGCCGCCGCCCATCTCGTCGGAGAGCTTGGCGCAGCGCTCGAGCAGCCGGGAGTGCAGGTAGAAGACGTCGCCGGGGTACGCCTCGCGGCCCGGCGGGCGGCGCAGCAGCAGGGAGACGGCGCGGTAGGCGTCGGCCTGCTTCGACAGGTCGTCGAAGATGATCAGGACGTGCTTGCCGTCGTACATCCAGTGCTGGCCGAGGGCCGAGCCGGTGTAGGGGGCGATGTACTTGAAGCCGGCCGGGTCGGACGCCGGGGCGGCGACGATGGTGGTGTACTCGAGCGCGCCCGCCTCCTCGAGCGCGCCGCGCACGGACGCGATCGTGGAGCCCTTCTGGCCGATCGCCACATAGACGCAGCGGACCTGCTTGTTCGGGTCGCCCGAGCGCCAGTTGTCGCGCTGGTTGATGATCGTGTCCACGGCGAGGGCGGTCTTGCCCGTCTGCCGGTCGCCGATGATCAGCTGGCGCTGGCCGCGGCCGATGGGCGTCATGGTGTCCACGGCCTTGTAGCCGGTCTCCATGGGCTCGTGCACCGACTTGCGCTGCATGACCGAGGGAGCCTGGAGCTCCAGGGCGCGGCGGCCCACGGTCTCGATGTCGCCGAGGCCGTCGATGGGGTTGCCCAGCGGGTCGACGACCCGGCCGAGGTAGCCGTCGCCGACCGCGACGGAGAGCACCTCGCCGGTGCGGCGCACCGGCTGGCCCTCCTCGATGCCGCTGAACTCACCGAGAACGACGACGCCGATCTCCCGCTCCTCGAGGTTGAGGGCGAGGCCGAGCGTGCCGTCCTCGAAGCGCAGCAGCTCGTTCGCCATGGCCGAGGGCAGCCCCTCGACACGTGCGATGCCGTCACCGGCAACGCTGACCGTCCCGACCTCTTCCCGCGAGGCCGCGTCCGGCGCGTACGACTGGACGAAATTCTCCAGCGCGTCCCGGATCTCATCCGGCCGGATCGTGAGCTCCGCCATCTGGGTTCCCTGCTCTCCTTGTTGGGCCCGTAAGTTACGTCTACGGCCCCAGCCGGGCCGCTTGTCCTGCTTCTTCGATGTGGGGTGGCGCCGTGGTCAGCCCGCCATCCGGCGGGTCACCTCGTCCAGGCGGTCCGCGATGGTGCCGTGGATGACCTCGTCACCGATCCGGACGGAGATCCCGCCGAGGACCGCCGGGTCCACGTCGAGATTCAGCTGGATCTGCCTGCCGTACAGCCGACCCAGGGCGTCGCCGAGCCGCTGTCGCTGTCGGTCACTGAGCGGTACCGCCGAGGTGACGACCGCGACGGAACGCCCCCGGCGGGCGGCGGCAAGACCGGACAGCGCGTCGAGCCCTCCATCCAGGCTACGTCCTCGCGGACGTTCCACCAGCCTGACGACCAGCCGTTCCGTGGTGGCCTTCGCCCGGCCCCGCAGCAGGCTCCTGGCCAGCTCGGTGCGGGCGGCGACGGCGGGCCCCTCGCTGTCCTTGCCGCTGAGCGCGGCGCGCAGCTCGGGCGAGGTGGCGACGATCCGGCCGAACCGGAACAGCTCGTCCTCCACCGAGTCCAGGGTGCCGTCCCGGTCCGCCGCGATCATGTCGGCGGTGTCGGCCAGCTCCTCGACGGCGTCCACCAGGTCACGGGAGGCGGACCAGCGGGAGCGGACCATGCCGGAGACCAGGTCGACGGCCTCGCCGCCGACCTGCCCGCCGAGCAGCCGCCCGACCAGCTGCGCCTTGCCCTCGCCCGGCTGCGCCGGGTCGGTGAGCACCCGGCGCAGTGCGGTCTCGCGGTCGAGCAGCGCCGTGACGGCCGCCAGGTCGGCGGCCAGCGCGGCGGCGTCGACGCGCGTGTTGTCGGTCAGGGCGTCAAGACGCTCACGCGCGGCGTCGAGCGCCTCACGACTCGCGCCGATCATCGCCCCGCCTCGGAGCCCTGGCCCTGAGCCGGAACGCCGCCCTCGGCCTGCCGCTCCAGGTCGTCGAGGAAGCGGTCGATGGTGCGGCTCTGGCGGGCGTGGTCCTCGAGCGACTCGCCCACGAGCTTGCCTGCGAGCTCGATGGCGAGGTTGCCGACGTCCTGCCTGAGCAGCTCGGCGGCCTGCTTGCGGTCGGCGGCGATCTGGGTGTGCCCCGCGGCGATGATCTCCTCGCGCTGGCGCTGGCCCTCCTCGCGCATCTCCGCGATGAGCGCCGCGCCCTGCTCCTGCGCCTCCTGGCGCATGCGGGCCGCCTCGTGACGCGCCTCGGCCAGCTGCTCCTTGTAGCTCTCCAGCGTCTGGCGAGCCTCGGCCTGCACGGCCTCGGCCTTCTCCATGCCGCCTTCGATCGCCGCCCGGCGCTCCTCCAGCACCTTGTTGATGGAGGGGACGAGCTTCTTGTAGAAGACGAAGAAGATGACCCCGAAGCAGATCAGGCCGATGACGATCTCGGGCACCACCGGGACCACAGGACTCTGCGGCTCTTCGGCTGCCAGTTCGATCAGCATGGTGGACCTTTCATCGGTAGGGCGTCTTCCGACGGCGTCGTCAGACCGCGAAGGCGAGCACGAAGCCCATCAGGGCCAGGGCCTCGACGACGGCGAAGCCGAGCAGCATGTTCTGCCGGACGATGCCGGCGGCCTCGGGCTGGCGGGCGATCGCCTGGACGCCGTTACCGAAGATGATGCCGATGCCGACGCCGGGGCCGATGGCCGCGAGGCCGAAGCCGATGGTGTTGACGCTGCCTTCAACTGCGGCGAGAGTTGCGGACATGTCCGTTTGTTTCCTTATCTCTGATGAGCCGGCGGCGGTTTGTCCACCGGATTCTTGGGGTCAACGGGTCGGGGGCGGCGGCCTGATGCCCGCCGCGCGTCAGTGCGGCTCTTCCAGGGCCTGCGAGATGTAGGTCGCGGTCAGCACCGTGAAGACATATGCCTGGAGCGCCTGGATGAACAGCTCGAACAGGGTCAGCAGCAGCGTCATGACCAGCGAGGTGGCGGCGTAGAACGTACCGACCACGCTGCCCAGGGTGTACCAGGTGCCGATGATGAAGACCAGCAGCAGCAGGTGCCCCGCGAACATGTTCGCGAAGAGCCGGACGGTCAGGGTCAGCGGCCGCACGAAGATGTTCGAGATGAACTCGATGGGCGTGAGGATCACATAGATCCCCTTCGGCAGCCCGCTGGGGACGCACAGGTTGCGGATGCCGCCGACGAAGCCGTGCGTCTTGAACGTCAGCGTCATGTACGTGGACCAGACGACCAGGGCGAGCGCCGCCGGGTACGCGATGATCGAGGTCGCCGGGAACTGGGCGAAGGGGATGACCGCCCAGATGTTCATGATCCAGATGAAGAAGAACAGCGAGACCAGCAGCGGCACATACGCTTCGGCCTTCTTGCCGATCGTCTCGCGCGCGATGCCGCGGCGGACGAACTCGTAGCCCGCCTCCGCGATCATCTGGAACTTGCCCGGCACGACGGCGGGCTTGGAGAACGCCTTCCAGAAGAACCCCAGGACGATCAGGGTGCTGAGGACGACCAGCGCCATCGGCTTGTTGACCTCGAAGGAGCCGATGGTGAACAACGGCTCGAAGAGGAAGGAGAACTCCGAGGGTGAGGGGAACCCGCAGTCGTTGAACAGATGGCAGTCGGTCTCGAAGGCGAGCACCTGGTCGTTACTCACCGCGAACTCCCTCGGCGTGACGCATGGATACGGCTACCTCGATGTGTCGGCGTGGTGGACGACCACGGAGCGGCACTGGACGGAATGGGCGGGAGGAGAACCGGTCATCGTTCGCGTGGCTGTCCCGCGCAGCACGCGAACCGGCAGCGGCCCGGCCTTCCGGCGAGGGACGATAGCAGCCCCAGGCGGCGCCCTGTATACAGCCCCCGCCCCGATCGGCGTCGGTCATGGCCGACCGCCGGGGGACGCGGAGGTCGACTCCGGCTCGACGTAGAGCGTCTTGAGCTTGCCGTGCGCCCGCACCTGGCCGCCGAGCCAGGCGGCGGTGCCGGCCAACACGCCCGCGGCGAAGGCCCGTCCGTCGAGGAACGACGCGTCACGCAGCAGGAGGAGCAGGCCGAGCAGGAATCCCATCTGCGTCGTGTAGATCAGGAAGGCGGCGCCGAAGAACGTCTCGGGCCAGCGGCGTCCGACATACCCGAGGGAGAGCTGGCCACCGGCGAAGAACACGGCGGCGACGAGCACACCGAGGGCGACCCCGCCCGCGCCGTCCACCCCGGCCGTCACGGCGCCGATGGCCACGGCGAGAACGCCGACCACGGCAGTGGGGATCGCGGCGCCACGGATGATCCGGGCGTCGTTGGACTGCATCGAAGTGCTTCTCCGCGTGCTTCGGGGACGGTCGTCATTGACGGGAGCGGGGTCCGGCGCGTGAGCTCGGCGCCGGGTTTCGTGAACGGTATCACAAACTATTTGGCGAGGTCTTTACCCGTTCGTGTGGAGACCCTCACACGGTAGGGGTAACCCCGGCGTTGCGGCGATGACCTGCGAGGTCATCTCTGTTAAGAGCGGCTGTCGATCTTGCGGCGGACCGCGAAACGGTGCCGGTCGCCGACCGCGGTGGCGCCGTTGAGGCCGCTCAGCGAGGCGGGCGAAGGGGGCGGTGGCGCCTCGGACGACGCGGTCGTCGACGCCGCCTCGGCACCGGTCCCTGCCTCGGCACCGGCGGCCTCAGGGCCGGGCGCGGGCCCGGCCTCGGGCGCCCGCGCCGCCATCCGGTCGCGGTAGCGCGGCGGCACCAGGCGCTGGGCCCACGACGGCACGCGGGGGGTGAAGCGCGGCAGCAGCAGGACGACGAGGCCGATGGCGCTGAGCGCCATCACGACGGGCACGAGCACGGCGTTGGCCGACTGCACCGAGTACGCGACCGCGCCGAACGCGATGAGCGCGGACCAGAAGTACATGATCAGCACGGCCCGGCTCTGCGAGTGGCCGATCTCGAGCAGCCGGTGGTGCAGGTGCCCGCGGTCGGCCGAGAACGGCGAGTGGCCGTTCCAGGTGCGCCGCACGATCGCCAGCACGAGGTCGGCGAACGGCACCGCGATGATCGTCAGCGGCAGCAGCAGCGGCATGTAGACCGGGACCATCTCGAACACGGCGTTCCTGATGGAGCCCGAGAACAGCCGCATCGCGTCCGGGTCCACCTGGCCCGTGACCGAGACCGCGCCCGCGGCGAGCACGAGGCCGAGCAGCATCGAGCCCGAGTCGCCCATGAAGATCCGCGCGGGGTGCAGGTTGTGGGGGAGGAAGCCGAGGCACATGCCCATGAGCACCGCGGCGAAGAGCGTCGCGGGGGCGGCGGCCTCGATGCCGTAGCCGTACCAGATGCGGTAGGCGTACAGGAAGAACGCCGCGGCGGCGATGCAGACCATCCCGGCCGCGAGCCCGTCGAGGCCGTCCACGAAGTTCACGGCGTTGATCGTGATCACCACGAGCGCCACCGTGAGCAGCGTGCCCTGGAGCGGGGTGACCGCGACCAGGCCGACCGTGGGCACGGGCAGCCACAGAATGGTCAGCCCCTGGAGCACCATGACGCCCGCGGCGATCATCTGGAGGCCCAGCTTGATCAACGCGTCCACGCCGTACTTGTCGTCGAGCACGCCGATCAGCCAGATCAGCCCGGCCCCCGAGAGCAGCGCGCGCGGCTCGTCGGAGATCCGGAACACCTCGCCGACGTTGGTCAGCTGCGACGCCACGAGCAGGCCGGCGCACAGGCCGCCGAACATCGCGATGCCGCCGAGCCGCGGCGTCGGCTCGCGGTGCACGTCACGCGCTCTGATCGCCGGCATCGCGCCCCACGCGATGGCGAACTTCCGCACCGGCCCCGTCAGCAGATAGGTGACCGCCGCAGCGACGCAGAGCGTCAGCAGGTACTCGCGCACAAGATGCCCCAGAGGTCTCGCAGGACTACCCGCAACACCCTCTCATGCCCGCGCGCCCCCGCGCCGACCCGGTGTCACGTCGTTACCGCCAGGCCACCAGGTTAAAGCAGTGCCCGAGGGGCCAGCACCCCGCGGGGCGGCACCCCGGTCAGCGCGGTGACGACGGGCTCGAGCGCGACCCTGATCTCCTCGGCCACGGACCGGAAGTACGGCAGCGGGGCGCCGTAAGGATCCTGCACCTCGTCCGCCTCGGCGTTGGGCGCCAGGAGCCAGCCGCGCAGCGCGGCGGCGGCCCTGGCCAGCGCCCCGGCGCGCTCGACCAGCTCCTCGGGGGACGCGGCGGCGGGCAGGGTCGCCATGTCGATCGCCCGCACCAGCCGCGTGAACTCCTTGAGCGTGAACGTCCGCAGCCCCGCCGAGTGCCCCATGGAGATGACCTGCGACCTGTGGTCCCTGGTCGCGGTCAGCACGAGGTCGGCGTGGATGACGTGCTCGTCGAGCAGCTCGCGCCCCGTGAACCCCCGTGCGTCGACGCCGTATTCGCCGAGCAGCTGCGCGGCGTGCGCCTCCATGGGCGCGCCCTCGTGGCCCCAGGTCCCCGCGCTCTCCACCACGAGGCCCGCCGCCCGCTCCCCCAGCCGGTCGGCCAGGGCATGGCGGGTCAGCCGCTCCGTGATGGGGGAACGGCACACGTTGCCGGTGCTGACGTGGAGGATGCGGAAGACCTGCCGGGGCGGCGCCGAGCCGCCGCGCGGAGGTATGCCGACGTCCGTGGGACCACCCGAGGGCGGGGTCACGCGGTCTCCAGATCGGGAACGACCTTGCGCAGCTCCTCCTCGCTCACCGCCCCGGCGCGCAGCAGCACCGGGACCGCGCCGGTGACGTCGACGATCGAGGAGGGAACGGTGTCGGGCGTCGGCCCGCCGTCCAGGTAGACCGACACCGAGTCCCCCAGCATGTCCTGGGCGCCGTCGCAGTCCTGGGGCGGCGGCTGGCCCGTGAGGTTGGCGCTCGAGACGGCCATCGGGCCGAACTCCTTGAGCAGCTCGAGCGCGACGGGGTGCAGCGGCATGCGCACCGCCACGGTGCCCCGGGTCTCCCCCAGGTCCCACGTGAGCGACGGCTGATGCCGGGCGACCAGGGTCAACGCGCCCGGCCAGAACGCGTCCACCAGCTCCCAGGCGCGTTCGGAGAAGTCGGTGACCAGGCCGTGCAGCGTCGTGGGCGAGCCCACGAGCACGGGCGAAGGCACGCCCCTGCCGCGGCCCTTGGCCTCGAGCAGGTCGGCGACGGCCGTGCTGTTGAAGGCGTCCGCGCCGATGCCGTAGACGGTGTCGGTGGGCAGCACGACCAGGTCGCCGCGCCGGACGGCCGCCGCCGCCTCGCGCAGGCCGGTCTTGCGGGTGACCACGTCGGAGCAGTCGTAGCGCCGTGCCATGACGGAATGTCCTCCTCTGTCGCCGCGCCCGCTACCGGGCGACGCGGCGGGCGGTGGCGAATCGGGGCCTGTTGTTGAGGTCGGGGTGGTCGGCGGCGTCGGCCCAGCCGCGGTCCTCGGTGAAGATCCAGGGCACCTGCCCCCCCTGGGTGTCGGCGTGCTCGACCACCACCATGCCACCGGGACGCAGCAGCCGGTGGGCCGCCCTCTCCAGGCCGCGGATCACGTCGAGGCCGTCCTCCCCCGAGAACAGCGCGATCCCCGGGTCGTGATCGCGGGCCTCGGGCGCCACGTACTCCCATTCGGTGAGCGGGATGTAGGGCGGGTTGGAGATCACCAGGTCGGCCTGGCCCCTCAGCTCGGGCAACGCGGTGCGGGCGTCGCCGTGGTGCAGCACGACGCGGCTGCCCTCGGCGTTCTTCCTGGCCCAGCCGAGCGCCGTCTCGTCCAGCTCGACGGCGTGCACGCGCGAGCGGGGCACCTCCTGGGCGAGGGCGAGCGCGATGGCGCCCGAGCCCGTGCACAGGTCGATGATCAACGGCTCGGCGACATCCATGGCGCGGACCGCGTCTATCGCCCAGCCGACGACGGACTCGGTCTCCGGACGCGGGACGAACACCCCTGGCCCCACCTGGAGTTCGAGGTAGCGGAAGAACGCGCGCCCCGTGATGTGCTGGAGCGGCTCGCGGGCCTCGCGGCGGGCGACCGCCTCCCAGTAGCGCGCGTCGAAGTCGCCGTCGGGCACCGAGTGCAGCCGGGAGCGCTCGGTGCCGTGCACGAACGCGGCCAGCTCCTCGGCGTCGAAGCGCGGCGACGGCACCCCGGCGTCGGCGAGCCGCTGCGTGGCCCTGGCGACCTCGGCGAGCAGGAGGGAACGGGACGACCCGGAAGACGCACTCACATCGTCCACCCTACGCACCCGGCCATCAGCCCGCCGCCGCGAGCTTGGCGGCCGAATCGGCGTCCACGCACGCCTGGATGACCGCGTCGAGCTCGCCGTCGAGCACCTGGTCGAGGTTGTACGCCTTGAAGCCCACGCGGTGGTCGGAGATGCGGTTCTCGGGGAAGTTGTAGGTGCGCACGCGCTCGGAGCGGTCCACGGTGCGGACCTGGCTGCGGCGCGCGTCGGACGCCTCGCGGTCGGCCTCCTCGCGGGCGGCGGCGAGCAGCCTGGCGCGCAGGATGCGCAGCGCCTGCTCCTTGTTCTGGAGCTGGCTCTTCTCGTTCTGGCAGGAGACGACGATGCCGGAGGGCAGGTGCGTGATGCGCACGGCGGAGTCGGTGGTGTTCACCGACTGGCCGCCGGGGCCCGAGGAGCGGTAGACGTCGATGCGCAGGTCGGCGGCGTTGATCTCGACGTCCACGTCCTCCGCCTCCGGCAGCACGAGCACGCCCGCGGCCGAGGTGTGGATGCGGCCCTGGGACTCGGTGGCGGGCACGCGCTGCACGCGGTGCACGCCGCCCTCGTACTTCAGCCTGGCCCACACGCCCTGGCCCGCCGGGGGGCTGCCCTTGCTCTTGACGGCCACGGAGACGTCCTTGTAGCCGCCGAGGTCCGACTCGTTCCCTTCGATGATCTCGGTCTGCCAGCCGACGCGCTCCGCGTAGCGCAGATACATGCGCAGCAGGTCGCCGGCGAACAGCGCGGACTCGTCGCCGCCCTCGCCCGCCTTGATCTCCAGGATCACGTCCTTGTCGTCGCTGGGGTCGCGCGGGATCAGCAGCAGGCGCAGCTCGTCGGTCAGCTCCTCGCGCCTGGCCGTGAGGTCCTTGACCTCACCGGCGAAGTCCGGGTCCTCGACGGCCAGTTCGCGCGCGGTCTCGATGTCGTCGCCGTAGCGCTTCCAGGCGCGGTAGGCGGTGATCACCGGGGTCAGCTCGGCGTAGCGCTTGCCGAGCCTGCGCGCGGTGGCCTGGTCGGCGTGGACAGCGGGGTCGGCCAGCCGCCGTTCGAGGTCGGCGTGCTCGCCGACGAGTTCCTCGACCGCCTCGAACATCTTCTGTGCTCCTGGGGGGTGGCTGCGACGGGGCGCGGCAAGGGGACAAGGGTGAAGGGACGGGGACGCGAAAGACGCCGGGTCGCGGCCGCCCCCGCCGCCGCGCGTACGCGGTGCGGAAGGGCGGCCGACCCGGCGCCGTCGGGGTCGCTACTTGCGGTTCGACCCGGCGTTCTTGCCGAAGCGCGCCTCGAAGCGGGCCACGCGGCCACCGGTGTCGAGGATCTTCTGCTTGCCGGTGTAGAAGGGGTGGCACTCGGAGCAGATGTCGGCGCGGATGCTGCCGGTGCTCACGGTGCTACGGGTGGTGAACGACGCGCCACAGGTGCAGCTGACCTGGGTCTCGACGTACTCCGGGTGGATGTCGCGCTTCACGGTCTCTCCTAGATTCGGGAGGGCGCCGGGTCGGCGCGCGGGCGCGCGCCGTGAACCGGGGCCGACGCTCCAGTCTGCCAGGACCGGGCGTGCCCGCCAAAACGAGGTCGGGCGGCCCGTTATTCCTCGCGCGGCGCCCGCCCCGGAATGGCCACGGGGGTGCCGCCGCCGTCCTCGCCCCTGGAGTCCACGGTGGCCGAGCGTGGCACCGGGCGGTCCTCGCGCAAGGCGTGCCAGACCTGTCTCGACCGGTCCTCGACCGGCGCGACCCGGTTGGGGTCGGCGGCGTCGCGCGTGACGGGGAGCGTGACCATCTGGAGGTCATCGGGGCCGATGTCCCGCATGCCGCGCCCGAGTCCGGCCAGGTCGCGCACCGAGCCGAGCGAGGAGTCCGTGGTGACGGCGGAGGTCGCGACGTCGGCGAGGTCCCACAGGCGCTTGGGGTTGGTCATCAGGCCCATGCCGCTGACCTGGTCGGCCAGCGCGCGCACGAACTGCTGCTGGAGCTCGATGCGGCTCAGGTCGCTGCCGTCCCCGACGGCCTTGCGCGTGCGCACGAGCGCGAGGGACTGCTCGCCGTCGAGGGTGTGGGTGCCGGCGGGCAGGTCGAGGTGGCTGTCCTTGTCGTCGATGGCCTGGGTGGTGGTGACCTCGACGCCGCCCAGGGTGTCGATCATGTCGGCGAAGCCGTGGAAGTCGATCTCGATGAAGTGGTCCATCCGCAGCCCGGTCATCTCCTCGACGGTCTTGACCGAGCAGACGGGACCGCCCACGGTGTACGCCTCGTTGAACATCGAACGCTCCCGCGCGGGCGCCTTCGAGCCGTCGGCGCGCTCGCACGCGGGCCGTTCGACCATCGTGTCGCGCGGGATGGAGACGACGGTCGCGGCGTCGTGGCCCTCGTTGACGTGCACGATCATCGCGGTGTCCGCGCGGGCGCCCTCCTGGGCGTCCTCGCCGCCGTACGCGCCGTTCGCGCCGGCGCGCGAGTCGGAGCCGAGGACGAGGATGTCGAGGGAGTCGTGCGGGGCGTCCTCGGGGCGGTCGGGGCCGAGGGCGCCGTCGATGTCGATCTGCGAGATGTTCCGCTCGAGCTTGACGTAGAGCGCGGTGGCCCCCACGCCCGTGACGACGACCAGCAGGACCAGGCCGAGGACGGCGAACCGCAGCAGCCTGCGGCGGCGGGCCCGGCCACCCGCGCGGGGGTGACCGGCCGGTCGCTCTCCGTCCGAAGGGGGGCCCATTCACCCATTGTGCCCCGGTATGCCCGATCTCGCTTGTCGAACGGTGCACGCCCGCCGTTCATCCGGGCGACACCTCCCGTTCATGTGACGCGGAACGGCCCCGGCTCACCGCGCGGTGAGCCGGGGCCGCCGTCCGACGTGCCGTCCCCGAGGTCAGTCGCCGTTGCCCGGGGTCGGGGTCGTCTTCTGGATCTGGAGCAGGAACTCGGCGTTCGACTTCGTCTGCTTCATCTTGTCGAGCAGCAGCTCGATCGCCTGCTGCTGGTCCAGCGCGTGCAGCACCCGGCGGAGCTTCCAGACGATGCCGAGCTCCTCGCCGCCCATCAGGATCTCCTCCTTGCGCGTGCCCGAGGCGTCCACGTCGACGGCGGGGAAGATGCGCTTGTCGGCGAGCTTCCTGTCGAGCTTGAGCTCCATGTTGCCGGTGCCCTTGAACTCCTCGAAGATCACCTCGTCCATGCGCGAGCCGGTCTCGACGAGCGCGGTGGCCAGGATGGTCAGCGAGCCGCCGTCCTCGATGTTGCGGGCGGCGCCGAAGAACTTCTTCGGGGGGTAGAGCGCGGCCGAGTCGACACCGCCGGACAGGATCCGGCCCGAGGCGGGCGCGGCCAGGTTGTAGGCGCGGCCGAGACGGGTGATGGAGTCGAGCAGCACGACCACGTCGTGGCCCAGCTCGACGAGCCGCTTGGCGCGCTCGATGGCGAGCTCCGCGACCGTGGTGTGGTCCTCCGACGGCCGGTCGAAGGTCGAGGAGATGACCTCGCCCTTGACCGAGCGCTGCATGTCGGTGACCTCTTCGGGCCGCTCGTCGACGAGGACGACCATGAGGTGGCACTCGGGGTTGTTGCGGGTGATGGCGTTGGCGACCGCCTGCATGATCATGGTCTTGCCGGTCTTCGGCGGGGCCACGATCAGCCCGCGCTGGCCCTTGCCGATCGGCGAGACCAGGTCGATGATGCGGGTCGTCAGCGCGCCGGGGTCGCACTCGAGGCGCAGGCGCTCCTGCGGGTAGAGCGGGGTCAGCTTGTTGAACTCGGCCCGGCCGCGCCCGGATTCGGCCGCCATGCCGTTGACCGAGTCGAGGCGGACGAGCGCGTTGAACTTCTCGCGCCGCTCGCCGTCGCGCGGCTGGCGCACCGCGCCGGTGACGTGATCGCCCTTGCGCAGGCCGTTCTTCCTGACCTGGGCGAGCGAGACATACACGTCGTTGGGGCCCGGGAGGTAGCCGGAGGTGCGCACGAACGCGTAGTTGTCGAGGATGTCGAGGATGCCCGCGACCGGGATCAGGACGTCGTCATCGGCGATCTGCGGCTCGGTGGTGACCTCGTCGCGCCCGCGGCGCCCGCGGCGGTCGCGGTAACGGCCCCTGCGACCCCTGCGGCCGCCCTCGAAGTCGTCGTCGCGGTCCGCGCCGCCACCGCCGTTGCGGTCCCCGCCGCGGCTCTGGTCCCGGCTGCCGCGGCCGCCGTCGCTCTTGCCCTGGCGGTCCTGCTGGCCCTGGCCCTCGCTCTTCTGGCCCTGGCGGTCCTGCTGGGCCTGGCCCTGGCCGCCCTTGCCGCCGCGGCGGTCGCGCTCGCGCTTGCCCTGGCGGTCCTGCTGGCCCTCGCCGCCCTTGGCGGCATCGGTCACGGTGGCGGCGTCCTGCGCGGCGTCGGGACGCTCGCGCTCCTGGCCCTCGCCCTTGCCGCCGGTGCCCGCGTCGGCGGGCGCGCCCTTGGTCTCGGCGGCCTGGCCCGGGATCTCGATCTGCGCGGCTGCGGCGGCCTGGTCACCGGTGCGGGCCCGGGAGGTCGCGCGGCGCTTGGGCTTGTCCGCGGGGGCGGCGGCCTCGGCCTGCTTCGCCTCCCCGTTCGCCGCCGCTCCGGGGCTTCCGGCGCCGGCGGCCTGCTTCTCCTTGATGACCTCGATCAGCTGGCTCTTGCGCATCCGCGCGGTGCCCCTGATCCCCAGCCTGGAGGCTACCTGCTGCAACTCGGCGAGAACCATGCCGTCGAGGCCGGTGCCCGAGCGCCGACGACGCGGCGCGGCGGCAGGAGCGTCCGTGGTGGACGCGGTGGCAGCACCGGCAGTCTTGGCGGCGGTGTCGGCACTCACGCCCATCAGATCGGTGGTGTCGCTCACGTAGGGTCCTTCCCTGGAGCGGACGTCGGCCTGTCTGGCTCGGCGACCGGTCGTGCTCTCCGGCTGCGGCCTCGTGCGGCGGACCGGCCGGTGCGGTGATCCGCCTGCTCATCGCGGCGGAAGATCAATTCATGAGGTGTGGTGCGGGGAGGATCGAGGAGGATTCGACGAACCGTCTCGCACCGCTTCCGGAGCGGGCTCGGCACTGCCAGGCAGGCTGCTCGGGCAGATGAGTGGAGGCTCCCGGAAGAAGAGGTGGTCCCAGGAGGTGGGACCCCGGAATTCCGCACGGCGTCCACCGGGACGGTACGTGCAGACTTGAGGTTAACACTACCGGATCCTGCCTTCATTCCCCCTATCCATGTTCTCCGGCGATCGTTCCGGCGATCGTTCTTCGGTGTCTTTCGGCGATCACTGACCGGTCCCGGTCAGTGGCAGAACGCAGGCGCCCGCGGTGTCCAGGGCCAGCCTGTTGGCCGTCCAGCCCTCGCCGGCCAGCCTGGCCACCTTGTCCGCCTCGCCGTCCTCCGCGAACGCCAGGACCGTGGGCCCCGCGCCCGAGATCACCGCGGGCACCCCGTCCGCCCGCAGTCGGCCGACCAGGTCCATGGACTCCGGCATCGCGGACGCCCGGTACTCCTGGTGCAGCCGGTCCTCGGTGGCGGGCAGCAGCAGCTCGGGGCGCCGGGTCAGCGCCTCGACGAGCAGCGCGGCGCGGCCGGCGTTGGCCGCCGCGTCGACGTGCGGCACGGTGCGCGGCAGCAGGCCGCGCGCGGTCTCCGTGGCCAGCGGCCTGGCCGGCACGAACACCACGGGAACGACCGTGGGCGCCGGATCCATCCGGATCGCGCGCACCGCGCCGTTCTCGCCCCAGGCCAGCGTGAAGCCGCCGAGCAGGCACGCGGCGACGTTGTCGGGGTGGCCCTCCATCTCGGCCGCGAGCTCCAGCATCGTCGCGTCGTCGAGGCGGGCCTCGCCGCCCGAGGTCACCGCGCGGGCGGCCACCAGGCCCGCGCAGATCGCGGCCGACGACGAGCCGAGGCCCCGGCCGTGCGGGATGCGGTTCGCGCAGACGACCTCGAGGCCGCGCGGCTGCCCACCGAGCGCGTCGAACGCCGTGCGCAACGCCCTGATCAGGAGGTTCCGCTCGTCGCGCGGCAGGGTGTCGGCGCCCTCGCCGGCGAGGTCGACGTGCAGCCCCGACTCCGCCACCCGGACGACCACGTCGTCGTAGAGCCCGAGGGCCAAGCCGAGCGCGTCGAAGCCGGGACCGAGGTTGGCGCTGGTCGCGGGCGTACGCACCCGCACGGCTGCGGCGCGGAAGGCGGGATGGGCCATCGCTCGATGACTCTCCTTGGTGAGATGTGCGGCATGTCCTCGACGGGCGTGCGGCGCCGGCATGAACGGCGCGAGCCCCGCCTCGCGCGGGCGACTGCGAGCGTTACACCACTTCGGGACGAATACCAGCCTATCGAAGGAAGGTTCATGCGCGATACAGGGCGGGTCGGTGTCGTCATCCGCCGGGCGCGGACCGGCGTTTGCCCCGGCGCGCGGCCCTGACGCCCGCCCCCGCACACGCGCCGCGCTCGCGCTCCGCGTTCAGGCGAGGTCGAGGCGTTGGGCCGCCGCGTCCGCGTCCACCGGGACCGTCACCGGGCGGGGGGCGCCGGAGACGGCCCACTCCGTGTCCTTGAGCCCGTTGCCGGTGACCGTGCACACGATGACCTGGCCAGGATCGACCTCGCCTTCGTCGGCCGCCTTGAGCAGACCGGCCACGGACGCGGCCGAGGCAGGCTCCACGAAGACGCCCTCGCCCGCCGCCAACAGCCGGTAGGCGGACAGGATCTGGCGGTCGGTCACCGCGTCGATGCGCCCGCCCGACTCGTCCCTGGCGCGCTCGGCCGAGGCCCAGGACGCGGGGTTGCCGATGCGGATCGCGGTGGCGATCGTCGAGGGGTCCTTGACCGGCTCGCCGCGCACGATGGGCGCCGCGCCCGACGCCTGGTAGCCCCACATCCGGGGGGTGCGGGTGGCCGGGCCCTCGGCGGCGTACTCCCGGTAACCCCGCCAGTAGGCCGTGATGTTCCCGGCGTTGCCCACGGGCAGGACATGGACGTCGGGCGCGTCGCCGAGCATGTCGACGATCTCGAACGCGGCCGTCTTCTGGCCCTCGATGCGCACGGGGTTCACCGAATTGACCAGCGCCACCGGGTACTTGTCCGACAGCTGGCGGGCCAGGGTGAGGCAGTCGTCGAAGTTCCCTTCGACCTGGAGGATGCGGGAGCCGTGCACGAGCGCCTGGCCCATCTTGCCGAGCGCGATCTTGCCCTGCGGCACCAGCACGGCGCACACCATCCCGGCGCGCACCGCGTACGCGGCGGCGGACGCCGAGGTGTTGCCCGTCGAGGCGCAGATGACGGCCCGCGCGCCCTCGGCCTTGGCCACCGAGATGGCCATCGTCATGCCGCGGTCCTTGAACGACCCCGTGGGGTTGGCCCCCTCGACCTTGAGATAAACGTCACACCCGGTGCGTTCGGAGAGGACCCCCGCGGGGACCAGCGGCGTGCCCCCCTCGCGCAGCGTCACCACCGGGGTGTCGGCCGTGACCGGAAGCCGGTCGCGATACTCCTCGATCACCCCGCGCCACTGTCGGCTCGTGCCGGTGACAGACATGCCTGCTGCCTCTCCTGTTCGGGCCCGTGGGCGTTCGCCCGGGGCCGCGGACCTATTCGCCTTCGACCCGCATGGTGCTCGCGACGCCATGCACGGTGTCAAGGCTGCGCAGCGCCTCGACGGTCGCGCCGAGCGCGGCGTCGGGCGCCCGGTGGGTGACGACGACGAGCTTGGCCTCGCCGCCCCTGCCCTCCTGGCCGTCGTTGCCGACGTTGCCGCCCTTGCCGACCTTGCCGCCTTTGTTGCCCTTGCCGGTCTGCCGCACGGTGTCGATCGAGACCCCGTGGTCGGCGAAGACCGCGGCGCACTGGGCGAGCACGCCTGGCTTGTCCACCACGTCGAGACTGACGTGGTACCGCGTGGTGACCTCGCCCATCGGGCTCACCGGGAGCTGGGCGTAGGCGGATTCGCGGGGCCCCAGGCCGCCGGTCAGGCGGTTCCGGCAGGCGGCCACCAGGTCGCCGAGCACGGCGGACGCGGTCGGCGCGCCCCCCGCGCCCTGACCGTAGAACATCAGCCGCCCGGCCGCCTCCGCCTCCACGAACACGGCGTTGTACGCCTCACGCACGCTCGCGAGCGGGTGGCTGAGCGGGATCATCGCCGGGTGGACGCGCGCGGTCACCGAGCGGCCGTCCTCGGCCCGTTCGCAGATCGCCAGCAGCTTGACGGCGTGGCCCATCTGGCGCGCGCCCGCGATGTCGGCCGCGGTGATCTCGGTGATGCCCTCGCGGTGCACGTCGTCGAGGCGCACCCGCGTGTGGAACGCGATCCCGGCCAGGATCGCCGCCTTCGCCGCCGCGTCGAACCCCTCGACGTCGGCGGTCGGATCGGCCTCCGCGTACCCGAGCGCGGTGGCCTCGTCCAGCGCCTCGCCGTAGCTGGCGCCGCTGGACTCCATGCGGTCGAGGATGAAGTTGGTCGTGCCGTTGACGATGCCGAGGACCCGGTCCACCTTGTCCCCGG
Organism: Streptomyces radicis; assembly: GCF_003626575.1. GTDB lineage: Bacteria > Actinomycetota > Actinomycetes > Streptomycetales > Streptomycetaceae > Streptomyces > Streptomyces radicis. Next base: position 39,297 of record NZ_RBDY01000008.1, on the reverse strand, counting down.
CCAGCGACTCACGCAGCGGGCGCAGCAGCGGGATGGCGCCGGCGACGGACGCCTCGAAGTAGAGGTCGGCCGCGTGCTTCTCGGCCGCGGCCTGGAGCGCGGGCCCGTCCCCCGCGAGCAGCGCCTTGTTGGCGGTGACGACGCTCGCGCCGCTCTCGAAGGCGGCGTTGATCAGCGAACGGGCGGGCTCGATGCCGCCGATCAGCTCGACCACGACGTCGATGTCGCCCCGCGTGACCAGGGACTCGGCGTCCGTGGTGACCAGCGCGGGGTCGACGTCGCCGCGCGCCCTGCCGAGGCGGCGCACGGCGACCCCGGCCAGCTCGACGGGCGCCCCGATGCGCGCGGCGAGGTCACCGGCGTGCGCCGTCATCAGGCGGGCCACCTGCGAGCCGACGACCCCGCAGCCCAGCAGCGCCACCTTCAGCGGACGCGTGCGCACCATTCGACCTCGCCTCTCCGTGTGTCCCTTGATCCCCAAGGTCCCTTGATCCCTCAAGTCTCACGCACCCGCGCGCGAGCCCCACCCCGCGTTCACCATACGGACGCGGAGCGCCCGACGCGTGCCGCTCAGCCGACGTCGAGGCGGAGCAGGTCGTCCTCGGTCTCGCGCCGCACGATCTCTCGTGCCCGCCCTTCGGCCACCGCGATCACGGGCGGGCGGGGCGTGTGGTTGTAGTTGCTGGCCATCGAGCGGCAGTACGCGCCGGTCGCGGGCACGGCGAGCAGGTCGCCGGGGGCCACGTCGGCCGGGAGGTACGCGTCGCGCACGACGATGTCGCCGCTCTCGCAGTGCTTCCCGACCACGCGCGCCAGCATGGGGGGCGCGGCGGATGAGCGGGAGGCGAGCACCACGGAGTAGTCGGCGTCGTAGAGCGCCGTGCGGATGTTGTCCGACATCCCGCCGTCCACGCTCACATAGGTGCGCAGCCCGGTGAGCGGCTTGACCGTGCCGACCTCGTAGAGCGTGAACGCGCCAGGCCCTACGATCGCGCGGCCGGGCTCCACGGAGAGGCGGGGCACGGCGAGCCCGGCGGCGTCGCACTCCTTGGCGACGATCTCGCTCAGCGACTTGCCGATCTCGTGCGGCTCGCTCGGGTCGTCCTCCGCGGTGTAGGCGATGCCGAGGCCGCCGCCGAGGTCCACCTCGGGCAGCTCGATCCCGTGCTCGTCCCTGACGGCGGTGAGCAGCCCGACGACGCGGCGCGCGGAGACCTCGAAGCCCGCCATGTCGAAGATCTGCGAGCCGATGTGCGAGTGGATGCCGACGAGTTCGAGGTCGTCGCGGTGGCGCAGCACGCGCCTGACCGCCTCGGCCGCGGTGCCGTCGGCCAGCGCGAGGCCGAACTTCTGGTCCTCGTGCGCCGTCGCGATGAACTCGTGCGTGTGCGCCTCGACCCCGACGGTGACGCGGATCTGCACCCGCTGCCGCGTGCCGTGCCGCCGGGCCGCCGCGGCGACGCGTTCGATCTCCTGGAACGAGTCGAGCACGATCCGCCCCACGCCCGCCTCGACGGCGCGGGTGATCTCGGCGACCGACTTGTTGTTGCCGTGCAGGGCGATGCGCTCGGGTGGCATGCCCCCGGCCAGCGCGGTCGCCAACTCGCCGCCGGAGCACACGTCGACGTTGAGCCCCTCGTCGGCCAGCCAGCGGACCACGGCCCGCGACAGGAACGCCTTGCCCGCGTAGAAGACGTCGGCGCCCGCGCCGAACGCCTCGCGCCAGGCCCGGCAACGCGCCCTGAAGTCGGCCTCGTCGAGCACATACGCGGGCGTCCCGAACGTCTCGGCCAGCTCGCGCACGCCGATCCCCGCGACGGTGAGGGCGCCGTCGGCGTCGCGGGTCACGGTGCGCGACCAGACCTTGGGCTCGAGGGCGTTGAGGTCGACGGGCGGCGCGGCGTAGTGGCCCTCGGGCAGCACGTCGGCGTGGCGTGGCCCTGCGGGGTGGGCGGAACGGCTCATGGGAAGTCCTCTGTATGTCCTGGTCTCACAGGTGGTCGGGCGCGCTGATGCCCATCCGGTGCAGGCCGTCGGCGAGCACCGCCCCGGCGGCCTGGGCGAGCGCGAGCCGGGCGCGGTGGACGGCCGAGGGTTTCTCGTCGCCCACGGGCAGCGTGGGACGCTCCCGCTCCACCCTGAGGAACGCGTCGGCGACGGCGAGCAGTCGGCGGACGTTCCCGACCTGTTCGCCGAGCGCGGTGAGGAGCGCGCGCTCGGGCGCGGCGGGCGCGTCGTCGAACCGGGCCCCGCGCGGATCGGGGCGCACGCCCAGCGCGTGCGCGCCGCGCACCAGCGCGCGGCTGCGGGCGTGCGCGTACCGCACGCGGAAGAGGGGGTTCTCCTCGCGCTGGACCAGCAGCGCCTCGGGCGCTCCCCCGGCCGCCTCCGCCCAACGCGCCACATCGCGCGCGGGGTCGTCGGACAGCGGCTCGGGCGCGGGGCGTTGAAGGATCTCGGCCAGCAGCGCGGCGTCCGCGTCGGCGCCGAGCTCGATGGTGAGGAAGCCGCGCGCGCTGACCTCCACGGCGTGCACGCCGGGCGCGTTCACCAGGCGCGCACGCAACGCGCGCGCCACCTCGACCGCCGGTACGCCGACGGGCCCGGCCAGGCGCAGCGCGATCCCGGTCCCCCACGCCCGCGCCCCGCGCGGCGCGAGCCGCACGCCCCCGGGCACGTCGGCCACGCCGAGCTCGCTCGCTGAGCTGAGCACGGCCCGGGTGAGCTGGGCTGGGGTCACGGAGCCAGCGTACGAGAGGGACACCGGCGCTCGGCCAGCGGTTTCGCCAGGTGGACGGCCCGCTCGCGCGCCCGCTCGCACAGCGCGCGCACCAGGCCGACCAACTCGGCGGGCTCGAACGGCTTGGCCAGCACGGCGTCGACCCCGACCGGCACCTCGGGCGCGGCGGAGGCGCTGACGAGCACGAGCGGGATCTCCGCGGTCCGCGCGTCGACCCGCAGCCGCCCCACGGTCCGCATCCCGTCGAGCCGCGGCATGGCGAGGTCGAGGGTGATCACATCGGGCCTGAAGCGGTGGACGGCCTCCAGGCACTCCTCGCCGTCGGACGCGGTCATGACCTCGAAGCCGTCGAGCTCGAGGTTGACTTTGATCAACTGCCGGATGACCTGGTTGTCGTCGACGACAAGGACCCGGCCGGCATCGCCTGGCACCCCACCAGGGTAAGCGCGCCCCACCCCGCACGTCCGGCGTTCCCCCGAAGAGGTACCCGGCGGTAGCGCCCGGGCCCCCACGCACGGAATCACACGTGCGACCCCCCACCCCCGAGCTGGTAGTGTTTCCCCCGTCGCCCCCGTAGCTCAGGGGATAGAGCAACGGCCTCCGGAGCCGTGTGCGCAGGTTCGAATCCTGCCGGGGGCACAGTGTGTGAGGCGGTAGTTCACCCCCTGGCCAGCATGTTTGCTGTGTCTGGGGTCTTTTTGTGTGCGCAGCCGAATGCGGGTCTGAGCGGCTGCCTGCCACCACTTGTGGCGTATTCGTGGCGTGGAGTTCAGCCCGTTTTCCCTGGTCAGCACCCGAGAACGGCAAAGGCCCCCGGCGAAGCCAGGGGCCTGATGCAGAGCCGCCAACCGATCACATGTACTCGCGCAACAGCTCCTCGATACGCCGGTTGGCGACCTCGTGCCTGCCGAAGAGGCACTTCGCGTAGCGAGCGAACAGCACCTCGACGCTGTTCCCCGCCCGTTCCGCCACCTCCGTCGGGTCCACTCCGGCGTTGAGCCACGTGGACAGGGCCGAGTGCCTCAGGTCGTAGGGACGGCCCGCCAACGGCGAGGCCACCTGCTCGGGAGGCAGTCCCAACGCTCGGGCCTCGTGCCACGCGCGGTAGTAGGTGCACGATGCGACGAGCCCACCGCGTTCGTTGAAGAACAGCCGCCCGTCATCGGCCGTCCCGAAGGTGTCCATGTGCTCGCGCAGTATGGCGACCAGCCGGGGCGGTATCGGCACCGGTCGGGTCTCCTGCTCCGGCCGATTCTTGAGCCCTCGGTCGTCGTGGGTCTCCCCGCTGTCCGTCCACCGCTTGCCCACCGTCGGTCGGGTGCGGTGCAGGAGCACACGGCCCCAGCCCGTTTCTGGCAACGTGCAGTCCGGCTCGGCCAGACCAACGGCCTCGGCGGGGCGGAACGCGCCGTAGTACATGCCCGCGAACAGCGCCCTGAGGTGAGGGCCGCGCGACCGACGCGTTCGGCCTACATAGGACACGGCGGTGAGGAGCGACTCCGCCTGCGCCGGGTTGGCCACGACGCGTGGATCCACGGTCGTGACGACCTCCGGCTTCTGCCAGCGGGCGGCGGTCACCGGATTGTCCGCGAACTCACCCAGGTCGACGGCGTACTTCATGGCGTTGACGAACGTGTTCTTCTTGCGCCGTACGGTTTCTGCGGCGGCGGGGGTGCCGTCGAGCTTGAGCTTCAACGCGTTGAGAACGGCCAGCATCTCCGGGGGCTTCGCCAGATCCCCCAACGGCCGCGACGCCCTGGCCACCCAGTCGAGCGCGTTGCCGATCTCCGGCGGAACCTCACGGTCGGTCGGGCCAGGAAGCACAAACGCCCATCTCCGCAGTGCCGTTCTGAGCAGCCGCTCATCCGGGCGACCGGAAAGGCCGTCGAGGAAGGCCATCGTGACCTGAGCCAGCGCCTCGTTCATCCCGTCCCTGGTGTTCGACGCGGCGTGCGGCCACTTCATCGCCAGGTACTTCAGAGCGAAGGCGTACCAGGTCAACGACGGCGGCTTCTCGGCCAGCGAATCGGGAAGCCCGGTCTCCGTGTCGAACTCCTCGCCGTCCCGCATGGCCCGGATCAGCTTGGACCGGAACGAGTCGGCGAGCGCCTTCGTCCTGAACGTCTGCGGAAAGGTCGCCGTGCTGACGCGCCAACGCACCTGATAGGACGCCTTCTTGCTTCGGGCGTCCTGCCGGATGCCCCAGACCCGCACATCGGTGGTCTTCACGCGGACGCCTCCCTTCGCCTGCGCAGCCAGGCGAGGAAGTCGCTCCGCCAGACCCTCAACTCCCCGTTGGGCAGCTTGAACGCCCGCGGTGCATCCCCCAGTTCTCGCCAACGGTAGAAGGTGCGGCGGGAGACGCCGCCGAGTTCGGCGAGGACCTGGGGAACGGTCATCAGCTCATCCCGCGCCATGGCCGTCCCCTTCCGCGCGGACGGACGCGGCGATGAGGGCCCCGGCGAGGTCGTAGCCGCGTCCGGCGTAGCGCCACTGGCCCACGGTGACCATGTCCGTGCCGCTCGCACGGTGGGTGGCGCGGGCGGTGCGGAGGGCGGTCAGGGTGGTGGAGTAGCGGCGGGACTTGGTGGTGAAGTGGCCGCGGTAGCCGAGCATGTGGGCCCAGCGGCGGAGGCCGAGCGGCTCGAACTCGGGCAGTCCGCCGAGCCACCAGCAGGCGCCCGCCATGCGGAGCACATGGCGGCGCAGCGGCAACGCGACCAGTTCCGAGGCGTGGTGGATGCGGCCGGAGGTGGCGCCCGCGGCCTCCGCGCCCTTCGTGGCGTACTTCGCGATGTAGCCCGCCACGGCGGAGGAGGTCAGCCGCTCATCCGCGCCGAACGCGGCGATGGGCCGCACGTCCGCCTGTGCGCCGAAACGGAGCACGCGGCGGCCCACGACCTCGGCGCCGATCGCCCGGAGGCGGACGCGTTGAGCGGCCGAACGGACCGCGTCCGCGAGCAGTTCGGTCGTTGCCCAAGTGGGTGGAGTGGTCGAGGGCCCGTCGGGTCCGTCGAGGCGGATGACGGCGTGGAAGTGGATGAGGCCGCGCCGTTGGTACTCGGCGACCTTGGCGTAGGACAGCCGGACTCGTTCGGCGAAGGCGGAGCGCGAGAGACCAGCTCGCCGGGCCAGTTCGCGGCGGAGTTCCAAGGTGAAGCGGTGCCATAGAGCCCCCGCGTACGCCTGCCACAGGACCGCGCCCGCGTAGTCGTAGCAGTGGGGGCACAGCGGCTCACCGAGCCGGGCATCGTTCTCGGTGTGCCGGGCGTGGCAGCCGACCGGTTCCCCGTGCGGGCAGCGGTCCTTGGCCGGGCGGGGACGACAAGCGAGCAGCCTGCCGTTCCCTTCACGGCGCGTGTGGACCGGGCCGAAGCCGGGGGCGGTCAGGGTGGCGAACACCCGGGGGTGCCCGCCGACCTCTTCGGTCACCTCCTTGCCGCCGACCAGTCCGGCCCGGATGAGGTGGTAGGTGTCCCCTCGGTAGACGCGGGCGCAGGTCGGGCAGACCACCGCACGCCGGTTGCCGCACGCGACCAACAGCCGTCCGTTCAGCGAACGGAGCACCTCGCCCGTGGCCGGGTCCACGGTGGTGCCGTGGCCGGTCAGGTTGACGGGGTTGGTGCAGCCGCCGAGGCGGACGATGCCGCGTCGCCAGTTCTCGAAGCCCGGTTGGGCGGCGCGTTCGAGCAGGGCTGTCAGGGAGTCGTTCATCGCGGCTCCCCGAACGCCTGCCGCAGGACCGCCGCCACGGCCGCGGGCCGGGTCTTTGCTGAGAAGCGGAAGGTCGGGTCGGTCAGCCACAGGGCCGCGCCGTGCGCCGGGCACAGCCGCCGTTCCACACCGTCCGTTCCGACGAGGACGACCTGTTCGCGGCCCACGCAGGTGGGCCGTTCCTCCTCGCGTATCTCGCACAGGGGCGAGTGCGGCTTGCGCGAGCGCTTCGCGCTGGACACAGTGGGGGTGCTCCTTTCTCTCCTGATGCGGGGGTTGGAGTGGGCACCTGACCGGGTCGGGTTTGGCGACTGCGAACCCGGTCGGGAGCCCGTTTCCGTGCGGATCATGTCGGCCGCCTCTCGGGCGGCGGGGCGATGACGTGGTAGGCCACCGGGCCGAAGTCTCGATGCGCGGCGTAGTGGCCCCCGCCGAAGTACTCGACGGGGACGCCCAGCGGCGCGGCAACGGCCTCGGCGACCGATCGGCGCACGTCGGCGTCGTCGGCCCGGACGATGACGCTCACGCTCGCGTACGGCGGGACCAGGACGTCGGGATGGTCGGCCAGGAAATCGGCCAACTCGCGGAGACCCGCGACGATCGCGGCCCGGTCGCCGGTGCGGATCTGGTATGCGGACATGAGTAACTTCTCCTTTCTGTCGTTGAGTTGGGTCAGAGCTGGATCTGTGCCAGGAGCGCGCTGACCTCGTTGAGCACCGCCTGAATGAGCGGGGCGGCAGCCGTCTGGCCGAGCAGGAAGCCGAACGTCGTGCAGAGCACGGCCTCAAGCGACCGCAGGTAGCGGATGCGAACCAGGAACCAGATCAGCAGGCCGAGCAGCAACACGGCGGAGACGGACAGCAGCATCGGACACCTCCTTTCACGGGGCGTGGTCGGCGAGTTCAGGCAGAGACGGAGCCAAGTGCGCGAATTCGGCAGCGACCGCCTCCGCGTCCGTCTCCGTGACCAGGTGCGAGCGGGCGCATTCCCAGCCGTCGGCCGAGGCCAGCACCGCTGTTCCCGGCGCGCCTGGGGCTATGGACTGCGCAGCGTGCAACGCATCCGGGTTGAGGTCCCCGAGGGCCATCTCAGCCGTGCCGGAGTCGGCCACCCGGTGGCAGATGCGGCCCCCGAGTTGGGAGCGCAGCGCGGTGACACCAGGGCCCAGGTCCGAACCGACACGCTGCCCGGCGACGACGAGGAAAACCCCAAGCGCCGCGCCGAGTTGAGCCAGCCGGACCAGCGCGGTGGCCGCCGCCTGGGACTCGTCCTTCTCGGTGCGGTTGGCGATGAGGAACAGCTCCGCCAGCTCGTCCACGATGACGACGACCGGGACGGGGCATTCCTGTTCGGCCAGGCTCCAAATGTTCCGAACGCGAGCCTTGCGGCAGATCGTCATCCGGTCCTGTGTGAGTTCAACCAACGCGCCCAGCAGCCTGACGGCCTGGGCCCGGTCGGTGGCCAGGGCCGACAAGCGCCGGGTGTACAGGGCCAGTTCCATGCCGCCCTTGCAGTCGATGCCGACCAGCGCGACCCGTTGCGGAGCGAGGCCCGCCACGAGCGCGTTGACCAGCGTGGACTTCCCCGACCGTGTGGCGCCGACGATCAGCCAGTGCGGCACCTCGCGCAGGTCGATGACCCACGGAGCGCCGGACTCCAGTACGCCGACCGCCACTTGGAGCAGACGACCAGCGCCCCGTTGCCGAGGAGCGCGCGGCTGGTGCAGCGGATCGGCGAACGTCGCCGCGATCCGGACGACGCCGGGGCGCCACGTCGTGACGCGGACGGCGTGCATCTCCCAGTCGTGCGCCATGGCCGGGGCCGCCTTGACGAAGTCCTCCGGGACCTGGCCGGGCAGCAGCCTGACGAGGAACCAGAATCCTCCGGACGTCGGGTGCATCCGCCAACGTCCAGGCACGCGCGGCTGAGGCGGGGGCGCGCCGTTGCCGACCAGGCCGGAGACCACCGTCAGCGCGGCCTTACGGCTCTGTGCCAGCCCGCACGCGGCCATCAACGGCCGCCACGTACACGCCACCCGCCAGGCCGCCGCGGGAAATCCGACGCACAGCCACCAGGCCACCGGGTGGCGACGGCGCAGGGTCGGGCCCGCGACGAGCAGGCCCACGCCCAACGCAGCGGCCACCATGAGCACCCAGGCCAGTCCGGCCTCCGCGACGGTCACCGTCAAGCCGCCTTCCCAGACGAGGCGGTCAGGGGCTTGATCTCCGTCGCGCGGAAGGCGACTCCGTGCCGTCCCTCGTTCTCCCACGGCGTGGCGACCAAGTCACGCACCTGCACGGGCACGCCGACCTGAACGCCGGTCGGCTCCCCCGGCACGCTCACGGTGACAACGTCGGCCGACGTGCCCGCCATGAGGCACAGGCCGACCTGGTACACGGTCTTGCCGGTTTCGCGGTCCACGCGAAGCTGACCGGTCTCTCGGTTCGCGACACGCGGCATCGGCGGAACGGCGCAGATGATCCCCGTGAACTTCGCGGTGTCGATCGGTAGGGCTACCACTGTCGAACTCCCTTCTCTCGGGCCCGGGGCATGTCGCACCTCCGGGGTGACTTCCACCCGTAGTACGGGTGGATCTCAAGAGTGGAGGCCCGTAGTACGGGTTGTCAAGGGAGAGGAAGTGCGGGAATCTATCTCAGACAGGCCGTGCCTGTATAGGACAGGCCAAAGAGCTACAGCCCACGGAGAAGCCCATGCCGCAAGAGAGAGCCCCGGCGAAGTACCGGCTCATCGCCGACCACCTGCGCGAAGGCATCCTCAGTGGCGACTACCCGGCAGGCCAGCCGCTCCCCTCGGAGGAGTCGCTGTCGAAGCAGTTCGGCGTGACCCGGCCCACGGTCCGGCAGGCTGTCGCAGAGCTGCGGGCGAACGGTCTGGTCGAAGTCCTCATGGGCCGAGGCATGTTCGTGCGCTCGCCACACGGTCGCCCCAGTCTCACCCGCCCCCGCGGGGTCCGCCACGAGCTGGACGGCCGCTTCACCGAGGCCGACGGCCTCCGCTGGGAGAACGCCGAGAAGCCAGTAGCAACGCGCACGGATGCCCCGCTCGCACTCGCCGACCTTCTCCGCATCCCCCCGGGCGAACCGCTGTTCACGTACCAGGCCCTACAAACGGCCGACCGAGGCCGCCTCCGCCAACTCCACAGCACCTACGTGCCGTTCTCCGCGTTGGTCGGCACAAAGTACGAGGACGAGGCGCCACCACCGGCGCCGCACCTGTACGAGGCACTGACCCAGCTTGGCCACGAACTTGACTTCACCGAGTACGTACGCACACGGATGCCCCTCCCCGATCAGGCCCAGTCTCTCCGCCTCCCCGAAGGCGTCCCCCTGCTCCACATCTTCCGCGTCACGCACGGCAACGGCACCAAGCCCCTCGCCCTGGAGGAGTTCCACATCCCAGGCGACGACGTAGAGCTCATGTATCGCCCCTGAGGCGCTTGCCGCAGCACGGTTGGCTCAGACTTTCCTTACGTCTTCAAGGCGGCGCATGCGCGCCGCCCGGCGTCCCACCGCCCCGGCCCGGCTGCGGCGCTGACGCGCCGGTCCGGCCAAGCGGCAGGCGCCCCGCGTTGCCTTCGCCCCGACCTTGCTGCCCCTGCCCTCAGCGGACGTCATTTTCGGCCATTCGAGCCGAGCCGGTAAATCGCGACATTTCCCCCACTGCCTCCGCCCCGAGCGTATTTGCGCTGCACTTGCGTTACTAATCTGCCGAGCTCGGCGCTAGTTTCTGTATTACGAAAACGCATGTCACAGACTTATGGGCACGTCCGTCCGGTCTCTGCTCCCTCTTCGCTCAAACTTTTCACTTACCGCGTGACTGGAACAGCATCCCTGCTACCTTCAAGTCGCCAATCATTCGGAGTACGCCAAGCACCCCGTGCGTCTGATTTGGCGATCCTCTGCACGGGGTGCTCTGGCGCAAATTGTCCGTTGCGGCCTGCGACAATCTCTACAGGGGTGGAACTTGGAAGACCGGACCACCGAACGCGACGTCAACGCCACGTCTCAACCTAGTCGACATGATGCCAGTCATGTCAATTCCGAGTTGGCCAACTCGCACTTGACACCATCCATTCTCAGCTGGCTTAGCACTCTGGCTACTCTCATTGGTGCGATCGCAGCTCTGATTGTCGCCGTGCGCGGGTAGCCGCTTGGCCTATCGCCGCACAGGGCTGGGGCTGACGGCCTCCGAGTCTTGAGCCACCTCCCCGGACCGGGGCCCGCGTCGGGCAAGCCCAGGGGGCCAATCGGGCACAACAGCGGGCAGGCCAAGGGCTGCCCGATTTCGCGGGCCAGCGTACGGCCCCCTGGACATGCCCGACCCCAATCCGGGCAGGACACCGACCCAACACTCTCCGGCCGCCCGCTCGCTTCGGTGCGGACCTACCTGGATGTCGCTCCGGTCAACCGGCTCTCACTTCAATACGGCGCGCCAGACCGCCAATTGCCGATCCTGGATGAAGCGTTACGATTCTGTGATAAAGAGGCCCCGCGCGCCGACCGCCCGTCGGGGAAACGGCAAACGGTGGCACGCGGGGCTGGGGCCCGTGTCGGTGCGGGTGGACCTCTCTACCCGCAGCGGCACGGGAGTTGGGAGTCAGGACGTCGCCGTGGGGGGATCGTCCTCGGCCGCAGCCCTGCGGAGAACCTCGTTGGTGAGGCCCGTCATAATCAGCGTCGCCAGAGCTTGGGCAGTCGCCGGGCGGATCGTGCCGAGGCGGACGATGCCTTCGCCGAAGACGTTGACGTCGGCCTTGAGTTGGGGGAAGAGGGCGTCCAGGTCGAGGGTGTGGAGTTGCTCAGCCAATCTGTCGGCCGCGTGCTTCGCCTCCGCCCAACCGCGGACGTATGGCGCGTTCACGCTCAGGTCCGTCGCGCTCCTCGCGCAGACTCCTCGTGCGTCGGTCATGTTGTCCCTCCTCCGAGCCCGCCGATGTCCTGGTGTTCTTGCCGACAGGTGAGCGCCAGGCGCAGCAGCTCCGCCAGCCGTTCCGCCGTCTCCGGGGAGATGCGGCCGAGTTCGATCAGGCCCATGCCGAACGCGTTCACGTCGGCGCGAAGATAGGGGAATTCCCGGTCGAGTCCGGCCGCGATCAGCACATCGCGCAGTCCGGCGACGGCGTCGCGGGCCGCGTACCACTCGCGGCTGTGGATCGGGGACCAACTGGCCGCATCCATCGGCGGCTCGTCGTCGCTACCGGTCATGGCCGGGCTCCTCTCCCCGGGCAATGGCGGGACGACGTGACAGCGCCTCGCCATATCGGTCGGCGCGGCAGACCAGTTCGTGAGCGGCGACGAGCATCGCGGCCAGCGCGACGGCGCGCGTCGGGGCGCTGTCCAGGCGCACCATCGGCGCGCGCAGCCAGGTGTAGCGGTCGCCGGACAGCGGCATGGGGCCTGGAACGACGGCCACGCAGTCCTTCCCCAGGTAGCGGTAGGCGGGTGGCTCGGGCGTCTCGGTGGACAGGGTGCGCTCGAACCGTTCGCGCGAGCCGGGCACGAGGAAGAAGCCGACCTGCCGCGTCGCCCAGTCCGCCATAACGGGCCCCACCGGCATGTGGTGGCGTTCCAGTTGGTCGAACGTCTCCACGCCAACCCGCTGTTCAAGCACCACCATGTCGAAGACGCGGCCCGTGGGCAGCGCGTAGGGGCGGCGCGGATCGTCCGCCCACACCTCGCGGCAATGCTCCGGCAGGTCCGCCGCCTCCGACAGCCAGCCGAGCCCCCGCCGCGTCATCATCTGCACGCCCACTCACCTCACTCCGAGCCGGTTGAACGGCCCCGACGGCCGCCGTTCATCCAGCTTCGGCGCCCCGGCGCGCCCCCGGGAGATGACGACAGATGATGGGGGATGACAGGTCACCCCCGCCCCCGTCATCCCTCGTCACCGGCCAAGCGGTCCACAGCATGCGGGAATTGGTTCACAGTGAGCCTTCGGCTCCGTACAGTCAGATGCCAACGGAGGAAGGCCGAGGCAGGAGGCGAACCATGACCGACAGTCCCGCGTTCGCCGGGGATCTTCTGCGTCAGGCCCGCAAGAACCGCGGCTGGGGCCAGCTCCGGCTCGTCCGAGAGATGCGCACCGCCGCCGCCCAGCACGGCAGGTCGCTGCCCGCCGACGCCAGCGTGAAGCGGCGGATCGCCAGCTGGGAGAACGGCCACAGCGTCCCCGACGAGTTCTACGGCCCCATCCTCTCCAGGGCCCTGGCAATGAGCGCCGCCGAACTGGGGCTCAACCACCTCAGCGGCCACGACGCACGGCTACTCGACACCGGCTACCCGGCGACGGTGGAAAGCGCGATCGCCTCCGTCACCCAGCTCTGGCGCGCCGACCTCAACGGCTATGAGCCGCTGTTGACGTCACAGCCGTCCGAGCCGACCTGGCACGAGGCATCCGTGACCTGGCTCGTGGCGCCCGACCCCGCGCCCCTGGCCGCCGAGCGCGGCAGCGGGCTGCGTGTCGGCCTGGCCGATGTCGCGGCCATCAAGACCACGACGGACCTGTTCTCGCAACTGGACGACCGCTTCGGCGGAGACCACGCACGGCACTCCGTGATCCAGTACCTCAGCCGGGACGTGGCCCCGCTCCTCGGAGGCCAGTACAAGGAGGCGGTAGGGCGCGCGTTGTTCTCCACCGCGGCTGAATCCACCCTCCTCGCGGGCTGGATGTCCTACGACGCGTGCCATCACGGCCTGGCGCAGCGGTACTTCCTCCAGGCGCTCCGGCTCGCGCAGGACGGCGCCGACCGCCGACTCGCCGGAAGCATCCTGTCGGCCATGAGCCACCAGGCCACCTTCCTCGGCCGCTACACCGAGGCCGCCACCCTCGCCCGCGCCGCCCGCATGGGCATCGCCCGCGTGGCGACGCCGACGCTTATGGCCCAGTTCCACGCGATGGAGGCCCGCGCCCTGGCCCGTACCGGAGACGCCCGCGCCTGCGAGATGGCACTCGCCGAGGCGACCAGGGCGCTGGAGAGCCGCAACAACGCCGAAGAGCCCGAGTGGATCACCTACTTCGACGAGGCCGAGCTGGCCGCCGAGGCCGCCCACTGCTTCCGCGACGTGAACAGCGCTCGCCAAGCCGTCGCCCACGCCGAAAACGCGATGAGCGGCTCCCACATCCGCAGCGACTTCTTCGCCACCATGGTCCTGGCCGACGCCCATCTCCGCGCCGGTGACGTCGAGGAGGCGTGCCGGGTGGCGCTGGACGCGTTGGACCTCGGCGAACAGCTCAAGTCCGCCCGCTGCGTCAGCTACCTCGCCGAGTTCCGCGAGCACCTGGCCCACGTCGGCGACACCGCGGCGACCCGCGACTTCCAAGAGCAAGCCGCCGAACACCGACTGTGGCTCGCCACCGGCCCTTAGAACGGCTGCCAGTCGCGGCGACTGCCATCGGTGCACAACGCGTCGAGCCGACGCCGGAACTCCCCCACCAACCTCGGGTCACCCGACGTCCGGGTGCCCAGCCACAGCGTCATCATCAACTCGCGGATGTCGGCAAGCACTTCATAGCCGGGCCAGTTCCTCAGCTCGAAGCCGTAGTGGTAGACGAACGACTCGTACTCGGCCTTCGTGTGCCACCCGAACCGCTCGTAGTAGAGCGACGTCAGCACCAGATCCCACTCACGGTGCCCCAGGGCGAAGCTGTCCAGATCGATCAGGATCGCGTGCCCGTCCCGGTGCCGGATCGCGTTGCCCACGTTCGCGTCACCGTGGATCGCCCCGAAGGGAAGCACGAAGTCCACCCGGGCCAGATCCTTCTGAAGCCGCGCCGCGCGCTGCTCCAGGAACTCCCGCTCGTCCTCGGACACCTCGGTCAACGCCGCCAGCCCCCCCGCCACACGCGAGAACGGATCGTAGTACGACAGGCCCAGCGACTCCGGCTCGTCCAGCCAGTGCAGTCGCTTCAGCAGATCACCGAGCTCATCCAGCCGTACATACTCCACCCGGTCCTGAGCGCTCTCCCAGTACGTCACCACCCGACCGCCGACGACGGCCGGTTGCGCCAGGCCGGGAACGAGGCGGGTCGCCGGGTAGTCCTCCGAGGCCAGCCACCGGGCGACCGCGGCGCCCCGCTTCATCTCCTCCGCGGCGCTCGGGTCCTGGGCGATCCGGACGATCACGGGAGCCGAGGCCAGCCGGAACACCGCGTTGGACCCCAGCCGCAGCAGCTCGGCCCCACCCGCGTTCAGCCCCGTGGCAGCACACGCCTCCGCGAGAACGCCCCGCGCCACATCCTCCGTGAACTCCGACGCCATGCCCGAGCATCCCTCCGTCGGTGTGATGGTGTCGCTGCACACCCGCATCTCGTTCAGCTACACAATCACACCTCCCCTGAGCTCCTAGGCACGAACCCGGGCCGTGGCGTATTCGCGGCGGGAAGGGTCACCATCGGCCGGACGCACCCTTCTCACCAGCCAGCGCACCGGGAGGAGCAACGGCCTCCGGAGCCGTGTGCGCAGGTTCGAATCCTGCCGGGGGCACAGTGAATGAGGCCGCAACGCGCCCCGTGACCAGCAGACTTGCTGAGTCCGGGGTTTTCTTGTGTGTGCGGGTGGGTGCGGCGGCCGTGGCGGATTCATGACGTGGAATCCGGCCCGTTCCTCTCCTCCCCGAGCCCCTTCCGCCCGTGCCTCGGCCGCACTCGGGCTTCTGCCCGTCAGTGGCTCAGGGTCAGCTCCACCGTGTCCGCGCTCGCCCCGCCGCCACAACTGGGCGCGCCCGCCGCGAAGTAGGCGCGGCCGTCCAGTGCCGCGGCGCCGAAACCGTGGCGGCTGCCCGGCACATCCGTGACCGCGTCCCACCGGTCGGCCCGCGGGTCGTACACGGTGACGTCACCGAACGTCTCCTCGTCCCCACCCGGCCTGCACTCGCCGCCCGCGTACACCAGCCGACCGTCCAGGGCCACAGCCGCCCCCGCCGACCGGGCGACCGGCAGCGGAGCGGCCCGCGTCCAGCACGCCCGCCGCGGGTCGTACACGTCGTGCCGGGTCAGATTGTCCACGGTGTCCTCCACCCGGCCCCCCACCAGGTGCACCCGGCCGTCCAGGACCGCCACCCCGGCATGGTCCCGTGGCTCACCCGGCAGCGACGGCGCCGTGCTGTAGGACCGGCGCACCGGGTCATAGACATGGTGGGTACGGACAGTCCCGAGCCCGAAGGAGACCGGCGATCCCTCCGGCGTCTCGACGCGCCGGGAGTCCCGGCCGCCCAGCAGGTGCAGGCGGCCACCCACCGCCGCCACCGCGATCGACCCCAGCGCGACCGGCAGGTCAGGCAGCCGACTCCACTGGTTCCGGCGCGGGTCGAACACGTACGCGTCCGGCTGCGGACGCATGTGCACGGCCGTGACGAACCCGCCGAACACGTACAGCCGCCCGTCCAGCGCGGCCGCCCCGACATGGGTCAGCGGCCTGGGCAGCGGAGCGTGCTCCGCCCAACGGTCCCGGCGCGGGTCGTAGCCGTGGACGGCCGTCGTCGCCCACACCGGGGGCTCGTCACCGTTCTGCACGGTGCCGCCGACCACGTACATCCGGCCGCCCAGCGCGGCCACCGCCACCTCCGCGCGCTTCACCGGCAGCGGCGACCTCGGACGCCAGCGCGCCCGCACCGCGGCGGGCCCCGGCGACGGCTCCGCGGCCACCGCCCCCGCCGCGCCCGCGGGCCGGGCCAGCGCGGACACCCCCGCCGCCAGCACACCCCCGGACGCCAGCGCCTTGACGACACCGCGCCGCCCCATGCCGAATCCCGCTCCGCGCTCCGACGCGAACCCCATATCGGTTCCCACCTCTGCTTCCGGCTCCGCCTCGACGGCCGTTCCCCGCGGCCCTGTCACCGTGGTACGACGCTCCCGGCCGAGACCGGGCCGCCGGACCACGGTTCGATTCCACCGCCCCCGCGCGCGCCCTGTCCAAGACCTCTTCCGGCACGCCGATACCCCACGGGTATCGTGCGGGAATGGATCTGCGCCTGCTGGGCTACTTCGTCGCCGTCGCGGAGGAACTGCACTTCGGCCGCGCCGCCGTCCGCCTCCACATCCGGCAGCCCCCGCTCAGCCGGGCGATCAGAAAACTCGAAGCGGACCTGGGCACCACCCTGTTCGACCGCACCCCCGCCGGAGTCACCCTGACCCCGGCCGGAACCGTCCTCCTGGACGAGGCCAGGTCCCTGCTGGCACACGCCGAACGCACCCGCGACCGCGTCGCCGCCCTGTCAGGCCCCGCCACCCTCACCCTCGGCCTGCTGGGCGACGGGGACACCCCCGCCACCCACCGCGTCATGGAAACGTTCCGCCGCCGCCACCCCCGGGTGGAGATCCGTATCCGCGAGACGGACCTGACCGACCCCACCTGCGGCCTCGCCGCGGGACGCGTCGATGTCGCCCTCACCCGCGGCCCGTTCGACGAGACCGGCCTACGGGTCACGCGCCTGACCACCGACCCCGTCGCCGCCCTGCTGCGCGCCGACGACCCCCTGGCCGGACACCCCCACCTGACCCTCGCCGACCTGGACGAACGCCAGTGGTTCCGCTTCCCGGAAACCACCGACGCCCAGTGGCGCTCCTACTGGAACGCCGGCAAGCCCCGCTCGGGCCCCCTCGTCCGCGCGGTCACCGAATGCCGCCAGGCGGTCCTGTGGAACGGCACGGTCGGCATGACCCCCATGGACCACCGGCCCGGCGAGGGCCTGGCCATGGTCCCCCTCCGCGACATGCCCCCGAGCCACCGCGTGGTCGCCTGTGCCAAGGCGGAGACCAGCCCGTACATCCGCTCGTTCTTCGCCCTGACCGTCGCCGCCTTCCGCGCCTGACCGGCACGGCCGCCGCCGTCGCGAACGCCGTCCGCGACGCCACCGGCGTCAGAGCATCAGCAGCAGCCGGGTGTTCGGCACGAGCTTCCGATTCACGCTGGTGCTCTGCACGAAGATGGTGAAGTCGTCGTTGTGGTCGGGCGTGACGCGAACTTCCACGTCCGGCAGGCCGAGCAGGGCTCGGGCCTCGGGCCCCGTGTACACCCGGTCCGTCTTCTTCTCCAGCACCGCTATCCGCTTCCGCGCCTGGATCTTCTCCGACTTGCTCAGCTGGTAGAACGCGCCACCGGTGCGGTAGGTGTGCCCGCATTCGACGACCCAGTCCCGTATCGCCGCGTCACGAGAGACCTGGATCAGCTGGTATTCCGAGGGATTCACCGGGGCGAGACCGGCCGCCTTGATGGTCTTCCTGTTGACCGCTTTCGCGCCTGTGGAGAACACCGCCCGCGATCCCCTGATGCCCTGGGTGCGGCCCACCATGAATTTCTCGGTGGCCTCCTGGATGACCTGCCCGGCCTCCTCGAGACCCTGGGTGCTCGTGGCGTCCCAGATCGCGATGTTGTCCTTGGGGAAACCGCACTGCGTGGCCTCGCGCTTGCCCATCTGATCCGGCACCAGGACGGCCAACGTCCAGTTGTCCTCCTGAGTCTCGATCATCTCGGCCACATTCCTGACCAGCTCACGCGGATCCCTCGTGGGGGCGTCCGGGGAACGATGACTCGCGTTCTCCTGCCCATCGGTCAGCACGAACGTCAGAAAGCTGTGGTCGCCGTAGAGCTGAGCCGTCTGCGCCAGCTCCCGCTGTGACTTCAGCGCGGCCGCCAGCAGGGCCGTCATCCCTCCGACCCGGTACAGCTGCTTCAGCGACGGCATCCGCAGCACGTCCTTGTCATAGATGACGCACTTCACCTTGTCCGAGAAGACATACACCGTGACGCGGGTCTCCTGGTCCAACTCCCGCGATCGGCGCGCCAGATAAGCGATCTGCCGATCGGCGACGTCCACGACCTTGCGGCTCAGGTGCGACATGGACGAACTGGCGTCCAGCACAAGAGCGACATGATTGATGTAATTCTGAGCTCCGGACAAGACAGCTCCCCTTCTCTCCGACTCGGTGCTCCTATCGTTCCACCCACCACTGACAATCGATCACGCGCCGGATTCCTCGGCCGCCGTGCCCTCGCGGAGCGCCTGAGCCGGCGGATGTCCGGGAGTCAGAGCCCTGTGGCCGTGCGGATCAGTGCGGCGAGGGCCAGGGAGCGGCTGTGCGCGGGCCAGGCGATGTGGGTCACGACGGGGGGCGCGTCGGTCAGGGGGACGGCGGCGTGCTCGGCCCACAGCCAGGCGCGGGCGGAGTCGGGGAAGACGGCCACGGTGCGTCCGAGGGCGATCAGCTGGGCCAGCTGCGTCTGATCGTGGATCTCGGGTCCTGGACCCGGCGGGTGGGCGCCGTGGCGGGACCAGCGGGCGAGCGGAAGATCGGGGATGTCGCTGATGTCGGCCAGGGACAACGCCGGGTGCGCGGCGAGGGGGTGCCCGGCGGGCAGGATGGCGATCTGTCCCTCGGTCAGCAGCTCCTCGCTGTCGAACCCGACGAGGGAGTTGAACGGCGCGTGCATGAGCGCCACATCGGCGCGGCCGTCGCGCAGCATCTCGCCCTGTTCGCATGTGCCGCTCGGCAGCACCTCGACCTCGGCGGCGTCGGGCTCGGCCGCGTAGGCGGCGAGGAGCTTCCGCAGCAGCTCGTGGGACGCGGCGGCCTTCACCGCGAGCACCAGGCGGTTCCGGGTGCCGCCCGGCCGGTCCGCGCCACCGGCGCGACGGGTGCGGCGGGCGGCGGCGGTGGTCGCGTCGAGGGCCGCGCGGCCCTCGTGCAGCAGCACCTCTCCCGCGCCGGTCAGAGAGACGCCGCGGCGGTCGCGTTCGAGCAGGGAGACGCCGAGGCGCCGCTCGAGCCGCTGGATCGCCCGGGACAGCGGCGGCTGGGCCATGCCGAGGCGCTCGGCGGCGCGGCCGAAGTGCAGCTCCTCCGCGACGGCCATGAAGTACCTCAGCTCGCGCGTCTCCACGGTGTCCATGGCCACAGCGTAGGCCGGTGATACCCGTCGGGTATGACAGGGCACCGGATCGGTGTTGGCCGCGCCGCTGGTCCGCGAGCGAGCATCGGCGGCATGAGCGAAGCGAGGATCGCGCTGGTGACCGGCGCGAACAAGGGGATCGGATACGAGATCGCGGCCGGGCTCGGCGCCCTCGGGTACCGCGTGGGCGTGGGGGCGCGCGACGAGGTCAGGCGCGGGTCCGCCGTGGAGAAGCTGCGCGCCGCCGGGGTGGACGCGTTCGGGGTGCCCCTGGACGTGACCGGCGACCTGAGCGTCACCGTTGCCGCGGAGCTGGTCGAACGGCGGGCCGGGCGCCTCGACGTCCTGGTCAACAACGCGGGCATCTCGGGAGAGACGGGCCCCGGCTGGGCGCAGGACCCGACCACGCTCGACCTCGCCATGGTTCTGAGGGTCGTGGAGACCAATGTCATCGGGGTCATCCGGGTCACCAACGCGATGTTGCCGCTGCTCCGGCGCTCGGCGTCGCCACGGATCGTCAACGTCTCCAGCGCCGTCGCCTCGCTGACCCGGCAGGCGGACCCCGGCATCGAGGTCGGCCCCGTCATGGCGGCCTACGCGCCGTCGAAGTCGTTCCTCAACGCCGTCACGGTGCAGTACGCCCGGCAGCTCGCCGGTACGGGCATCCTGGTCAACGCCGCCTGCCCAGGGCTGGTCGCGACCGACTTCACCGGCTTCCAGGGGCCGCGCACCCCCCGGCAGGGCGCGGCCACGGCGATCCGGCTCGCCACGCTGCCCGACGGCGGCCCGACCGGTTCGTTCTTCGAGGACGACGGCGTCATCCCCTGGTGACCCGGCATCGCGCGGGCCGGCGCCCACCCGAGGAAGCCGCGCGGGCCGCGCCCGCCGATCAGTGCGCGGCGGCGCGGAGGGTCGCCGCGATCTCCTCGGGCGTCGCGTGCCAGGGCGTCCCATGCCCTGGCAGCACCCAGGACGCGCGGATCCCGGCGAGGCGGCGCAACGCGACGCGCGCGCTCTCCTGGTCCTCGGCGAACGCGCCGACCTGGACGCGTTCCTCCCCGCTCAGCTGGTGCCTGGTGGTGACGGCGTCCCCGACGAACAGCGCGTCGACGGCGGGGACATGGACCGCGACGCTGCCGGGCGAGTGCCCGGGGACCGCCACGATCACCGGCGCGCCGGGCAGGGGAAGGACGTCACCGTCCTTGACCTCGACGACCTCCTTCACATGGTCGTCGCGCCACGCGCCGTTCGCGAGGACGTAGCACGCGAACCTGATCGCCCTGAGCGGCTTGAAGGTACCGGCGGGCGTGGACGGCTTCTTGCCCGTCAGCGCGCGCTCGGCGTCGGCGTGGTGGATGTACAGCGGCACCTGGTACTCGCCGCGGAGGCGCTCCGCGTAGCCGAGGTGGTCGACGTCCCCGTGCGTCAGGACGACGCCGCGGATGTCGGCGGGGGTGGCGCCGATCGCGGCCAGCTCCCGCCGGAGCGCCTTCCAGAACCCGGGCAGCCCGGCGTCGACGGCCGTGATGCCCTCGTCGGTGACGACGAGGTAGGCGGCGACGTGGTCGCTGCCGACGCGGCGGATGCTCGGGGTGATCTCCACGGTGGTGCTCCTGGGGTGGTGCGGCGGGCGAGACGCTGCGGACGCGCCGAGTGCGTCGAGAACCGGCGTCAGCGAAGCGCCTGCGATCCGATGACGGCCAGCATCTGGAGCTTCTCGTGGCTCTCGGTGCCGGGAATGGCCGTGTAGACCATCAGCGAGTGGGCCTGCCCCGGGTCGACGAGCCGCTGGCACGTCAGCTCCAACGGGCCGACCTCGGGGTGGACGAAGCGCTTGACCTCGTGGGGGCGGATCCCGATCTCGTGCTGGTCCCACGCCCTCCGGAACTCCTCGCTGCTGGCGAGGAGCAGGTCGGCGAGGTGCGCGGCCCGGGAGTCGGGGCCGCGGAGGGTGACCAGCTGGCGCAGCCCCGAGGCGTACATGCGGGTGAGGAACGCGTGCTCCTCGGGCGCGTGGCGCTCCCGGGCGGCCGGAAGGGTGAACCACCGGTATCCCGAGCTGCGTTCGGGTCCGGTGTACCGCGTCGTGTCGCCGGTGAGCGCGACGCCCATGGGGGTCTGCCGCAGGGTCTCGCCGAGCTCGGTGACGATCTCCGCGGGGGTGTCGTTGAGGCGGTCGAAGATGCGCAGCAGGCCGGGGCTGATGTGCTCGCTCACCCCGCCGCGGGCGGGCGGGTTGTGTCCCGCGAGCCGGAACAGATGGTCCCGCTCGTCGAGGGACAGGTGCAGCCCCTGCGCGATCGAGCTGAGCATCTGGCTCGACGGCTGCGGCCCGCGCTCCCGCTCGAGCCGGGAGTAGTAGTCGGTCGACATGTGGCACAGCGACGCGACCTCCTCGCGTCGCAGCCCGTCGGTCCTGCGACGGGGACCGCGCGGCAGGCCGACGTCCTCGGGTTGCAGTGCCGCCCGACGACTCCGGAGGAACTCCGCCAGCCCGGCGCGATCGATCATGGGGCCTCCCTGGTCTCGCGGTGCTGCCTCGTTTGTACCTCGCCAGGACGCCAGGTAGCCACGGATCGCCGATCCCCCCCAACGAGGGGCCGGGGGCCGCGCCGCCGAAGGGTGGATCGGCGATCCGTGGACAGCGCGGCCCTGAATCCGCGGACGGCGAGGTCCGACGATGGGCCCACAGGCGCGGCGGATCCGCCGCGGAACGAAGGAGACCGCCCATGGCCCGCACCATCGACATCACCATCCCCGACCTGTCGGACAAGCTCGCCGTCGTCACCGGGGCGAGCGACGGGATCGGGCTCGTCATCGCCCGCCGCCTGCTCGCGGCGGGCGCCGAGGTGATCATGCCGGTCCGCAACGCCGCCAAGGGCGAGAACGCCGCCGGTCACCTCCGCGATCTCGTCCCAGGGGCGCGGGTCTCCACCCGGCCACTCGACCTGGCCTCGCTCGCCTCGGTGACCGCCCTCGCGGACCGGCTCGTGGGCGAGGGCCGCCCGATCCACATCCTCATCAACAACGCCGGGGTGATGACGCCGCCGAGCCACCAGGTCACCCAGGACGGCTTCGAGCTCCAGTGGGGCACCAACCACCTCAGCCACTTCGCCCTCACCCAGGGGCTGCTGCCGCTGCTGCGGCAGGGCAGGGCCCGGGTCACGCACCAGACGAGCATCGCGGCCCGAAGCGGCAAGATCAACTGGGACGACCTGAACTGGGATCGCGACTACCACGTCATGAACGCCTACCGGCAGTCGAAGATCGCCGTCGGCCTGTTCGCCCGCGAGCTGGACGCCCGCAGCACCGCGGCGGGTTGGGGCATCACCAGCAACCTGTCCCACCCCGGGATCTCCCCGACGAACCTGCTCTCCGCGCAGCCGGGCCTCGGGCGGCAGAAGGAGACCGGCGGGCGCCGCATGATCGGCCTGCTCTCCCGCATGGGCGTCCTCGCGGGCACCGTCGAGACCGCGGCCCTGCCCGCGCTGCTCGCCGCGACCGGGCCCGACGCGCGGGGCGGCGAGTTCTACGGCCCCGGCGCGCGCAGCCACCTCCGCGGCGCCCCCGCCCTGCGCGAGCTGTGGGCCCCGCTGCGCGACATGGACGAGGCCCGCAGGGTCTGGGATGTCTCCGAGGAGCTGGTCGGCGTGCGCTTCCCGGTCTGACGACGGCCCCCAGGACGGCGGGTCCCCGGGGTGCGGCGCGATCGTCAAGGCGGCCCGGGGGCTGGGCCGTTGAGGTTCAGAGGTTTTCTTGAGCTACAAATACCCCCTATGCCCCGATAGTGTGGTGGCCGCAACCGAAACGAAACGTCGGACACCGTTTCGCGCACATAGCCTCAGGAGTGCCCCCCGCAACGCGCCGTTGGAGCACATGCGATGACTCTGGCTCACTCGCCTCACCACGTTGCCCGGCGGGTCGGCACGCCCGGCCCCCCTCTCGCCGCACCACCGCCGCCGCCCCCGCAGCGGGCGGCGGCCGCCCCGCCGGCACCGGTCGCCCGGGCCGCGCCCTCCGCCGGGCCGCAGCTTCCGGCGGCCGAGCGGCACCGGGACCGGTTGCTGCGCTATGTGAACCGGCTGACGGCGGGTGACTCGCACCGCGCCGAGGACATCGTGCAGGAGACGATGCTGCGCGCCTGGCTCGCCGCCGACGAATTCGCCGGGGAGGGCAGCGGGTTCCGGCATGACGACGACCATCTCGCCGCCTGGCTGCACATCGTGGCCCGCAACCTCGCCGTCGACGCCCACCGCCGCGACCGCAGCGTCCCCGTGGGGATCACGCCCCCCGACCTGCTCCAACGGGCCGCCGATGACGCCGACGTGGCCGAGGCCGCCGTCAACCGCGTGGCCGTCACCAGGTCGTTGGCCCGCCTCGGTCCCTGGCACCGCGACGTCCTCGTCCATGTGCACCTGCGCGATCGGTCGAGGGCCGACACCGCGCGTATCATGGGCATACCCCAGGGCACCGTCAAGTCGCGGTTGCACTACGCCCTGACCGCGCTGCGACGGGAGTTCGCCGGAGCATGAGGACCACCGACCCCTTCGAGTTCCTCGACCGCCATCGGGACACCATCTTCCGCGTGCTCGGCTTCCTCGCCGTGCTGCTCGTGGTCTTCCTGCTGATCAGGGCCGTGGCCATGCGGCTCGGCGGCTGGAGTGCCGCATGGGCGCGCCTGCGCCGCGAGTGCGCGATCACCGCGCACGCCTTCGCCGCTCCGGTGAAGGCGTGGACGCGCCACCGGCGTTCGCTGCGCGTCCTGGTGCACGGCCTGCGGGCGCCCGCGACCTGGCGCGACGCCGAACGGGCCGTGGCCGCCGCCCGGGAGGCCGCGGGGCCCGGCGGGCCGAGGCCCTACGCCGTGCTGGTCGCCGAGCGGACGGTGACCGTGCTGGTCACCGGGCCCGACCTGGAGGCCCCCGAGCGCGAGCCCTGGTGGATCGCCGAGGGCGAAGGCCCCGACCACTGGAGCGCGGACCGCGCCGACCTGCCGCCCGTGGTGCCGGTGCCCGACCTGGCGCTCCCGGTGCTGGTGGCGGTCGGCGAGGTCGAGGGGCAGTGCGCGTTCCTCGACCTGGCGGCGGGCCCGCCGATGGTCTGCGTGGAGGGCGAACGGCGTTCCGGCGTGGCGCTGCACCAGTCCGTGGCGGCCCAGCTGGACGCCCGGCTGCCCGAGGGCATGGTGGTCGTGGCGGAGGGCGTGCACCGGGCGTTCGACGGGCTCCCGATCCGCGCCGCGCACCGGGCGGCCGACCAGCTCAGGCCGAGGGCCGGGCTCGCCCCCGTGCTGGTGTGCGCCGAGCTGCCCTCCCCGCTGCCGCCCGAACTGACCGCGCCGCCCGAGGAGTTCCCCGAGCTGAGGCTGCTGCTGCTCGGCGAGGGCCGCGGCTATGCGCGGACCCTGCTGACCGGCAGGTCGGGGCAGGTCTCCGTGGTGGGCACGCCGTTGATCACCGAGGGCAACGCCCTCAGCCGCGCCCTCGCCAGGGTGCTCCCCTCGATCCCGCCCGTGCTGCCGCCAGGGCCCGGCGGGGACGACGCGATCAGCTCGGTCCGCGCGTTCGCCGAGCTGGACGAGGAGGAGGGGGCCGACGAGGAGACCGAGGAGCTGCCGACCGCCCCCGCGGCCGCCGCTCCCCGGCCCCCGGCCCCCGAGCGGGAGGACGAGTTCGAGGAGGAGGCCGAGGCGCCCGCCGCCGCGGAGGAGGAGACCCGGCCGGCCCCCGCCCCCTCCGCCCACCCGGTGCGTTCCTGACCCCTGCTCTCCCGACCCCTGGTCTCCCGACGCCTCGCCTCCGACTGCCCGTCGGACCCCCCGTTGGACTCACCGTTGGACTGCCCGTGAAGCTCACCGTGACCACCGCCGACCCCCAGGGGCGGCACACGGACCACCTGCTCGACCTGCCGGGCGACGCCACGGTCGGCGAGCTCGCCGCCGCGCTGGCCACCCCTCGCCTCTATCTCGGCGAACGGCCGCTCGACTCAGGGACGCCGCTCGGCGCCTGCGGCGTCCGCGACGGCGCGCTGCTCGGCCTCGGCGCCCCCGCCCCGCTCACCGATGACGCCGCCCACGCCTGGCGCCCCCCGGACTCCGACCCGGTGCTGCTCGAACTGCGGCACGTCTCAGGGCCGAACGCCGGACAGGTGTGGCTGCTGGGTCCCGGCAGCTACGAGGTCGGCACCGACCGCCGCTGCGCGATACGCCTGGCGGTGCCCGACCCCGACGACCCCGGCGCGCCCGTGGAGGCGGCCGAGGAGACCTGGACGCCCGAATCCGGCACCTGGATCACGGTGCACACGGACGGCTCGGCCAGCTTCCGGCTGCCCGAGGACGCCGACCGGCGGTGGTGCGGCCTGCGCAGCCTCACCCCTCCCCCGCCGGTGGACCCCGAGACCGGCACGCCGCTCACCGACGAGGAGCCCGCGGGCCCCAGGGACGGCGGCCCCGGCGGGCACAGCGCGGAGCCACCGCCCGCGGGCGAGGACGGGCTGCCGCTGCGCCCGCCGCTGCCGCCGCCGGGCCACCGGCCGCCGCCCGACGACGGCTCGTGGCACTGGCCGGAGTTCGCCGACCTGGCCCTTGGCGACCATCTGCTGCGGCTCGGGCCCCGTTTCGAGGCGGACGCCGCCGTCAAGCCGTCGGGCGACGGGCACACCCTGGAGTACAGCCGCCCGCCGCGCATCCTGCCGCACCTGGACGCCGAGGACCTCAACCTGCCGGGGCCCCCGGGACCCCCGGGCCCCCGCCCTTTCCCGTTCCTCCTGATGATCTCGCCGATGATCATGGGCCTGGCCATGATGACGCTCTTCCGGTCCTTCTTCTTCATCATCCTCATCGCCTTCACCCCGCTGATGGCCGTGGCCAACTGGCTGATGGGCCGCCGCAGCAACCGCAAGCAGCACGCGGAGAAGGTGCGCCGCTTCCGGCTGCGCCGCGCCGCCCTGGAGCGGGAGATGCGCCGCGCCACCGTGGACGAGCGCCACCAGCGCAACACCGCGTCCCCCGATCCCGCGGCCGTGCTGCTCACCGCCACGGGCCCCGGCCACCAGCTGTGGGAACGCCGCCGCCACCACGGCGACTACCTGTCCCTGCGCCTGGGCACGGTGACCCGCGCCTCGCTCAAGCGCATCACCGACGGGGCGCGGGAGAGCAACCACCGCACCGTCCACTGGCGGCTCGCCGACGTGCCCATCGGCGTCGAGCTGCCCATGTTCGGCGTGATCGGACTCACCGGCACCGACAGGACCGCGCGCGCCGTGGCCCGTTGGGCCGTCGCCCAGGCCGCCGTCCTGCACAGCCCCCGCGACCTGCGCGTCGTCATCCTCACCGACGAGGAGCACGTCGCCGAGTGGGCGTGGGCCCGCTGGCTGACCCATCTGCGCCCCGCCCGCCCCGGCGCCGCGGGCGCCCCGCTGGTGTCCATCGGCACCGACCCCGACTCCACCGCGAGGCGGGTCAGCGAGCTGTACGCGGACGTCCAGGCGCGGGCCGCCGGCGCCGGGCACAACACGGGGAACGCCGTCGCCCCCGGCGAGCCGGACATCCTGGTGATCCTGGACGGCGCCTACCGGCTGCGCGACGTGCCCGGCGTGGTCAGCATCCTGGCCCAGGGCCCGCCGATGCGGATCTACAGCCTCTGCCTCGACGAGCGCGAGCACCTGCTGCCCGAGGAGTGCAACGCCGTCGTCACCGCCACGGGGAACCGGCTGACGATGCGCGTCTCGGGCGCCCCCACGGTCTCCGGCATCCGCGCCGACCAGGTGGATCCCGCGTGGTGCGAGCAGGCCGCCCGCGCCCTGGCCCCGCTGCGCGACGTCACCGTGGAGTCCGACGCCGGGATGCCCGCCGAGGTGCGGCTGCTGCCGCTGCTGGGCCAGGAGCCCCCCGACCCCGCGGCCCTGGCGCGCCGCTGGGAGCGGCTGCCCGCGAGCACCGCGTTCCCGGTGGGCGCGGGCTACGAGGGCACCGCCGCGCTCGACCTGGTGGCCGACGGGCCGCACGGCCTGATCGGCGGCACCACGGGATCGGGCAAGTCCGAGCTGCTCCAGACCATCATCGCCTCGCTCGCGGCGTTGAACAGGCCGGACGAGCTGACGTTCGTGCTCATCGACTACAAGGGCGGCAGCGCGTTCCGCGAGTGCGCCGAACTCCCCCACACGCTGGGGATGATCACCGACCTGGACGGCCATCTGGTGCAGCGCGCGCTGGCGTCGCTCGACGCCGAGCTGCGCCGCCGCGAGCAGCTGCTGGCCGACGTGGGGGTCAAGGACCACCGCGAGTACCGGGCCAAGCGCGCGCGGGAGCCCGAGCTGCCGCCGCTGCCCCGGCTGCTGCTGGTCATCGACGAGTTCGCCACGCTGGTCCGCGAGCTGGTGGAGTTCGTGCCCGGGTTGATCAGCCTGGCACAGCGCGGCCGTTCGCTGGGCCTGCACCTGCTGCTCGCCACGCAGCGTCCGGCGGGCGCGGTCTCCAACGAGATCCGCGCCAACACCAACCTCCGCATCGCGCTCCGGGTCACCGACCGCACGGAGAGCACGGACATCATCAACGCGCCCACCGCGGCGGCGATCTCGCCCTCGACCCCGGGCCGGGCCCTGGTCAGGCGGGGCGACGGGCCGCCCATGCCGTTCCAGACCGCCTGGGTCGGCGCCGAGCGCCCCGCCGACGACGGTGCGGCGCCCGCCGCCCAGCTGGTGCCCCGCACGGTGCGCGGCGCCGAGCTGAGCCTGGAACGGCTGGGCCACCCGCTGCCGCCGCCCCGGGTCATCCACGAGGGCGCCCAGCCGGAGGCCGAGGAGGCCGAGGAGGCGGCCGAGGGGGAGAAGGACGGCGGGGAAGGGGACGAGGCGGCGACCGATCCGCCCACGGACCTGACCGCGCTGGTCAACGCCGTGCGGGCGGCGGTCTCCGCCCTGGAGGACTTCGCACCGCAGCCGCGCCCCTGGCTGCCGCCGCTGCCCGAGGCGATATCGCTGACGGCCCCGGACGGCGACCCGCGCCCCGGCGCCCTGAGGCTCGAGCCGGTGCCGTATGTCTTCTTCGACCTGCCCGCCCACCAGGACCAGCGGCTCGGGCATGTCGTCTTCGAGTCGTTCGGCCACCTCTATGTGATCGGCGCGCCGCGCTCGGGCCGCACCCAGACGCTGCGCACCATCGCGGGCTCGGCCGCCCTGCATGTGACGACCGACCAGCTGCACATCTACGGCATCGACGCGGCCGGCGGCGGCCTTTCGGCCCTGGAGGCGCTGCCGCACTGCGGCGCGGTGGTGCACCGGCACGACGGGGAGCGCCTGGCCCGGCTGGTGCGGCGGCTGCTGGAGGAGCTGACCGACCGCCAGGCGCTGCTCGCCCGGCACGACGTCAACTCCCTGACCGAGCTGCGGGCCAAGCTGCCCAGGCCGGAACGCCCCGCGCACCTGCTGATCCTGATCGACGGCTGGGACGCCCTGGTGTCCATGCTGGAGAAGCAGGACGGCGGGCGGAGCACCGACGACCTGCTGCGGCTGCTGCGGGAGGGCGTCACGGCGGGCATGCATGTGATCGCCACATCCGAGCGGATGCTGCTCAGCGGCCGGGCCGGGCAGCACAACGACCGGCGGATCCTGCTGCGCCAGACGGACCGGATGGACTTCGCCATCGTCGGCGTCAACCGCAGGAACGTACCGGAGAACGTGCCGCCAGGGCGCGGCTGGTCCACCCCCGGCGGCGTGGAGGGGCAGATCCTCACGCTGCCGCTGTCCGCGCTGGCCAAGGGCGGGGACCAGGCGGACGCGCTGCGCGCCATCGGGCGGCAGACGACGGCCAGGGACGGCGGGGTGGCCGACGAGGCGCGGCCGTTCACCGTGGCCCCACTGCCCGAGGTCGTCGGCTTCCAGGAGGCCGCCGACCGGATCGCCGACGAGCAGCGCAGGCCGCTGTGGGCGCTGCTCGGCGTCGGCGGCGACGACGGCGAAGTGCTCGGCTACGACTTCGCCGACGGCTCAGGCTCGTTCCTCGTCGCCGGGCCGCCGCACAGCGGACGGTCGACGGCGCTCGCGGCGATGTGCGTCTCGCTGGTGATGGGCGGCACCGCGCTCGTGGTGGTCACCCCGAGGGATTCGCCGCTGCGGCGGCTGTCCGCGCACGGCCTGGCCCACGTGATCGACGATCCCGAGCCGAGCGCGGCGATGCTGGAGGAGGCGCTGGCGGCCGTGGGCGACAAGCCCGCCGTGGTGGTCGTGGACGACGCCGAGCTGCTGGTCAACAGCAAGCTGGACCCGCAGCTGCGCAAGGTCGGCTCGGCCGGGCGCGACCGGGGCCTCGGGCTGCTGCTGGCCGGGCCCGCGGACGGCATGACCACGATGGGCTGGATCGGCGTCGCGCGCCGCGGGCGGCGCGGGCTGCTGCTGGGCCCGAAGAACCTCAACGAGGGCGAGCTCATCGGCGCCAGGCTGATGCCGGAGCACGTGCGCCCGGCCACCACTCCGGGACGGGCCTGGACCGCGGACACCTCGGGTCGTCTGCTGGCGGTCCAGGTGCCGCTGACCGTGCTCACGTGACTCCCCGCGTGGGGCGCGGAAACGGAGGGCCCGGGACCGGAGAGCCGGTCCCGGGCCCTCCGGCGTCCCGCAGCCCTCCGGCGTCCCGCGGGGTCAGGGTTCGAGCCGGGTGCGATCCTCGTTCCAGTCGACGGGCGTGCCGTTCAGCTCGTGCTGGCTGTCCCACTTGGGCACCTCGCCGGGCGTGGTCGTCACCTCGTTCGCGGTCACCTCGAAGCCACCCTCGCCGTCGATGGCGGAGAGGGTGATGGCGAACAGCTCCGCGTCGTTGTTCTCGAAGGCATCCTTGATGGCGGTGAGGAGGTTGGCCCAGTTCTGGAGGCCGGCGGCCGCCGCCTGCATGGACTTGCTGAACTCCTCGTAGGCGGTCTTCAGCGCGGGGCTCGCCTGCTCCAGGTAGAGGCCCTCGTCGAGGAGCGTGCCGACCGTGCCCATGAGGCTGTAGATCTCGGGCACGATGATGTTGCACGTCGTGCTGAGCTTGCCCGCGGCATCCACGATCCCGGCGTAATCGGCGGAAATATCTGGCATGCCGACCTCACTTCGGGTTGCGGATGAGCTCCGCGTACTGCTGGTCGAACTTGATCATGCCGTCCTTGATGTTGAGGAACTGATCGGCGAAGCTCTTGATCGCAAGGGCGAGGTCGACGAGCTGGCCGTGGAGGATGTTGTACTGGTCGGTGATCGCCGCCTCGGTATCCTGGAGGACGAGATCCCGGCCAAGGGTTTCGTCGATCGCCAGCTTGGCGGCGTCCACCGCCGGCTCGATGACCTCGGTCCTGGAGTTGTCCATCGCCGCGGCCGCCGCGTCGACGTCATCGAAGGTGATGCTGATGTTGGGCATGAGAGCTCACTCCTGTGGTGATGCGTTCCGGTGCGGTGGTGGGGTGCGGCGGATCAGTCGTCGTCGTCGTCCTCCACCTCCTTCCAGATCTCGTCCTCGGCGTCGGAACGCACGAACTCCGTGACCTCGACCTCCTCGTCGCCGTCCTCGTCCCAGGTGGTGTTGGTCTCCGTCCGGGTCTGGCCGTCGTCGCTGATCTCCACCTCGACCGTGGACTTGCTGCCGTCCGGGGCGACGGTGGTCACCGTGTAGTCGCGGGTGTCGACGGAGTTGTCCGGGTTGTCGGGGTCGCTCGGACTTGGCGGTCCGTCGTAGTCGACGGTGGTGGTGACGGTGTCGCCGTTGGCTGTCGTGACGGTGCTCTTCTCCTGGAGGATGTTGTAGTCCTCGTCGTACTGCACCGTGAACTCGATCTTGCCGCCGTCGTCATCGGTGATCTCCATGCGGCTCGGCGGGTGCTCCGGCGGCTCGTCCGGCCGCTCACCCGGCTGCACGGGACGGTCGCCGTAGTCGCCCTCCCACGTCTTGCACCACTCGGGGGCGTCCTCCGCGGAACAGACCTCCCAGACGTTCGCGTCCGGGTGCTCCTCGAAGTACTCGGCGGCCCCGATCTCCTCGATGTAGTTGTTCCACTCCTCGTTCCGCCGGTCCCAGTCCTCGACCGCCTCGTGCTCCGAGAGCCACCGGTCGAAGATCGTCTGGCCCGCCATGGTCGTGAACTGCCCGGCGACCATGGCGTCCTGCTGGAGCAGCGCGTCGGCGACGCCGCCGAACATGTCGCCGAAGCTCTCGAGCTTCTCCTTGCCCTCGTCGATCCGCACCTTCGACTTCCCGTAGAACAGCTGGAACTCGTAGGCGAGTTGGTAGTTGCCGAAGATCGACTCGTTGGAGGTGGCGGTGCCTTCGCCGATCTCCTCCCACGCACCGAGACCGCCCGCGGTTTCGGCCCGCTCGGCCAAGCCGTGCAGCCCTCGCTGCATGGCGTAGAGCTTGTCGTAGTCCATGGCGAAATCGGGCATGGCGCCTCCTTCCTTGCCGGTTGCGTTCGCGGCCCCGCGGGGCACGCCCTCACCCCCTCCACGCACCAGCCCCGCGGAAGGTTCAGCCCCCGCGTGGATCTGGTGAACCCCCCGGCCTTCTCGCGCGTAGAAGGTGCGAGGGGCCGCCCGCAGCTGGCCGCGGGCGGTCCCCTCGCGGCGCCGTGGATGTGCAAGGGCGAAGAAGGCGAGCACGTCGTGCGGTGGTCGCCGTGTCGCCGTGTCGCCGAGAGAAGGGAAGCCGGTCATGCCTCGTCCTCCGGACTGGAGCGCGCTCGGCCTCAGCAGCGACCCGACTCCGGGAGACCCCGACCGGCTCAAGGAACTCCTCGATGCCCAGGGACAGATCGTCGACCTCGCCGAGGAGATCGATCGCGACCTCGACGCGCTGATGGAGGAGAACAGCGAGTACTTCATCGGGGAAACCGCCGACGCCCTGCGCGACAAGATGGACAGACGCGTCCGCAACTTCGTCCAGAGCTTCCACGAATCCCACAGTGATGTCCACAGCGCCCTGTCGGCCTATCGCCTCGTCATGATCGAGCAGCAGGAGATCGCCGACAACGCCCTGAGCGCCGCGGCGGGCCTGGACGAGGACGACCCCGACGTCGAGAACTACCGGACCATCGCGCGCAACGCCGGTGACGCCCTCGACGAAGCCGCCGCCACCGCCGCCGGCGTCGTCTCCGCCGCCACCTCCGGCATCTCCTCGATGATCGACCCCTGCGAGGAGTTCTGGAAGTTCCTCACCTACTTCGTGATCGGCCTCATCCTTCCCGCCATCATCTTCGGCGGCCCCACCGCCCTGCTCCTGATCGCCCTCAGCGCCGTCCTCCTGGTCAAGAGCATCATCGACTTCACCTCGGGCCGGGGCAATATCACCGACCTCATGCTCGCCATCTTCGGCATGATCATCCCCACCACCCGGGGCATCAACATCGGCGGCATCATCCGCGGCGCCAACACCCGCATCACCGGCGCCTGGACCAAGAGCGGCGGGAGCGTCACCCAGCTGATGCGCAACGTCGGCGACGCCACCTGGACGGGCTTCAGGAACTTCGTCGTCGTCACCGTCCCGAAGATCTTCAACACCATCAAGGACGGCTACCTCCACGCCCGCACCGGCGGCGCCTGGGCCGACAACCCCATCTTCATCGGCATGGGCGGGAAGAACGGCTTCGCCGGATACTTCGCCGCCCACTTCACCGGACGCGGCGCGCTGGCCCTCTTCCTCCCCGTCAACGCCGCCGAGATGGGCGGCGGCATCGGCAACGCCTTCCGCATCAGCCTGTGGAACCGCGGCGTCCTCGGCCAGTACCGCACCGGCGCCTTCCTCCACGGCAACCAGCTCATCGACATCCGCACCATCAGCGGCTTCGACCCCATGGGCCGCCCCCAGGTCAACGTCGCCCTCATGGCCCGCTACCAACCGGGCGCGGGCCACTACGCCCAGTTCTTCGGCGGCATGCACTTCTGGAACGACATCTCCCATGCCCCCGTCATCACTCTCGGCGTCGACGGCATGCGCCTCCATAACACCCCCTTCACCATCACCCCCGCCGCCGGCACCCCCGTCAGCACCTCGCCCGTTCCCTCCCCCAACTCCTCCGTCACCGACCTGTCCCTCAGCCGCTTCACCGCCGCCAACACCTCCGTGGTCCCCCTCATCGGAGACGGCGCCCGCTCCGCACCCATCCACTCCCCCATCCCCTCCCCCCACTCCTCCGTCACCGACCTGTCCCTCACCCGGCCCACCACTCCCGTCAGCTTCGTCGGCACCCACAACGCCTCCCACCCGGTCACCGCCCCCGACCCCGGCGCCGGCAACTCCCTCGCCGACCTCCGCCCCATCCAGCCCCTCTCCCTCCACTTCGCCGACCAGGGCAATTCGATGGCCGTGCCCAATCCCGCGCACGCGTTCACCACCGACGGCCTCGCCCACCTCCCCACCAACCTCCCCAACCCCACCGGCGCTCCCGCCCACGTCGCCACCCCCACACCCACACCCACACCCACCCCGACGCCCGCGCCCACTCAGGCCACCCACACCTTGGTCGGCAACGGCACCGGCACCGCCGGCGGCGACGCCGTCATCAACCTCGACCAGGGCGCGTTCTCCCCCCTCCGCTCCGATATCGGCGCCAACGCCTCCGGCATCTCCCCCACGGGGACCAGCGCCACCCACTTGCCCGCGTTCAACACCGCGGACATGCCCGTCCTCGGCGACACCGTCGCCGTCCCACACGCCAACGCCAACGTCCTGCCCACCAGCATCACCGCCGTCAGCACGCACCTCACCCCTCCCGTCAGCACCCCCCTCACCACCCCCGCCGCCGTCAACCGCCTCCCCCCGAGCGAAGCGGCCCTCGACCTCGACGTCACCGCCGCACCCTCTCTCCACAGCCACTTCGCCGACCAGGGACTCTCCCTCAGCCCCCCCGACGTCGCCCAGACCGGCGCCAGCGCACGCCACTTCGGCGACGTCAACCCCCTCGCCCCCGTCGACACCGGCCCCGGCGTCCACACCCGCGCCGACGACATCACCCTCTCCAGCCCCGCCTCCTTCGACGTCGGCCCGGCGAGCCACGTCGACGTCAACCTCACCAACGGAAACCTCACCAACGGGTTCGACGACATCGCCGGAGAGGTCGCCTCCGCGCCCCCGGTGACGCCGCTCGCGCTGGCCGCCAACGGACTCACCCCGCCCGCGCAGGCCGTCGCGCCCCCCACGGTCACCACCCCGGCCCTCGGCGGCCCCCCGCCGGTCGCCCTCAACTCGCTGACCAGTCGGCCTGGCGCCACCGCCGACGGCATCACTGCCTCGGTCCCACCCCCCGCGCCCCGCGCCGCGGACGGCGCCAGTGCCGAGTTCGACAGCGTCCCGCCGCCACTGCGGGAGGCGGACAGCGCCCCGAACTCGGGCCTGGTTTCGGTGGAGGGCATCACCCCCGCTGCGCAGAGCATCATGCCCCCGCCGCCCCTCCCCACGGCCCAGCAGGGCACCGTGCCACTGGCGGCCATGCCGCAGGCGACGCCCGCCGTTCCCGTCAGCGGCACCCCCGGCGTGGTCGGGCCTGGCGGCGGCCACGTCGAGGCGGTGAACGGGCGCTCCGATGCGTTCACCACGCGCACCATGGAGATCGACGACGGGCCGTTGACCGGCTTCCGCGTCGTGGACCCGGGCGACGGCGCGCTGGGGCTGCGGGACCAGAACGGCCGCGTCGTGGACGGGGCGACCGTCACCGTGCTGGACTCCGGCGAGTACCTGGTGCGGCAGGGAGACACCGTTCACCTGGTCACGGGCGACGGCCGGTCCTCGTACACGGTGGTGCGGCTCTCGGGGCGACCCGGCGAGCCGGATGTGCTCGCGCTGGCCCGCTCCGACGGGCAGTTCTACCCCTTCCCGCGCGACGCGGACCTGGGGCGGCTCTCCGACCGGGTGGTGCGCCACATCCCGCCCGGCGGCGACTCGGCCCTCGTGGCCGTCTTCGGCCCGGGGCAGCGGTTCGCCGCCTACGATCCCGCCACCGGCCAGTTCCGTTCCGACGGCCCCTCGGCGCCGGCCCTTGACAAGGTGGACGCGGACGAGTTCATGAGGCTCGACCACGTCGACAAGGTCGAGGTGAGCCGCCAACTGCTGGGCGACAGGGGGCGGTCCGACGTCCCGCTCCCTCCCGGCGACACCGGCCGCACCGTGTTCATGGCCCCCGACATCCGCTACACCATCGACGCCACCCGCCCCGGCAGCCCCGGATCCGACGCCGCCGACGGCTCGGGTGTCCCGGGCCCGGCCCGCCACGGCATGGGCGACAGCGATGTCGAGCTGACCGAACTACCACACCCCGTCAGGCTCTTCGGCCCCGACGGCCACCCCACCGGCACCACCCTCACCACCCCGCCCGGCGGCGGCGCCCCCACCCTCACCCGCGACGGCCAGCCCGTCGCCACCGACCACATCCGCATCACCGAGCGTTCCATCGCCATCCGCACCGGCATCACCACCACCTTCCACGACCACGACGGCCGCTTCCTCGCCAACCTCCACATCCACCGCGACGGCCCCCTCGCCGGCCACGCCATCTCCCTCGTAGCCGACCGGTCACCCCAACTCATCCGCCTCAACGACACCGTCACCCCCACCCACGACGTCGAGCTCCTCGACGAGGGACTCCTCGCCATCCACCGCACCGACACCACCACACACATCCACGACGCCCGCGGCACCCACCACACCACCCTCCACCGCCTCCCCGGCGACGAACACCACACACTCGCCATCACCGGCGACAACACCGCCCGCGTCACCGACCACGACGGCAACCTCCTCCCCCAGGCCCACGTCACCCCCCTCCCCGACAACGCCGGCTGGTTCATCCACCGCCCCGACCACACCCCCCTCATCGCCGTCCCCACCAACAACCGCCCCGACAGCCCCCTCGTCATCCACGACCACGTCACCCGCCTCCCCGACAACACCGGCTGGCTCATCCACCGCCCCGACCACACCCCCCTCATCGCCGTCCCCACCAACAACCGCCCCGACAGCCCCCTCGTCATCCACGACAGCTCCGGCGACGGAATCACCCTCGCCCCCCTCGGCGACCGCGGCACCTTCGTCCGCATCGGCGACCACACCCCCCACATCGTGGACGACACCGGCCGCCTCACCCCCACCGTCAACCTGCTCGACGACCAAGGACACCCCTCCGGCCTCTTCCTCGCCCCACCCACCGGCCACGCCGACACCCACGCCGTCCTCCGCGGCGACGGCCGCCTCCACAGCGACGACGTCCACTCGACGTTCGGCGGCAACCGCGTCGTGGTCCACACCCCCGGCGCGTACACCGTCCACAGCCCCGACGGCACCCTGATCGACTCCAGCACCCGACACCCCGGCGGCCCCCTGGGCCCCGGCAACCACCTCGACATCGCTCACGACGGAACAGCCCACGTCATCGGCCCCGACGGCACCCCCGTACCCAACGCCACGGCCAAACCGCTCGACAACGGCGGCTACCTCGTCAACACCCCCCGCCAGCGCCCAGGCATCGTCAACACCCAGGACACCCACACCCACACCCACGACGCGGTGAAGCTCCACTGGGGCAACACCCATTTCGGCTGGGCCGCCCTGCCGCTGCGCGGGGACGATCCCTTCGTGCTCACCCCGGGGGGCGAACTACGGCGGGAATTCACCCTGGTCGCCGACGCGGCCGGGATCAGTGGCCGCGCGGCGAACGCCACCCTGTTCTTCGACTGGGCGGGCAACTACCGCGGGGTCCGGCTCACCATGACCGATGGGCGGCTCGCCGGTCACCAGCTCCACGAATGGCGCTCGACCACCCAGGCCGACGACGCGGGCTCCTGGGTCGTCACCGCCGACGGGCGTCCGGTGAACGGCGCCAACGTGCGGAACCTGAACGCCTGGGCCGACCCCCGCTACCCCGACGTCCTGGTGACCATCCCAGGCCGTGACCCGGTGGTCATCGACAGCCGCTCCGGGGATTACCGCAACCACGCCGAGCTGCCGCCCCTGTCCGGCCGGGACACCGGCAGCATCGCCACCTGGCCGACGAGCGGCTCGGGCCGGGGGACGCTCTACAACCACTTCGAGAACGGCTTGGGGGGGAGGAGCGTGCCCGGCTCGAACGTCGTGGAGAGCGACGGACGGCTCACCGTCATCCGCACCCTCCCGGAGGTGACCACGTTCCACCGCCTGGACGGGACATTGGAGTCCACCGTGCGGCCTGGGGATGGCCGTGACTCGTTCACCGGATACCGCTTCGAGCTGACCGAGCTGCCCGACGGCACCGTGACGGCCCAGGTCATCCACATCGAGACCGGCGCTCCGGTGGCGGGCGTGACCCTCAGGCCGTTCGGCACCGAGCTGAACATGATCGACGCACCCGGAGTCGGACGCGCCGTGCTGGGGCCATACATGTGGCACTCCCACACCGTGGTACAGGTGCCGGGCGCGCAGGACCGCCTGGTCGCCCTGCCCATCGGCACCGACCGCACGGGCCCGAGCGACGACTTCTGGATGGACGGCGCGGCCCTGCGCGTGGACGGCGACTACCCCGTCGCCACCTTCTTCGCGGCGGACGGCACCTTCCTCGGCTACGCGCACCGCACCCCGGACGGGCCCCTGGGCGGCAACATCCTCGCCGTCCCCCACGGCAGCGACACGCCCTTCGTGGTCCGCCCCGACGGGACACCGCTCCCCGGGGCGCCCGTGCGCCCCCTGGAACTGGACGGCCAGTTCCTGGTCGAGGTGCCCGGCCGCGGCCATGTGCTCCTCAACAGGGCAGTGCTCAGCGACTACGACGTCGAGCCACTGCCAGGACGTGACGGGAACGCCTCGAACGAGCTGGCGCTGCTGCCCCTCGACGAGACCCACCACGCTCCGTTCGTGGTCCGCACCGACCGTCTTGGGGCGGACGGCGCCATGACCCCGGCGCCCTATGTCACCGTGCGCACCAGCTCCGAGACGGCCGAAGGGGCGGACGGCGCCGCCCCCATCCGCACGCTGGAGATCACCACGGGATCCTTGGCGGGCTTCCGCTTCGTCGACTCCGGCGACAACGCGCCGAGGCTGCTCGGACCCGGCGACCACCCCGTACCCGGGACAACCGTCACCCCGCTGGGCGAGGGCTGGTACACCGTGCGGTCGCAGGACAACTCCTATGCGACCGCCCGGCCCGCGCTGACGTCGATGGAGACGATGGAGCCGCTGAACGGCACGTTGTCCGGTTACTCCCTGATCCTGCCGCCGGGCGGCGGCCTGCCGGACGTGGTGGACGCGAACGGCCTCCCCTTCGAGGGCGCACGCGTCGAACGCCTGGCCGACGACATGTTCCTGATCGAGGTGGACAACGTCGGACGCCAGGTCGTCAACAGCACGGGAGCGCACACCCACGACGCGGTACGGCCACCGAACCCCGACGGCACACCCGGCGACATCGTCAGGGCCTACCCCCTGGACCCGGACGGCCACCCCACCGTCCACCGGGGCGGCCAGGACATCTCGGACCGCGCGTGGTCCGACGACAACACCGTCACCATCCAATCCGGCAACCACACCACCGAGCACGCCCTCGACGACACCTTCCACCACCGCGTCACCCAACTCACCGGAGGACCGCTCGGCGACCTCCAGATCCTGGACACCGGCCCCGGCAACCCCCTCCGCCTGGTCGACGCCGAGGAAAACCCCGTCCCCGGCACCATCACCCCCCTCGCCAGCGGCGACCACCTCGTCGTCAGGGACGGCACCACCTACCTGGTCAGCAACGACCCCACCCTGGGCGGCCTGCGGTCCGCGTACCGCTGGTGGGCCCCCGCCAACGGCACGCCCCGGCTCATGGACGTCCACGGCAACACCGTCGCAGGCAGCGACGTCCTCCGCGTCAACGACACCTCCCACCTGGTCACCATCGACGGCACCGCACGCACGGTGCTCGACAGCGGAGGGGACCAGACCCACCGGATCGTGCAATCCACCGGACGCGACGGC
>NZ_RBDY01000007.1 GCF_003626575.1 Streptomyces radicis | reverse complement strand
GATGGGGTAAGGCTCCCTGTAGACGACGGGGTTGATAGGCCGGAGATGGAAGCCTGGTGACGGGTGGAGTTGACCGGTACTAATAGGCCGAGGGCTTGTCCGCAGATGCTCGCGTCCACTGTGAATTCTTGACCGGCCGGAGACTGTGTTCTCGCAGTGTTCCGGTGGTCATGGCGGGAGGGAAACGCCCGGTTACATTCCGAACCCGGAAGCTAAGCCTCCCTGCGCCGATGGTACTGCATGGGGGACCGTGTGGGAGAGTAGGACACCGCCGGACAATTCTTCATAAGTGGGCCTTGCCGACAGGGATTTCGTCGGCAGGGCCTACTTGCGTTCCGCTACCGTGTCACCATGAGTGGTGAGGCACGACTGATGTGGGACGAGGGTGTCGCCGGATACGACTTCGGCCCCGCACACCCGATGGACCCCGTGCGGCTGACCCTGACCATGCGGCTCGTGGAGGCGTTCGGCCTCGACCGGCGCATCGACGTCGTCGCCGCGAGCCCCGCAGGGGACTCCACCCTCGCTCTCGTCCACCGAACCCCCTACCTCGACGCCGTCCGGCACGCCTCTCTCCACCCCTGGGAGGCCGACCAGCGGCTCGGGCTCGGCACCGACGACACCCCCGCGTTCCCCGGCATGCACGAGGTGTCCGCCCTCATCGCCGGGCAGTCCGTCGCGGGCGCCGACGACATCTGGCGCGGCGACGTCCAGCACGCCGTCAACTTCTCGGGCGGTCTCCACCACGCCATGCCCGCCGCGGCCTCCGGCTTCTGCGTCTACAACGACGCCGCCCTCGCCATCGCCCGCCTCCTGGAGCTGGGCGCCGAGCGCGTCGCCTACATCGACACCGATGTGCACCACGGCGACGGCGTCCAGGACGCGTTCTGGGACGACCCCCGCGTCCTCACCATCTCGCTCCACGAACACCCCCGCACCCTCTTCCCTGGCACCGGGCTCCCCGAGGAGACCGGCGGCGAGGCCGCCCCCGGCGGCGCCGTCAACATCCCGCTCCCCGCCGGGACATCCGACCAGGAGTGGCTCCGTGCCCTCCACGCCGTCGTCCCCGAGCTCCTCGCCGCCTTCCGCCCCCAGGTCGTCGTCAGCCAGCACGGCGCCGACGGACACTTCGAAGACCCCCTCGCCCATCTCGCGCTCAGCCTCGACGCCCAGCGCCTGGCCGCCGAGTCCTGCCACGACTGGGCCCACCAGCACGCCGAAGGCCGATGGCTGGCGCTCGGCGGCGGTGGGTACGCCGTCATCGACGTCGTCCCCCGCCTCTGGACCCACCTCGTCGCCATCGCCGCCCACGCCCCCGTCGACCCCACCGCGGCCACCCCCGACAGCTGGCTGAAAGCCGTCTACGCGCTGACCCGGCAGAGCGGCCCCCGCCGCATGACCGACGGCAGGGCCCCGCGTTGGCGCGACTGGGCCGACGGCTACGATCCCGCCGACACCGTCGACCGGGCCATCCTCGCCACCCGCCGCGCCGTCTACCCCCACCACGGCCTGCTCCCCTGACCCGCCACCCGCCGACTGGCCACCGCCTACGCCCGGTTGACGGGCCGTGGGGCGTCGACATGCTGCGCCCATCTCACATCAGCGCAGGGGGGATCTATCGACAAAACGACCCGATTCCCTCTACGCCACCGTGCGACCCCGGCTCGCGCCGGGGGGCGGAAGTCCGGGTATGGCGCCGCGGCGTCATCGTTCACATCCCGCGTTCGCGCCCCCTCACCTCCGCGCGTCCGCACGGGCGTTGGGGCCCGGGGCAGAGGGGTGTCCGAGGGGGCCGACCGGCGTTGCCGCGCAGGTCAGCCACGGGGCGACGCCCCAGGTGCCCGCCGGGCCCGCGGCCTCGGCGACCGGTCGGCGCGAAGGCGTTTGCGGTCGGGGCGGAAACGTCGCGTGCTGACGCCATGCGCCCGTGGTGCTACGGGGCGCTTCGGCGCTATGTCTCAATCGGTCTTCTTCGTCACGGTAAGACCAGGCTCGTTGTAAAAGGCCGGTTGAGGCACCTCTTCCCCACTCGCATCACCCGCCCCTACTCTGGGGATGAGCGCACATGCGAGAGGGAGTCACCGGAGGGGAAGCCGGTGTCCGACATGTGCGGAAGGTCAGGTGTGACATGGCTACTGGTGAAAGGCTTCTGAGCGAGGCCAAGTTCCTGACCGTGGCGGAAGTCGCCGCGGTGATGCGAGTCTCCAAGATGACTGTGTACCGCCTGGTGCACGCCGGTCATCTGCCCGCGATCCGGGTGGGAAGGTCCTTCCGGGTTCCCGAGCAGGCCGTCCATGAGTACCTCCGAGAGTCGTTCGTGGGAGCGGAGAGCGCGTAACGACGAAGCGGGCCCGTCGACCCCCCTCGATTAACCCGTATCACTCGGTGAACGGTAGGCTGAGCGACATGTAGGTCGTGTGGGCTCGGACGCCCCGCACCGGGTAAGCGAAGTGAGCGAGGGTAGTCGTGGGCTCTGTCATCAAGAAGCGGCGCAAGCGGATGGCGAAGAAGAAGCACCGCAAGTTGCTGAAGCGCACGCGCGTCCAGCGCCGCAACAAGAAGTGAGCGAGCGCCGCTGAACGGCCCTCCCGTCCGTACCGCGACGGGAGGGCCTCCGCACGGCAGGGGAGAGGCATGGGCAGGACCGTGCTCGTGACCGGCGCCGCTCGACAGCTCAGCGGGCGCTTCATGCGTCACATCCTCAGGGATCCGGACGTCGACCGGGTCGTCGGCGTCGACAGCAGGTCCCCCGTGCACCCGCTCGGCGAGGCCGAGTTCGTCAGGGCGGACATCCGGCAGCCGTCGATCGTGACGGTGCTTGCCGAGCACGCCGTGGACACGGTCGTCCACCTCGATGTGCACGGCACTCCCGGGCCTTCGGGGGGCGGCCGCGCGGGGGTGAAGGAGGTCAATGTCCTCGGCACCCTCCAACTGCTCGGCGCCTGCCAGAAAGTGCCGGGACTGCGCCGGGTCGTGATCAAGTCGAGCACGCAGATCTACGGCACCGCGGCGCGCGACCCCGCCGTCTTCGACGAGAACACCCCGCCCCGGGCGCCAGCCGCCGGGGGATTCCCGCGCGATGTCGCCGAGATCGAGGCGTATGCCAGGGGCTTCGAGCGGCGCTGCCCCGATGTGGCCGTCACCGTGCTGCGGTTCGCGCACGTACTGGGGCCCGCCGCCGACTCGCGGCTCGCCGCGTACTTCAGGCTGCCCGTGCTGCCGACGCTGCTCGGCTACGACCCGCGGCTCCAACTCGTCCATGAGGACGACGTGCTCGAGGTGCTGACCCGCGCGATCGCCGAGCCGGGGAGCCAGGAGGCGCTGGGGGCCGGGACGTTCAACGTGGCGGGCGACGGCGTGCTGCTGCTGTCCCAGGCCGCCCGGCGGATCGGGCGGCCGACCGTTCCCGTGGCGCATCCCCTGGCGCCGTGGCTCGGCTCGGCGTTGGGCGCCCTCGGGATCAGGGGGATATCGGCCGAGCAGCTGCGTTCGCTCACCCATGGGCGGGTCGTGCGCACCGCGCGGCTGACCGAGGCGATGGGTGGGCCGCTGGCCTACACGACGCCGGAGACCTTCGCGGCGTTCGTCGCGACCCATGGGCCCGGCGCGCTGCCGCCGGACGCGGTGGGCCAGTGGGTCGACCGCATCGAGGAGGTGCTGCGCCGTGGGTGACGCCAAGGTGATCCCGTTCGACGAGGGGGAGCGCCGCGGGCGAGGGCGCGCGCGGCCACCGCTCGACGACGCCCCTGAGGAGCGGGCGGAGCCGGAGGAGAGCCCCGGGGACGGCCTCGACGAGGCGCTGGCGCGGGGGTTCGCGTTTCTGCGGCGGCGGCTGACGGGGGAGTACGAGGTCGACGACTTCGGCTATGACCAGGACCTCACGGACGAGGTGCTGCTGACGCTGCTTCGGCCCGTCTTCGAGAAGTACTTCAGGGTCGAGGTGCGCGGCATGGAGAACGTGCCGGACGAGGGGGGCGCGCTTGTCGTCGCGAACCACTCCGGCACGCTTCCGTGGGACGGGCTCATGCTTCAGGTGGCGGTGAGGGACCGGCACCCGGCCGACCGTCATCTGCGGCTGCTCGCCGCCGATCTGGTCTTCCAGCTGCCGGTGATCAACGAGCTGGCGCGCAAGGCCGGGCACACGCTCGCGTGTGCGGAGGACGCCCAGGAGCTGCTCGCCCGGGGTGAGTTGGTCGGGGTGATGCCCGAGGGCTTCAAGGGCATAGGCAAGCCGTTCTCCGAGCGGTACAAGCTGCAACGCTTCGGGCGCGGCGGCTTCGTGGCGACGGCGCTGCGGGCGCGGGTGCCGATCGTGCCCTGCTCGATCGTGGGTGCCGAGGAGATCCACCCCATGGTGGGCAACGCGCGCACCCTCGCCCGCCTGCTGAACCTGCCGTACTTCCCGCTGACTCCGACGTTCCCCTGGCTGGGGCCGCTGGGCGCGATCCCGCTGCCCACGAAGTGGACCATCCAGTTCGGTGAGCCGATCGAGACCAGGGACCAGCCGCCCGAGGCGGCGGAGGACCCCATGCTGATGTTCCAGCTGACCGATCAGGTGCGGGAGACCATCCAGCACACGCTGTACAAGCTGCTGGTGGCGCGGCGGTCGGTGTTCTTCTAAGGGGTCCTGGAGCCTAGGGCTCCTCGGGGTCGAGGCCGAGGTCGGGGAGCAGGTCTTCCACCAGGGGCGGGATGGTGACATCGGGCTCGGGGAGCAGCCGGCCCGGCTCGGTGTCGCCGGGTGGGGAGCTTGCCTCGGGTCCCGACTCGCGGCCCTCGGGGGTGAGGAGGCCGCCGTCGAGCAGCCCGTCGCCCGGTGGCTCGGACTCGTCCGCGCCCGTGTGGTCGTGGTCGTCGTCGTGCTGGTCG
This sequence comes from Streptomyces radicis, assembly GCF_003626575.1. Classification (GTDB taxonomy): domain Bacteria; phylum Actinomycetota; class Actinomycetes; order Streptomycetales; family Streptomycetaceae; genus Streptomyces; species Streptomyces radicis. The sequence goes on along the minus strand of NZ_RBDY01000007.1, from coordinate 237,719 downwards.
TGGGTGGTGCCGGGGTCGGGGCGTGTGGCGGGGTGCTCGGACGCGTGGCCGCCAGGGCGCTGGGACGCGGAGGCGCCGCCGCCCGAGCCGTCGGCCGACGAGGTGCTCTCGGTGCGCTCGGGCAGGAGTGACTGGAGCGGGCCGATCTCCTCCTCCATGGCGTCGAAGACGTCGGTGACCTCGACGCCGACGTCCCACAGCGGGGCGGGGAGCCTGCCGCGGAGGTGGGTCCAGGTGTCGCGGTGGTCGTCGGCGAAGGCGGAGAGCGAGCGGATCGGGTCGATGGAGCCGTCCGCCTCGTAGACGCGGGTGAGGAGCCGGTGGCCCTCGGCGGCGTCGTCGCGCATGCTGGCGAGGGCCCTGCGGATGGCGTCGAGGTCCTCGTGGTCGAGCGGGCCCGATCTGCCGCGCTCGAGGAGGCGTCTCGCCTCGCCCATCCGCCGGGAGGCGTGGTCGAGGTAGAGCTGGCCGCGGTCCATGTCGCCGTCGGCGAAGTCGAGCCGCAGGTCCTCCATGCCGCGCTTGAAGCCGTAGAGCGTGTCGCCAGGCAGGGCGTCGGTGCTCGCGGCGGCGACGCCGCCGAACGCGCCCGCGGCCACGCCCACGGTGAGGCCGCCGGCCGCGAGCCCCTTGGTGAGACGTGTGGTGGGCTTGAGCCTGGCCAGGACGCCGCCCTGGGCGGCGCGGTGCGCGCCCTTCGTGCCGCGCGCGCGGCGCTGGCCCGGCACGCGACCGGCGCTCGGGCTCTCGGCGGGGTCCAGGCCCTCGGCGAACGCCGACTCCATCGCGGCGACCAGCCGCGCCCGCTGGGCCGTCCTGGTCCCGGGGGAGAGCTCGGGCCCCGGCAGGGCCGCCAGCCTCTCCACGACCGCCAGCAGGGCTGCGTGCTCCCGCCGGTCCTCCGGGGCCTCACGCCCGGGGGCCCCCGGGGCCGCCGTCTCCTCCTCGTCGAGTCCCGGCCTGTCGAGCCGCGACTCATCGAGGAGATGGGCGAAGGCGTTGGCCCGGCGATGGGCCGACATGGATCCGATCACGGGCGGCACCTCCTCTCGTCACAGGAATGACTCCCCCTGACGGACAGAAGTTGCCGGCTTCGGCCATGTGCACCCGAAGAGGTGACGCCTGGTCGGAGCGCGGCGGTGGGGCGGTGGGGAGTCCGCGGTGCGTTTCCAATTGGCGACAACGAGCGGACAGGCACTCGGGTTACGGCTGACAGATTATGTGACTGCTGGGCGTTCACCGCTCACATTCCGTGGTCGGTGCGCCGGAGCGCGGGGGCTCCCCGGCCCGTCGGGCGCCCGCGGCTCAGCGGGCGTCGTCGGGCAGCAGCCGGGCCAGGGTGCGGACCGCCCGGTACTGGAGGGTCTTGATCGCGCCTTCGTTCTTCCCCATGACGCGGGCGGTCTCCGCGACGGAGAGGCCCTGGAGGAACCGCAGCGTGACGCACTCCTGCTGCTGGGGGTTGAGCTTGCGGACGGCGTCGAGCAGCGCGGAGTTCGCCAGGGACTCGAGGACGGACTCCTCGGGGCTGCGCTCCACTTCGTTGGCGTCGAGCATCTCGCCCGTGGTCACCTCGAGGCGGAAACGGCTCGACTTGAAGTGGTCGGCGACCAGATTCCGGGCGATGGTGACCAGCCATGCCCCGAAGTCGCGGCCCTGCCAGGTGAAGGTGCCGATGCGGCGCAGCGCGCGCAGGAACGTCTCGCTGGTGAGGTCCTCGGCCGTGGCACGGCCGCCGACGCGGTAGTAGATGTACCGGTAGACCGTGTCCGAGTAGTGGTCGTAGAGGCGGCCGAACGCCTCCGCCTCGCCGCCCTGGGCGCGCTCGACGAGGTCCATCATGCGGCGGCTGTCGCTGGGGACGGCGGGGCGTGCGGTCGAGGCGCCGGCTGCTCCGGAGCGGGCTCGTCTGCCGACGGTCGCCGCGGCGGCTCCGTCCACGACCGTGTAGGCGGGGCCGGGGGGGCGGGCGGGGACAGGTGTGGCGAGGGTGGGGACGGCGTACGCGGAGGGGACGAGGGTGCGCAGCCGGTCGGCGACCGTCGTGCGCAGCGTAGCCAGGCCCGAGGCGTCAACCCCGACGTGTGGGTACACGGGACTCCCAGAGGCGTTAGCTTCCAACACGTGCAGTGGCGGATCCGTCACATGCGTCTGAGGAGAATAACGCTTCGTGCTGACGACGCTACGCCTAGTTGCGAAAATCGCCGATTAGGTTTGAAGAGTTACCGGTTGTGTTCGCCGCGCCACGTAAACGCCAGGGCATACCTGATCGCATCGGCTGCTGATGTGCTGAAGTTCTGACCGAGTTTGATCAGTCGGGGTGTTGGGGAAGGCGGGGTCCCGGCTAGCGGCGGCGGCGCTGGAGCGCGACGGCCGCAACGGCCCCACCTGCGACGGCGCCCGCTCCCGCGGCCGCGGGAACGCCGACGCGCACCGCTTTGCGGCCCGTTCGGTAGTCGCGCAGGCGCCAGCCCATTTCCCTGGCGTGCGCACGCAGCCTGCGGTCGGGATTGATCGCATACGGGTAACCGACAAGCGAGAGCAGCGGGATGTCGTTGGCCGAGTCGCTGTACGCGGCGCAGCGCTCCAGGTCCAGGCCCTCCGCCTCGGCGAGCGCCTCGACGGCAACGGCCTTCGCGGGCCCGTGCAGTGGCTCCCCGACGAGCCTGCCGGTGTAGACGCCGCCGACCGACTCGGCGACCGTGCCGAGGGCGCCGGTCAGGCCGAGGCGGCGGGCGATGATGGCCGCGGTCTCCACGGGTGCGGCGGTGACGAGCCAGACCCGTTGGCCCGCGTCCAGGTGGGCCTGGGCGAGCGCGCGGGTGCCTGGCCAGATGCGGTCGGCCATGTACTCGTCGTAGATCTCCTCGCCGATGGCCGTCAGCTCGGCGACGCGGTGCCCGCGCACGATCGAGAGCGCGCTGTCCCTGGCGTCGGCCATGTGCCCGGCGTTCTCCGCGCCCGCCATGCGGAAGTACGCCTGCTGCCAGGCGAACTTGAGCAACTCCCGCTTCTGGAAGAACTTCCGCTTGTAGAGGCCGCGGCCGAGGTGGAAGATCGCGGCGCCCTGCATCACGGTGTTGTCGAGGTCGAAGAACGCCGCAGCCTTCGCGTCGCCGTGGGCCGGGAACTCCGGCTCGGCGACCGTCCCGCGCGCGGCCTCGGCGGCCGCCTCGCCCGCGAGCCTGGTGCGCTCCGTGGCGGCTTTGCGACGCGGGGTGAGCCAGGCCAGGCGCGATGTCGCGGCGGGGGGTACGGGCTCGGGCGAACGCCCGGAAGAACGTTCGGTGGAACGAGACCTGGCCATGGGGCGAGCATAGCCACCCGAGGGCGGGATCCCGGTTGCGCGGGCGTGACGCGGGGGTGGCCGGGCGCGGCACAATGGGCGCCATGACTCCGTTGCTCCGCAGGCCGGACAGGGATCGCGGCGAGGGCGGGCGCAGGACCGGGCGCGCGCGGGCCGCCGCGGGTGAACGCCCCCCGTCCGAGCGCCTGGTGACGCTGATCGGCAAGCCAGGGTGCCACCTGTGCGACGACGCGCGGCGCGTGGTCGCCGCGGTGTGCGACGAGGTGGGGGCCGCCTGGGAGGAGAGGGACATCACGCGTGACGCGGAGCTGCACCGGCTCTACCAGGAGCAGATCCCCGTGGTGCTGATCGACGGCGCGCAGCACGACTTCTGGCGCGTGGACGCGGGGCGTCTGAAGCGGGCGTTGGGAGCTTGAGGCGTTGTGGATTACGATACGAGGCCGTTTTCTCCGCGCGAGGACGCATACGTGAGGAGCGTGGCCGGGTGTCCCTGTTGTTGCATGTGGCACCGGTCACTTTGCCCGGACAAAACGGACACCGTCTTTGTGCACGCGTTCACAAAGGCATAGCCTGGCCGCGACGGAGCGGCTCCGGCGTCCCCGCCGCGCACAGCCGCCCTCCGCTTGGCCCGAACGGCAGGAGCACCGTGGCAACTGGCCGAAACCACCGACCGGCGACCCGTAGCCGAGGAATCCCCGAGGCGACCGTCGCCCGGCTTCCGCTGTACCTGCGGGCGCTGACCGCGCTTTCGGAGCGCTCGGTGCCCACGGTCTCATCCGAGGAGCTGGCCAGCGCGGCCGGGGTCAACTCCGCGAAGCTGCGCAAGGACTTCTCCTACCTCGGCAGCTACGGCACGCGTGGCGTCGGCTACGACGTCGAGTATCTCGTCTACCAGATCTCGCGCGAGCTCGGGCTCACCCAGGACTGGCCGGTCGTCATCGTCGGCATCGGCAACCTGGGCGCGGCCCTCGCCAACTACGGCGGATTCGCCTCCCGCGGCTTCCGTGTCGCGGCCCTGATCGACGCCGACCACGCGATGACCGGCGCGCAGGTCGCGGGCCTCCCGGTGCAGCACGTCGACGACCTGGAGACGATCATCCGCACCAACGGCGTCTCGATCGGCGTCATCACGACCCCGGGCAGCGCCGCGCAGCAGGTGTGCGACCGGCTCGTGGGCGCCGGGATCACGTCGATCCTCAACTTCGCGCCGACCGTGCTCTCCGTGCCCGATGGCGTGGACGTGCGCAAGGTGGACCTCTCCATCGAGTTGCAGATCCTCGCCTTCCACGAGCAGCGCAAGGCCACGGACGAGCTCGCGCGCAACGGCGGCCCCGGGCCCTCGGGCGCGCCGCCCGACGACCAGGGCCCCGAGGGCGACATCCCGGCGGTGATGCCCGCATGACCCTGCTCGTGCTCGGTCTCAGCCACCGCAGCGCGCCCGTCAGCCTGCTGGAACGCGCCGCGCTCGCCCCCGACGCCCGCGGCAAGCTGCTGCGCGACGTGCTCGCCGCGGCCGACCCGGTGGTCGAGGGCGCGGTGGTCGCCGAGGCGGCGGTGCTCTCCACGTGCAACCGGATCGAGCTGTACGCCGAGGTGGACCGCTTCCACGCCGGGGTCTCCGAGCTGTCCACGCTGCTGGCCAGGCACAGCGGCGTCGACCTGGAGGAGCTGAAGCCGTTCCTCTACGCGCACCACGAGGACCGCGCGGTGCGCCACCTGTTCTCGGTGGCCTGCGGGCTGGACTCCATGGTCGTGGGCGAGGGCCAGATCCTCGGCCAGATCAAGGGGGCGCTGGCCCACGCGCAGGACGAGCACGCGGCGGGGCGGCTGCTCAACGAGCTGTTCCAGCAGGCGCTGCGGGTGGGCAAGCGGGCGCACAGCGAGACCGGTATCGACCGGGCGGGACAGTCGTTGGTCACCTTCGGGCTCGAGCAGCTCGCCGAGGGACCTGACGTGGCCGACTGGGTGCGCGGCAGGCGCGCGTTGGTGATCGGCGCCGGGTCGATGTCGTCGCTCGCGGCCGCCACGCTGGCCCGCACCGGCGTCGCCGAACTGGTGATCGCCAACCGGACGCTGGAGCGCGCCGAGCGGCTCGCGGCCGGGCTCGGCAGGGACGGCGGCAAGGCGCGCGCCGTTCCGATCAACGCCATCTCCATCACCGCCGAGCTGGCCCTGGCCGACCTCGTCGTCTCCTGTACCGGCGCGTCGGGGCTCGTACTGACGGCCGGAGCCGTCGCCTCGGCGCTGCGCGAGCGCGAACGGCTGCGAGGACATGGCGAGCCGCTCGCGTTGCTCGACCTGGCCATGCCACGCGACATCGACGCCGCCGTGCACCGGCTGCCCGGCGCCAGGCTCGCGGACATCGAATCCCTCGCCGCCGCGTCGGCCGACGCCCCCATGGCCGCCGACGTGGACGCCGTGCGGCGCATCGTCGACGACGAGGCGGAGGCGCTGGGCGCCGCCCGGCGGGCCGCCCACATCACGCCCACCGTGGTCGCGCTGCGCGCGATGGCGTCCGACGTCGTCGCCGCCGAGCTGGCCCGGCTCCAGGGGCGGCTGCCCGACCTCGACGACAAGGAGCGGGCCGAGATCACCAGGACCGTGCGGCGGGTGGTCGACAAGCTGCTGCACGCGCCGACCGTGCGCGTGAAGGAGCTGGCCGGGGAGCCCGGCGGCGACCACTACGCTGCCGCCCTGCGGCAGCTCTTCGACCTCGACCCGCGAACGGCCGCCGCCGTCCGCACTCGCGAACAGGAGCGGTCATGAATGCCCTGCGGCTCGGAACGCGGCGCAGCCAGCTCGCCATGGCGCAGTCCCGCGGCATCGCCGAGCGCGTCACCCGGCTGACCGGGCGGCCCGTCGAGCTGGTGGAGATCACCACCTACGGCGACGTCTCGCGCGAGGCCCTCGCCCGCATCGGCGGCACCGGAGTGTTCGTCTCCGCGCTGCGCGATGCCGTGCTCGAAGGCCGGATCGACTTCGCCGTCCACTCGCTCAAGGACCTGCCCACCGCGCAGCCGCCCGAGCTGGCGCTCGCCGCCGTGCCGCGCCGCGAGGACCCCAGGGACGCGCTCGTCGCCAGGGACGGGCTGAGCTTCGAAGGACTCGCCGTGGCCAGGGGCAGGGCCCGCGTCGGCACCGGCTCACCGCGCCGCATGGCGCAGCTCAACGCCTGGGCGCGCGCGCTCGGCTGCGAGATCGAGACCGTCGCGATCCGGGGGAACGTCGATACCCGGATCGGGTACGTCCGCGACGGCGAGCTTGACGCCGTCGTCCTCGCCGCCGCCGGGCTGCGCCGCCTCGGCAGGGAGGGGGAGATCACCGATCTCCTCGCCCCCGACATCGTCCTGCCCGCCCCAGGGCAGGGGGCACTCGCGGTCGAGTGCGCCGCATCGAACGCGGCACTCGCCGCCCGGCTCGGAGAGCTCGACGACCCGCACACCCGGGTCGCCGTGACCGCCGAGCGCAGTCTGCTCGCCGCCTTGGAGGCCGGTTGCAGCGCCCCGGTGGGCGCGTTCGCCGACCTGTTGGAAGACGGGCAGACCGTCACCGAAATGCGCCTGCGCGGCGCCGTCGGCACCATCGACGGATCAGCGCTGGTGCAGCTGTCCACCACCGGCCCCGTACCGGGGTCCGCCGACGAGGCGGCGGCGACGGGCCGCAGGCTCGCCGACGAGATGCTCGCCAAGGGCGCGGCCGGTCTAATGGGGGAGCGAGCACATTGAGCCCCACCACCACACACCCCACACCCGCCCCCGCACGCGCGCGGCCGTCCGGCGTCTCCCTCGGACACGTCACCTTCCTCGGAGCCGGACCCGGTGACCCGGGTCTGCTGACCTTGCGCGCGGTCGACGTCCTGGCGCAGGCCGATGTGCTGATCGCGGACCCCGAGGCGTTCGAGGTCGTGCGCGAGCACATCAGACCGGGGACGGAGACCCCGCTCCAGCGCGCGGGGGACGACAAGGACCCCGGCGCGTTCGCCACGGCCGACGATGTGGCCGATCTTGTCATGCGGGCCGCACACCGCGGCAAGCGGGTCGTCCGTGCCGTCGCGGGCGACCCGGGCATGGACACCGACACCACCGCGGACATGCTGGCGCTCGCCGCGGAGGGCATCACGTTCGAGGTCGTGCCCGGCATCGCGCACGCCGTCGGCGTGGCCGCCTACGCGGGCGTGCCGCTGCGCGACCCGGAGGGCGGCGACGTCAGGTTCGTCAACGGGCCGACCGCGGACGAGCGTTGCTGGACCGAGGTCGGCGCGAGCGACGCGACGGTCGTGCTGTCCACGACGCTCGAGTCCGTCGCGGTCTCCGCGGGGCGGCTGATCGCCGCGGGCCGCAAGCCCGACACCCCGCTCTCGGTCACCGTCGCGGGCACCACCACGCGCCAGCGCACATGGACGGCGACGCTCGGCACCGTCGAGCGGACCCTGAAGTCCGCGAAGGTGCTGCCCACGGGCGAGGGCGACCGGTCGGTGATAGCCGTCGTCGGCGAACGCAGCGCGCCCGCCCAGCGCGAGCAGCTGGCCTGGTTCGAGTCCAAGCCGCTGTTCGGCTGGAAGGTCCTGGTGCCGCGCACCAAGGAGCAGGCGGCGTCGCTCTCCGAGCAGCTGCGCTCCTACGGCGCGGTGCCCAGCGAGGTGCCGACCATCGCGGTGGAGCCGCCGCGCACCCCGCAGCAGATGGACCGGGCCGTCAAGGGCCTGGTCACCGGGCGGTACGAGTGGATCGCGTTCACATCGGTCAACGCCGTGCGCGCCATCAGGGAGAAGTTCGAGGAGTACGGCCTGGACGCGCGGGCGTTCGCCGGGATCAAGGTCGCGGCGGTCGGCGAGCAGACGGCGCGCGCGCTGCTGCGCTTCGGCGTGCGGCCCGACCTGGTGCCGAGCGGCGAGCAGTCGGCCGCGGGGCTGCTCGAGGACTGGCCGCCCTACGACCCGGTGTTCGACCCGATCGACCGGGTCTTCCTACCGCGCGCCGACATCGCCACCGAGACGCTGGTGGCGGGCCTGGTGGAGCTGGGCTGGGAGGTGGACGACGTGACGGCGTACCGGACGGTGCGCGCGTCGCCGCCGCCCGCCACCACGCGCGAGGCGATCAAGGGCGGCGGCTTCGACGCGGTGCTGTTCACGTCGTCGTCCACCGTGCGGAACCTGGTGGGCATCGCGGGCAAGCCGCACAACGTGACGGTCATCGCCTGTATCGGCCCCGCCACCGCCCGCACGGCGGAGGAGCACGGGCTGCGGGTCGATGTGATGGCGCCCGAGCCGTCGGTGCACAAGCTGGCCGAGGCGCTCGCCCAGTTCGGGGCGGAGCGGCGGGCGGCGGCGCTCGACGCGGGCGAGGTTCTGAAGCGGCCGAGCGAGAAGCGGCCGCAGCGCAGGAGGGCGCGCACACCGTGATCGACAACGCGGGGACGTTCCCCGCCGTACGGCCCCGGCGGCTGCGGACCACGGCCGCGATGCGGCGCATGGTCGCCGAGCACCGGGTGCACCCGGCCGATCTGATCCTGCCGGCGTTCGTCAGGGAGGGCGTCGACGACCCGGTGCCGCTGGGGTCGATGCCGGGCGTGGCACAGCACTCGCTCGACTCGCTGCGCAAGGCCGCGGGCGAGGCGGCGGAGGCCGGGGTCTCGGGGATCATGCTGTTCGGCGTGCCCGATGAGGCGAAGAAGGACGCGATCGGCTCGCCCGGTACCGACCCCGACGGCATCCTCCAGCGCGCGCTGCGCGCGGTGCGCGCCGAGGTCGGGGACGCGCTCGTGGTGATGTCCGACCTGTGCCTCGACGAGGTGACCGACCACGGGCACTGCGGCGTGCTCGACGCCGAAGGGCGGGTCGACAACGACGCGACGCTCGCCCGTTACGCCGAGATGGCGCGGGTGCAGGCCGAGGCCGGGGCGCATGTGCTGGGGCCGAGCGGGATGATGGACGGCCAGGTCGGGCACGTCCGCGCGGCGCTCGACGCGGCGGGGCACACGGATGTGGCGCTGCTCGCGTACACGGCGAAGTTCGCGTCGGCGTTCTACGGGCCGTTCCGCGAGGCGGTCAACTCCTCGCTGACCGGCGACCGCAAGGCGTATCAGCAGGACCCGCCGAACGCCAGGGAGGCGCTGCGCGAGCTGGCGCAGGACCTGGCCGAGGGCGCGGACATGGTGATGGTGAAGCCGGGGCTGCCCTATCTGGACGTGCTGCGGCAGGTCGTGGACGCCTCGCCCGTGCCGGTGGGGGCGTACCAGATCTCGGGCGAGTACGCGATGGTCGAGGCGGCGGCGGAGCGCGGCTGGCTCGACAGGGAGCGGGCGATCGAGGAGACGCTGACGTCGTTCAAGCGGGCGGGCGCCGATGTGATCCTCACGTACTGGGCCACGGAGTTCGCCCAGCGCTGGGGGCGCGAGCGCGCCTGAGCGCCGGGCGGGGCGGTGATCCGCGCGGCCGCGGGCGCGGTCATCATGGACGTGCCGCGCGGCGGCTGACGTCCCGCGGCCGACCGTTCGACCCTCGTACGCAGGAGGCACCGTGAGCACCACTCCCATCGCCGTCGTCACCGGGGCGAGCAGCGGGATCGGGGCGGCGACCGCGAAGCGGCTCGCCGCGGCCGGGTACCGGGTGGTGGTCACCGCCCGGCGCGAGGAGCGGCTGCGGGAGCTGGCCGACCACCTGGGCGGGCTCGGCAACGACGCGGTGCCGTACGCGCTCGACGTGAGCGACCGGGACGCGGTGCGGCGTTTCGCCGCGTCGCTCGACCGCTGCGACGTGCTGGTCAACAACGCGGGGGGCGCGTTCGGCATGGACACCGTCGCCGACGCCGACCCCGACGACTGGCGCGCGATGTACGAGACGAACGTCCTCGGCACCCTCCACATGACGCAGGAGCTGCTGCCCCTGCTGGTCGCCTCGGGCGCGGGGACGGTGCTGGTGGTCTCGTCGACGGCCGGGCACGCGACGTACGAGGGCGGCGGCGGGTATGTGGCCGCCAAGCACGGGGCCCATGTGCTGGCGCAGACGCTGCGGTTGGAGATCGTGGCCGAGCCGGTGCGGGTCATCGAGATCGCGCCGGGGATGGTGCGGACGGAGGAGTTCTCGCTGACGCGCTTCGGCGGCGACGCGGAACGGGCGGCCAAGGTGTACGAGGGCGTGGCCGAGCCGCTGACCGCCGACGACATCGCGGACACGATCACGTGGGCGGTCACGCGCCCGCCCCATGTCAACGTCGACCTGCTGGTCATCAGGCCGCGGGCGCAGGCGTCCAACTACAAGGTGCACCGCGAGCGGTGAGCCACCGACCGCTGCGGCACGGAACGCCCGCCGAGGCGGGGCTCGACGCGCGGCGGGTGGCGCGTCTCGTCCCCGCCGCGGAGGCGTTCCTCGACGGGGATGACGGGGGCGCCGGGGCCGGGGGCGCGTACCCGGGGTGTGTGCTGCTGGCCGCGCGCCATGGCGTGATCGTGGAGCACGCGGCGCGCGGGTGGGCGCTCTCCCATGGGGAACGCGACGGGCGCCCCTTCGCGCTCCCGGCGCACAAGCGCGTTCCCATGGCCCCCGACACCGTCTTCGATGTGGCGTCGCTCACCAAGGTGTTCACCGCGCTGGTGGCGCTGCGGCTGGCCGAGCGCGGCGTGCTCGACCTCGACGCGCCCGTCTCGGCGCACCTGCCGGGCTTCTCCGAGCTGTCGCCCCGCACGCTGCTGACCCACACCGGCGGGCTGCCCGCCGAGATCGACCTCGGCCCCCACCCCGACCGGGCGGCGCGGCTCGCGGCCGTGGGCGCCGCGCCCCCCGGGCCGCCCGGGTACCGCTACTCCGACCTCGGCCCGATCGCGGTGGGCGCGGCGGCCGAGGCGGCGGCGGGCCGCCCGCTCGACGCGCTGGTCGCCGAGCTGGTCACGGAGCCGCTCGGGCTCGCCGACACCGGCTATCTGCCGCCGCGGGAGCGCCTGCCGCGGATCGCGGCGACCGAGTACCAGCCGTGGACCGGGCGCGGGATGGTGCGCGGGGCGGTCCACGACGAGAACGCCCACCACCTCGGCGGCGTCGCCGGGCACGCGGGCCTGTTCTCCACGGCCCGCGACCTGGCCGTGCTGGCCCAGACGCTGCTGAACGGCGGGGAGTTCGGCGGAACGCGGCTGCTCGCGCCCGCGTCCGTGCGGGACATGCTGACCGACCACAACGCCGGGCGCGGGCTCGGCCCCGGGGCGGCGCGCGGCCTCGGCTGGCAGCTCGACCAGCCGGACTGGATGGGCGAGTTGGCCTCGCCCACGGCGTTCGGGCACACCGGGTTCACCGGCACCGGCCTGGTCGCCGACCCGGCCACCGGGGTGCTGCTCGTCCTGCTGACCAACCGCGTGCACCCCACGCGGGCGCATGGCACGGGGCACGCGTGGCGCCGCGCCCCGGCGCGCGAGCTGGCGCGTGCGGTGCGGTGACCGCCCCGGGGAATTCCGGGTGCGGACGCCCGTCCCGCCGGTGAAAGAATGGCGGGAGCGGCATCATCGACCGCCGTCATCAAGAGGAAGTGCGGAACAGTGGCTCAGACCAGCGCGGAGACCGACTGGGTCTCCCGACTCGCCGACGAGGTCATCGCCGAGGCGGAGCGCCGCGCCCCGGGGAAACCCGTCGTGTGCGCGTCGGGCCTGAGCCCGTCAGGGCCGATCCACCTCGGGAACCTCCGCGAGGTGATGGTGCCGCACCTGGTGGCCGACGAGATCAAGCGGCGCGGCATCCCGTGCGAGCACGTCCTCTCCTGGGACGACTACGACCGGTTCCGCAAGGTACCGGCCGGGGTCGACCCCTCGTGGAGCGAGCACATCGGCAAGCCGCTCACCTCGGTGCCCGCCCCGCCCGGCAGCCCGCACGCCAGCTGGGCCGAGCACTTCAAGGCGCCCATGGTGGAGGCGTTGGACGCGCTCGGCGTCGAGGTCCGCGCGATCAGCCAGACCGAGCAGTACACGTCGGGCGCGTACCGCGAGCAGATCCTGTTCGCGATGCGCGAGCGGCGCCGTATCGACGGGGTCCTCGAGCGCTACCGCACCAAGCAGGCCGAGCAGGGCCCCGAGCCCGGTGTGGGGGAGGACGACGAGGCCGAGCGCGCGGCCGTCGAGGGCTCGGGCGCGGCGAGCGAGGACGACGGCGGCGCGGGCGGCGCCGGGTACTACCCGTACAAGCCGTACTGCGGCGCGTGCGGCCGTGACACGACCACGATCACCTCGTATGACGACGAGACCACCGAGCTTCGTTATGTGTGCGAGTGCGGTCATGAAGAGACCGTCAAGCTGTCGGAGTTCGACCGCGGCAAGCTGGTGTGGAAGGTCGACTGGCCCATGCGCTGGGTCTACGAGGGCGTCGTCTTCGAGCCCGCCGGCGTCGACCACCACTCGCCGGGGTCGTCCTGGGTCGTGGGCGGACGGCTGGTGTCGGAGATCTTCGGCGGAACGCGCCCCATCGGCCCGATGTACGCGTTCGTCGGCATCACCGGCATGTCGAAGATGTCCAGCTCCAGGGGTGGAGTGCCCATCCCCGCCGAGGCGTTGGAGATCATGGAGGCTCCGGTGCTGCGCTGGCTGTACGCCAGGCGCCGCCCGAACCAGTCGTTCAAGGTCGCCTTCGACGCCGAGTTGCAGCGGACCTACGACGAGTGGGACGCGCTGGCGCGCAAGGTCGCCGATGGCGCCGTCCAGCCCGCCGACGCCGCCGCGCACAGCCGCGCGGTGGGCACCGCGTCGGGGCCGCTGCCCGCGACGCCGAGGCCGCTGCCGTACCGGATGCTGGCCTCGGTGGTGGACATCACCACGGGGGACGAGGAGCAGACGCTGCGGATCCTGAGCGACCTGGACCCCGAGCACCCGATCCGCTCGCTCGACGAGACCAGGCCGCGCCTGGACAGGGCGGCGTGCTGGGTCGCGACGCGGATGCCGGAGGAGCAGCGCACGCGGGTGCGCGACGAGCCGGACGCCGAGCTGCTCGCGTCGCTCGACGACGAGGCGCGCGCGTCGTTGCGGCTGCTGCTCGACGAGCTCGACGGGCACTGGTCGCTCGACGGGCTGACGTCGCTGGTCTACGGGGTGCCCAAGATGCGGGCCGGTCTCCCGCTCGACGCGAAGCCCACCCCGGAGCTCAGGACCGCGCAACGGGCGTTCTTCGCGCTGCTGTACGGGCTGCTGGTCGGCCGCGACACCGGGCCCAGGCTGCCGACGCTGCTGCTCGCCGTGGGCGCCGACCGGGTGCGCGAGCTGCTCGGCGGCTGACGGGCGGTCGGTCAGCCGTTGGTGCCCATCTCGGCGTTGTACCGCTGCCTGAACTGCCGGGTGAACTCGCGGAGGTACGGCTCGCTCAGCAGCGAGCCGTCGGCGTCGGTCGTGCCGTAGCGGGAGTGCAGGAAGCGGGAGAGCTGGCGGGCGTTGGGGTGGGCGCCCTGCTCCAGGATGTACTCGCGGTAGGCGGGGTAGAGGTCATCGCCCGAGGGCAGCCCCTCGGCCGGGCCGACGGGGTCGGGCAGCGGCTCGGGCGCGGGCGTGGGCACGGGCTCGGGCTCGTCCGGCGGGCTCTCGACGAGGAGTTGGCGCTGCTGGGGGACCGGATAGCCGTTGGCGGGGGCGCTGCCGAGGGAGCGGCGGCGGCCCCCTGGGCCGACGACGGGCACGGTGACCGCGGGCGCGGGCGGCTGCTCCTGCGCGCCGGGCGCGGGCGGCTGCGGCTCGGCGGTGAACCACGCCTGCTCGGCGAACGCCGGGGGCGCGGGCTCGGGTTGCGGCGCGGGCGTGGGCTCGGGCGTGGGCGGTGCGGCGCGCTCCGGCGCGCGCGCCGGGTCCGGGTCGGGCTCGGGGGCGCGCGGGGGCAGCTCCGCCACGGGCAGCCCGGCCGCGGCGAGGCCCGCGGGCGCGGTCTCGCGCAGCGGAACGCCGTAGCGGGCGAGCTTGAGCGGCATCCTGGCCTCGACGGGCGCCCTGCGGCGCCACGCGCGCCCGTAGTCGGCGCGCAGCCTCGCCTGGTAGACGAGGCGGTCGCGCTCCATGCCGATGACCTCCTCGTAGGAGCGCAGCTCCCACAGCTTCATGCGCCGCCACAGCCGGAAGGTGGGGATGGGCGACAGGAACCACCGCCACATCCGCACCCCCTCCATGTGCTTGTCGGCGGTGATGTCGGCGACCCGCCCGATCGCGTGCCTCGCGGCCTCCACGGTGATGACGAAGAGCACCGGGATGATGCCGTGCATGCTCACGGCGAGCGGGTCGCCCCACGCGGACGCGCCGTTGAACGCGATGGTGGCGGCGGTCAGCAGCCAGGCGCACTGACGCAGCATCGGGAACGGGATGCGCAGCCACGTCAGCAGCAGGTCGAGCGCCAGGAGGACGACGATGCCCGCGTCGATGCCTATGGGGAAGAACGGCGCGAAGTCGCCGAATCCCTTGCGCTCGGCGAGGTCGCGGACCGAGGCATAGGAGCCTGCGAAGCCGATGGCCGCGATGACCACGGCGCCCGCGAGCACGATGACGACGAGTATGCGGTGTGAGCGTGTGAGCTTGATCGCGGCCACCGCGGTCCCTCCAGGGCTCGACTGAGAAAGCTCTCGCGCGCCCAAGACTCGCACACTTGTCGGATCATGTACGCGCCGAGCCCCCGGACAGCGACCTGAGGGTCATTCAACTTCCCGGCGCCCGTGAGGGCGGGGGTCAGTCGCGCGCGTCCTGGGACGGGGGCTCCTCGCCCTCATCGGCGCCCTCATCCGCGCCCTCTTCCTGGCCCTCTTCGGGCTGCTCGCCCTCGCTCGCGTCGACGGCTTCGAGGGCGGCGCGGGCGGCGGCCTCGGCGTTCTCCCTGATGGTGTCGGCGCCCGGCATGTCGTCGCCCTCGAATCCGGCGCCCGCGTAGTCGAGGGTGATGACCACGTTGCCCGTGCGGACGATCACGCGGTGCTGGCGGTACTCCTGCTCACCCTGCTCCTCGGTCTCCATCGTGGTGCTGTAGCCGAGGGTGACGGCCTGGTCGCCGGTGTCGCCCAGCTCGGCCGAGTCGACCTCGCCGTTGGCGTCGTCGCCTGTGACCTCCTCGGCCATCTGCCGGACGTACTCCCCGGCGCGGTCGTCGCCGCTGCCGATGGCCGTGTCCGACTCGAAGCGGCGCAGCGCCACGGTGAGGGAGCGGAACTGGTACGCGTCGAGGCCGCTCCACAGGCAGGCGGCGGACGTCGCGGTGTCGTTGGAGCTGAGGGTCTCGCCGCCTGCCGGGTCGGCCTCGGGCACCGCCTCGTCGATCGTGTCCTCGCCCAGCGTGGCGCACGGCTCGGGCAGGGCCGCGAACCGCACGGGCTCCGGCGTCGGCGACGAGGACGCCGGGGGCTCGTCGTCGGTGGTGTCCTCGCCGGAGTCGGAGGTGCAGCCTGCCACGAGCAGCGCGGACAGGGTGGCCAAGCCCAGGGTTCTCAGCGCGAGCCGCGAGAGGGGCCGCGAGACGGTACGGTCCATGGTTCCTTCGCTCCGGTGACGGGTGACATTCCAGGACACGGTACGCCGACCCCTCGCCGGGGCCCGCCGCCGACTCGCGTGCTACTCGTCGAAGCCCTCGGCGAGCTGACGTGCCACGGTCTGCGCGCGCTGCTGGAGGCTGCCGCTGTCGAGGTCCTCGTCCACGAGGGTCGTGGAGACCGTGTACTGGACGGTGACCAGGACGTTCGCATTGCGGAACGCCAGGGTGACGGCGCGGCGTTCGCCCGGGTTGGTGCTCGTCAGCCGGTCGTCGATGAACGCCACGTCGCCGATGCCGTCGAGGGGCCTTGGCGCCAACGGGTCGTCGCTCGGCGGCGGCGAGCCCCCGGCCGCCTCGCCGACGGGGACGCCCGCGTCGCCGGCCCGCTCCTCGAAGTCCAGCTCGGCCTGGTCGTCGTCGCTCACGCCCGGGTCGTAGGAGATGACGCGTTGCAGGTCGACGGAGAGCTGATGCGTGCCGGTCTCGGCGCCCAGGTGCCAGGAGCAGCCGACGCGGCGGCCCGTGTCGTACGTCACCATCGGCTCGCCCGCGTACACCTCGGGGTCGCCGCCGGGCAGCAGCTCGCGGAGGGTGTCGTCGCCGACCGCGCCACAGGGCTCGGGGAGCCCGGAGTACCGGCCGGGCTGGGCCGAACCCGCCGTGCCGCTCCTGGGGTTGGCCGACGGGTCGTCCTCACCCGACAGGTCGCCCGAGCAGCCCGTGAGGACGCCGAGGCCGACGAGGGCCGCGGCGACCGGAGCGAGACTTCTGGCGATGGTCCCGAGCCGCACGTGCGGTCCCCCTTCGCGTTCGCGTGCCGCGCAAGTCGCTGGAGGTCATGTCTACCGCAGGGACGCGGGCGAAAGGTAGTCGGGCGCCGGAATGGGCAGTTCGTCCTGTGTTCCGGGGGTCAGGGCCAGACGAGGCAGTACGGCTGGTGGCCCGCCTCGTGCAGGCGGCGGGAGAAGTCCTGCCACTCGTTGAGCAGCTTGTAGACGCCGAACGCGTCGCTCGGGCCGCTGCGGTCGGGGACCGTCGACCAGATGAACGCGGCCGCGCCGACCGTCTCGTCGCCGATGCCGCGCAGCGGATCCACCACGGTGGTCGGCAGCTTGACCACCGCGTAGTCGGGGTGGAGGACGACCAGCTCCAGCGGGGGCACCCGGTGCAGGGGTATCCCCTCGATGCCGGTGAGCACCATGGCCGCCATCGTCTCCGGCTTGATGCGGGTGAACATCCCCTGGCCCAGCTCGTCGCCGCCCAGCTCCTCGGGGCGCATCGACAGCGGGACGCGGGCCGCGGTGGCCCCGTCGGGCGCGCCGAAGTACTTGTAGGTCACGGCCATGCGACCGGCCCTGCCCCTGAGGTCGAACTCCCCGCTCTCCGCCGCCTTCCGGCGGTGCCGCCCCCTGCGGGAGCGCGCACGCGGCGCGGGCTCCGGTCCGAGGCCCCCGGTGCCCTCGCCGACTTCGCCACCGCGCTGCATGTCACCACCTGACTACTCGCGACCCCCGCCGCACAACCCGATCATCGTTTCAGACACCTCCCCCGCCAGACGGCTGTGAAACGCCCTGACACCGAGCTGTAAGGGGCTGAATGTCACCATGGACCGCGTGACTCAATCCTACGAAGCCACAGTCTCGCAGACGCTCTTCGCCCGCGCCGCCCGCGTCACCCCCGGCGGGGTCAACTCGCCGGTGCGCGCGTTCGGCGCGGTGGGGGGGACGCCCCGTTTCATGGGGTCGGGGGCCGGGGCCTATCTCACGGACGTGGACGGCCGGGAATATGTGGATCTGGTGTGCTCGTGGGGGCCGATGATCCTCGGGCACGCCCACCCCGCGGTGGTCGAGGCGGTGCGGGAGGCCGTCGGGCGCGGCACGTCGTTCGGCACGCCCACGCCGGGCGAGGTCGAGCTGGCCGAGGAGATCTGCTCCCGCGTCGCCCCGGTGGAACGGGTCAGGCTCGTCTCGTCGGGCACCGAGGCCACGATGTCCGCGATCCGGCTCGCCAGGGGCTTCACGGGGCGGGCCAAGGTGATCAAGTTCGCGGGGTGTTACCACGGTCACGTGGACGCGCTGCTCGCCGCGGCGGGCTCGGGGGTGGCGACGTTCGGGCTGCCCGACACCCCGGGGGTCACGGGCGCGCAGGCCGGGGAGACCGTGGTGCTGCCGTACAACGATCTGGACGCGGTGCGCGCGGCGTTCGAGGCGCACCAGGGCGAGATCGCGTGTGTGATCACCGAGGCGGTGCCGGGGAACATGGGCCTGGTCCCGCCGCGCGAGGGCTTCAACCAGGGCCTGGCCGACCTGTGTCGGGCGCACGGGGCGCTGCTGATCTCCGACGAGGTGATGACGGGCTTCCGGCTGAGCCGGGCGGGCTGGTTCGGCATCGAGGGCGTGGCGCCCGACCTGATGACCTTCGGCAAGGTGATGGGCGGCGGCTTCCCCGCCGCGGCGTTCGGCGGGCGCGCGGACGTGATGGACCGGCTCGCGCCCGCCGGGCCCGTGTACCAGGCGGGCACGCTGTCGGGGAACCCGGTGGCCACCGCGGCGGGTCTGGCGCAGCTGCGGCTGCTCGACGACGCCGCGTACGCGCGCGTCGACGCCGCGGCGGCCGAGCTGCGCGGGCTGGTCGGGGCCGCGCTCGCCAAGGAGGGCGTGGCGCACCGGATCAACGCGGCAGGCAGCATGTTCTCGGTGTTCTTCACCGGCGCCGACGATGACGTGGTCGACTTCGCTTCGGCGCGGCGGCAGGACGCGTTCCGCTACGCGGCGTTCTTCCACGCGATGCTCGACGGCGGCGTGCACCTGCCGCCTTCGGCGTTCGAGACGTGGTTCGTGTCGACCGCGCACGACGACGAGGCGCTCGAGCGGATCGCCGAGGCGCTGCCCGCGGCGGCGCGCGCGGCGGCGGAGGCGGACGGTGGCACCGGCCGGGCGCCAGGCGCGGAGGCCGAGCTGGAGCCTGGGCCTGGGCCCGACGGGTCATGAGGCGCGACAGGGTGCGACGGGGCATGGGGCGAAGCGGGATAGCGGGCGGCGAGACGGCGGGCGGGAACGGGAACATGAGCGGCGAGGAACGGACCGTGGTGCACCTGGTGCGGCACGGGGAGGTGGCCAACCCCGACGGGGTGCTCTACGGCCGCCTGCCCGGCTACCACCTCTCGGATCTCGGGCGGCGCATGGCCGAGCGCGTGGCACGACACCTGGCGGAGCGCGACATCACGCACGTCGTGGCCTCGCCGCTCGAACGGGCCCAGGAGACCGCCGAGCCCATCGCCGCGGCGCACGACCTGCCCACGGCGACGGACGAGCGGCTGATCGAGGCGGCCAACGCGTTCCAGGGCAAGGCGTTCGGCGTCGGCGACGGCGCCCTGCGCAAGCCCGCCAACTGGCCGCTGCTGCGCAACCCGTTCAAGCCGTCGTGGGGCGAGCCCTATGTGGACCAGGTGGTGCGCATGACCGCCGCGCTCGCCGCCGCGCGGGACGCGGCGCGCGGTCACGAGGCGGTCGCCGTGAGCCACCAGCTGCCGATCTGGGTGCTGCGCAGCCACGCGGAACGCCGCAGGCTGTGGCACGACCCACGGCGCCGGCAGTGCACGCTCGCGTCGCTCACGAGCTTCGCGTTCGACGGCGACGAGCTGGTCTCGATCACCTATGACGAGCCGGCGCTCGACCTGGTCCCCGTCCATCTGCGGGCCGGCGCCAAGCCGGTGCGCGGGGCCGGTGGATTCGGGGCCTGAGCGGGCCCGCGGACCGTCGCGTTTCCCCCTGTAGGGGGGTGCGGAAGATCATTCAGGGGCGCATGGGAAACTTTTCACATGATCCAGCTCCGGAGCGTCAGAGCGGCCCTGGCCGGTGTCTTCGCCGGAGGGCTGCTCCTCACGGGGTGCGGCGCCGACCAGGCGGGGCCCTCCGGCGGTGACAGCAACTACGTCCAGGGCACGGGGGAGATCACCACGGTGCCCGTGGCCGACCGGCAGGAGGCCCCGGACCTCGCGGGGGACACCGTCGACGGGGACCAGCTCGCGCTCTCCGACTACCGCGGCCAGGTCGTGGTGCTCAACATCTGGGGCTCCTGGTGCCCGCCCTGCATCGCCGAGGCGGACAACTTCGTGCGGGTCGCCGAGGACACCGCGGACGACGGCGTGCAGTTCATCGGGATCAACACCAGGGACCGCACGCGGGAGAACGCCCAGGCGTTCGAGCGCGAGCACGGGGTGCCCTACCCCAGCCTCTACGACCCGGACGGGCGGCTGCTCCTGGAGTTCCCGCGGGGCAGCCTCAACCCCCAGGCCATCCCCTCCACGCTGGTCATCGACCGCGAGGGCCGCATCGCGGCGCGGGCGCTCAAGGCGCTCACCGAGGAGGAGCTGCGCGCCGCGCTCGACCCGGTGATGGCCGAGGAGGGGTGAGCGGGGCATGGGATACAACCAGACCGTTCTGAGCGGGGCGCTGCTGCTGGCGTTGCCCGTGGCGCTGCTCGGCGGTCTCGTGTCGTTCTTCTCCCCCTGCGTGCTGCCGCTCGTCCCCGGCTATCTCTCGTATGTGACGGGCGTCGGCGGCGCCGACCTCGACCAGGCGCGGCGCGGCCGGATGTTCCTCGGCGCGCTGCTGTTCGTGCTCGGCTTCTCCGCGGTCTTCGTCTCCACGGGGGCGCTGTTCGGCGGTCTCGGCGCCGAGCTGCTCGTTCACCAGGAGCTGCTGACCCGGATCTTCGGCGTGCTGACGATCGTGCTCGGACTCGTGTTCACGGGGTTGATCCCGCGGCTCGGCGGGCGGGAGTTCCGCCTGCACAAGCGGCCAGGGGTCGGCCTCGCCGGGGCGCCCATGCTGGGCGTCGTCTTCGGGATCGGCTGGACGCCCTGCATCGGGCCGACGCTCGCCGCCGTGCAGTTCCTGGCGATCAGCGAGGCGACCGCGACGCGCGGCGCGCTGCTGACCCTGGCGTACTGTCTGGGGCTCGGGCTGCCGTTCATCGTCGCGGCGCTCGCGTTCCGCAGGACCCTGGGCGCGTTCGCCTGGGTCAAACGGCACCATGTGTGGGTGATGCGGCTCGGCGGCGGCATGCTGATCGCCACGGGGCTGCTGCTCGTCACCGGCGTGTGGGCCGATCTCGTCTACGAGATGCAGGTCTGGTCCGCCGAATTCACCGTTGGGATCTGACAGCCACATGACGGACGACACACAGCAGGCAGAGGCGAAGGCGGCGGGGGCCGGGGCCCGGCGGGACGCCGAGCGGTCCGACGACGCCGCGGCCCTGGCCGGGCTGTCCACCGCGCCCGTCGATGAGGCGGACGACGCCCAGGGCGGCGAGGGCGCGGCGGGGGCGGGCGCGGGGTCGTTCGGCGGACGGCGCGAGCCGGGGGCGCGCGGCGCGCTCGCGTGGCTCGGCCGTGAGTGCGCCGGGTGGGCGCGGTGGTTCTGGCGGCAGCTGACCTCGATGCGGGTCGCGCTGATCCTGCTCTTCCTGCTGGCGCTCGCGTCCATCCCCGGCTCGATGATCCCGCAGGACAACGTCAACGCCCCGCTCGCCGAGGACTTCAGGGAGCGCAACGAGGCGCTGTCCGAGTTCTACGAGGCGTTCCAGCTGTTCGACGTGTACTCGTCGGTGTGGTTCTCGGCGATCTATCTGCTGCTCTTCATCTCGCTCATCGGCTGCATCGTGCCGCGCACATGGCAGTTCGTGGGCCAGCTGCGCGCCCGCCCGCCGCGCGCCCCGCGCCGCCTGAACCGGATGCCCGCCTACACGACGTGGCGCACCGACACCCCGCCGGACGAGGTGCTCGCGGCGGCCCAACGGCGGCTGAGGCGACGGCGGTTCCGCGCGGACCTGCGCGAGGACGGGCCGGGGGGCGCGCATGTGGCCGCGGAGAAGGGCTATCTGCGCGAGGCCGGGAACCTGGCGTTCCACCTGGCGCTCATCGTCATGCTGGTCGCCTTCGCCGCGGGCCGCCTGTGGTACTCGGAGGGCGGCAAGCTGGTCGTGCAGGGCGAGGGCTTCTCCAACACCCTCACGCAGTACGACGACTTCGAGTCGGGCACCCTCTTCGACGTCAACGAGCTCGAGCCGTTCGGCTTCAGGCTCGACGAGTTCCACTCGGACTTCTCGCGCGAGACGGTCGACCTCGGCACGCCGACCCTGTTCCGCGCGGATGTGACGTGGTGGGACCAGGAGGGCGCCGAGCGCGAGGCGGAGATCGAGGTCAACGACCCGCTGCACGTGGGCGACTCCCGCGTCCGCCTCCTCGGCCACGGCTACGCCCCCGTGGTCACGGTCATGGACGCGCAGGGCGAGCTGGCGTTCCACGGGCCCGTGCCGTTCCTGCCGCAGGACACCACGCTGACCTCCACCGGCGTGATCAAGGTCAGCACCTACACGGGCCCCGACGGCGAGCCCGACCAGCTGGGCTTCCAGGGCTTCTTCAACCCCACGTACAACATCGACGCCGAGCGCGGCCCGCACTCCACGTTCCCCGAGCCCGATCTCCCGGTCCTCACCCTGAACGCCTTCCACGGCGACCTCGGCGTCAACTCGGGGCTCCCGCAGAACGTCTACCAGCTGGACACCTCCGACATGGAGCAGCTGCGCGACGAGGAGACCGGCGACCTGTTCCGCTTCAACCTGGTGCCCGGCCAGTCGATCGAGCTGCCCGACGGGATGGGGACGCTCACGTTCGACCGGCTCGAGCAGTGGGCCAGCTTCCAGATCACCACCAAGGCGGGCAACGAGTGGGCGCTGGCCAGCTCGCTCGCCGCGGTCGGCGGCCTGGCCGCGTCGCTGCTGCTGCAACGCCGCCGCGTGTGGGTGCGCGCGTTCACGGGGGACGACGGGCACACGGTGGTCGAGATGGCGTCCCTCGGCCGCACCGAGTCCGCCAAGGTCCCCGAGGAGCTGGCCGATCTCGCGGAGCGGCTGCGACCGGACGCGCCGCTCGTGCCCGACGAGGCCGCCACGCCAGCCGACGAGACAGCAGACCCCGCAGAGCCCGCCGAATCCGCCGAATCCGCTGCCGCGGAAGGAGCACGCCCATGATTCTCGCCGCCGGCGAGGAGCTCGCCGACCTCAGCAACACGCTGGTCTACTCGGCGATGGCCGTCTACGCCATCGCGTTCCTCGCCTTCGTCGCCGAGTGGATCCTCGGCAGCCGCAGCAAGGTCGCCCGCACGGCGGCCGCGCTGACGGGCGAGGGCGACGCCGCGGCCGCCGTCCCCGCCCAGGCCTCGCCCGTGGTGACCGTCACCAAGGGCGGCACCACCTCGGTGCTCGAACGCCCCAGGATCGTCACGCGCTCCGGCGCCCCGGGGCGCGACGACGTCCCCGACGGCCCTGGCGCGTCGGGCGGCGACGTCCGGGGCGACACCTACGGGCGCATCGCGGTCTCGCTCACCGTGCTGGCGTTCCTGCTGCACCTCGGCGCGGTCGTCGTGCGCGCGGTGTCGGTGGAGCGCGGGCCCTGGGGCAACATGTACGAGTTCTCCACGGCGTTCTCCATGACGGTCACCGGCGCGTTCCTGGCGTTCCTGGCCGCGCGGAAGAACGTCCGCTGGCTCGGGCTGCCGCTGGTCACCACCGTCCTGCTCGACCTCGGCCTGGCCGTGACCGTGCTGTACACCGAGAGCGCCCAGCTGGTGCCCGCGCTCGACTCGATCTGGATGTGGATCCATGTCCCGCTCGCGATCGTCTGCGGCGGGCTGTTCTACGTGGGGGCGATCTCCAGCGGCCTGTTCCTGCTGCGCGACCGGCACGAGGCGAAGGTCGCGGCGGGCGAGGAGGTCAAGGGGTGGAGCGCGTCGGTGCTCGAGCGGCTGCCTTCGTCGGTCTCGCTCGACAAGTTCGCGTACCGGATCAACGCGGCCGTCTTCCCGGTGTGGACGTTCACGATCATCGCCGGGGCCATCTGGGCGGAGAACGCGTGGGGCCGCTACTGGGGCTGGGACCCCAAGGAGGTCTGGGCGTTCATCACATGGGTCGCCTACGCCGCCTACCTGCACGCGCGCGCGACGGCCGGGTGGAAGGGGCGGAAGGCGGCGTATCTGGCGATCGTCGGCTTCGTGTGCTTCCTGATCAACTACTACGGCGTCAACATCTTCTTCGACAGCCTGCACTCCTACGGCGGCGTCTGAGCCCGGGCTCCGATCCTGAGATCTTGGGGATCCTGAGATCTTGGGCTCCGAGCCCGGGCGGAGCGGACGCGCCGGGGTCGCGGGGTCAGCGGTCCTTGCCGCTGCCGGGCGGGGTGTCGTCCTCGCCCTCGCCCCGGCGCATCTCCTCCTCGCGCCGGCGCAGATCCTCTTCCCAGCTCTCCAGGAGCTCCTTGTCCTTGTCCTTCTCCTCGCGGTCCTTCTCCTCGCGCTCGCTCTCCTCACGGGCGCGGTCGTCGCCCAGGGAGCGGAGGAACTCGGGGTTGTCGTCGGGCGCGACCCAGCCGCCACCGGCGCCCCTGCGGCCGAAGCCGCCCGCGCGCGGCGCTCCGCGCTTGCGGCCGACGAGAATCCAAGCTACGGGGCCGACCACCCAGCCGAGGACGATGAGCAGGATCCACACCAGCTTCGGCAGGTGCTTGATGTCCTCGTCGTCGGACGTGATGCAGTCGACCAGGGCGTAGATGACCAGCGCCAGCGGCACGAGAATCAGCAGCACCCTCAGCATGGTAGCCCCCTCCGCTAGATGACACCGGGCCGCTCGCGAGGCCCCCTGACAAGGCCAGGGTAATGCGTCGGCAATACTGAGCGGCATGGCATACGACGACCTCCGTGCCCTGCTGAAGGCGCTCGAACGCGACGGCGACCTCAAGCGGGTGAAGGCGGAGGTCGATCCCCACCTCGAAGTGGGCGAGATCACCGACCGGGTGAACAAGGCGGGGGGCCCGGCGTTGCTCTTCGAGAACGTCAAGGGCTCCGACCTCCCCCTGGCCATGAACGTCTTCGGGACCGACCGCCGGCTGCTCAAGGCGCTCGGGCTGCGCTCGTACGAGGACATCGGCGAGAAGATCGGCGGCCTGCTCAAGCCCGAGCTGCCGCACGGGTTCGTCGGCATCCGCGAGGCGTTCGGGAAGCTCGGCGCGATGTCGCACGTGCCGCCGAAGAAGGTGAAGAGCGCGCCGGTGCAGGAGGTCGTCCTCAAGGGCGACGACGTCGATCTCGACCGCCTTCCCGCGCTGTTCACCTGGCCGGAGGACGGCGGGTCGTTCTTCAACCTCGGGCTGACGCACACGAAGGACCCCGAGACCGGGATCCGCAACCTCGGCCTCTACCGGCTCCAGCGCCACGACGCGCGCACGATCGGCATGCACTGGCAGATCCACAAGGACAGCCGCAACCACTACCAGGTGGCCGCGCGGCGCGGGGAACGGCTGCCGGTGGCGATAGCGTTCGGCTGCCCGCCCGCCGTGACCTACGCCTCGACCGCGCCGCTGCCAGGCGACATCGACGAGTACCTCTTCGCGGGGTTCGTGCAGGGCAGGCGGATCGAGCTGGTGGACTGCCAGACGGTGCCGCTCCAGGTCCCGGCCAACGCCGAGGTCGTGCTCGAGGGCTGGCTCGAGCCGGGACGCACCATGCCTGAGGGCCCGTTCGGCGACCACACCGGCTTCTACACGCCGCGGGAGCCGTTCCCGGCGCTGACGATCGACTGCGTCACGATGCGGCGCAAGCCGCTGTTCCAGTCGATCGTCGTGGGGCGCCCGCCCACCGAGGACGGGCCGCTCGGGCGCGCGACGGAGCGGTTCTTCCTGCCGCTGCTCAAGATCATCATCCCGGACATCGTGGACTACCACCTGCCCGAGGCGGGCGGCTTCCACAACTGCGCGATCCTGTCGATCGACAAGAAGTACCCCAAGCACGCCCAGAAGGTGATGTCGGCCGTGTGGGGCGCCCACATGATGTCGCTGACCAAGCTGATCGTCGTCGTGGACTCCGACTGCGACGTGCACGACCTGCACGAGGTCGCCTGGCGGGCGCTCGGCAACGTCGACTACGCGCGCGACCTGCTGCTCACGCAGGGCCCGGTCGACCATCTCGACCACGCGTCGTACCAGCAGTTCTGGGGCGGCAAGGCGGGCATCGACGCCACGGCGAAGTGGCCGGAGGAGGGATACACGCGCGACGGCGGCTGGCCGCCGATGATCGTGTCGGACCCCGAGGTCGCCGAGCGCGTCAGCCGCCGCTGGAAGGAGTACGGGCTGTGACGGCCGAGGCGTCCGCCCTCGGAACGCCGGGTCCAGGGCAGGGAGCGGGCCACGTCAGGGCGTTCCTGCGGCTGGTGATGATTGAGCACTCGGTCTTCGCGCTGCCCTTCGCCTACACCGCGACGCTCACCGCCATGTTCCTGGACGAGGGGTCCGTGGACTGGTGGACGCTGCTGCTCGTGACGCTCGCGATGGTCGGGCTGCGGACGTTCGCCATGGCGGCCAACCGGATCATCGACCGCGAGATCGACGCGCGCAACCCGCGCACGGCAGGGCGCGAACTCGTCACGGGCGCCGTCTCCGTGCGCGCGGCGTGGAGCGGCGCGCTCGTGGCGCTCGCCGTCTTCCTCGGCGCCGCCGCGCTGCTCAACCCCCTCTGCCTCGCGCTCGCGCCGGTGGCCGTGGTGCCGATGGTGGTCTATCCGTACGGCAAGCGGTTCACGGACTTCCCGCACGCGATCCTCGGGATCGCCCAGGCCATGGGCCCGGTGGGCGGCTGGCTCGCGGTGACGGGCGCGTGGTCGTGGGACGCGGCGCTCCTGGGCCTCGCGGTGGGGCTGTGGATCGGGGGGTTCGACCTGATCTACGCGTGCCAGGACGTGGCGTCCGACCGCGCGGGGGGCGTGCGTTCGGTGCCCGCGCGCTTCGGGATCGCGGGGGCGCTGTACGGGGCGCGCGCGTGCCATGTGCTGACGCTCGGGCTGCTCGCGTGGTACGCGATGGCCACGGAGGGCGGGCCGTTCCTGTGGGCCGGGGTCGCGGTGGTGGCGGCGGCGTTCGCCTACGAGCACGCGATCGTGACGCCGCGGGATCTGAGCCGCCTGAACCGGGCGTTCTTCACGGTCAACGGCTTCGTCGGCATCAGCCTCTTCGCCTTCGCGCTGCTCGACCTGGCGGTCAGGGGCCTCGGGGCGGGCTGACACCGTTCGGGCTGACACCGTTCGGGCCGACACCGTTCGGGCTGACACCGTTCGAGCGGGGCCGCCCGGTCACTCCACGGTGAGGCGGAGCACGCCGCCGTCGCCCAGGGCGAGCAGGTCCGTCGAGCCCGCGTCGGTGAGCAACGCCCCCGGCGCGGCGAGGTCGAGCACGGCGGCGGGGTCGGCCACCAGCCGGGTGCCGTGGAGCGGGATGCGCCACAGCGTGCCCTCGGCGCCGCCCGGCATCCACAGCGAGCCCTCGCTGGCCGCGAGCCCCATGGGCACCTCGCCAGGCAGCTCGCGCACGTCGACGGGGTCGCCCTCGGGCACGACGGAGAACAGCCGCGCGCCGCCGTCGTCGGCGGCGTCCACGACCCACATCCGATCCTGATCCCACGCGATCCCGCGCACGTCGGCGTAGGGGCCGGGGGAGTGGACGACGGGCGGATCGCTGCCGTTGGGGTCGAGCTCCAGGATCTTGCCCGCGAGGGAGTCCTCGTCCTCGGCCAGGGCGGGGTCCCCGGCGTCCCCCGTGCCGAGGAACAGCGCCCCGCCGGGGCCGAACGCCAGGGCGCCGCCGCCGCGCGTGCCGTCCCCTGCCAGGGGGATCGGATCGTCGAGCAGCGGCGCCGAGCTGGGTCCCCACGGAGCCCACTCCTGCGCGGGGAAGTACGTGTAGCTGTCGACGCGGAGGCCGCTCGCCGACGCGTAGGAGACCACGACACTGACGAAGCTGCCCGTCGCGCTGCGGGGCACGGCCAGGCCGAGAACATCGCCGGGGATGTCCCCGAGCGGGGTCAACTCCCCGTCGCCTTCGGCCTCGTGGAGGAACACGGTGTCGCCGGAGGCGATCAGCAGGTCCTCGCTGTCGGGGACCTGGGCCAGGCAACAGGCGTCACCGACCTCGTCGATGACCGGATCGGACGCCGCCGTGGCGCTCCCCGTGGCGGGCGCGGAGGTGGGGCCCGGCTCCGGCTCGTCCTCCGACGGGTCGTCGGGGGAGAGGGGCGGCGGGCCCTCGTCGTCCCCGCCGCCGCCGGGGCGTTGCTCCTCCTCGGCCGAAGGGTCCCCGCTCCCCCCGCGGTTCGCCGCAGGGCCGACGGCACAGCCGACGGCCAGCGCGCCCAGCGTGGCGACGGCCGCCACGTGTCGCGCAACGCGCCTTCCCCGCATGGGCAGCTGACTCTCCCGGCCTAGATCGACATGCCGTAGATGATGGTGAACAGCGTGCCGAGCGAGCCGATGATGAAGACGCCGGTCAGCCCGGCGACGATCAGGCCCTTGCCCTGCTCCGCGCTGAACGAGTCCCGCATGGCGGTGGACCCGATGCGCTGCTTGGCCGCGCCCCAGATGGCGATGCCCAGACAGATGAGGATGGCCAGCGCCATGATCACCTGCACCATCGTCCGCGCCTGGTTGCCCACCGCGGCGAACGGGCCCCAATCCGGGGCGATACCACCGATGATGTTGTCGATGCCATCCGGCTCTTCCTCGTTCTCGTCCACGGGAACTCACCACCCAACTGGCTCTCGTACGGCACTCCCTTCGGATTGTGCCACGCCCGGGTGACAGAGGGGGAACCGGAAGTGATCCCGCGTCAGGCGCCGTTGCGGGAGATCGCCCCGCTGTGATGTCCCTCGCGTGCCATAGTGCTGGTCAGGTCGCCGCGTATGTCGCCGCGTATGTGGCCTCGTATTGGGGAGAGTTGAGGGATGCGGAGGATCGTTCTGGCCGTGGGGGCCGGGGTCGGGGGGCTCGGCGGGTTCATGGCGTTTCTCGTCGTCGGGGTCTACGGTGCCGCGTCCGATCTGCCCGGCGGGGGTGGAGGCGGCGGCGGTGGGCAGCTGGCGCGTGACACCGTGCCCGAGGAGTACGAGCAGCTGGTCGCCGAGTGGGGGAACTACTGCGAGACCCTCTCGCCCGCCATACTCGCCGCCCAGCTCAGCCAGGAGAGCGGCTGGCAGCCCGATGTGCAGAGCCACGCCGAGGCGCAGGGGATCGCGCAGTTCATCCCGAGCACGTGGGCGACCCACGGCATCGACGCCAACGGCGACGGCGTGGCCAACGTGTGGGACCCGCAGGACGCCATCCCCTCGGCCGCCCGCTACGACTGCTCGCTCGCGGGCTATGTGGACGACGTGCCGGGCGACCCGGTGGACAACATGCTGGCGGCGTACAACGCGGGCCCCTACGCCGTGATCCGGTACAACGGCGTCCCGCCCTACGAGGAGACGCGGAACTACGTCCGCATCATCCGCTCCGCCGAGGCCAGCTTCGCCGCGCCGCCCGATGAGGAGCCGCTGCCCGCGCTCGAGGCGGCGGCGGGCGCCGTGCACTACGCGCAGGAGAAGCTCGGGACGCCGTACCAGTGGGGTGGCGAAGGGACGGCCGAGGACGGCGGGCGGTTCGACTGCTCGGGGCTGACCAAGGCCGCCTACGAGGACGTCGGGATCGAGCTGCCGCGCGTCGCCAACGACCAGTGGAACGCGGGTCCCCACCCCTCGCGGGACGAACTCCTGCCCGGCGACCTGGTGTTCTTCGCGTATGATCTCGACGACCCTCGGAGCATCCACCACGTCGGCCTCTACGTCGGCGGCGGATACATGATCAACGCCCCGTACACGGGGGCCACGATCCGTTTTGACCCCATTGATTCCCCGGATTACTTTGGGGCCACCCGCCCCTCGGCGGCGTGAGCGCCCTTCTACGTCCAGTGAGGTTCTGGCCAACGATTCCTCGCTGAACTGCGGCGACGCGTTGCTGTTCGATAACGCTGAGGCCGTCATTCGATGGACCTCGGCACTCCGGGGGAAGTACATGGCGTTACCTGTACCGGAACAGGGGCTCCTCCTCCCTGCCTGCCTCGGCAGGGTCCCCCACTTCAGAAGGGGCCACAACGGCACATGGCTGGTCTCGATCAATTCGACAATCCAGACATCGAGCTGGATGTGCTCTACGGCGTCAACGGCCTCGGCGAATCGCTTCCCGGCTGGGGCCGACGTGCCGTCAGTCTCGTGGGGGAGCACGGGATCCCCGTGGCCCTGGCGCTGCTGGTCGTCGCCGCCTGGTTCCTCGTCAGGCGCAGGGCCGACGCCCATCAGGCGGTGGCGGGCACGGCCTGGGCGGGACTCGCCGCCGGTCTCGCGTTCCTGGCCAACGCCCCGATCCGTGACTTCGTGGCCCGCCCCCGCCCGTTCGTCGACCACCCGGATGTCGCGGTGCTGGTGTCGGGCAAGGACGGGTACTCGTTCGTCAGCGACCACGCGAGCGTCGCCATGGCGATCGCCGTCGCGCTGTTCCTGGTGCATCGCGTCCTCGGGGCCGTCGCGTTCGCGTTCGCGCTCCTCCAGGGCTTTGCCCGTGTGCTGCTCGGGGTGCACTACCCCAGCGACGTCATCGGCGGATACGCCCTGGGCACCGCGGTCGCGCTGCTGCTCGCGCCGCTCGCGCTCGCCGCGTTGACCCCGCTTGTGCGCCGGTGCGGCACGCGCCGGAGCCTGGGCTGGATCGCGCGCCCCCCGGGCGCGCCCCGCCCCGCCGCCCGCGCGACCGACCTGACCGAGCAGCAGAGCCGCCTGGCCGCCTGAGACTCCGGCGCGCCCGGCGGCTACCCCGCCGCGCTCGCCGCCATGTGCGCGGCGGCCTCGTCGCGCGCCAGCGGCCGGGAGCGGCGCGCCGGGCCGTACCAGCCGCAGACGCAGCGTGGGGCGACGAACGGGCCCCGCTCGGTGAGGACGACCCGGTGCAAGGGCCCGCCCCCCGGGTCTTCGGGGTCCTTCGGCTCCACCCGGGACGCCTCGTCTTCACCCTGGTCGCGCACCCCACCACCGTAACGGCCGCCGGGGCCCCTCGTTAGGCGGTTACGAATCCGGGACGACGGTTGCTGGGGGTGTCGGCAGGCCATGGCGCTACGGCGGCGTACGCGCGTCAACGAGCTGGTCGGCGCGCTGTCCGCGCTGGCGCTGCTGACCGCCGCGACCGGCTGTTCCGGCACGGGGGCGGCGGCCGAGGGCGACGCGCGCGAGGCCCTCCGCGGTGCGGTGGAGCGGCTGGCCGACTCGGGCAGCTCGCGGGCGCGCACCGCGATGGAGATGGCCTCGGGCGGCACGCGGATCACGCTGAGCGGCCGCGGCGGCTTCGACTACGGGGCGCGCAGCGGCGAGCTGCTCGTGACGCTGCCCGACGGCGAGCCGGTGACGGAGCTGTTCGTCCCGGGGCGGCTCTACATGAAGAACCGGGGCGCGGGCGTTCCCCCCGACAAGTGGGTCGTGGTCGACGTCTCGTCGCTGGCCGACGGGAACCTCGTGACCGGCGGGGCGACGGATCCGCTGGCCGCCGCCGCGCTGCTCGGCGGGCTCGTGGCCGTCGAGGACCTGGGGGAGGCGGAGGTGGGCGGCGAGACGCTGCGGCACTTCAGGGGGGTGACCGACATCGCGGCGGCGGCGGACGCGGCGCCGGGGCGGGTGGGCGATCAACTGGCCGCCGCCGTGGGCGGGTTCGCGGAGACGGAGGTGCCGTTCGACGCGTTCCTCGACGACCGGGGGCTGCCGCGGGAGATCACCCACCGCTTCCGCTTCGGGGAGCGGGGGATCGATGTGACGTCGACGGTCGAGCTGTACGACTTCGGCGCGCCGGTGGACGTCGTGCTCCCCGGGGACGGTGAGGTCTTCAACGGGGCCGTGGTGTGAGGGCGGGGCGTGCGGGCGCCGGCGGTCAGGTGCGGAGCAGGCGGGCGATGGCCGCGGTGGCCTCCTCGACCTTGGCGTCGATCTCGGGGCCGCCCTGCTCGGCGGCGCGGGCCACGCAGTGCCTCAGGTGCTCCTCGAGGAGCTGGAGCGCGAACGACTGGAGCGCCTTCGTGGAGGCCGAGACCTGGGTCAGTATGTCGATGCAGTAGACGTCCTCGTCGACCATCCGCTGGAGCCCGCGCACCTGGCCCTCGATGCGGCGCAGCCGCTTGAGGTGGGAGTCCTTGTCCTTGCTGTAGCCATGCGGGCCCGCGCCGCCGGTCGCGTGGTGCCCGGTGTCCCTGTGGGTGTCGTTCGCCGCGACCGTCTCACTTGTGACCATTTCCGCCCTCCTGTGACTCTTATACCCCTGTCGGGTATAGCGTAACGAACGGTGGACGGCGCACCCAGTATCGTGCGGTCTCCGGGGCTCGGCTACCCGGACGGGTTCATCTTCCATTCACTTATAACCATCAATCGATTCACCTGATCAACCTACCGTCAGAGCGGAGCGGCGACGGAAGGGACTGAACGACAGTGAAGACACGCCTCGGCGCGGTGCTGGCCTGTGGCGCGCTGGTCCTCGTGACCGCCTGCGGCACCGACGACAACTCGGGCCTGCCGGGCGCGGTGGACTTCTCGCTCGACGGTCTTCACTGCGGTCGGACCGGCACGCTGCTGGCCTCGGGGTCGAGCGCCCAGGCCAACGCGATGGAGGTCTGGGTGAACACCTACCAGGCCAACTGTGAAGACAGCCAGATCAACTACAAGGCGACGGGCTCGGGCGCCGGGGTGCAGGAGTTCCTCCAGGGCACCACGGCCTTCGCGGGCTCCGACTCGCTGCTGACCGACTCCGAGATCGAGGAGTCGCGCTCGGTGTGCCGGGACGGCGGGCGCGCCATCCACCTCCCCATGGTCGCCGGGCCCGTGGCCATCGGCTTCAACCTCCCCGGCGTCGACGACCTCGTCCTCGACGCCCCCACCCTGGCGCTGATCTTCGACTCCCGCGTCGCCCGCTGGAACGACCCCGCCATCGCCGAGCTCAACCCCGACGCCGACCTGCCCGACGTGCCGATCACGCCGTTCCACCGCTCCGACGGCTCGGGCACGACCGACAACTTCACGTCGTATCTGCACGCCTCCGCGCCCGACGCCTGGCCGCACGAGCCCGACAAGGCGTGGAAGGGCCACGGCGGCCAGTCCGCCGACGGCTCCTCAGGGCTTGTCGGCATGGTCCAGCAGAACGTCGGCGCCATCGCCTACTTCGAGCTGTCCTACGCCCACCAGAACGACATCAGCACCGTCCGCGTCGACACCGGCGCGAGCGAGCCGGTCGAGGCGACCGTGGAGAACTCCTCGAACGCCATCGCCGAGGCCGAGGTCACGGGGACCGAGGGCGACCTCGCGCTCCAGCTCGACTACGCGACCCGCGAGGAGGGCGTCTACCCCATCGTCCTGGTCACCTACGAGATCGCCTGCGACCGGGGCAACGCCCCCGAGACCCTCGACCTGACCAGGGCGTTCCTCGCCTACATGGCCGGTGAGGACGGGCAGCGGGCGCTCGGCGAGATCGACTACGCGCCGATCTCGGGCGACATCATCCAGCAGGTCCGCCAGCGCGTCGACGCCATGGCCTGACGACCGGAAGCACCATGTCCTCTCCCTCAGCCCCGCCCCCGACCCCGTCCCCGCCGTCGCCGATGAAGGAGGCCGGGGCCCGGAGCACCACGCGCCTGGGCGACCGGATCTTCAGCGGCCTGTCCAAGGGCTCAGGCATCGCGCTGCTGGTGATCATGGCCGCGATCGCCGTCTTCCTGGCCATCCGCGCGGGCATCGCGATCGCCGCCGACGAAGGCAACTTCCTGACCACGTTCGAGTGGGACGCCAACGCCGACCCGCCGCGCTTCGGCATCGCCGTCCTGCTGTTCGGCACGGTCGTCAGCTCGGTCATCGCGATGGTGCTCGCCGTGCCGGTCGCCGTCGGGATCGCGCTGTTCATCTCGCACTACGCGCCGCGCCGCCTCGCCACCCCGCTCGCCTACGTCGTCGACCTGCTGGCCGCCGTGCCCAGCATCGTCTACGGCCTGTGGGGCGCCCTCTACCTGGTGCCGCGCATGACGGGCCCGTTCCAGTGGCTCGACGACGTCCTCGGCTGGACCGGGGTCTTCGCCTACGACGGCACCCCGGCCCGCTCCCTGATGACCGTGGGCCTGCTGCTCGCCGTGATGATCCTGCCGATCATCACGAGCGTCACGCGCGAGGTGTTCCTCCAGACGCCCAAGGCCAACCAGGAGGCCGCCCTCGCGCTCGGCGCCACGCGCTGGGAGGTCATCCGCATGACCGTGCTGCCCTTCGGGCGCTCGGGCGTGATCAGCGCGTCCATGCTCGGTCTCGGGCGCGCGCTGGGCGAGACGATGGCGGTGGCCACCGTTCTCTCGCCGAGCTTCCTGATCAACGCCAGCCTGCTCGAGTCGGGCGGCGGCACGTTCGCGCAGAACATCGCCAGCCAGTTCAAGGAGGCCGGATCCATGGGCCGGGACGCGCTGATCGCCTCGGGCCTCGTCCTCTTCCTCCTCACCCTGCTGGTCAACGGCGCCGCCCGGCTGATCATCGCCCGCCGCAAGGAGTACTCGGGAGCGAACGCATGAGCGGAACCACCGTCCCCGCCGACGAGGAGGCGAGCAGGGGACCCGCCGTCGGCCGGGTCGCGCTGCGCAGGCCCCGCCTGCCGGGCTGGTCGCTCGCCGCCCTGGCGCTCGGCTCGGTCGCCGTGGGCACGGGCGTCGGGCTGGTCGCGCGCCTGGACAGCCGCGGCCAGTGGGGCCTGATCGCCGCGCTCGTCTTCGTCGGCGCCACGTTCGCCCTCTCCGCCTCCGTCGAGGGCCGCCGCCACGCCGTCGACCGGCTGGCCGCGGTCCTCGTGTGGGCGTGCTTCATCGTGGCCATGGTCCCGCTCGCCTCGCTCGTGTGGGAGACCGTCGCGCGTGGCATCCCCGGCGTGAGCTGGTACTTCCTGACCCACTCGATGAACGGCGTGCTCAGCTGGCAGGAGGGCGGCGGCATCTACCACGCCATCCTCGGCACCGTCGAACAGGTGCTGCTCGCCTCGGTGATCGCGATCCCGCTCGGCCTGCTGACCGCCGTCTACCTGGTGGAGTACGGGCGCGGGCGGCTGGCCAGGGCGATCACGTTCTTCGTGGACGTGATGACCGGCATCCCCTCGATCGTGGCAGGGCTCTTCGTCCTCAGCCTGTGGATCATGATGCTGGACTTCGGCTACTCCGGCTTCGCCGGGGCGATGGCGCTCGCCATCCTCATGGTGCCGATCGTGGTCCGCTCCACCGAGGAGATGCTCAAGCTGGTCCCGAACGAGCTGCGCGAGGCATCGCTCGCGATGGGCGTCCCCAAGTGGCGCACGATCCTCAAGGTCGTGCTGCCC
Organism: Streptomyces radicis; assembly: GCF_003626575.1. GTDB lineage: Bacteria > Actinomycetota > Actinomycetes > Streptomycetales > Streptomycetaceae > Streptomyces > Streptomyces radicis. Next base: position 202,677 of record NZ_RBDY01000007.1, on the reverse strand, counting down.
ACCGCGATCGGCGGGATCACCACCGGCGTGATGCTCGCCCTGGCCCGCATCGCGGGCGAGACCGCCCCCATCATCCTGCTGGTCTTCGGCAACAACATGATCAACGGCAACCCCTTCGAGGGCGCCCAGTCGTCCCTCCCGCTCTACGTCTACGAGCAGTGGGGCTTCGGCACCGAGCAGGCGTTCGACCGCGCCTGGGCCGCGGCGGCCGTGCTGATCGCGTTCGTCATGATCCTCAACCTGGTGGCCCGCGGCATCGCCCGCTGGAAGGCGCCAAGCGGCGGACGCTGAGGTCCGCCGAGAAGAACGGACGCCGAGAAGAACGGCCGTCGAGAAGAACGGACGCCGAGAAAGAGAAGGAGAAGACGAACCCCATGGCCAAACGGATCGACGTCAGCGCGCTGACCGCGTACTACGGGGCGCACAAGGCGATCGACGGGATCACCCTGCACGTGGAGCCCGCATCGGTGACGGCGTTCATCGGCCCGTCAGGCTGCGGCAAGTCCACCTTTCTGCGCACCCTCAACCGCATGCACGAGGTCACCCCCGGCGGCCGGGTCGAGGGCAAGGTGCTGCTCGACAACGAGGACCTCTACGGCCAGGGCGTGGACCCGGTCTCGGTGCGCCGCACGGTGGGCATGGTGTTCCAGCGGCCCAACCCGTTCCCGACGATGTCCATCTACGACAACGTGGCGGCCGGGCTCAAGCTCAACGGCATCAAGTACCGCAGGTCCGAGCTCGACGACATCGTCGAGAAGAACCTGCGCGGCGCCAACCTGTGGAACGAGGTCAAGGACCGGCTCGGACGGCCGGGGTCCGGCCTCTCGGGCGGCCAGCAGCAACGTCTCTGCATCGCGCGGGCCACCGCCGTGGAGCCCGATGTGCTGCTGATGGACGAGCCCTGCTCGGCGCTCGACCCCATCTCCACGCTCGCGATCGAGGACCTGATCGACAAGCTCAAGACCGAGTACACGATCGTCATCGTCACCCACAACATGCAGCAGGCGGCCCGCGTCTCCGACCGCACCGCGTTCTTCAACCTGGCGGCCATCGGCGAGCCCGGGCGGCTGATCGAGGTCGACGCGACGGAGAAGATCTTCTCCAACCCGTCCGTGCAGGCCACCGAGGACTACATCTCGGGCCGCTTCGGCTGACCGGCCGGGAGAAGAGGAACGGGAACGGCCCGCCCCCCCCCGTGCGGGGAAGGCGGGCCGCCCGTCGCGCGCGTGGGCCTCAGGCCGTGCGGTAGGCGTCGACGATCGTCTGGACCGTCGTGTTGCCCCGGCCGTCCTCGAGCGAGACGCGGAACGACACGGTGCCGCCCGCCTCGGGGTTGGTGACCTCGAAGGCGTCGCCATCGACCGCCGCCTCCGCCCAGGTCGCGCCGCCGTCCGTGGAGACCTCGGCGGTCAGCGAGGCGACGTTGCCCCCGGCCGCCGCGCCCTGCACCGTCAGCGGCACCGACTGCGCCCGGCCCGCGGGGGCCGTGCTGTCGAGCGCGAGCTCGGGCGTCAGCCGCACCACCGACACCGGCACGGGGACGGGACCGTCCTCGGGCCCCGCGGCCGATGTGAAGGTGAACGCCGTGGTGATCTCCGTCGAGACGGACGCGGTCGGCACGCCGCCATCGCCGCCCCGCGTGACCGTGCTGACCAGCTCGTACGCGCCCTCGTCCGCGGGCAGCTCGAACACCGCCGCGTCGAGGAGGTCATCGACCACCGCCAGCTCCTCGCCGTCCAGCAGGAGCGTCGTGGTCGCGGCGTCGTACTGGCTGAAGCCGGAGTGGTCCGCGCCGTCGGAGAAGGGGTTGATCGCGCCGTAGAGGTCGTTCCCCAGCCGGAACAGGCCGCCCTCCTCGCCGATCCTCGGCCCGAACACCCCGACGTTGAAACGCTCCCGGTACGACTCGCCCGCCGCGTACTCGGTGGGCTCGGTCACGGCGCCCGCGGCCGCGAAGACGTCGGGGTCGGTCTGGAGGAACTCCTGCGTCCACGTCCCCACGCCCGCCTCCACGAACACCTCGGTGGTGCGCGGCAGCGCGTGCTCGGCCGCCGAGGCCATGGAGAGCAGGGAGTTGACGGTGAACAGCACGCCGGTGACGCCGTCGAGCGAGGCGCCCTCCTCGGTGGTGACGCGCGCGAGCGCCGACTCCTCGGTCTCCTTCTCCAGACCCGTGTAGAACGTGCCCTCCTGCTGGTGCGCCCCGTGGTACTCGGCGCCCTCGGCCGCCCATGTGGTGCCCGCGTAGCCCGAGATGGACCAGCCGTCGCCCAACTCGCCCAGCTGCGCGGTGCGCAGGCCCTCGGGCAGGCCGCCCGCGCTCCACGCCGAGTCGAACGTCGTCTGCCCGTCCCGCGCGAGCTGGTACCCCACGGTCAGGTCGGTCTGGGTGGCGTCGTCGACCGGCATCGTGAAGTCGATCGCCCCGGCCGCCGAGGCGTCGGCGGCCACCGTGGTGTCCTCGGTGAGCGCGATGTACGGCGTGAGCAGCCAGTCGACGCCGAGCAGCTCGGCCCCGTCCTCGGTGGCGCGGAAGACGCTCGTGTCGACCTGGTACGCGCCCTCGGGCAGCCGGATCGACCCCGTGCCGGTCTCCGGGTCGGCCACCACGTCGTGGAACTCGAGCGTCTCCAGGTCGATCACCATGCCCCACCAGTCGGTGGCGGGCGCGCCGTCGCGGCCCGTGACGTCGACCGTGACCTCGAACAGCTGCTCCTCGCGGACGACAGCGCCCGCGGTGCGCACCGTCTGCCCGTCCTCCGCGGTGGCCGTGACATACGACGTGTACGCGCCGTAGACCTCGCCGCCGTGGGTGGTGTCGGCCGTGACCTCCACGGTCGCGGTGCCGCCCGCGGGAACGGTGACCTCGTCGGCGCTGAGCGTGAACATGCCCTCGGGCGCGGCGTCGCCGTCGGGGCCCGTGCCCGTGCTGGTCAGCGCGAGGGTGAGGTCCTGCTCGCCCGCGTTGCCGTAGGTGAGGTCGCGCGTGATCGGCTCGGCGTCCTCGTGCGGCCACGGCACCGAGCCGAAGCCGATCGAGACCGGCTCCGCTGTGACCGTCTGCTCCAGCGCGGCGGGCACGTCGATGCGGCCCGCGCCCTGCTGGAACGCGCTGTACCCCTCGCCGGGCACGGCGGAGGCGGTCAGCGCGGCCTTGATCTCCTCGCCGGTCAGCTCGGGGTCCGCCTGCGCGAGCAGCGCGGCGGCGCCCGAGGCGTGTGGCGTCGCCATGGATGTGCCATCGATCGCGACATAGCCGTCGGCGACGGGCGTTCCGTAGTCCCAGATCGCCGCGCCCTCGGCCCCGGCGGCGGCGATCGCCACCCCGGGGGCGGTGACATCGGGCTTCACCGCGCCGTCCCTGGTGCGCGGCCCGACGGACGAGAAGTCGGCCAGGGCGTCGGACTTGTCGACCGCGCCCAGGGTCAGCGCGGCGTCGGCCGTGCCGGGGGAGCCGATGGAGCCCGCCGCGGGGCCGCTGTTCCCCGCGGCGATGACGAACAGGGCGTCGGACTCGGCGGACAGGGTGTTGACCGCCTCCTCCATCGGGTCGATCTGGGGCCCCGCCGCGCCGCCCAGGCTCATGCTGACCACGTCGGCGCCCTGGGCGACGGCCCACTCCATACCCGCGATGATGTCCGACTCGAAGCCCGAGCCGAAGTCGTCCAGGACCTTGCCGTTGATGATCGAGGCGCCGGGCGCGACGCCCGTGTAGGCGCCGCCGCCGTGCGCGCCCGTGCCCGCGGCCGTGGACGCGACGTGCGTGCCGTGGCCGTCGCGGTCGTGGGCGTCGGGGGACTCCGAGAAGTTCTGCTCGGCGACCACCTTGCCCGCGAGGTCGGGGTGTTCGTCGTCGACGCCCGTGTCGAGCACGGCGATCGTGGTGCCGGTGCCGTCGTACCCGGCCTCCCACGCCTCGGGGGCGCCGATCTGCGGAACGCTCTCGGCGAGCGTCTTCTCCACGATGCCGTCGAGCGCGATCGTGGCGATGCCTGGTGCGGCGGCCAGCGGCCGCTCGCCCGCCGCCTCCTCGGTCAACGCGGCCCACACGGCGGCGATCTCGTCGCCGGGGACGGTCACGGCCTCGGCGTCGATCGCGGCGAGGTCGGTGCCCCCGGCGTCGGCGAGCGGCCCCTCGCCCTGCGCGCGCGGCCGTTCGCCGTCGTACCCGACGATCAACGGCAGCCCCCCGGCCGCGCGATAGGGCGCGCGGGCCAGCTGCGCCACGTCGAACAGGCGCCGGTCGAGCGTGCCGTCCGCGATCAGCGGCACGACGTCCGCGGGGATCACATGCGTCGACGCGCCGTCGGCCGACGGCAGGACGCGGAACGGCACCGCCTCACGGCCCTCGGCGCGGATCAGCCCGCTGGGGCGGCCCTCGGCGTCGAGGACCACCTGGTCCCCGGTGATCAGCGGCACGCGCGACGACCCGGGCGCGCCGCCCTGGGCGTCGCCGAGGGTCCCGTGCCCGCTGCCGTGCCCGCTCCCGTGCGCGGCCTGGGCGGTGGCAGGGCCCGTGGAGCCCGCGAGCAACGCGGCCGCGACGGCCGCCGCGGCGGTGGCCGCGCCCAGGCGCGGCGGGCGTATGGAGCGCCGACCCGCGCTCGGTCCATGTTCTCGTTTGTTCCTCAACTGTCCCCCTGGTGACAGGAATTGGGCGGGGTTCGTCCAGCCCCCGAGAAATCCTGTCCGAGATCCCGGACCGGGACCCGGGTCACCGGCGGGGGATGGGTGAGGGTCCTGTGAACCCGTGGGTGTTCGTGGCGCCGCCGGGCCCTACGGGATCGCCAGGCTCACCAGGGCGTAGCAGAGCGCGGCCACCGCCCCGGCCGCTGGCATCGTCACGAACCAGCCCGCCACGATGTTCTTCGCGACCCCCCAGCGCACCGCGCTGATCCGGCGCGTCGCGCCCGAGCCCATGATCGCCGCGGTGATCACATGCGTCGTCGAGACGGGCGCGTTGAACACGTACGACGCCGCGTACAGCACGGACGCGGCCGTCGACTCCGACGCGAAGCCGCGCGGCGGGTCGAGCTCGATGATCCGCCGCCCCAGCGTCCGCATGATCCGCCAGCCGCCCGCGTAGGTCCCGAGCGACAGCATCAGCGCGCAGACGACCGTCACCCAGGCCGGGATGCCGTCGCCCTCGTCGGAGACCTCGGCGATCACCAGCGCCATGGTCACCACGCCCATGGTCTTCTGCGCGTCCTGGAGCCCGTGTCCGAGCGCCATGCCCGCCGCCGACACCGTCTGCGCCATGCGGAAGCCGCGCTGCGCGCGGTGCGGATGGGCGCGGCGGAAGAGCCACAGGATGGCGACCATCACCAGGAAGCCGAGCAGCAGCCCGATGATCGGCGAGAGGACCATGGGCAGCACGACCTTGGTCAGCACCCCGCCCCAGTGCACGGTCGAGGCCCCGGCGAGCGCGCCGCCGACCAGGCCGCCGACCAGCGCCTGGGACGAGGAGGACGGCAGGCCGTACCACCACGCGACCAGGTTCCAGGTGATGGCGCCGACGAGCGCGGAGAACAGGATGATCATGCCGCGTTCGCCGGTGGGCGCCTCGATCAGCCCCTCGGCGACGGTCTCGGCGACGCCCTGGCCGAGGAACGCGCCCACCAGGTTCATGAACGCGGCCATCGCGACCGCGATCCGCGGGGTCAGCGCCCGCGTGGAGATCGAGGTGGCGACGGCGTTGGCCGCGTCGTGGAAGCCGTTGGTGTAGGTGAAGAGAAGCGCCGCGCCGACGACGACGACCAGGGCGAGGGTCTCCACGGTGGTCTCAGGACTCCTTGACCACGATCGTCTCCACCGTGTTGGCGACGGACTCGAACGCGTCGGCGGCCTCTTCGAGCACGTCGACGATCTGCTTGAGCTTCATGACCTCGATGGCCTCGTAGCTGCCGTTGAAGAGGTGGGCCAGGAGCTTGCGATGGATCTGGTCGGCCTGGTTCTCCAGGCGGTTGACCTCGATCCAGTACTCGTCGAGGTTCCGCATGGTGCGCAGCCGCGGCATGGCATCGGCGGTCAGCTCGGCGGCCCTGAACAGCACCTCGATCTGCTGGTCGACGCCCTTGGGCAGCTCGTCGATCCCGTAGAGGACCACGAGGTCGACGGCCTCCTCCATGAAGTCCATGATGTCGTCGAGCCGCGAGGCGAGACGGTAGATGTCCTCGCGGTCGAACGGGGTGATGAACGAGGAGTTCAGCTGGTGGAAGATCGCGTGCGTCGCGTCGTCCCCCGCGTGCTCGGCGGCCCGCATGCGCTCGGCCAGGTCCACGCGCGTAGCGGCATCGGCCCCCAGCAGCTCCATCAGCAGCTTCGAGCCACTCAGAACGTTGTCGGCAGCGGTGGCGAACAGCTCGTAGAAGCTTGTCTCCCGGGGAGTCAGGCGAAAGCGCACTGCAATTCCTCTGCCGTTCATCATGCGGGTGTCCCCGCCGATGCTAAGGGCAGAAGCAGGGCGGGGCTAACCCTGTGCCGGTGGATCGGCCAAGCGCCCGTCGATTCGTTATCGATTCCCGTTCCACGGCCCGTAGGGGCCGTCGCTGCTGCTCCGGCCGCCACCCCTGCCACCGCCGCCCGAGACCAGGCGCAGCGCGGGGCGGACGTCCACGAGGTAGACGATCGTGGCGATCGTGCCCACGAGGAGGAAGAGGATCCCGCCGAGCAGGGCCTGCACGGCCACCGCGACGCCGAGGATGATCAGCCAGAACGACTTGGTCTGCTTGTCGGCGGCCCGGAACGCGTCCTCGCGCTGGAGCGCCGCGTGCACCAGGGCGAACCCGCTCATGACCAGCAGCCCCAGGAACAGATAGCTCACCAGGGAGCCAAAGCCTTGCAACAGCATGCTGTCCACACTCCGTCCATAGCCCTGCCGTCCCTTACCACGCTACCGGCCGGGAGCCGGAGCGCGTAATGCTCGCGGCCCGGCCGTGCGCGCTTCGGCCCCTCAGTCCTTGGGGGGCATCTTCTTCGGGGCGCCCTTGCGGGGCGCGGTCTTCTTCGCGGTCCGCGCGGTCCGCGGCTTGGGCGCGGGCTCCTCGGCGACGGGCTCGGTCACCGGCTCGGTCACCGGCTCCTGCGCGGGCTTCCGCGCCTCGGGCTCCGTGAAGGGCGGCTGCTCGGCCCGCTCCACGGTCACGTCGGTCCCGTCCGCCGGGGCGCCCTCGGCCCTGCGGCGCTCGACCACGGTCTTGCCGCGCTCGGCGAGCCCGTCATACGTCTCCCGCGCCCGCACCGCGTACTCGAGCGCGATGCCGACGCCCTGGAGCGCGGCGTGCTGGGCGCGCTCACGCAGCTTGGGCAGCCGCTCGGGCGCCTCGGCGCGCAGCCGGTCGAACGTCGCGGGCAGCTCGCGCAGCTTCTGCGCGGCCAGGTCGGCGGTCCCGGCGGCCACGTAGAGCGGGGTCGAGCTCGACAGCGTCCTGCGGAGGTCATCGGTCAGGGGCATCAGGGGTTCTCCTTGCGGAATGACTCATAGATGTGCAGCAGCGACTGCTTCTGCTGCTCGGTGAGGCCCGGGTCGGCGGCGATCGCCTCCCGCACCCCCGGCGGCTTCCCGGCGTCGGCGTCCTGCGCCCGCTCGTCGAGGATCCCGGCCCGCACGTACAGCGTCTCGGCGGAGATCCGCAGACCCTTGGCGATCTGCTGGAGGATCTCGGCGCTCGGCTTGCGCAGCCCGCGCTCGATCTGGCTGAGATACGGATTGGACACCCCGGCCGCGTCGGCCAGCTGCCGCAGGGACAGCTTGGCCTGTCGGCGCTGCTCCCGCAGGAACGCGCCCAGATCGCCGACACCCAGTGAAGCCATGTCCCCAGGGTGCACCGGCGTGCTAGCAATTGCAAGCGAGGCTGCTTGCGGCAGGCCGCACGGGGCTTCCGCCGTGCGCGCGTGGGGCGTCAGGCTGCCTCCGTGACTGCCGGGTCGGCCTTGGGTCCCTCCTGACCACGAAGGGGGCGCTTTCCGGCGCCCGGCACACCACCGCGCCCGCGCCGCCGAGGCGGATCCCGGCCGGGCCGAGTACCAGGCCAGGACCGCCCGCACGGTCCCCGTCGTCGCGCTCACCGAGGCGGCGGCGGGCGGCCCCGCCGTGGGGGCGCAACTCCGCGTCAACTGCCTGACGTTCTGCGCCGGGCTGCATCACCATCACACGATGGAGGACAACGGGATGCTGCCTGGCATCGAGGCGCAGCGCCCCGAACTCGCCCCGGCGATCGAGGACCGGCTCATGGCCGAGCTGAACCGCCATCTCGACCACGAGGAACGGAAATTGATACCGGTCCTGGACGGGGCGGCCTAGCCTGGGGGTATGTCGCACGCCAAGACGTCGTTTGTCTGCCTGCCGTGCCGGGCCGCGTACAAGCAGCGGTATCCCCGGCTCGGCGACCCGGCGCGCGTCTGTCCGCGCTGCGCCGGGTCGCTGATCCACGTGGGCTCGGCCTTCGCCGCGCCCAGGCGGCGTGACGTGGCGGCCTGGCGGGCGCTCTCGGTTCTGCTGAACGCGGGGGTGCGGTTCCACAAGAGCTGCTGCGACGGCCCGGGCTTCCGCCCTCGCACCCCGCGCGAGGTGCGCGAGCGGCTGACGCATGCGCGCCGCTCGGGCGAGTCGTTCCGGCGGGCGCTGACGCGGCCGGATGTGCCGTAGATGTGCCGTAGGGGTGGTGCCCTGCGGGCGGCTTGGGCGCGGGGGCGCGGGTTCGGCGGGTCGGTGGGTGGCGGTCTGCGGGCCGTGGTCGGCGGCTACGGAGGGTCCGGTGGTTGCTGCCGTCGGCCGCGGTGTCCGGTGTTGTGGCGGTGCGGGTCACTGATCGGCACCCACGGGGGAGGGGTGTCGGGTGTGCGGCCGTCTCGGTCACCGGGCTGTTTCGTTGCTGGCTGGGACCGTTCGGCGAACGGTCCCAGGCAATCAAACAGAGATCGGTGACCGAGGCGGCCGGTCACCCGACGCCCTCCCTCCCGTAGGTGCCAGCCCTGACCCGCACCCACCACGAAACAAGCCACAGCGGCAGGCGGCCCGCGCCACCGGACCCTCCGTAGCCGTCGGTCGCCCACACCGATCTACGCCGCGGCCAGCCGAAAGGCCAGCCGTGTCACCCACTTCGCGGGATCCGGCTCGGCGGCCGGATTCGTCTCGTACTCCTCGAGGCGACACCCCCACACCTGCCCCTCGGGGCCGTCGCGCACGTCCCAGCGCAAGCCCTTCGCGTCGGCCCAGCCCAGCAACGTCTTGGTGGCGCCGACCAGTTCGTCGAAGGGGCCGGTGTGGGTCACCGTGGCGTAGCGCCCCGCGGGGAGGGTGCCGGAGACGATCTCCGCTTCGGGGTCGGGGTCGAGGACGCGGGCCACCGGGACGCCCGCCTCGATGTCCAGGAACCGTTCCATGTCGATCACGCGGTACCTGAGGAACGGCGCGCCCTCCGGCGCGACGCCCCGGCCCGCGAGCCAGCCGATGACCTCGGGGACGCGGTCGGCGATCGAAGGGATCGTGTCCATGGTGACCCGGGCCCTGATCGCGACATACGGGCGCTCGGGCCGTTCGGTGATGGTAGCCATGACCGTGCAGACCGCGTGGCCCGCCCGAACTCATCGCCCGGCGGGCGCGGGCAGCGGCCGCCGGGACAGCTCGGCCGCCTCGTCCGGCGGAACGCCCAGCATCCGCAGCAGCAGCGCCGCCATCCGTTCGCCGTCGCCAGGTCCCGCGCCCGCGGGGTCGCGCAGGCGCAGATCGACCAGGCCGAGCAGCGCCCCGCACGCGGCGGCCAGCGCCACCGCCGGGTCGTCCACGGCGAAACGGCCCGCGTCCACGCCCCGTTCGATGTCCCGCAGGACGCGCGGCGCGAGGCCGTCGCCGCGCGGAACCTGGCCGAGGCCGCTGTGGCGCAGCACCCGCATCAGCTCGGGGTGCGACTCCACCATGGCGATGGTCAGCCGGACGCTGGCCGCGAACCGCTCGGCCGGGTCGGACAGCGACCCGACCACCGCGTCCAGCTCCCCGCCGTAGTCGTCGAGGGCCTCGGCCACGGCGGCGTTGAACAGCTCGGCCTTGGACGAGAAGTGGTTGTAGAACGAGCCGAAGCCGACGTCCGCGCGCTCCGCGATCCGCTGGATGCTGATGTCGCCCGCGCCCCGCTCCGCGAGAATCCGCCGGGCGGCGTCCACCAGGGCCCGCCGGGTCGCGGCGCGGCGGCGCTCGAAGCGGTTGGGCGCCTGCGCCGTCGACCGTCCGGTCCGCTGCTCGGGCATGCGCCCATCATCACACCACGCCCGGCGCCCCGGGCGACCGGCCGAGCAGCGCGTCAACGGCCGCCGCGAGCCGGGCGTGCGGGTCGGGCGCCGCGCCGGGCGCGCGCCACCCGATGAAGCGGTCGGGGCGCACGAGCACGGCACCCTCGGGGCCGTGGCCGCGCCAGCGCGTCCAGGTGGAGCGCGGATCGCGGTAGTCGCCGTCGAGGTGGCCGATGCGCACGGCCGTCAGCGGCAGCCCGGTGCGGGCCGCGACCTTCTCGGCCGCCTCGCACCACTCCCGCCCCTCCTCGCCCGCGATCAGCAGGAACGCGCCGGGGCGTATGAGCCGGGCGACCGGCAGCGCGTTGCCGTCCAGGTCGGTCAGCCAGGCGTGCGGCAGCGGATGGCCAGGGCGCGCGGAGGGCTGGTGTATGCGCACGGGGTCGGGGTTGTGCGCGGGGGGCGTGCCGTCGGGGACGACCGCGCCGGTTTCATAGGTGTAGCCGAACTCCACGCCCAGCTCGTTGAACTCCATCGACTGCGCGGCCACCGTCCGCAGGAACGCCCGGCGCGCGTCGCGGTCCTCGGGCGATGTGCCCCACAGGCGGCGGGCCAGCCGCCAGTTCTCGGCGGGGTCCATGCCGGGGCCGCCGCCGAAGTGGGCGCTGATCGCCAGCTGGTTGCGGGCGCTGGCGAGCGCCCTGCGCACGCCTGCGGCGGCGACCGGGCGGCGCTCGGCCTCGTAGCTGTCGAGAAGCGCGTCGTCGGCGTGGCCGCGCAGCACGGCGGCCAGCTTCCATGTGACGTTCTGCGCGTCATGCATCGCGGAGGTCAGGCCGAGGCCGCCGGTCGGCGGGTGGCGGTGGGCCGCGTCGCCGGTCAGCAGCACGCGCCCGGCGCGGAACCGGTCGGCGAGCGCCCCCTGCACCGCCCAGCGCGAGAGCCCGTGCACCGTCGCGCCCTCGACCGCGGGGCCGAGCGCGGCGCGCAGATCGGCGAGCACCGCGGCGTCGTCCAGGGCGCGCGGCTCATCGGCGGGGTAGTGCAGGTGGAACACCCACTCCTCGGACGCGGGCCCCCAGCACCCCGGGCCCATCGGCACGAGCACTCCGCCGGTGCCCAGGTCGGGCAGCCACAGCCAGCGGATCAGCACCTCGGGGTCGCGCGCCCAGCGCGAGAGATCGGCGCTGAAGTGGAACGACACCATGCGCGCGACGTCGCGCGCCCCCCGGTGCGCCACCCCGAGCGCGGGACCCACCGTGCGCCCCCCGTCGCACCCCAGCAGGTAGCGCGCCCGCACGCGGTACGCCGCCCCGGTGCCCAGGTCGGTCACGGCCGCGGTCACGGCGTCGCCGTCGTCGCGCAACGCCGTCAGCTCGTGAGGGAAACGGAGCGCTCCCGGGGGCGCGAGCCGCTCGGCGCGCGCCCTGAGCAGGGGTTCGAGCCGGTGCTGCGGGAGGTTGGCCTGGCGCTCGGGGCTGGCCGCGAGCCAGTCGGGGGAGCGGCCGCCGCCGCCCCAGGACTCCAGGAGCGCGACGCGACGGCCATGGTCGGCCCCGTCGCCGTCGCCGTCACGAGCGCCGTCGCCCGAGAGCCCGACGTACCAGCCGGAGTAGGCCATCTGCTCGGCCGGGGTGCCCGCTGCGTACACCGCTTCGGCCAGGCCCACGTCGCGCAGGATCTCCATCGCGCGCTGGTTGAGCACATGGGCCCTGGGCAGCGGTGACGCCCCTGGCGCGGCGTCGACCAGCAGGAACGGGATCTCCATGCGGGCGAGCAGGAGGGCGGCGGTCAGCCCTCCGGCGCCGCCGCCGACGATGAGGACGGGGACATCGATGTCGTTCGTCACGGGACGCCTCCCAGCGGGGCGCGACAACGCCGGTGGCACGGCACAACCGAAGTGATGAAATCATCAAACGTGATGGCAGCACCGTCAAGACAGCCCCTTCCGAGGGGGCGTGCGGGGTGGCGCTCAGGCGCGGCGGGCGGCGCGCGGCTCCTCCGCGTGCCCGGCGTGCGCCGCCGTGATCAGCTCGGTGGCCACCTCGAGGGCCGCGAGCCGCTTCTCCTCGCGGTCGGCGTCGACGTCGCGCAGCGCGAACATCCCGGCGTGCAGCGTGAACAGCGCGCTCGTGCAGCGCATCCGGTCGGTGAGGGTGGCGTCGACCGGCTCCATCAGGTCGACCAGCGCCATCGTGCGCTGCTTGATGTCCACGCCGGTGCGGAGCTCGCGCAGCGACGCCTGGTTCTCCTGGAGGAAGCGGAAGAGGGGCGCCGCGTCGCGCAGCGCGGCGCTGTAGCGCGCCAGCGCCTCCCGCTTGGACTCCAGCGTGCGCGGCTGGTCGCGCGCCCAGTCGACCACCGCGTCAAGGGGCCTGGTCAGGTCGTCGAAGAGGCTGACGAGGATGTCCTCCTTGGTCCTGAAGTGGTAGTACAGCGCGGCCTTGGTCACCTCGAGGCGCTCGGCGATCTCGCGCAGCGACGTCTTCTCGTAGCCCCGCTCCGCGAACATCTCCAGGGCGACGTCCTGGATGCGCTGCCGGGTGTCCGACCTGCGCGGGCGGGTGCTGCTGCTCATCGCTTTACTCCAAACTTACTTGACGACCGGCTAGTGACCCTCTTACCGTCTCCAGAGTACTGAACTAGCCGGTCGGCAAGTAAGCCGGGAAAGCGGGGAACGGTGTCCCACCACACGACGGAGGCGGTGGAGCCCGCGGCCCAGCCGCGCCAGCGCAGCGTGCGTGTCGTGCTGATGGCCCTGATGGTCGCCATCATGCTGGCGATGCTCGACAACATGATCATCGGCACCGCCATGCCGACCATCGTGGGCGAGCTCGGCGGCGCGGCCCATCTCTCGTGGGTCGTCACCGCGTACACACTGGCCACCGCCGCCTCGACCCCCCTGTGGGGCAAGATCGGGGACATGTATGGCCGGAAGGGCGCGTTTCTGGCCTCGATCATCATCTTCCTGATCGGTTCCGTCCTTTCCGGCGTCGCCCAGGACATGACGCAGCTCATCGCCTTCCGCGCCGTCCAGGGCCTCGGCGCCGGTGGCCTGATGGTGGGCGTGATGGCGATCATCGGCGACCTGATACCGCCGAGGGAGCGCGGCAGATACCAGGGCATGATCGCGGGCGTCATGGCGCTCGCCATGATCGGCGGGCCCGCCCTCGGCGGCGTGATCACCGACCACCTGGGCTGGCGTTGGACGTTCTACATCAACCTGCCGCTCGGCGCCCTCGCCCTCGCCATGGTCACCGCCGTGCTGCACCTGCCGAAGAAGCCGAGGCCGCAGGCCCGCATCGACTACCTCGGCGCGGCGCTGCTCACCGTCGGGATCACCGCGATCGTGCTGGTCACCACGTGGGGCGGCACCGAGTACGCGTGGGGCTCGGCCACGATCGTCGGCCTTGCCGCGCTGGGCGTGGCCGCGCTCGCCGCGTTCCTGTTCTCCCAGACCAGGGTCGCCGAGCCGATCGTGCCGCTGCACATCTTCCGGAACCGGAACTTCACGTTGATGGCCGCCATCGGCTTCGTCACCGGCTTCGTGATGTTCGGCGCGACGCTCTACCTGCCGCTGTTCCAGCAGGCGGTGCAGAACGCCTCGGCCACCAACTCCGGGCTGCTGCTGATGCCGATGCTGCTGTCGATGATGGCCGTCTCGCTCGTCGCGGGCCGCGCCACGACCCGCACGGGGCGCTACCGGATGTTCCCCATCGCGGGTGGCGCGCTCATGGTGATCGGCCTGTTCCTGCTGTCCCAGATGGACACCGGCACCTCGAGGCTGACCGCGGGCGTGTACATGGCGGTGCTGGGCGCCGGAATGGGCTTCCTGATGCAGATCACCATGCTGATCGCGCAGAACAGCGTCGAGCTCAAGGACATGGGCGTCGCCTCGTCCACCAGCACGCTCGCCCGCACGCTCGGCAGCTCGTTCGGCGTGGCGCTCATGGGGGCACTGTTCACCGGGCGGGTCACCGACGTCATGGGCGAGCGCGGCGGGGCCGCCGCCGCGGGGACCGCCGAGCAGTCCGCGCAGCTCGACGCGGAGAGCCTGGCCGCGCTGCCCGCCGCGGTCCGCGAGGCGTATCAGCAGGCGGTGGCCTCGGGCACGCACCAGGCGTTCCTGCTCGGCGCGTGCGTGGCGGTGCTCGCGTTCCTGCTGGCGCTGCTGGTCAAGGAGGTGCCGCTGCGCGGCGGCCCTGAGGCGAGCCCCCGGGGCGACCGCGCCGAGGCGTCGGGCGAGCCCGTCGCGGTCAGCGGCTGATCCGCCGCGCCGCCCGCGCTCCCCGCGCCGCGCCCCCGTCGTTGCTGTGGCGGGGGCGCGGCGCGCGCGTCAGCATGGGTGTATGAGCGAGAACGGCACCATGCGGGCGATCAGTCTTGACCGTTATGGACCGCCCGAGGTGCTGACCATGACCGAGATGGCTCGACCCCGCCCTGTGCCGACCGAGGTGCTGGTCAGGGTGCGGGCCGCCGGGGTCAACCGGGTGGACGCCAAGACCCGCGCGGGCTCCGGCATTGCCCCCGTGCTCGGCGCCCCGCCGATCGTCGTCGGCTGGGACGTCTCCGGCACGGTCGAGGCGGTCGGCCTCGGCGTCACGCTCTTCGCGCCTGGCGACGAGGTCTACGGCATGCCGCTCTTCCCGCGCCAGGCGGGCGCGTACGCCGAGTATGTCGCCGCGCCCTCGCGGCACTTCGCCGTCAAGCCCGCGGGGCTCGGCCATGTCGAGGCCGCCTCGCTCCCGCTGGCCGGGCTGACCGCGTGGCAGGTCCTGGTGGACACCGCGGGGGTCGGCCCGGGCCGCCACGTGCTGGTGCACGCCGCCGCGGGGGGCGTGGGGCACCTGGCCGTGCAGATCGCCAAGGCGCGTGGCGCCCGCGTGAGCGGGACGGCGAGCGCCGCCAAGCACGACTTCCTGCGCCGCATCGGCGTCGACCAGCCCGTGGACTACACGGCCGTCCCGTTCGAGGACGTGATCAGGGACGTCGACGTGGTCGTCGACCTCGTCGGCACCCCCGACACCCAACGGCGTTCGCTGCGCACCCTGCGCCCCGGCGGGCTGCTGGTCGGCGTGCCGGGCGGCGTGGACCCCGCGGTCGCGGACGAGGCCGCCGAACAGGGCCTGCGCACCACGGCGTTCATGGTCGAGCCCGACCACGCCGGGCTCGTCGAGCTGGCCCGCCTCGCCGAGTCGGGCGCCCTCACCGCCGAGATCGCCGACGTCCTCCCCCTCGCCGAGGCCCCCGAGGCCCACCGCCTGCTCGAGTCCCACCACACCACGGGCAAGGTCGTGCTGACGCCATGAGCGACGAGGGGGCGGAGGTGCTCGCCGGGGGGATGGACAACGCGGGCGCGGTCGTGCGCCGGGGCGCGGTGGTCGAACGCTGGCGGCGGCGCAACGCGTCGCGGCTGTCCGAGGCGTTGGCCCCACCCACCCACCCCTGAACGGCCCCGGCCTCCGCGCGGATTCGCTCCCACGCGGATTCGCTCCGCGGGGGGGACCGGTTCCGCGGCGGTCCCGCCTTCGGCGGGATGAGGGTGCCCCTTCGGGGCCGTCGGCGCGCGGTTGTGCGAACGGGTCCGTTCCGGCGGGGGCCGTCCGGCGTCGAGGCGCTGGCGCGCCGCCACCCGAGGAGGGCTGCTCCCCGCAGGGGATTCTCGTGCTCGACGGGTGCGCGTGGTGATGGCGGTGCGGCGGTCCCGTCCACGGAAGGCGGGGGTCGGCGCGCGGTGGCGCAAACGATCCCGCTCCCCGCAGGGGAGCCCGCCGCCGCGCGAGCGGCTCTGCGTCCCGCAGCGGAACCTGTGCCGCCGCCCCAGCGGCGCCGCCTTCGGCGGGGGCGGGTGCCCTCCGGGGGATGGTTGCGGGTGGGCCTTGGGCTGGGCGAGGGTTTCCGTGCCAGGTGCGTCCGCATGGGTGCCGCCCTCGGCCGCCGTTGGCACGCCGCCGCCCGAGCGGCTCTGCTTCCCGCAGGACCCCGCGCCGCCCGTGCGATTGGGGTTGCTCCCCGCAGGGGAGCCTGTGCCGCGCGCGCGATTGGGGTTGCTTCCCGCAGGGGACGCTGTGTCGCGCGTGTGAGCGGGGCTGTTCCCCGCAGGGGACTCTGCGCCGCCTGTGCGAGCCGGGTTGTTCCCCGCAGGGACCTGTGCCGTCGCGTCAGCGGCTTCGTTCCCCGCAGGGGACCGACACATCCCGCGCCCCAGTGGCTCCGCTCCCCGCAGGGGACCCTGTGCCGCCGTGCGAGCGGCTTCGCTTCCCGTAGGGGACCGACACATCCCGCGCCCCAGCGGCCGCCGCTCCCCGCAGGGACCCTGCGCCTCCGTGCGATTGGGGTTGCTCCCCTCAGGGCACCCGGCGCCCCCGCGCCAGCGGCTTCGCTTCCCGCAGGGGACCCTGTGCCGCCGTGCGAGCGGCTTCGCTTCCCGCGGGGGACCGACACATCCCCCGCCCCGGCGGCCCCGCTCCCCGCGGGGAACCTGCGCCTCCGCGCGAGCGGGGTTGCTCCCCTCAGGGCACCCGGCGTCGCCGCGTCAGCGGCTTCGCTTCCCACAGGGACCCTGCGCCGCCGCGCGAGCGGGGTTGCTTCCCGCAGCGGAACCTGTGCCGCCGCCCCAGCGGCCGCCGCTCCTCGCAGGGGACCTGTGCCGCCGTGCGAGCGGCTTCGCTTCCCGTAGGGGACCGACATATCCCCCGCCCCGACGGCCCCGCTTCCCGCGGGGAACCTGTGCCTCCGTGCGAGCGGGGTTGCTTCCCGCAGGGCACCCGGCGTCGCCGCGTCAGCGGCTTCGCTTCCCACAGGGAACCTGCGCCTCCGCGCGAGCGGGGTTGCTTCCCGCAGCGGAACCTGTGCCGCCGCCCCAGCGGCCGCCGCTCCCCGCAGGGGACCCTGTGCCGCCGTGCGAGCGGCTTCGCTTCCCGTAGGGGACCGACCACATCCCGCGCCCCAGTGGCTCCGCTCCCCGCAGGGAACCTGCGCCCCCGCGGCAGCGGCCGCCGCTCCCCGCAGGGGACCCACTCATCCCCCGCCCCGACGGCTTCGCTCCCCGCAGGGGAACCCGTGGGGGCGCGGGTCGGTCCGCGGCTAGCGGCTTGCGTCGAACAGGGCCAGGAGTTCCGTTCTGCCGAACATCCTCGCCGTGTCGATCGCCGACGGCTGGCCCGCCGCCGGGTCCGCGCCCGCTTCGAGCAGGACGCGGACCACCTCGACCGAGCCCTTGAACACCGCGCCCGCGATCGGGGTCTGGCCCTTGTCGTTGCCCCGGCCCGGCGCCGCGCCGCGCTCGAGCAGCACCCTGACCGTGTCCGCGTGCCCGTGGTACGCCGCGAGCATCAGCAGCGTGTCGCCCTTGTCGTTGCTGAGGTTCGGCGGAACGCCCGCGTCCACGTAGGCTGCCACCGTCGCGGTGTCCCCCTGGCGGGCCAGATCGAAGATCTTCGCCGCCAGCTGAAGCACCTCCGGGTCGTGCGCGGGCTCGTTGCTCTCCGGAGCGGGGCCGGTCATGGGGACGTCCTCCTGGGTAGCGCTGGGTCGTACCAGCCTACGTACTCTGGACGCCGTGCTCGCCTCGCTTGCCTCTTTCGCGCGCGCGGTTCGCCGGGAGCCGGTGCTGCCGCTGACGGGGCTCGTGCTGCTCTTCGACATCGGCACCCTCCTCTTCGAGCCCGAGCGCGGCGGCTGGGAGGTGGCGCTCGGCGGCCGGGCGCTGCTGATCGCGTGCTGGGTGGCGCTGGCGTTCAGGCGGCGGTGGCCCGTGCCGGTGGCCGCCGCGATCCTGGTGTGCGGCGCGGCGTTCTTCCCACTGTCCGCGGTCGACGGCGCGACGCCGCTCGCCTGCTTCATGGTCGCCGTCTACACCGTCGCCAGGGCGGGGCGACCGGCCGCCGTCATCACGCTCTTCGTGACGGCCATGCTGGCCATCGGCTATGCCGAGTTCGTCCTCGCCGACGACCGCGGCAAGCGCGAGGTCGACAACATGGCGATCGCGCTGATCGGCGGCTGGCTTCTCAGCGCGATCGCGTTCGGGCACGCCATGCGCGTGCGCCGGGCGTATCTGAACGAGACCGAGCAGCGCGTGCGCGCCGCCGAGCGCGAGCGCGACGTGCGCGCCCGCCAGTCCGCGACCGAGGAACGGCTCAGGCTCGCCCGCGAGTTGCACGACGTCCTCGGCCACAACATCTCGCTCATCAACGTCCAGGCCGCCGCCGCCCTGCACCGCAGCACCAAGCGCCCGGGGCAGACCGAGGAGCTGGTCGCCGCCCTCGAGTTCGTGCGCGACGCGAGCAAGGAGGCGCTGCGCGAGCTGCGCGCGACCCTCGGCGTGCTGCGCCAGGTGGACGAGGACGCCCCCACCGCGCCCGCGCCCGCCGGGCTCGAACGCCTCGGGGAGCTGGCCGACCGGGCCGCCGCCACCGGGCTCGACGTCCGCGTGGACACCAGCGGCGCCCCGCCGGTCGTGCCCCCGCAGATCTCGCTCGCGGCGTACCGGATCGTTCAGGAGTCGCTCACCAACGTCACGCGCCACGCCGGTGCCGAGGGCGCCGCCATCACCGTGGACTACGCGCCGGGCGAGCTGCGGGTCACCGTCGAGGACGACGGGCGCGGCGCGGCCGACGCCCCCGAGGGCAGCGGCATCGCGGGCATGCGGGAGCGCGCCAGGGCCCTGGGCGGCGAGCTGACCGCGCGCACCACCGCGACCGGCTTCCGCGTCGCCGCCCGCCTTCCGCTGCCCCGGCGGTCGGAGGGCGTCGCCCCGGCCGGGGAGCGGTGATCCCGGAGCGTCCGAACACGGAACCCGACGACCCCGACGGCGCGGCGCCCGAGCGAACGGCGGCCCCCGGCGCGCCGTTTCGCCGATCGCGTGCCGTGGACGGCTGGCCGTCGGTATCGGCGGGGTCGTGCCGCACCGCGGGCTCAACGGGCTCGACGGGCTCCGCGCGCCGGTGAGGCCGCCCGCCCAGGGCTACGCTGAACGGCATGGCCGCCCGCATCTCCGTGCTGCTCGCCGATGACCAGAAGCTGGTCAGGGCGGGCTTCCGCTCGATCCTCGAGGACGAGGACGACATCGAGGTCGTCGGCGAGGCGTCCACCGGCACCGAGGCGGTCGCGCTCGCGCGTCAACTGCGCCCCGACGTCGTGCTGATGGACATCAGGATGCCCGAGGAGGACGGCCTCGCCGCCACCCGCAGGATCGTCGCCGACGAGCGCCTGGCCGGGGTCAGGGTCGTCATCCTCACGACGTTCGACGTGGACGACTACGTGTACGGGGCGCTGCGCGCGGGCGCGTCCGGGTTTCTCGTCAAGGACACCGAGCCCATGGAGCTGCTGCACGGCATCAGGGTCTGCGCGCGCGGCGACGCGCTGATCGCGCCCGCGGTGACGCGGCGGCTGATCGCCGAGTTCGCGGGCCGGGCCCGCCAGCCCGACCCGAGCCCCAGGCTCGGCGCCCTGACCGAGCGCGAGCGCGAGGTGATGGGCCTGGTGGGCGCGGGCCTGACCAACGACGAGATCGCCAGGCGGCTGGTGCTGAGCCCGGCCACCGCGAAGACCCATGTCAGCCGGATCATGACCAAGCTCGACGTCCGCGACCGGGCCCAACTCGTCATCCTGGCCTATGAGACGGGCATGATCACCCCCGGCTGGATGAGCTGACCCCGAGCCGTCTCGGGGGCCGGGGCGCGACCCCCTAGGGGCGGCCCTGACGACCACGGGTGTATGCCGCCCGGCGGGGGCGCAACCGCTGGGGTAGCGCGGGTGACCTCCACGGGCCGACGTGCGCGCGCCCTCCGTGGGCCACCGTTGCGAGGTGGACGCGGAACGGACGCGGCGCCCGAACGCGGCGTTGATCGTGGGGCGTTGATCAGGTGGCGTTCATCGCCGTGCCGCTGCTCGGCCGTGCGCCCCCGCCCGCTCGGGGCGGCACGTGCGCGCCCGCGCCGTTCGCCGTCGGGGCCCCGCCGCCCTCGCCGCACGCCGCGTCCCACACCGGCAACGACCCGACGGGAGAACCGACATGACCACCCGACCCCCCGCCAGAGGAGGCGTCCTCGCCCGCGTCGCGGGCTGGGCCCACCGCCGCAGATGGCTCGCCATCGGCCTGTGGCTCGCCGTGCTGATCGGCGTCTGGGCGGGCGCGTCCGCCGCGGGGAACGACTACCGCGAGGACTACGCCATCCCCGGCACCGAGTCGCAGGAGGCCGCCGACCTGCTGGCCGCGCACGGCTCCGACCGCGCGGGGGACACCCTCGGCATCGTCATGGCGCACGACGGCGGGCTCGAGGACCCGGCCATCCGCGACCGCGTGGAGTCGATGCTGGCCGATGTCGCCGAACTCCCCGCCGTCGCCGGGGTGGTGAGCCTCTACGAGGACGGCGCCCCGCTCTCGGGCGACGGCACCATCGGCTACGCCACCGTCGTGCTCGACGTGCCGTCCGAGCAGATGCTGCCCGAGGACACCGAGCGCGTCTTCGACACCGCGCGCGAGGCGCGGGGCGACGGGCTCACCGTCGAGCTCGGCGGCGACGCGGCCCGCGTGCTCGCCGAGGGCGAGGGCGGCGCGGCCGAGGGCCTGGGCATCATGGCCGCGCTGGTGATCCTCGTCTTCATGTTCGGCACGGTCGTCGCCGCGGGACTGCCGGTCATCACCGCGCTGTTCGCCGTCGGCTCGACGATCGGGCTGATCATCCTGCTCTCCCACGCCTTCACGATCGCCGACCACACGCCCTATGTGATGATGCTCGTCGGCCTCGGCGTCGGCATCGACTACGCGCTGCTGAGCTTCGCCCGCTACCGCCAGGAGCTGGTCGCCGGTGCCACGCCCGCCGAGGCGACGACCCGGGCGATGGACGCGGCGGGGCGCACGGTGTTCTTCGCCGGATGCACGGTGATCCTGGCGCTGCTCGGCCTGGTGGTGCTCGGCCTCGGCTCGCTCCAGGGCCTCGCGCTCTCCGTCGCGTTGACCGTGCTGGTCACGATGGTCGCGTCGCTGACCCTGCTGCCCGCGCTGCTCGGCGTGTTCGGGGCGCGTTTCGCCCGGCAGTTCACGGCCCGCGCCGCCAGGCGCGCCGCCAAGGGCCGGGCGCCCGATGGCGCGTTCTGGCGGCGGCTCGGCGGCGCGGTGCAACGCAGGCCGCTGGCCGCGCTCGTGGTCGCCGTCGTGGCGCTCGGCGCGCTGGCCGCCCCCGCGCTCTCGCTGCGGCTCGGCTTCGCCGACGCGGGCAACGACCCGGCGGGGTCCACGAGTCGGGAGGCGTACGACCTGCTGTCCGAGGGCTTCGGGCCAGGCTTCAACGGCCCGCTCGTCGTGGTCGTCGACGGCGGGGACGCGGGGGCCCTGGCCGCGGGGGAGGCGGCGACCGCCGCGCTCGGCGGCACCGAGGGCGTCGCCACCGCGACCCCGCCGATCCCCACCGAGGACGGCGAGGTCGCCACGGTGCTCGTGTTCCCCGACTCCGCGCCGCAGGACGAGGCCACATCCGAGCTGGTCGAGGCGCTGCGCGGCGACGTCCTTCCCGCGCTCGCCGCGGAGACGGGCGCCGACCACCTCGTCGGCGGCGCCACCGCGGCCACCGAGGACTACGCCGACAAGGTCGCCGAGCGCATGCCGCTCTTCCTCGCCATCGTCGTCGGCCTCTCGCTCCTGCTGCTGATGGCCGTCTTCCGCTCGGTGCTGATCCCGCTCAAGGCCGCGGCGCTCAACCTGCTCTCCATCGGCGCCGCGCTCGGCGCGATGACCCTGGTCTTCCAGGAGGGCGCGTTCGGCGTCGACGGCGGCCCGATCGAGGCGTTCCTGCCCGTGATGATCTTCGCGATCGTCTTCGGGCTCTCGATGGACTACGAGATCTTCCTGGTCTCCCGTATCCACGAGGAGTGGGAACGCACCGGCGACGCCGCCCACTCCGTGCGGGAGGGTCTTGCGCGCACCGGCTCGGTCATCACCGCGGCGGGCGCCATCATGATCGTGGTCTTCGGCGCGTTCGTCGCGAGCCCCGACCGGATGCTCCAGCAGATGGGGTTCGGCATGGCCGTGGCGATCTTCGTGGACGCGGTGATCATCCGCTGCCTGATCGTTCCCGCCGCCATGCAGCTGATGGGCCGCCGCGCCTGGTGGCTCCCGGCGCCGCTTGCGCGGGCACTACCGTCCCTGCGGCTCGAGCGCCGGGAGGCGGCTGCGACGACGGGGCCGGAGGAAGCGCGGGAGCCGCGCCGAGCCCGGCGTTGAACGCGGCATAGACCGCCTCCACCGCCCTGGGCCCCGGCACCAGGGCGAGGCCCAGGGTCCGCGCCGCCCGGCGCAGCGCGGTCGAGACGACCGCCCCTGCGTGGGCGATGCGCTCGTCCAGCTCCTCGGGTGGCGCGGCCCGCACCGCGTCGGCCTGCCGTGTGACGTCGGTGAACACCGACTGCACGCGCTTGTAGGCGAGATAACGCGGCAGATCGCGCGAGAGCCCGGCCGCCGCGCCCGGCAGCCGGGCCTCCATCTCCCGCGCCCAGCGCGACAGCAGGTCGTGTTCCTGCGCGGGCGGGTAGCGCATCAGGTGGAGGTGCGTCGCCAGGTCGTAGAGCGGGTCGCCGACCAGCGCGAGCTCCCAGTCGATCGTCCACAGCAGGCCGTCGGCCTCGGCGTTGATCAGGTTGTCCCGGTGCAGGTCGCCGTGGAGCAG
This sequence comes from Streptomyces radicis, assembly GCF_003626575.1. Lineage (GTDB taxonomy): Bacteria > Actinomycetota > Actinomycetes > Streptomycetales > Streptomycetaceae > Streptomyces > Streptomyces radicis. The sequence continues at coordinate 179,785 of NZ_RBDY01000007.1, read as the reverse complement.
GCAGAACGGCCGGTCGGTCAGCAGCGTGGCGTCCCTGGCCAGCGGCCCGGTGGGCGAGAGCACCACGGGGTCGACGCGCAGCGCGGTGAACAGGCCGCCGAGCGCCGGGCGGTGCACCGTGTGGACGCGGCGCCGGGTGAAGCGCACCAGGCCGCGCAGGAAGTCGCGGCTGGTGCGCGGCCGCAGCGCCGCGGGGCAGCGGTGGACGGCCTCGACGGCGGCGGGCGGGATGCCAGCCAACGTGCCGAAGAGATCCGTCAGTTGGGCGATCTCCCGGTCGGCGAGCGCGGTGCCGGGCGGGCGCAGCGCCGAGAGTGGCTCGCCCTCGATGTACCCGTGGACCCGCGTGGTGCCGGGGCCGAGCAGGTACACGGGGGCGATGCGCGGCACGCCGAGCCGCGCGAGACGGACGAGAAGATCCTCCTCGTGGAGGAAGCAACGAGGGTCGAAACGCTGCACCCCGGGGCGGGGCCTACCGGCCTTGAGCCGCCCCAGGGAAGCGAATTCGCCCTCCGCGCGCAGGACTTGCCAGACGCGGTGGTGACCGCGCAGCGAAGTCCGGGGCGGCGGCTGGCTCATGGTGGTGGCCTTCCGGCGGCGAGTGGGTGGTGAGTAGCGACACGGTACGCCGCGGGCGAGCCGATTCCGATGGCTCAAAAGGGTGCGTCTGGACCGAATGTGGGGGTGATCAGCGCGGTGAGCACGTGCTCGAGAGAGCGCACCACATGACGCGCGCCCGCCCCCCGCAACGCCTCGGCACCGGCGCCGTCGTCCGCGTACCCCAGGAACGGTACGCCCGCCGCCTCCGCCGCCCGCAGGTCGGACACGCTGTCGCCGATCATCAACGCCCGCTCGGGCCGCGTCCGCGCCGAGGCCAACGCCCGGTGCAGGGAGTCGGGGTGGGGCTTGAGCAGGGCGATGTCCGCCGTCCTGCCGTGCACCCGGCCGCCCACATAGCCGGAGAGCTGCTGGCGGTCGAGGTAATGCTGGGCCGCCAGGGGGGAGTTGTTCGTGGCGATGGCCACCTGTCTGCCGCGCGTGGAGAGCGCGGCGATCAGCGTGGCCGCGTACGGTGTGGGCCGCGCGCTCGCGGCCGCGGTGATCTCCTCACGCGTCAGGGCCGCCTCGAACCGCTCCACGACTCCTGGCCCCGGCCGTTGACCCGCGATCCCGCGCAGCACACTGTGCGGATCGGGCGAGGCGCGTAAATCGGCCGAGAGCAACGCCGAGAGCGACAGCTCCGCGGCGAGCTCGCGCAGCAGTCGCGCGATGGATTCCGCGGTGTGCACGGCGAAGAGGCGACAGACGGGACCGTCGAAGTCGAAGAGAACACACTCCGCATCACTGATGAGTTCCCTCATCTAACCGAGTGTGAGCGGTTGGGCAAGCGTTGACCAGAGGGACTCGAACCACTGGTGTGACTCCTCCACAAAGGCGGTGTCGGAGGAGGAGCGGAATACCTTTGAGTTCAGCCCGAGCACGTCGTAGATCTCGAGCTGCTCCTCCTGGTACTCCACGGTGCGCGGCAGAACCTGGTAATAGGCCGTCAGCACCTCGAAGCCGTTGAGCAGATAGACCTTTTGCACCGGTGTGATCGGGACACTGCGGATTTCCACGCTCACCTTGGGGACAAGACCCATCTCCGCGAGCGATGTCAGCTGGTGGCGCAGGGACGTGGAGAAGGTGCGCGTGAGCTGTCTGAGGCGGGCGAGCGGGCGCCGGTCGGCAGGGTCGGAAATCAGGCGTGGATATGCCAGTGGCTCATCCGGATTGGGGAGCATCACCCGAATGGAGATGGACTCGGGCGTCAGTTCGCCGGTGGAGATGGCGATCAACGGGGCGGCGAGCGCGGCGTTGAGTGTTTCCGTGGTGAGGCAGAACGCGTCGATGGAGATGTCGTCGGCCTGGAACGCCAGCGCGATGCGGTCGGCCACCTCGACGCCGGCGGGGCGTGGGCTGTCCTCGGCGGGAGAGCTGACGACGGCGGGCGCCCCGCGCCCTCGGGCGCTGATGTAGCCCTCGCGCTCCAGGACGGACAGCGCCTGCCGGACCGTCGTCCGGTTCACGCCGAACTCCTCGACCAGAGCGCGCTGCGTGGGCAATCGGGCGTGCCGCGGCAGCTCTCCCGAGCGTATGCGGTCACGCAGGACACCGGCGAGGTGGTCGGGAGAGACCAGGTCATCGGCGTGCTGCGGGCTGTCGCCGTCCGGGGCCGTCTCCTGACTCACGGCTCACCACCATACAACTTTCGGACAGATCCGGAACGTTCATATGAGGACGTTTCCGAGTGCCCGCCAACTGGGGAAAACAAGCGTATAGTTGGTGGACAACTTAGCCAACTATAGGGAAGTTCGGCGTACTTGACGTGATGTGAGGAGGAGTCATGCTTGTCACCACCATCGCCGTGGCTGCCTTCGGCATCGCGGTGGAACGGATGGTAGAGATTCAGTTCGGTCTGCCGGGCCTGATCGGCCTGATGATCCTGCGGACGGGGGTGCGCACGCGCAACTACACCTGCGTCTGCGTCGGCTCGACAGTGTTGGTGACACTGTTGGTCGGAAACCTCTGAAAGACGTTCGCCCCTGAACGGACGCGCCGCCGGCTCCGATCACCTCAGGTCTCGGAGCCGGGCGGGTTTCCGGTCAGCGGTCCGGCGTGCGTCCGGTCGGAAAATCAGAAGATGTCGGGGCACCAAGGGCGGCGGCTCGTGCGGAAGAGGAGATCCGCGCGGGCCGCCGCCCCCGGCGTTTCCTCGTCCACCAGGCCCCCGGCCACGAGCCGCGCGGCCGACTCCTCGCCCAGCGAGAGCCGGGCCAACGTCCCCGCGTCGAGCGTCAGATCGGCGGCCCGCGCCGTCGCCGCTACGGTGGCGCCCTCGGGCGAGGCGTCGAGCAGGAAACGGCCATGGGCCAGGCCCGCGGGATCCGTCACCTCGATGACCAGCCGCCCCGCGGTGGCATAGCCCCGCTCGCCCAGCAGCCCCGGCACGTCGAGCGGGCGCAGCCACAGGAAGTCGCCGTACTCCTTGACCAGCGCGGCGCGCGGGTCGGGCAGCAGCAGCGGCAGGATCGAGTCGGTCGGCGCCCGACCGGTGTCCACGGCCGCCACCCAGTCGATGGCCAGCAGGAAGCGCCACAGGGCGCTCTCGGCGGCGGGCGTCGTGGCGAACAACGACGAGACGGTCGCCGTCACCTCGGGCAGACCGGCCTCCCATGTGTCATCGGTGGTGAAGGTGACAAGGCCCTGCGGCACCCCAGCGGCGTCCCGGTACAGCGCGTGGAACGGCTCCCGCCAGGGCCCGGGGTCGAGCCTGACCTCGCCGGTGGCCCGCTCCCAGAACAGCGGCGGGCGATGGATCGCCCCCGCCTGCCCCTTCCGGAAACGATCGTGCAGCTCTGGCCCGAGCTTGCGCACCTCGGCCCCGTCGATGAACGCCAGGGTGCCCTCGCCCTCGGGCAGCGACCAGCGGGGGTCGAGGCCCGCGCGGCTCTTCAGGATCCGCCACTGGGTGAACCCGGCGGCGGGGCCGAAGCCGAACCGCCCATAGATCCCGAACTCGGCGGCGACCAGCGTGGCCACCGCGTGCCCGCGCTCCTTCGCGGCGGCCAGGTCCCGCGCCATCATCCGGCTGAGCAGCCCACGCCGCCGGTGCGTCGCGGTGACGGTCACCCCGGAGACGGCGTTCGCCGTGGTGAGCGCCCCGCCGGGGAGGGTCAGCTCCTGGTCGAAGCTGCGGAACGTCGCCACGCAACGGTCCCCGTCGAACGCGCCGATCGCCCGCTCGAAGTCCTGCTTGGCCAGACGCAGCTCCATCGTCTCGGCCAAGCTGTCCGGGGGATGGAGAAAGCCGGTGAAAACGGCCCGGAGCCATGCCTCGGAATCGACGCGACTCCCGGCCACAGAACGTATGTGCGGATGCATGTCCGCAGGCTACGGGCTTCCCCCGGTGGCAAGCCATGCCATTTCGCCCATCCCGCCCCCCTCACCCCCGACGGCCCGACAGCGCGGCCGTGACCTCCTGCTGATGGCTGTCGATCGTCCGCCGCAGCTCCGCGATCGACTCCCTGAGCTGCGCGATGTCCGTGTCGAGCGCCTCGAGCCGCCCGTGCACCCGGTCGAAGCCCGCGCCCGTCCCCGCGGTCCCGCCCCCGGACACCCCCGTCTCCCCCGTCTTCTCCGTCTCCTTCATCTCTTCTGTCTGTGTCACTTCCCTGCTCACCCCCTCAGCGTACGAAGCCGCCCATAAGGTCCGCGTGTGGACGCGATCGAATCCCGGGGCCGCGGCGTTCGCCGGGGGCGCCGCGTTTCAGATGACCGCGCGAACCTCGCCCACGCGTCGGCCGCCGCCGTATATGGCCTCATCGGGAAGGCCGTCGGCGCGGACGCCGAGGCTCGCGAGGGCGGCCGCCACGACCGGGACCCTGGCCCGTGGCGCGCCGTCGTCGATCTTGAGGGCGAGCGCCCGCCCGTCCGGCAGCGCCACCGCCTGCACGCCCTCGGCCCCGCCCTTGGCCAGCAGCCCGGGCACCTCGGTCATCAGCAGCGTGTCCGGGCGGCCCGTGCCCGCCACATACGCGGGGTGCGCGCGCATCGCGTCCGCCACACGCCGCTCCGCGCTGCCCGGCTCGGCCAGCACGAACGCCCGGAACGCCCGCGCGAGCCCCGTGAGCGACAGCGCGAACAGGGGCGCGCCACAGCCGTCCACGCCGGTGTGCGCGACCGTCTCCCCCGTGGCCGCCTCGACCGCCTCCCGCAGCGCGACCTGGAGCGGGTGCCCGGGGTCGGGGTAGCTGTCCACGGGCCAGCCGTTGACCACGCAGGCCGCGAGCATCCCCGCGTGCTTGCCCGAGCAGTTCATCGCGGTGGGCGTCGGGTCGGGCGGGCAGCGCAGCGCCTCCTCCGTCAGCCCGCGTTCGGCCAGCATCTCGGTCACCAGCTCGCGGTGGAAGTCCTCGCCCGCGTGGCTCCCCGCCGCGATCGCCAGCCTGGCCCCCGACAGGTCGAGCCCGGTCCTCAGCATCCCGGCCGCCTGCATCGGCTTGTTGCTCGAGCGCGGGAAGACCGGCGACTCCACGTCGCCCAGGGCCCGTTCCACCGAGCCGTCGGCCGCGAGCACCACGAGCGAGCCATGGTGCCGCCCCTCGACGAAGCCCGAACGGACCACCTCCGCGAGCACGGGCGAGGGGACGGACATGACGCACCAGCCTTTCGGTCAGGACAGCAGGTCGTCGACCTGCGCCTCGCCCTCACGGTACCTGCGGGCGATCTCGGCCCCGCAGTCGTCCGCCCTCCGGTGCAGCGCCTGCCGCCGCCGCGAGACCCGCGCCTCCCACCGGGCGAGCCGCCCCAGCGCGTCCATCAGCTCGTCGTCGTCGAGCGCCGTCAGGTCCGACAGCTCGACCTCGCCCAGCATCTCCTCGGTCAGCTGCCGGTACTCCTCGCTCAGCGGCGTGCCCAACGTCACATGCCGCGCCGACGAGCGGTGCCGCGAGGGGCCGTCGGCCAGGATGCGCGGCAGCTGGTCGAGCGGTCCCGGCTCCTGTGTGACGCGCCTGCGCCGCTCGGCCTCGAGGATGTCGATGCGCCCCTGCAACAGCCGCCGCACAAAGCTCAGATCGGCCTCCTCGCGCTGCGCCGCGCGGCGCAGCATGCGCAGCTCGGGCAGGGAGAGCTCGGCCAGCTCGGGCCGCGTGGCGTCCCACGGAGCGCTGCGCGTACCGGAACCCGGTGTGATCATGCGGTTTTAGTCCCCTCGTCCCCGTTTCGGTGCGGTAGCGCGGTACGTACCCCGTGCCACGCATCGTGTCACCGCGCGCCGGGCCACCGCAGCGATCCGGCACCCATCCGGCGGGCGCGCGCGGCGCGCACGAACGTTCCGGCATCATGGCCCGCATGCGAGCTGTGGTGCAGCGGGTGGACGGCGCGGCCGTCGAGGTGGACGGCGAGACCGTCGGTGAGATCGTGGGCCAGGGCCTGTGTGTGCTGGTGGGCGCCACCCATGGGGACACCGGGGAAACGGCCGCCGCGCTCGCCCGCAAGCTGTGGACCCTGCGGGTGCTCGACGGCGAGAAATCGTGCTCGGACGTCAACGCGCCGCTTCTCATCGTCTCCCAGTTCACTCTCTACGGTGACGCCCGAAAGGGGCGCCGCCCCACGTGGAGCGCCGCCGCGCCGGGCGAAGTCGCCGAGCCGCTCGTGGAGTTGGTGGTCGAGCGGCTGCGGGATCTCGGCGCCACGGTAGAGACGGGCCGCTTCGGCGCGTCGATGCGCGTCTCGCTGACCAACGATGGGCCGTTCACCGTTCTCCTGGAGATCTGAGCCGGGCGTCAGGGCCGGGATCCGCCCCGTGGATCTCAGCGGCGTCAGGCCGCGACGATGACCTCCTGCGCCGCCGGGGTGCCCCCGGCCAGCAGCCCGGCGTCCTCGGGGACGTTCCGCTTGACGAGGGCGAGCGCGATCGGGCCCAGCTCGTGGTGGCGGGCCGACGTGGTGACGAAGCCGAGCACGCGGCCGTCGCCGCCTTCGGCGGCCAGCCGCACCTCGGCGCCGTGCTCGGGCAGCGTGACCTCGCTGCCGTCCAGGTGCAGAAAGACCAGGCGGCGCGGCGGACGGCCGAGGTTCTGCACACGGGCCACCGTCTCCTGGCCCCGGTAGCAGCCCTTCTGGAGGTGCACCGCGGAGTCGAGCCAGCCCAGCTCGTGCGGGATCGTGCGGTGGTCGGTCTCCCGGCCGAGCCGGGGCCGGTGCGCCTCGACGCGCAGCGCCTCGTACGCCAGCACGCCGATGGCCGGGTCGCCGCCCCCGGCGAACGCGGCCAGCTCGCCGCGCGGCACGAAGAGGTCGCGGCCGTGCGGCGTCTCGCGCACCACCGTCCCTTCGGGCGCGGGCCTGATCGACCCCGCGGGCAGGTGCACCACGGCGAACTCGCCCGTGCGGTCCGCGACATCGACCCGGTAGAAGAATTTCATGCTCTCCAGGTACGCGATCAGGGACTCCGCCTGCCCCGGCTCGGTGTGCAGCCACACCGTCCCGCCGTCGTCCACGAGGTAGAGCGCGTGCTCGATGTGGCCCTTGGCGGAGAGGATCAACGCCTCGGTGGCGTGCCCGGGGGCCAGCTCGGAGACGTGCTGGGTGAGCAGCAGATGCAGCCAGGAGAGCCGGTCGGGGCCCGAGACCGTCACGACCTCGCGGTGCGACAGGTCGACGAAGCCCTCCCCTGCGGCAAGCGCCCGTTGCTCCTTGAAGAGGTCCCCGTAGTGCGCGGCGACCCCGGCGTCCGGGGCATCGGCGGCGACGGCTCCTGGCAGGGAGAGCAGTGGGCTCGCATACGACGGCATACCGCCAGCCTACGACTCGTCGGCGGAACCCCGGTCGGGGACGGCGGCGGAGCAGTCCCCGCAGCGGCCGAAGATGGCGAAGTGCCGCAGGTCGGTCTCGAAGCCGAAGCGGCGGCGCAGCTCGTCGGCGAACGGCGCGGCCACCTCGAGGTCCGCCTCGATCACCGCCTCGCAGTCCCGGCACATCAGGTGCAGATGGTCGTGCCGCTCGGCCAGGTGGTACGTCGGGGCGCCGTGGCCCAGGTGCGTGTGCGACACCAGGCCGAGCTCCTCCAGGAGCTCCAACGTGCGGTAGACCGTCGAGATGTTCACCCCGCCCGCGGTCCTGCGGACCTCGGTGAGGATGTCCTCGGGCGTGGAGTGGTCGAGCTTCTCGACAGCCTCGAGCACCAGCTGCCGCTGAGGCGTCAGGCGATAGCCGCGGTTCCGCAGGTCGGTCTGCCAGTCAGTGCTCACCACGTGGCCCAGTGTAAGAGCAGACGAAGGGCACGGACCCCGCCCGAGGGGACGCGACGGGGTCCGTGCGAGGAGGCAAGCCCCATCCTGGGGCCTCGGGTGTCAAAGCGCCGTAAGTGCCGCCGTGGGCGCGAGCCTCGCCGCGCGGCGTCCCCTGTGAGTCGCCAGGGAGGCCGCTGGGAGGATGGACGCCGTCGGGGACGGGCGTGCGGAAGGGAGCGACGCGATGGATCTGGGACTCGCGGATCGGGTCTATGTGGTGACGGGCGGCAGCGGGGGGCTCGGACTGGCAACGGCCCGCGCGTTGGTGGACGAGGGGGCGCGCGTGGTGATCTCGTCGCGCCATGAGGAGAAGGTGACCTCGGCGGTCGCCCAACTCGGCGGCGCGGACCGGGCGATCGGCACAGCGGCGGACCTCGGGGCGCCCGACACGGCCGAACGGCTGGTGGAGACGGCGCTTTCGGGCTTCGGCCGCCTCGACGGCGGGCTGCTCTCGGTGGGCGGACCCCCGTCGGGCTCGGTCGCCGCGGCGACGGACGAGCAGTGGCGGGCGGCGTTCGAAACGGTCTTCCTCGGCGCGGTGCGCGCCGCCCGCACGCTGGTCGGCAGGCTCGGCGACGGGGGCGCGGTCGGCCTGGTGCTCTCGAGCTCGGCCCGTTCCCCGATCCGGGGCCTCGGCATCTCCAACGGCCTGCGCCCCGGGCTCGCGATGGCGGCCAAGGACCTGGCCGACGAGGTGGGCCCGCGCGGCGTGCGGGTCTTCGGGCTGCTGCCGGGGCGGGTGCTGACCGACCGCACCAGGGAGCTCGACGCTTCGAGCGACGAGGAGACGCGCGCCCGCACGCTCGCGTCGATCCCGCTGGGACGCTACGGGCGGCCGGAGGAGTTCGGCGGGGTGGCGGCGTTCCTGCTCTCGCCCGCGGCGAGCTATGTCACCGGCACGCTGATCCCGGTCGACGGCGGGGCGCTCCGCACGCTGTGACCCTCCGGGGGACCGACGTTGTGGCTGGCCACGGTTTGCATGGTGCGGTTGTTCGGGGGGCCGGTGAGATTTCCGCTGCGCGGAGCCGCGCCGCTGGCCCGTCGCCGGGTTGTCCGCTGCGCGGGGGCTGCTGCGTTGTAACGGGGTTGTGCCGGGCCGTGGTTGGCGGCTGGGGTCGGTGAAGTTTCCGCTGCGCGGGGCTGCTGTGCCGTGACGGTGCGGCGCTGCGTGGCGTTGGCCGGTTGCCGGGCTGCGCCCGGCGTTGCTTCGGTGACCTGCGGTGGGTCCGCTTCTCGCTGCGCGGGGGTGGCTGTGCCGCTGGGCGGCCTATGGCTGCTGCGCCGGGTGGCGTTGGCCGGTTGCCGGGTTTCCCGCTGCGCGGGGCTGCTGAGCCACAGCGGCAGCGTGGGTCAGCGGAAGAATGCGATTCCGTCGTCGGGTAGGTCCTTGAGGTCGGCGACCCACTCCCTGGGGTCCACCGTCTTCTTCAGGTGCGCCGACATGTAGGGCTTGAGCGGCGTCGACGGTGTCGCCTTCTCGCCGACCCACAGCAGGTCGCCGTTCACATAGCCGTAGAGCCGCTTGCCGCCGGAGTAGGGGGCCGAGCGCTGGGTGCGCGCCACCGCGTCCGTGACCAGGTCGATCTGCGGCTTGCCCTCGGCCAGCTCGCCGTACCAGACCTCGGCCACGCCGTCGTCGCGGATCATGACGGCCTCGACCTGGCGCTCGCTGAGGCGCCAGAAGCCGTGCTCGGACTCGAGCGGGCGCTGCCGCTGTCCCTCGGCGTCGAGCACCCAGGTGCGCGACGCGTACGCGAGGAAGTCGCGGCCGTCGTGGGTGAACGACGCCTCCTGCCCGAAGTTGCACGACGTGTCGAGCTCGGCCACGCCCGCGCCCTGCCACGTGCCGAGCAGCCAGGCCAGCGGAACGAGGTCGGGGTGCAGGTCGGAGGGGATCTCGATCATCTCAGCGCTGCCCCTGGTAGAGCTTCATCACGACCAGCGCGGCAAAGGCCCCGCTGCCCAGGACGACCAGCGCCATCAAGGTGATGAAGAACGCTTCGAGCACAGTGTTGCTCCTCCCGGAGACGGCTTGAGATGTGAAATCGGACCCGGCCGAGTCTAGTCCTCGGCATTGCGGGCATCTGACTGAGGGGGACGTCCGGAGGCGGGGCTTCCGGGCGGCCTTGACCGTTTTGTGATCACTGCGACTGAACGCGTTTGGGCCAGGATGCGTCTAAGCGCGTGGAAAGGGTGTGATCATGAGTTGTCCGAACTGTGGTGGGATGATGCACCAGGGCCCGCGAGGCGACTGGGTCTGCGGCACCTGCGGTACCACGCGGTAGCAGCGTTGCCCCGCTGACTACGGTTGTGCCATGTCCCACAAGCTTGTCATCAAGGTCACGGCGGGGGCCGACGCCCCCGAGAGGTGCTCGCAGGCGTTCACGGTGGCGGCCGTCGCCGTCGCCGGTGGCGTGGAGGTCTCGCTCTGGCTCACCGGGGAGTCCGCGTGGTTCGCGCTCCCGGGGAGGGCCGCCGAGTTCCAGCTGCCGCACGCGGCACCGCTGCCCGACCTGATCGACGGAATCATGACCGGGGGGCAGCTCACGCTGTGCACACAGTGTGCCGCCCGGCGGGGGATCGAGGAGGAGGACGTCATCGACGGCGTGCGCATCGCCGGGGCCCAGGTCTTCGTGAGCGAGATCATGCCCGACGGCGTACAGGCGCTCGTCTACTGAACCGACCGGACCACCGACCACCTGTCACGAGATCACCACGCGCAACGGGGTCCAGCGAAGGGGCCGTGCTCCCCTGCCCGGGGAGCACGGCCCTTGACGCGTGCCCGACGCGTGTTCGGCACGGCGCCGTTCAGACGGCGATCGTGACCTCGGTCAGCCCGCCGTGCCGCGCGACCACCGTGCGGTCGGCGGTCGCGCCGGGCACCAGGGCCCGCACCGTCCAGGTGCCCTCGGCCGCGTAGAAGCGGAACTGCCCGGTCGCCGAGGTCGGCACCTCGGCGGTGAACTCCCCTGTGCTGTCCAGCAGTCGGACATAGCCCGTGGCGGGCTCGCCGTCCCGGGTCACCGCGCCCTGGATCGTCGTCTCGCCCTGCTTGATCGAGGCGGCGTCAGGACCGCCCGGCTTCGCTCCGCACATGGCGCGTTCCTCTCCTTCGTGGCCTGGGTCGGCCGTTGTGACCGTTGTGGCCGCGGCTACTTGGCCGGGCCGGTCTCGACGGGCACGCCCACCAGGGAGCCGTACTCCGTCCACGAGCCGTCGTAGTTCTTGACGTTGTCCACGCCGAGCAGCTCGTGCAGCACGAACCACGAGTGCGCGGAGCGCTCGCCGATGCGGCAGTAGGCGATGGTGTCCTTCGACAGGTCCACGCCCTCGCCCTGGTACAGCTCGGTCAGCTCCTCGTCGGAACGGAACGTCCCGTCGTCGTTGGCCGACTTGGACCAGGGGATGTTGCGGGCGCTCGGGATGTGCCCGCCGACCTGCGACTGCTCCTGCGGCAGGTGCGCCGGGGCCAGGAGCTTGCCGCTGAACTCGTCGGGGGAGCGCACGTCGACCAGGTTCTGGGTGCCGATCGCGGCCACGACCTCGTCGCGGAACGCCCGGATCGACAGGTCCTGCGGCTGCGCCGTGTACTGCGTGGCGGCGCGCGTGGGGACCTCCTCGACCAGCTCGCGGGCGTCCAGCTCCCACTTCTTGCGGCCACCGTCGAGCAGGCGGACGTCGCCGTGGCCGTACAGCTTGAAGTACCAGTAGGCGTAGGCGGCGAACCAGTTGTTGTTGCCGCCGTACAGCACGACGGTGTCGTCGTTGCCGATGCCCTTCTCCGAGAGCAGCTTCTCGAAGCCTGCCTGGTCGACGAAGTCGCGGCGGACCGGGTCCTGCAACTCCTTCTTCCAGTCGATGCGAACGGCGTTCTTGATGTGGTTCTTGTCGTAGGCGCTCGTGTCCTCGTCGACCTCCACGATGACGACACCGGCGTCATCGAGGTGCTCCTGGACCCAGTCGGCGTCCACCAGGACGTCACTGCGGCTCATGCTCTTTCTCCTTCGGCGATCGGGCAGGGTGGTGGGACGCCCGGAGGCGCGTGGGCGTTCCGTTACGGAGAGTGCGCGCGCGGCGTCGGCGCGCGGAAGATGAGGCGTGGTCGTCAGCCGACGCGGGGACAGAGCATGGCGGCAACGCGGCACAGGTCGACCGCCCGCCGCTTCGTGAGTCCCCCGGTCGGGGTGCCCGCAGCCTGTCGCATCATGAGCGCGATCGTACGGAAATGGGCACGCCCGTGTCACCGGCCGCCCGCATGGTGAGATGTTGTTGTCCGTTATCCGAGATGAGCCCTCGTGGGGGCGGCCGTCAGCCGACCGAGACCTGGCTCCCGGAGATCGTCAGCGCGAGCCCTTCCTCGGTCGGGGTCAGCGAGTCGAGCTCGAGCCCTTCGGGCAGGCCGCTGATGGTGCGCTCCTGGTCGAGCTGCTCCTGGACCGCCTCCTGGAGCTCGGGGCGCCCGGTGTCGGGGATGTCCGCCTCGTCGACGCTCAGGGTGACCACGCCGTCCTCGAGCACGATGTCGCCCGGGGCCTCGCCCACGTCGACGTTCTGCCCCATGACGCTCGCCTGGAGCGTCAGCAGCAGCCGCCCGTCGCCCGCGTACCCGAACTCCACGGCGAAGCCGTTCCCGGCGACCGCGAGCAGCTCCCCGTAGGCCCGGCTCAGCTCCTCGTACGAGACCACGCCCCCGCCGTCGGCCGTCTCGGCGGTGGCGCCCGAGAAGTCGCCCGACACCTCGACGTTCCGCAGCTCGACCTCGAGGTCCTCGACGGTCAGCGTCTGGTCGTCCACGGACGCCTCGTAGGAGTCGAGGCCGAGGTCGACGTGGTCGAGGCGGGTGTTGAACACCTGCGTGAGGAAGGGGAAGCCCTGGATCGTGACGTCGGGCTCGGCGGAGAGGTCGAGCGTGCTGCGCGCCCGCGACGCCACTTCGTTCTGCGCCACCCACACGGCGACCCGGTCGGCGGCGATGCCGAGAAGCAGCAGGACGCCGACGACGATCAGGCTTATTCGCAGTGCGCGCATCGGGTGTGTTCCCCCTGTGTGGTCAAGAAAAGCGTCGCGAGCGTAACCCGCTGTACGGCGCCGCCGCCCGCCGGGGGCGCGCTTGCAGCAGGCCCGTTACAGAGGGGTCACACGGGGCGCACGGGGTCGGCTCACGACCCGCGTCGGGACCCGGGTCAGAACAGCGTGCGCGCCAGCGGGTACACGGCGGGCGCCGCGGCGGTCAGGGGCAGCGCGACCCCCGCGGTGAAGTGCACGAAGCGGGAAGGGAAGTCGTAGCTGGCCACCCGCAGCCCGATCAGCGCGCACACCCCGCCAGCCAGCGCCAGGGCGAGCCCTTCCGAGCCCATGCCGTGCACGCGGTCGCCCGCCACCAGGCCCACCCCGGCGGCCAGCAGCAGCGCGAGCGCGAGCGAGACCACCCCGGGCCCAGGCACCCCGCGGCCGAGCGCGGCCACGCCGACCGCGCACGCCGTCACGGCCACCGCGGCGCCCGAGACGTCCACCGCGGCCAGGTGCCCCGTGGCGGCGACGGTCAGCAGCGTGGCGGCGGCCGTGGCCGTCAGCGAGTCGAGGCGCTCGTCGGCCGAGCCGCGGTGGCGCAGCTGGAGCACGAGCACCAGCACGAACCACACCCCGAGCACGCCGAGCACCGCCTCGGGCGCCCGGTCGGGATCGGCGAGCACTACGGCGGCGTCCGCCGCGAGCCCGCCCGCGAACGCGAGCGCGATGCCCTGCCGCGCGGGCCACATCCCGTTCAGCCTGAACCAGCCGGCGGCCGTCACCGCCTGGAGCACCACGACCGCGGGCAGCGCGGCGAGCTGGCCCACGGAGGCGCCCGCGGCGAGCAGCGCGGCCAGCGCCGCGGTCAGCGCGGCGGGCTTGATCCCCGGCGGGATGATCGGCGAACGCGCGCGGTGCCGTGGCCCGGGCGGCGCGGCGGCGGGCGCGGGCGTGGCGCTCACGCGGCACCCCCCGCGAACGGCGGCAGCACCTCGACCGTGCCGCCCTCGGGGAGCGTCACCGTGTCATGGCCGCGCTTGCCGACCTGCTGCCCGTCGACCAGGAACGAGCAGCGCACCAGCACCCGTTCGAACTCCGGGCTGTCCGCGTGCCTGCCGCGCGCCTCGCTCAGCGCGGCGGCCAGCGTGGTGGCCTCGTACGCCTCCTCCGCCGTCCCCGCCGCGGCCTTCGCCGCCGCCCAGTAACGGATCGTGCCCCTCGCCATCCGCCCGCCTCTCCTCCCGGTCCTGCCGCCCCCATCATGGCCCCAGCGGAGACAGAAGTGTGACCCGCGCCCCTGCGCCAGGTGAATTGTTTCGGCTATGCTGCTGGCGATGTAAGGATCCGGGCACTGTTGCCGCACCGGGTCCTTTCGCGCTTTCTGGGCAGAGCCGCTCGAATCGTCCACTCGCCAGGACTGAGGAAGGAACGCCCCCTGATGAGCTCGCTGCTTCTCCTGACCAACGCCCTCCAGCCGTCGTCCCAGGTGCTCCCCGCGCTTGAGCTTCTCCTGCACAACGTACGGGTGGCGCCCGCCGAGGGGCCCGCGCTGGTGGACGCGCCGAGCGCGGACGTCATCCTCATCGACGGCCGCAAGGACCTCCCGCAGGTGCGTTCGCTCTGCCAGCTGCTCCGCTCCACGGGTCCCGGCTGTCCGCTCGTGCTGATCGTGACCGAGGGCGGCCTCGCCGCCGTCACCGCCGACTGGGGCGTGGACGACGTGGTGCTCGACACCGCGGGGCCCGCCGAGGTGGAGGCCAGGCTGCGGTTGGCCACCGGGCGCCAGCAACTGTCCGCCGACGACAGCCCGATGGAGATCCGCAACGGCGATCTCTCCGTGGACGAGGCGACGTACAGCGCCAAGCTCAAGGGCCGCGTGCTCGACCTGACGTTCAAGGAGTTCGAGCTGCTCAAGTACCTGGCGCAGCACCCGGGTCGGGTCTTCACCCGCGCCCAGCTGCTCCAGGAGGTGTGGGGCTACGACTACTTCGGCGGCACCCGGACCGTGGACGTGCACGTCCGGCGGCTGCGCGCCAAGCTCGGCCCCGAGCACGAGTCGCTCATCGGCACGGTGCGGAACGTCGGTTACCGCTTCGTGGTGCCCGAGAAGGAGAAGGCAGAGGACCACCAGGCGCGCGCGATCACGCGCGAGGCCGAGCAGGTCGTCAAGGAGGCCGCGGCCCGCCGCGCCTGAGCCAGGGCATCGGCGCCGGGCCCGGGGCTGAGACGTTCACTCCCGTATCCCGGACGTTCACCCCGTATCGGGGGAGCCGGTTGCGCGCGTAGACTACGCGCCGTGGCCAAGGTGACGCGGGACGATGTGGCGCGACTGGCGGGTACGTCGACCGCCGTCGTCAGCTATGTCATCAACAACGGCCCCCGACCGGTGGCCGCGGGCACGCGCGAGCGTGTGCTCAACGCCATCAAGGAGCTGGGGTACCGGCCCGACCGCGTCGCGCAGGCGATGGCGTCGCAACGCACGGACCTCATAGGTCTGATCGTGCCGGACGCGCGCCAGCCGTTCTTCGCGGAGATGGCGCACGCCGTCGAGCAGGCGGCGGCCGAGCGCGGCAAGATGGTCCTGGTCGGGAACTCCGACTACGCCGACGAGCGCGAGGTCCACTACCTGCGGGCGTTCCTCGGGATGCGGGTCTCGGGGCTGATCCTGATCAGCCAGGGCCCGAGCGAGCACGCGGCGACCGAGATCGACGCGTGGGACGCCCGCGTGGTGCTGCTGCACCGGCGGCCCGACGCGATCGACGACGTGGCGGTCGTGCTCGACGACATCGGGGGCGCGCAACGCATCACCGCGCACCTGCTCGGCCACGGTCACGCGTATGTCGCGTGCCTCGGCGGGGTGGACTCCACGCCCGAGTCGGGCGACCCGGTCACCGACCATGTCACCGGCTGGCGCAGGGCGATGGCCGAGGCCGGACTCTCCACCGAGGGGCGGCTGTTCAAGGCCCCTTACAACCGGTACGACGCCTACAAGGTCGCGCTTGAGCTGCTGGCCGGGCCCGACCGCCCGCCCGCGATCATGTGCGCCACGGACGACCAGGCGATCGGCGTGCTGCGGGCCGCGCGCGAGCTGCGGATCGACGTGCCGGGCGAGTTGGCCGTGGCGGGCTTCGACGACGTGAAGGAAGCGGGTCTGACCGACCCGCCGCTCACCACCGTGGGCTCGGACCGCGAGGCGATGGCCCGCGCGGCGGTCGACCTGGCCATAGGCGACTCGGAGAACGGCGGCGCCCCTTCCGACCGCCTGCGGCAGTTCCCGTCGACGCTGCGCATCAGGCGCTCGTGCGGTTGTCCGGCGTAGGCCCTTGCCGGGCGTCCCCAGCCCGCTGAGCACGTCGGGCTCCGCCCGGGCGGCCGCGCGGCGGGTTCTGCCCGGTCCCAGCGCCCCGGACGAAGTCCGGGGCGCGCTTCGGCCACGACGCGGGGACGGGAGCGGGCCGTGGCCGTCGTTGATGCCCCGCGGGGAGCGACGTTCGTAGGGGATTCTGAGCCCGGCCCAAGGGAATTCTCATCTTTCGGGCGCACCGTCGGGGGCATGAGCGATTACCAGGCACAGGCACCTCAGCCCCAGTGGTACGTTCCCGCCCCGCCCCCGAAGCACCGGCGCAGGGCCCGTGGCCCGCTGGCGCTGATCGCCGCGGTCGCCATCGTCGCGGGGGCCGCGGGCGGCGGCACGGCCGCGCTGCTCGACCGCGGCTCCGGGTCAGGCGCGAGCGGCTCGGGCTCCACGGGCGCCACCACCGTCTCCGCCGAGACGGACGGCACCGTCGCCTCGGTCGCCGCGGCCGTCTCGCCGAGCGTGGTGGAGATCACCACGGGCAACGCGACCGGCTCGGGCGTGATCCTGTCGTCGGACGGCCGGATCCTCACCAACAACCACGTCGTCGCGGGCGCGAGCACCGTCGAGGTGACGTTCCACGACGGCAGCACCGCGCGGGCCGAGGTCACGGGGACCGACCCGGAGTCCGACCTGGCCGTGATCCAGGCGCAGGGCCGCGAGGACCTGCCCGCCGCCACGCTCGGCGACTCCGACGACGTAGCGGTCGGCGACGAGGTGGTGGCCATCGGCTCCCCCGAGGGCCTGACCGGCACCGTCACCAGCGGCATCGTCTCGGCGCTCGACCGCGAGGTCACCGTCGGCTCGGCGGACTCGGGGGGCCCGTTCGGCGGCCGTGGCTCCACGACCACGTACGACGCGATCCAGACCGACGCCTCCCTCAACCAGGGCAACTCGGGGGGCGCCCTGGTCAACATGGCGGGGGAGATCATCGGCATCAACTCCGCCATGTACAGCCCGTCGGCGGACTCGGGGAGCGCGGGCCTGGGGTTCGCCATCCCCAGCAACACCGTGCGGGACGTGCTCGGTGGGCTAGGAGTTCAGGCGTGATGCCAGACTGGCCGCATGAAGGACGGCAGCGGACCCCTCGTGTTGATCGTTGACGACGAGCCCGCCGTGCGCGAGGCGTTGCAACGCGGGCTCGCCTTCGAGGGGTACCGCGCCGAGACCGCGGGGGACGGCGCCCAGGCGCTGGCCCTGATCGACGAGCTCGCCCCCGACGCGGTGCTCCTCGACGTGCTGATGCCCCGCATGGACGGCCTCACCGCGGCCAGGCGGCTGCGCGCCGCCGGGAACAGGGTGCCCATCCTCATGCTGACCGCGCGCGACACCGTGGGGGACCGGGTCAGCGGCCTGGACGCGGGCGCCGACGACTACCTGGTCAAGCCGTTCGAGCTCGACGAGCTGCTCGCGCGGCTCCGCGCGCTGCTGCGCCGGGGCGCGTACGCCGCCGAGCCCGCGCGGCAGCTGGTCTTCGGCGACCTGCGGATGGACCAGGCCACCAGGGAGGTGGTCAGGGGCGGGCGGCCCGTCGAGCTGACCAGGACCGAGTACACCCTGCTCGAGCTGCTGCTGGCCCACCCCCGCCAGGTCCTCACGCGCGAGCAGATCCTGCGCGCGGTGTGGGGCTTCGAGCAGGAGCCCGCGTCCAACTCCCTCGACGTGTACGTCATGTATCTGCGGCGCAAGACCGAGGCGGGTGGCGAGCCGCGCCTGGTGCACACCGTCCGCGGCGTCGGCTACGTCCTGCGGTGAACGGCACCCGCCGCAGGCTCGCCGGGCTGCCGCTGCGCTCCCGGCTCGCGCTGCTCACGGCGCTCGCGGTGGCGCTCGCGGTGGCCGTGTGCGCCGGGGCGGCATGGTTCCTGGTGCGCGGCCAGCTGCGTTCGTCGCTCGACGACGCGCTGCGCGAGACCAGGGCCGACCCCGCGGCCGTCGAGGCGGTGCTCGCCCAGCGCAGCGCGTCGGACTTCCAGGACTGCGGGGCGCCGCCCGAGCGCCCCGGCGCGGTGCCCGAGCTGGTGGACTACACGATCCAGGTGGTGGACGCCCGCGGGGAGCGCTGCGTTCTCGCGGGGCCCGTCGCCCTCGACGTCGCCGACGCGGACGCGGCCGTCGCGCAGGGGCGGCTGCCCGAGGCGCTGCACGACGCGACGGCGTCCGACGGCACCACCTACCGCGTCATCACGCGCCCCCTCGACACGCGCCTCGGCGGCAACGGCACCGCCGTCACCGTGGCCCGCCCGCTGGGCGAGGTGAACGAGCCGCTGCGGTCGCTCGCCTTCGTCCTCGCGCTCGTCGCGGCGGCGGGCGCGGTGGGCGCCGCCGGGATCGGGGTGGCCCTGGCCCGCGCGGGGCTGCGCCCGGTGGACCGGCTCACGGACGCGGCCGAGCACATCGCGCGCACCGAGGACCTGTCCGTGCGCATCCCCGTGACGGGGGACGACGAGATCGCGCGGCTCTCGCGCTCGTTCAACGCGATGACCGAGGCGCTCGCCTCGTCGCGCGAGCTCCAGCAGCAGCTCATCGCCGACGCGGGGCACGAGCTGCGCACCCCGCTGACGTCGCTGCGGACCAACGTCGAGCTGCTGGTGCGCAGCGAGGAGACGGGCCGCCCGCTGCCGGACGACGACCGGCGGCGGCTGCTCGCGTCGGTGAAGGCGCAGCTGATCGAGCTGGGCGCGTTGATCGGCGACCTCCAGGAGCTGTCGAGGCCCGAGGCGGTGGGCGGGGGCGCGCGGCGCGAGGTGGTGGCGCTGCACGAGATCGCGGGGCGCGCGGTCGGGCGGGCGCGCCTGCGCGCCGGGGGGCTGCCGATCGACGCGGAGCTCGAGCCGTGGTTCGTGCGCGCGGAGCCCGCGCCGCTCGAGCGCGCGGTGGTCAACCTGCTGGACAACGCCGTCAAGTTCGGCGCGGGGGATCCGCGCGGCGTGCGCGTGGCGCTGGCCGGGGGCACGCTGTCGATCAGGGACCACGGCCCTGGGATCCCGCAGGACGAGCTGCCGCACGTGTTCGAGCGCTTCTGGCGGGCGCCGAGCGCGCGGGCCCTGCCCGGCTCGGGGCTCGGGCTCTCGATCGTGGCCAGGACCGTGCGCGAGAACGGCGGCGCCGTCGCGCTCCGCCCCGCGCCAGGGGGCGGCACGGAGGCGCTGCTGACCCTGCCGGGCGCCCAGGGCCCGCCGCCGCCCCTGCCGGACGCTCCGAAGGGCGCTCCGAAGGGCGCTCCGAAGGACGCCCCGGAGGACAGGCCCTAGGCGACCGGCACGCGCTCCACCGGCGTGGGACCGCAGGAGCCGCTGCCCTTGCCGCCGCCCTCGGCGGCCTCGGCGCCCTCCGGGTCGTCGAGCAGCCGCCGTGGGCCGCAGCCCGACTCGCCGCAGATGTCGTACGGGTTGGCCAGCATGCAGCTCTCCAGGGACAGGCAGCCGCAGCCGATGCACTCGGTCAGGTTGTCCCGCAGCCGCGTCAACTGCCGGATCCTGGCGTCAAGATCGGCCCGCCAGTACGACGAGACCTCCGCCCAGTCCTCGCGGTTGGGCGTGCGGCCCTCGGGCAGCCTGGTCAGGGCCTCGCGGATCGCCGTCAACGGCATCCCGACGTTCTGCGAGACGCGGATGAACGCCACCCGGCGCAGCGTGTCCCGCGCGTAACGGCGCTGGTTGCCCGAGGTGCGGCGGCTGCTGATCAGCCCCTGGTCCTCGTAGAAGCGGAGCGCGGAGGTCGCGACGCCGCTGCGCCGGGCGAGCTGGCCGATCGTGAGTTCCTTGGCGATCTGCTGAGGCGGCGTGTGAGGCGGCATACCCCCTATGTTATCGGGACTTAAAGGAGCCTTGAGGTCCATGCGGTAAGGTGGCGGGCTGGTCCGCGCATGGGAGGGGAGTGGGCGTATGGGGAAGCTGGTGGCCATCAGCGATCTGCATGTGCGGTACGAGGAGAACCGGCAGATCACGGAACGGCTGCGGCCCGCCGACGAGGACGACTGGCTGCTGGTCGCGGGCGACGTCGGCGAGATGTCGGAGGACATCGAGTGGGCGTTGACCCTGCTCGCCGAGCGGTTCGCCAAGGTGATCTGGGTCCCGGGGAACCACGAGCTGTGGACCCCGCCGGACGACCCGCTGCGGCTGACGGGCGAGGCGCGTTACCGCTGGCTCGTCGACCTGTGCCGGCGCCTCGGCATCGTGACGCCGGAGGACCCCTACCCCGTGTGGGAGGGCGAGGGCGGCCCCGCGGTGATCGTGCCGCTGTTCCTGCTGTACGACTACTCGTTCCGGCCGGCCGGGACCCGCACCAAGGCCGAGGCCCTCGAGGTCGCGGAGAACGCCGGAGTGATCTGCACGGACGAGTTCATGCTCAAGCACGACCCGTACCCCAGCCGCGAGGCGTGGTCACGGGCGCGCGTCGCGGCCACCGAGGCCAGGCTCGCCGCCGAGCTGCCGCCCGGCGTGCCGACCGTGCTCGTCAACCACTACCCCCTGGTGCGCGAGCCCACCCGGGTGCTGCGCTACCCCGAGTTCGCGCTGTGGTGCGGCACCGAGGCCACGGCCGACTGGCCGCTGCGGTTCCACGCGGCCAGCGTCGTCTACGGCCATCTGCACATCCACCGGCTGACCCACCACGACGGGGTGCCGCACCACGAGGTGTCGCTCGGCTACCCGCGCGAGTGGCAGCGGTGGCTCAAGGACCCGGGACGGCTCGTGCCCGTCCTGCCCAAGGAGAGGACGGCGGTGGAGCGTTGAGCGACACGGTGAGCGAACAGGTCGGCGGAACGGTCGGGAGCACGCTGCTCGGCGGGCTGCTGCCGCCTTCGGCCGCGGTGGTCGAGGCGTTCGCCGACGCGGCGGAGCCCCCGGCGCTCTTCCCCGAGGAGGCCGCGCACGTCGCGCGCGCCGTCGAGTCACGGCGCGCGGAGTTCGCCACCGTGCGCGGGTGCGCGCGCGACGCGCTCGCGTCGCTCGGCGGGCCGCGCGTCCCGCTGCTGCCGGGCGAGCGCGGCGCGCCGGGGTGGCCCGACGGGTTCGTGGGCAGCATGACGCACTGCCGCGGCTACCGAGGCGCGGCCGTGGCGCGCGCCGGGGAGCTGGCCAGCGTCGGGATCGACGCGGAGCCCGACGAGCCGCTGCCCAACGAGGGCCTGCTCGAGACGATCGCGCTGCCCGCCGAGCGGGCGGCGCTGCCCCGGCTGAACGCCGCGCGCCCCGGCGTCTCATGGGACCGGCTCCTCTTCAGCGCCAAGGAGAGCGTCTACAAGGCGTGGTTCCCGCTGACGCGGAAGTGGCTCGACTTCGAGGAGGCGCGGATCGACATCGACCCGGAGGGCGGGACGTTCACCGCGACGCTGCTCGTGCCTGGGCCCGTGGTGGGCGGGGTGCGGCTGCCCGCGTTCTCCGGGCGGTTCCTCGCCGAGCGCGGCCTGGTGGTCACGGCGATCGCGGTGCCGCACTCCTCCTGAGGCTTGTATACGAACGCGGCGCCCGGGGACTCCCGGGCGCCGCGCGCTTCGTCCGTCCCGCCGCGGCTACTCGACCACGGTGATGCGGTCGGCGGCCGGGGCCGAGAGCGGGGAGCCCTCGCTCGAGTTGGCCGTCAGATACGCGCCGAGCACCGCCATGTCGTCGTCGCCGACCAGCGGGTTCCCGCCCTCGGCCAGCGTGGCGAAGCCGTCGCCGCCGCCCGCGAGGAACGAGTTGACCGCCACCCGGTAGGTCGCCGCGGGGTCGAGCGGCTCGCCGCCCACCGTGACCGTGTCGGCCACGATCCGGTCCGCGCCCGAACGCGTCAGGTCCAGCGTGTAGGCCAGCCCGGCGGACGGCTGGAGGATCTTGGGCGATGCCTCGTTGACGCCGGTGACCTGCTCGTGCAGCACCGCGAGCAGCTGCTCGCCGGTGAGATCCACCAGGTTGACCGTGTTGGAGAACGGCTGGACCGTGAAGCCCTCGCCATAGGTGACGACGCCGTCGCCCTCGTCGCCCGAGGCCGCGTACGTGAGGTCGGCGCGGACGCCGCCCGGGTTCATCAGGGCCAGATCGGCCTCGGGATCGAGCTCGAGCGCGTGCGCCAGCTGCGCGTCGGCGATCAGGTCGCCCAGCGGGAACTCGGGGGTCCCGGTGCCTCGGCCCGTGATGTCCTCGGAGATCCAGCCGATGGGCGCGTCGGCGACCGGCGCCGCCAGCTCGTTCCAGCGGTCGAGCAGCTCGGTCAGGTCGGCGGCGGGCTCCTGCTCGCGGTCCACGACCTGGTTGGTGCCCTCGACCGAGGTGCGCACGATGTCCTTGACGCGGCGGTCGTAGGTCATGTTCAGCTCGGTGAACAGGCGGCCGTTGGACGCGGCCGACGTCACCAGGCGGTCGTTGCCCGCCGGGTCGGGGACGCTGCACACATACGGCTGGTGGGTGTGGCCCGTGACCAGCGCGTCCACGCGCGCGTCGGTGTTCGCGGCGATCTCGGTGATCGGGCCCGACAGGTTGGCGCCGTCCGTGCCGCAGTCGGCGTTGTACGCGGGCGAGGCGGGATAGCCGCCCTCGTGGATGAGCGCGATGACCGCGTTGACGCCCCGGTCCGCGAGCTCATCGGTGTAGTGGTTGATCGTCTCGACCTCGTCGAGGAACTCCAGGCCCTCGATGCCCTCCTGGGTCACGATGTCGGCCGTGCCCTCCAGCGTGACGCCGATGAAGCCGACCTTGATCCCGTTGAGGTTCTCGATCGCGTAGGGCTCGAGGATCGGCTCGCCCGTGTCCTCGTCGACCACGTTGGCCGCGAGGTAGGGGAAGTTCGAGCCCTCGAACTCGCGGTCCTCCGCGTAGCAGCCGTCCTCGGGGTGGCAGCCGCCCTCCTGGAGGCGGATCAGCTCCTCCCAGCCCTCGTCGAACTCGTGGTTGCCGACGCCCGCGACGTCCATCTCGAGCTCGTTGAGCGCCTCGATCGTCGGCTCGTCGTGGAAGAGGCCCGAGAGCAGCGGCGTCGCGCCGATCAGGTCACCCGCCGCGACGGTCACCGAGCGCCGTTCGCCCTCGCGGGCCTCGCGCAGCCCGGTGGCCAGGTACTCGACGCCACCCGCGGTGATGGTCTCGGTGGTGCCGTCCTCGTTCTCGTGGGTCAGCTCGCCGTTCGAGCCGGTGGGCGGTTCCAGGGCGCCGTGCAGGTCGTTGATGGCCAGCACCTGGAGGTCGACCTTCATCCCGTCCACCGGCACCCAGCCGTCGCGGCCTCCCCGGTCGGGCGCGGCCTGCGCGGCCGGGAGGGCGACGGCGAGCGCCCCCGCCGCCGCGAGTAGGGCCGCCCCGGCGGTCAGCCTGAACATCCGTGCGTGCATGAGCGGATCACTCCTTCAGTCCGCCCGCACCCTATGGGTTACGCGCGTAGCCGTCAGGAGGGGCTGTGTAACAAGAGGGGAAACGATGGGTACGGTCGCCCCATGACTGACGTCGTTGTGCGGGAACGGGTGTCCGAGGACGAACGGCGGGACGCCGCCGGGCTCATCGCCGCCGCGGCGGCTGCCGACGGGCGGGCCGCCGTCTCCGAGCAGGGCATGCTGCTGCTGCGCGCCGGGGAGCGCGCCGGCGTGCGCCATCTGCTGCTGCGCGTGGACGGCACGCTGGTCGGCTATGCCCAGCTGGACGGCACGGACCCGGTCGAGGCGCCGTCGGCCGAGCTGGTCGTGCACCCCGCGCACCGCGGGCGGCGGCACGGGCGCGCGCTCGGCGAGGCGCTGCTGGCCGAGTCGGGGCACCGGCTGCGGCTGTGGGCCCATGGCGGCCTCCCCGCCGCGCGGCACCTGGCGCGGCTGCTCGGGCTCACGCTCTTCCGCGAACTGCGGCAGATGCGCCGCACGTTGACCGGGCTCGCGCTGCCCGACCCGGTGCTGCCCGACGGGGTGGCCGTGCGGACCTTCGCGCGCGGGGCGGACGAGGAGGCGTGGCTCGCGGCGAACGCGGCAGCGTTCGCGCACCACCCCGAGCAGGGCGCGTTGACCCTCGACGACCTGGCGGCGCGCGAGGCCGAGCCGTGGTTCGACCCGGCGGGGTTCTTCCTCGCGGTGCGCGAGGCGGAAGGGACGATCCTCGGCTTCCACTGGACCAAGGCGCACGCCGCCGAGGGCCTCGGCGAGGTGTATGTCGTCGGCGTCACGCCCGAGGCCCAGGGGCTCGGGCTCGGCCGGGCGCTGACCACGATCGGGCTGCGCCACCTGGCCGCCGACCCCGTGCTCGACACCGCGATGCTCTACGTGGACGCCGACAACGCCGCCGCGCTCCGCGTCTACGAGAGCCTCGGCTTCCGCACCCATGAGACCGACCTCATGTACCGGACGGAGCGCTGACCCGCTCGGCCCAGCGCCCGCCCCGCGCGGTGCGAACGCAGGGCCGCGGGTACTGTCCGTTCCATGAGCAGCGGCAGCCGACCACCCCTGACCGAGGCCGACCGGCTGCGGCTGGCCCGCGCGGTGCTCGACGACGGCTGGTCGCTGCGGCGCGCGGCCGAGCGGTTCGGCGTCTCGCCGAGGACGGCCAAGCGCTGGGCCGACCGGTACCGGGCGCACGGTGTGGCGGGAGTGCGCTCCGGTGCGCCCGTTCACCTCGCTGACGTGCCCCGTTCGTCCCCAAGGCGTGAGAATGGAGGCATGAGCCAGGAGACGAGCATCCGCCAGGACCGCCCGTACACCGTCCCGGGGCCCGCGGAGCCGAGCGAGCGCGCCGATCCGCCCGAGAACGCCTCCCCTTCCGCCATCGAGCCCCCCGCCGTCGAGGTCTCCCACCCCGGACACCCCGGGCACCCCGCCCTGCCCGAGCTGCCGGGCGACCGTTTCCTCGACCGCGAACGCAGCTGGCTCGCGTTCAACGAGCGGGTGCTCGAGCTGGCCGAGGACCCGCAGACGCCGCTGCTCGAGCGGGCCAACTTCCTGTCGATCTTCGCGAGCAACCTGGACGAGTTCTTCATGGTGCGCGTCGCCGGGCTCAAGCGGCGCATCGCGGCAGGCGTCGCGAACCGCTCGGTCACGGGCCAGTCGCCGCAGGCGGTCCTGGAGACGATCCTCGCGCTGGCCAGGGAGCAGATGACGCGGCACGCGGCCTGCTTCCAGAAGACGGTCCTGCCGCAGCTCGCCGACGAGGGCATCCACCTGCTGCGCTGGCCCGACCTGACCGAGCAGGAGCAGACGCGGCTGTTCACGCTCTTCCGCAAGAAGATCTTCCCCGTCCTCACGCCGCTCGCCGTCGACCCCGCCCACCCGTTCCCCTACATATCGGGGCTCTCGCTCAACCTGGCCGTCCGCGTGCGGAACCCCGCGAGCGGCAACGAGCACTTCGCCCGCGTCAAGGTGCCCCCGCTGCTCTCCCGCTTCCTCGAGGCGTCGCCGCAGCGCTACGTCCCCGTCGAGGACGTGATCGCGGCGCACCTGGAGGAGCTGTTCCGGGGGATGGAGGTGCTGGGGCACTACGTCTTCCGCGTCACCAGGAACGAAGACCTCGAGGTCGAGGAGGACGACGCGGAGAACCTCCTCCAGGCGCTGGAGAAGGAGCTGCTGCGGCGCCGCTTCGGCCCCCCGGTGCGCCTCGAGGTCGAGGAGTCGATGGACCCCGAGGTCCTCGACCGGCTGGTCAAGGAGCTGATGACCAACCGCGACGAGGTGGTCTCCAACCGCGACGAGGTCTTCTCGCTGCCGGGCCCGCTCGACCTCACCGGGCTCTCCTCGATCGCCGCGCTCGACCGGCCCGAGCTCAAGTACCCCAAGTTCGTCGCGGGCACCCACCGGGACCTGGCCGAGGTCGAGTCGGCCACGCCGCCCGACATCTTCGCGGCGCTGCGCCACCGCGACGTGCTGCTGCACCACCCGTACGACTCGTTCTCCACCTCGGTCCAGGCGTTCCTCGAACAGGCCGCGGGCGACCCCGACGTGCTCGCCATCAAGCAGACGCTCTACCGCACCTCGGGCGACTCCCCGATCGTGGACGCGCTCATCGACGCGGCCGCGTCGGGCAAGCAGGTGCTGGTGCTGGTCGAGATCAAGGCCAGGTTCGACGAGCACGCGAACATCAAGTGGGCCAGAAAGCTGGAGGAGGCGGGCTGCCACGTCGTCTACGGCCTGGTGGGCCTCAAGACCCACTGCAAGCTGTCGCTCGTGGTCCGCCAGGAGGGCGAGGAGCTGCGGCGCTACGCCCACGTCGGCACCGGGAACTACCACCCCAAGACCGCCCGCCGCTACGAGGACCTGGGCCTGCTGACCGCCGACGCCGAGGTGGGCGCCGACCTCTCCGACCTGTTCAACCGGCTCTCCGGCTACTCGCGCCGCGACAGCTACCGCCGCCTGCTGGTGGCGCCGCGCTCGCTGCGCGAGGGGCTGCTGACCCGGATCCGCCGCGAGATCGAGCACCACAAGGAGGGCCGCCCCGCCTGGGTGCGGATCAAGGTCAACTCGATCGTCGACGAGTCGATCATCGACGGCCTCTACCGCGCCTCCCAGGCGGGCGTGCCGGTGGACGTCTGGGTGCGCGGCATCTGCGCGCTGCGGCCCGGGGTGCCGGGGCTCTCCGAGAACATCAGGGTGCGCAGCGTCCTCGGGCGCTTCCTCGAGCACTCGCGCGTCTACGCCTTCGCCAACGGCGGGGAGAGCGAGGCGTGGATCGGGTCCACCGACCTGATGCACCGCAACCTCGACCGGCGCATCGAGGCCATCGTGCGCGTGACCGACCCGGGGCACCGCTCGTCGCTCATCAGGCTGGTCACCTCGGGCACGTCGGACGCGACCGAGTCCTGGCACCTCGGCCCCGACGGGCGGTGGACGCGGCACGCGACGGACGCCGAGGGCAGACGGCTGCGCAACCTCCAGGAGGCGCTGATCGAGGCCCGCAGGAAGCGCAGGGGCAACGGTGACTGAGACCGGGCCCCTGGGGGTGGGGGAGGGCGAGGAGTGGGTGCGCGCCGCCGGCTGCGTGCTGTGGCGCGCGGCGCCCGGCGCCCCCGAGGGGATCGAGGTGGCGCTGGTCCACCGGCCCAGGTACGACGACTGGTCGCACCCCAAGGGCAAGCTCGACGAGGGCGAGTCGGCGGCGGACGCGGCGCGCCGCGAGATCAGGGAGGAGACGGGGGCCGTGTGCGTGCTCGGCGCCCCGCTGCCCACCGCCCGCTACCGCGCCAAGGGGCGGCCCAAGGAGGTCGTCTACTGGGTGGCCGAGGCGGTCGCGGGCGAGTTCGAGCCCAACTCCGAGGTGGACCAGGTGCGTTGGCTGCCGCCCTCGGACGCGAGGGCCGAGCTGACCCACCCCGCCAACCGCGCGCTGCTCGACCAGGCGCTGCACGCGTTGGGCATCACCACCGCAGGGGCGCCAGGGCCGCCCAGCGGACGGTGACCTCGCCCTGCCGCCAGCGGCGCGGCCCGTCGGCCAGCGGCCAGTCGGCGGCCAGCGCGCGCACGGCGTGCGCCCAGCGCTGGCGCGCCCCCAGCGGGCCATAGGGCGCCGCGGCCGCCCAGGCCCGGTCGAAGTCCCGCAGGAACGCGTGCACCGGCTCGCCGGGGACGTTGCGGTGGATCAACGCCTTGGGCAGCCGCTCGGCCAGGTCCGACGGGGTGGCGAGCGAGCCGAGGCGCGCGGCGAACGTCACGGTCAGCGGCCCGGCCTCGCCGAGCGCCACCCACACATGGCGCCGCCCCACCTCGTCGCACGTGCCCTCGACCAGCAGGCCGCCGGGCGCGAGGCGCGCGCACAGCAGCGCCCACGCCCCCGGCACCTCGTCCTCGGCGTACTGCCGCAGCACGTTGGCCGCCCTGATCAGCAGGGGGCGTTCCCCGCCGGGCAGCGGCAGCTCGAAGCCGCCGCGGACGAAGCGCAGCCCGGGGCGCTCGTGCGGGAGCGCGGCGGCCACCCGCTCCGGGGCGATCTCCACCCCGGTCACCCGGGCGTCGGCGCGGACCGCGCGCAGCCGGGTCAGCAGCTCGACGGCGGTCCAGGGCTCGGCCCCGTACCCCAGGTCGACGGCCAGCGGCGCGGCGCGCGCCCGGCGCAGCGCGGGGGCGTGCGCGGCGGCGATCCAGCGGTCCATGCGCCGCAGTCTGTTCCGCCCCGTGGTGCCCCTGGTGACCCTCCCCTCCGCCATGCGGTCGAGCGTAACGGCGCGTGCGCGGGGGCGCGGACGGCGCCGTTCGCGCGTAACGGGCCGCCACGGGGGAACACGTACGGACCGTGCGCGGTTGCACGACAGGACACGACGGGTCACCCGTCCCGTAAAGCCGAGCCGACGTCGACAGGAGGCGTGGTGCGACACATCCGCCGGGTCGCCATGCTGAGTGTGCACACCTCACCGCTTGACCAGCCGGGCACCGGGGACGCCGGGGGGATGAACGTCTACATGGTGGAGCTGTCGCGGGAGCTGGCCGCGCTCGGCATCGAGGTCGAGATCTTCACCCGCGCCACATCGGGCACGCGCGAGCCCGTCTGCGAGCTGGCCCCCGGCGTGCTGGTGCGGCACGTGGACGCCGGGCCCTACGAGGGCCTGAGCAAGGAGGAGCTGCCCGCGCAGCTGTGCGCGTTCACCCATGGCGTGATGCAGATCTGGGCCGGGCACCACCCGGGCTACTTCGACGTGGTCCACTCGCACTACTGGCTCTCGGGGCACGTCGGCTGGCTCGCCTCCCAGCGCTGGGGCGTGCCGCTCGTGCACGCGATGCACACCATGGCCAAGGTGAAGAACGCCGCCCTCGCCGCGGGCGACACCCCCGAGCCCGCCGCCCGCGTCATCGGCGAGACCCAGATCGTCCGCGCGGCCGACCGGCTGATCGCCAACACGACGGAGGAGGCGGCCCAGCTCGTCCGGTACTACGACGCCGACCCGCCGCGCACGGCCGTCGTGCACCCCGGCGTGAACCTCACGCGTTTCACGCCCGGCGCGGGGCGGGCCGCCGCGCGCGCCCGACTCGGGCTGCCGCGGGAGGCGTTCGTCCCGCTGTTCGCCGGGCGGATCCAGCCGCTCAAGGCGCCCGACATCCTGCTGTACGCCGTCCGCGAGCTGCTCGACGCCGACCCGTCGCTGCGCTCGCGCCTCGTGGTGCCCATCGTCGGCGGGCCGAGCGGCAGCGGCCTGGCCAGGCCCGAGCGGATGCAGAAGCTCGCGGCCCGCCTCGGCGTCGCCGACCTGGTGCGGTTCCACCCGCCGGTCGGCCAGGACGCGCTCGCCGACTGGTACCGGGCGGCGAACGTCCTGGTCATGCCGTCCTACAGCGAGTCGTTCGGCCTGGTGGCCGCCGAGGCGCAGGCGTGCGGGACGCCCGTGGTCGCCGCCGCGGTGGGCGGGCTGCCCGTGGTGGTGCGGGACGGGGTCACCGGCTTCCTGATCGAAGGGCACGACCCGGTGCACTACGCGGACGCCCTGCGCCGCTTCGCCGAACGGCCCGAGCTGTCCGAGGCGCTCGGCGGCGCGGCGGCGCTCCACGCGCGGCGCTTCGGCTGGTCGGCCACCGCGACCGACACCCTCGCCGTCTACCGCGAGGCCCTGGCGGCCCGCGCCCCGGCCCGGCAGCGCGCCAGGGCTTGGTCTCGGGGCCATGGCTGATCCGCGGCGGGTGATCGAGGGCGCGCTGACCGACATGGGCGTGGCGTGGGAGTCACCGGGGGACGGGCGTTATGTCGTGACCCTGCCGGGCACCCGCAAGCTCTCCACGACGTGCTCGCTCGTGCTGGGCCGCCACTCCCTCTCGGTGAACGCGTTCGTCGTCCGCCGCCCCGACGAGAACCACGAGGCCGTGCACCGCTGGCTGCTCGGCCGCAACCCCAGGCTGCACGGCGTCGCGTTCGCCGTCGACGGCCTCGGCGACATCTACCTGGTGGGCCGCCTGCCGCTGGCCGCGGTGACCGCCGACGAGATCGACCGGCTGCTCGGCGCGGTGCTCGAGACGGCGGACAGCTCGTTCAACACCCTGCTCGAGCTGGGCTTCGCCGAGGCCATCCGCAAGGAGTACGCGTGGCGCACCGCCCGCGGCGAGTCCACGCGGAACCTGGACGCGTTCTCCCGCGTCACCGGCGCGGACGGTGGGGCAGGCGCTGCTCCGCCCAGATGACCTTGCCCTCCGCCGTGTAGCGGGTGCCCCAGCGGTCGGCGTACTGCGCGACCAGGAAGAGCCCGCGCCCGCCCTCGTCGGTCGCGGCGGCGTTCCGCGGGTGCGGCGACGTGCTGCTGCCGTCGGAGACCTCGCAGATGAGCGTGCGGTCCCGCAGCAGCCTGACCCGGATCGGGCCCGAGCCGTGCACCAGGGCGTTGGTGATCATCTCGGACAGGATCAGCTCGGTGATGAACACGATCTCCGTCAGCCCCCACGCCGCCAGCTGCCGCCCCGCCGCCGCCCGCCCCTCGGCCACCGCGGACGGCGTGAACGGCACGTCCCACGACGCGACCTGCTGCGGCGCCAACGCCTTGGTGCGGGCGATCAGCACGGCCACGTCGTCGGTCGGCCGCTCGGGCAGCAGCGCCTCGAGCACGCGGTCGCACGCCGCGTCGGGATCGTCGGGCGCGCCGGTCAGCGCGTCGCGCAGCAGCCCGAGCCCCACGTCGATGTCCCGGTCGCGGGCCTCGATCAGCCCGTCGGTGTAGAGCACGATCCTGGTGCCCTCGGCCAGCCGCAGCTCGGTCGGCTCGAACGGCATCCCCGCCACGCCGAGCGGCGGGTGCGCGGTCAGCTCGGGGAACTCCACCGTGCCGTCGGGGTGCACGAGCACGGGCGGCAGGTGCCCAGCGGTGGCCAGCGTGCACAGCCGCTCCACCGGGTCGTAGATCGCGTACAGGCACGTCGCGCCGGTGACCGCGCCGGTCCCGTCGGCGTCGAGGCCGTCCTGCCCTTCCCGGCCGTCGCTGTCCCGGTCGTCGCGGTCGGCCAGCTCGTCGAGGCGCCCGAGCAGCTCGTCGGGCGGCAGGTCGAGCGCGGCGAAGTTGTGCACGGCCGTCCGCAGCCGCCCCATGGTCGCCGCGGCGTGCAGCCCGTGCCCGACGACGTCGCCGACCACGAGCGCGACGCGGGCGCCCGAGAGCGGGATGACGTCGAAGAAGTCGCCGCCGACCGCCTCGGCGGGCCGGTAGCGGTACGCCGTCTCCACGGCGTTCTGCTCGGGCAGCCCCCGGGGCAGCAGGCTGCGCTGGAGCGTCGCGGCCATCTCGTGCTCGCGGGCGTAACGGCGCGCGTTGTCGACGCACACCGCCGTGCGCGCCGCCAGCTCCTCGGCCAGCGACAGGTCCTCGCCGTCGAACGGCTCCTGCCGCTCGGCGCGCCAGAAGCCCGCGACGCCGAGCACCACGCCCCTGGCGTGCAGGGGGGCGCAGATGGTGGCGTGGAAGCCGTGGCGCATCAGGCTCGCGGCGTACTCCTCGTCCCCGGCCTGCCACCAGTCGGTGCCGTGCAGGTCGTTCTCGACCACGGCCCGCCCCGCGGCCAGGGCGCGCACCTGCGGGATGTCGGCGTTGAGGCGCAGCGTGGTGTGCGGCCCTCGCACCGGGTGGCCAGGGGTGCCGCCTCCGGTGGCGGCCCTGCGCATGCGGTTCTCGGCGCCGTTGCTGTCGCCGCCGCGGAACACCGGCTCGACCAGGTCGACGGTGACGTAGTCGGCGAACTCGGGGACGGCCACCTCCGTGAGCTCCTCCGCGGTGCGGATGACATCGAGCGTGGTGCCGATGGCGATGCCCGCCGCGTACAGCAGCTCGAGCCGCTTCTGCGCCGCCTCCGCGCGCCCCGAGGCCGCCCGCAGCTCGGTGGTGTCGCGCAGCGTGGTCACCGTGCTGCCGGGGCGGCCGGGCGGGACGGTCAGCCGGTGGTTGACGGTGAGGAGCCGCCCGCCCGCCATGTGCACCTCGTCGGTGACCGCGTCCTCGGACGACAGCAGCGCGACGGTCGCCCGGTCGAGGCCGAGGTCGTCGATGTCCCGGCCCGTGGCGTCGTCGGGGAGCCCGAGCAGCCGCTTGGCCTCCTCGTTCATGAGCAGCAGCCGCCGCCTGTCGTCCACGATCACCATGCCCTCGCGGACCGCGTGCAAGACCGCGTCGTGCTGCTCGTACATGCGGGTGATCTCGGCCGGGCCCATGCCCCTGGTCTGGCGCAGCAGCCTGCGGCTGACCAGCCCCGCGGCGCCCGTGGCGAGAACGACGACGGCCGCGCCCGCGCCGAGGAGCAGCGGCAGCTCGTTGATGGCGGCGAGGTCGATCCGCTCGAGGGTCACCCCGGCCGCCACCATGCCGATGACCTCGCCGTCCTCGTCGCGCACCGGCACGACCGAGCGCACCGAGGGGCCGAGGGTGCCCTCGGTCGTCTCCCTGACCACCTTGCCCTCCCTGGCCGGCTCGAAGGTGCCGATGAACCGCTCGCCGATGCGGTCGGGGTCGGGGTGGGTGAAGCGGATGCCCTCGCGGTTCAGCACGACGACGAAGTCGGTGTGCGTGCGCTCGCGGACCTCCTCGGCGCGCGGCTGGAGCTCGGCGGTCGGATCGGAGGAGCGGATGGCCTCGGCCGTGCCGGGCGCGTTGGCGAAGGTCTGGGCGGTGACGAGGGAGCGCGTGGCCGCGCCGTCCTTGGCGCCGTGCCGGACGTGGAGGTAGAGGATCAGCACGGACGCGGCGACCAGCAGCAGAACGAGGCCGATCAGCAGGATGAACATCTGGCCCACGACACTGCGGACGCTGAGCACCGAATGCCGGTGCCTTCGCCAGCGCCGCAGAATGGTCGTCATTCTTCCACTTTGTACCCTCAGCCAACTCCAGGCCGCATCCGGCCGCCCACGCGGGCTCGTCTAGTCTCGGGGCATGGCCGACGCACCGAACAAGCTGATCCTGCTCCGCCACGGCGAGAGCGAGTGGAACGCGAAGAATCTCTTCACCGGCTGGGTGGACGTCAACCTGACCGAGAAGGGCGAGAAGGAGGCCGTCCGCGGCGGCGAGCTGCTGAAGGACGCCGGCCTGCTCCCCGACGTGCTGCACACCTCGACGCTCAAGCGCGCCATCCGCACCGCCAACCTCGCGCTCGACGCCGCCGACCGCGCCTGGATCCCGGTGCGCCGCAGCTGGCGCCTGAACGAACGCCACTACGGCGCGCTCCAGGGCAAGGACAAGGCCGCCACCCTCGCGGAGTTCGGCGAGGAGCAGTTCATGAAGTGGCGCCGCTCCTACGACACCCCGCCGCCCGAGCTGGCCGACGGCGCCGAGTGGTCGCAGAGCGACGACCCGCGCTACGCCGCGATCCCCAGCGAGCTGCGCCCGCGCACCGAGTGCCTCGAGGACGTCGTCGTGCGCATGCTGCCGTACTGGTACGACGGCATCGTCCCCGACCTGAACGCCGGGCGCACCGTGCTCGTCACCGCGCACGGCAACAGCCTGCGCGCCCTGGTCAAGCACCTCGACGGCGTCTCCGACGAGGACATCGTGGGCCTCAACATCCCCACCGGCATCCCGCTGCTCTACGAGCTCGACGCCGACTTCCACCCGGTCGTCCGCGGCGGCACCTACCTCGACCCCGAGGCCGCGAAGGCCGCGATCGAGGCCGTGAAGAACCAGGGCAAGAAGTAGCGGGGGCACGCGGACCGCATGACGGAGACGGGGGCCGGGGAGACATGGGAGCACCGCTGGCTGCTGCCCGCCGAGCTGCGGGACCGGCTGCGCGCCGACCCTGACCAGGCCCCCGCCACGGACCCGCGCCGCCTCCGCCGCTCGGGCCGCGACTGGCTCGTCGACTCGCTGCTCTTCGCGTGGGCGGTGGGGATATGGCTGCTGTTCGCCGCCAACCTCCCCGCCTATGTCCCCGGCTGGATGCGGGCCGCCGACCCGCCCATCGGGGCGCTCGGCTGCCTCGCCATCTGGTTCCGCCGCCGCCACCCCGTCCTGCTCGCCGTCGTGCTGATCGTGCCGGGCGCGTGGACCAGCACGTCGTTCGGCCCGCTCACCGTCGCCATCCTCAACCTCGGGCTGCGCGCCCCCTGGCGCACCGGCGCCGCGGTCCTGGCCCTGCACGCGCTGACGGCGCTGCCCTACACGCTCGTCTACGCCGTCCCGAACGAGGGCGGCTGGGCCACGTTCGCGTTCTATCCCGCGTACTACCTGTCGTTCTTCTCGTGGGGCGCCTGGATGCGGCTGCGGCGGCAGACCGTGCTGCGGCTCTCCGACGAGGCCAGGGCGGAGGCCAGGCGGGAGAGGGCCGAGCACGCCCGCCGCCTCGCCGACGCCCGCAGGGCCGAACGCGAGGCCATCGCCAGGGAGATGCACGACGTCCTCGCGCACCGCGTATCGCTGCTCTCCGTGCACGCCGGCGCGCTGGCGTACCGCACCGGCAAGGACGCCCCCGCGACCGCGCTCTCGTCCGGCGAGATCAGCGACAGCGCCCAGCTCATCAGGGACACCGCCCACCAGGCACTCGAGGAGCTGCGCGACGTGCTGACCGTGCTGCGCGGCACCGACGCGGTGGGCGAGTCGCCGCAGCCCGGGCTCGCCGACATCGCGGACCTGGTCGCGGACGCGCGGAACGCGGGCCAGCGCGTGACCCTGGTCGCCGCGTACGACGCCGCCGCGGCCGAGGACCCGGCCGCTGGGCCGCGCGGCCAGGCGCGGCGCACCGTCTACCGCGTGGTCCAGGAGGGCCTGACCAACGCGCGCAAGCACGCCCCGGGGCGCGAGGTGACCGTGACGGTGACCGGCGGCCCCGGCGAGGGGCTCACCGTGACCGTCGCGAACGAGCTGCCCGCCGGCGCACCCGGGGGCGCGTCGGCCATCCCGGGCGCGGGCGCGGGACTCGCGGGCCTGGAGGAACGCGCCGCGCTCGACGGCGGCACCCTGACCCACCGCGTCAGCGGCACGTCGTTCGAGCTGACCGCCGAGCTGCCCTGGGGCCGACCCTGACCGTGAGCGCGGGCCGACCGTGAACGCGCCGGGCGCGCACAGGGCGGCCCCGGGGCAGCGCCGCCCGTGGGGGCGGCGTGGGGGATCTCAGCCGCAGTTCCCGCCGCACTGGCAGGACGAGCCGGACTGGCAGCCGCAGGAGCAGCCGGAGCCGCAGCCACAGCCGGCGAGCAGCGGCAGTGGGCGGCGCGGGGTCTTGGGGGCGGGCTGGGATATCGGGGCGGGTGAGGCGGGTGAGGCGGCCATGGATCCCTCTCCTCGTTCGGCGGATGTCCCCCCACATTGGACGCCCGCCCCTCCCCCGACCGTCAACGGCGCACAACCGGCGCGCGGTGGTGAAACGGCTCAGACGGTAGCTTCCGGCTCCGGCGTGAACTCATCCGCGTGCTCCCCGGTGACCAGGTAGACCACGCGCCGCGCGATCGACACGGCGTGGTCGGCGAACCGCTCGTAGTAGCGCCCGAGCAGCGTCACGTCGACGGCGGTCTCTATGCCGTGGTTCCACCGCTCGTCCAGCAGGTGGCTGAAGAGGGTGCGGTGCAGCGAGTCCATCTCGTCGTCGTCCTGCTCGAGCTGCATCGCCAGGTCGACGTCCTTGGTGATCAGCACCTCGGTCGCCTTGGCCATCAGCCGCTGGGCCAGCTGCCCCATCTCCAGGATCGTCGCGGTGAGGTCCCTCGGCACCGCGGAGTCGGGGAAGCGCAGCCTGGCCACCTTGGCCACGTGCTGGGCGAGGTCGCCGCAGCGCTCCAGGTCGGCGCTCATCCGCAGCGACATCACGACGATCCGCAGATCGGTCGCCACCGGCTGCTGGCGGGCCAGCAGGGCGACGGCCGACGCCTCCAGGCTCCGCTGCATGTCGTCGACCCGCTCGTCGGCGGCGATCACGCTCTCGGCGAGCTTCAGGTCGGCGTCGAGCATCGCCGTCGTGGCCCGGCCGATGGCCGACCCCACGAAGCGCGCCATCTCCACCAGGCTGTCGCTGATCGCGTCGAGCTCCTCGTGATACGCGTCACGCATGACTGATCTTGTCCTTCCTCGACTGCTCCGCGGCCATTCCTCTTCTGTATCGTCCCAAGCTCTGCCCGGAAGGCGGCCGATTCCGTCCCGTCAAGTGAATCATCGCTGTCGGCAAGGTGAACTCTCGCGGGCAGGCTGACGAGCATCTTCAGTCACATCTGTGGCCCCCTTGCCCCCCACGCCTAATCTGAGGATATGGACGTGAACGCGGCGGTCGCCGCCGTGGCGGCGATAGCCGGTCTCTGCACCGGCGTGGTCGCCATGCTGGCATTCCGTCTGAGCGAACGCGAGCGCACGCGTTCCCATGGCGCACCCCCCACCACCGAGGCCACCCTGCCCCCGGGCGTCGACACCGTCCTGTCCGTGCTGCGCTCCTCCGCCGTCGTCCTCGACGACGGGGACGGTGTGGTCAAGGCCAGCTCGGCCGCGTACGCTCTCGGCCTGGTGCGCGGCGGCAGGCTTGCCGTCGAGCCCATGCTCACGATGGCGCGTGACACCCGGCGGGACGGGGAGATCCGGGAGATGGAGCTGGACCTGCCGCGCCGCGGCCGGGGCCTGGGAAGGGCCGACGTGCTGGCCGTCTCGGCCCGCGCCGCGCCCCTCGGCTCCCGCCTCGTGCTCCTGCTCGTCGAGGACCTGACCGAGGCCCGCCGCATCGAGGCGGTCCGCCGCGACTTCGTCGCCAACGTCAGCCACGAGCTGAAGACCCCCGCGGGCGCCCTCTCCCTGCTCTCCGAGGCGGTGCTCGACGCCGCGGACGACCCCGAGGCGGTCAGCCGCTTCGCGGGCCGCATGCAGTACGAGGCGACCCGGCTGACCAACCTGATCCAGGAGCTGATCGACCTCTCCAGGGTCCAGGACAACGACATGCTGTCCAACGCCGAGCTCGTCCCGGCCGCCGACCTCGTCACCGAGGCGTTGGAGCGCTGCCGCCAGCAGGCCGACAGCAAGCACATCACCATCGCCTCGGGGGGCGTTGACGACCTGAGCGTCTGGGGGAACCGGGCGCAGCTCGCCGCGGCCCTCGGCAACCTGGTGGAGAACGCCGTCAACTACAGCCCGCCCCACACCCGCGTCGCGATCGCCGGATCCCGGCTGCGCGTCCAGGGCGGCGAGCTGATCGAGATCGCCGTGACCGACCAGGGCATCGGCATCCCCGAGACCGACCGCGAACGCGTCTTCGAGCGCTTCTACCGCGTCGACCCCGCCCGCTCCCGGGCGACCGGAGGCACGGGCCTCGGCCTTGCCATCGTCAAACACGTGGCCGCCTCGCACGGCGGGGAGGTCCAGGTGTGGAGCGCCGAAGGCCAGGGCTCCACCTTCACCCTGCGGCTGCCGGAACCCAGCAGCGCGCGGGACCGCCACCTCGCCGCCCGCAAGAAGCGGGACGGCCTCGGTGGCACCCTGCATGAACCGGCCGAGTTCCTCGACAGCCCGGAAGCCGTCGCCGGACCGGAGCCACACTCCACCCGCACCAACGAAACTGCCCGGGAGGTCCTCCCGTGACCCGAGTGCTCGTCGTCGAGGACGAAGAGTCGTTCAGCGACGTCCTTTCGTACATGCTCCGCAAGGAGGGCTTCGAGGTCGCCACCGCGGCCACGGGGCCCGAGGGACTGGACGAGTTCGAGCGCAACGGCGCCGATCTGGTCCTGCTCGACCTCATGCTGCCCGGGCTGCCCGGCACCGAGGTCTGCCGCCAGCTGCGGGGCCGCTCCAACGTCCCGGTCATCATGGTGACCGCCAAGGACAGTGAGATCGACAAGGTCGTCGGCCTGGAAATAGGGGCCGACGACTATGTGACCAAGCCGTTCTCCTCGCGGGAGCTGGTCGCCCGCATCCGCGCGGTGCTCCGCCGCCGCGGGGAGTCGGAGGAGGAGAGCCCGGCCGCCCTCGAGGCGGGCCCGGTCAGGATGGACGTCGACCGGCACGTGGTCACCGTCTCGGGCCGCAAGGTCGACCTGCCGCTCAAGGAGTTCGACCTGCTGGCGATGCTCCTGCGCAACGCGGGCCGCGTGCTGACCCGCATGCAGCTCATCGACCGGGTCTGGGGCGCGGACTACGTCGGCGACACCAAGACGCTCGACGTCCACGTGAAGCGGCTGCGCGCCAAGATCGAGCCCGACCCCGGCGCGCCGCGCTACCTGGTCACCGTCCGCGGCCTCGGCTACAAGTTCGAGCCGTGACGGCGGAACGCCGGTGCCCCGACGTCATGACGTCGGGGCACCGGCGTTCCGCGCGTGGGGCTTCAGCCGACCGTGCCGTCGACGGTCCCTTCGGCGACGCCGCCGTCCGTCGTGCCGTCCACGGTGCCCTCGTCGTCGGTTGCGCCACCGCCCTCCACCTCACCGGTCTCGGGTGTCTCGGGTGTCTCGGGGTTCTCGAGGTCGCCGGTCTCGCCCGTCTCCCCGATGGCGCCGTCCTCGGGGCCCTCGGGCTCACCGGGCGTCTCGCTCGGGTCGGGCTCGGGCGGGGCCGTGGGGGCCCAGTCCTCGAAGTGCTCGAATGTGCCGTTGTCCGGCACCACGCGCGCCGAAAGAGGGATCTCGCCCGTCTCGCTCAGCACGAAGACCAGCTGCTCGGCGTCGCCGAGCGCGATGCCGCCCGCCGCCGGGTCGGCGATCAGCGCCGTGACGTTGCCCTCGCCGCCCAGCGCGACCGAGCCGCGGGCCGGGACGACGACCTCGCTCTCGCCCTCGGCCGGGATCAGCTCGACCCGCTGATCGGAGTCGGGGAGCGCGATGGCCTCGAGGACCTGGTCGGATGTGCCCTCGTTGAACACCCGCCCGGTGACGCCCCCCGGGCTCTCGCGCCCCTCGGGCAGGACGACGTTGATGCTCTGCACCTTGATGTCGTCGACCTGGGCGCTGGCGTTGTCCGGCCTGGTCTTGCCGGTCTCGGCGTCGTTGCCCGCCCCGCAGGCCGACAGCGCGGCCGCGGTGGAGAACGCGAAGAAGGCGGCGGCGACGCCGCGTCGAAGGCTGCTGCTCACGGCGGCGGCATCTCCTCGGACGGTGCTGGTGATCCTGGTGATCTATCGGGCACAGGGTACCCAAGCGCTTTTCGGCCGCCTCGGGCGACCCCTGAAGTGAACGTGGGTGAACCCCCGTGAATTCGCCGACAGGCCCTCTTTACAGGGGTGTTCCCGCCGCGTTCCCCCCGCGCGCCCGCGCTCAATTCACCCGGCGCGCGGGGGCCCGCCGATCACTTTCCGCCAACTCGGACATAACGGACACCTTTCCATGGTCAACCGAACTTTCTTGTCTTCTTTCGGACGTAGATCGACGAACTGCCCCACGCCGCAATCGCCCCCCTCACCTGCGGATACCCGCCGCGTCCGGCCCGCCGAAGCACGCCACCGGGGCGCTTGTCAACCCCCGAGATGTGTCCTGACCTGGGAAAACGTCATTCAAAGGGGCCTCTTCCCGTGTTAGCATGGAGAGCCACGGAAGGGGTACCTGTCACATGACGTTCAAGGTTGGCGACACCGTGGTCTATCCCCATCACGGGGCCGCGCTGATCGAGGCCATCGAAACTCGCCAGATTAAAGGCGTGGACAAGACCTACTTGGTGCTGAAGGTCGCCCAGGGTGACCTGGAAGTGCGTGTCCCGGCGGAAAATGCCGAGCTGGTCGGTGTCCGCGACGTGGTAGGCCAGGACGGGCTGGACCGGGTCTTCGAGGTGCTCCGCGCGCCGTATGCCGAGGAGCCCACCAACTGGTCCCGGCGGTACAAGGCGAACCTGGAGAAGCTGGCGTCCGGCGACGTCATCAAGGTCGCCGAGGTCGTGCGCGACCTGTGGCGCCGTGAGCGTGAGCGCGGCCTCTCCGCCGGTGAGAAGCGCATGCTCGCCAAGGCCCGGCAGATCCTGGTCAGCGAGCTGGCTCTCGCCGAGGCGACGAACGAGGACAAGGCCGAGTCCCTGCTCGACGAGGTCCTCGCCTCCTGACGGTCGTGGGCCCACCCACCTTTCCCCATCGACCCACGCGGGCCTCGCGACCCATGGCAGCGACTCAAGGCGGCGACCCGAACCGCTTCGCGTGCGACAACGAACGTGCCGCAGCGCCCGGAGGCATCCCCTGTGCCATACGGGCGCTGCCGCATGTACGGATCGTTCGAACGATGTGCCGGGCCCGTGAAGCTCCGCCGACCGGCTGTCACGGAAGGGTCCGGTCGTGTGGTGCCCGGCACGCTCAGGCCATACCCAACACCACCCTGCAAACAAACCTGCACCCGTCACCCAATGACAGACACCACACCTGAAGCCCGCGCCCCGCTGCCGCGCACCGCGGCCGTCATCCCCGCGGCGGGCAGCGGGGTCCGCCTCGGCCCCGGCGCCCCCAAGGCACTGCGCCCGCTCGGCGGCACCCCGATGCTGGTGCACGCCGCCCACGCCATGGCCAGGGCCCGGGCCGTCGTCCTCGTCGTCGTCGTGGCCCCGGCCGCCGAGACCGAGGCCGTCCGCTCCCTGCTCGACGAGCACCCCCCGCCACCCGGCGTGGACCAGGTGGTCGTGGCGGGCGGGGCCACCCGGCAGGAGTCCGTGAGGCTCGGGCTCGACGCGCTTCCCGAGGACATCGAGGCGGTGCTCGTGCACGACGCGGCCCGCCCCCTCGTTCCCGTGGACACCGTGGACGCGGTCGCCGCCGCCGTCCACGCGGGGGCCCCCGCCGTCGTCCCCGCCCTGCCGGTGACCGACACCGTCAAGCGGATCGCCGCCCCCACCGCCGACGGCGCGCCCGAGCCGGTCGTCGCGACCCCCGACCGTTCGCTGCTGCGCGCGGTGCAGACGCCCCAGGGGTTCGACCGCGCCACCCTGGTCAAGGCGCACGACCGGCTGGTCGATGACGCGGAGGCCGCCGTGACCGACGACGCCGGGCTCGTCGAACGGCTCGGGGTGCCGGTCGTCCTGGTCCCCGGCCATGAGGAGGCGTTCAAGGTGACCCGCCCGCTCGACCTGGTCCTCGCCGAGGCCGTGCTCGCCCGCCGGAGGCTCAACGATGGCTTCTGAGACGGCCGCGCATGAGACAGATTTCGGAGCGTACGGCGCGTTGGGGGCGTTGGGAGCGCCACGCGTGGGGATCGGCACCGACGTGCACGCCTTCGCGCCGGGGCGCGCGCTGTGGTGCGCCGGACTGCACTGGCCGGACGCGGAGTTCGGGCTCGCGGGGCACTCCGACGGCGACGTGGCGGCGCACGCCGCGTGCGACGCGCTGTTCTCCGCCTCGGGCGCCGGTGACCTGGGCGAGCACTTCGGCACTGACCGCCCCGAGTGGTCGGGCGCCTCGGGCGTCGCCCTGCTGGGCGAGACGGCCAGGATCGTGCGGGCCGCCGGGTTCGAGATCGGCAACGTCGCCATCCAGGTCATCGGCGTCCGCCCCCGCGTCGGCAAGCGGCGCGCGGAGGCGCAGCGCGCGCTCTCCGACGCGCTCGGGGGCGCGCCCGTCTCCGTCTCGGGCACCACGACCGACGGCCTCGGGCTGACCGGGCGCGGCGAGGGCCTGGCCGCGATCGCCACCGCCCTGGTGCTCCCCGCGCCCCGGGCGACCCGGGGGCCTGGGGAGACGGTCTAGCGCCGCCGAGGATGTTGTGCCAGATTCAACGGCTCGGAAGGAACCTCGAGAAAGGTGTCACCGTGGCAGTCACGCTCCCCGAGGGACTCAAGGCGGTGCTCGACGGCAAGGTGTTCGTCACCGTCGCGACCATCCAGCGGGACGGCAGTCCCCAGCTCACTCCGGTCTGGGTCAAGCGGGACGGGGACGACCTGCTGATCTCCACCACCGTGGGGCGCAGCAAGGAGCGCAACCTGCGCCGTGACCCGCGCGTCACCGTGCAGGTGCTCCCCGCCGAGGCGCCCTACAGCTACGCCACCGTCTACGGCACGGCCGAGCTGACGACCGAGGGCGGTCAGGAGCTGATCGACGACCTGGCCCTGAAGTATGTCGGCGCGAAGTACGCCGAGTTCAACCCCTCGGCCGCGCAGGACGCCCCCCGGGTCGTCGTGCGCGTCACGGCGGAGCGTATCGTCGGTCAGGGCATCGTCTGAGCCGCGCCGCGGCGAACGCGGCGTGTACATGACGCGTTCACGACCCCCCGCGCCACGCGACGGCGCGGGGGTCACCCTCCTCCCACTACTCTTGACGCGTGACCATTCGGCTGTACGACACCAGTGCCCGGCAGATCCGTGACTTCGTCCCGCTCACCCCGGGCTGTGTCTCGATCTACCTCTGTGGCGCCACCGTGCAGGCCGCCCCGCACATCGGGCACGTCAGGTCCGGCGTGAACTTCGACATCATGCGCCGCTGGTTCGCCTACCGCGGATATCGGGTCGTCTTCATCCGCAACGTCACGGACATCGAGGACAAGATCCTGGCGAAGAGCGCGGACCAGGGGCGCCCGTGGTGGTCCCTGAGCTACGAGAACGAGCGGGCGTTCGACGACGCCTATGCCGCGCTCGGCTGCCTCCCGCCCACCTACCAGCCACGCGCGACCGGTCATGTCCCGGAGATGATCGCGTTGATGCGCACCCTGATCGACCGTGGTCACGCCTATCCCGCGGGCGGCAGCGTCTACTTCGACGTGCGCTCCTTCCCCGGCTACCTCCAGCTGTCGAACCAGGAGCTCGACCAGCTCCTCCAGCCGGGCGGCGAGGGCGAGGCGGGCAAGCGCGACCCGCGCGACTTCGCGCTGTGGAAGGCCGCCAAGCCGGGCGAGCCCACGTGGGAGACCCCCTGGGGCCCGGGCCGCCCCGGCTGGCACCTGGAGTGCTCGGCCATGG
Source organism: Streptomyces radicis (assembly GCF_003626575.1). Taxonomy (GTDB): domain Bacteria; phylum Actinomycetota; class Actinomycetes; order Streptomycetales; family Streptomycetaceae; genus Streptomyces; species Streptomyces radicis. The sequence continues at coordinate 136,945 of NZ_RBDY01000007.1, read as the reverse complement.
CCCACACCTACCTCGGCGAGGCGTTCGACATCCACGGCGGCGGGATCGACCTGATCTTCCCCCACCACGAGAACGAGATCGCGCAGTCGAAGGCCGCGGGCGACACGTTCGCGCGGTACTGGACGCACAACGCCTGGGTCACCATGAGCGGCGAGAAGATGAGCAAGTCGCTCGGGAACTCCGTGCTGGTCGGCGAGATGGTCAAGCGCTGGCGGCCCATCGTCCTGCGGTACTACCTGGGCACCCCCCACTACCGCTCGATGATCGAGTACAGCGAGGCCGCGCTGGCCGAGGCCGACGCCGGGTTCGCGCGCGTCGAGGGCTTCATCGACCGCGCGGTCGAGCAGGTCGGCGACATCGCCCCGGCCGCAGCCGTGCCCGCCGACTTCGCCGCCGCGATGGACGACGACCTGGGCGTTCCCCAGGCGCTCGCCGCCGTGCACACCACCGTCAGGCAGGGCAACGCCGCGCTCGCCGAGGGCGACAAGGAGTCCGTCGCGTCGCTCGCGGGCCAGGTCAGGGCCATGCTCGGCGTGCTCGGCCTCGACCCGCTCGCCGCGCCATGGACGGGCGCGGGCGGCCGCGGCGACCAGCTCGCCGGGGTGGTCGACACGCTCGTCGGCCTCGTGCTGAGCCAGCGGCAGGCCGCCCGCGAGCGCAAGGACTACGCCACCGCGGACGCCATCAGGGACGAGCTGACCTCGGCCGGCCTGGTGATCGAGGACACCCCCGACGGTCCCCGCTGGGACCTCAGCTGAGAAGGACCGGACGACCCATGCCAGGCAACAGCGAGCGCCGCAACCGCCGTACGACCCAGAAGAAGGGGCCGCAGATCGGCAGCGGCGGCCAGCGCCGCCGCGGCCTCAAGGGCAAGGGGCCCACGCCCCCCGCCGAGGCCCGCACCGGCCACCCCAAGAAGCGCGCGGCCGAGCTGCGCGCGCGCAAGGACGCGGGCCGCAAGGCCGCGGCGCGGCGCGGCGGCACGTCGCCGTCCGAGCTGGTCGTCGGCCGGAATCCGGTGGTCGAGGCGCTGCGCGGCGGCGTTCCCGCGGCCACGCTGTACGTGCAGCAGTTCCTGGAGAGCGACGACCGCGTCACCGACGCCGTCAAGCTCGCCATGGAGCGGGGCGACGTGCACCTGCTCGAGGCGCCGCGCCCCGAGCTCGACCGCATCACCGGCGGGCTGAACCACCAGGGCCTGGTCCTCCAGGTCCCGCCGTACGAGTACGCCCACCCCGACGACCTGACGGACGCGGCGGCCGACGTGGGCCAGGAGCCGCTGATCGTGGCGCTCGACGGGGTCACCGACCCGCGGAACCTCGGCGCGGTCGTCCGCTCGGCCAGCGCGTTCGGCGGCCATGGCGTCGTCGTGCCCGAGCGGCGCGCGGCCGGGATGACGGCGGGGGCGTGGAAGACCTCGGCGGGCACCGCGGCGCGCACGCCGGTCGCCCGCGCCACCAACCTCACGCGCACGCTGAAGAGTTACCAGAAGGCCGGGCTGACCGTGGTCGGCCTCGCGGCGGACGGCGAGATGGAGCTCGGCGACGTCGACGCGCTCGGCGGGCCCGTGGTCATCGTGGTCGGCAGCGAGGGTAAGGGCCTGTCCCGGCTCGTCGGGGAGACGTGCGACATCCGCGCGCGCATCCCGATGCCGGGCGGCGCCGAGAGCCTCAACGCCGGTGTGGCGGCCGGGATCGTGCTGTACGAGGCCGCCCGCCGCCGTTGACCTCGGCGGCGCGCTTGAAGGGTCGCGGACAGAGTTCGGTCCTGTCTGAGTCAAGGCAGTGTCTTCTACGTGTGTCACTCGGTTAGATGAGTGTGGACACCAGAACACCCCGCGGCGGCCTCACGCTGGACGAGCCGGTGCTCAGCACGGTCAAGGTGCCGTCCGATCCGGCCCAGGTCGTCGTCAACCACGCCAGTTTCCGGGTGCGGCTCGCCACCCCGCCGCCGGTGAGCATCGCGGTGCCCGACACCGCGGAGCTGCCCCGGATCCCCGCGGCGGGGCGCCGCCGCCCGCTGGTGTGGTCGGGGCGCAGCGCGCCGGGGGACGCGGGCGCGAGCACGCTGTTGCGCGCCGTGCGCGAGGCGGGGGACGCGCGCGCCGAGAGCGCGACCCGGGTGCTCCCGCGCGTCACCACGGGCGCGCGCCCGCCCGTGGTCGGGCCCCGCGCGCCGCAGCCCTCCGAGTCGACGCGGCTGCTGCCCGCGGCGCGTGGCGGCGAGGGCGCGTTCGACGGTGTCCACCACGGCGTTCACCGGGGAGCCGACGACGGAGGCCGCGACGGAGCCCGCGACGGGGTCCACGACGGTGTCCACGACGCGTACGCCGAAGGGGCAGGAGGGGACGGCGGCGCGGGGCCGGGGCCGGCCGCCCGCCCCGAGCCCCGCCAGCACCGCGCCGACGCGCGGCAGGCGTACTACCCGGGGCGCCATCTCAGCCTGGGCGTCGTGCTGTTGCCGCTGCGGCTGCTGCTCGGCTTCATGGCGATCTACGCCGGGATGGGCAAGCTCACCAACCCCGTCTACTTCGACGGCGGCGAGCGAGGGTCGCTCAACGCGTGGCTCGCGTCCCTCCACCCGTGGGGCGCGGCCGACCCGCTGCACCAGTGGGCGCTCTCCCACCCGGTGGGCGCGGGGCTGACCGTGGCGTTCACCCAGATCATCATCGGCGTGCTCACCGTCTTCGGGCTCTGGCAGCGGCTGGCCGCGGGGATCGGCGTCCTGCTGTCGCTCGCGTTGCTCGTGACCGTCAGCTGGCGGAGCGGGCCCGCGTACGACACCCCCGACCTGTTCCTCGCCGCCGCCTGGTCGCCGCTGCTGATCGCGGGCGCGCCCGTCTACTCGCTCGACGCGCGCCTGGCGAGCGAGGCGTGGCGCAGGCTAGGCCCGCGCGTCCCGCTCGCCGATCTGCGCCACCGGGTGCTGCGCAGGGGCGCGGCCCTGGCCACGCTGCTGATCGGGCTCGCGCTGCTGATCGGCTCGCTGCTCGGCAGCGCGGTGCGCTCCGACCGCTTCCCGACGCTGCCGGGGCCCGGCCAGCCGCCGCGCAACCACCTGCCGGGCGAGCCGCTGCCCGAGGACGAGGCGCCCGAGCGGGACGGCGAGACGTCCGAGCGGAGCGAGGAGCGCGGCGCCTCGCCCGAGGAGTCGGCGTCGCCCGACGAACGGGGCGGCCAGGCCGACGAGGAGAGCCCACGCGGCCAGGACGGCGGCGACACGGGGGCGCCCGGCGCGGACGCGCCGGGGGAGAGCTCCCCGAGCGCCGAGCAGACCGTTCCCGCGCCGCAGCAGCAGCCCGCCGCGCCCGACCCGTACGTTCCCGAGGAGCCCGCGGCGCCCTCGTCGCCGGACGCGGGCGACGCCGGGGAGTCCGTCGACGAGAGCCCGTCCACCGAGGAAGGGGGGGACGGGAGCAGCCTCAGCCCTATCGGCGGGCTGCTCGGCTAGGTGAGCTACTCGGTGATTGACATGGTGTGACGGATCATCACCTGGGGTGAGCCATTCCCTGCACGCCCCCGTGCGCGCCGCGGCGCGCCGTGCCGCGGTGCTGTGCGTGTGGTCGAGGCTGAGCTACGCCGAGGCGGCGGAGGCGCTCGGCGTGCGGGTCGGCACGATCCGTTCCGACGAGGACACGGGCGCCTACCTGGGCGCCCGCTCCGAGCGGGTCGAGGACGGCTTCTTCCACCCGTCGGGCACGGTGTTCGATGGCTCGGCGGTCGTCGCGCGCGAGGTCACGGACGAGACGGGGGAGCCTGCGGAGCAGCCAGGTCGCGCGCGGCCTGGGTCAGGTCCTTGGCGGTGTCGATGGCCCGCCAGTACGCGCCCTGCGGCAACGGGAAGCCCGCCAGCCTGCGTTCCCTCGCGAGGCGGGGGAACGTGGTGCGCTCGTGGTCGCCGCGGTCAGGCAGCAGCTTGGTGAACTCGGCGGCGAAGACATAGATGCCGGCGTTGATCAGATAGGGCGAGGGCGGGGCCTCGATGAAGTCGAGGACATGGCCGAACTCGTCGGTCTCGACCACGCCCCAGGGGATCCGCGGGCGGGCGAGCGCGAGGGTGGCCAACGCGTCGCGCTCCTCGTGGAACTCGGACATCTCGCGCAGCGAGAAGCGGGTCCAGATGTCGCCGTTGGTGGCGAACCACGGCTCGTGGGGGCGCGGCAGCGCGGCGGCGGCGTGCTTGAGGCCGCCGCCGCGGCCCAGTGGCTCGCTCTCCACGACGGTGGTGACGCGCAGCGGCAGATCGGCCGAGTCCAGCCACTCCTGGAGGACTTCGGCGAGGTGCCCGCAGGAGACGACGGCGTCCGTGACGCCCTCGGCGGCGAGCCAGGCGAGCTGGTGGCCGATGATCGGCACCCCGGTGCCGGGGATCTCCACCATCGGCTTCGGCCGGTCGTCGGTGTACGGGCGCAGCCGCGAGCCCTGGCCCCCGGCCAGGACCACGGCCTGCGTCGGCTGCGGGGCGTCGAGCGGGGCTTGCGTCATGCGGGCAGCCTATGCGGTGCGGTGAGCGCGGAGAACGGCCGGGTGCCGCCCTTCAGTTGGCGGCCGCGACGCCCGAGGCGTACGCGGTGTCGCACACGGGGCGCGCGTGCTGCTGGGCGCGCTGGGGGCTTCCGTACTTCTCCACGGCCGCCTCGCCGAGCGCCCGCGCGATGTCCTGGCAGTGCGGCGCGAGGGCCGGGTCGCGGTCGACGGCCCGCTGGAGCTCGGTCAGCGCGACGCCCGGGTCCTGCGCGCGCAGCGTGGTGACCAACTGGTCGCGCAGCACGTCCTCCGGCGCCTGCCGTTGCTGCTCGGCCGACGCGGTCAGCATCTGCGTCCCGCTGGGCGTGCCCGCCCAGGGGACATGGGTGACGGCGAGGGTCCCGGAGAGCACCAGGACGGCCGGGAGGGCGATGGCGAGACTTCTGCCGATGTGTCGGAGTGCCTGATTCACTTGAGGTCTTCCTCGCGAGACGGTGACGGGCTTGGAGAATGGTAGCGAGGAGTAGTGACGTGGATACATCCCGCCACCCTCGTGGGTGACGCTGTCCCGGGGTTTTCGATCGGCCCGCCGACAGGCGAAGGGCCGTGCCCCCGCCACGCTGCGGGGACACGGCCCTGGTGCCGTGGGCGGCTCGGAGAGCCGCCTGGGGTCAGTCGCTCAGGCGCTCACCGGAGCCCGCGGCGAACACGTGGGTCTCGCCGGGGCGCGGCACGACGTTCAGCTTGGCGCCCTTCTCGGGGACGTCGCGGCTGTCGACGCGGATGACCAGGTCCTTGATCTCGCCGCCGAACTCGGCGGTGCCGTACACGTACGCGTCGGCGCCGGTCTCCTCGACGACGTTGACGGTGACGGCGAGGCCCGCCTCCTTCTTCTCGTCCGCCTTGGTCAGCCCCGAAGCGGCGCCGTCGCTCTCGCCGTTGACCACGACGAAGTGCTCGGGGCGGCAGCCGACGACGACGTTGGTGTCGCCCTTCGACTGGGCCTCGCTGAGCGCCGCGCGCTCGATGGGGACCACGCTGTTGCCGAACTTGACGCCGCCGTCGGCGATCGGGACCTCGACGAGGTTCATGGCGGGGGAGCCGATGAATCCGGCGACAAAGAGGTTCGCGGGCTTGTCGTACATGTTGCGCGGGGTGTCCACCTGCTGGAGCAGGCCGTCCTTGAGGACCGCGACCCGGTCGCCCATGGTCATGGCCTCGACCTGGTCGTGGGTGACATAGACCGTGGTGACGCCGAGGCGACGCTGGAGCCCCGCGATCTGCGTACGGGTCTGGACGCGGAGCTTGGCGTCGAGGTTCGACAGCGGCTCGTCCATGAGGAACACCTGCGGCTCACGCACGATCGCGCGGCCCATCGCGACACGCTGCCGCTGACCACCGGAGAGCGCCTTGGGCTTGCGGTCCAGGTACTCGGTGAGGTCGAGGATCTTGGCGGCCTCCTCGACCTTCGCGCGGATGTCCGTCTTGTTGACGCCGGCGATCTTGAGCGCGAAGCCCATGTTCTGGGCCACGGTCATGTGCGGGTACAGCGCGTAGTTCTGGAACACCATCGCGATGTCCCGGTCCTTCGGCGGAAGGTGGGTGACGTCACGGTCACCGATGTGGATGGAGCCTCCGTTGACGTCCTCGAGACCCGCGAGCATGCGCAGGGAGGTGGACTTGCCGCAGCCGGAGGGGCCGACCAGCACGAGGAACTCGCCGTCCGCGATCTCGATGTCGAGCTGGTCGACGGCGGGGACCTCGGACCCGGGGTAGATCCGGGTGGCCTTGTCATAGGTGACCGTAGCCATGTCTCTCTGTCTCCTTCTACCGGCAGGAACGTGCCGGACGATCCGAGTAGGAAGGTGTGACGGCCATGTAAATGGACGCTGAGTGAACCTAACTCGAAACGGGTGGGAAAGTCAGTAGCCGGTGCGCAAAAATAGTGATCGCATGATCGGTGGGACGTCGTACGCGTCCGCCGACCGGCTGTTCGCGCCCGTGTACCCTGGATCAGCCGTCGCCGCCTTAGCTCAGTCGGCCAGAGCAGCTGTCTTGTAAACAGCAGGTCGTCGGTTCGAATCCGACAGGCGGCTCCACACTCTCCGCGTCCCCGGCGCGGGCCCGCGCCGGGCCCGTTCACGCCTCCCCGCGGCCCTCGTCGGCCTCCGTCGTGCTCCTGTCGTGCTCCCCTCGTGCCCGGGATCTCCCTTGACGGGCCTCGATGTCCGACCATAGAAATATCGCGCATGTCTCAACAGGATCGATCAGGGGATGACAGATGCGCGACGGGACCCTCGTCCACCTCCGTTCCGCGGGCACCAGCCTCGTGCTGGACTGCACCGGTACCGGGCTGCCCCGGGTCCTGCACTGGGGGGAGGACCTGGGAGACGGGCTCGACCAGGGCGTTCTCGCCGCGCTCGCCCGCGCCGAGGTGCCGCAGACCGCCTCCAACAACGTGGATGTCGTCGTCCCGGTCGCCGTGCTGCCCGAGCATGCGGCGGGCTGGCTCGGCACCCCGGGCCTGACGGGGCACCGTGCGGGCGCCGACTTCTCCACGGCCTTCGCCGTCACGTCGGCCGAGGCCACAGGGCGGGCACTCACGGTGACCGCGAAGGACGGCACGGCCGCGCTCGAACTCCGCCTGGAGATCGAGCTGACCGCGAGCGGCCTCGTGCGCCAGCGCGCCACCGTGAGCAGCACGGCGGCGGCCGACCGCGCCCCGTTCACCCTCTCCGGGGTGCTCCTCACCCTGCCCGTGCCCGAGCGCGCCACCGAGATACTCGACATGACAGGGCGGCACCTGCGCGAACGCACCCCGCAGCGGCACGCGTTCACCATCGGGACGCATCTGCGCGAGAACCGCAAGGGCCGCACCGGCACCGACGCGGCGACCGTGCACGTCGCGGGCGAGCGCGGCTTCGGCTTCAGGTCGGGCGAGGTCTGGGGCGTGCACGTGGCCTGGAGCGGGAACCAACGCTCGCTGGCCGAACGCACCCACACCGGGGCCGCGATCCTGGGCGGCGGCGAGCTGCTGCTCGCGGGCGAGCTGGCGCTCGGCGCGGGCGAGTCGTATACGACCCCCTGGGTCTACGGCAGTTGGGGGCGCGGCCTCGATGAGCTGGCCGCCCGCTTCCACGGCTATCTGCGCGGGCGCGAGCGCCATCCGCGCACGCCACGGCCTGTGACGCTCAACGTCTGGGAGGCCGTCTACTTCGACCACGACCTCGGCAAGCTCACCGAGCTCGCCGACCTCGCGGCCGAGGTGGGCGCGGAGCGGTTCGTGCTGGACGACGGGTGGTTCAGGGGGCGGCGCGACGACCACGCGGGCCTGGGCGACTGGTACGTGGACGAGGGCGTGTGGCCCGAGGGGCTGCACCCGCTGGCCCGCCATGTGCGGTCGCTCGGCATCGAGTTCGGCCTGTGGGTCGAGCCCGAGATGGTCAACCCCGACTCCGACCTGGCCCGCGCGCACCCCGAGTGGATCCTGGCCACGGGCGACCGGCTGCCGCCCGAGTCGCGCAACCAGCAGGTCCTCGACCTCGGCCACGCCGGCGCGTACGCCTACATCCTGGAGCGCCTCGACGCGCTGGTCACCGAGTACGCGCTGACCTATCTCAAGTGGGACCACAACCGCGACCTGGTCGACGCGGGCCACAGCCCCACGGGGCGCGCCGGCGTGCACGCCCAGACCGAGGCCGTCTACCGGCTGCTCGACGAGCTGCGCGCGCGCCACCCCGACCTGGAGATCGAGTCCTGCTCGTCCGGCGGAGGCCGCGTCGACCTGGGCATCCTCGAGCGCACCGACCGCGTGTGGACGAGCGACTGCATCGACGCGGTCGAACGCCAGCAGATCCAGCGCTTCACCGGCCTGCTGCTCCCGCCCGAGCTGATGGGCGCGCACGTCGGGGCGCCCACGGCGCACACCACGGGGCGCACGCACGCCCTGGGCTTCAGGGCGGGGACCGCGCTCTTCGGGCACTTCGGCATCGAGTGGGACCTGACCCGTTCGACCCCGGAGGACCGGGCGGCGCTCATCGAGTGGATCGCGCTGTACAAGCGGCTGCGCCCGCTGCTGCACGGCGGCGCCGTGGTGCGCGGCGACCACCCCGACCCGGCGCTGTGGACGCACGGCGTGGTGGCAGAGGACCGTTCGCGCGCCGTCTACGCGTGGGTGCAGATGGCGACGAGCGCGGTATCGCCGCCCGGGCGCGTGACGCTGCCGGGGCTGGACCCCGACGCCACCTACCGGGTCGCGCCGCTGGCCCCCGGCGACCGGCTCGTGGGGTCGCGCCCTGGGAGGCTGCCCTGGTGGAACGAGGGCGTGACGCTGCCGGGGCGCGCCCTGGCGACGGTCGGGGTGCGCGCCCCCATCCAGTGGCCCGAGCGACTGGTGCTGATCGAGGCCGTCCGGGTCTGATCGTTCGGCCTTGAACATTCGGCGTTGATCGTTCGACGTCGGTGGCCGCTGGTTCCCTGACCGCCCCCGTACGGTCAGGGAACCAGCACGACCTTGCCGATGGTGGCCCGGGTCTCGATCGCCCGATGGGCCCCGGCCGCGTCGGACAGCGCGAAGTGGTGTGTCAGGGGCGTGAGGGCGCCCGAGGCCAGCGCGGCCAGGGACTCGCGCTCGAGCACCGGCAGGTTCTCCGGGCCGCCGATCTTGTCGAACAGCGGCTGCCCGAGCACCGGGCGCGAGACGATCTCCCGCTCCGCCGCCTCCCGTTCGGGCAGGGCGGCCGTCGCGTCGGCGCCCGGCTCGGCCGAGAACGAGCCATAGGTGACATGGACGCCCCCGGGCCCGAGCAGCCGCAGCGCCGCCCTGGCGTTCGCGCCGCCCACGCCCTCGTAGAGCAGGCTCACGGGCCGGTCGCCATAGGCCGCCCGCACCCGGTCGGCCCAGCCCTCGCGCGTGTGGTCGACGGCCAGGTCGGCCCCCAGGTCGGCGACCGCCGCGGTCTTGGCCCGGCCGCCCGCCGCCCCGATCACGGCCGCGCCGCGCCGCTTCGCGTGCTGCACCAGGAGCGCCCCGATGCCCCCTGCGGCGGCCAGCACGAGCACGGTGTCGCCTGGGCCCGGGTCGGCGAAGCGCAGGATGCCCATCGTCATGCGCCCCGTGCCGACCATGGCGACGGCGTGGCTCTCCGCCACCTCGTCGGGGAGCGCGTGCAGCCGGTCCGCGCCGGTGACGGCGAGCTCCGCGTAGCCGCCGGGGACCATGCCGAGGTGCGCCACCACACGGCGGCCGAGCCACGACGCGTCGGTGCCCTCGCCCACCGCGTCCACGGTGCCCGCGACCTCGCGGCCCGGGACGGTGGGCAGATCGGGCACCGGGAAGCTCCCGCCGAGCGGCCCCGCCCGCAGCGCCGTGTCCACGACATGGACCCCGGCCGCCGCCACGGCGATCCGCACCTGGCCCGGCCCTGGCTCGGGGTCGGGCACCTCCTCGTAACGGAGGTTCTCCGGCGGCCCGAAGGCGTGCAGACGGACGGCGTGCATGGGCGCTCTCCCTCTCGGTGGTCCCGCGAGGGGCCAGCTTGCTACCTCAAGTGCCCTTGAAGTCAAGAGGAGGGGGCGTTGTCAGTGGCGGGCGGCAGGATGGGGCCATGGCGGAACGAGACCTGGTCAAGCCCCCACGGCGCCCCGATGTGACCCTCGCCGAGCTGCGCCCGTTCGACGGCGAGCGCCTCGAGCCCTCGGGGGACTACGACGAGGTGGAGTTCGACGGGCTCGACCTGACGGACGCGGCGGCGCCGGGGGCGAGCTTCCTCGACTGCGCGCTGCGGCGGTGCGTGCTCGACGCGGCCGGGATGAAGCGCGCCCGGTTCGTCGACACGCTGCTGACGGATGTGCGCGGCGTCGGCACGGCCCTTTCCGAGGCCTCGCTGCGTGACGTGGAGATCAGGGACGCCAGGCTCGGTGGTATACAGCTCAGCGGCGCCACGCTCACCCGCGTGCTGATCGAGGGCGGCAAGATCGACTACCTGAACCTCCGCCAGGCCACGCTCACCGATGTCACCTTCCGTGACTGCGTCCTGGTCGAGCCGGACTTCGCGGGCGCACGCCTCGAGCGCGTCTCGTTCGACGGCTGCGACCTGCGCGACGTCGATCTGACGGCGGCGACGTGCAAGGACACGGATCTGCGCGGCGCGGTCGGCCTGAGCCTGCTGCGCGGCGCGGACCGGCTCAGGGGGGCGGTGATCACGCCGGGTCAGCTGCTCGACCTGGCCCCGCACCTGGCGGCGGAGCTCGGCGTGCGGGTGGCCGACTGACCCCGGGGACGCGGAAGGCCCCCCGGCGGGCCGGGGGGCCTTGGTCGCCTGTGGCGGCGGCTCAGACGTTGACGCCGAAGTCCTGGGCGATGCCCGCGAGTCCGGAGGCGTAGCCCTGGCCGACCGCGCGGAACTTCCACTCGGCGCCGCTGCGGTACAGCTCGCCGAAGACCATGGCGGTCTCGGTGGAGGCGTCCTCGGTCAGGTCGTAACGCGCCAGCTCGACGCCGCCCGACTGGTTCTCCACGCGGATGAACGCGTTGCGCACCTGGCCGAAGTTCTGGCCGCGGTTGTCGGCGTCGTGGATCGACACCGGGAACACGATCTTGTCGACCTCGGCGGGCAGCCCCGCGAGGTTGACCTTGATCTGCTCGTCGTCGCCCTCGCCCTCACCCGTCAGGTTGTCGCCGGTGTGCTCGATCGTGCCGTCGGGCGACTTCAAGTTGTTGTAGAAGATGAAGTGCTGGTCCGACACGATCTTGCCCGCCGCGTTCACGCCGAGGGCGCTCGCGTCCAGGTCGAAGTCGGCACCGGTCGTGGTGCGGACGTCCCAGCCGAGACCGACGGTGACGGCTGTCAGGCCGGGGGCCTCCTTGCTCAGCGAGACGTTGCCGCCCTTGGACAGGCTCACACCCATGTAGATCCCCTTATTCCATGTCGCTCAGGGTCGCCTTTGCGATGACGTTACTCTCACTGTCCCCAACGATGTCAGGGGGGAGGAGGGTTCCACGCGGGTTTCGGGAAAAACCGGCGTGCGAGGCGCGGCCGAGCGGGGGACCATGGAACGCATGTCCGGTCCCTATGTCATCCGCGGCTCCGTCTCCCTCCCCGAGTCCGAGCTCCGCTGGCGTTTCTCCAGGTCGTCGGGGCCGGGTGGGCAGCACGTCAACACGAGCGACAGCCAGGTCGAGGTCCTCTTCGACCTCGGCGCCACGCGCGCGCTCCCCGACGTGTGGAAGGAGCGCGCCCTCGACCGGCTCGCCGGGCGGCTGCACAACGGCGTCCTCGCGGTCCGCGCGAGCGAGCACCGCTCGCAGTGGCGCAACCGCGAGACGGCCGCGCGCCGCCTCGCCTCGCTCCTCGCCGAGGCGTCCGCGCCGCCGCCCCGGGCCCGCAGGCCCCGTGGCACGCCGCGCCGGGTGACCGAGCGCCGCCTCGCCGACAAGCGCCACCGCGCCGAGGTGAAGCGCGGCCGGTCGCGCGGGGGCGGCTGGGAGTGATCGGGGTCGCGCGCCGGGGGCGTGCGCCCTCAGCCCAACGAGCGGTAGGACGACCGGTAGTAGAGCAGGGGCCCCGCGCCCGTCGCGGGCAGCTCGGCGGCCAGCACGCGGCCGATCACCAGGGTGTGGTCGCCCGCGGCCACGCGCTGCTCGGTCGCGCACTCGACGGTGGCCAGCGCGTCGGTCAGCAGGGGCGCCCCCGTGACCTCGCCGAGCCGGTGCGGCACGTCCCGGAAGACCAGCCGGTCGCTGAGCCGCCCCTTCATCGCGAACCGGCCCGCCGTCGCGCGGTGGGAGTCCCCGAGCAGGGACGCCGCCCACAGCGGTCGGCGTTCGAGCACCTCGTCCATGCGCGAGCCCGTGCGCACGCCGACCAGCACGAGCGGCGGGTCGAGGGAGACCGACATGAACGCGGTCGCCGTCATGCCCGCGGGGGCGCCGTGCGGCCCGTCCTCGTCGTCGTGCGCGGTCACCAGCACGACCCCGGCGGCGAGCCGGGAGAGGGCGCCGCGGAACTCCTCGTCGCTCACTCCCCCAGAATGGGGCACGGTCCGGTGCTCTCGGGCAGGTAGGGACACGGCGCACACCGTAACTCCCCACGCCCCGGGCGTGCATCGGACCAAGGAACCAGTGCGAGACCTACGTCGTCCTACATCCCGCGACCGAGCACTTTCGCACTGTGACATGAATCACAGTAGGCAACTAATTGCTGACCCTGTGTACCTAGCGGGCAGCTCCCTGTGATTCAGTGGCCTGTGTATCTGCACGTGCATTTCGCGCCGGGGGAGTGATGGAAACGGAGACGGAGCCTTATGTGCGCCTCGCCTCACTGCGAGAGTTGCACCAGGTCGTCGCAAAGCTCAACACCGCCCGCAGCATGGCGGACACCTTGCAGACCATCGCCGACGGTGCGGTCGACGCCGCCCTCGGCTTCCAGCTCGCCGCCGTCAACCTGGTCAAGCCCGACGGCGACCTCATGGTGGCCGCCGTCGCGGGCAACGACGACGCCGAGGCCGCCATCGCCGGGCGCACCGGCTCCCGTGAGTCCTGGGAGCGGCGCCTCGACATGGGCGAACACTGGGGCGAGCTCCGCTTCATCCCCTACACCGAGGGCTGGGTCCTCGACCACGACGACGTGCCGCAGTGGCACATCACGGGACCCGCGCCGCGCTACCCCGACGAGTGGCACCCGATGGACCGCCTGTTCGCGCCGATGTACGCGCTCGACGGCGAGCTGCTCGCCGTTCTCGAGGTGGACAGGCCGCGCGACGGCCGCCGCCCCGGGCCCTGGGGGCGCGAGGCGCTCCAGCTGTACGCGTCGCAGGCGGCCATAGCGGTCAGCAACGCCAGGCTGCGCGGCAACATGCAGCGGGCGCTCGTCCGCCTCGAGCGCGACCAGCAGGCGCTGCGCGCGAGCGAGGAGAGCTTCAGACAGGCGTTCGAGTACGCGCCCAGCGGCATGGCCATCGCCGAGGTGGGCGGCGAGGCCAACGGTCGGCTGATCAAGGTCAACGACGCGCTGTGCCGGCTGCTCGGCCGCCCTGGCGCGGTGCTGCGGCGCTACAGCTTCGCCGATCTCGTGCACCCCGAGGACACGGGCGTGCTGCTGCGCACGTCGGCCGAGGGCGGGCGGGCCGAGCTGCGGCTGGCGCGCAGGGACGGCTCGTACGTGTGGGTCTCCCTGCGCAACTCCGTGGTGGCGGACGCGGCCGACGGGCCGCAGGTGCAGCTGACGCACGTCGAGGACATCGAGGAGCGCAAGCGCCACGAGCTGGCGCTCGCGCACCGGGCGAGCCACGACTCGCTGACCGGGCTGCCCAACAGCGCGGAGCTCAAGGCCCGCCTGGGCGGCCGGATCTGCGACCGGGCGCCCGACCCGTTCGGGCACGCGGGCGTGCACGGGCTCCCCGCGGCGGGCGCGGCCGACGCGTTCGAGGGCTTCGGCACGCCGCGCCGCCGCCTCTACGACCACCACGAGCACGTGGTCGCGCCGGACGAACCTGGCGGGGACGGCAAGGGTTTGGCCGTTCTCTTCTGTGATCTCGATGGATTCAAGTCAATCAACGACCGGTTCGGGCACGTCTGTGGCGACGCGGTGCTGATCGAGGTCGCCAGGCGCCTCGAGCAGGGCGTGCGCGACAACGACACCGTCGCCCGGCTCGGCGGCGACGAGTTCGTCGTGCTGGCCGAGGGGTTGGGCCCCGCTGAGGCGTCCGACCTGGCGGTGCGGCTGCGCAACGGCATCATCCCGCCCATCCGCGTGGAGGGCCGCGCGGTGCGGGTCGGGGCGAGCTTCGGGATCGGCTGGGCGGCCTGCGGGATGACCACCGAGGAGGTCCTGGAGTCGGCCGACCAGCGCATGTACGTCGAGAAGCGCTCGCGCTCGCAGGGCAGGCGCCGCGCGGGCTGATCCCGGCGGGGCCGAGAGTTCGGGGTGCTTCCCCCGAAAGGGGTAGGCTCGCGCGGAGACATACGGGGGACAGTGCGTCACGTAAGGAGCGGAAGCCGATGAGCGCGGGGCACACCGGCGGCAGGGGTACGCCCGACGAGGGCGGCGACGACCCCTTCGCGTACCTGTATCGCCCGGAGGGCGGCGAGCCGCAGCCCCAGCAGCCGCGGCAGCCTTCGTACCACCAGGTCCGCCCGGTGGGGGAGCGGACGTTCGGCGGCCAGCAGGGCCACCGGCAGCAGGCGGGCGGCTCCTACGCGACGCAGGCCTCTCCCTCGGCGTACCAGCAGCCGCAGCAGCACCGCCCCGACGCGTACTACGCCGCCCCCGAGACGCAGGTGGGCGGGCCGCCGGACGGCGGTCGGCCCGACCGCCGCAGGGTCGATCCCGAGCCCCGGCGCAACGGGCTGCTGATCGGCGCGATCGCCGTGGTGCTCGCGGTGGTGCTCGGCGTGGGCGCGGCGATCCTGTTCAGCGGCGGCGAGGACGGGGACGCCGCGGGCGACGGGTCGACGTCGGAGCCCACGGGCGGCTCGGGGGACGACGAGGGCGGCGACGAGCCGTCGGACGAGCCGAGCGACGAGGAGGCGGAGCCCGAGGGGCTGCCCGCCGCCGCCGTGACCGAGCTCGAGCTGGCGGGCGGCATCGGCTTCCAGGCCGATGTGGAGGGCGCGCGCTCCGATGACGGCGCCTATGTCAGGGTCCAGAACCAGCAGAACTCCACGATCACCTGGACGTTCGACTTCCAGGGCGAGCCCGGTCAGTACCGGCTCACCACCTACTACGCGGCGGTCGCCGACGATCAGACCATGTCCTTCTCGATCAATGGGACCCCTCGTGAGGACCCCGTCAACCTGAGGGACTGGAACGGCGACATCAGCGAGTGGGAGAACAGCTGGTTCGACACCTACAACCTGGTCGACCTGGCCGAGGGCGAGAACACCGTCCAGCTCACCTGCACCGCCCAGTGCGACGTGCTGATCGACGGCCTGGCCATCACCGAGCACCAGGGCTGACGCCGCCCCGCGGGGGGCACAGCGCCCGCAGGAAACGTTCCACCACGGTCGTCATCGCCGCCCGGCCCGCCGCGAGCCACGGGCGCGGGTCCACCCCCGACGGGTCGGCGGCGAGGCCCTCGCGCACCGCGTCGGTGAGCGCGGCGTTGAGCGCGGTGCCCACGTTCACCTTGGTGAGCCCGGCCGCCACCCCGCGCCGCAGCTCCCCATCGGGCACCCCCGACGAGCCGTGCAGCACGAGCGGCACCGTGACGGCCGTCCGCAGCCGCCGTATCAGCGCGTGGTCGAGGGCCGCGGTGCGCGCCGTCATCGCGTGGCTGCTGCCCACCGCGACCGCGAGCGCGTCCACGCCGGTCGCGGTCACGAACCCCACCGCCTCGTCGGGGTCCGTGCGCACCCCCGGCAGGTGCGCGTCGCCCGGCTTGCCGCCGATCCGGCCGAGCTCCGCCTCCACCAGCAGCCCGTTGGCCCGCCCGAAGCGGGCCGCGCGCACCGTGGCCGCGACGTTCTCGCCGTAGGGCAGGCGCGAGCCGTCGAACATCACCGAGCCGAACCCCGCGGCGGGCGCCTGCCGCAGCAGGGCCTCGTCGGTCACATGGTCGAGGTGCAGCGCGAGCGGCACCGGCGCGTCGCGCGCGAGCGCCACCAGCGCGGCGGCGAGCGGGGCGAGGCGCCCGCCGTGGTGCGCCACGGCGTTCTGCGACACGGCGAGCACGGCGGGCGCCCCCACCGTGCCGGCGCCCGCGGCGACGGCCTGGGCGTGTTCGAGCGTGATGACGTTGAACGCCACCAGCGCGCGCCTCTCCGCGCGCGCCTCGTCGAGCAGTCCCGCACAGGGCACAAGGGTCACGGGCGCACCAGCCACTCGCCCTTGCGCAGCACCCCGGTCAGCGCGAAGTCGCCGTCGAGCACCACGAGATCGGCGTCCTTGCCCTCCTCGATCGAGCCCACCCGGTCGGAAAGGCCGAGCAGCCGCGCCGGTGTCGCGCACAGCGCCCGCACCGCGTCGGTGACGGCGATCCCGTCGACCGTCACCGCCCGCCGGAACGCCAGGTCGAGGGTCAGCGTCGAGCCCGCGATCGCGCCGCCCTCGGTCAGCCTGGCCACGCCGTCGCGCACCTCGACCTTCATCGGGCCGAGCGGGTAGAGCCCGTCGCCCATCCCGGCCGCGCCCATCGCGTCGGTGATGAACGCGACCCGGTCGGGACCCGCGCAGCGGAAGGCCAGCTCGAGCACGGCCGGGTGCAGGTGCGTTCCGTCGTTGATCAGCTCGACGGTGACCCGCTCGTCCTCGAGCAGCGCCGCGATCGGCCCCGGGGAGCGGTGGCCCAGTTGCGGCATCGCGTTGAACAGGTGCGTCGCCACCGTCGCGCCCGCGTCCACCGCCTCGCGCACGGTCTCGTACGGGGCGTCGGTGTGGCCGACGGCGGCGAGCACGCCGTGCTCGCTCAGCAGCCGCACCGAGTCGATGCCGCCGGGGAGTTCGGGCGCGAGCGTGAGCATGCGCGCCGTGCCGCGCGCCGCGTCGATCAGCTTGCGCACCGCCGCGGGGTCGGGGTCGCGCAGCAGCGCGGGCTCGTGCGCGCCGCAGCGCAGGGCCGAGATGAACGGGCCCTCGAAGTGGAGCCCCGCGAGGTCGCCCTGCTCGACCAGCTCGGACAGCGCGGCCGCCTGCCAGGCGAGGTCGCCCAGGTCGCCGGTCACGGTCGAGGCGAGCATCGTCGTGGTGCCGTGCGCGCGGTGCGTCTCGATCACCCGCAGCGCCTCGTCGGCGGTGCCCGCGGAGAACGACGCGCCCCCGCCGCCGTGCACATGGATGTCGACGAAGCCGGGCAGCACCCAGTGGCCCGCCAGGTCGACCACCTCGACCTCGTCCCCCGCGCCTTCCGGCTCGTCGCGCCGCCCCGCGGCGATGCGGCCGTCCTCGACGGTCACCCGGCCGCCGTCCACGACCCCGGTGGGCCGCACCACCTTCGCGCCGGAGAGCACGGTGCGCTTGGTCACGGGGAAACCTCCGCTGATGTGGGGAGTTCGGGGAGTCCTGCGAGCGGGGCGCGGGGTTCGCGCTCGGCCGGGGCGAGGTGCCGGGCGAGGTCCCAGGCGAGGAGGCCCGCGCCCAGGCAGCCCGCGGCGTCGCCGAGCGCCGCGGGGAGGATCTCGGGGGCCCGCTGGAACGTCGTCCTGGCGGCCAGCGCGGTGCGCAGCGGCGCGAGCAGCGTCTCGCCCGCCTCGGCGAGCCCGCCGCCCACGACGACCAGGCCGGGGTCGAGCAGCCGAACGCCCGTCAGCAGGCCGTCGGCGAGCCCGTCCACGGCGTCCCGCCACAGCGACGCGGCGCGCGCGTCGCCCGCCACGACGGCGCGGGCCGCGTCGGCGGCGGTGGCGCCCGGCGTTTCGGACGCGGTGGCCCAGGCGCGCCCTATCGCGGCGGCGGATGCCACCGTTTCGAGGCAGCCGTGCTGGCCGCAGCCGCAGCGCGCGCCCCGGGGGCGCACGATGACATGGCCGATCTCCCCCGCGCCCCCGTGCGCCCCCGGCTCGACGCGCCCTTCGATGCCGATGGCCCCGGCGATGCCGGTGCCGAGCGCGATGAACAGGAAACGCTCATACCCCGCGCCCGCGCCGAGGCGCCCCTCCGCGAGCCCTCCGGCGCGCACATCGTGGCCGAGCGCCACCGGGATCCCGTCGAGTCGCTCGGTGAGCAGGCGGCGCAGCGGCAGGTCGCGCCAGCCGAGGTTCGCGGAGTACACGGCGACGCCCGCCCTCTCGTCCACGATCCCCGGCACCACCACGCCCGCGGCGGACGGCGGGCGGCCGAAGCGCTCCACGCCCGTCGCGTACAGCTCGGTGGCGAAGTCGAGGATCGCCTCCGCCACCGAGCTCGTCCCGCCGGTGGGCCGACGGGCCTCGTACAGCGGCTCGTTGTCCGGTGCGGTGAGGGCGGCCTTGAACACGGTGCCGCCCACATCGAGGGCGATCACATAGTTGTCACTCACAGGCGCAAGTCTCGCCCCTGACGGGGGAAGAGGTCTAGTCCACTACACGGAGATCGCGTTCCGGGAACGGCGGATCAGCCCGGCAGGACGACCGAACGCGTCAGATGGCGCGGCCGGTCCGGGTCGAGACCCCGCGCCATGGCCACCGCGACCGCGAGGCGCTGGGCCGCCACGAGCCGCGCCATCGGGTCGGCGGCGGGCTCCTCTGCCAACGTCGCGCCCGTGGCCGCGACATCGTCGGCCAGCCCGTCGGGCGCCGCCCCGAACACCCACACCGCGCGCCCGGGCGCCGCGATCGACACGGGCCCGTGCCGGTACTCCATCGCCGGATACGCCTCCGTCCACGCCCCGGCCGCCTCCCGCATCTTCAACGCGGCCTCGAGCGCGAGGCCGTACCCCCAGCCCGTGCCGAGGAACGTCCACTGATCCGCCGCGAGCAGCTCGGGCACCGGCTCCGCGCCGAGCGCCGCCTCCGCGTCGACCGCCGCGGCCGCCACGGCGCGTTCGCCGCCCGGCAGGCCCGCGCGCAGCAGCGCGAGCGCCGTCGTGGCGAAGCGCGTCTGCACCACCGACTCCTCGTCCGCCCACGCGAGCACCGCGACGTGCCCCGCCGCTCCGACCACGGGCGAGTCCTGGTCCGCGGTCAACGCCACCACCCTCGCGCCCGACCCGGCCGCGCGCAGCGCGCCGAGCAGGTCGAGCACCTCCGTCGTCGTGCCGGAGCGCGTGATCGCCACCACCCGGTCGTACGCGCGCCCCACCGGGAACTCCGACGCGGCGAACGCGTCCGTCTCGCCCTCACCGGCCGCCTCGCGCAGCGCCGCGTACGCCTGCGCCATGAACCACGACGTCCCGCACCCGGTCACCGCGACCCGCTCCCCTGGGCGCGGCAGGACATCGGCATACGCGGACCGCTCCCCGAGCGCGCGGCGCCAGCACTCCGGCTGGGTCGCCAACTCGACGGCGGTACGGGGACCTTCGGGAAACGGGGAACGCGGCTCTCTCGTCGACATGCCCCGCAGCCTAGACTTCCGCCGTGACCGGCGGCAGTGAGCGCGGGGAGCGCGACCAGCGTCACGAGGGGGGCCTGTCCGAGCGGGAGCGGGCCGTCCTCGCGGTCGAACGCGCCCCATGGCCGGGCCCCGGCGCCAAGGAGCGCGCGATCAGGGACCGCCTCGGCATCTCGCCCACGCGGTACTACCAGCTGCTCAACGCCCTGCTCGACGACCCGCGCGCGCTGGCGCACGACCCCGTGACGGTGAACCGCCTGCGGAGGCTCAGGGAGGCGAGGCGCCGCCGCCGGTAAGGTCATGTACATGGGCAGCCTTCCCGTACCCACCACGGACGCCGGCCGCGCCGGACTCTCCGCTCTCCTCGACCAGCCGGAACGCGCGCTGATCGCCCTCGACTTCGACGGCACGCTCGCTCCCATCGTCCCCGACCCCGAACAGGCGCGACCCCACCCCGCCGCCGTGCCCGCGCTCGCGCGCGTGGCCGGGCGGGTCGCGGTGGTCGCGATCGTCACGGGCCGCCCCGCCGAGGTCGCCGTGCGCCTCGGCGGCTTCGAAGGGCACCCCGAGCTCGCGGGCCTCGTCGTGCTCGGCGCCTACGGCGCGGAGCGCTGGGACGCGGCCACCGGCGAGCTGAGCACCCCGCCCCCGCACGAGGGCGTCATCGCCGCGCGCGCCGAACTCCCCGGCCTGGTCGCCGAGTCGGGCGCGTTCGTCGAGGACAAGGGCAACGCGCTCGCCGTCCACACCCGCCGCGCCCCCGACCCCGCGGGCGCGTTCGCCGCGTTGCGCGAGCCGCTCGCCGCGCTCGCCGCCCGCCACGGCCTCGCGGTGGAGCCTGGCCGCCTCGTCATCGAGCTGCGCCCGCCGGGCAGCGACAAGGGCGCCGCCCTGAAGGCCCTCGCCCGCGAGACGGACGCCCGCGCGGTGCTCTACGGGGGCGACGACCTGGGCGACCTGGCGGCGTTCGCCGCGGTGGCCGCGCTGCGCGAGCGCGGCGTCGCGGGCCTGCGCGTGTGCAGCGGCAGCGCCGAGGTCGCGGAGCTGGCCGCGGCGACGGATGTCACGGTGGAGGGCCCCGAGGGGATCGCCGATCTCCTGACGGCCCTGGCCGAACGTTTCGGCTGAGAAGCCAGGGCGGGCCTACGCCCGCAGGGCCTCGAGCTGGTCCAGGAACCACGCCCGGGGCGGGAGGGCCGTGGCGGCGGCGGCCAGCCGCTTGCCGCGCTCCTCCCGCTCCTGGTCCGAGAGCGAGAGCGCCATGTGCAGCGCCTCGGCGGTCCCCGCGATGTCGTACGGGTTCACCATGAGGGCGTCGTCGCCCAGCTCCGCCGCCGCGCCCGCCTCGCGCGACAGGACGAGCGCGCAGCCGCGCTCGGAGACGACGGGGACCTCCTTGGCGACGAGGTTCATGCCGTCGCGGATGGGGTTCACCAGGGCCACGTCAGCCATCCGGTAGGCGGCCAGCGAACGCGCGAAGTCGTCCTTCACATGCAGCACCACGGGCGTCCAACCCTCCGCGCCGAACGCGGCGTTGATCTCGTCGGCGACCCGCGAGACCTCGGCGGTGTAGTCGCGGTAGACGGCCAGGTCCTGGCGCGAGGGGTAGGCGAACGCCACGTGCGTCACGCGCCCCCGCCACCACGGCCTGTCGGTCAGCAGGCGCCGATAGGCCAGCAGGCCGCGCACGATGTTCTTCGACAGCTCCGTGCGGTCCACGCGCACGATCGTCCTGCGGTCCCCGACCTGCTCGCGCAGCGCGGCGAGGCGCTCGTCCACGTCGGGACGGAACGCCCGCTCCCGCAGGAAGTCGCCGTCGGCGCCGAGCCCGTGGACCCCGAGGCGCGTGGTGCGCCCTTCGAACGTCACGCCCTCGTCGGTGACCTCGGCGCCGAGCAGGTCGGCGCAGCAGGCGGCGAACGCGTCCGCCCAGCGCCGGGTCAGGAACGCCGCGCGGTCGGCGCCCAGGATGCCGAGCAGCACCTCGCACGCCACCACGTCGGGCAGCACACGGAACAGCTCGGGCGGCGCCCATGGCGTGTGCGAGAAGTGGCCCACCCGCACGTCCGGCCGCCGCTCCCGCAGCAGCCAGGGGACGAGCGAGAGATGGTAGTCCTGCACCAGGACGGCCGCCCCCGGCGCCGCCTCGTCGGCGAGCGCCTCGGCGAAGGCGGCGTTGTACGCGCGGTAGTCCGCCCAGCGCGCCTCGAAGTCGGCGTCGAAGACCGGCTCGAACGGCGTCTGGTACAGCAGGTGATGGACGAACCACAGCACGGAGTTGGCGATGCCGTTGTACGCGGCGTCGAAGGTGAGGGGCGGGATGTCGAGCATCCGGACCGCCTGACCGCCCGTGTCGGCGAGGTCGAGGCGGGGCCCTGCGCGGCGGGCGGCCTCCCGGTCGCCGTCGCCGAGCGCGGCGCACACCCATGTCCCGGCGCCGGGGCCGAGCGCGCTCAGCCCCGAGACCAGGCCGCCGCCGCCGCGCTTGGCGGTGAGCGAGCCGTCGTCGCCGAGCGTGTAACTCACGGGGCCGCGGTTCGACGCGACCAGCACCTGTCCCGTCACGCGCGGAGGCTAGCCAATCCCACGCGGCACGAAACGTGTGCCTCGTCACAGCGGACACACGTTTCACCGAATCGGGCCAGCTCGCCCATTCAGGCCGCCCTGCGCACGGCGTACTCGGGAACGGTGGCCATCGGCGGGCGTTCGTCCGCGTCGATCGGGTGCGTCTGCGGCGCGAACCCGCCGTCGTCCGTCCGCTCGAACTGGGTCAGCCCGAGACGGATGGGCATGACGGACCCCGGCAGCCTGCTCTGGGCGGTCCGCAGGATCGCCGCGGCCATCCTGCCGAGCGCCTGGCCGTCCTGGTGGCGGTGCTTGCGCACCCCCACGTCGACCTGGCCGACGGCGTCGAGGCCCGCGAGGTGCAGCGTGTCGATCAGCATGCCGAGCTCCACGCCGTACCCGACGGGGAACGGCAGCCGCTCGAGGAGCGAGCGGCGGCCCGCGTACTCCCCGCCGAGCGGCTGGACCACCCCGGCCAGCTGGGGCCAGTGGAGGTTCAGCAGGGGGCGCGCGACCAGCTCGGTGACCCGGCCGCCCTGGCGGGCACCTCCGGGGTTGTCGCCGAGCGGGCGGTCGTACATCGCCTTGACCAGCTGCACGTCGGGCTCGGTGAGCAGCGGGCCGAGGATCCCGTAGACGAACCGTGACTCGAAGTCACGCAGGTCCGCGTCCACGAAGCAGACGATCTCGCCGCTGGTGGCCAGCAGCGAACGCCACAGCACCTCGCCCTTGCCCTGCACGGTCGGCACTCTCGGCAGGATCTCGTCGCGGTGGACGACCTTCGCGCCCGCCGCCGCGGCCACCTCCGATGTGCGGTCGGTGGACCCGGAGTCCACCACCATCAGTTCGTCGATCAGTGGCACGTCCTCCATCAGGTCACGCCGGAGCGTTTCCACGATGGCGCCCACGGTCGCCTCTTCGTTCAGCGCGGGGAGGACCACGCTGATACTGCCGGCCGCTCCAGCTGCCCGCTTCGCGTCCAACAGCTGCGGCAGCGGGCGGTCAGCGGCTTCCCAGGACCGGCGGCTCAGCCACTCCTTAGCCTCTTCCAGCACGAATGTCGCTCCTGTTCGCGTTCGGCCACATTTAACCTGTATGGCCGTATCTGCCCCTTCCTGGCGGAGTCCGAACCCAACGCTGGCAGGTTTCTGCGTCGATTCCCGTGGTCTCCCGCGCTGTCTCGCGGATCGGACGGCCCGGGCCATTGTGCGGGCCGTCCGTTACAGTCTTGAACAGCCCAGGTGTCCTCCGCATATCGGGGGGCCGATGCCCGGGCCCGGCAGTGGACAACTTCATACAGCTCATCCAGAGGGGCAGAGGGAACGGCCCGTTGAAGCCCCGGCAACCCTTCCGCCGGATCTCGCCATCCGAGACGGTCGCGTCAGACCGTCCATCGCGCGACCACCGGTGGGGAAGGTGCCAATTCCGGCCTGCGGCGAGAGACGTCGCGGGGAAGATGAGGAGAGGGGCCTCGCACCCATGCCTGTCCTGTCAGAAGCCGCTTCCACCCCCGGTACGCCCACCCCCGACACATCCGCGGTCGTCGACCTGGGGCCCGCGTCGGCGCTCTCGTGCCGCGAGTGCGGGGAGCGCTTCCCCCTCGCCCCCGCCTTCGCGTGTACGAGCTGTTTCGGGCCGCTCGAAGCGGCCTACGACCTCCCGCTCGGCGACCCCGAGGGCCTGCGCCGCCGCATCGAGGCGGGTCCCGCGAGCATCTGGCGTTACGCGCCGCTGCTCCCCGTGCCCGCCGACGTCGCCGACAAGCCCAACCTCGCCCCCGGCTGGACCCAGCTCGTCAAGGCCGACCGGCTCGCCGCCGAGCTCGGCGTGACGGGCGGCCTGTATGTCAAGGACGACTCGGGGAACCCCACGCACTCGTTCAAGGACCGCGTGGTCGCCAACGCCGTCGAGGCCGCCCGCGCCTTCGGCTTCACCACGCTCTCCTGTTCGTCCACCGGCAACCTCGCGGGCGCCGTCGGCGCCGCCGCCGCGCGGGCGGGGCTGCGCTCCTGCGTCTTCATCCCGCACGACCTCGAGCAGGGCAAGGTCGTCATGGCGGCCGTCTACGGCGGCGACGTGGTCGGCATCGAGGGCACCTACGACGACGTCAACCGCTTTTGCAGCGAGCTCATCGGCGACCCCGCGGGCGAGGGCTGGGGCTTCGTCAACGTCAACCTCCGCCCGTACTACGCCGAGGGCTCCAAGACGCTGGCGTACGAGATCTGCGAGCAGCTCGGCTGGCGGCTGCCCGACCAGCTCGTGGTGCCGATCGCCTCGGGGTCCCAGCTCACCAAGATCGACAAGGGACTGCGCGAGCTGATCGCCACGGGCCTCGTCGAGGAGAAGCCCTACAAGATCTTCGGCGCCCAGGCCGCGGGCTGCTCGCCGGTGTCCCAGGCGTTCAAGGCCGGTCATGAGGTGGTCAGGCCCGTTCGTCCCGACACCATCGCCAAGTCGCTCGCGATCGGCAACCCCGCGGACGGGCCCTATGTGCTGGACATCGCCCGGCGCACCGGGGGCGCGGTCGAGGACGTGAGCGACCCCGAGATCGTCGACGCGATCAAGCTGCTCGCCCGCACCGAGGGCATCTTCGCGGAGACCGCGGGCGGGGTGACCGTGGGCGTGACGCGCAAGCTGATCGAGGCGGGCGCGCTCGACCCGTCGCTCACGACGGTCGTCCTCAACACGGGTGACGGCCTCAAGACCCTGGACGCGGTGGCCCCGACCACCGGCCCCACCGCCATCATCCGACCGAACCTCGACTCGTTCCGAGAGGCTGGCCTCGCATCATGAGCGTAACTGTCCGCATACCGACCATCCTGCGCACCTACACCGACGGTCAGGCGGAGGTCTCCGCCGAGGGCGCGACGCTCGGCGAGGTGCTCGCCGACCTGGAGGCGCACCACAAGGGGATCGCCGCGCGGGTGCTCGACGACGAGGGCAAGCTGCGCCGTTTCGTGAACGTGTACGTGAACGACGACGACGTCCGTTTCGCCGAGGGCCTCGGCACGGCCACGCCCGACGGGGCGGGGGTCTCGATCATCCCGGCGGTCGCCGGAGGCTGACGTTCCGCGGGCCCGCCGCCCCGCCGAGCCTTCGGGCCTTCGGGGGCGGCGGGGCCCCGCCGGGGCGCTAGAGTGGCGGGGCCGCCCGGCGGCCCGTTCCCTCCCCGCGGCGCCCCGCGCCCGTGCCACTCGCATGTGAATTCGCGACAGCGACGCAAAGAATATGCTCGGATTGGGTGCACCAATTGTCGGGTTGGCACTTTTGGGGCGCGGGAAAAGATTCAACTTTCATGTATTTTGAGCCTTTTGCCCGTTCTGTGGCTCCAAGAATTCTCCCTCGAATGGCCTGTTGCACTGGGCGTCCGTCCAGATACATTCAGCGGCGGTCGACGCGTTCCGGCACACACCCCCCGACCGCCCGGGGGTGGGGTCTGAGAGGTCTGACCCGGGCCCGCGAAGTGCGGTCTCGTGAAAGGGCCAGCAAAATGGGGAGTTAGGAATGGCTCAGGGCACCGTCAAGTGGTTCAACGCGGAGAAGGGCTACGGCTTCATCGCGGTAGACGGTGGTGCGGACGTGTTCGTCCACTACAGCGCGATTCAGATGGACGGCTACCGCACTCTGGAAGAGGGGCAGCGGGTCGAGTTCGAGATCTCGCAGGGACAGAAAGGTCCACAGGCCGACATGGTCCGAGTGACCGCCTGAACCGCCGACCGTACCGCGGCGTCACGCAGGGCCCGCACCCCCGTCACGGGGGCGCGGGCCCTGCGGCATGCGAGGGCGCTGCTGGGGGTCCCCCCAGACTTCGTCCGGGAGGTGCCCCCAATCTCCTCCCGGACCACTCGGTCACGCTTGCACTCGCGGGGGGAGAGTGCTAATCATGGCGTTAGCACTCTGAAGGTGAGAGTGACAAGCAAGGACCGGTTCGGTGAGGTCCGGGGGCTGGGTGGCGCAAGGAGCCGCCGGGTCCGGGGCCGTCCGTCGCGGGCGCCAGCGCGGTCCGGAGCAATCCACCCCAGTCCTGGGAGGACCACTTCACATGGCCAAGATCATCGCGTTCAACGAGGAGGCGCGGCGCGGCCTTGAGCGCGGGATGAACCAGCTCGCCGACGCCGTCAAGGTCACGCTCGGCCCCAAGGGCCGGAACGTCGTGCTGGAGAAGAAGTGGGGCGCCCCCACCATCACCAACGACGGTGTGTCGATCGCCAAGGAGATCGAGCTCGAGGACTCCTACGAGAAGATCGGCGCCGAGCTCGTCAAGGAGGTCGCGAAGAAGACGGACGACGTGGCCGGTGACGGCACGACCACGGCGACCGTGCTGGCCCAGGCGCTGGTCCGCGAGGGCCTGCGCAACGTCGCGGCCGGCGCCAACCCGATGGCCCTCAAGCGGGGCATCGAGGCCGCCGTCGAGAAGGTCTCCGAGGCCCTGCTGAACCAGGCCAAGGAGGTCGAGACCAAGGAGCAGATCGCCTCCACCGCCTCCATCTCCGCGGGCGACACGCAGATCGGCGAGCTGATCGCCGAGGCGATGGACAAGGTCGGCAAGGAAGGCGTCATCACCGTCGAGGAGTCGCAGACCTTCGGGCTCGAGCTGGAGCTCACCGAGGGCATGCGCTTCGACAAGGGCTACATCTCGGCCTACTTCGCGACCGACATGGAGCGCATGGAGGCGGAGCTCGAGGACCCGTACATCCTCATCGTCAACTCCAAGGTCAGCAACGTGAAGGACCTCCTTCCGCTGCTGGAGAAGGTCATGCAGTCCGGCAAGCCGCTGCTGATCATCGCCGAGGACGTCGAGGGCGAGGCCCTGTCCACCCTGGTCGTGAACAAGATCCGCGGCACCTTCAAGTCCGTCGCCGTCAAGGCCCCTGGCTTCGGCGACCGCCGCAAGGCCATGCTGGGCGACATCGCGATCCTCACCGGCGGCCAGGTGATCTCCGAGGAGGTCGGCCTCAAGCTGGAGAACGCGACCCTGGACCTCCTGGGCCGCGCCCGCAAGGTCGTCATCACCAAGGACGAGACCACCATCGTGGACGGCTCGGGCGAGAGCGCGTCGGTCGAGGGCCGGGTCAACCAGATCCGCGCCGAGATCGAGGCGTCCGACTCGGACTACGACCGCGAGAAGCTCCAGGAGCGCCTGGCGAAGCTGGCCGGCGGCGTGGCCGTCATCAAGGCCGGTGCCGCCACCGAGGTGGAGCTCAAGGAGCGCAAGCACCGCATCGAGGACGCGGTGCGCAACGCCAAGGCCGCCGTCGAGGAGGGCATCGTCGCCGGTGGTGGCGTGGCCCTGCTCCAGGCCGGTTCGGCGCTCGAGAAGCTGGACCTCGAGGGCGACGAGGCGACCGGCGCGGCCGCCGTCAGGCTCGCGCTCGAGGCCCCGCTGAAGCAGATCGCGGTCAACGCCGGTCTCGAGGGCGGCGTCGTGGTGGAGAAGGTGCGCAACCTTCCCCAGGGCCACGGCCTGAACGCCGCCACCGGCGAGTACGTCGACCTGCTGGCCGCGGGCATCCCCGACCCGACCAAGGTCACCCGTTCCGCGCTCCAGAACGCCGCCTCCATCGCGGCGCTGTTCCTCACCACCGAGGCCGTCATCGCCGACAAGCCGGAGAAGGCCGCCGCCGGCGCCGGCGACGCGGCGGGCGGCATGGGCGGCGGGATGGACTTCTGAGTCCCCCTGCCCCTGCCGCCGCCTGGCACGGCTCAAGGGCGGTACCCCCTCGGGGGTGCCGCCCTTCGGCGTGCCCGGGCGCGGGGGCGTGTCCCGGCGGGGCGTGCGGGTACTCGGGGCGCGTGACAGGTGGGGGGACACGGGGGTTCCTGGAGGAAAGTCCATGCACGCGATCACCAAGGGTCTGCTGGCCGGTGCGGCCGGGACGACGGCCCTGAACATCACCACGTACGGCGACATGCTGATCCGCGGCAGGCCCGCGAGCGGCACCCCCGACGAGGTCGTCGGCGAGCTGGCGTACCGGACGGGGATCAGCCCGGGCGACCCCAAGCACGGGCCCAACCGGGAGACGGCCATGGGCGCGCTGTTCGGCTACGCGACGGGCCTCGCCGTGGGCGCCGCGTACGGGGCGATGCGGGACCGCGGCGGGCGGATGCCGCGTTGGCTGGCCGGGCCCGCGCTGGGGGCCGCGGCGATGGCGGGCAGCGACGTGCCCGCGGCGTCGCTCGGCGTGACCAGGCCGACCAGCTGGGGCACGCGCGGCTGGGTGTCGGACATCGTGCCGCACCTGGTCTACGGCGCGACCACCGCCATGGCCTACGAGGCGATGCCCGCAAGGCGCGGGCTGCTGCGGCGCCGGGCCGCCTGAGCGGGCGCGTTCACTCGCGGGTCCACCCGCGCGTTCACCCGCGGGCCGCCGCGAGGGCGGCCCGCAGATGGCCGCGGGACTCGCTCAGCAGGCGGTCGGCGGTCGGCGCGTCCACGTCCCCGAGGATCGTCAGGATCGCGTGCTTGACCTCGCCGCCCGTGGCGGTGAGCGCGGACTCGATCGCCTCGGCGGGCGCGCCGGTGGCCAGCTCGACGATGCGGCGCGAACGGGCGCGCAGCTTCTCGTTGGACGCCCTGACGTCGACCATCAGGTTCCCATAGGTCTTGCCGAGCCTGATCATGCTGATCGTCGAGATCATGTTGAGCACGAGCTTCTGCGCGGTGCCCGCCTTGAGGCGGGTCGAGCCGGTGATCAGCTCGGGCCCCACCACGATCTCGATGCCGAACTCGGCCGCCGCGGCGAGCGGCGAGCCCGCGTTGCACGAGAGGCCGATCGTCAGCGCCCCCTCCGCCCTCGCGTGCTCGACCGCGCCGACGGCGTACGGCGTGCGGCCCGAGGCCGAGACGCCCACCACCACGTCGTCAGGGGTGAGGCCCCGGGCACGCAGGTCGGCGGCCGCGAGGTCCTTGCTGTCCTCGGCGCCCTCGACGGCGGAGACGAGCGCGGGCGGGCCGCCCGCGATGAGGCCGACGACCTCGCCGGGGTCGGTGTTGAACGTCGGCGGGCACTCGCTCGCGTCGAGCACGCCGAGGCGCCCCGCCGTTCCCGCGCCCAGGTAGAGCAGGCGGCCGCCGCTGGCCATGCGCGCGGCGGCCGCGTCGATCGCGGCGGCGATGCGCGGCAGCTGCGCGGCGACGGCCCCTGGGACCGTCGCGTCCCCGGCGTTCATGGTGCGGGCGATGTCGAGCGTGGGCAGCTGGTCGATCTCCGCCAGCTCGGGCCGGTACGCCTCGGTGGTCAGCGAATCGAACTCGGTGGACATGCGGGAGCGGCTCTCCGGGAGGAAGGGGGCGGCGGTGGCGCGCGCCGTCAGCGCTCGCGGGGCGAGTGGCGGTGGGCCAGCGCCTCGTAGCTGGCGTGCAGCGCCGGCGCCGCCGACTCGTAGGTGCGCTGGGCGACGCCGATGAACAGGCAGTCCACCACGAGCAGCTGGCTGGTCCGGCTCGACATGGCGGCGGGGCGCAGCTCGCTCTCCCGTGCGGTGGACGTGGTGAGCACGTGGTCGGCGTAGTGGGTGACCTCGCCGTCGGGGCGCCCGGTGATCGCCACGGTGGTGGCGCCGTGGTCGAACGCGGCCTGGAGCGGCTCGATCACGTCCACCGTCCGGCCCGAGTGGGTGATGGCGACGGCGACGTCCCCGGCGCGCAGCTGCACCGCGTTGGTCACGGCCAGGTGCGGGTCGGAGTGGGCGTGGGCTATCAGCCCGATGCGCAGGAGCTTCTGCGCCAGGTCCTGGGCGACGAGCGAGGACGCGCCGATGCCGTAGACGTCGATGCGGCGGGCGGTGGCCAGCGCCGCGACGGACGCCTCGAGCTGACCCAGGTCGAGGGCGCCCGCCGTGTCGGACAGCGTCTGCCGCTCGTCCTGCGTGAGCTTGGCGACGACCTCGCTCAGCGGGTCGTCCACGGAGATGTCGGCCGTCACCGCGGGGGCGGCGCCCGACGCCTGCTGGGCGGCGAGCCCGGCCAGGGCCAGGCGGAGGTCCCGGTACCCGGGGTAACCGAGCAGCCGCGCGGTGCGGACGACGGTCGCCTCGCTCGTGCCGGTCCGCTCGGCGAGCCCGGTGACCGTCAACGCGGCGCAGCCCGCGGGGTCACCCGCGACCGTCTCCGCCACGCGCTGCATGGAGCGCGTCATCGAGGGGGCCATGGTGCGCACCTTCGCGGCCAGGGCGCCCGGCTCGGGAGGCGCGGGTCGGGGCGTCACGGCGACGGGTCGGGGTCTTCCGGCCCGGCGGACGAAATTTTCCTTCATCGCATTCCTCACAGGGTGAAACGTATTTTCGAGCCGAGCGGTCCGTC
Source organism: Streptomyces radicis (assembly GCF_003626575.1). Taxonomy (GTDB): domain Bacteria; phylum Actinomycetota; class Actinomycetes; order Streptomycetales; family Streptomycetaceae; genus Streptomyces; species Streptomyces radicis. The sequence goes on along the minus strand of NZ_RBDY01000007.1, from coordinate 106,649 downwards.
AAGACCTCCGGGGCGCTCGGACGGGTCGGAAAACGGCCGCGACTCTGGTGCAATGGTCGGCATGGAGCAGCCGACTTCGGAAGAGGCCCTGCACCGGGGCAGGGCGCTGGTGCTGGCCGACCTCGTCGCGGACGGGGTGGCGGGGCCTGAGGAGGTCTCCATGCTGGAGGAGGCAGTCTCCCACCGCCGCTGGTGGTGCGACCAGTGGCCCGCGGGCGCGGTGTTCGTCACCGGGCTGCTCGCGCAGGACATCCAGGACGCGCTGCTGGCGCGGCACGGCAGGTGGCCGCTGTGCCAGGAGTGCGACCTGGCCGAGGAGCCGCACGCGCTCGACGTGGAGCCGGAGTTGGGGGAGGACCCGCACTGGGTGTGCCTCGTCACGGGGCGCGCGGTGGCCGCCGTCGGCTCGCTCGCCGGGGTGCGCGGGTGACCGTGTACATCGACCCGCCGACCTGGCCGGGGCACGGGCGGATGTGGTCGCACCTGGTCAGCGACGCGTCGTTCGGCGAGCTGCACGCGTTCGCCGAGCGCCTCGGCACCCCGCGGCGGGCGTTCGAGCGCGACCACTACGACGTCCCGGCCGAGCGCTACGCGGACGCGGTGGCGCTGGGGGCGGTCGAGGTGGACAGCAGGGAGCTGGTGAGCCGCCTGACCGCGGCGGGCCTGCGGCGCAGAAAGCGGGGTTGAGGGGGAATGGGGGCGGGGTGGAGGGGTGTTGAGCGGGGCGTGGCCGAAGCGTCCGTAGGTGTGCCGTCATCGCCCGCGCCGAGCGCCAGGCTGCCCGTCGCGGTGCTCGTTCTCGGTGCCGCTGTGTTTGCGCTTGGGACGTCTGAGTTCATGCTGTCCGGGCTGCTGCCCGAGGTCGCCGACGACCTCGACGTGTCCATCCCCACCGCCGGGCTGCTGATCTCGGCGTTCGCGATCGGCATGGTCGTCGGCGCGCCCCTGCTCGCCGCGGCCACGCAGCGGCTGCCGAGGCGGCTCACGCTCGTGTGGCTGCTCGCCGTCTTCGCCGTGGGGCATGTGGTGGGGGCGCTCGCGCCCGCGTACTGGGTGCTCTTCCTCTGCCGGGTGGTGAGCGCGCTCGCGTGCGCCGGATTCTGGGCCGTGGGCGCCGCGGTCGCCATCTCGCTCGTGCCGGTGCACGCGCGGGCGCGCGCGATGGCCGTGATGATCGGCGGGCTGAGCATCGCCAACATCGCCGGGGTGCCGGGTGGCGCCGTGCTCGGGCAGAGCCTGGGCTGGCGTTCGGCGTTCTGGGCCGTGGCCCTGCTGACCGTGGCGGGGCTGGTCGGGGTGCTGCTCCTCGTGCCGCGTGCCGCCGAGCCCGAGGCGGACGAACGGCCGCCGCTGCGTTCGGAGTTGCGCATCTACCGAGATCCCCTGGTGTGGCTCGCGATCGCCACGACCGCGCTGTTCGCGGCGGGGACGTTCTGCTTCTTCTCCTACCTCGCGCCGCTGCTCACCGAGGTGACGGGTCTCGACGAGGGCTGGGTGCCGGTCGTGCTCGTGCTCTACGGCGTCGGCGCGCTCATCGGCACCGTCGCGGGCGGGCGGCTTGCCGACGCGCACATGTTCGGCACGCTCTACGTCGGGCTCACCGCCGCCGCCGCGGTCCTCGCGCTCGCCGCCTTCACCGCGCACAACGCCGTGGCGGCCGTGACGCTGTCCGGGCTGCTCGGCCTCGCGTCGTTCCTGTGCGCGCCGGGCCTCAACGCCCGCATCTTCAACGTCGCCACCGCCGACGCCCCCACCCTCGCCGGGGCCACCGTGACCTCGGCGTTCAACACCGGGAACACCCTGGGCCCCTGGATCGGCGGCCTGGTCATCAGCGCCGGGCTCGGCTACGCCGCCACCGCGTGGGTCGGCGCCCTGCTCGTGCTCGGCGCGCTCGTCGGCGCGTGGCTCCAGTCGCGCGCCGGGCGCGCGGGCCAGGTCGTGGCGGTGAGCCCGGCGCGTCCGGTGAGTCAGCCGGTCAGCAGGCGCAGCTCGGAGCGGACGTTGAACCGGGCGGTGGACTCCCAGCGTCCTGCGCCGTAGTCCGTCCTGAACAGCCGGGGCGCGACCAGGAGTTGGCGCAGGATCTCCGCGCGGCCCGCGCGGAAGTCCGCGTCGGGCACGAAGCCGTACTCCTGGCGCACCTCGGCCGCGTAGGCGGCGTACGCCTCGGGCGGGCCCGCGAGCACGGCCAGGTCGGCGTCGCACAGCGCCGCGCCGTTGGCGTCCCCTTCGGCGGGCGCGTGGTCCGCCGTCAGCCGGACGAGGCGGGCCACCTCGTCCCGGTCGGGGTCGGCGTCGAGCAGCGCCTCGGCGAGCCGGGCGGAGCGCTCCTCGTTGTCGGGGGCGCGCGGGTCGTACACCGCGTCGTGGCACCACGCCGCCAGCGCGACGGGCCTGACGCGCCCGCCCTCGCCCGCCGCGGTCAGCTCGTCGAGCCGGTCGAGCACCGCCGCGAGGTGCGCCCGCGTGTGGTAGCGCCGGTGCGGCTCCGACCAGCAGCGCAGCAACGCCTCCCCCACGCCGGTCCCCGGCGCGTCGGGCAGGGCGGCGAACCGGTCGAGCAGCGCGGCGTTCTCGTCCATGCGCCCCATTGTCCCCGGCGCGCGCCGGGGGCGCCCGCGCTCCCGCGTTCACGGAGCGCCCGCGCTCCCGCGCTCACGGGACGAGCGCGAACGCCTCGACCTCGAGCAGCAGATCAGGGCGGATCAGCCCGGCCACCCGCACCGCGCTGCTCGCCGGGGGGCGCGCGGTGTCGACATACGCGTCGCGCGCGGCGCGGACCGCGGGCAGGTCGTCGATGTCGGTCACGTAGTAGGTCAGCTTGACCACGTCGTCGAACGTCGCCCCGGCCGCCACCAGGCAACGGCTCAGGTTGAGGAACACCTGCCGCGCCTGCGCCCCCGCGTCCCCTGGCCCGACCAGCTCCCCGCGTTCGTCCAGCGCGATCTGCCCCGAGATCGCGACCAGGCGCCCGCGCCCGGTGACCACGTGCGTGTATCCGTTCCCCGGCACGACGCCGTCGGGCGCGGGGATGTGGGTCAGTCGGCTCATGCCGTTGTCGTTCACCACGGCATTGTCACGCGCGCGCCGCCTCAGTCGGCGAGCGGCCCCGGCAGGGGCGCCGCGTGCACCACGGCAAGCCCCGAAACGGCCCTGGTCAGCGCCACATACAGGCGGCGGAGGCCGGTGCGCTCGTCCGGCTCGCCGCTCACCACGGCGGCGGGCTCGTCCAGGACCACATGGTCGTACTCGAGGCCCTTGGCCAACGAGGCGGGGACCAGCGTCAGGCGCGCCTCGCGCGACGTCTCGTCGCCGGGGGCCAGGTGGGAGAGCCCGCCCGCCGCGAGGGCCGCGGCCAGCGCGGGAACGCGGGCGTCGGCGGCGATCAGGCCGATCGAGCCCTCGTTCTCGAGCGCCGTGCGGCACGCGAGCACGACCGCCTCGTCGAGATCGTCACGCGCCACCCGCCCGATGGCGAGCGAGCCCGCGGACTCGCGGATCGAGGTGGCCTCGTTCAGCTCGGGCGCGATCGCGGGCAGCAGCCGTGAGGCGTACGCGATGACGTCGCGCGGCACGCGGAAGCCCTGCGTCAGCTCCTCGATCACCGCCTCGCCCGCGCGCCCCTTGCCCAGGTGCGCGAGCGCGGCCGCCCAGCTCTCCGTCGCCCATGGCGTCGTCCCCTGCGCGATGTCGCCCAGGATCGTGGCCGACCCCGTGCTGCACCGCCGCCCCACAGCCCGGTACTGCATCGGCGACAGGTCCTGCGCCTCGTCGAGCACCACATGGCCGAGCGACCCGGTGCGTTCCACCAGGTCGTGGGCCTCGTCGACGAGAACGGCGTCGGCCGGGGACCAGCGCGCCGACTTCACCGAACGCGGCGGGCGCTCCCACAGGATCGCCTTCTGCTCGTCGGGCGTGAGGATCCCCTCCGCCTGCTCCGCGAGGAAGTCGGCGTCCGAGAGCAGCCGCAGCACCAGCTTCGCCGGGTCGACCTGCGGCCAGCACTCCTTCACCACCGCCTTGACCGCGGGCGTGCGCGCCACGGCGTTCTGCACCCGGTCGTCGGGCGCCTCGCCCGCCTGCTCCATCCGCACCAGCACCGCGTGCGCGACGCGCTGCGGCAGCGCCTCGCGCGCCGAGCCGTACCGCAGGTCCCGGCTCGCCAACTCCCGTACGATCTCCTCCAGTTCATGGGCGGGAACGCGCCAGCGCCGCGAGCCGCGCACCACCATCACCGGCTCGCTCGGCATCCGCACGCCGGAGCGCACCGCCCGGCGCAACACCTCGGCCATCCGCGCGTCTCCCTTGATACGCGCCGCCTCCGCGCCGTCCGCGCCCCGCACCTCGACCCGCGCCACCAGCTCGTCCACGGTGGCCTGCTTGACCTCCATCTCGCCCAGCGCGGGCAGCACCTGCTCGATGTAGCGCAGGAACGAGCGGTTCGGGCCGATGACCAGGGTGCCGCTCCGGGCGAGCCGCTCGCGGTGCGTGTACAGCAGGTACGCGACCCGGTGCAGGCCGACCGCCGTCTTGCCCGTGCCCGGCGCCCCCTGCACACACACCGTTCCGCCGAGCCCGGCGCGCACGATCTCGTCCTGCTCGGGCTGGATCGTGGCGACGATGTCGCGCATGGGGCCGACGCGGGGCCGCTCGATCTCGCGCTGGAGCAGCGCGCTGCCGGTGGCGGCCTCGGCGGGGTCGGTGAGGTGCTCGTCCTCGTACGCGGTGAGGTCCCCGCCCTCGTAGCCGAACCTCCGCCGCAGCGCGACCCCCAACGGGTCCCGCTTGGACGCCCGGTAGAACGGCTGCGACACGGGCGCGCGCCAGTCGATGACCATCGGGTCGCCGCTCGCGTCGTGGACATGGCGGCGGCCGATGTAGAAGCGGTGGCCGCTCTCACCGTCCTCGTCGAGCGACTCCTCGTAGTCGAGGCGGCCGAAGAACAGCGGCGTCCCCGCGAGGTCGGCAAGGGACCTGATCCGCGCCGCGATCTCGGAGGCGAGCACCTCGGCGTTGACCCAGTTCGCGGTGACGTCGCTGATGTCGAGCGCCTCGACGTCGCTGCGCATGGCGCGCAGGGCGGCGCGCGAGGCGGCGAGATGGTCGCGTTCGTCGTCCAGGGGGGTGCGGGCGGGCACGGCTGAGCCTCCATCGCTCGTCGGCGGCGGGTGGGTGAGGAAGGGGACGCCGTCCGGTTGCCGTCCGGACGGCTCCAGCCCCGCGCCGGTGACGGCGGCTCGGGTGGAGGCAGAGCACGGGAGCATAGGCAGCGGGAGGACCCGGCGCAAATCATTTGTGCCGCCGTCACTCCCGGGACGCGGCGTGGAGCCGCGCGCGGAGCGCGGCGGCGCGGGGGTCGTCGTCGGACGCGATCAACGTCAGGGCCCGCTCGCGGTCACCGGGGCCGCCGAGCGCCTCGAGGGCGAGGGCCTCGTTCCACCGGTCCCTCAGCTCGCGGTGTGCGGCGGCGGCGCGCCGGAGGAACGCGGCGGCCTCCTCGTCCCGCCCGAGCGCGGCATACACCTCCCCGGCCCCCTGCCAGGCCAGCGCCTCCCGGCCGCGATTCCCCAGCCGCCGATGCAGCACGGCCGAGCGCTGGAACGAGACGAGCGCGTCACCCGGCAGCCCCGTCGCGTGCTGCGCGGCGCCCAGGGCGAGGAGCCAGTAGCCCTCCAACGTGTGGTCCCTGAGGTCGAGCGCATGCTCGACGGCCTCCGCGGCCGTGCGCAGCGCCTCCTCCGGCCGACCGGTCTCCAACTCGATGGCGCTGAGGAGCCGCAGGATGTTGCCGAGACGGGCCTTGTCGCCGCGCTCGCGGTGCAGGGCCTCGATCGCGCGGGCGTCGGGTTCGGCCTCATCGGGGCGTCCCGCCTGGAACCGCACGACGGCGAGGTTGGCGCGGGCGATCGTGGCCGCGCGTTCCCGGCCCAGCTCGGTGAAGACGGCCATCGCCTCGGTGAACCGCCGTTCCGCCTCGGCGAGGCGCCGCCCGCGCAGGGCGACGACGCCCAGGAGGTTGGTGGACTCGGCCACCCCCTCCCGATCGCCCAACTCCCCCCGGATGGCGAGGGCTTCACGGTGGCACTCCGCGCTCTCGGCCAGGCGGCCGACGCGTGCGTGGCCCATGCCCACGCGTTCCATGAGCAACGCCTCCGCGGGGCGGTCGCCGAGGTGGCGAGCGGCCCTGAGCCCCAGCTCGCCCACCGGTAGCCAGTCGGCGCCGGAGGCCGAGGGGGCCTGGGCGTGCCACAGAACGGCCGCGAGCCGCCATGTGTGAGGGACGAGCCCGGCGGCCTCGGCCGCGCGCACGGCCGGGAGGAAGTTGGCGTGCTCCCGCTCCGACCAGTCCACGGCCTGGTCGTAGTCCCGGAAGGCCATGGGCGTCACGGCCTCGTCCGGAGGATCGAGCGGCAGGCGGTCCCCGCCGGGGGCGAGCCACTCCTGCGCGGCGTCGGCGGTGTGGAGGTACCAGTCGAGGACCCGGCGCAGGGCCGCCTGCCGCTCGGCGGGTGGCTCCTCCTGCCGGGCCTGCGCGGTGGCGTACGCCCTCAGCAGGTCGTGGAACTCGTAACGGTGCGAGGCCGGTTGGTCCAGGAGGTGCGCGCCGACGAGGGTGTCGAGCAGCTGCCGTGTCCTGCGCGGCGGCGCCCCGGCGAGCGCGGCCGCCGCGTGCGGCCCGAACGTCGGCCCGGGATGGAGCCCGAGCAGCCGGAACAGGCGGGCGGCGTCCTCGGGCAACGCCCGGTAGGACCAGGCGAACACGGTCCTGACCGCGTCGGCGTCCGCCTCGTCGCCCGTGCTCAGCGCGTCCCACAGCACGGACTCGTCGCGCAGGTCGGCGATCAGGTCGTCCAGCCCCGCGTGCGGGTCGCTGACGGCCCTTTCACCCGCGATCCGCAGGGCCAGCGGCAACCTGGCGCAGAGCCGGGCCAGCTCGGCCAGCTTGTCCGCGTCGTCCGCGGTCCGCCCCTCGGTGACGGCGCGCAGCAGGGCGACGGCCTCGGGTTCGGCGAGCGTGCCCAGGGTGATCCGCTGCGCGCCGTCCCGAACGGCCAGGCTGGACAGGCGGCTTCGGCTGGTCACGATGGCCAGGCACCGGCCCTTGCCCGGCAGCAGGGGGCGCACCTGGGCGACGGTGGCGGCGTTGTCCAGGAGGACCAGCATCCTGCGGTCGGACAGCAGGGACCGGTAGAGGGCCGCCGCCGCGTCCGCGTCGCGGGGGATGGCCCCCGGCGGGACGCCGAGGGCCGTCAGGAACCGGTGCAGCGCCTCCTCCGCCGCGACCGGCTCGCCCGGGTCGTACCCGCGCAGGTTCACATGGAGCTGTCCGTCGGGGAACCGGTCCTGTGCCTGGTGGGCCCAGCGCAGGGCCAGTGAGGTCTTGCCCGCGCCCGGCGTTCCCGCGATGACGCAGACGGAGATCATGCGCGGGTCCCCGTGCGCACCGGTGAGGATGGCGTCGAGCCGCTGGAGCTCGGCCTCCCGGTTCACGAAGCCCCGGACATCGCCCGGTAATTGCCGGGGCGTGTGGGCCGGGGAGTCGCCCCGCCGGTGGAAGTGGACGCCCCCGCTGATGCTTCCCGCCTGCACGACGTCACGGGAGGACCCCGACAGCTCCGAACGCGTGCCGCCGGGGTGTTCGTCGTCCTCGCCGCGCTCTCTGACGGCCTACCTCCCGGTCAGCCGTGGGGGCGGGAGCGGCTCCACACGGCGTTGGACATAGGGGATCACGTCCTCGCCGCCCGCGTAGAGCGCCTCGATGAGCGCCTCCCAGGGGGCGATGGTGTCGCGGTCGGTGAAGCGGGTCGCCCCGTCGGGCACTCCCTCGTGGGTGTAGTGCACGCGATACAGCGTCTCCCCGCCCAGGATCACCACTTCGGGGAGCGGCCCCTCGGCCTCGAGTGCCGCGACCTCACGGGCGTCCACGACCCGGATCGGCCGACCGCACTCCGCCTGGATCCGCAGGGCGTGCAACTCCCATTGGACATACGCGGTCAGCGGCTCCTCGACCACCCGGACCCGGTGGAAGGGGTTGTCCCTCTCCTCGTCCTGCCGTGTGGACTCCAGGAGGCCCTCGCGCTCCTCCTCCAGGAGCCGCAGGGCCGCATCCCAGTCCCCCCGGCGGAGCGCGTCCCTGCTGGGGTCGTTCCGCTCCTCGAAGTGCTGGAGGCGTTCGAGCTTCCAGGAGCTCCTGCCGCGGATCTCGGCGTCCTGCCTGCGGAAGTCGGCCTTGTAGTCAGGGCTGATGAGCCTTTCGCCCTGTGAGAGATCGAGGGAGGGGACGGTGAGGTCAAGCATCGGGGATGTCTTCCTTCGCGGCACTGAGCATGTTCCCTGGGATGACGACCAGCCGCTCGTCCGGGGCCAGGGTGACGCCCTCCGGAAGGCGTGCGCCGTAGGCGGCCGTGAGGTCGCGGCCTATCACCGCGACATCGCCGTTGTCGAGCTGCCAGATGTCGGGGCAGTCGTCCTTGTCCTTCGAATTCCCCAGCTCGGCCGCCGTTCTCCCCAGCCGCCGCGCGAATAACGCCGAGGGGTCAGCCTCCCACGCCCTGGTCATGTCCGCCTCCTTCGAGAGGTGTGCTCACCGCTACCCACTGTAGATCGGGCCGTGACAACAGGCCACGCCTCCGAGCGGCCCCCGCCGGCCCCCGCCGGCCCCCGCCGGGCGCCGCCGAGCGCCGCGACAACGGCCGCCGCCGGTACGACGAGCACCTCGGCGATCGGCGGGTCCACCCCGGAGACGCACGGCCGCCCCCGCGCGGGCGCGATCGGATGACCGAGCGCGTCGTGTGCCTCACGCGCGACCGCGACGCGATCGTCGGCTACCCGCCCGGGACCATGGCGTAACGGCCGGAGGACCGAGGGGCACCGGGTCCCACCCCTGAGGCGTGGGCTGGCGTTCCCTAGGGGGTGGGGTGGGGCGGCTCGCTCCTGAGGCGGAGCGGCGCAGGTCAGGGGTTCCGTCCGGGGGGTGATGTGGCGCGGGGCGCGGGCGGGCAGGCTGAAGGACATGAGTACCGCGACCGTTCCCACCACCGCCACAGCCCCGTCCCACCACCTGTTGGGGGGCGCGTTGCGCGCCTTTCACGCCGTCCGGGTCGTGGCGGGCGCCGTCTTCGACGTCGTCATCCTGGGCCGCGCCGAGGCCGAGCGCGCCGAGGCCGAATCCGGCGTCGGCGGCGTCGGCGGCGACCTCCGCGCCCGTCAGGCGTCGCCCGCGAGCAGCTCGCCCGCGTCCATGATCCGGTAGGCGTACCCCTGCTCGGCCAGGAAGCGCTGCCGGTGCGCGGCGAACTCCTGGTCCACCGTGTCCCGCGCGACGACCGAGTAGAAGCGTGCCTCGTGCCCGTCCGCCTTGGGTCGCAGCACCCGCCCGAGGCGCTGCGCCTCCTCCTGCCGCGAGCCGAACGTCCCCGACACCTGGATGGCGACCGTCGCCTCCGGCAGGTCGATCGAGAAGTTCGCCACCTTCGACACCACGAGCACGGGGATCTCGCCCGCGCGGAAGGCGTTGAACAGCTTCTCCCGCTGCGTGTTGCTCGTGTCGCCCTTGATCACCGGGGCGTTCAGGCGCTCGCCCAGCTCGTCGAGCTGGTCGATGTACTGCCCGATGACCAGCGTCTGCTCGCCCGCGTGCCGCCGCACCAGCGTCTCGGTCACCCGCCGCTTGGAGTCGGTCGTGGCACAGAAGCGGTAACGTTCCTCCGGCTCCGCCATCGCGTACGCGAGCCGCTCCGACTCGGTCAGGTCCACCCTGACCTCCACGCAGTCGGCGGGCGCGATGTACCCCTGCGCCTCGATCTCCTTCCACGGCGCGTCGAACCGCTTGGGCCCGATCAGCGAGAACACGTCCGACTCGCGGCCGTCCTCCCGCACCAGCGTCGCCGTGAGCCCGAGCCGCCGCCGCGCCTGGAGGTCGGCCGTGAACTTGAACACCGGCGCGGGCAGCAGATGCACCTCGTCGTAGACGATCAACCCCCAGTCGCGCGAGTCGAACAGCTCCAGGTGCGGATACACGCCCTTGCGCCGCGTCGTGAGCACCTGGTAGGTCGCGATCGTGACCGGCCGGATCTCCTTGCGCGTGCCGCTGTACTCGCCGATCTCGTCCTCGGTCAGCGACGTGCGGCGGACCAGCTCGGACTTCCACTGCCGGGCCGAGACGGTGTTGGTGACCAGGATCAGCGTGGTCGAGCGCGCCTCGGCCATCGCCCCGGCGCCCACCAGCGTCTTCCCCGCCCCGCACGGCAGCACCACGACGCCCGAACCCCCGTGCCAGAAGCCCGAGATGGCCTGCCGCTGGTACGGGCGCAGCTCCCAGTCGCTCTCGCGCAGCGCGATGGGGTGCGCCTCGCCGTCCACATAGCCAGCCAGGTCCTCGGCGGGCCAGCCGAGCCGCAGCAGCGCCTGCTTGATCTGGCCGCGCTCGGAGGGGTGCACGACGACGGTGTCGGGATCGATCCGCGCCCCGATCAGCGGCTTGATGCGCTTGGAGCGCAGCACCTCCTCGAGCACCGGCGGATCGGTGCTCTGGAGGACGAGGCCGTGGGCGGGGTGCTTGACGAGCGAGAGCCTGCCGTAACGCGCCATGATCTCGGCCACGTCGACGAGGAGCGACTGCGGCACGGGATAGCGCGAGTATGTGACCAGCGCGTCGACGACCTGCTCGGCGTCGTGCCCGGCGGCCCGCGCGTTCCACAGCCCGAGCGGCGTCACGCGATACGTGTGGATGTGCTCGGGCGCCCGCTCCAGCTCGGCGAACGGCGCGACGGCCCGGCGACAGTCCTCGGCCTGCTCGTGATCGACTTCGAGGAGCAGCGTCTTGTCGCTCTGCACGATGAGGGGTCCAGTCACGCCAGGTCTCGCCTCCGCCGCTCCGCATGGGTCTGGCCGGGCGATTCCGGCCAAGACTCCAGTCTGCCGGATGCGCTCAGAAATCGGTCAGGGCGCTCAGGTCGATCTCGACGGGGAAGGGCACCTCGGTGATCAACGTGCCCCGGTGCACGGGGTGCTGGGGCGCGGGGATGTAGCTGCGGGTCTCGTGGTGCGGCCAGTATTCGTGCACGGCGATACCGTCGTCGCGCTCGCGCTCCACGCGCCAGTAGTAGGGGACGGAGTCGCCCGCGCAGGCCGTTCGACGGTCATCACTGCTCCCATGGCGCTGAGTATGGACGCGAGCACGAGGCGCGATTCCGCATACGACCATACGGTCACCGGAAAGGGTGGGCCCAAGGGGCGCGCGGTTGACCCGCGGGGCGGGCGCCGACAGTCCGGGATCACCGTGCCGTCGCCCACGTGCGCGTGCGGGGAAATGGGGGAACGTGCGGTCCTCCGCACCTGTCATGCTGGTGGGTGCCGGTGGGCGCGACGCCCGCCGCGGCTCACGAGGAGGATGCGAGCGACCATGGCGGAACGGGTACGGTCCCTGGCCGGCGATGTGGAAGCGGCTGTCTCGGCGGCGATGGCCGGGGCGGGGCTCGTCCCCGCGGACCCGCTGGTGCGACGTTCCGACCACGCGGACTTCCAGTCCAACGTCGCCCTCTCCCTGGGCAAGCGCCTCGGCCGCCCCCCGCGCGAGCTGGCCGCCGAGCTGCGGGCGGGCCTGGCCGACCTGGACTGGCTGACGGACGTCGAGGTCTCGGGCCCCGGCTTCCTCAACATCTCGCTCGCCGACTCCAGGCTCCTCGGCCGCCTCGCCGAGCGGCTTGCCGACCCCAGGCTCGGGGTCGAGCCGAGCAGGAAGGGCGAGACGGACGTCGTCGACTACTCCGCGCCCAACGTCGCCAAGGAGATGCACGTCGGCCACCTGCGGTCCACGCTCATCGGCGACGCGCTGACCCGCGTCCTCGGCTTCCTCGGCGCCACGGTGATCCGGCAGAACCACATCGGGGACTGGGGCACGCAGTTCGGCATGCTCATCCAGTACCTCTTCGAGCACCCCGAGGCGGCCTGGCGCAGCAAGGACCTGGCGGCGGGCGACGCGGGCGACGAGGGCAGGGCCGGTGCGGTCTCGGCCCTCGACGCGCTCTACAGGACCGCGCGCGCGGAGTTCGACGCCGACCCCGCGTTCAAGGAGCGGGCGCAGCGGAGGGTGGTCGCGCTCCAGTCGGGCGACGAGGAGACCGTCTCGGCCTGGCGGGAGATCGTCGCCGAGTCGGAGGAGGCGTTCCAGCAGGTCTACCGGCGGCTCGGCGTGCTGCTGACGCAGGAGGACACCAAGGGCGAGTCGTTCTACAACCCCTGGCTGCACGACGTCGTCGACGAGCTGCGCGACAAGGGGATCCTGGAGGACAGCAACGGCGCCCAGGTCGTCTTCTTCGACGACATCCGCGGCCCCGAGGACAAGCCGGTGCCGATGCTCGTGCGGAAGAGCGACGGCGGCTTCGGCTACGCGGCGACCGACCTGGCCACCATCAGGCACAGCATCAAGGACCTGCGTGGCACGCGGATGATCTACATCGTGGACGCCCGGCAGTCGCAGCACTTCGAGATGGTGTTCCGCACGGCGCGCAGGGCGGGCTGGCTGACCGAGGACCTGGTGGCGGTGCACGCCGCGAACGGGACGATCAACGGCCCCGACGGGCGCCCGTTCAAGACCAGGGCGGGCGGCACCGTCCGCCTCGCCGACCTGCTCGATGACGCGCTGCGCCGGGCGCGCGAGGTGGTCGCCGAGAAGGACCCGGACCTGTCGCCCGACGAGCTCGACGACGTCGCGCACCTGGCGAGCGTGGGCGCGGTGAAGTACGCGGAGCTCTCGACGTCGCGGACGAAGGACTACTCGTTCGACGTCGAGCGCATGGTCAGCTTCAACGGCCAGACCGGCGTCTACCTCCAGTACACGCACACCCGGATCGCCTCGATCCTGCGCAAGGCGGGGGAGACGGGCGCGGGGCGCGGGGGGTTCGCGCCCGGGCTCGCGCTCGAGCCCGCGGAGCGCGCCCTCGCGCTGGTGCTCGACGAGTTCGGCGCGACCCTGGACGCGGTGGCCGAGACGCTCGAGCCGCACCAGCTCGCGGGGTATCTGTACGCGCTGGCACGGGCGTTCACGGCGTTCTACGAGTCGTGTCCCGTGCTGCGGAGCGATGTGCCGGACGAGGTCAGGGCGAACCGCCTGGCGTTCTGCGAGCTGACCAGGGCGACCCTGGCCCAGGGCCTGCACCTGCTGGGGATCGCGGCGCCCGAGCGGATGTGACGGCTCACGGGGCCGCGGGACCTCACAGGCCCGCGGTGCCCGTGATGCGGTGCAGGGGGTAGGTGCGCACCTCGTCGGCGGTGTGGTCGAAGGCGGTGACGAAGCCGCCCTCGACCCGCACCGGGGACAGGATCCGCTGCGTGGCCATCCCGTCCGCGCCGACGTAGCCGATCCGCACGAGCGCCCCGTCGGCCGCCGCCACCCGCAGGGCGGCCAGCGTGTCGGCCGACGACGTGCGCGGCGGTGGCCCGGCCGGGTCGGGAACGCGCCCCGCGGGGGTGCGCGGCGCGGCGCCCGCGGCGTGGTCCCCGGCGCGGATGGCGCGCACGGCGGCGCTCAGGAGCGAATCGTCGGCGGCCGGTGGTGAGTCGGGGGCGGGCTCGGGCAGCGTGCGCGCCGGCGTGCGGTGCGGCTCGCTCGGCAGCGTCACGACCGCGCCGTCCGCCGACTCGGCCGCGGGCGCGTAGCCGTACTCCCGCAGCCGCTCGAGCAGGGTGCCGGGCGGGGCGCCCGAGATCACCACCGTGGGCGCGATCCGGCGCAGCCGCAGCCCCTCGGCGCGCCGGTCGGCGACAACCTGGGTGAGCAACGACTCGTCGTCGCACAGCAGATAGCTGGCCGCCGCCCCGACCCGCAGCCTGCCGTACCGCCGCGCGACGTCGTCCACGAGGTAGGAGAGCGGCTGTGGAACGGGCGTGCGCGAGCGGGCGGCGAGGAACGCGTGCAGCTCGGCCGCCGACCAGCCCGCGTCGAGCGCGCGGCGCACCGAGTCGGGCGTGAACCGGTAGACGGTCGCGCCCCCGCGCGACTCGATGTCGGCGGCCACGGCCATGGCCTGCCGCAGGTCGCGGCGGAGCGGCCCTGGCGCGACGGCGGTCAGGTCGGCCTGGAGCAGGAAGTGGTCGAGCGGCTCGGGCAGGAACGGCGCGAGCAGCGCCGCGGCCCGCTCGGGGTCAGCGGCCCCGGGCGGCTCGGCGAGCAGCGGCCTGGCGAACGACGTGAGCGCGCCGCGCCCGGTGACGCCGAGGCGCTCGGCCTCGGCGAGCGCCGCCCGGCACAGCGTCGCGCGCGTCTCGTCGGGAACGCGGCGCGGCAGCTCCCAGCGCATCCGCTCGAGCACCCACGTGGGCTCGGGCGCGGCGCCCGGCGGGAGCGCGGAGAGGAGGCGCAACGTTGCCCGGCGCAGCTCGGCGGTGGGGCCGCGGTCGAGGCCTGGGCCGAGCGCGGCCAGCAGGCGGCCCTTGCCGTCACGGGCGCCGACGAGCCCGGGGACGCGGGTCGTGGTGAGCCACGCGGCGACGAGGCGCAGCCAGCGGCGCTCGGGCGCCATGGCGAGCCAGTCGTCGTACGCGGGGGTGGGCGCGTACCGCTCGTCCGCGGCGCCGTCGCCCGCCAGGAGGCCTGCGGCGTAGGAGAGTTCGAGCCAGAACGCGGCCTCGGGCTCGGCGACGTCGAGGGTGACGGCGGCACGTTTCAGCTCGCGCACGCCCAGGCCGCCCGCGCGCAGCACGGCGGGCGTCTCGGTCTCCCACGCGGTCAGCAGCTCCTCGACCACCGTCAGCGCGGCATGGACGGCGCCCGCCGCGGCGGCGTCCGCGGCGTCGGGGGAGTGCTCGAAGCGCAGGAGGGGCGCGGGCGGGTGGGCGCGCAACTCCCGATGCGCCCGTCCGCCCCGCAGATGGAGGGCGACCTCGCGCGGCAGCACGACGGTGCCAGGGCCCGTCGGCATGAGCAGGCCGCGGTCGAGCAGCCAGCGCAGATGGGGCGCGGGGTGGGCGGAGACCTCGCCGTAGGGCGGCCCCCAGGTGAGCCGGTCGAGCGCGCCGAGGGCGCCCTGCGGCGCCTCGTCGAGCAGCGTGGCCAGCCGTTCCTGGTCGGCGAACAGCGTGGTCAGCGCCGCGAGCGCGCTCACCGGGTCGTGGGTGGGCGGCAGCCCGGCGTGGGTGAGCAGGTCCTGCATGCGGCTGGGCGAGATGCCCGCGGCCGTCTCGGCGAGTGAGGGGCCGAGGCCCGTGGAGCTGGGGCGCGCGGCCGTGGGCGCGAGCAGCTCCTGCGCCGTGCGCACCAGGCGCATCGCGTCGGGCCTGCCCCACAGGAGCGCGCGGGCGCGCAGGGTCGCGAGCGCGTCGGGCAGGCGGTCCTCGCCGCCCGGCAGCAGCGCGGCCAGGGCGGGGAACGAGCAGGGCTGCGGCGCGACGACCAGCGCCTCGGCGGCCTGGAGCGTGAACGCGTCGAGCCGCTCGATCGCGCGGAGCACGGAGGCGCGGGTCCCGGCGCGGGTGGCGAGCTGGGAGAGATCGCCGGGCAGCGGCGACAGCAGGTCGGCCCTGGCGCGCAGCAGCCCGGCCAGCTCGGCGTCGGAGCGAGATCGCAGCTCGTCGGCGAGGGTACGAGGGCTGGTGCCGGTCATCCGGCCAACGGTAGCGGCCCGAGGGGTGGGGCGCACGGGGCCCGTCCCGCGATCATCGGCGGGCGCGTTGGAAGGTTGCCCCGTGGCAACGGTGAGGAGGGGCGAGTTGCGTAGGCGAGTGGACTCAGGGGGTGAGGGGGCGGCAGACTTCGGTGGGCAGACGACGGAAGGGCCAGGACACGATGCCGCCGAGGGAGAATCCCACCGCTCGACAGGCGCGCCTCGGCGCGGAGTTGAGGAAGCTGCGCGAGCGGGCCGGTCGAACGGCCCGTGAGGCCGCGGGCATGCTCGGGACCGACCAGGGCAAGATCAGCCACATAGAGTCCGGCAGGATCGGCGTCAGCGAGGAGCGGATCAAGAAGCTGGCCACGTTCTACTGCTGCACCGATCAGGCGCTGCTCGAGGCGCTGTGCGCCATCGCCCGTGAGCGGCGGGGCCAATTCTGGTGGGACGCGTACCGTGGCATGGTTGCTCCCGACCCTCTGAATGTGGCCGAGCTGGAGCACCACTCGGTGGGGATGCGCATCGTGCACATGGTCGCCGTCCCCGGGCTGCTCCAGATCCCGGACTACACACGGGCGTTGTTCCGCGCCGGGGTGGGGGAGCTGCCGGGCGAGGAGATCGAGACCCGCACGGAGTTCCGGATGCGGCGCAAGGTGGTGCTGGAGCGCGAAGAGCCGCCGCCGTTCGAGGCGTTCATCCACGAGGCGGCGCTGCGCATGCGGTTCGGCGGGCGGCAGGTGGTGCGGCGGCAGCTCGAGTACCTGATGGAGGCGTCGGAGCGGCCGGGGATCACGGTGCATGTCATCCCGTTCACCAACGAGGACTTCTTCGAGGCGATCCAGCCGGTGCTCTACGCCAACGGCGTGGTCCCGCAGCTCGACACGCTCCAGATCGACACCCCGATCGGCGGCGCGTTCCTGGACGCCGAGGCCGAACTCGTCGCCTATCGCGCCTTCTTCACCCGCGCGCGCAAGGTGTCCCTCGACCCGGACGAGTCCCGCCAGCTGATCCACCACATCGCCAGGGAATTGTGAGGTGACCTGGCCGGGTCGGGCCCTTGGCGGCGAACGATCGGGTGCGGGGCGGCGGTGGTTGGGGGGCCGGGGGGCCTTGCCCCCGGGCTGGGGCGTCCGCTGCCGTTCGGCGCGTGACGTGTCGGCACACCCGGCGCCCCGGCGTGCCGCGGGTCAGCCTCCGGCAGGGACCCTGCGACGGGCGCGGTAGAGGAGGAACGCCGCCGTCGCCAGGGCCGCGCCGCGCAGCAGCAGGGGCCAGTGGTCGGCGAACGCCGCCTCCGCGTCGCCCTCGGCCAGCGCCGCGCCCC
This sequence comes from Streptomyces radicis, assembly GCF_003626575.1. Lineage (GTDB taxonomy): Bacteria > Actinomycetota > Actinomycetes > Streptomycetales > Streptomycetaceae > Streptomyces > Streptomyces radicis. The sequence goes on along the minus strand of NZ_RBDY01000007.1, from coordinate 89,720 downwards.
AGTACCCGCCCGCGCGGCCGAGCAGCCAGGTCGCGTAGCCGCCCGCGACCAGCGCGGGCATGCCGAACGTCGCCCACTGCGCCTCCCTGCGGCTCAGCCGCGGCGACCAGTACGCGATGAGCCAGCCCGCGCCCAGCGCGACCACCGAGCCGATGGCCGTCCCGGCCACGAGCACCGCGACGCCGAGCAGCTCGACGGGGCCGCCGACCCGCTTGCCCGCCAGCGCGGAGTGGGCCAACCTCCGTCGGCGCGAGGGGCGTTGCGCGGCGGGCGGCGCCTCGGGCTGCTCTTGGGGAGCCGCCGTGTCGGGAGCCGCCTCGGGGTCCTCGTCGGCCCGCTCGTCGGCCTCCTCGGGGTCGCCGTCGAGGGGCGGGCGCAGCAGCTCGGGGATCTCGATCCCGCCGAAGAACCGGCCGATCTGCCCGTCGGGCCAGTGCCCCGGCCGCTTGTCGAGCCGAACGGGCCCTTCGGCCTCCCGCGGCGGCGGCACGGGCGCATCCTCAGGGGCGCGCGCGGGAGCGGAAGGCGCGGAAGGGGGCGTGGCGGGGGGCGAGGGAGCGGGCGCGGGTGCCGCGTGCGCCGCCGCCGCGACGATGTCCTCGGGCGGGCCCATCCGGCCCAGGATCCGCTTGACCGCCGACCGGCTCTCCGCGCCCCCCGCGGCGGCCCGTTCGCGCCCGATCTCGTCCCGCACCCGGTTGACCAGCGAGGCGCGCTGCGCGGCCGACATGCTGGTGCCGTGGGCCAGGTCGCCGACGCGGCTCAGATAGTCGTAGACGAGCTGTTCGCTTTCGATTCCCACCACTGCCCCTGTGCTCCCCGACGATGCAGAGAATGCTAGGCCCTGTCCCGGCGGACTTCGAGGATCGGTCCACGGCGCCGGACGCGGCGCCCCGCCGCGCCCCGCGGCGGCCCCCGGCACCTGCGCAGATGAAGCGGTGTGGCGGCCGAGAACCTGAGGGAACGCCGTTGTTCATCGTGGGTTCACCGAACGCCGTACAACCCGCTACCCACAGCTCGTTACATGGTGAACGCCCCGCGTCGGCGCCGCGAGGGCCCGGGTCCGAAGACCGCACGCACCGCGTTCTTCACTGCCGACAACGACAGCGAGGGAGAGCGCCATGGGCGCCTGGTTGAGCACGACGCATCCCCGCAGGTCGCCCGCGAGCGCGCCGGAGGACGGCATGGACGAGCCGCTGCCCCCCTCGACCCGCATCCCGCTCGGGACCGACCCCGTCGTCCTGCTCGCGGACTCCGACGAGCGCATCAGACAGGGGCTCACGGCCCAGCTCGCCAAGTACCAGGTGTCCGTGGTCCACTGCGCCGACGGCGCCGCCGCGCTGCTCGAGGCCGGGCTGCGCAAGCCCGACGTGCTGCTCGTGTCGGCCGACCTGCCCGTGATCGACGGCGCCACCGTGCTGCGCCTGGTGCGCCGCAGGCTGTCCATCCCCGTCGTGCTCGGCGTGGGCCCCGAGGACACCGCCCAGGTGGCCCCCGCGCTCGCCGCGGGCGCGAGCGCCTGTGTCGCGCGCCCCTACCGCCCCCGCGAGGTCGCGCAGCTGCTCAGCCTGGCCGACCGGGGCAACCGCGGCTGGGACCAGCCGCTGGTGTGCGGCCCGTTGACGCTCGACCCGAGCACGTACGAGGTGCGGATGCACGGCGTTCCGACGGCCAGGCTGCCGCTGCGGGAGTTCCAGCTGCTTCACCTGCTCATGCTCAACGCCGAGAAGGTCATCACCAGGGACCGGATCAGGGCCGAGCTGTGGGGCGAGGGAGCCCGCCGGTCGAACACCATCACCGTTCACATTCGGCGCCTTCGCGAGCGGCTCGGTGACGACCCGCACCACCCGGAGATCATCCAGACCGTCCGCGGCGTCGGCTACCGGCTGGTGCCGCCCACGAGCTGAGTCAGGCGTTCGACGGGCCTTCCGCCATGGCCGTACGGGTCTCGGCGGGGAGGTCCGTTCCTTAACGATTCCAACTCTTTTTGTGAAACTACCGGTTCCGTTGAACCTATCTTTCTGTTCACCTTCTGGCCCTCACGCCTTCGCTGGCCGCTCCTACGTTCTCCTCGACACTTTCAAGTCATCTGCACCCGGCCGGACCGGCTGGGCTTTGAACAAGGAGCAACGGCCATGCGCAACTGGCGCGCAAAGTCCGCCGCGATAGCCGCGGTGTCCGCCCTGGCCCTGGTCACGGCCTGTAGCAGCGACAACGAGGACAACGGCAACGGCGACGGCGACACCGGCGGGAACGGCGGCGAGGAGACCTCGGAGCTGTCCGGCACCATCGCCGGAGCGGGCGCCAGCTCGCAGGAGGCCGCGATGGGCGCCTGGATGGCCGGGTTCAACGCCCTCCACCCCGATGTCACGGTCGAGTACGACCCCTCGGGCTCCGGCGCGGGCCGCGAGCAGTTCCTCGCGGGCGGCACCGACTTCGGCGGCACCGACGCCTACTTCTCCGAGGAGGAGGGCGAGCTCGAGGGCGCGACCGAGCGCTGCGGCGAGGTCGTCGAGATCCCCGTCTACGTCTCGCCGATCGCGGTCGCGTTCAACCTCGAGGGCGTCGACTCCCTCAACCTGAGCCCCTCGGTCATCGCCCAGATCTTCAACCAGCAGATCACCACCTGGAACGACGAGGCGATCGCCGCCGACAACCCCGACGTCGAGCTGCCCGACTCCGCGATCACCGTGGTGAACCGCTCCGACCCCTCGGGCACCACCGAGAACTTCGTCGAGTACCTGGCCGCCGCCGCCCCCGAGGACTGGCCGCACGAGGTCGGCGACGAGTGGCCGGTCTCCGGCGGCGAGGCCGCGCAGGGCACCTCCGGTGTCAGCCAGGCCATCTCCGGCGGCAACGGCACCATCGGCTACATCGACGCCAGCCAGGCCAGCGAGCTCGGCTCCGTCAACGTGGGTGTCGGCGAGGAGTTCGTGCCGTACTCGCCCGAGGCCGCCGCCTCCGTCCTCGCGGTGTCGGAGCGCGTCGAGGGCCGCGGTCAGTACGACTTCGCCTACGACCTGGCCCGCGACACCACCGAGGCGGGCACCTACCCGATCGTCCTGGTCTCGTACGCCATGGCCTGCGCCACCTACGACGACGCCGCCACGGCCGAGCTGGTCCAGGCGTTCCTCGGCTACATGATCAGCGCCGAGGGCCAGGAGGCCGCCGCCGCCGAGGCCGGTTCGGCCCCGCTCTCCGACGAGCTCCGCACCGAGTTCCAGGCCGCGGTGGACGCGATCTCCGCCGCCTGATCGAGCGCCCGATCGCCCAACGGTCCGGGCGGCCCCCATCGAGGAGGCCGCCCGGCCTTGGGCATTCCGGCCCCGGGCCGCCCAGGTCCCCCGGCCGGTCGGGCCCCCACCGCTCATCGAAGACCGCCGACTTCAGAAAGGGAGAGACTGTGCCTCCCACCAAGGAGAGCAAGCGCGACCGGCCTCCCGCGGCCGAGGGCGGCCGCCCCAGGGGAACGCCCCAACGCCTGGGCGACCGCGTCTTCTCCGGCGCCTCCACCGGCGCCGGCGTGCTGATCCTGGTCATCCTCGCCGGCGTCGCCGCGTTCCTGATCGCCGAGGCGTGGCCCGCCCTGTGGGCCGACTCCGAGGACGTCACGGGCGGCGACGGCATCGTCCTCTACATCTGGCCCGTGCTGTTCGGCACGCTCATCTCCGCCGCGTTCGCCCTGGTCATCGCCACCCCGCTGGCGGTGGCCATCGCGCTGTTCATCTCGCACTACGCGCCGCGCCGCGTCGCCTCGCTGCTCGGCTATGTGATCGACCTGCTCGCCGCGGTGCCCAGCATCATCTTCGGCCTGTGGGGCGTCGCCGAGCTGGCGCCGATGACCGTGGGGCCCACCGAGTGGCTCGCGGACAACCTCGGCTTCATCCCGCTCTTCGACGGCCCCGCGTCCGCCACGGGCCGCACGATGCTGGTGGCCGTCATCGTGCTCGCCGTGATGATCCTCCCGATCGCCACGGCCGTGATCCGCGAGGCGTTCCTCCAGACGCCCAGGCTGCACGAGGAGGCGTCGCTCGCCCTCGGCGCCACCCGCTGGGAGATGATCCGGATGGCGGTGCTCCCGTTCGGCCGCTCGGCGATCATCGGCGGCTCGATGCTCGGCCTCGGGCGCGCGCTCGGCGAGACCATGGCCGTGGCCATCGTGCTCTCCGCCAACCGCGACATCGTCAGCTTCGACCTGATCAGCAGCGCCAACTCCTCGACGATCGCGGCCAACATCGCGCTGTCGTTCCCGGAGTCCTCAGGGCTCGACGTCAACACGCTGATCGCCTCGGGCCTGGTCCTCTTCGCCGTCACCCTGCTGGTCAACATGGGGGCCCGCGCGGTGATCAACCGGCGCCGTGAATTCTCGGGAGCCAACTGATGTCCACTGAGACCACCCTGGACAAGACCCCGCCGCCCCCGGACGTGCTCCCGCCGGTGCCGCTCTCCCGCGGGTCGCTCCCCCGGGGCGCCGCGCCCGGCGTCCTGCTCGCCTTCGTCGTCGTGGCCGCGGCGCTGTGGCAGCTTGCCGACGCCAACCCCGCGGTGTGCGGGATCGGGGCCGCCCTCGGCTACTCCGTCGTGATCTACGCCTGGTCCCGCGCGGTCGAGGGCCCGCGGGGCGCGTTCGACCGGCTGGTCACGGCGATCGTCTCGTCGGCGTTCGTCCTGGCGCTGCTGCCCCTGGTCTCCGTGCTCACCACGGTCGTCGACCGGGGCCTCGAACGCTTCGACTCCGAGTTCTTCAACAACTCGATGCTCGGCGTCGTCAACGAGGGCGGCGGCGCCAGCCACGCCGTGACCGGCACGCTCATCATCACCGGCATCGCCGCCCTGATGTCCGTGCCGATCGGCATGATGACCGCGATCTACCTCATCGAGTACGGCCGCGGGCGCCTGGCCCGTTACATCACGTTCTTCGTCGACGTGATGACCGGCATCCCCTCGATCGTGGCGGGCCTGTTCGTCTACGCGCTGTTCGAGCTGTTCTACGGGCCGGGCATCCGCATGGGCTTCATGGGCTCGGTCGCGCTGAGCGTGCTCATGATCCCCGTGGTGGTGCGCTCCACCGAGGAGATGCTCAAGCTCGTGCCCAACGAGCTGCGCGAGGCCTCCTACGCGCTGGCCGTGCCCAAGTGGCGCACGATCCTCAAGGTCGTGCTCCCCACCGCGATCGCGGGCATCGCCACCGGCGTCACGCTGGCCATCGCGCGCGTCATCGGCGAGACCGCCCCGCTGCTGATCACCGTGGGCATCACGCGCGGCGACAACTTCGACCCGTTCAACGAGCGGATGGCGACCCTCTCGGTCTACTCCTACACGCAGTACCAGAACGCCCCGGGCTTCGCGCGCGAGGCGTTCGTGGACCGGGCGTGGGCCGCCGCGCTCACCCTGATCCTCATCGTGATGGCGCTGAACCTCGTGGCGCGCCTGATCGCCCGCCTGTTCGCCCCGAAGACCCGCAGCTAGCGGTCACCAGCCAAAGGAAGCGAAGCACAGTGGCCAAGCGCATCGAGGTCAAGGGCCTCGACATCTACTACGACAAGTTCCTCGCCGTGCAGGGCGTCACGATGACGATCGAGCCGCGCTCGGTCACGGCCCTCATCGGCCCCTCGGGCTGCGGCAAGTCGACGTTCCTGCGCACCCTCAACCGCATGCACGAGCTGGTGCCCAAGGCGCGCGTCGAGGGCAAGGTCCTCATGGACGAGCAGGACCTCTACGGCGCGGGCGTCGACCCCGTCGGCGTCCGCCGCCACATCGGCATGGTGTTCCAGCGGCCCAACCCGTTCCCGACCATGTCGATCTACGACAACGTCGCGGCCGGGCTGAAGCTGAACAACAAGCGCATCAAGAAGGCCGACCTCGACGCCCTGGTGGAGCGCTCGCTGCGCTCGGCCAACCTGTGGGAGGAGGTCAAGGACCGGCTGCCCAAGCCGGGTTCGGGCCTCTCTGGCGGCCAGCAGCAGCGCCTGTGCATCGCCCGCGCGATCGCGGTGGCGCCCGACGTGCTGCTGATGGACGAGCCGTGCTCCGCGCTCGACCCCATCTCCACGCAGGCGATCGAGGACCTGATCACCGAGCTGAAGGAGCAGTACACGATCGTCATCGTGACCCACAACATGCAGCAGGCGCAGCGGGTCAGCGACGTCACCGGCTTCTTCAACCTCAAGGCCATCGGCGAGCCCGGCGGGCTCGTGGAGATCGACACCACGACCAAGATCTTCACCAACCCGGCGAACCAGTCCACCGAGGACTATGTCTCGGGCCGCTTCGGCTGAGCACCTGCCATGCGCAACCGGCTCGTCCGCGCCGCCGCGCCCGCCGCGGCGGCCGCCGTTCTGCTCGCCATGTGCGCCGGGTGCTCCGGGGGCGGTGACGGTGAAGGCACCGTCACCCGGGGCACGCTCACCGGCGAGCTCACGGGCTCGGGGGCGACGTTCCCCGACCCGCTGTTCCAGGAGTGGATGTCCTACTACAGCGAGTCGATCGAGACCCGGGTCTCCATCGACTACCACGCCGTCGGCTCGGGCGGCGGCATCGAGCAGTTCCTCTCGGACACCGTGGACTTCGGCTCGTCCGAGCGCTACCTCCAGGAGAGCGAGCTGACGGTGGCGGGCGACGTGCGCGGCTGCGCGGCCGTCCAGTTCCCCGTCGTCTTCGGCGCGGTGGTCATCGCGCTGAACGACGACGCGCTCGACGGCCTGATCCTCACCTCCGAGGTGATCGCGCGGGTCTACGACCGGCAGATCACGCACTACGACGACCCGGCGATCGCCGCACTCAACCCCGGCATGGAGCTCCCGCACGAGGAGATCGTCCCCGTGCACCGCTCGGACGGCTCGGGCACGACGTATGTCTTCACCCGCTATCTGACCACCGAGGTCGGCTTCTGGGCCGAGGAGTACGCCGAGGGCACGGACATCGACTGGCACGCCGACACCCTGGGCGGCGAGGGCAACGAGGGCGTGGCGCGCGGCGTCACGGAGAACCCGGGCGGCCTCGGCTATGTCAACCAGTCCTACGCCCTGAGCGCCGGGCTCGCCACGGCCCGCGTGGTCAACGAGGACGGCGTGCCGATCGAGCCCACCCTGGCCGCCACCACGGCGGCGTCCGAAGAGGCCGAGATCCCCGACGACTTCCAGTTCACCATCGACGACATCGGCGGCGATGGCTACCCCATCACCGGCGCCAACTGGATCTTCGCCTACGAGTGCGGCTACGACGACGAAACGGCCGCGCTGCTGCGGGACTTCTGGACCTGGGCCCTCGAGGACACCCAGGCGGATCGTTTCGCCGCGGAGTTGGGCTACGCGCCCATGGGCCGTGACCTCAAGGAGCGCGTGATCCGCGAGATCGCCCGTGTCAACTCCCGCTGAGGCCGCCGGGTCAGGGCCTGGCACCATGGCCGTATGCGCCACACCCCGCACCGCCAGGCCCTGACCGTCGGATTCGACCTCGACATGACGCTCATCGACTCGCGCCCCGGCATCAGGGCGACCTATCTCGCCCTCTCGGCCGAGACGGGCGTCCCCATCGACGCCGACCTGGCGGTGACCCGTCTGGGGCCGCCGCTCGAGCAGGAGTTGGCGCACTGGTTCCCGGCGGAGCGCATCGCGGACGTGGGCGACCGTTACCGCGCCATGTATGTGACGCACGCCATCGCCGCGACCCCCGCGCTGCCGGGCGCGCGCGAGGCGATCGCCGCGGTGCACGCGGCCGGCGCCCGGGCGATAGTGGTCACCGCCAAGCACCAGCCCAACGCCAAGCTGCACATGGAGCACCTCGGCCTCGCCCCCGACGCGGTCGTCGGCTCGCTGTGGGCCGAGGCCAAGGGCGAGGCGCTGCGCGCGCACGACGCCGCGGTCTACGTCGGCGACCACGTCGGGGACGTGCGCGGCGCGCGGGCCGCGGGCGCGGTCTCGGTCGCCGTGGCCACCGGGCCCTGCCCCGCCGACGAGCTGCGCGAGGCGGGCGCCGACACGGTGATGCCCGACCTCATGGGCTTCCCCGCCTGGCTCGACGCCTACCTCGCCGCCTGAGCGCCGGCCCGCTCCCGCATCGCCGCCCGGTCGCGGCGCCGCTGGTGGACCACGGAACGGCCGAGGCCCGCCCCCGCGATCGCGAAGCCGACGCCCATCAGCATCGACACCAGATAGGCCGCGGTGGGCAGCGGCTCCGCGCCGACGAACAGCGGCACCACCGTCGCCAGCGTCGCCACCGCGCCCACGCCGAACACCACGCCGCCGACGCGCACCAGCGCGTCCCCCGGATTCGACACGTCGCTCTCGCTCACCCCTCCAGGGTCGCAGGCGCGCATACTCGCGCTGACCGGGGGGCAGTGATCCTCCGAAACGGCCCGGCGGCATCTTGTCACCGGGCCCGGGGCGATTAGCCTGGGAGGCGGCGGGGCTGGTTCTTCGAAAGATTCCCAGGTCCGCCTCATTGTTATGGAAACGAGTGCGAGGACGAGGACACGTGCCTACCGGCAAGGTCAAGTGGTTCAACAGCGAGAAGGGCTTCGGCTTCCTTTCCCGTGACGACGGCGGCGATGTCTTCGTGCACTCATCGGCCCTGCCCAGCGGAGTCGAGGCGCTGCGCCCAGGGCAGCGCGTCGAGTTCGGCGTGGTGGCGGGCCAGCGCGGTGACCAGGCGCTCTCCGTGACGTTGCTCGACCCCGTGCCCTCGGTCGCCGCGGCCCAGCGGCGCAAGCCGGACGAGCTGGCGTCGATCGTCCAGGACCTCACCACCCTGCTCGACGGCGTCTCCCAGCAGCTGGAGCGCGGACGTTACCCCGAGAAGGCCAGCGGCAGGAAGATCGCCGGGATGCTCAGGGCCGTCGCCGACCAGCTCGACGTCTGACCGCCCCCGCCGAGCCCCGGACGCCCCTCCCGCCGCCTCACAGCGTGACCCGTGGCACCAGGCCCACATCGGCCGCCCTCGTCAGCAGCTCCCCGACCGCCGCGTGGCCCGCCGCGCCCAGGTCCTCGGTGAACTCGTTGACATACAGGTCGATGTGGGCCTGGGCCACGGATGGCTCCATCTCCTGGGCGTGGGCGAGCACATAGTCCCGGCTGGCCGCCGGGTCCGCCCACGCGTGCCGCACCGAGGCGCGGATGGCGTCGGTGACCTCGGCGATCCGCCGCTCGCCCAGCGACCGCCTGGCGACGATCGCGCCCAGCGGGATGGGGTGCCCCGTGGTCCCCTCCCAGAACTCCCCGAGGTCGGCCAGGCGCGTCAGCCCGTAGCGCCGGAACGTGAAACGCGCCTCGTGGATGACGAGCCCCGCGTCCACGCGCCCGTCCCGCACGGCGGGCATGATCTCGTGGAACGGCATCACCCGCACCTCGCCCACCCCGCCGGGGACATGGTCGGCGACCCAGAGCCGGAACAGCAGATAGGCCGTGGACCGCTCGGCGGGCACGGCCACGGTCCTCCCCGCGAGATCGGACGCCTCGACCTCCCCGGCGGTGAGCACGAGCGGCCCGCAGCCCCGGCCCAGCGCGCCGCCGCACGGCAGCAGCGCGTAGGTGTCGAGGACATAGGGCAGCACGGCGTAGGAGACCTTGAGCAGGTCGCCGTCGCCGCGCTCGGCGAGGCCGTTGGTGATGTCGATGTCGGCGAACGTCACGTCCACCGGCGGGGCGCCGGGCACCAGGCCGTGGGCCCAGGCGTGGAAGACGAAGGTGTCGTTGGGGCAGGGCGAGTAGGCGATGCCGAGCGGGTCAGCCACGGCGTTCCTCCCAGGAGTCGACAACGGGCCAGAGCGCGGCGCACGCCTCCGTGAGCGCCGCCAGTGCCTCGGGGACGCGCCAGGCGGAGCGGTCGCGCGGGCCCACCGCGTTGGAGACGGCCCGCACCTCGAGGGCGGGAACGCCGTGCAGCGCGGCGGCGCTCGCCACCCCGAACCCCTCCATCGCCTCGGCCACGGCGCCCACATGACGCCCCGCGAGCTCGGCGGCGCGGTCGGCGGTGCCGGTCACGGTGGAGACGGAGAGCACGGGCCCGTGCGCGGATCCCGTGGCGGCGGCGACGGCGCGGGCCAGCGCCTCGGGCGGCTGACGGACCACCAGGCCGAAGCCGAGGGCCGCCGCGTCGGCGAAGCCCTCGCCGGTCTCGCCGCCCAGGTCGGCGGCCACCATCGACGAGGCCACCACGGTGGACCCGACGGGCGCGGCGGGCGCGAAGCCGCCCGCGATGCCCGCGGAGATCACCAGGTCGTAGGGGTCGGCGGCGAGCGCGAGCGCCGTCGCGGTCCCCGCGGCGGCGAGCGAGGGGCCGACGCCGGCGGCCAGCGCGTCCACGGCGAGGCCCGTTCCCGCGGGGGCGAAGCGGTGCGGGACCAGCCCGCCGCGCAGCGGCGAGGGCACGGAGGCGGCGGCCCCCCGCACCGCGTCGCGCTCTGCCGGGACCGCGGTGACCACCAGGACGCGCTTCGGCATGGCGGCGGACCCCGTCAGTCCCCGGCCGAACCGGGCGTCAGCTCGGCGTTCCACACGCCCCTGAACGTCCCGAACAGCCGCTCGTCCAGCTCCGCCTGAGTGGTCGACGCGAAGAGCCGCTCGGCGTCGAAGTCGTCGCTGACCTGCGCGACCGAGATCAGCAGCGGCTCGGGCGAGGCCACGGGGCTCACCGATGTCTCGGCCCGCATCGGCGTCCCCGCGAGGTCGTCCACGTCGAACGTCTGATAGGTCGAGGTGTAGGGGATCACCTCGTGCAGGACCCCGTTGACCAGCAGGAGCCAGCCGCTGTCCGCGACCTCCCGGTCGACCCCCACGCGGAACGTGTCGCCCGGCTCGACCGTGAACGACGGCGCGCCCTTCGCCTCCGCCCTGCACTCCCTGCCGCGCTCGGGGGTCAGCGTGTCGCCGCCGTGCCCCCAGCAGTCGTCGGGGGCCTCGGTGGACGCGGTGCGTGAGCCGAGCGTGAAGTGGGCGATGGGGCTGGGCTTCTGGCAGCCCACCAGGACCGCGAGGCCCAGCGGGACGGCGCCGAGGGCGACGGCGGCGCGGAAGGCCCTGCGGCGGCCGAGGTGCGTGGCGAACGCGGTCATAGCGGCAGGTTAACCCGGGTGTGCGGGCCGTTTCGCCGCCGGGGTCACCTGACGCGGGGGGTCGGCGAGCCGCGCCGCGCGGCGGACACCAGGCCGCGCAGCGACAGCACGGTCCCGAGGGCCACGACGCACGCGGCGGCGGACATGCCGAGCGTGCCGTTGAGCGGCAGCGAGATCCCTATGGCACCGCCCGCGACCCACGCCATCTGGAGCGATGTCTCGGAGCGGGCGAACGCCGACGTGCGCACCACCTCGGGCACGTCACGCTGGATCATCGCGTCGAGCGACAGCTTCCCCAGCGCCTGGCAGAACCCCGCGGCCGCGCACACCGCCACCACGGTGACGGTCAGATAGCTGGCCGCGGCGGTGATGGTGAGCCCCAGCGCGATCAGCAGCACGATCAGCAGGATCAGCTCGGGCGCGCGGTCGCGGATCCAGTTCCCCATGACGTTGCCCAGGGCGTTGCCCGTGCCCGCGGCGACGCCGACCACGCCGAGGGAGAACGCGGCGGTGAGCGCGCCGAGCGGCTCGTTGCGCAGGAGGAAGGCGAGGAAGAACAGCAGGAAGCCGGAGAGGCCGCGGAGCGAGGCGTTGGCGAGCAGCGCCTTGAGCACCGGCGAGTCCACCGCCCGCAGCACCCCGCCGCGGCCGCCGTCCTCCTTGGTGCTCGCCGCCGCGGCCCGCGCCTCGGCCAGCTCGGCGAGGTGCACGCGCCGCTCGCCGCGCGCCAGGTCGACCTGGCCCGGCAGCCTGAACGACATGAACGCGCCGATCACTGTGATCACACACGCCCCGTAGAGCGGCCAGCGCTCGCCGATGGCGTTGAGGCCGAGGCCGATGGGCGCGGCGGCGCCCGCGGAGATGAGCCCGGTGAGCGTGATGCGGGCGTTGGCCTTCACGAGCGAGACGCGCTGCGGCAGGAGGCGGGGGACGACGGCGGATCTGACGATGTTGTACGCCTTGGAGCACACCATGACGCCGAGCGCGGCCGGGTAGAGCCCGATGCTGTCGGTGGTCACGGCGCCCGCGATGACGAGCGCGAGCCCGCCGCGCGCCAGCAGCGCCCCGGCCATCGCGGCGCGGCGGCCGTGCGGGAGCCGGTCGAGCAGGGGGCCGATGACGGGCGCGAGCAGGATGAAAGGCGCCATCGTCACGGCCAGGTAGAGCGCGACCCGGCCGCGGGCCTCGTCGGTGGGGACGGAGAAGAAGATGGTGGAGGCGAGCGCCAGCGTGATGAGCGCGTCGCCCATCGAGTGCACGGCGTGCAGCTCGATCAGCTTGGCCAGGCCCGACTCCCCGGCGCCGTGCGCGTGCGTGGCCCTGCGGATCCGGCGCCCGACGGCCAGCGGGATGGCGGGCAGGGCACGACCGGCCGCCCGGACTGTCCGGAGCATGACCCCGGAGCCGGATCCTTTCTTCGCGTCCGACGAGCTGCCAGCAGCCACGGCGCAAGCCTAGGCCCTGTCAGGGCGATCTCCGAGGACAAGTCGGCGTCGTCGGACGCGGGCCCCTCCACCGGCGTTCGTCGGCGCTTCCCCGCGGGCGCGGGCCACGCGGCGGGCGCCACTCCGGTTGCGGTAGCGTGGGCGAACGGTGCGCCTTGCCTCGTTCAGCGCGACGTTCGCAGCGGTCCCGTGTCCGCTCCGTCGGCTCCGTTCGCCTCCAGGCGCCCGCACCGGACTAACGGCGTAGGAGTGAGGGTTTGTGAGCGACGGGCGCGCGGCAGCCGGGCCGCAGGATGAGATCGAAGGCGCTGCCGCGCCGCGCGGCCGGAGCAGCGAGCGAGAAGGCACGGCGAGCGACGGGCGTGCGGCGGACGGGCCGCAGGAACAGACGGGGGCCGAGCAGCCGTCCCGGGGGCGGGCGGCGCCCGACCGGTTGTGCGCCGAGGCCGTCGAGTTGGCGCGCGAGGCCGCCGAGCAGGCCGCGCACCCGCATCCGCTCGGCGCGTATCTGGGCCTGGTCACCGAGGCGGACCGGCTGGTCACCCACCTCTTCGAGAGCCGCGAGCCCGGCTACCCGGGCTGGCGCTGGGGGGTCACGGTCACGCGCGCGGCGCGGGCGCGTTATGTCACGGTCGACGAGGTCGCGCTGACGCCGGGGCCCGACGCGTTGCTCGCTCCCGACTGGGTGCCGTGGAGCAAGCGGCTGCGGCCCGGCGACATGGGCCCTGGCGACCTGCTGCCCACCGAGGGCGACGACCCGCGCCTCGAGGCGGGGTTCGTGTCGGACGCCCCCGAGACCGAGCCCGCGGAGGTCGCGTCCGAGCTGGGGCTCGGGCGGCCGAGGGTGCTCGCGTGGGTCGGGCTCCAGGACGCGGCGGACCGCTGGGAGGAGCACTACGGGCCGCGCACGCCGATGGCGCAGGCCGCCCCGGCGTCCTGTGTGAGCTGTGGGTTCCTGCTGCCGATGGCGGGGGCGCTGCGGCAGGCGTTCGGCGTGTGCGCCAACGAGTTCTCGCCCGCCGACGGGCACGTGGTGTCCCTCGCCTACGGCTGCGGCGGTCACTCGGAGGCGGCGGTCATGCCCGAGCCCCAGGTCCCGGCCCCGCCGGTGATCGACCACCTGGGCGCCGACCCGCTGTAACGGTTCCTCCGTGCCCCGCCCGTCATCGGGCGCATCCGACGGCGGGCGGCCCCCGCGGCACCCGGTACTGTCGCACCCGTGAGCATCCACGACTCAGGCGACGCGGGCGACACGGACGGCCCGGGCGACCTCTTCGAGACCGGGCGGCTGCGGCGCGCCGTGCTGACCGCGTGGACCGCGTCCCCCGCCCGGTTCAGGGAGGACGCCAACGCCGAGGAGGATCTCGCGCGGGGCGGCTACCGTGACCGCCTCGTCGTCGAGTTGGCGCAGAACGCCGCCGACGCCGCGGCCCGCGCCGACTGCCAGGGGCGGCTGCTGCTCGCGCTGCGGGACGGCGTGCTGACCGTGGCCAACACGGGCAAGCCGCTCGACGCCGCGGGCGTCGAGTCGCTGTCCACGCTGCGCGCCTCGGCCAAGCGTGAGGGCGAGGCCACCGTCGGGCGGTTCGGCGTCGGCTTCGCGGCCGTGCTCGCCGTCAGCGACGAGCCGGCGATCGTCGGGGTCGCGGGGGGCGTGCGCTGGTCGCTCGCCGAGGCCACCGATCTCGCCAGGGCCGCGGGCGCGGAGAACGCCGGGCTGCTCGGCGAGTTGGAGCGCAGGTCGGGGCACAGGCACGCCGTTCCGCTGCTGCGGCTGCCGCTGCCGCTCGCGGACGCCACCGTGCCCGACGGCTATGACACGGCGGTCGTCCTGCCGTTGCGCGACGCGGCAGCCGAGGACCTGGCGACGCGGCTGCTCGACGCGGTGGACGACACGTTGCTGCTGACGCTGCCGGGGCTGACCGAGGTCACGGTCGTCACGGCGGGCGGGACGCGTTCGCTCGCGCGGCGGCAGTTCGGCTCGTACACGCAGATCACCGAGGAGCCGGGGCCCGCCGGGCTCGCCGTGCGCTCCACGCGCTGGCGGGTGGCCACGGCCGAGGGCGAGGCGGAGCCCGCGCTGCTGGCCGACCGGCCCATCGAGGAGCGGGAGCGCCGCCACTGGTCGGTCACCTGGGCCGTCCCTGTCGACGCCGAGGGCGCGCCCGCGGCGCCCGCGAGCCCGCCCGTGGTGCACGCGCCCACCCCGACCGACGACGCGCTCGGCCTGCCCGCGCTGCTGATCGCCAGCTTCCCCCTCGAGCCCACCCGCCGCCATGTCGCCCCTGGCCCGCTGACCGACTTCCTGCTGGCCCGCGCCGCCGAGACCTATGCCGCGCTGCTCGCCGAGTGGCGCCCGGTGACGAGCGACATCCTCGACCTGGTGCCGGGGCCGCTGGGCCGTGGCGAGCTCGACGGCGCGCTGCGCGCCCTGCTGCTCGACCTGCTGCCGGGCACGGCGTTCCTGCCGAGCGCCGCCGCCGCGCCGGGCCCCGAGGAGCCGGAGAGCGAGATCCCCGCCGCGCTGCGCCCCACGGAGGCGGAGCTGGTGGAACGCGCCGGGGCCGAGACCGTGGACGTGCTGGCCGAGCTGTTCCCCGTGCTGCTGCCCGCCGGGCTCGAACGCCGGGCCGAGCTACGGGTGTTGGAGGTGTCCCGGGTCTCGCTCGGCGAGATCGTCGACCGGCTCGCCGGGGTCGAAAGGCCCGCCGCGTGGTGGTGGCGCCTCTACGAGTCGCTGTCAGGCGTCGACCCCGAGCTGCTGACGGGCCTTCCCGTGCCGTTGGCCGACGGGCGCACGACGATCGGCCCGCGCCGCGTCCTGCTGCCCGCGCCGGGCACCGAGCCCGAGGGCCTGGGCCGCCTCGGCCTGAAGGTGGCGCACCCGGACGCCGCCCATCCGCTGCTCGAGAAGCTGGGCGCGCAGCCCGCGACGCCGCGCGCGGTGCTCTCGACGCCGCAGGTGCGTTCCGCCGTGGCCGCGTCGGACGACGTGGAGGTGTGGGACGAGGACGCGATCCCGGCGGCGGAGCTGGCCGAGACGGTCATCGCGCTGGTCCGCGACGCGGGGTTGGAGCCGGGCGACGAGCCGTGGCTCGCCGCGCTCGTGCTGCCCGACGAGGACGGCGACCTGGTCCCCGCGGGCGAGCTGGTCTTCCCCGGCAGCGTCTTCGAAGAGGTCATCCGCGAGGGCGAGCTGGCCGTGTGCGACCCGGAGTTCGCCGCCCGCTGGGGCGAGGGGCCGCTGGCCGCCGTGGGCGTGCAGGCCGACTTCGCGCTGATAACCGCCGCCGATGTGGTGCTCGACCCCGACGAGTTGGAGCCGCGCGACACCGACTGGGCCGAGCCGGACGACGTGGGGCTGCTCTACGGCGTGGACGCGTGGTGCGAGGACACCCTCGACGCCCTGCCCGAGGCGCCGCTGCCGCCGGTGGCCGCCGAGGTGGTGGCCGTGCGCGACCTCGAGCTGGTGGACGACGACCAGTGGCCGCGCGTGCTCGCCCTGCTGTCGCGGCCCGCGCTGCGCGAGGCGCTGACCGCGCCCGTGCGGGTGCGGATGCCCGACGGCACGGTGGAACGCGCCCGCCCCTACACCGCGTGGTGGCTGCGGAGCGCGCCCGTGCTCGACGGGCGCCGCCCCGCGGGGCTGCGCTCCGCCTCGGGCGACCCGCTGCTCGCCGGGCTCTACGAGGAGGCGGACACCGCCGAGGTGGACGCCGAGGTGCTGCACGCGCTCGGCGTGCGCACCACGGCGCGCGCGCTGCTCGCCGAGCCGGGGGGCGCCGCCGACCTGCTCGGCCGCCTCGCCGACCCCGAGCTTCCGGTGACCCCGGCCCAACTCCACGGCCTGTACGCCCTGTTGGCCGAGCTGGACCCCGATGAGGTCACGCTGCCCGACCAGGTGCGGGCGGTGGTGGACGGCGAGCCGCGCGTGGTGGACGCGTCGGAGGCGCTCGTCGCGGACGCGCCCGACCTGCTGCCGCTCGCGACGGGGCGCGCGTTGCTGCCCGTGCCGCCCGCGCTGGCCGCCGCGCTCGCCACGGTGCTCGACGTCCGCCCGCTGGGCGCGGCGCTCGCGGCCGAGCCGCCGGGCGACGGGACCGAGCGCGACGTGCCGGAGGCGGCGCGCGAGCTGCTCGGGCCCGGCACGCCGACGCGTTATGTCGAGCACGACGAGCTGGTCGTCGACGGCGTCGAGCTCGACTGGCGCCTGCCGCGGAGCGGCGTGCTGCACGCGGCGACGTTCGAGGGCCTGGCGGCGGGCCTCGCCTGGGCGACGGGCCAGTGGCCCCGCCGCTTCGAGCTGGCCGCGCTCCTGGAGGACCCGTCGCGGGCGGAGGAGCTGGAAACGGCGCGCTGGTTCGACTGAGCGCCGCCGCGGACCGACGTCGCGACTCCGGGGGCGACCCCGGGGATCAGTCCGCCGCCTCGCCGCGCGCCGCCGCGATGGCCGCCTCGCGGCGGCGCACATACACCAGGCCGAGGAGCCCGAGCGCGGCCCCCGCCAGGCACGTCCACAGCCACCACGTGTGCCCGCGGTCCGCGAACCAGCCGTAGAACGGGATCTGGACGACGAACAGCACCGCCCACACGGTCGTCCCCACCAGGATCGTGGTCGGGACGTCGCCCTCGAGAGGCTCGGGGGCCTCCCGCTTGCCGCTTGTCAGGTCACCCCAGCGCATCCTCGCAGCCTACCGGCGGCTCGTGCGGCGGGCGTGGCCCGTTCCGGTTCACTCCAACGCGCAAGCGGGAATGTACATCGTCGTATCTTCGGCTATATTTCGTTAGGAAAGCTAACGAGCGATGGCGGTCCCCGATGCCCCACGATGACGATGTCGCCGGTGCCGAGGTCGACGAGGTCGACGGTGCCGATGACGGCGACGACGGCGATGACGACGCGGTCAACACGCTGCGCATCGGCGTGCTCAGGCTCTCGCGTCGCATGCGGCACATCAGCGGGGACCGCGCGCTGAGCCTCGCCGAGCTGTCCGCGCTCGGCACCCTCGCCCGGTGCGGTCCGATGACCCCGGGCGAGCTGGCCCGCAAGGAGCATGTGCAGCCGCCGTCGATGACCCGCATCATCGCGCTGCTCCAGGAGCGTGGCCTGGTCGCCATGGAGGCCCACCCCGGCGATCGGCGGCAGAAGGTCGTCGGCGCCACGGACGAGGCCGAGGCCATGCTGCGGGCGAGCAGGGCCCAGCGCAACGAGTGGCTGGCGCAGCTCGTCGGCCAGCTCGACGAGGAGGAGTGGGCCGCGCTGCGCGCCGCCGCTCCCGTGCTGCACAAGCTCGCCCATCTCTAGCTTCCTTCCCATAAACCCCTCGAGCTTCCCGTAAACCCCCTCGAGCCGTCCCCACGGGGACCCATGCGAAAGACAGGACAAGACCGCGCAAAGGAGAGTCACCCTTGAGTCCGGGACCCGGAGCTGACTCCGCACCCGCATCCCTGACCACGACCGACGCCATATCCACCTTCAGCTCCTTCAGGGTTCGCAACTACCGGTTGCACTTCTTCGGCTCGTCCGTGTCGAACATCGGCACATGGATGCAGCGCATAGCCCAGGACTGGCTGGTCCACGAGCTGACCGGCTCCGCCGCCGCCGTCGGCATCACCACGGCGTTGCAGTTCCTGCCGATGCTGCTGTTCGGCCTCTACGGCGGCGTGCTCGCCGACCGCCTCGACAAGCGGAAGCTGCTGCTCGGGACGCAGGCCGTCATCGGCCTCGCCGGACTGACCCTGGCCGTCCTCACGTTCAGCGACGTGGTGAACGTCTACCACGTGTACGCCCTCTCGCTCGTCGTCGGCCTGGCGACGGTCGTCGACAACCCCGCGCGGCAGGCGATGGTCTCCGAGATCGTCGGCCCCGCCCTGCTGCGCAACGCCGTCTCGCTGAACTCCGCCAACTTCCAGTCCGCCCGCCTGATCGGCCCCGCCGTCGCGGGCGTCGTGATCACCACCGTCGGCAGCGGGTGGGCGTTCCTCTACAACGGGCTCTCGTTCATCGCCCCGATCACCGGGCTGCTGATGATGCGCGCCTCCGAGTTCACGCCGACCGAACGGGCCCCCCGGCACAAGGGACAGCTGCGCGAGGGCCTGCGCTACGTCGGCAGCCGACCCGAGCTGCTGTGGCCTATCGTGCTCATGGGGTTCATCGGCACGTTCGGCTACAACTTCCCGATCTGGCTCGTCGCCTTCACCGACGGCGTCTTCCACGCGGACGCGGGCACCTACGGCCTGCTGAACTCGCTCATGGCCATCGGCTCCGTCGTCGGCGCGCTGCTCGCCGCCCGCCGCGGCAGCCGCAGGATGCGGTTCACGGTGGCCGCGGCCGGGATGTTCGCCGCGATGCTGCTGCTCTCGGCGGTGGCGCCGACGTTCCTGCTGTTCGCGGCGCTGATGCCGGTGGTCGGGCTGGCCGGGATGACGTTCCAGGTGACCGCGAACACCGGGCTCCAGATCAACAGCGACCCGACGATGCGCGGCCGCGTGCTCAGCCTGATGATGATGGTCTTCGTCGGCGGAACGCCCATCGGCGGGCCGCTCATGGGCTGGCTGTGCGACGAGTTCGGCGCCCGGGTCGGGCTGCTCTTCGGCGGGTCGGTGTGCGCCCTGGCCTCGCTCGGGGTGGCGCTCGTCCTGGCCAGGATCGGCGGCCTGCGGCTGCGGATCAGCCTGCGGCCCGGGCAGCGCGGCGTCGCGCTCGTGCCGCGGGACCCGGAGGAGCTGACGGCCACGGCGTGAGGCGGCGGTCGGTGACGGGGACGGTGCGTGGACATCTCGGGCCCGTCGCCGGGCGCCCCCTAGGGTGTGGGGCGGGGCGTGAGGGTGAGCGTGCCCGCCGGTCTGATCGTCGCTTTGGGGAGTGTATGGGACACAGACTGTTCGCCGCGGTGCTGCCCCCGCGGGGGGCGATGGCCGAGGTCGCGCGCGCGGCCGACGCGCTGCTCGCGGTGCCGGGCGCGGAGCGGCTGCGGTGGCGGGAACGCGCCGGATGGCATGTGACGCTGGCGTTCTACGGCGACCTGGCGGCGGACCAGGTGCTGGCGTTGACGGGGCGGCTCGCGGAAGTGGCGCGGGAGAGCGAGCCGTTCGGGCTGCGGCTCGCGGGGGGCGGCACGTTCGGCGACAGCACGCTGTGGGTGGGGCTGGGCGGCCAGACGGTCGCCCTGGCGGGCCTGGCCGCGGCGGTGGGCCCCGGCGTGGAGGCGCACGACGAGTACCGCCCGCACCTGACCCTGGCCCGCGCGCCGCGCCCCCCGGTCCCGCTGGCGCCGTTCGCCGCGCTGCTCTCCGGCTTCTCGGGCGCGGGGTGGCCGGTGGAGCGGATCGTGCTGATGCGCAGCGAGAACGGGCGGTACACCGAGCACGGCGCGTGGGAGCTGGGCGTACGGTGAGGGGGTGAACGCGAAGACGAGGACCCGCATCGTGACGGCGGCGTTCGTCCTGCTCCTGGCCGCGGTCGCGCTGGGCGCGGCACTGGGCTGAGGCACGGGGCGACGGCACGGGGCGACGGCCGGGCGCGGGTGGCCTACCTGGCAGGGCAGGGCAGGGTGGGGCGGGTGTGGTTGGGGGAGCACGTCACCAGGGCGACGGAGTGGAAGACGGTGCCCTTGACGTAGTGGCCGAGCGACACGTCACCGCCCCGGGCCAGCCGTTCCACGGCGGCCTTCACGCGGGCGGTCAGGCGCGTCGCGTCCCGGTCGCCCGCGGAGGCGTACCTGGGGGCGAGCTCGGCGAGCCGGAGATCAAGCCACTCTCCCGCCTCCTTCGGCTCGGTCCACGTTCCGCGGATGACGGCGGTGGGCTTCATGAGCCAGAGCGCCGTCTCCAGCGGGGGCACCTCGCTGGTGGGGAACTCGGCCGCGGCGCGGCGGTACCGTTCGATGACGTCCTGCGGACTCTGGGGCGTCGGCTCCCGTTCCACCGGCCTGCGGGTGCCCTCCCTGTCGAACGTGGCCTTCTCGCCGAGCCATTCGTAGCCGTGGATGTGCACTGCCGCTCCGCTCAGGAGGATGGCGACGGCCCTGACCTCGGCGTACGGGGCAGGGCCGTCGGCTCTGGTGTCGTACGGGCTACGCGGAGAGGCCGAACCGCGCCGGGTCGACACCGGCCGCGTCCAGCTCGGCGGTGGTGAACCTCAGCGGCTCCGCCTCGGGCCGCTTGCTGTCACCCATGGCCCAGACACCGGGGCCGATGGCGGCGAGCGTCACGCACGCCTCGCCGTCGGGGTGGGTGTTGCCACCGCACGCGGGAAAGAAAGAGGCGTCGTCGATGTCCAGCGCGTACAGGTCGCTCATCGTCGTCCTTCCTGATCTGCTCGACGGCCGAGAGGGGCCGTCATGGGCCCCCTTCGGCTTTTCCGGGGTATCCGGCGCCGGATATCAACGTAGAGCCGCTTCGGAACGGTGAGCCAGGAATGTTGCACACGGTTGCACGGTCTCAGCCGAGGAGGCGAATCGCCTCCGAGATGAGAGCTCGTGCCTGGGCGCCGCGGACCGCTCCTTCCGAGAGTTGGGCGAACGCCCTCTGGTAGGCGCGGATTTCGCCGGGGGCCTTGACGTTGATCTCGGCCGTCAGTGTTTCCACGGCGACGAGAGAGTCGTCGAAGATGTAGAAGGCTTCGAGAGGCCAGACGGGACGCCGTTTACGCATGGGCATGATTCCCAGGGAAACATTCGGACGCCTCATCACCGACATGAGCGTGGTCAACTGCTCGACCATTTCCGACTCTTCACAGACGAGGTGATGAAGAACGCTCTCCTCGATCAGCAGAGCGAACCGGTGGTCTCCCTCGTAGAGGACGCGTGACCGGGTGAGTCGCGCCTCGACGGCTTGGTCGACGTCGTCGGGCGTCTGCTGGAAATCCGTGATGGCGCGTAGGACGCCCGTTGCGTATCCGCGGGTTTGGAGCATCCCGGGGATGAGGTTCGACGTGTAGACCCGGAAGAGTCGGGTGTCTTGATACAGCGGTGTCGTCTTGCGGTGCACGTGGCGCATCCCGCGGCGGTGGAGCTGTCGCCAGTGCGTATACATCGACTCGGCCGACCGGGCGGCGACGATGATGTCGTCCGCCTGGTCGGCCGAGTCGCAGGCGACGCACCACGCCCTGATGTCGTCGTCCGACGGCGTCGTGATCCCGCGGCCGATCCGCGAGGACTTGGATTTCGACCACCCGCAGCGAACAGCCAGGTCGAGTCCCGTCAGACCGGCGTCCTGCCGCAGCTGGTCCAGGCGCCGCGCGATCTCGGCGCGTGCTGCCTGGGCGGTGGAGAGGGGCGACGAGGGCATGACCTGGCTGGCAGTCGGCTAGATGTGGTACTCCGCGTGCGGGACGGCCCGCTTCCACACCGTCTCGAAGGCGGTGGCGCAGGCGTTCACGACGGCGGGGTCGTCCGTCTGCTCCGTGGAAGTCCAACGACCTTCTCCGTCAAAGACGTTGAACTGGAGGAGCCGGTCGTCGAACAGCCAGAAGTCGTTCCCGGGGAGCAGCAGGTCGGAAGACTCCCGACGCGGGAGCCAGCGAACGTCCTCACCGGCGACCACGTTGGTGAACGTGAAGCTGTGCTCATACCGAATGTATTCGGATGGCGGCTCGGACACGACCCGGGCCCGGCGAAGCGACACTCCCTGCCCGGTGACTTCCTGGACGAGGTCGAGCCAGGGGCGCCACCAACGTGCCCGGTCCCCGGGGTCGAGCCGGTGGCCGTCTCTCCACGCCCTGAAGCCCTCGGTCTCGTTGCCGATGTCGTACACGTCCCGGAGCTCGAGGTGTGCGGCCGAGTGCTTCGTCGAGCGCAACAACGCGGCGAAGTCATCGATGCTCTGCGACATCCAGTGCCTCCCTGAGCAAGGGGATCAGCCGCCGTGGAATCCTTACGATCGTCTCATGTGTCGGCAGGGCCACGTCCCCGCCGCAGGCGGCCGCAGTCTCCTCGTCGACCCTCAGTCCCTGGAACAGCAGATCGGAGGTGGACTCGTCCACCCATGCGGCCGGTGAGCCGTGATCGCCGGACTCCGGGTCCTTGCCGACGAACCGTAACGTCATCTGTCCTCCGCTGGTCGGAGCCATCGGCCGGGCCCTTGGTGAGCCCGCCTGAAGCTGACTTCCCGGAACTTCCCCGCGTCGGCGTCGGTCACACGCGACAATCGACGCGTTGGCGTCGATCCTTCAACACTTCCGCCAGGTCCGAACGTGACCGGACCAGCCTCTCCGGCTCAAACGTCAATGCCCTTCACGTACTCCTCGAAGGGCACGGACGCCTCAACGGCGATGCGTTGGTACTCGATGAACGGCGCCGGATCGCCCTCGTACACCTGGCGGTTGATCTGCCGACCGTCCGGCTCGTAGTTCATGAGCACCACTTCCGAACGGTCGAACATCCAGAAGTCCTGGACCCCGGCCAACGGATTCGGCCCTTCGGTCACATCGAGGATCCGGATGTTCTCACCGGCCAGCGCGTGGACCGTGTAGTACCGGGAGAACTCGAACCGCAGGTACTCCGAGAGCGGGCGCGTCACGATGTGTACGCGCCCCTGGGGCCGACCCTCCGCGGCCTGTCGGCGCAGCCGATCGGCGTACGAACTCGTGACCGTGTGAGGGTCGATCCGCTTTCCCGCCCTGAAGGCCCGGAGCTCTTCCTCCTCCTGCGGCATGAGGTACTGCGGCAGGGCCTCAAGTCGCCATGCTTCATGCCGGAAGTTCTTGAATCGGGCGGCCCATTCGTCACCATCCAAGAACATGGACGGCCTCCTTCTGATGTCCCGACGGCCCTTTCGGCCGTCGACCATGACCGTACGAGAGGGCGCGGGGTGGCGTCCATGCGGCATCGGGCATATTCGCCTTGTCGCATAAAGCGGCGCCCCCGCCCGAGTGGGCGAGGGGCGCGGCGAGGGGTGTCACCAGGCGAACGACTCAGGGGAGGGACCCACCGGAGGGAAGATCTCGTCCAGGGACGACAGCAGGTCCTCGCTCAGGCTCAGGCTCGTCGCCCGTACCGCCGCGTCGAGTTGGGCCTGGACGCGGGGGCCGATGATCGGGCCCGTGATGCCGGGGCGGCTCAGGAGCCAGGCGAGGGCCGCCTCGCCGGGGTCCAGGTCGTGCTTGGCCACCAGGTCCTCGTAGGCCTGGATCCGCTCGCGCAGCGTGCTGTCGGCTAGGGCGCGGGCCGAGCGCTTCACGTCGCCGCCCTCGGCCTCCTTGCGCAGAACGCCGCCGAGCAGGCCGCTGGCCAGCGGCGACCACGGGATGACGCCGAGGCCGTAGTCCCGCGAGGCGGGGATCACCTCCGCCTCGGCCCGGCGCTCGATCAGGTTGTAGAGGCACTGCTCGCTCACCAGGCCGAGCGAACCGCGGCGCGCCGCCGCCTCGTTGGCCTTGGCGATGTGCCAGCCGCCGAAGTTGGACGAACCGGCGTACAGGATCTTGCCCTGCTGCACCAGCACGTCGATGGCCTGCCAGATCTCGTCGAACGGGGTGTTCCTGTCGATGTGGTGGAACTGGTACACGTCGATGTGGTCGGTGCCGAGCCGCGTGAGGCTGCCCTCCACCGCGCGCCGGATGCTGGCGGCGGAGAGGCGGTCGTGGTTCGGCCAGGCCGGGGTGCCGCCCGCCTCCATGCTGCCGTATACCTTGGTGGCCAGCACCACCTTGTCCCTGCGGCCCCCGCCGCGGGCGAACCAGCTGCCGACGATCTCCTCGGTCCTGCCCCTGCCCGCGTCGCCCCCGTACACGTTCGCGGTGTCGAAGAAGTTGATGCCGTCGGCCAGCGCCGCGTCCATGATCGCGTGGCTGTCGGCTTCCTCGGTGTGCATGCCGAAGTTCATGGTCCCGAGAACGATCCGGCTGACCTTGAGTCCCGTGCGTCCCAGCTGTGTGTACTCCATGGCCCAAGCCAACGACGTGGAGTGCGGTCCATGTCAAGAGGGGATGCGCCGCCCGCCGGAACGGCGCCACCCCCTCGGGTCAGCTGTGTGTCAGGCAGCCTTGCGCCCCTTGACGAAGGCGAACACCCCCGCGCCCGCCGCCACCAGCGCGCCGACCAGGACGATCCAGACGCCGATGCCGGTCGACATCTCCAGGGAGGCGACCGCGGCGTCGAGTTCGACGCCGCTGGCCAGGCCCTGGCCCTCCAGGTCCGCGCGGACCTGACGCTCCGGGTCGATGTTGATCGCGACGACCACCAGGGTCAGCAGGGCCATGACAGCCCCAACGAGCGGTGCCCAGCCCTTCCTGGCCACCAGGCCGACGACCATGAAGACGGCCGCCAGGCCGCCGAACACCAGGGTGACGATGCCGTCGCCCTGCATGCCGCCCGATGACTCGGTCATTTCGCCGAGGGTGGCCTCGGCCCAGGGGAGGAACGAGCCGATGACCGCGAGCGCGGACCCGGCGATGGCGGCCATGAGAGGCGCCTTGACGGCAGAATCGGCTGTGGAGCCCCCCGCGGGCACCACAGCGGGATTCGAAAGATGGTTTGTACTCATGGCGAGGAAGGTAGGAATCAACGATTCCGACGGCAACGCCGTTGCCCGCTATGGACAACATGAGCCCATTTTTCTTCGCTTCGCCTATGTGAACCTCCCCGAAGCGTTCTCATCGGGAAGCGGATCTCTCATTTCCGGGCCCGAGCCGGAGGGCCGGGGTGGCAGTCTTGGCACCATGCCGACCTGGATGCCGACCTGGACGTCGCCCCGGATGCCGACCCTGATGACGCCGCGCCGTGTCGTGGCGGGCGGCGCGGCCGCGCTGCTCGCCCTCGCGCCCGCGGGGGTGGCCGTCGCCGAGACGCCGCCGTCGTTCACCATCAGCGACCCGCGCATCACGGAGTCGAGCGGCCTCCAGGCCAGCCGTCAGCACCCGGGCGTGTACTGGACGCACAACGACCAGGACACCGCGCCCAACCTCTACGCCATCGACGGCGCGAGCGGCGAGACGCTGGCCACGATCACCCTGGCCGGGGTGGCGGGCCGCGACCTCGAGGCCATCTCGGCGGGTCC
The DNA here is from genome assembly GCF_003626575.1 of Streptomyces radicis. Classification (GTDB taxonomy): domain Bacteria; phylum Actinomycetota; class Actinomycetes; order Streptomycetales; family Streptomycetaceae; genus Streptomyces; species Streptomyces radicis. The sequence goes on along the minus strand of NZ_RBDY01000007.1, from coordinate 64,229 downwards.
CGAGGGCGACCTCTACGTGGGCGACATCGGCGACAACTACGACGGCGGCTGGGACGAGGTCTGGATCTACCGGCTGCCCGAGCCCGCCGAGCTGGCCGACGCCACCGTGACGCCGACCGTCTACCCCGTCCGCTACGATGACGGGCCGCGCGACGCCGAGGCGTTGATGGTGCATCCGGAGACGGGCCGCGTGTACATCGTCTCCAAGAAGCGGGACGGCGGCGCCGCGCTCTACGCGGGTCCCGCGGCCCTCACGGACGCCGGGGCGAACGTCTTCGAGCGCGTCGCCGACATCGACCAGTGGGTCACGGACGGGGCGTTCTCGCCCGACGGCACGCGGCTGCTGCTGCGCGGCTACCTCTCGGCGCGGATGTACCGCTGGGACGCGGAGACGGGCCTGCCCGAGCCGCTGTCCCGCCGCGTGATCCCGCCGGGCGGTCAACTCCAGGGCGAGTCGGTGACGTTCACGCCGGATGGGGCGACGCTCATGTTCGGCGCCGAGGGCGCGGCCAGCTCGGTCGACCCGGTGGAGCTGCGCGGCGAGCTGCTGCCGGAGAGCGCGGCGCCCGACGAGGACGGCGAGAACGAGGAGGTGGACGCCGCGGGCGACCCCTCGGAGGGGAACGGCGGGGACGCCGCCGAGGACGAAGGGGACGACGACGTGACCATCTCGGCGGGCCTCGCGACCACCCTGGTCGTCGGCGCCCTGATCGTCCTCGGCGTCCGCCGCCTGCTGCGCGGCGCGAAGGGCGGCTGAACGCGCCGTGTCGTACGGCGTGGCACGCACCGGGAACGGCTGGCACATCACCGCGCTGAACGGCGTCGGCGTGGGGCAGTTGGTCCTCGACGACCGGATCAGGCTCCGCGTCGGGTCGCACGAGATCGAGCTGCGCCCGCCGGGGGCCGAGCTGGTCGAGGGCGCGGTCGAGGGCGCGGGGGAGGGGGCGGCGGTCGCCGTGGAGCTCGGCATGGCGCCCGGGCTGCTGCGCCGCGTGGTCGCCGGGGTGCGCGTCCTCGACGAGGGCGTCCTGCGCGTCGGCTTCGCCGATGGCGCGCGCCTCGCCGCGCCGTCGGCGGCTGAACGCGTCGCGTGGTCCCTCGCGGTCAGGGGCACCGCGTTCTTCGCGCCCCGCCCCGGCGGCGGACTGACGGTGCGCCTGCTGAACTGAACGTTCCCCGCGGCCCCCGTTCCGCCCCTGATCCCCCGGACAGGGCCAGCTAGGCGCAGGAGCCGCCCGGCGGCGGATACGCCGGGTCGTCGTGCTTGGCCGCCACATACGCCTCGATGCCGTCGAGCAGGCGGTCGAGGCCGAAGCGGATGGACTCCTCGGCGCTCCGGGAGAACGCCGTGTCGTCGAGGGCGAAGACATGGGGGAAGTCCCCGGTGTTCATCGCCGTCGCCATGATGGGCCCCTGGGCCGCCCAGAACTCCTCGTCGGTGATGCCCGACTCCTCGTTGGCCTGGCGCAGCAGGACGTAGTGGCGCGCGAGGCCCGTGATGTAGGAGTCGACGGCCGAGATGATGCTGATCTTGTCGGGGGAGCTGAGCCCGAGGCCGTCGAGCACGGCGAGCGAGACGTCGAAGCCGCGCAGCGCGTTGGGGCCGAGCAGCGGACGGGCCTGGTTGACCTGGAGCAGCCAGGGGTGGTCGTGGTAGTGGCGGTAGGTGGACCACGCGATGATCTCCAACGCGGGCCGCCACTCCGCCTCGCGCAGCGCCCGCTCCTCCTCGTCCTCGGGCGCGGCCAGGTGGTCGAGCATCAGGTCGATCAGCTCGCCCTTGCCGGGGACGTAGCGGTACAGGGACATCGTGCCCACGCCGAGCTCGGCGGCGACCCGGCGCATCGAGAGCGCGGCGAGGCCCTCGCGGTCGGCGAGGGTGACGGCGGCCGTCACGATGCGCTCGAGCGTGAGCGCGGGCTTGGGCCCTCGGGCCGCGCGCTCCCGTCCCCGCCACATCAATTCGAGGCTGCGGCTGATGTCACCGCCACTGTGTGCCGAGCTCATGGTGCGCCCATCCTAGGGTCGCGAACGACTGTGTACGGCGTACGCGGTGTCGGGTACGGTGTACTCGGTACAGCGTACTCAGTTGTGGGGAGGAGGGGCGCATGACATCGCGAACGGAGTTCTCGGTCGTGGCCGAGGGGCTGACCAAGTCCTTCGGCGACAAGAAGGCGCTCGAAGGGCTCGACCTGGCCGTCAGGCGCGGCACGGTGTGCGGGCTGCTCGGGCCGAACGGCGCGGGCAAGACGACGTCGGTGCGGATCCTGGCGACGCTGCTGCGCGCGGACGGCGGCAGGGCCGAGGTGGCGGGGTTCGACGTGCGGCGCGAGCCGCGCAAGGTGCGGCGGCGCATCGGCATGACCGGGCAGGCCGCGGCCGTCGACGAGATCCTCTCGGCCCGGCAGAACCTCAGGATGTTCGCCAGGCTCTTCCACCTCGACCGCGCGACCGCGCGGCGGCGGGCCGAGGAGCTGCTGGAGAGCTTCAGCCTGAGGGAGGCCGCCGACCAGCAGGTCAAGACGTTCAGCGGCGGCATGCGGCGGCGCCTCGACCTCGCGGCCAGCATGATCCTGGCGCCCGAGGTGCTGTTCCTCGACGAGCCCACCACCGGGCTCGACCCGCGCGGCAGGGCCGAGGTGTGGGAGGCCGTCAGGGGGCTGGCCGCGGTGGGCACCACCGTGCTGCTGACCACGCACTACCTGGACGAGGCGGACAAGCTCTCCGACCGGATCGTGCTGATCGACCACGGGCGCAGGATCACCGAGGACACCCCGGCCGCGCTCAAGCGGGCCGTCGGCGGGGACCGCCTCGAGGTCGTGCTCTCCGACCCGGCCGATCTGCCGCTGGCCGTCAAGGCGGTGGCCCGCGTGACGCGCGGGGTCGGGCCCGAGACCGACGAGGAACGGCTCAGCGTGCACGGGCCCGTCACCGACGGGGTCACGGCGCTCACGGATGTGGCGCGCGCCCTCCAGGAGGCGGGCGCGAGCGTGGACGACATAGGGCTGCGCAGGCCCACGTTGGACGAGGTCTTCCTGCGGATGACCGGAAAGGAGAACGCGTGAACGCCGCACCGATCGCCATCGACGCAGAGGGTCCCGAACGCCGCGCGTACTGGGCGTTGATCGACTGCGGGACGATCGTCAGGCGCGACCTGACGCACCTGGTCAAGCAGCCCTCGCTCATCGCGTGGCAGCTCGGCTTCCCGATCGTCTCGGTGCTGCTGTTCGTCTATGTCTTCGGCAGCGCCATGGACGTCGGCGAAGGGCTCGACTACAAGGACTTCGCGATGCCGGGCATGTTCGCGATGACGATGGCCTTCGGCTTCATGAACACCGCGATGGGCGTGGTCATCGAGAAGGAGCGCGGCGTCATCGACCGGTTCCGCTCGATGCCCATGGCGCCATCGGCCGTGGTGGCGGGGCGCGGGGTCTCCGACGTGCTTCAGGCGGGCGTGGACCTGGCGGTCATGGCGTCCATCGCGCTCGTCATCGGCTGGCGGTCGGACGGCTCGCTGCCCGAGACGCTGACGGCGTTCGCGCTGCTGCTGTGGCTGCGGTTCGCGCTCATCTGGGTGGGCGTCTGGATCGGCCTTGTCACCCCCAACCAGGAGGCCGCGGGGAACCTCTTCGCGGTCGCCTTCCCCTTCGGCATGGTCAGCTCCGTCTTCACGCCGCCGTCGCTCATGCCCGACTGGCTCGGCGCGATCGCCATGTGGAACCCCGTCTCCTCCACGGCCAACGCCATCCGCGAGCTCTTCGGCAACCCCCTGCCCACGGGCGGCAGTTGGGTGGAGGAGAACGCCATGCTGCTCGCGTTCGCCTGGCCGCTCGCCCTCACACTGGTCTTCCTCCCCCTCGCGGTCCGCCGCTACCAGCGGCTGGCGCGTTAGGGCCCCCTGGCCGGGCGGGGCCCCCGGTCCGGTTCGCCACCGCAACCGACCACCGGCCAGGCGGCCGCCCGCAAACCCCAAGCTGGGGTGTTGCGACGACCACGAGAACTCAAGACGGGAGCGCGGGGCCCTCGGCGTCGCCGCGAGCCGTGCGGGGGCTCAGAGGCGTTCGATCACGTAGTCCACGCAGCGCGTCAGCGCCTCGACGTCGTCGGGGGCCACCGCGGGGTACATCGCGACGCGGAGTTGGTTCCTGCCGAGCTTGCGGTAGGGCTCGGTGTCCACCACGCCGTTGGCCCGCAGGGCCTTCGCCACGGCCGACGCGTCCACGCCGCCCTCGCCCTCGGTGAAGTCGATCGTGCCGACGACCTGCGACCGCTGCTCCGGGTCGGTCACGAACGGCGTCGCGTACTCCGCCTTGTCCGCCCAGCCGTACAGCCGCGCCGCCGAGTCGGCGGTGCGCTCGACGGCCCAGTCGAGGCCGCCGTGCCCGTTGATCCAGTCCAGCTGCTCGGCCAGCAGGAACAGCGTCGAGACGGCCGGGGTGTTGTACGTCTGGTTCTTCCTGGAGTTGTCGATGGCGGTGGGCAGCGAGAAGAACTCAGGGATGTGCCGCCCCGACGCGGCGATCCGCTCGGCCCGCTCCACGGCGGCGGGGGAGAACACCGCCACCCACAGGCCGCCGTCCGACGCGAACGACTTCTGCGGGGCGAAGTAGTAGACGTCGGTCTCGGCGATGTCCACCGGCAGGCCGCCCGCGCCCGACGTGGCGTCCACCAGGACGAGCGCGCCCTCGTCCGCGCCGGGGACGCGGTGGATCGGCGCGGCGACGCCGGTGGAGGTCTCGTTGTGCGTCAGGGCGTAGGTGTCGGCGCCGCGCTCCGCGCGCGGGACGGGGTGGGAGCCGGGGTTCGCGGTGATGACCGTGGGCTCGTCCAGCCATGGCGCCTTGCTGGCCGCCTTGGCGAACTTGGAGGAGAACTCGCCGAACGACAGGTGCTGTGACTTGGCCTCGATCAGCCCGTGGGTCGCGACGTCCCAGAACGCCGTGGAGCCGCCGTTCCCCAGGACGACCTCGTACCCCTCGGGGAGGGAGAGCAGCGCGGAGACGCCCTCGCGGACCCGGCCGACCAGGTCCCGCACGGGGGCCTGGCGATGGGACGTGCCGAGCAGGGAGCCACCGGTCGCGACCAGGGCGTCGAGCGCCTCGGTGCGGACCTTGGACGGGCCAGAGCCGAACCGGCCGTCGGCGGGCTTGATGTCAGCGGGAATCTGGATATCGGCCACGAGCCGGAGCGTAGCCCCTCGGGCGGGGGTATCGCACATCAGGGCCGTGGCGCGGACGGCGTGCGGCGTCAGGCCAGGCGGACGGGGAGTTCGGCCAGGTCGTTCTGGGTGACGATGGGAAGATTGCGCAGCTCGGAGTCGTCCACGGCGAGCGACAGGCGGGGGAAGCGCGCGAAGAGGGCGGGCAGCGCGATGCGGGCCTCGAGGCGCGAGAGCGAGGCGCCGGGGCAGATGTGCGGGCCGTGCCCGAAGCTGATGTGCCGGATCGGGGTCGGCCGCGTCACGTCGAAGCGGTCGGCGTTCTCGCCGTGCTGCTCGGGGTCCCAGCCGATCGCCGAGTAGGAGATGGCGAGGCCCTCGCCCTTGGCGATGACCGTGCCGTCGACGTCGATGTCCTCGGTGGCGAACCGCAGCAGCAGGTGCGTCGCCGGCGACGACCAGCGCAGCGTCTCCTCGACCACCGTCTCCCACGGGATCTCGCCCGCGCGGACGCGCGCGAGCTGGTCGGGGGCGTTCAGCAGGCCGCGCACCGCGTGGCAGATCAGGCTGATGGTCGTCTCGTGCCCGGCGGCGACCATGGCCTTGAGGTTCCCGACGACCTCCTCGTCGGTCAGCGGCTCGCCGCCCTCGTCGGCCAGGATGAGCGCGCTGGTGAGGTCGTCCCCTGGGGCGGCCTTCCTGGCGGCGACCATCGCCACGAAGATCTCGTCGAGCTCGGCGATGACGGCCAGGCGCTCGTCCTGCGGGGTGAGCATCGAGAAGAACGCCTTGTACAGCCGGTGCAGCCTGGGGTGTTCGGCGGGGTCGACGCCCATCAGCTCGCTCACCACGGCCATGGGCAGCGGCAGCGCGAAGACGGCCTTGAGGTCGACGGGCGAGCCGTCCTTGCCCTCGGCCGCCAGCGCGTCGAGCAGCCGGCGGGTGATCGACTCGATCACCGGGCGCATCGACTCCACGCGCCGCGCGGTGATCGCCTGCGCCGTCTTGGTGCGCAGCCGCCGGTGCTCGGCGCCGTCCACGGTGAACATCGAACGCCCCGCGTCCACCATCCCGATCAGCGGCCACTGCCGGGTGACGACCCCGCGCTGCCACAGGTCCCAGCGGTTGATGTCCTTGACCAGGCGGGGGTCGGTCAGCAGGCGCCTGGCCTCGGCGTGCTTGGTGACCGTCCAGACCGGGACCTCACCCGGCAGCTCGATGCGCGTCAACGGCGGGCCCTCGACCAGCCGGCGGGTCTCGCCGATCCGGTCGCGTACCAGCGGGTCGAGCGCGAGGACGGGGCATCTGCTCATCTCGGGCCTCCAGCGGGGGGTCTTCCGGCGGTGCTTCCTGTGGTCTTTCCTACGGTGGGGGTGGGGGAGAAGTGGACCGGCAGCTCGGTCATGCCGCGCAGGAACGGCGAGGGGCGGCGGACCAGCGACTCCGCGGGGATGGCGAGATCCGTGTCGGGGAGCCGGTCGAGCAGCACCTCGATCCCGGTCCTCGCGATGACCTCGGCGATCTCCTGCGCGGGGAACGGGCACCTGAACTCGCCGTGGCTGAACGAGAAGTGCGCGTTGTTCCCGCCCACGTACCCGCCGTGGGGGCTCTGGCTGACCTGCGGGTCGCCATGGGCGCCCTGGAGGCCGAGCAGCAGCATGTCGCCCGCCCTGATGTGCTGGCCGCCGAGGTGGGTGTCGCGGGAGGTCCAGCGCCCGGCGAGGATCTGGGTGGGGGTGTCCTCCCACAGGACCTCGTTCATGGCCTCGCCGACGCTGTTGCGGCCGCCGGAGAGCGAGGCGGCGAACCGGTCGTCGGTGAGCATCAGCCGCAGCGAGTTGCCGATCCAGTCCGACGTGGGGAGGTGGCCCGCCGCGGTGATGGCCTGGAGGTCGAGGACGTACTCCTCGTCGGTGAACGGGACCGGGTGCGCCAGCATGCGGGAGGTGACATCGGCGCCAGGGCGTTCGCGCTTGGTGGCCACCAGGCGCGTCATCGCCGCGGTGAGGTACTGGTGGCTGGTGATCGCGTCCTCGCCGCCGTCGGCGAGGGCGTTGATCGCGCGGGCCAGCTCCGGGCCCTCGTCGTCGGGGAAGCCGAGGATGCGGCCGAGCACCAGGATCGGCAGCAACTTGGCGTAGTCGCCGATGAGTTCGGCCTCGCCCTGGCCGCAGAACCGGTCGATCAGGTCGTCCGCGATCTGCTCGGCGTTGCGGCGCAGCTCGAACGCGTCGACGCCCTCCAACGCCGGTCCCACCATGGCGACATGGCGCTGGTGCTCCTCGCCGACCGTGTAGTAGATCGACGGCTGGCGGCGGTTGACCATGGGCAGCAGCGGCCAGTCGTCGGGGATCCTGGGCCACTGGTTCCACAGGCCCATGTCGCGCGTGAACAGGCTGGTGTCGCCCGTCACATGGTGCAGCTCGCGGTAGCCGATGACGAGCCAGGCGGGGACGTCGCCCGGCAGCACGACGGGCACGACGGAGCCGTGCCGCTTCCGCATCTCCCGGTACAGGTCGGCGGGGTCGGTGTGGAAGCGGGGGCCGCTGAGGGGGACCGCGTCCGCCGCGGGCAGCGGGATGGCGGAGGGGTCGGCGGTGGGCCGCGGCGGGGTGGTCACGGGTGGGTCTCCTGGGCGGCGGCGCTCTCCTGGGCTGAGGAGAGGGCGTGGAGGTGTTCGACGAGCGTGATGAGGACGGCCTTGCTCGACTCCCGCGACCTGGCGTCGCAGTTGATCAGCGGGATGTGCGCGGGCAGGTCGAGCGCGTCGCGGACCTGCTCGCCCGTGTGGGCGGGGCCGCCGAAGTCGTTGCGGGCCACGATGAACGGGGTCCCGTGGTGCTCGAGCCGGTCGATGGCGTACCAGGAGTCGGCCAGGCGCCGGGTGTCGACGAGGACGACCGCGCCGAGCGTTCCGGCGAAGAGCCGGTCCCACAGGAACCAGAAGCGTTCCTGCCCGGGGGCGCCGAACAGGTAGAGCACCGTGCGCTCGTCGAGGCCGATGCGCCCGAAGTCGAACGCCACGGTCGTGGAGGTCTTGCCGCGTACGGCGGAGGGGTCGTCGATGCCCTCTCCCGCCTGGGTCATGACCTCCTCGGTGTTCAGCGGGCGTATGTCGCTGACCGAGCGGACCAAGGTGGTCTTGCCGACGCCGAAGCCGCCGACTATCACGATCTTGAGGCCGTTGTCGGCCGATCTGCTCAGCGGCGTCCGCTCGGCGGGGCGGCGGTCAGAGGTTGCGGAGTCCAACGAGTACCTGCTCAAGGATGTCGGTGGCGGGCAGGGACGAGCCGCCCGCGCGGGCGGCGCCGGTGCGCGGGTGGCGGGCGGTGATCCGGCCGAGCGCGAGCAGGTCGCCCAGCAGGATGCGTACGACGGAGACGGGCAGGCGGAGCTCGGCGGCGATCTCGACGACGGCCGTGGGGCGTTCGGCCATGCGCAGGATCTTGACGTGCTCCGACTGCATGCCGAGCGCGGGCTCGCTCTCGGCCACCACGAGCGTGACGAGGTCGAACGCGTCCGTGTCGGCCCTGCTGCGGCCCCCGGTGACGATGTAGAGCCGGTCGGGGTCCTCGTCCCGGCCTGGGCGGCTCATCCGCGTTCGCCGCCTTCGTTTCCTTCCTCGGGTTGCCGCGGCGGAGTGCTGAGATAGTCGCCGAGCTGCTCGACCAGCTCGATCATGTTGTGCCCGATGAGGCCGACGTCGGCCGTGTCCTCGGCGACGGTCGCGAGGTGGGCGCCGGCACCCGCCTCGACGATGAAGAGGATGCCCCCGTAGAACTCGGTCATGGACTGGCGCACGCCGCCGCTGCCGTCGCCGAACTCGATGGAGGCTCCCTGCGAGAGGGCCTGGATGCCGGACGAGATCGCGGCGAGCTGGTCGGCCGAGTCCTCGGAGAGCTCGGGGGTCCAGGAGAGTTTGAGCCCGTCGCGGGAGAGCACGACGGCGTGGCGCGCTCCCGGGGTTCGGGCCAGGAGTCTCTCAAGCAGCCAGCTGAGCGAACCTCCGGTGGGTGCCGCGGTCATGGGGTGTCGTCCTCCGCAGGAGATGGGGAAGTGGCGGACGCCGGGGGCGTGGTGTCGCCCTCGCCCCGCGTGGCGCGGCGGAACGCGCCGAAGCGGGCGGCTGATTCCGCCGGGTTGTGAGCCGCGGACGTCGTCGGCCGCGACTGCCGTGCCGTGCTTGTGGTGCCGTTCTGGTGGGCGTTCGCCAGGGTGCGTCCCCTGCGGCGCTTGGGCAGGCCGCTCGTGCCGTACTCGACGCCGCCGCCCTCGGGCGCGGCCGTGTGGTCCGTGGTGGGGCCGTCGTCGGTGGGGTGGGGCGCGGTGGCGCTCCGCACCGGCTCGGCGGTGGTGTGCTCCTCCCGCGGCTCCCGCTCCTGCTCCTGATCCTGCTCCTCGACGGCTGTGGCGCGCCCGGGAGTCGGGGCCGGGGTCGCGGTGGCCCTGGGGCGGCTGATCAGCTCCTGGGGGATCATCAGCAGGGCCCCTGTGCCGCCGCGCGCCGAGGGGCGGAACGACACGGTGAGGCCGTGCTTGCGGGCGAGCTGCCCGACGACCGCGAGGCCAAGGCGCGTGCCGGAGAGCGTGGCGAGGTCCAACGGCTCGCCCGAGACGGCGCGTTCGGCGCGGCGCAGCGCGACGTCGCTCATCACGAGACCGCTGTCCTCGACGGTGAGGATGACCCCGGCGGGCACCTCCTCGGCGTAGACGTGGACTTCGGCGGTGGGTGGCGAGAAGTTGGCGGCGTTGTCGAGGAGTTCGGCCAGGGCGTGCATGACGCCCTCGGCGGCGTGCCCGGCGATCGAGACGCCGACGGCCGAGTGCAGCCTGACGCGCTGGTAGGCGCCGATCCGGCCCATGGCGCCCCGCAGGATGGACTCCATCACGATCGGCTTGCCCCAGCGGCGCCCCGAGCGCGCCCCCGTCAACACCGCGATGCTGTCGGCGAGTCGGCCCACCTGCGCGGTGCGGTGGTCCAGGTGCAGCAGGTCGCCGAGCACCGTCTCGTCGGTGTGCCGGTGCTCCATCTCGCGCAGGTCGGCCAGCATGCCGGTGGCCAGGGCCTGGACGCGGCCCGCGGCGTTGGCGCCCGCGGCCATCGCGGCGGACTTGCCCGCCTCGGCGCGGCCGATCTCGTGGGCGACCGTGTGCAGCACGCGGCGGTGCGCGTCGTGGCGCGGCTGCGGCACCGCGGCGAGCGCGCTGTCGGCGGAGAGGCCACCGCGCAGCTCGGCCAGGACTGCGGGTAGGGTCTGATCGGCGAACGCGGCGGTCTCCGCCTCGCGTCCGGCCAGGACCCCGGCGTGCTCGGCCTCGCGCTCGGCCAGCCTGGCGCGCAGGACGCGGGCCGTGCCGACGCCCCTGACGGCGGTGACGACGGCGGCGATCAGGACGAGCGCGGCGATGCCCGCTCCCCAGGCGAGTGCTCTTCGGAACGATTCGGGGGCCGCGTACACCGCCCCCAGCCAGCCGGCTCCGGTGATGGCCACCGAGATGAGCAAAGCGAGCAGGGCGTGGCGCAGTGGGGGACGCTCCGTCATGAGCCGGGGAACCTCTGGTCGGGAATGGGGCGGTCGGGAATTGGGCGGCACCTGTCAACTCGGAAACACTAGCGGTCTCTTGTGGCTTGCGCAGCTAAAGAATGTGACCGGGTTGGCCGTTGCTCATGTTCACAAGTGAACATGGGTGGTCGTCCACGGATCGGTGCGGCACGACGTCTCGGCCGGTTCGCAGGGGGCAGGCTGTCCGCCATGGACACAGTCAACGGGAGCGAGCTGGCCGCCGCGCTGCGCGGGGCGGTGCGTGGCGAGGTGGCGTTCGACGCGGCCAGCAGGGCGCTGACCACGATGGATGCCTCGAACTACCGCAGGGTGCCGATCGGCGTTGTCGCGCCGCGCGACGCCGATGACGTGGCCGCGGCCCTTGCGGTGTGCCGGGAGCGCGGCGTTCCCGTGGTGGCGCGCGGCGGCGGCACGAGCATCGCGGGCCAGGCGACGGGCACGGGCGTGGTGTTCGACTTCACACGGCACATGAACGGGATCCTGGCGCTCGATCCCGAGGCGGGCACCGCCACCGTGCAGCCGGGCGTCGTGTGCGACGCGCTGCGCGAGGCCGCGGCGCCGCACGGGCTGACGTTCGGGCCCGATCCCTCGACGCACAGCCGCTGCACGATCGGCGGCATGATCGGCAACAACGCGTGCGGCTCCCACTCCGTCGCCTGGGGCACCACCGCGGACAATGTGCACGCGCTGGACGTCCTCACCTACCGGGGCGAGCGCGCGCGCCTCGGCCGTGGCGCGGGCGGGTTCTCGGGCCCGGGGCGGCTCGGCGCGGGGGCGGATGAGCTGGTCGGGTCCCACCTGGCGGCGCTGCGCACGGGGTTCCCCGAGCTGCCGCGCCGCATCTCGGGCTATGCCCTGGACGAGCTGCTGCCGGAGCGGGGCAGGGACTGGGCGCGGGCGTTCACCGGGAGCGAGGGAACGCTCGGCCTGCTGACCGAGGCGACCGTGCGGCTCGTGCGGGCCCCGGCCGCCAGGGCGCTCGCCGTGCTCGGCTACCCCGACGAGTCCGCGGCGGCCGAGGCGGCGGCCGGGCTGCTGCCGCTGGGCCCGTTGACCGTGGAGGGCATGGCGGCCGACCTGGTGGGCGGGTCGGCGCTCGCCACCCTGCCGCGCGGCCGGGCCTGGCTCTTCGTGGAGACGGGTGGCGCCGACACCGCCGAGGCCGAGGCCAACGCCGCCGCGCTGTGCCGGGCCGCGGTCGGCGGCGGGACGACGGCGCACCTGGTGGTCGCCGACCCGCTCGACCAGCGCGCGCTGTGGCGGGTGCGGGAGGACGCCTCGGGCACCGCGACCCGGCTGCCCGACGGCGGCGAGGCCTGGCCCGGGTGGGAGGACTGCGCGGTGCCCCCGGCCCGACTCGGCGCGTATCTACGGGAGTTCAGGGGGCTGCTGCGCGACCACGGGCTGCGCGGCATGCCCTATGGGCACTTCGGGGACGGCTGCATCCACATCCGCGTCGACTTCGACCTGCTCACTCCCCAAGGGGTGGCGCGCTTCCGGGAGTTCTCGGGTGAGCTGGCCGATCTGGTGGTGGCGCACGGCGGTTCGCTCTCGGGCGAGCACGGCGACGGCCTGGCCAGGTCGGAGCTGCTGCCGCGCATGTACGGGGACCGACTCGTGGGCCTGTTCGGCCGGTTCAAGGAGCTGTGGGACCCGGACGGCGGCCTCAACCCCGGGGTGCTCGTGCGGCCCGCGCCGCTCGACGCCCAGCTGCGCTTCGCCGGGCTCCCCGAGCGCCCCGGGCCCGTGGCGTTCGCGTACGCGGACGACGGCGGTGACTTCTCCGCCGCCGTGCGCCGCTGCGTCGGCGTCGCCAAGTGCCGGGAGACGACGGCGGGTCCTGGACAGGTGATGTGCCCGTCCTACCGGGCGACGGGGGAGGAGAAGCACTCCACGCGAGGGCGGGCCAGGCTGCTGCACGAGATGCTCACCGGCGAGGTGGTCACCGGCGGCTGGCGCGCGCCCGAGGTGCACGAGGCTCTCGACCTGTGCCTGTCGTGCAAGGGCTGCCGGGGCGACTGCCCGGTCCATGTGGACATGGCCACCTACAAGTCCGAGGTGCTGTACCAGGCGTATCGGCGCAGGCCGCGGCCCGCGTCGCACTACTCGATGGGGCGGCTGCCGCGCTGGCTCGCGATGACGGCCGCGCTGCGGCTCGCCGCCCCCGCCAACGCCGCCGCCCGGGTGCGCCCGTTGGCCGCGCTGGCCAAGCGGATGGGCGGCATCGCGCCCGAGCGCCCCATCCCGCCGCTGGCCCGCCGCTCGTTCCTGCGCTGGTGGCGGGCGGAGGGCGCGCGGCGCTTCGGGCGAGGGGGCGCCGGGGCCGACGTGGTGCTGTTCCCCGACACCTTCACCAACCACCTTGCGCCCGAGGCGGGTTCGGCCGCGGTCGAGGTGCTGGCCGCGGCCGGGCTGCGGGCCACGGTGCCCGAGCGCGCGGTGTGCTGCGGGCTCACCTATGTCTCCACCGGGCAGCTCGACCAGGCGCGTTCGGTGCTGCGCCGCACGCTCGACCGGGTGCCGGAGGGCGACGCGCCCGTGACGGTGCTCGAGCCGCCCTGCGCCGCGGCGTTGCGCACCGACCTGCCCGAGCTGCTGCCCGGCGACCCCCGCGCCGCCCGACTTGCCGCGCGCGTGCGGACGTTCGCCGAGACGCTCGAGCAGTGCGCCCCCGACTGGGCGCCCCCGCCGATCGACCGCACCGTGGCCGGGCAGACCCACTGCCACCAGAGCGCGGTGCTCGGCGCGGCGGCCGACCGGCGGTTGCGTGAACGGGCCGGGCTCACCGGGGAGTTGACCGCGGGCTGCTGCGGCCTCGCGGGCAACTTCGGCTTCGAGCGCGGCCACTGGGACATCTCCGTGGCGTGCGCCGAGGACCAGCTGCTGCCCGCCGTGCGCGGCGCGGCCCCCGACGCGGTGCTGCTCGCCGACGGCTACTCGTGCCGCACCCAGCTGGAGCAGCTCGGCGGCCATCGGGCGCGGCACCTGGCCGAGGTGCTGGCCGAGGCGGTGCGCGAGGGCCGCTGAACGCCCGTGGCGGGGCGATTCGTTGCGTGACGGGCGCGTCGCGGGGGCGCGTCCTGACCCTTGACGCGCCCGGGGGGCACTCCTATCGTTGCGACGTCTGTTCATGAGACTGTCCCCAATTCAGATATGTGAATGGGCTGGGCTATGCGCATCCGTGAGATCCATCTGACCCCCGTGGCCTTCCGCGACCCGCCGCTGCTCAACGCCATGGGGGTGCACGAGCCATGGGCGCTGCGCACGGTGGTCGAGGTCGTCACCGACGAGGGCCTGTACGGCCTCGGGGAGACCTATGGGGACCTCTCCCACCTCGACCGACTCCGGGCCGCCGCCCCCGAGTTGATCGGCCTGCGCCCGCACGCCCTGCACGAGATCCACGCCCGCGTCGCCGCGTCCGTCGGCGGCGACGTGGTCACCGACCAGCACGGCCTCACCGGCGCGGGCTCCAACCAGAAGACGGTGGACGCCGTGTTCGCCGCGTTCGAGGTGGCCTGCCTCGACATCCAGGGCAAGGCCGCGGGCGTCCGCGTCGCCGACCTGCTCGGCGGCCCGGTGCGCGAGGCCGTCCCCTACAGCGCCTACCTCTTCTACAAGTGGGGCGCCCACCCCGGCGGCGAGCCCGACCGCTTCGGCGCCGCGCTCGACCCCGAGGGCGTCGTCGCCCAGGCCCGCCTGCTCATCGAGGAGTACGGCTTCGGCTCCATCAAGCTCAAGGGCGGCGTCCTGCCGCCCGACCAGGAGGCCGATGCGGTCGTCGCGCTGCGCGACGCGTTCCCCGGGCTGCCGCTGCGCATCGACCCGAACGCCGCCTGGACGCCCGCCACTTCGGTGCGGATCGGCAAGGCGCTCGAAGGGGTCCTCGAGTATCTGGAGGACCCCGCGCCCGAGATCGCGGGCATGGCCGAGGTCGCCGCCCGGGTCCCCATGCCGCTGGCCACCAACATGTGCGTCGTCACCCATGACCACCTGCCACCCGCCATCGCCCAGGGCGCGATCGGCGTGCTGCTGATCGACCACCACTACTGGGGCGGCCTGGTCCGCTCCAGCCAAGTGGCGGCGCTGTGCGACACGTTCGGGCTCGCCCTGTCCATGCACTCCAACTCCCACCTGGGCATCAGCCTCGCGGCGATGACCCACCTCGCCGCCGCCACCCCCGGGCTGCGCCACGCCTGCGACACCCACACCCCCTGGCAGGACGGGCAGGACGTGGTCGCCCCCGGCGCGCTCCGCTTCACCGAAGGCGCCGTCCCCCTGCCCGAAGGCCCGGGGCTCGGCATCGAGCTCGACAGGGACGCCCTCGCGGCGATGCACGAGCGGTATCTGGCCTGCGGCCTGACCCGGCGGGACGACACGGCGTACATGAAGCGGTTCGAGCCGGACTTCGTCCCCAAGCGCGCGCACTGGTGATCCCCGTTCGATCCCCGTAAACCCCCGCATCCCTTAGGAGCCGCGATGTCCGCGTTGGACTGGATCGTGGTCGCTGGCTACTTCCTCGTGGTGGTAGCCATCGGCTGGTGGTCGAAGAACCGAGTGCACACCATCGCCGACTTCTTCGTCGCGCGCGGGAAGATCCCGTGGTGGCTGTCGGGGATCTCGCACCACATGTCCGGCTACAGCGCGGTGATGTTCGTCGCCTTCGCGGCGGTGGCCTACAACGACGGCATCACCGTCTACTTCTGGTGGCCGCTGACCATCGGGCTCGGCGTCGGCGTGGGCGCGTTCGTGTGGGCCGCCCGCTGGAACAGACTGCGTGCCAAGCACGACGTCAAGTCCCCGCTCGAGTACCTGGCCCGCCGCTACAACCTGCCCACCCAGCAGGTCCTCGCCTACAGCGGCGCCGCGCTCAAGGTCGTGGACATCGCCGCCAAGTGGGTCGCGATATCCGTGCTGTTGCAGGGCTTCGCCGACATCCCCCTGGAGTGGGGCATCATCTTCACCGGCATCGCCACGATGGCCTACATGACGGTGGGCGGCCTGTGGGCCGATGTCCTCACCGACATGGGCCAGTTCGTCATCCAGGCGGTGGCCGGGATCGCGATGCTGATCGCCGTCATGGCCGAGCTGGGCGCGGACTTCCCGTTCACCATGTGGGGCGACCTGCCCGACGGGCGCGGCGACCCGGTGGCCGGCTCCGTGACCACATGGCTGATCATCGCGTTCCTCTTCGTCAAGACCTTCGAGTACAACGGCGGCATGTGGAACCTGGCGCAGCGCTACATGGCCTCGCCCTCGGGATCCGAGGCGCGCCGCTCGGCGCTGCTCTCCAGCGCGCTGTGGCTGGTGTGGCCGCTGGTCCTCTTCCTGCCGATGATCGCCGCGCCGCTCATCGTGCCGGGGCTCAGCAACGGCGAGGAGTCCTACATCGAGCTGTCCAAGGAGCTGCTGCCCGCGGGGCTCATCGGCCTGATGCTCGCGGGCTTCTTCTCCCACACGATGGCGATGGTGGCCTCCGACTCCAACGTCATCACCGCCGTCATCACGCGCGACATCGCGCCGGTGCTCGCCCCCGGGGTCAGGCGGCTGACCGAGCGCGCGCAGCTGACGTTCGCCCGCGTGACGACCGTCCTGTTCGTCAGCCTCAGCATGACGATCGCGATCGCGACCGGGGGCGAGGGCTTCGTCCTCGACACGGTGGTCGAGCTGGTCGCGGCGACGATGGGCCCGATCTCGATCCCGCTGATGCTGGGGCTGCTGCCGTGGTTCCGCAGGAACGGGCCGACCGCCGCCATCACGTCATGGGCGGGCGGCCTCGCGGTGTGGTACGTCGTGCGCTACATCGTGGACGACGCCACCCAGGCCGCCATCGTGGGCCTGCCGCTGCTGACGTCGCTCGTCCTCTACATCGGCATCGGCCTGGTGCGGCCCGAGAACACGGGCGAACGGGACGCGCTGATCGACTCGTTGAACACCGACCCCGAGCCCGGCGCCGCCCCCGACCCCGACCCCGACGGCCGCGTCGCCGCCTGAGCCGCCGTTCCCCCACAGGCCGACCCGTGCCCCCTCACCCGGGCCACGGGTCGGCCGCCCCGAGGCACCTCAGGCGCCGTGGCCCTTGATCGCGTGGGGGGTGCGCGGGGCCGGGCCCACATAGCGGGCCGAGGGGCGGATCAGGCGGCCCGTGCGCTTCTGCTCCAGGATGTGCGCCGACCAGCCCGCCGTCCTCGCACATGTGAACATCGCCGTGAACATGTCCGCCGGGACCTCGGCGAAGTCCAGCACGATCGCCGCCCAGAACTCCACGTTCGTCGCCAGCACCCGATCGGGGCGGCGCGCGCCCAGCTCGGCGAGCGCCGCGCGTTCCAGCGCCTCCGCCACCTCGAAGCGCGGCGCGCCCAGGTCGCGCGCCGTGCGCCGCAGCACCCGGGCGCGCGGGTCCTCGGCGCGGTAGACGCGGTGGCCGAAGCCCATCAGCCGCTCGCCCGCGTCCAGCTTGCGCCGCACATACCCCTCGGCGTCGCCCTCGCGCTCGATCTCCTCGATCATGCCGAGCACGCGCGAGGGCGCGCCCCCGTGCAGCGGCCCCGACATCGCGCCGACCGCCCCGGAGAGCGCGGCGGCGACGTCCGCGCCCGTGGAGGCGATCACGCGGGCGGTGAAGGTGGAGGCGTTCATCCCGTGCTCGGCCGCCGACGTCCAGTACGCGTCGAGCGCCGCGACATGCCGCGGGTCAGGATCGCCACGCCAGCGCCGCATGAACCGCTCGGTGATCGTGTCCGCCTTGTCGATCTCCCGCTGCGGCACCATCGGCTGCCCGGGCCCGCGCGCGGACTGGGCGACAAAGCTCAGCGCCATCACGGCGGCGCGCGCGAGGTCCTCGCGCGCCTGCTCGGCGTCGATGTCCAGGAGCGGGCGCAGGCCCCACACGGGCGAGAGCAGCGCGAGCGCCGACTGGACGTCCACCCGCACATCGCCCGAGTGCACCGGGATCGGGAACGGCTCGGCGGGCGGCAGCCCCGGTGTGAACGCCCCGTCCACCAGCAGCCCCCACACCCGCCCGAACGACACGTGCCCCACGAGGTCCTCGATGTCCACGCCGCGGTAGCGCAGCGCGCCGCCCTCGCGGTCGGGCTCGGCGATCTCCGTTTCGAAGGCGACGACTCCCTCGAGCCCCGGTACGACATCCGACATGGGCCGCTCCCTCCGTCTCCGGGGCATGTGTTCACACATGCGCCGAGGTGCGCGCGATCAGCGCGGTAAGTCTGGCGGTCACCTTAACGCTGGGTGTCCGGGAGCCGGGGAACGAGGGGCAAAACCCCGCTCGGTGCTTCTCGGTCGGCCGTATGTTGCAAGATATGGGCCGTGTCCCACGCCGAGAGCGCCCGCCGCGCAGACCGCCAGGAGCCGACCCCCGCCACGTCGTCGCTCGACCTCGCCGCGATGCGCGCCGCGTACCGCGACGCCGGGCTCGACGAGAAGGACCTGGCGGCCGACCCGTTCGAGCAGTTCGAGCACTGGTTCGCGCAGGCCAGGGAGAGCGGCCTGCACGAGCCCAACGCCATGGTGCTCGGCACGGTCGGGCCCGGTGGGCGGCCCAGCGCGCGCACGGTGCTGCTCAAGGGCTTCGACCGCGAGGGATTCGTCTTCTTCACCCACCACGGCTCCCGCAAGGGCCGCGAGATCGAGGGCAACGCCCATGTCTCGCTGCTGTTCCCCTGGCACCCCATCGCCCGGCAGGTGATCGTCACGGGCACGGCGGAGCGCACGGGGCGCGCGGAGACGGCGGCGTACTTCAGGACGAGACCGCATGGCTCGCAGCTCGGCGCGTGGGCGAGCGAGCAGTCGTCGCCCGTGGCCTCGCGGGCCGATCTCGACCGCGTCTACGAGGAGTTGGCCCGGCGCTACCCCGAGGGCGAGGACGTGCCCGCGCCGCCGCAGTGGGGCGGGTACCGGGTGGCGCCCGACACCGTGGAGTTCTGGCAGGGGCGGGAGAACCGGCTGCACGACCGGCTGCGGTATCTGCGCGAGGGCGGCGCGTGGACCGTCGAGCGGCTCGGCCCCTGAGAAGCCGCTGGTGAAGGCCGTGAGAAGGCCCTGACAAGCCCCGGAGAAGCAGCGATCCGCGAGCCTTGGTCCCCGCGGGACGCGCTGCGCCGGGCGGGGAGCCGGCCGGACGGCGCCGACGGCTCGCGGATCGGGTGACTGCTCGGGATTGGCCGGCGGTGCCGGCGCCACGTGTCGTGGGACAGCGACCGCTAGGCCGCAGTCACCTCACGCGTCCGGTTGTCATACATCTGCCGAACCACCTCCCTTCTCGTGTACCTCGCACGGTAGGCGAAGCCCCCGGGGCCCCACAACAGGATTTCGGTGCGGCAACGGAATTCGATGAAACCCTATGTGACCGAGGTCACTATGCAGTTGAATGGTTCGGCGCGCCTGCGACCGGCGCCCACTCTCCTGTGCAGGGGGTATCAGGTGACCATTCCTTCCGAGGCCCAGCCCGCGCCTCTCGTTTCCGCCGCGGACCTCTCGCCCGGCGTCTCCGACGAGCGTCTGCTCACCGCACTGCTCGACGGCTCGGACGCCGCCCTGTTCGCCATGGACACCGACGGCAGGGTGACCCACTGGAACCGCAACGCCGAGCGCCTCCTCGGCTGGACCCGGGAGCAGGCCGTCGGCCGCACGGGGCTCGGGGGCTGGGCCGTGCGGGACGCCGACGCCGCGGACGTCGGGACCCGGCTGCTCGCCGCGTTGACCGCGCCACCGGGCCCGCCGGGTGTCACACCCCGCACCGCGCACGAGTTCCCGCTGCTGCGCCGGGACGGCGGCCGGCTGCTGGTCCGCGCGCTGACCACCGCGATCCGCGGCGCCGACGGCAGGCCGTCCGGCGTGTACGTGGCGTTCGGCGAGGTGCACGCGCAGCTCGCCCTCGAGCGCGGCCTCGCGTTGAGCGACGCCCTGCTCGGCGACTCGACCTGGGCGGTGCTGGTCGCCGACGCCGATCTGCGCACCGTCGCCGCGAACGAGCGGGCCGCCCGCGCGATGGGCCTCACGCCCGTCGACATGCTCGGCGAGCCGCTCGCGGAGTTCTGCGGTGAGGGCCTGGACGAGCTCGAGTGCGCCCTGGAGCGCACGCTCGCGGGCCAGCCGCCCGAGGAGCCGATCGAGCTGTGGGTGACCCCGCTCGACGAAGGGCTCGGCGATGACAGGTTCGGCGCCCCCGCCACCCCGCCGGGCGCCCAGCGCCGCTGCCTGCTCAGCGGCTTCCTCAGACTCGGCTCGCCCACCGCGCACGGCGCCGCGCCGCTCGGCGTCGCCTGGGTCTTCCAGGACATCACCCGCTCCCGGCGCGCGGCGCAGGAGAGCGCGCGGCGCGCGTTCCGCGACAGCCAGCTCAGCCGGGCCACGCGGGCCGCCGCCGAGTGCGACGACCCGGTCGAGGCGGCCCAGCTCCATCTGCACTACGCGCTCGCGGGGTTCTCCGAGCACGCGCTGCTCGACGTCGTCGGGGACGCGGCGGCGCTCATCCGGCTCGCCGAGAGCCCCGGCGCGTTCCACGAGGTCTCCACGCCGGCGCACGGGGTGACCGTCCGCTATGCCCAGGGCCACCCCGCGCTCCAGGCGCTCGAACGGGGCGTGACCGTGCGCGCCACCGGCGGCGCCGCCCGCTCGGTCTTGGCCACCGAGCACCGCTGGCCCGATGAGGCGGAGCACGCGCTGTGCGTCGTGCTGCGCAGCAGGGGCCGGAGCCTCGGCGTGGTCACCTTCCTGCGCGGCGCGGGGCGCCGCGCGTTCGACAGGGCGGACGCCGCCTACGGCGAGGACGTCGCGCTGCGGGTGGCAGCCGCGCTCGACCTCGGCGGGGTGGCGGGTGACCGCTGAGGGGCGGCCGGGGTCAGCGGCGCCACAGGATCTTGTCGGCGTGCTCGGCGAAGACCCGCTCGTTCCACTCGCGCCCGCCGTCCACGTTGGCGGAGCGCAGCAGCGGCGGCTCGGAGCCGGTGCCTGCCAGGCGCCCCGCGGCCTCGGCGACGACGGCCTGGAGCAGCGCGCAGGTCACCACCGTCGAGGCCGGGGCGAACGGCGCGCCGATGCCCTCGCTGGTCAGCGTCGCGTCGCCGACCGGGATGCCGCTGTCGATGACGAGGTCGCAGTGGTCCTTGAGGAACGTGCCGGAGGGGTGCCGGGAGGCGGTCTCGGCCGTGTACGCGACCGAGGTCACGCCGATGACCGTGAGGCCGCGCTCCCTGGCGTGCTGGGCCATCTCCACCGGCAGGACGTTGCGGCCGGACAGGGAGATCACGATCAGCAGGTCCCCGGCGCGGGCCGGGCTGGAGTCGAGGGCGGCGGAGGCAAGGCCGCCGACGTGCTCGAGGGCGCTGCCGAGGGTCGAGGGGGAGACGTCGACGCCGGTGGTGCCTGGCACGGTCAGCAGGTTGACCAACGCCAGGCCGCCCGCCCGGTAGACGAGGTCCTGGGCCGGGAGGGCGGAGTGGCCCGCGCCGTAGGCGAAGAGGGTGCCGCCGCCGGTGACGGTGTCGGCGATGAGGCCCGCGGCCTTGGCGATCTGCGGGGCCTGGGTCTCCCCGGCGCGGCGCAGCAGCCCCGCGGCGGCGGCGAAGAACTGGTCGGCGAGCGTGCTGTCGCTCATGAGTGGCGCGTCCCCTTGCTGGCCTGGGCCATGGCGGTGGCCATGACGATGGGTGTGGCGATGGGTGTGGCGATGGGTGTGGCGATGGGTGTGGCGGTGGGTGTGGCGGTGGCGTCCGGTGTGGCGGTCGCTGTGACGGTGCGGTCGCGTTCGGGCAGGCCCCACCGTAAAGGTCTGGACCACTGCCGTGTCAATATGCGCGCGTTCGGTTACCCGTGCCGGGGACGGTTGTCACTGCCATGCGCCAGAATTGGTGTGGGGCCACCGCACAAGACATCTAGGGGCATCTATGTCCGGACTGATCGACACGACCGAGATGTATCTGCGCACCATCCTCGAGTTGGAGGAGGAGGGCGTGGTCCCGATGCGCGCCCGCATCGCCGAGCGACTGGAGCAGAGCGGGCCCACGGTGAGCCAGACCGTCGCGAGGATGGAGCGCGACGGCCTCCTGACCATCGCGGGGGACCGGCATCTCGAGCTGACCGACGAGGGGCGGCGGCTGGCCCAGCGGGTGATGCGCAAGCACCGCCTCGCCGAGTGCCTGCTGGTCGACGTGATCGGCCTGGAGTGGGAGCAGGTGCACGCGGAGGCGTGCCGCTGGGAGCACGTGATGAGCGACGCGGTCGAGCGCCGCGTCCTCGAATTGCTGAACCACCCGACGGAGTCGCCCTACGGGAACCCCATCCCCGGCCTCGCGGAGCTCGGCGAGGAGGGCGCCGACCCCGACCCGTTCCTGGGCGAGGGCATGGTGGCGCTGTCCGACCTCGACGCCGAGGGCGGCAAGACGGTCATCGTCCGCCGCATCGGCGAGCCGATCCAGGTGGACGCGGCGGTCATGCACACGCTGCGGCGCGCGGGGGTGCAGCCCGGCGCCTCGGTGAGCGTGACGGCGGGGGCGGGGGGCGGCGTGCAGGTCGGCAGCGGCGGGGAGGCGGCGGAGCTGGCGCAGTCGGTCGCGATGCACGTCTTCGTGGCGAAGGGCTGATCGCGAAGGGGACCTGAAGGGGGAGGCGGCGGCGACCCGGGGGCGCCGCGGCCGTGGCAGGTCGTGCTCGCGCGCCGTCGACCGGGTGCGCGCGGGGCGATCGTCATCCATGCGGGGATCGGTGCGGCTCAGCGCTCGGTGTTCGAATATATTTTCGATATCGTGGCCTCGGCGAATCGTGCGGGACGTCGGTGACGAGGCCGAGGGAAGGGGGAAGGCTCGGATGGTGCGGCGCCTCGACGTGGTCGGGCAGGGCGGAGTGCGGCTCGCGGCCTGGGAGTTCGGCGAGCCGCCCAAGGAGGAGCGGTCGGCGCGGCCCGCCGTGCTGATGCTGCACGGGCTGCTCGGCAGGGCGTCGCACTGGGCCGACACGGCCCGCTGGCTCTCGGCCGACCACCGCGCGGTCGCGCTCGACCAGCGCGGGCACGGGCGCAGCGAGAAGCCGGTGGGCGGCCCGTTCGACCGGGAGGCCTTCGTCGCGGACGCCGAGGCGGCCGTCGTCCAACTCGGCCTCGGGCCCGTCGCGTTGATCGGCCACGCCATGGGCGCGCTGACCGCGTGGCAGCTGGCCGCGCGCCGCCCCGACCTGGTGAGCTCCGTGGTGATCTGCGACATGCGGGCCGCGGCGCTCGGTACCAGGTCGCAACGCGAGTGGCGGGCGTGGTTCGACTCGTGGCCGCTGCCGTTCGCGACGCTGGCCGACGCCCGCCGCTGGTTCGGCGAGGAGGACCCCACGCTCGACCGGCCCCGCCCGGCGCGCGGCGACTTCTTCGCCGAGGTGATGACCGAGCGCGCCGACGGCTGGCGCCCCGGCTTCTCACGCCGCCAGATGCTCGCCGCCCGCGAGGGCTGGGTCCGCGACGCGCACTGGGACGAGCTGGCGCTCGTCGAGTGCCCCGCGCTGGTGATCCGGGGCCTGGGTGGGGAGTTGGGCCGCGCCGAGGCCCAGGAGATGGTGCGGGTCCTGCCCCGCGGCCGGTACGCCGACATCCCGGACGCGGGCCACCTCGTCCACCTCGAACGGCCCGATGAGTGGCGGGAGATCGTCGGGGCGTTCCTGCGGGAGACGGTCACGGTGTGACAGACCTGGGACGGACTCGTTCACCCGAGCACATCAGGAGATGTGATGATGTGAGCGACAACAACGGGGGCTCGAGGGGATTCACAATGGCACGAATGACCAACGCACGCCGCGGTGCCTGGATAGGCGCGGCGATGGCGGGGCTGCTCGCGCTCAGCGCGTGTGGTGACAGCGACGGGGATTCGCCGTTCGAGAACGGCGAGCAGAGCGGCGAGGAGAGCGGCGGCTCAGGCGAGGAGACCGGCGGCGAGGGCGAGGAGGGCGGCGGCGAGTCGATCGCCGACCTGCCCGCCGACCAGATCATGGAGCAGGCCCAGGAGGCCCTGCTCGCCGCGGAGTCGCTGCGCATGACGACCGAGGGTGGCCCCGGCACCGACGGGGTCGGCATGGACCTGCACCTCGACAAGGAGGGCAGCTGCGAGGGCTGGGTCAGCATGGAGGGCCAGGGCTCGGTCGAGATCCTGATGCGCGCCGACCAGATCTGGATGAAGCCGGACCAGACGTTCTGGAGCACCATGGGCGCCTCCGACCCGGCGCTCGTCAGCCTGGTCGACGGGAACTGGCTGTACGGCACCACCGACGACCCGGAGTTGGCGTCGACGGCGAGCGCGTGCGCGCTGGGCGACCTGTTCGCGGGCTCGGGCTCGGGCGGCACCGACACGGCGACGATCGGCGAGGAGACCACGCACAACGGCACGCCCGTCATCGAGATCCACGACACGGACGAGACGGGCGCCGAGATGACGATGCTGATCGCCACGGAGGGCGAGCCGTACCCGCTGCTGATGACGACGAACGAGGGCGGCGGCACGACGGAGCTCGAGATCTCGGACTTCAACGTCCCGGTCTCCTTCGACGAGCCCGCGGCTGACGTCGTCCTGAACATCGAGGACTTCCGCTCGGGCAACATCACGGCGTAAGCGGCCCTGGGCGGGCGGCCCCACGCCGGAGGGTGGCCTGTGTTGTGGGTTGGTGTCTCGGCTGACGGGTTCGGTTGCGGTACTGATGGCCCGGCACGTTGCCCTGGGCGGGCGGCCCAACGCCGGAGGGTGGCCTGTGTTGTGGGTTGGCGTCTCGGCTGACGGGTTCGGTTGCGGTACTGATGGCCCGGCACGGTGTGCCGGGCCACGGTCTTGATGCGGTCGTCTTTCGCCCGCTGACGCGAGGGCCCTGCGGGCGGGCGACCAACGGCGCGGGTCGGCGGACCCCGACCCCCGGCGTCCTCGCGCCGTGCGGTGGAGCGTGCCGGGTCGCCTGGCGGCTTGCGGTCGTCCCGCGGGCCGGGGGACACCGGCCTCTGGTGTCCCTGCGCAACGGGTGGGCGCGGTCGCGGCGGCCGTTCGCTGGTGCGACCCCGGCACGGTGCGCCGGGTTGCCGCGTCACCGGCGCGAAGCGCCGCCCTTCCTCGGCAGCGGCAGGTTGTTCCACCCGGTGCGGAGCGCGCGCGTCGCGTACCGCGCGGAGCGCTGTCGTTGACCTGGCGCCGAACGTCGTGGCCCCGCAGTCGCAGGCTGGCTCTCGGCGCGGAGCGCTGCCGTGGGCCGCTTCCCCGGCGCGAAGCGCCATCGCGCCCCCCGCGCGGAGGGCGGAGACCCCGCAGCCGCGGGCTGCCTTGTCGGTGTGGAGCGTCGATCGTCCCCCGCAGCAGCGGGCTGTTTCGCCCGGCGCGGAAGCGTCAGCGCGTGCCCCGGCGGCTGCGTGGCCGCAGGCCGTCTGCGCGATGCGCCATCGCCTACCCCGGCGCGGAGCGCCGTAGTGCCGCAGCCGCGGGCTGCCTTGTCGGCGTGGAGCGTCGACCGTCCCTCGCAGCCGCTGGCTGCTTCGCCCGGTGCGTCAGCGCGTACCCCGGCGCGGAGCGCTGTGGCTGCGTGGCCGCAGGCCACCCCGCGCGGAGCGCCGTAGTGCCGCAGTCGCAGGCTGGTTCTCGGCGCGGAAGCGGCAGCGCGTGCCCCGGCGCGGAGCGCCGTAGTGCCGCAGCCGCGGGCTGGGTCTCGGCGTGGAGCGTCGACCGTCCCTCGCAGCCGCTGGCTGCTTCGCCCGGTGCGTCAGCGCGTGCCCCGGCGCGGAGCGCCGTAGCGCCCCAGCCGCAGGCTGGTTTCTCGGCGCGGAGCGCCGCGGGTGAGCGCCGCAGGCTACTTGCTCAGGGCCCCCACCATCTCCGGGAGGCGCCCCGCCGTCATGGGGGCCGCGACGCGCAGGCCGAGCCAGGCCACGAGCAGGCCGTACGCCGCGCCCAGGGGGAGCGCCGTCCAGGTCAGCGCCTCGGCCGACGCGTTCAGCCACACCACCAGCGCGATCACCGGCGCGGACAGCAGGCCGCCCGCCACCGTGCCGCCGAGGATGCCGAACCACGCCTGGCCCGTCTGGCCGGGGGCGACGTTCTTCATCGCGCCCTCCTGCGGGACCGAGTACGGCAGCCGCGCGCTGGTCACCGCCCCCACGCCGAGCAGCGCGCCCAGCACCGTGAGCGCGAGGCCCAACGCGCCGGGCAGCGCGCCCCAGTCGTCGAACACCGCCGCGGAGACGACCACCACGGCGCACGTGTAGGGGACGCCGATCAGCGCGATCACCAGCGTTCGCCCGCGCAGCTCGATCAGCGCGTCGCGCGGCGAGCTGATCGTCAGCGCGACCAGCCAGAAGCCGCCCGCGTCGCCGCCGAACTGGTTGTAGGCCAGGATCCCCAGCAGCCCGGAGACCCAACAGGCGTTGTACAGGCTGGCGTTGCCCTGCGCCGCGAACAGCACCGGCAGCATCAGGCCCATCCCCAGCGAGGTCACCCAGCCCATCTTCGACTTGGGGTCACGCCACGCGTACCGCAGCGTGCGCGCCATCACCGTGCCCGTGCGCCCCCGCGGCAGCCACGCCAGGTCCCTCGCCCGGCGCCCGCCGTCATCGGGCGGCGTCCGGAGCGTCGACGCGTCGGGCGCGGTCATCAGGCGCGTCAACGCCCTGCCCCACCACACCAGGAGCAGCCCCCACGCGGCCAGCGTCCCGGCCAGGGCGAGCGCCGCCGTGCCCCACGCGCCCTCGCCCGCCGCCCGCGCCGCCTCGATCGCGGTCGCGGGCGGCACCCAGCGCACCACGTCGGCGACCGTCGCGACCACGCCGAAGTCGCCGTTCTCGTCGCCCGCGAGCTCGGAGAAGCCGAGGTTGATCCCCTGGAGGCCGAACGCCACCACGAGCCCGCTGAGGATCGCCAGGTCGCGGCCCCTGCGGCTGTTCAGCAGGCGGGCGTTCGCCGTGGCGAGCGCGCGGGCCAGCGTCGTGCACACCAGCAGCGCGAGCGCCACGGCCACCACCGCGACCACGATCCCGGCGCCGCCCCCGGCCACGGCCGCCACCGCGCCCGCCACAAGCAGCAGCGTGAACAGCGGCCCAGGACCCACGAGCGACGCCGCCAGCTGCGCCACCAGCAGCGCCCCGGGCCGCAGCGGCAGCATCGCGAGCCGCCCCGGGTCGAGCGTCTCGTCGGCGCCGCCCACGAACAGCGGCATGAACGCCCAGCCGAGCGCGAGCAGCGCGACCAGCAGGACGGCCACGTCGGCGGCGTTCCCGTGCCCCCGCAGCGCCACCAGGCCGAGCAGCCCGAGCACCCCGAACAGCGCGACCACGGCCATCGTCCCGACGAACGCGGCCGAGCGCCCGGTCGACTGCCGCACGCCGTTGCGCACGAGCGCCAGCTTCAGCCGGACGAACGTGACGACCAGCGCGCGCCCTTCGATCACGCGGTGCCGCCGAGCCACTCGAGGCGCGGCCCCGCGGGGTTGCCCTGGGCGCCGACGAGCCGGAGGAACGCCTCCTGCAACGACTCCGCGCCCCCGCGCACCTCCGCGAGCGGGCCGTGCGCGCGGACGCGCCCCGCGGCCATGACCGCGACCCAGTCGCACAGCGACTCCACCAGCTCCATCACATGGCTCGAGAACACCACGGTCGCCCCCGACGCGGTGTACCGCTCGAGCACGCCCCTGATCGTCTGCGCCGACACCGGGTCGACGCCCTCGAACGGCTCGTCGAGGAACAGCACTTCGGGGTTGTGCAGCAGCGCCGTGGCCAGGCCGGTCTTCTTCCGCATGCCCGTCGAGTAGTCGATCACCAGCTTGTGCTGCGCCGCCGACAGGTCGAGCACGTCGAGCAGCTCGTCGGCGCGGCGCTCCACCTCGGCCACGGGCAGCCCGCGCAGCCTGCCCATGAACGTCAGCAACTCCCGCCCCGAGAGCCGCTCGAAGAGCCGCAGCCCCTCGGGCAGCACGCCGATCCGCGACTTCACGTCCGCCGGGTCGCGCCACACGTCCCGGCCGACCACCTCCACCGTGCCCTCGTCGGGCCGCAGCAGCCCGGTGATCATCGACAACGTCGTCGTCTTGCCCGCGCCGTTGGGCCCCACCAGGCCGACGAAGCGCCCCGCGGGCAGGTCGAGGTCGACGCCGTGCACGGCGATCTGCTCGCCGAATCGCTTCCACAGCCCCCGCACCCGGACGGCGGCGGCGCCGGGAGGCGTGGCGGGCGCCGCCGCCGACCCGCCCCCCGCGGTGTCCATGTCGTCCATGTTCCACCACGATAGACGCGCGCCCCCCGCGCCGGTCAGGCCCGGGGGCCGCCCTCCTGGCCACACGCGTACGCGAGCGAGGGCAGCACCTCGTCGACGCCGGGTAGCAGCCCGTTGCCCCCGCCCGCCGCGCGCACCCACAGCACGCGCCCCCGCGCGCCCAGCGACGTCGGCGGCGCCGCCACGACGTCGCCCTCGCCCCGCGCGGTCAGGTCGAGCGCCGCTGGCGACCAGCCGAGCCGCCGCACCAGGCCCGCCACCTTCGCCGCACCGCCGGGCAGCACGTAGAACTGCATGCGCCCGTACGGCGTTCCGGCCACCGGGCCGATGGCGACCCCGAGGCGTTCCATCCGGGCCAGCGCGAGACAGCCCGCCGCCTCGCCCACCTCGATCACGTCGAACGTCCGCCCGGTCGGCAGCAGGATCGACGCCCGCGGCTGCTCGGACCACATGCGCCGGGCGACCGTCACGCTCCCCGTGGCGTGCGCCGCCCAGTCCCGGCGCACGGGGTGTGCGCCGGGCGCACCGCACTCCCATGCCCGACACGAACACCAGGTCGTCTGCCCCTCGCGCTCGATCCACGCCCCGGGCAGCACCTCCCAGTGCCGGTCCCTGACGTAGTGGACCGCGTATTCGAGCAGGTTGCCGCCGTGCCGCTCGCCGCGCGCCGGAAGGAATGCCCCTGAGGTGGTTCCGATGGTCTCTTCCACGCCGATGACAACTTTGCTGCTCCGTACGGGTTACGGCCCCGGCGTGACGGGCTGCGGGTCGCGTCACCCGCATGCGGGGCGCATCGGTGCACACCTAGGGGCATACGGGATGGACCGGGCGGCCCGCGGGCAGTGATCAGGCCGGGAACTCCCCGGCCCGTGAGCAAGGGAGCCGTCAGCGAGGGAGCCGCTTGATGACCGCGAGACCACTCATCGCCCGCCAGCCGAACGAGCGCCTGTTGTCCCTCATCCGGGAGGCGGGCTGCTCCAACGCCGGGCTGGCCCGCCGCGTCAACATGTGTGCCGCCGAGCGCGGCTTCGACTTCCGGTACGACAAGACGTCCGTGGCCCGTTGGATCCGCGGCCAGCAGCCGCGGGGCCGCGCGCCCGACGTGATCGCCGAGGCGCTGGGCCGCAAGCTGGGCCGCCCGGTGACCGTCGACGAGATCGGCATGGGCACCGCGCGCCAGCTCACGTCGTCCGTGGGGCTGCACTTCGCCTCGGGGCTGAGCGAGTGCCTCGAGCAGGCCACCGAGCTGTGGCACTCCGACGTCGCCCGCCGCGAGAGCGGCGAGGGCCTCGGGCCCTACGCCGCGGGCGGCTCGCACGTCGCCCCCGCCGCGCTCGTCGAGCCGAGCCGCGACTGGCTGATCACCCCCGCCGACGCCGAGGTGGCCAGGTCGTCGGGGCCGCGCGTGGGCAGCGCCGACGTGGAGGCCGTGCTGGCGACCACGACCGCGCTCGTCGACCTCGACCGGCGCTGGGGCGCGGGCCATGTGCGCCCGGTCGTCGCCCACTACCTCAACAGCGTGGTCGCCGGGCTGCTCAGCGGCTCCTACCGGGAGACGGTGGGCCGCGAGCTGTTCGGCGCGGCGGCCAGGCTGACCGAGCTCGCCGGGTACATGGCGGTGGACAGCGGCCTGCCCGGGCTCGCCCAGCGTTACTACATCCAGGCGCTCAGGCTGGCCCAGGCCGCGGGCGACCGCGGCTTCGGCGGCTATGTCCTGGCGGCCGGAATGAGCCATCTCGCGGCCGAGTTGGGCAACCCCCGCGAGGTGATCCAGCTCGCGCGCGCCGCCCAGGAGGGCTCGCGCGGGCGCGCGACCCCGCGCGCGGAGGCGCTGTTCCTCGCCGCGGAGGCCCGCGGCTACGCGCAGCTCGGCGACCGGGAGAGCTGCCGCAGGGCCGCCTCGGCGGCGCTCGCGGCCATGGAGAGCGCGGGCGCCGGGTCGGGCGAGGAGCCCGCGTGGATCGCGCACTTCGACGCGGCCTATCTCGCGGACGAGTTGGCCCACTGCCACCGCGACCTCGGCCAGGGCAGGGCCGCGTCGCAGCGCGCGGCCGAGGCGCTGTCCTGGCACCCCGAGGGCAGGGCGCGGCGCCGCGCGGTGGGGCTGCTGCTGCTGGCCACGGGCCATCTCCAGGAGGGCGACGTCGAGGCGGCCTGCGGCGCGGCGGAGCAGGCGGGCACGCTGCTGAACGGGCTGCGCTCGGGACGCGGCGCCCACTACTTCGAGGACTTCACCACGCGCCTCGAGCCGCACCGTTCCGAGCCCGTGGTGCGGGAGTTCGCCGCGCGCTGGGAGGGGAGCGCCGTGGCGGCGGGGGTCTGACTCGCGGCTGACCTGCCCGACTTGACGCCCGACGGGCGGCGCCCGCAGGCTCCTTCCGAGCCGGTAGCGTGGCCCGGCGAAGGCGTTGACGGACGAGGAGCCCCGCGTGACCAGCCACAACGGACAGGACGACGAGCCCCGCGAGGGCGTGATTCTGCCGTCGACCACACGGGCCGAGCCCACCCAGGACCAGACGCTCGCCTCGGGCCAGCCCTGGGGGCAGCCGTGGGGGCCATCGGCCCCGCCGCCCCCGGCGCCCCCGGCGTCCCCTCCTCCCGCGGACTTCTCGGGGCAGGCGCCCTTCTCCGGGGAGGCACCCTTCTCCGGGGAGGCACCCTTCTCCGGGGAGGTGCCCCCGCCCGCCCCTCCGCCCTTCCCTCCCGGCCCGCCACCGGCCGCCCCGCCGAGCGCCGAGCCCGTTGTCCCGCCCGGCACCGGGCGGCGCAGACGCGGCGCCGCCACCCCGGGACGCCACCGCGCCGCCCTGCCCGCGACCCCCACCCCTGAGCAACCGGCCACCCCGCCGACCGTGCCCACTCCGCCCATGCCGGTCGACGAGGCCGCGACCCAGTTGATCGCGCCCGTCGAGACCACCACCCGGATACGCGCCGTGCCCGCGGGGCCGCCCGTGCCCGCCATGGACAGCGAGGGCGCCACCCAGCTCATCCCGCCCGTGCCCGCCATGGACAGCGAGGGCGCGACCCAGCTCATCCCGCCCGTCGTGACCGGGGACCCCGAGTCCACCACCCAGCTGCGCCGGGTCGACGCCGCCCCCGCGGCGCCCCACCGGGGCCCGGTCCCCGACGACATCCAGGAGACGCGCGCGATGCCCGCGATCTCCCTTCCGCAGGACCCACACCAGGACGCTCACCAGAACGTTCACCAGGATTTCGACGGGCTGTTCAGGTCAGCGGCCGCCAGGACGCCCCAGGCGCCACCCCCGCCGGGACCCTCCTCCCACCGGGGCCATGGCAGTGGGGGAGGAGGCGGAGGCGGGCGGCGCTCGCCCGCGCTGCTCATCGCCGTCGTCGTCGTGGGCTGCGCCGTCGTCGGCCTCGGCGCCGGAGCCCTGCTTGGCGGCGGTGGCGGCGACGACGGGGGCGACTCCACCCCCGAGAACAGCGCCAGCGCCCCCGCGCCCGAGGCCGAGGGTGAGAGCGAGGGCGAGGAGAACGCCGGGGCCGGGGACGCCCCCGACGAGGAGGCCCCGGTGGACGAGGAGGAGGCCGCCGCCCAGGCCGAGGCGCTCTCCGCGCTCCTCGGCGACAGCAACGACAGCCGCGACGCGGTCATCCGCGCCGTCGAGAACATCAGGAGCTGCGACCGCCTCAAGCAGGCCGCGACCGACCTGCGCGCCGCCGCCGAGCAGCGCAACGGTCTTGTCACGCGCCTCGACGAGCTGTCCGTCGACGCGCTGCCCGAGGGCGAGGCGCTGGCGACGGCGCTGACCGAGGCGTGGCAGGCGTCCGCCGAGGCCGACGAGCTGTACGCGGCCTGGGCCGACGAGGCGAGGACCGACCGCAGGACCGTCTGCCGCGGCGGCTCGGCCGCGCACACCGAGAGCGCGAGCCAGGGCGACGCCGCGAGCGGGCGCGCGACCGAGGCGAAGGAGCGGGCGGCCGCGTTGTGGAACCCGGTGGCGGGCCAGCACGGCCTGCCGGAGAGGGCGGCGACCCAGCTGTGACCGCACAGGCTTCCGAAAGGTCTTCCCGACACCCCCGCCGTTCCCCCACCATGGCAGGCATGCCGCTCAACGACATGCCCTGGTGGCGCTGGCGCGCCCATGTGCGCTCGGCGCTGCATATGCTCTCCGACCCCGCGTTCCACCAGAACTACTGGCTGCCCGGCGTCCCCGGCTACGGCGACGTCACCGACGCCGTCTACCGCCTGGTCGAGGACACATGGCTGGACAACTGGTCCGCCGAGAAGTACGTCGGCACCGTCTTCCGCGACAGCCAGGAGGCCGCACTCGTCGACGTGGCCGTGCTGCGCGTGCTGCGGATCATGCACCAGGTCGGGGCCGACGCCCCGGTCGCCGCCTATCTCCAGCACCACGGCTGGCCCGAGGCCGTCCGCGCGGCGCGCGAGGCGCATGTGCGGCTGGCCGCCGGGGACGGCCACGACCCCGACACGACCCCTACTTCCCTCGACGAACTGGCCGCCGCGATGCACGCGGTCTGAGGGCTGTGCCAGGCTACGCACCATGACCGCCGAGCAACGAGACGAGTACGTACTGACACTGTCCTGCCCGGACAGACCCGGCATCGTCCACGCCGTGTCCAGCTACCTGTTCATGACCGGCTGCAACATCGAGGACAGCCAGCAGTTCGGGGACCGGGACACGGGCCTGTTCTTCATGCGGGTGCACTTCTCGCCCGTCGAGCCGGTCACCGCCGAGAAGCTGCGCGCCAGCTTCGCGGCCGTCGGCGACACGTTCCAGATGGACTGGCAGCTCACGCCGGCCGGGGCGAAGATGCGCGTGCTGCTGATGGTCAGCAAGTTCGGCCACTGCCTCAACGACCTGCTGTTCCGCGCCCGCACCGGCGCGCTGCCCATCGACATCGCCGCCGTCGTCTCCAACCACACCGACTTCGCCGAGCTGTCCGCGTCCTACGGGATCCCGTTCCACCACGTCCCGGTGACCGCCGACACCAAGCCGGAGGCGGAGGCGCGGCTGCTGGCGATCGTCGAGGACGAGAACGTCGAGCTGGTCGTCCTCGCCCGCTACATGCAGGTCATCTCCGACGACCTGTGCAAGCGGCTGCCGGGCCGCATCATCAACATCCACCACTCCTTCCTCCCGAGCTTCAAGGGCGCGCGCCCCTACCACCAGGCGCACGCCAGGGGCGTGAAGGTGATCGGCGCGACGGCGCACTATGTGACGGCCGAGCTGGACGAGGGCCCGATCATCGAGCAGGAGGTGGAACGCGTCGGCCACGGCCTCACCCCGCGCCAGCTGGTCGCGGTCGGCAGGGACGTGGAGTGCCAGGCGCTGGCCCGCGCGGTCAAGTGGCACAGCGAGCACCGCGTCCTGATCAACGGCCACCGCACGGTGGTCTTCGATTAGTCCTGGCCGGACGGGCCACGCCGGAACACGCTCGGGGTGGGTGCGACGTCACGAAACGTTGCTCGGGGCGCCCGCCCGGACCGCGTCCGGCGCATGGGGCCGCCGTGCTCGGTGTGGGCCCCCGCCGTGGAGGCTCCTCCGAATGGTGCCCGGGCGGGAGCCCTTAAGGGCGTGACAGGGCCGCCGCCGCGTACAGGACGTCGTGTATCAGGGCCGCGTCGCCCTCCATGCCCGAGGCCGCCTCCTCGGGGGTGATGCGCCCCGCGGCCAGCTGGCAGAACTCCTCGTCCTCCAGCGTCACATGGGCCACCGCCTCGTCCCCTTCGGGTGCCTCGGCCGCCGAGACGCCCGCCGCTGGCGAGTCCACGGGGATGTACCAGTGACCGCCGCCCGCGCCCTCCACCTCAAGGTGGAGCGTGCGCACCGGCGCGCCCACGCTCGTCAGGCGCGCGGACGACATCGCGAGCCCCGCTCTGCGCCGCGCCGCGATGCTCTCGGGCAGCCGCCGCACCGCGAGGTCGACCAGCAGCCGCAGATGCGCGCCGACCGGCGGGTCGTACGGGTACTCGACGGCGTCCGCGATGTCCCTGGCGTGCACCCAGCACGTGAACGCCCGGTCGAGGAACGCGTCCGAGAGCGCCACCTCCGCGCCCTCTCCCCCGGGGAAGCGCCCTTCGTCGCCGAACGCCGCGCGTGGCACGGTCCGTTCGCCCGCCGCGCCGCCAAGCTCCGCCGCCGCCCGCACCAGGGAGCGCGACTGTTCGCGCCACAGCGGCCAGTCGTCCACGTCGGGCGCCCGCAGGCGTTCGCCCGCCGGGCCCGCCCCTGGCGGCGCCCCGGGCGGCGTCCCGCGCTCGGGCAGCCCGACGGCCGCGGCCAACAGGCCGTCGACGGCCAGCAGATGGCCGATCACGCCCGCCACGGTGGTCGGCCCGCCGTGCCACGCGTCGCCGTCGAACCACCGCAGCCCGACCGGCGTGCGCCACTCCTCCTCCACCATGTCCCGCAGCAACGCGTCGAGGCGCGCCGCCTCCTGGTCGTACGGCGCCGCCCACGGGGGCAGGGGCCGGCGCGCGGGGCGGCGCGCGAAGCAGTCGTCGAGCACCGCGACCCGCAGCTCGGGCGCGAGATCGAGGGTGCCCGGCGGCTCGAGCAGCGTCGCAGCGTCCCGCAGGCGCAGCGCCTCGTCCGCGCAGGACCCGCAGCCGCCCAGGTGCTCCTCGACGCGTTCGGACTCCTCGCGGGAGCACGCCGACAGCGCCCACGCGCCGAGCAGCGCCATCAGCTCCTGGTGCTCCCGCGGGCTCAGCGATGGTGACATCGGTTGGTCGCCCTCCCGTTGCCGAGGGGTGATCGCACGCCCATCCTCCGCCGGAACGCGCCCGCGCGCACCACGGGGCGCGGGCACGCGCGCGGTCTCGGACGCCCTGGTGGACCTCGGGTCGCCGTCCCCCTGGGACGGAGTCGTCACGGGCCCTCCCGCGGTGGATCCGCGCGGTAGGCGGCCGCGGAGGACAGGAGTTGGAGGCCGAGGCGCAGCCGTCGCCTGGCCTCGGCCTCGGTGATGCCGAGCCGCTCGGCCGTCCTGCGGTAGTCATGCCGCTGGAACCGGGTCAGCTCGAGCGCGTCGCGCAGCGGCGCGGGCATGGCCGTCACGATGTAGTCGGCGCGCGCCGCGGTGGACGCGGCGCGCACGTGCTCGTCGGACTCGGCGGCGCCGTCGGGGCCGCCGTCCCTGCGGCGCAGCAGGTCGACGGCAAGCCGGTGCGCCTCGGCGGCGATCCAGGAGCGCATCGGGCCGCGGTCGGGGTCGAAGTCGAGCGGCGACTCCCAGATGCGCCTGAACACCGCGCGCGTGACGCGCCGCGTGTCGTCCTCGTCGGCCAGGACGCGCAGGGCGATGCCGAACGCCAGCGGCGCGAACCGGTCGTACAGCTCCCCGAGCGCGGCCGCCTCGCCGAGGTGGAGCCGCTGCCGCATGTCGCGGTCCCAGTACGGGGGCGTTTCGTGCGCCATCCGGTCTCCCCAACTCCTTCGATCGCGCTCTACGACAACCTCAGGGCCCACACGTACGTCAAATGTAGTGTGCGGCGCTGTTCACGCGCGCCCCCGCGAACGGGACGGTCCACGGGGGGAAGGTGGACGCGTGGCGGGCCCGAAACTGGGCAGGCCCGAGGAAAGAGGGCGCGCGAACGGCGCGCGAAGGACAGAGAGGGAGCGCGGGCGCGTGGCGTTGAAGGTGGGATCGGAGCCGTGGGGGGAGTGGACCGTGCTGCGGGTCGTCGGCGAGTTGGACATCGCGACCTCGCCGACCGTTCGCCAGCATGTGCACGACGCGGTGGCCGAGGGGCGAAGACGCCTGGTCCTCGACCTGTCCGAGGTGCTGTTCTGTGACTCGAGCGGCGTGGGCGTCCTGGTGGCCGCGCGCCGATTGATGCGGTCGTGCGCCGGTGAGCTGCGCCTGATCCTCCCCGCGAGGGGCGCGGAGGACGGCTCGCACGTCAACCGTGTGCTCGCCGCGCTCGGCGTACGCCGGTTGTTCGACTGCTACCCCGATCTTCCGTCCGCGGCGGGCGAGAAGGGCACGCCGCTCTCCGCGTGAGCCGTGGACGTCGCTGGTGGGCGTGGGTAAGCACGCCCTCACTTCTGTTCGAGCCCGCCGGAGGCGGGTCGCACAGCCCGCCCTCTGCTTACTCCTTTGCGCCGGAATATTCCTGAAGCACTTGTTGTCCGACTCGCCCGTCAATCATGCTGTGCTGAGCCGGGGTTGTGCCTCGGTGTGAGGGGATTTGTCCGCCCGGTTCGGAGCGTGTGAACGGTGCAGGAGCTGGAAGAGCAGTTGGAGGTCGCCCCCGAGCCCGCCGAGGTGGGCAGGGCCCGCCGGTGGGTGCGGGCGCAGCTGGGGCGCGGGCAGCCCTGTCCTGCCCGCCCCGACGAGGGGCAGACGGACACCCTGATCCTGCTGGTCTCCGAGCTGGTGACCAACGCCGTGGTGCACACCGGGCGCCCCGCCGTGCTGCGGCTCGCGGTGCGCCGCGACCCGGTGCCGGGCAGGAACGTTCCCGTCCGCCTCGAAGTGGTCGACCGCGACGGCCGGGCCCCGCGCCCGCGGCGCGCGGAGGGTGAGGAGACCTGCGGCCGTGGCCTCGAGCTGGTGGAGGTGCTGGCCGACCGGTGGGGCTGGCAGACGGAGGGCAAGGGCAAGCGCGTGTGGTGCGAGGTGGACTGCGCGCCCGCTCCCGAGCCCGCTCCCGCCGGGCCCGCGGCCGGGGCGGCCTGCTCTTGACGGGCCGTGGGCGCTTGATCACCCTGGGGAAGGGTTCCGTGCGGCGCGTTGGAGGCCGGGCCGCCGGGACAGGGTGATGCGTTGCGAGGGGACGCCGAGGCGGGTCCTCGGCGAGTGCGGATCACCGGGTCCCCTCCCCCCACGGGGAGGGGCATCCCCTCTTCTCCCGCCCTGCTCCCCCGCCCGCGTCACAGCTCGCGGACGATGGCCGCCGCTATCTTCGGGGCGTCGCGGGCGAGTTCGCGGAGGTTGCCGCTGATGGGGTTGGCGTAGCCGGTGAAGTAGAGCCCTGCGGCGGCCGGGTGGGTCTCGCGGCCGTGCACCAGCGGGCGGCCGCGGCCGTCGAGCACGCCGAGGTGGGCGACCAGGGGTTCGAGCCCTCTTCGGTAGCCGGTGGCGGCTATCACCGTGTCGGGGCGTATGACCGCGCCGTCCGCGAGCGTGACGGCGTCGCCGTCGAACGACACGACCGCGCCCACGGGTTCGACCTGCTTCCTGCGCACCGCCCGCACCAGACCCGCGTCGAGCACGGGGATCGCGCCCTCGCGCACGCGCGAGTAGAGGCCGGTCCCGGGGCGCGGCAGGCCGTGCTCGGTGAGGTCGGGCAGGAGCCGTTCGACGGGGCGGGCCAGCCGGTCCACCAGGCGGACGGGCAGCCTGCGGCAGATGATGGCGCTGGCCTGCGACGGCCAGCCGAGCGTGGAGCGCCGCAGGATGTGCGGAACGCCGCGGACGGCCAGCCGGACGCGGCCCGCGCCGCCGCCCGCGAGGTCGGCGGCGATCTCGGCGCCGCTGTTCCCGGCGCCGACGACCAGCACGTCGCGCCCCTTGAAGGGGCCGGGGTTGCGGTAGCGCGCCGCGTGCAGGAGCTCGCCGGTATAGGTCTCGCGCCCCGGCCAATCCGGTACGCGGGGCGTGTGGTTGTACCCGGTGGCGACGACGACGGCGCACGCGCGGAGCTTGCGCCCGCCGTTGGCGTGCAGCACCCACTCGTCGTCGGGTCCGGGGCGGTCGACGCGCGACACCTCGACGCCCGCGGCCAGGTCGACGCGGTGGTAACGCGCGTAGGCCTCCAGGTAGCGCACATAGTCGTCGCGCCGCACCCAGCGCCCGGCGGAGCGGGGGATCGGCAGCCCGGGGAGCGAGGACCAGCGGCGCGTGGTGTGCAGCCGCAGCCGGTCGTAGTGGTTGCGCCATGAGCCGCCCACGTCGCTCGCCTTGTCGAGCACCACGGCGCGAACGCCGTACTCACCGAGCACGGCGGCTGTCGCGAGCCCTCCGGGACCGGCTCCGATGATGTGCACAGGCGACGTCGGCATGCTCATGAGGATACGCAGCGGGTGACGGCGCGAGGAGAGCCCGCCCACCCATCCCCGCACGGCAGTTCAACGGCCCGCGGAGGCGCGGCAGCGGTGCGCGCTTCTGTAATCTTCTGTGCATGGTGGATATCAGCTACTCGATCGTGGAGGCCCGCGCCCGTCTCGGAGCCATCGCCCGCGAGGTCTGTGCGACGCGAGAGCCGGTGGCGATCACGGACCACGGGCGGACCGTCGCCGTACTGGTCAGCCCCGCTGACGCGCTTGAGCTCGAGGAAGCGCGTGCGCTGGCCGCGCATCGTGAACGGCAGGCCAGGGGGGAGGACGCCGGGGTCCCTCATGAGGAGGCGTATCGCCGGATCTTCGGTGAGGGCGGGGCGTTTCGCCAAGACCGACCCCGACGGGGTGAAACAGGTCTTCGTGGCCGTCGACCACCTCGCCGATGACCCGCGGCCCGCGGGGGCGTTCGGGAGCGCGGACGTCCTGCGGATCCATGTCGGCCCGTACCGGGTGGTCTACGAGATCAGTGGCGCGGCGGTCCTGATCAGCGTGATCCACCTGGGGCGCATGCGCTGAGCGCGGGGGAACGTGGGGGGCGCGCGTGGGGGAGCGCGCGTCACGCCGTGGGCCTGCGGCCCGTGACGCCGAGGTGGAGGAGGAGCGTGAGCGCGGGCTTGAGGTCGGCCTGCTTGGCGCCGAGCGCCTGGAGGCTCTTGGGCTGGGACGAGACCCCGGCCAGCATCGTGACGAGCGAGCCCGCGAGCGCCACGGGGGTCGGGCCCTTGTCGGCGCCGCGGCCCCGTGAGCGGGCGCCCTCGATCGACTCGGCCAGCGGCTTGACCAGCGCGCCCTGGATCCGGGTGCGCAAACGGACAAACCGGCGGTCACCCTCGGCCGCTCCGAGGTCGATCACGCGCAGGATGGCGTCATGTTTCCGCCAGAAGGAGAGGAACCCGTCCACCAGCTCCTCGGCGGTCTGGCGGCCCGCCTTCCCGGTCCACGACCGCCCGGCGGCCAGCTCGGAGAGGTCACCGCTCTCCCG
Source organism: Streptomyces radicis (assembly GCF_003626575.1). GTDB lineage: Bacteria > Actinomycetota > Actinomycetes > Streptomycetales > Streptomycetaceae > Streptomyces > Streptomyces radicis. The sequence goes on along the minus strand of NZ_RBDY01000007.1, from coordinate 25,248 downwards.
CACCGCGGTCTCCGCGATCTCCAGGACCGCGGCCTCCACATCGGGGAAGTATTGATAGAAAGTCGCAGGTGAGGTGCCTGCTTTACGGGCCACGTCGATGACCCTGACGTCCCGGTAGGGAGAGGTCCCCAGCATCTTGCCGAGGCAGTCGAGGAGCTTCTGCCGCGTTGCCTGACCGCGTCGCCCTGCGACTCGGCCGTCAACGGTTGTCACCTGTCCTGTCATGCCAGTCAGCTTATCGACGCGTGATCTAGGCGCGATTTGATCGCATCCGATCGGGGGGAGTAGAGAAGATGGTCGGTTCGGCACGGTTTCCAGCGATCGGGTCATGGGGGACATTTCCCTCAATCCAGACCCCCGGGTTCGCCACTGTCGGTCCCTGGGGGAAGAATCGACTCGTGAGTCCGCGGGACCGCGTGGCAATGAGATGCTGCACGGGGCGGTGAATGAGCGCCCGTACGGGGAGGTGTCCAGCACATGGTGGAGCAGCTGACGCAGCACGATCCGCGAAGGATCGGGCCGTTCGAGGTGCTCGGCCGGCTCGGCGCCGGGGGCATGGGGCTGGTCTACCTGGCCCGTTCCGCGTCGGGCCGCCGGGTGGCGATCAAGACGGTGCGCAGCGAGCTGGCCGAGGACCAGCTGTTCCGGGTGCGTTTCACGCGCGAGGTCGAGGCCGCGCGCGCGGTCAGCGGCTTCTACACCGCGGCCGTCGTCGACGCCGACGCCAGGGCCGCGGTGCCCTGGCTCGCCACCGCCTATGTGCCCGCCCCCTCGCTCGAGGAGATCGTCACCGAGTGCGGTCCCCTGCCGCCCGGCGCCGTCCGCTGGCTGGCCGCCGGGATCGCCGAGGCGCTGCACTCCATCCATGGCGCGGGCCTGGTGCACCGCGACCTCAAGCCGTCGAACGTCCTGGTGGTCGAGGACGGCCCCCGCGTGATCGACTTCGGCATCGCGTCCGGCGTCTCCAACACCCGCCTGACCATGACGAACGTCGCGGTCGGCACCCCCGCGTACATGTCGCCCGAGCAGGCCAAGGACTCCCGCAGCGTCAATGGCGCGAGCGACATCTTCTCGCTCGCCTCCACCCTGGTCTTCGCCGCCACGGGCCACCCGCCCTACCACGGCGGGAATCCCGTGGAGACGGTCTTCATGCTGCTGCGCGAGCGGCCCGACCTGTCGGGGCTTCCCGACGAGCTGCGGCCGCTGATCGAGTCGCTCATGGTCCACAAGCCGGAGGACCGCCCCAGCCCGGCGGACCTCCAGGCGCAGCTGGCCCCGCACCTGTTCGCGGCGAGCGACGACACCGGCAGCGCGTCGGCCTGGCTGCCGCCCGGCGCGGTCGCGCTGATCGAGAGCCGCAGAGGGCGCACCCCACAGGTGCCCGCGCCGGCGCCCGAGGCGAAGCACGCCGCGGTCTCCGCGCCGTCCGCCCCCTCGCCGCCCTCGGCGCCTTCGATGCCGCCCCCGATGCCGACGACGCCCCCGTCCGCGCCGCCCTCGCTGCCCCCGCCGATCCCCGCGTCGTCCCCGCCCCCGGGGCGCGACGGCCCGGTGCGGCTCCCCGGCTCGGGGATGCCGGTGGGCCCTGGCCCGCAGCGCGGCGAGCCCGCAGGCCCCGGCGACCACCTCGTGCCGCACTCCCCTGACTGGGCCCGCCCGCCCACCGGCGCGGCCGGGTCCCCGATGGCCAGCCCTTCGACGGCCCACCCTGGCCAGAGACCGGTCACCGCGGACCCCGCCCGCTGGCGCCCCTGGCGCTTCCGGATGAACAACGACCTGTGGGGCTCACCCACCGTGCGCGACGGCCTGCTGTACGTCACGTCGATGGAGGTGCACGCGCTCGACGTGGCCAGCGGGCGGCGGCAGTTCAAGACGCGCGAGGTCGCCTGGTCGATGGCGGTCACGGGCGGCCGCGTGCTGGCCTCCGACGGGCCGAGCCTGTACGCCCTCGACGCCACCGACGGCTCGGACCGCTGGCGCGTCCCCACCGACACATGGATCTACGCGCTGCGCGCCGAGCGCGGCACGGTCGTCACCGCCACGCGCGGCGGGGGCGTCCAGGCGTGGGAGTCGGGCACGGGCGAGCGGCTGTGGGAGATGTCCGGCGCGCAGGCGGACTTCGAGACCCACGACGCGGCGCCCGTGGTGCACGACGGGGTCGTCCACGCGTGGGGCGAGGGCCAGCTCTATGTGCTCGAGGCGCGCACGGGCACCGAGCTGTGGCGCCATCCCGTGGGTGACACATCGGTCACCGGCGGCGTTCCCGTGCGGGTGACGCCCACGGACGACGGGGTGGTGTTCGTGTGCGCGGGCTCGCGCGTGCTGGCCCTGGACGCGGCGAGCGGGGCGGAGCGCTGGAGGTTCGACGCCCCTGCGGCGATCCTGTGCCCCGCGACGTACCAGTCGCCGGGGGCGCGCGCCTCAGGGGTCTACTTCACCGACTACCTCGGCACGGTCTACGCGCTCGACGTGGCCACGGGCGACGACCGCTGGCGGATCGCCACCGAGGCGCGGCAGTCGGTCGAGCCGGTCGTGGTCGCGGACGGCCTCGTGCACCTGGGCAGCGGCTCGGCGATGTACACGCTGGACGCCGTGAGCGGCACGCCGCGCTGGCGCTTCGCCGCGGGCGACGCGATCGTGGGCTCCCCCGTGGTGCGGACGGGGCGCCTGCACTTCGGCTCGGAGGACCACTGCCTCTACACGCTGGACGCGGTGAGCGGGCGGCTGAGCTGGAAGCTGGAGACCGGCGGCGCGATCACCGGCACGCCGGCCGCGGCCGACGGCATGATCTTCGCCTGTAGCCAGGACCACTGCGTCTACGCGCTCGACGCCGCGCGGGGCACACGGCAGTCGGGCTGAGCCCTTGTCCGGGCGGACTTCGAGGCCCGGCCCCGCGTCGGTCAGCGGGGCACCCGCCCGGGGCCCAGCGTGAAACGCGGGGAGGGCGACGGCTCTTCGGCCGCCGCCCTCCCCGCGGGTCAACTCGCCACGCTAAGGGGGCGTGTCACGCGCGCCGGGCGCGCGCTGGGTGAACGGCGCGGATCACGCCGCCTCCCGGCCCTGCTCGCCTTCCCCCTCCCCGCGGCGGCGCATGCGCGACCAGGGTCCGTGCCGGACCTCGCCTCCGCCACCATGGGCGGCGCGCATGTGCTCGACGTGCCGGGCGGCGGCGTACATCATCGCCGCGGCCAGCAGGCCGATGCCGCCGAGCAGCGGGCCGAGCACCGGCCAGGACATTCCGCCCGGGCCGACGGTCAGGCTGTGGGCGGTCTGGTACTGCCGGGCCATCCACAGGATGGTGAACCCCAGGACCAGCAGGCCCGCCACGGTCATCAGCGACGCGGAGCGCAGTGCGATCGCCGCCACCGCGATGAGCGAGGCGATCAGGAACGGGAAGAACATGCCGGTGAGCAGATTCGCGTCGCTCCCGGTGATGCCCTGCCCGCCGAACAACTGCGGCCACTTGAAATGCCATCCATGACGGCCGCCGTACCAATTCAGGAACACACCTGCGATCGTCGCCGCGATGGCAAGTCCGGCGAGCACGGGCGCAAGGACTTTACGCCACATATCGAGCCTCCCTCGGTGTGGCTTTTGTCTTATTCCGGCTCGTCTTCTCACGTTACGTCCCCTGGGCGACCCTCGCACCCCGAACGGCGGCGGCCCGCTTGCGGGCACTAATCTCACGGCCCATGACCGCCCCACGCACGCCGCCGCTCCTCGTCGCCGTGACCGCCCTGGTCACCCTGGAGTCGCTGCGCGTCGCGGGCGTGGTCGGCTCGTTCTCCGCGGCCCTCCCGGCCCTCGTCGCCGCCGCGCTCGGCGGCCCGCTCGTCCGGTGGCTTGGCTCGCGCAGGGCGCTGCCCGTCGCCGTCGCCGCCCTGGCCGCCGCCCGGCTGCTGACGCAGATCCCCGGCGCGAGAACGGTCCCCGTGCTGGCCGCCACGGCCGGTCTCGCCCTGGCCACCCTGGTGCTCACCGTGCGCGACGCCGCCGCCACCTCGCGCAACGGGCCAGGGCGCGCCGCCCGCGCGCTCGCCCTGGCCGTCGCCGCCGACGTGGCGCTGCGGCTCCCGCTCGACCTGCTCGACCCGGTCTGGCGCGGGGGCGCGATCGGCTGGCTGTGGGCGCTGGCGTGCGCGGGCGCGCTCGGGGCGCTCGCCTGGCGGGCGTACACCGGGCCGAGCACGGCGACGCGGCCCGTGGGCGGCGTCGAACTGGCCGCGCTCGGACCGGCGTTCGCCCTGTGGAGCGCGCTGCTCGCCTCGCCCGCGTATCTCGCCTCGCAGGGCGGCGTCTCGCTCACCTCCGCGGGGCTGTGGATCGCGGCGGGCGCGCTGCTCGGCACCGCCGCCCTGAGCGCGCCCCGGCCACCCCTCCCCGGTATCCCCGGCATACCGCGCATCCCCGTCGCCCCCGCCGTCCTCGTCCTCGCCGTCGCCGTGGCCGGGTGGGTGCCGTCGCTCGCCCCGGTCGCCGCCCTGGCCGGGCTCGCCGCGCTGCCCGCCACCGTGCGCGCCACGTTGACCGCGCGCCCGCTCACCGTGGGCCGGGGCGCGCCGCTCGACCTCGCGCTGGCCGGGGCGGGCGCCGTCGTCGGCCAGCTGCTGCTCGTGCTCCCGCTCCACCTGCGGGTCGTGCCCGGGCTGTTCGCCGTGCTCACCGCCGCGCTGCTCGCCGTCGCCGCTGGATACGCCGCGCACGCCGGATACGCCACGCGCGCCCTGCCCGCCCCGCGCCCGCTCGGCCACGCGTTCGTGCCCGTGGTCCTGGCCGCCCTCCTGCTCGCCTGGCCCCCGCTGGCCACCGCGCTGCGCTCCGCGCCCGAGCCGCTGCCGCGGGACACCGCGGGCGGCATGTACCGGCTGCTGTCCTGGAACGTCCACGGCGCCGTCGACCGCGGCGGCGAGCTGGCGCCCGAGCGGATCCTCGAGGTGATCAGGGAGTCGGACGCGCAGGTCGTCGCGCTCCAGGAGGTCCCGCGCGGCTGGCCGGGCGCGGGCGGCCTCGACCTGGCGACCTGGCTCGAGCGCCGCCTCGACGTCACCGCGGTGTGGGCGCCTTCCGCGGACCGGCGGTTCGGCAACCTGGTCCTCACCAGCCTGCCCGTCGTCGAGTCGTCGGCCACCGGACTGCCGCGCGCGGGCGGCGACATGGACCGCTCGTTCGCCTCGCTCACCGTCCGCCTCACCGACGGCGAGGAGGCCCGCGTCGTCGCCACGCACCTCGACGGCGGCGACTTGCCCGACGCGCGGCTCGCGCAGCTCGGCCCGGTGCTCGACGCCGCGGCCGAGGGCGGGGCCACCGTGCTGGCCGGGGACCTCAACGCCCGCCCCGGATCCGAGGAGATCGCACGCGTCACCGCGGCCGGGTTCCGCAGCGCCCAGGACGAGATCGGCGACCCGTCACGCGACACGGCGACCACCCCGCCACGCCGCGTCGACTGGATCCTCGGCGCCTCGGACGTCGCCTTCGGCGACTTCACGCTGACCGACACCACCGCGTCGGACCACCTGCCGCTCGCGGTGACCGTCTACCTGGACTGAACGGCCTACGCTGCGGCCATGACCTCCAACGCACCGTCAGCGGGCGGCGCCGCCCGCTCCCGCACCGCGCTCGTCGTGCCCGGCATCGGCTACACCCCCGCGCGGCCCCTGCTCCACTACGCGCGCGCCGTGCTCGAGCAGCACGGCTGGGACGTGCGCGAGCTGTGGTGGGAGGTCCCCGGCACGTTCCAGCAGTTCACCGAGGGGGAGCGGCTCGCCTGGGTGGAACGGCAGGTGGTGGCGGTCATCGAGGCCGAGGGCTGCGGGCTCCTGGTCGGCAAGTCCCTCGGCACGCTGGCCGCCGGCATCGCCGCCGAACGGTCCCTGCCCGCCGTCTGGCTCACCCCGCTGCTGACGACCGAGCCGGTGCTCACGGCGTTGGACGGCTGCGCCGCGCCGACGCTGCTGGTGGGCGGGACGGCCGACCCGCTGTGGGACGCCGAGGCCGTGCGCCGACTGCCGCACAAGATCCTGGAGTTCGACGGCGCCGACCACTCGCTCCAGCTGCCGGGCGACGCGGTGGGCTCGGTGGCGCTGCTCCAGCGGCTCGTGGAGACGATGGACCGCTTCGCGGGAGGCGCCGCCCACACCAGCGGGCCGCCCGAGCCGCTGTGACCACGGGATGTGACCACGGGAAGGGAAACGCGCGGGGAAACGGTTCAGCCCGCCGGCCCCCACCGGCGGGCTCCCGACCGTGACGCCGGGTCGGCTCAGGCCCGGACGACGCCCCCTCCACGCCGCCCGAGCCGGTCACCGGACCCGAGTCCATTCGGCGGCTCCCCCGTTACCGCCGAATGGATCCGGGAGAGGCCAACCGCGCACCCCTGTGCGGCCGGTCAGTCATGAGAATGACAGGGCGCCATAAACAAGCGATAAACGAGCGCCGACGGGGTGGGCCATCAACCCTGCCCCAACTCGTACACATGGGTATCGGCGCGCACCTCGTCCGCCGTGCCCGACCCCTCGGCGGCGGTGGTGGCGAGGGCACCGAGCAGAGCGGCGGCTCCGGCGCAGGCGGCGAGTGCTCTCATCAGGCGTGTCATGGCGAATCCCCTTGTGACGGAAGTTGTTTCGACACGGTCGGTGAATGACCGCATCTCATGAGAATGCCCCGCCGCCCGCACAGAGAACCGGCTGCGCATCGCGGGGAGGCGGCGCAGCCGGTTACCGGTGACGAGGACTGGCGACGATTCAGCTGTCGCTCTTGCCCTCGGGCTCGCTGTAGACGTGGTTGTCGCCCTGCGGCTTGACCGTGGGCTTCTTGCCCTTTCCTTCGGTCGCCGCCGGCTCGCTGTAGACGTGGTTGTCACCCTGCGGCTTGACGGTGGGCTTCTTACCGCTCCCCGCGCTGGTGGGCTCGTCGTAGACGTGGTTGTCGCCCTGCGGCTTGACATCACTCATGTGGAACTCCGTAAGTCACGAGGGACGGTAGTGGGTCGGCCGTGGCTCCTCCGCGACCCGCGGCCGACCCGCTCGGCCGCCCTCCCCCGATGAGGCGGCCGAGTGCGCCCGAGCCTGTCAGCCCGCGATAAACATTCGATGGACGAGCGGGCCGAAAGTGGGCGACTCGGTGGCTCAGACGCCCACGGAGCCCAGGAGGTTCCGCACTTCCGCCGCTTCCCCGCTGCCGAGCTTCTCGAACGCGGTCAGCGCCTGCTGCCAGCACGCCCTGGCCCGGCCCGGCTGGCCCACGGCGTCGAGTGCCCGGCCCAGCATGGTGAGCGCGCGGGCCTGCATCCACTCGTTGCCGACGTCCCTGAACTGGGCGACCGCGCGCTCCGCCAGCGCCGCCGACCCGTCGGGGGCGTCCGTGCCCAGCGTGGCCTCGGCCATGCGGATGAAGGTCATGCCGACCCACACCCGCTGCCGGTTCTCCTCGAAGCCCGCGAGCGCGGCCGACAACTCGTCGAAGGCCGCGGCATGCTCACCCGCCGCGGTCAGCAACACCCCGAGCGCGTAGTGCCCGTTGGCCAGCCTGAGGCTCGAACCCAGCTCCACGTAGCGGTCGATGGCCTCCCTGGCCAGCCGCACCGCGAGCTCGTGCTCGCCGAGCGAGGAGTGTGCCCGCGACAGATTGGTCAACGCGCTGGCCTCGCCCGCCCTGTTGCCGTCGCGGCGGAAGGCGGCCAGGGCGTACTCCAGGTACTCGACGGCGTCCGCGTACCGCTCGCGGTGGAACGCGATGCCGCCGCGCTCGTTGGGCGCCATGCACGAGGACACCGGGTCGTTGGCCTCGAGGCCGAGCAGGTGCGCGTGGCGCGCCTGCTCCTCGGCCTCGTCGAGGCGCCAGGCCAGGTTGTAGGCGTGGGTGAGGGCCAGGCGCACGCGGCCCTCGATCAGCGGGTCCGTCGAGCGGCACGCGGCGTCGAGGACGGTGAGCGCGGCCTGCTCGAACTGCCGGGAGAACGTGCCGGATTCGTCCAGGTCGCGCGCCGCGAGCAGCAGGTCGGTGCAGGCGCGCAACGTGTCCCCGAGGGCGAGCTGGCGGACGCAGGCCAGCAGGCAGTCGGCCTCCGCGAACAGCCAGTCGAGGGCCGCGCTCCCGTTGGCGAAGCTCAACCCCGGGCTCTCGGTGGGCGCGAGGTGGTCGGGGAGGCGGTCGCCGGGCCGCTGGACGGCGTAGACCCGCGCGGTGGTGGCGAGGTAGAAGTCGAGCAGGCGGGCGAGGGCGGCGGCGCGCTCGGCGGGGGGCTGCTCGTCGCGCTCCGCGCAGGCGCGGGCGAAGAGGCGGACCAGGTCGTGGAAGCGGTACCGGCCCGGGGCCGCCGACTCGAGGAGCGAGGTGTCGACCAGCGTCTCCAGGAGGTGTTCGGCGTCGGCCGGGTCGCGGCCCAGCAGGGCGCTCGCGGCGGCGAGGGAGATGTCGGGGCCGTCGGCCAGGCCCAACAGGCGGAACGCGCGGGCCTGTTCGCGCTCCAGCTGGCCATAGCCCAGCTCGAACGTGGCCTTCACGGCCTGGTCGCCCGCCTGGAGCTCGTCGAGGCGGCGGCGTTCGTCGCTGAGCTTGCGCGCCAGGGTGGCCACGGTCCAGGTGCGGCGGGTGGCCAGGCGCGAGGCGGCGATGCGGATGGCCAGGGGCAGGAAGCCGCACGCGGCGACGACGTCCATCGCGGCGTTGCGCTCGGCGTTGACGCGCTCGGGCCCGACGATGCGGGTGAAGAGGGTCAGCGCCTCCTCGGGGCTCATCACGTCGAGGTCGACGAGGTGCGCCCCCGCCAGGTCGACCATCCGCACCCGGCTCGTGATGAGCGTGGCGCAGCCGGGCGTGCCGGGCAGCAGGTGCCGCACCTGGGCGGCGTCGCGGGCGTTGTCCAGGAGCGTGAGCACGCGGCGGCCGTCGAGCAACGAGCGGTAGAGCGCGGCGCGTTCGTCCAGGGTCTCGGGTATGCCGGTGTCCTGCTGGCCGAGCGCCCGCAGGAACGCGCCGAGCACGGCGGCCGGGTCCGATGGCGCGGCGCCCGCGCCCTGGAGGTCGACATAGAGCTGGCCGTCGGGGAAGTGCTCGCGTGCGGCGTGCGCGACCTGCACGGCCAGCGTCGTCTTGCCGACGCCGCCGATCCCGGCCACCGCCGAAACGGCCATCACCCGCCCGTCGGCGGAGGCGAGTTGGGCGCCGAGCTCGGCGACGAACGCCTTGCGTCCCGTGAAGTCGGGGACCGCGGCCGGGAGTTGCGCGGGGCGGACGACGGGGGCGGCCGAGGAGAGCTGCTGCGTGGGCTGGTTGAGCGTGGTGTCGGCGTTGAGGATGCGCTGCTGGAGGTCGGACAGCTCGGGCCGTGGCTCGACGCCGAGCTCGTCGATGAGGAGCTTGCGGGCGTCGGCGTAGACCGCGAGGGCCTCGGCCTGCCTGCCGCTGCGGTAGAGCGCGAGCATCAGCAGCTCGCGCAGCCGCTCCCGCAGGGGCTCCGCGGTGGTCAGGGCGGTCAGCTCGGAGACGGCCTCGGCGTGCAGCCCGGCCTGGATGCCGACATCCAGGCGCGCCTCGCGCAGCACGAGGCGCTGCTCGGCCAGCCGGTCGCGCTCCATCTCCGACTCGTGCCCCGGCATGCCGCCGAGCGCCTCGCCGTCCCACAGCGCGAGGGCCTTGCCGTAGAGGTCGTGGGCGCGGGTCAACTCGCCGGTGGCCGCCGACTTCTCGGCCTCGGCGGTCAGCTTGGTGACGGTGTCGAGGTCGAGCTCGTCGAAAGGGCCCAGGCGTAGCGCGTAGCCGCCGAGGTCGGTGACCAGCACCTCCGAGCGCGGCGCGAGGGAGCGGCGCAGCCGGGAGGCGTAGGTGCGCAGCGCGGCGACGGCCTGGAGCGGGGGCTCCTCGCCCCACAGCGCGGTGACCAGCTCCTGCGCGGTGGCGGTGCGGCCGCGGCGGAGCAGGAGGGCGGCGAGGAGGGCCCGTTGCTGAGGCGAACCGGAGGCCAGTGGTCTCTCCCCGAGCCAGGCGCGCACCGGGCCGAGCACGGCGAAACGCAAGGCAGGCGTGTGACCCCCCGTGGTCCCCTCACCAACGGCCATGGCGTCCTCTGCTTTACCAATTCAACGTATGGGGCGCGAACGTTGGAGTCTATCCGTGTGGGCCTGCCCCGAGAAAGACCGGGTTCGTCATCGCGGCCATCGGTCCTGGGATCGGTCCTGGGACGCCGGGGGCGCCGTCCTCGGGGGCCGGGTGCCTGACCTCGGCGCGGACCCATGTGGCGTTGCCCGGGGTGGTCGTCCAGCTCACCTCGCCCGTGCCGGCGGCCGAGAGGTGACCGGTGTGCATGACCCCCTGGTCGGAGACCAGGCGGACCTCTCCGCCCGGCACGCCCGAGGCCGTGAGGCGGGCGGTGACGGGGGCCTCGGGGGGCGCGTCGAGCCGTTCGCCGATGCCCGCGTGGCGCCCGCGCCCGTCGTCGGCGCCGAACGTCAGGGCGACGGAGGAGGATTCGGCCAGGTAACTACGGCCTGAACCGATCCCGTCCAGGATCGCGCGGCGCGTCAGGTCATCGGCGAGCACCACGGTCTGGGGCAGGCCGACCCGTTGGGGCTCGCGGTGGGCGTCGCTGTTGCCCATCGCGGGCAGCCAGGCGTCGCCAGAGCGGAGCATGCCGTCCCAGGTGGCCAGGTGCGCCTCGTCGGTCGGCGTCCATGGCCCGTTCCACACCTCGACGGCGTCGGCCTCGGCGAAGCCGAACCTCCAGGAGCAGCCGACGCACGCGGCATGGGGGTGCGCCGGTACCACGAGCCCGCCCGCGCGGCGGATGCGGCGCGCGTAGTGGGCGAACGCGCCGTCGCGCGCGCGGTAGCGCCAGTCGATGAACGTGCCGGGGGCGATGCCGAGCGCGAGGCAGTGGCCGTTGCGCGTGGTGACCTCCTCGCCGCACAGCACCAGCAGGTCGGGGCCCCACAGGCCCTCCCAGGCCCCGTGCCCCGCCGGGGTGTTGTGCTCGGTGGTGACGATGAAGTCGAGCCCCCCGGCGCGCGCGGCCGCCGCGACCTCGGCCGGCGTGCGCCGCCCGTCCGAGTACACCGTGTGCAGATGGCAGTCGCCCCGGTACCAGGCGCGGCCCCGGCCCGCCGCGCGCTCCGGCGGATACGCGGGGCGCGGGGTTCGCCCTCCGCGCCCGTGGGTGAGGGGCACGGTGACCTCGTAGTCCAGGCCACCTGGGGCGACGGTGTAGGGCGCGAGCACCACGTGCCACACGCCCGCGCCGACCGGGCCCGCCAGATAGCCGGGCGTGGCCCCTTCGGCGCCGATGGTGAACGCGGTGCGCGCGCCGCCCGACCAGCCGCGGAAGCCCTCGCCCGGCGGGTCGGTGCCGCGCTCGTCGAAGACGCCGATGTCCAGGGCGTTGCCCCGGGTGCCCGCGGGGACCTCGGGCCTGTCGTAGGCGTACGAGACGGCGATCCGCCGCACGCCCGGCGGCACCTGGACCGGCAGGTACACGAAGTCGGGGGCGCCGGGGGCGAGATGGCCGCGAAGGGTGCGTGTCTGTTCGGCGCCGTCGTCTGCCTGAGCGAATTCCACCGGCGCCAGGGTAGGCCCGGGGCGGGGGCGTGCTCCATGGGCGACGCCGTGTTCTGGTGTTCGTCCCGCTCTTATCCTCGGAGGCATGACTACGAGCGCGCAGGAACCGACGTCAGGGCACGCCCCCGGGGACCGTCCGACGGCCAACGCGATGCGGCGGGCGCTGCGCCGGGCCGAGGACGGGGTGGCGCTTGACGTGGCCGAGGCGGCCGTGCTGCTCCAGGCGCGAGGCGCCGACCTCGAACGGCTCGCGGCGGCCGCCGCCCGGGTGCGGGACGCGGGGCTCGAGGCCGCGGGGCGCCCGGGTGTGATCACGTTCTCCAAGAAGGTGTTCATCCCGCTGACCAGGCTCTGCCGGGACCGCTGCCACTACTGCACCTTTGTGACCGTGCCGGGGAAGCTGCGGGCGGCGGGGCACGGGATGTTCCTCTCCCCCGACGAGGTGGTGGACATCGCGCGGCGCGGCGCCGAGATGGGCTGCAAGGAGGCCCTGTTCACCCTGGGCGACCGGCCCGAGGCGCGCTGGCCCGAGGCGCGCGCGTGGCTCGACGCGGCCGGGTACGACTCGACGCTCGCGTATCTGCGCGCGATGGCCGTGCGGGTGCTCGAGGAGACCGGGCTGCTGCCGCACCTCAACCCCGGGGTGCTGTCCTGGACCGACTTCCAGCGCCTCAAGCCCGTCGCGCCCTCGATGGGCATGATGCTGGAGACCACCGCGACGCGCCTGTGGTCCGAGCCCGGCGGCCCGCACCACGGCTCGCCCGACAAGGAGCCGGCCGTGCGCCTTCGGGTGCTCGAGGACGCGGGGCGTTCCAGCGTCCCGTTCACCTCGGGCCTCCTCATCGGCATCGGCGAGACCTACGAGGAGCGCGCCGACTCGGTGTTCGCGCTGCGCAAGGTCGCGCGCGCCTACCGGGGCGTCCAGGAGGTCATCGTGCAGAACTTCAGGGCCAAGCCCGACACCGCGATGCGCGCCATGCCGGACGCCGAGCTCAGCGAGCTGGCTGCGGCGGTGGCCGTGACCCGGCTGCTCCTCGGCCCCGCGGCCCGGGTGCAGGCGCCGCCCAACCTGGTGGACGACGAGTACGCGCTGCTGATCCGCGCGGGCATCGACGACTGGGGCGGCGTCTCGCCGCTGACCCCCGACCATGTCAACCCCGAGCGCCCCTGGCCGCACCTGGACGATCTCGCGGCGCGCACCGCCGAGTCGGGCTTCACGCTGCGTGAACGCCTCACGATCTACCCCGAGTTCATCACGCGCGGCGAGCCGTGGCTCGACCCCAGGCTGCTGCCGCATGTCACGGCCCTGGCCGACCCGGACACCGGCCTGGCCCGCGAGGACGCGATCCCGCGCGGCCTGCCCTGGCAGGAGCCCGACCGGCCGCTGACCGCGCGGGGCCGCACGGACCTGCACCGTTCGATCGACACCGAGGGGCGCACGGGCGACCGGCGGGCCGACTTCGACGAGGTCTACGGCGACTGGGCCGAGCTGGCGCTGCGGGCCCGGCCCGGCATGGCGGCCGAGCCGGGGGCGCGCGTGGAGCGCCTCGACTCCGAGGCGCGCTCCGCGCTCGCCGTCGCCGCCGACGACCCGACGCGGCTGACCGACGACCAGGCGCTCGCGCTGCTGCACGCCGAAGGGCCCGCGCTCGACGCGCTGTGCCGCGTCGCCGACGACCTGCGGCGCTCGGTCGTCGGCGACGAGGTCACCTATGTCGTCACCCGGAACATCAACTTCACCAACGTCTGCTACACCGGCTGCCGCTTCTGCGCCTTCGCGCAGCGCCGCACCGACGCCGACGCGTACACCCTCTCCCTCGACCAGGTCGCCGAACGTGCCGCGCAGGCATGGGAGGTGGGCGCCGTCGAGGTGTGCATGCAGGGCGGCATTCACCCCGACCTGCCGGGCGACGCCTACTTCGACATCGTGCGGGCCGTCAAGGAGCGCGCGCCCGGCATCCACGTCCACGCGTTCTCGCCCATGGAGGTCGTCAACGGCGCGTCCCGCACCGGGATGTCGATCCGCGACTGGCTGACCGCAGCGCGCGAGGCCGGGCTCGACTCGATCCCCGGCACCGCGGCCGAGATCCTGGACGACGACGTCCGCTGGATCCTCACCAAGGGCAAGCTGCCGACGAGCACCTGGATCGAGGTGGTGACCACGGCGCACGAGCTGGGCCTGCGCTCCTCCTCCACGATGATGTACGGGCACGTCGACCAGCCGCGCCACTGGCTGGGCCACCTGCGGACGCTGGCCGGGATCCAGCGGGCGAACGAGGAGAAGGGCGTCGAGGGCTTCACCGAGTTCGTGACGCTGCCGTTCATCCACACCAACGCCCCCGTCTACCTGGCCGGGATCGCCCGCCCAGGGCCCACCCACCGCGACAACCGCGCGGTCACCGCGATGGCCAGGCTGCTGCTCCACCCGCACATCAGGAACATCCAGACGAGCTGGGTCAAGCTGGGCACCGAGGGCGCGGCGGAGATGCTGCGCTCGGGGGCGAACGACCTGGGCGGCACGTTGATGGAGGAGACCATCTCGCGCATGGCGGGCTCGGCCTACGGCTCCTACCGCTCGGTGGGCGACCTGCGGGCCATCGCCGAGGCGGCGGGCCGCCCTTCGCGGCTGCGCACGACGCTCTACGGCGCGGTGTCGCCCGAGCGCGAGGCGGCGGCGCTCGCCGCCGAAGGGCGCCTGCCGCGGCTGCTGCCCGTGCTTCCAGGGGCGGGAGCCGACGCGTGACGGCCCCGGTCGGCGGCGCGCTGTGGGGGCGCGCGGAGCAGCAGGACTTCCGCGGCCGGGTGCGCGGCTGCCTGCTCGGCGGGGCGATCGGGGACGCGCTCGGGGCGGGGATCGAGTTCGCGTCGCTCGCCGAGATCACCGAGGCGCACGGGCCCGCCGGGGTGACCGACTACGTCGAGGCGTACGGGCGGCGCGGGGCGGTGACGGACGACACGCAGATGACGCTGTTCACCGTGGACGGGCTGATCCGCGCGCACGTCCGCCGCGACACCGGGGCGTGGCACCCGCCGACGGATGTGCACGCGGCGTACCGGCGGTGGTTCAGGACGCAGCACGAGTGGGGCCCGGACGAACGGCGGGCGGGCGACGGCTGGTTGGCGCGCGAGGAGTGGCTCTACGCGCGGCGCGCGCCGGGCCGGGCGTGCCTGAGCGGCCTCGGCGACGACGTGATGGGCACGGTGGACCGGCCCAAGAACCCCGAGTCCAAGGGCTGCGGCACGGTCATGCGCTCGGCGCCCTTCGGGCTGCTGGTGGGCTGGGAGCCGCAGCTGGTCTTCCAACTGGCCGTCGAGTGCGCCGCGCAGACGCACGGCCACCCGACGGGCATCCTGGCGGCGGGCGCGTTCGCCGCGATCGTGCACGCGCTCGTGCGCGGCGAGGACCTGGACGCGGCGGTGCAGAAGGCGCTCGTCCAGCTGGCGACGCGCCCCGGGCACGAGGAGACGACGGAGGCGCTCAAGAAGGCGCTCGGCGCGGTGCGTCAGGGGCTGCCGAGCCCCGAGCGCGTCGAGTCGCTCGGCGAGGGCTGGACGGCCGAGGAGTCCCTGGCGATCGCGGTGTACTGCGCGCTGGTGGCCGAGGACATGCGCCACGGCCTGCTCCTCGCGGTCAACCACGGCGGCGACTCCGACTCCACGGGCTCGATCTGCGGCAACCTGCTGGGTGCCCTGCACGGCGAAACGGCGTTGCCTCCGGCGTGGTTGGCCGAGGTGGAGGGCCGCGCGACGATCCTGGAGCTCGCGGACGACTTCGCGATGGAGATGACCCAGGGCCCGGCCCTCCACGGCCCGGCGGACTCGGCGGAGGTGTGGCTGAGCCGTTACCCACGGGGCTAGGGGCGCCCACCCGCCCGCCCTTACCGGCCGGACGGCCGGTCAGCGCCCCGGCGCAGGGCCCCCGCGCGGTGCGGCACGGCTTCGCCGCCGCGAGCCCGCCCGCCAGGGCGTTCGCGCCAGCGGCGAGGCCCACCGCGCAACACGCCTGCGCTGCGCGCCAGGCGCGGAGCGCTACCGGCCGCCGGGGCGGCACGGCGGCGCCGCCACGCCGCGCCGTGCGCGCCAGCGCATCGTGCTGCGGGGCCCGCCGCAGGCGGCGGGGCGGCGCAGCCTCCGCTCACGCGGCGGCAAGGCCCGCCGCGCCGCAGGAGGCTCGTACCGTCAGCGTCGGCTGTAGCACCACCTGGCGCGCGGGGAGCGGGCCAGGTGCCCGCAGGCGGTCGAGCAGCAGGTGCGCCGCCTGCTCGCCCAACTGCCGCTTGGGCGGCGCCACCGCCGTGAGCGGCACCTCGGCCAGCGCCGCGAACTCGTCGTCGTACGCGATCAGCGCCATGTCCTCGGGCGTGCGCAACCCCCGCGCCCGCAGCCGTTGCAGCAGCTCGATCGCGTCGTGGTCGGAGTGCACGAGCGCCGCCCTCGCCCCGCTCGCCACGCAGCGGTCGATGAACGTGTCGTACTGCCGCACCGCCTGGCGCGAGCCCAACGGCGGCCGCCCGCCGTCCACCACGGGCGCCGACGGGTCCAGCCCGAGCCGCGCGACCGCGTGGGCGTGCCCCTCGGCCACGAGCGGCGCGGTCGGGCTGCCGGTCAGGTAGCAGGCGACCCGGTCGTGCCCGAGCGCGTGCAGGTGGCCGACCGCCCGGTACGCGCCCTGCCGGTGGTCGGAGACCACGAACTCGCAGGGCTCGAACGAATCCTCGGGATGCCGTTCCATCAGCACGAACGGCTTCCCCGTCGCCCGCAGCCGCTCCAGCGTGGCCTCGGGCACGTAGTGGCCGCTCGCCGAGGCGATCAGCAGCCCGTCCGCGCCCGACGAGCACAGCTCGTCGATCTGCTGGAGGTCGCGCGGCGGCGCGTAGTCCGTGAGACCGATCACGATGCGCGCCCCCCGCCGCGCCGCCACGGCCCTGACGCCGCCGACCACGTTGGGGTAGTAGTACGTCGCGGACGGCACGAGGAGCCCCAGCGTCGGGCCCTCCCCGTCCGCGAACACCGGCTCGGGGCACGGCTCGTGCCGCGGCTTCGCCGCGGGCACCGCCGTGATCGCCCCGCCGCGCACCTTCGTCAGGCGGCCGAGCGCCGCGAGCTCCGAGAGATCGCGCCTGATCGTTCCCGCCGACACCCCGAAGCGGACGGCGAGGTCGGCCACGCGCACCGCCCCGGTGGCGCGCAGCTCCCGCAGCAGCAACTCCTGCCGTTGTTCCACGAGCACGACGGCCCCCTCTCACGGTCGTTCATTGAGCTTAATGGTTAATCATTGATGCTTATGAACGATCATGAACTTTTCTCTTGACTGGTGCAGACCCGTCCTCCAGGGTGCTGTGACATCCGTCACCACAAGGAGCCGCATCCGTGTCGCACCGCAGAATCCGCGCCATGCAACGCCTGTTCGCCTCAGGGACGGCGGTCGCGCTGCTCGCCTCGTGCTCGCTCGGGGGCGGCGCGGGCGAGGGGCCGACCGTCATCACCTACTGGTCCTGGGCCTCGGGCGCGCAGGAGATGGTGAGCCGGTTCAACGCCACACACGACGACATCCGGGTCGAGTTCGAGCTGATACCCGCGGGGACATCGGGCGGCTACTCGAAGTTGTTCAACGCCGTGCGCGCGGGCAAGGCCCCCGATGTGGTGACCGTGGAGTACCCGCAGCTGCCGACGTTCGTCACCCAGAACGTCGTTCAGCCATCACGGACTTCGGCGTCGCGGAGATCGAGGACCAGTACCCGGAGTGGGCCTGGAGCCAGGTCGAGCTGGGCGGCGAGGTCTACTCGCTGCCCAAGGACATCGCGCCCCAGGCGCTCTTCTACCGCGCCGACCTGTTCGAGGAGTACGGCCTCGAACCCCCCGGCACCTGGGAGGAGTTCCGCGACCTCGCCGAGCGTGTGCGCGCTGAGCGCCCCGGCGTCAGCCTCTCCACGATCCAGGCCAACGACGCGGGCCTGGTCGCCGGGCTCGCGTGGCAGGCGGGCGCCGACTGGTTCGACACCTCCACCGGCACGTGGCGCGTCGACACCGCGGACGAGCCCAGCCTCGCCATGGCCCGCTACTGGGACGGGCTGATCACCGAGGGCCTGGTCGTCGACGAGCCGCTCTACTCCGAGAGCCATGTCACCGACCTTCAGCAGGGATGTTCCCTCACCCTCATCGGCGCCCTCTGGTCGGCCGCCAACATCTCCCGCTTCGTGCCCGAGCTCGCGGGCCGTTGGGGCGTCGCGCCCGTTCCCGCGTGGGACGAGCCCGCCGCGGGGAACTACGGCGGCTCCACCATGGCGCTGCCCGAGGGCGCGCCGCACCCCGACGCCGCCATGGAGTTCGCCCGCTGGGTCTCCACCTCGCCCGACGCGATCGCCGCCGCGGCCCCCGCCTCCACCGCGTTCCCCGCCAACACGACCCTGACCGAGGTGTGGGGCGAGGAGACCGAGCGGGCCAACACGTTCGTGCGGGGCATGGACCTGCCCCGGGTCGCCTCGGAAGCCGCCGCGACCGTGGACCCCTCGTGGGAGTGGGGCCCGTCGATGGCCGAGGGGTTCAACCGGCTCAACGACGAGACCGCCGCGCTCGCCGGTACCCCGGGCGGCCTCCAGGAGGCGCTGCGCCGCTGGCAGGACGTCACCGTCGAGCTCATGCGGCAGCGCGGCTTCGAGGTCGTCGACTGACGGGGCCGCCCCCCACCCCTCCCCACGGACGGAACACCCCCATGGCATCGCTCACCACGGCCAGGGCCCGCGAACGCCGCAACGGCGTACTGCTGCTGCTCGGACCGTTCTTCCTGCTCTTCTTCTTCACCTACCTGGCGCCGATGCTCCACGCCGTCGGCCTCAGCCTCTTCCGCGACAGCTTCGACGGCATCGGCTGGGAGGGTCCGCGCAAGGTCTTCGCCGGGTTCGGCAACTACCGACGCGCCCTCACCGACGAGGTGTTCCTCCAGGGCACGGGGCGCGTGCTGGTCTACGGGCTCATCCACGTCCCGCTGCTCGTCGCGCTCTCCGCCGCGCTCGCCCTGCTGCTCGACAGCGCCCTGACCGTGGCGCGCCGCTTCTTCTCCACCGTGCTGTTCCTGCCGCACATCGTGCCGGGGCTGATCGCGGCGATCGCTACCTCTACACCCCGGGCCTGAGCCCGGTGATCGACTTCCTCGACGGGCTCGGCGTCGACGTGGACTTCCTCAACGGCGACGCGGTGATGCTCTCGCTCGTCAACATCGCGCTGTGGCAGTCGCTCGGCTTCAACATCGTGCTCATCTACGTCGCCCTCCAGGCCGTGCCGCGCTCCACGGTCGAGGCCGCGCGCATCGACGGCGCGGGCGAGGTGCGCACCGCGCTCGACGTCAAGCTGCCGCAGGTGCGCGCGGCGGTCTTCGTGGCCGCGCTCTTCACCATCATCGGCTCGCTCCAGCTGTTCACCGAGACGACGATCGTCCAGGCGCCGGGGCTCAGCTCGGTCACCAACACGTGGACGCCCAACATGCACGCCTACCAGGCCGCGTTCAACGCCAACGACTACCACTACGCCGCCACCGTCTCCGTGCTGATCGCCGTGCTCGCCGGTGCCCTCTCCTTCGTCGTCACCAAGCTCGCCAACCGGAGGACCCTGCGATGAACGAGCCCCGGACGAACGAGCCCCGGACGAACGAGCGACAGCGGCACTGGTGGCTGGGCCGCGCCACCGCGACCACCCTGTGCGCCATCGCCGCGCTCTACACGCTGATGCCGCTGGTCTGGATGGTCTTCGGCGTCACCAAGACCCTGCCCGAGCTGTACGGCAGCAACGGCTTCTCGCCCTCCGCCGGCTTCCACGTCCCGGACAACGTCCGCGACCTCTTCGCGCAGGACGAAGGGCGGTTCGCGCGCTGGATCCTCAACACCGCGCTGTACGCCGTCGTGGGCGCGGCCGTGGCGACGCTGCTCTCGGTGGCGGCGGGGTACGCGTTCGACAAGTTCGCCTTCCGCGGGCGGGAGAAGTGGTACGCGCTGGTGATCGCGGGCGTCCTCGTCCCGCACACCGCGATCGTGGTGCCGCTCTACCTGATGATGTCGGAGATCCGGATGACCGACACCTTCTGGTCGGTGCTGATCCCGGTCATGGTCAACCCCTTCGGCGTCTACCTGGCGCGCGCGTACGCGTCGGGCGCGATACCCGGCGAGATGCTGGAGGCGGCGCGCATCGACGGTGCGGGGGAGATCCGCACGTTCTTCTCCGTGGGCCTGCGGATGATGGGGCCAGGGGCGCTGACGATCTTCCTCTTCCAGTTCATCGCGATCTGGAACAACTTCTTCCTGCCGCTCGTGATGGTCACCGACAACGACCTCTTCACCATCGGGCAGGGCCTGTTCACCTGGAGCTCAGCCGTCAGCCAGAACCCCGACTACACACGCCTGGTCGTGGTGGGCTCCGCGGTGGCGACCATTCCGCTGATCCTGCTGTTCATCCCGCTCCAACGCCGCTGGCGCGCGGGCCTTGCGGAGGGCGGCATCAAGTGACGCGCGGGCACAATGCGGGGGTGCCCGAACGACACGTACCCGACGAACAGCCGCTGACCGGCGGCAACGCCAGCGCCGGGGTGGTGCGGGTCGGCGACACCGTGCGCCGGCCCGCGGGACCCTGGACGCCCGCGGTGCACGCGGTGCTCGACCACCTGCGCGCGGTGGGCTACCGGGCCGCGCCCCGCGCGCTCGGCCTGGACGAACGCGGCCGCGAGGTGCTGACGTTCGCCCCAGGGGCCACCGTGTGGCCCGAGCGCTTCGCGCTGCTCGACCCGGAGGACCGGCTGGTCCATGTGGCCCGGCTGATCCGGGAGTTCCACGACGCGATGGCCGCGTTCACCCCGCCGCCCGACGCGCGCTGGCAGGTGCTGATGCCCGCGCCGGGCGAGCCGGAGCTGATCGTCCACCACGACCTCGCCCCCTGGAACCTGGTGCTCGACGAGGCCACCGACGCCTGGACGTTCATCGACTGGGACATGGTGGGGCCCGGCACGCGCCTGTGGGATCTGGCCTATGCCGCCCGGGGGTTCGTGCCCCTCACCGGCGTGCCGGGGCTCGGGCGCGAGGAGGGCGCGGAGGCGGCCCGCCTGCGCCGTTTCGTCGACGCCTACGGCCTGGCGGGGGAGGCCGAACGCCGGGCGCTCGTGCCGTTGATCGCCGCCCGCTCGCGCGCCATGCACGACTTCCTGCGCGCCGGGCGCGAACAGGGGCGCGAGCCCTGGGCCACCCTGTGGCGCGAGGGGCACGGCGTCGTGTGGCGCGGCGACGCGGAGCACGCGGAGCGGCGGGCCGCGGCGTGGACCGGGGCGCTGCTGGACTGACCGTTTCTGCGGGCGGGTTCTGCGGGCCGGTTCCTCGGGCGGGTTCTGCGGGCCGGTTCCTCGGGCCGGTTCCTCGGGCCGGTTCTTTGGCAGTATGGCGGGGTCGGCCGGACGACCGTTCCGCACCGCTCATCTCCCCAGGGGGGGACATGTCAGATCACGATCCCTTCGCCCCGCCGCCCCCGGGCGGCCAGCCCGGGGCCAGGCCCGGCGGCTACCCATCGCCGGGTCCCTACGGCCCGCCGCCGGACCACTACCCGCCGCCGGGACACTACGGCGGCCCCGGCTACGGGTACGACCCGGCCGCGCCGTTCGGCTACGACCGGTTCGGGCGGATCTACTCGGAGAAGTCCAAGGTCGTCGCGGCGCTGTTCCAGCTCCTCCTCGGAGTGTTCGGCGCGGGCCGCTGGTACACCGGGCACATCGGCATGGCGATCGCCCAGCTGCTCACCCTGGGCGGCTGCGGGCTCTGGGCGTTCATCGACGGCATCCTCTTCCTGGTCAAGGACGACCGCACGGACGCCGCGGGCCGCGTGCTGAGGAGCTGACGGGCCGATGGGGACGACGGGACGGGCGGCGTCGAGGGCGTTCCGCGGGCGGCCTGGCTGGCTCTCCCACCCGGCCACGCCGCCGCTGGCCACGCTCGCGGCCGGTCTGGCCGGGGCCGCGTATCTGTGGGGGGCCGACCCGCACGGCGGCGGGACGCTGCTGCCGCGCTGCCCGTTCAACTGGGCCACGGGCCTCGACTGCCCGTCGTGCGGCGCCACCCGCATGTGCTACGACCTGCTGCACGGCGACCTGGCCGCCGCCTGGGCTGACAACCCCGTGCTGCTGCTCGTGGGCGTCCCGCTGTTCGGCTGGCTCGGCGGGCGCTGGCTGGTGGAGGGGCTGCGCGGGCGCCGCTACCGGCCGCGCTTCGCCCGGCTGCCCACGGCCGCGCTGCTCGCGGTCGCGGTGGTGTGGGGCGTGGCGCGCAACGTCGCGGGGTAACACGGCGGTTCACGGCTCACGAGGGAGGCGCGCGGCGCTTGACCGGGGCGCGTTCCCGTTGTGCACTCGGTGACCGGTCGGCGGGAGTGTGTCGGCGGGCGCGCGAGGGCGCGCTCGGAGAGGAGCGGGGCGATGGGCGAGGGCGGCGTGTACGAGGTGTTCGACGAGCGGTTCCGCACGGGGCGGTGCGACCTCGGCGACCGGCGTCTCGAGACGCTGTACGAAGGGTGCCGCTGGGTGGAGGGGCCGCTGTACGTCCCGGCGGGGCGCTATCTGCTGTGGAGCGACATCCCCAACGACCGGCTGCTGCGCTGGGACGAGACGACGGGCGCGGTCGGCGTCTTCCGCTCGCCCGCTGGCCACCCCAACGGCAACACCCTCGACCGCGAGGGCCGCCTCATCACCTGTGAGCAGGGCAACCGCCGCGTCACGCGCACCGAGCACGACGGGTCGGTCACGGTCCTCGCCGACCGCTACCAGGGCAAGCGGCTCAACAGCCCCAACGATGCCGCCGTCGCCGCCGACGGCGCCGTGT
Source organism: Streptomyces radicis (assembly GCF_003626575.1). Lineage (GTDB taxonomy): Bacteria > Actinomycetota > Actinomycetes > Streptomycetales > Streptomycetaceae > Streptomyces > Streptomyces radicis. Next base: position 2,860 of record NZ_RBDY01000007.1, on the reverse strand, counting down.
GGTTCTCCGACCCGGACTTCGGCATCGTCTCCGACTACGAGGGGCACCGCGCCGAGAGCGAGATCGGCGCGTGCAACGTCTACCGCGTCGACCCGGCCGACGGCGAGGTCCGGCTCGTGGCCGACGGCTTCGAGGGACCCAACGGGCTGGTCTTCTCCGCCGAAGGCCGACGGCTCTACGTCTCCGACAGCCGCGCGAACCACATCCGCGCCTTCGACGTACACGAGAACGGCACGTTGACCGGTGGCGAGGTCTTCGTGGCCTGCGCCCTGGGGAGCTTCGACAACATCCGCTTCGACGACGCCGGTCGCCTGTGGGCCGCGGCGATGGACGGCGGCGTCCACTGCTACGACCCCGACGGCACCCTGCTCGGCCGCGTCAAGGTGCCCGAGGTCGTCGCGAACATCCGCTTCGGCGGCCCCCGCCGCAACCGCCTCTTCATCGCCGCCACCACCTCCGTCTACTCCCTGGTCATGAGCGTCACCGGCCTTCCCCCGCTGCCGTGACCGCGCCGCCCGCGGAGGCGTCGGAGGCGAACGCGTCCACCCCGGTCAGCTCGGCCGAGAGCGCCCACAGCCGCGCCGCCCGCTCGGCGCCCGTGGCGTGCTCGTGGACCCCGGTCCAGGGGTCGGAGGGATCGGTGGGGCGGGCGATGTCGCAGTCCTCGCAGTAGACCCCGCCGAGGCCGTCCAGCTGAGGGGACGTCGCGGCCCAGACCTGGGTCGCGGCGCCCTGCTCCGGGGTCTTGAACGAGGGGTTCAGCGGATTGCCTTCCGCGTCGATCCAGCCGTACCCGACCATCTCCTCTCGGGGGAGGTGGCGCTGGAGCGGGGTGAGGATCCCGCCCGGGTGCAGCGAGAACGCCCGCACCCCGAAGTCCCGGCCCAGCGCGTCCAGATGCGTGGCGAACAGGATGTTCGCCGTCTTGGCCTGCCCGTACGCCTCCCACTTGTCGTAGCCGCGCTCGAAGTGCGGGTCGTCCCAGCGGATGCCCGAGTGGGCGTGGCCGCCGGAGGACACGGCCACCACGCGGGCGCCGCCGCCGGTGGCGAGGGCGGGCCAGAGCAGATTGACCAGGGCGTGGTGCCCGAGGTGGTTCGTCGCGAACTGGGCCTCCCAGCCAGGGCCGACCCTGGTCTCGGGACAGGCCATGATCCCGGCGTTGGCGATCAGGATGTCGATCGACCGGCCCGTGGCGAGGAAGCGCGCCGCGAAGTCCCGGACGCCGTCGAGGTCGGCGAGGTCGAGCTCGTCGATCTCCACCTCGTCGGCCAGGTCGGCCAGGACCTCCTCCGCGAGGGCGCGCCGCCTGGCGGGCACGACGACCCTGGCGCCTGCCCTGACGAGCGCGCGTGTCGTCTCCAGGCCGATGCCCGAGTACCCGCCCGTCACCAGGGCGAGCCGCCCGGTCAGGTCGATGCCGCGCAGGACGTCGTCCGCCGTGCTCCGGGCTCCGAAGCCCGAGGAAATGGGGTGCTGCGGTGTCGTGGTGGTCATGTCGGCGACCCTAGGAACTGGAGTGGACTCGATGGCAAGCCCGGCCGCGGCCGCCGGTGCCACCAGTGGCGGCGGCCTGGTCCACCGGCCCGTGCGGAACGGCGCGAGTCTCGCCATGGCGACCCTCTCGCTCGCTGTCGGTGCGCCCCCGGGTACCCCCGCCGCGCCCCGCTCAACTCCCGTGCGCGGCGGGCATGGCAGGCTTTCGGCACGGCTCGACCGGCGTGGCCCGACTGTGCCAGGACCGGCGCTCCTCATGCTGTGACTCATGGACTCCCCCGATCGAACGGTGAAAACGTGCTCTCCCCCTCCAAGACCCCCATCTCGCCCGATTCGGATGCCGCCCTCCAAGGAAGAATCGATTCGCCGGTGAAAAAACCGGCGGATGAGCCGGTGGATGGGTCGGTGAGTCACCAGTGAGCCCCGACGCGCTGACCAGGCGCGCGACCGCCGTCTGGGAGGAATGTGCCGGGGCGCGCGTTCGGTTTGCCGAGGGCGCGGCCACCGTGGTCACGGCGCCCGATTCGCGCTTCGCGCCCGCCGGTTGGGCCGGGATCGTCACCCTCGGCACCGCGACCGTCGCCACCGTTCCCACCGAGGCGCACGCGACGGCCCTGCGCCGCGCGGTGGCCGCCCTGCCCACCCCCGCGCTCACCGGCCCCGAGGCCCTCGCGGCGGTCCTGCCCTTCACCGACGTCCTCGGCCCCGCCACCCTCGCCTACGCGCCCGAGGAGGCCCCGCGGGGGCATCGGGGCGCCACCGGGACCGAGGGCGTTGACCAACTTCCGCCGGATCACTATGAGTTGCGTTCCCTGTTGGCGGCGGCCGGTCCCGCGGACGCCGGGGAGAGCGGCCTCGCCGAGATCATCTCGCCCGCGTTCACCGTCCGCGAGGGCGGGCGCGCGGTGGCCGCGGCGGGCTACGTTCGCTGGCCCGCCGCGACCGCCCACCTGTGTGTGCTGACCGCCCCCGACGCGCGCGGCCGTGGCCTCGCCCGCCGCGCCGCCGCCGCGGCCGTCGCCCACGCCCGCGCCGCGCGCCTGCTGCCCCAGTGGCGCGCCAGACCCGCGGCATCGCGCCGGGTTGCCGCGGCCCTCGGCTTCCACGAGCTCGGCCACCAGCTCAGCGTCCGACTCCCCTAGGGAGCGTATTTAGTTGTGTTCAAGGGGTGGCTCGTGTCAGGTCCTTGATCCAGATCATCGAGGCGCGAAGGTAGAGGCCGGCGAGGTAGCTGTCCGGGGTCTTGTCGTAGCGGGTTGCGATGCCCCGCCATGCCTTCATCCTGTTGATCGCGCGTTCGACGGTGTTCCGTTCCTTGTAGAGCTCGGTGTCGTGGCTGACGGGCCTGCCACCCCTGCTGCCC
>NZ_RBDY01000006.1 GCF_003626575.1 Streptomyces radicis | reverse complement strand
GGGGAGGGGTAGGGGGGGTAGGGGGGAGGTGGGGAGCGGGGGGGGGGGCGGGGGGGGGGGGGGGGGGGGCGAGGGGGGGGGGGGGGGGGGGGGAGGGGGGGGGGGGGGGGGGGGGGCAGCGCGCCCGGCGCGACCAGGAGCGTTCGCTGGTCCACGCGCGCGTCGTCGCCTGAGACGACCACGCCGAAGTTGCGGCCCGCCGCGACCGAACGCCGCCCACGCGCCGAGCAGGCCCGCGACCACCGCACCCACGACGACGCCATGGGGCACCCCTCCCCGAACGGATCCCTGGCACCATCCTCCCGCCAACCGCCCCCCGGCGGGAAGCCGCGGGCCGCCATGCCCCCCGTAGGCACGGCGACCGACCCAACGGCCTTGATTTCATGGCCCGTTCACCGCTCAGCCTGCCACCGACCGCCCGGGACCCCTCCCGGCCCCGCGCGGGGGAGGGCGGATATCCCCCGCACCGGCGAGGACAGCGCCCCGGCGCGCGGCGATACTGGCACGGCCTGTGCCCGGTACGAGGAGGCGCCGCATGACCCTGTCCGCCCGGTGGGAGCGTCGGTTGCGTCGGCTGCGCGACGCGAACCCGTATGTCGTGGACACGGCGCTGGCCGCGTTCATCCTGGTCATGGCCTGCGGGCAGTACGTCCTGCCCGACGACACCAAGGACGGCGGCGGCGTGACCGCCTGGGGATTCCTGCTCGCCGCGGGGACGGCCGTTCCGCTCGTGTGGCGTCGGCGCGCGCCCGAGGCGTGCAGCTATGTGGTCAGCTTCTGCACCCCCGTCATGGCGATCTACCACGACCCGCCGCCCGAGGTGACCTATGGCGGCCTCGTCGTCCTCTACACCGTGGCCGCGCTGACGCCGCCGTGGCACCGGCGGTTCATGCTGTCGGGGTGGCTGGGCGTCTCGACCCTGACGCTGTTCGCGCTGGACGCGGACCCGCTGGAGTACGCGTTCACGCTGCTCAGCTATGTGACGGCCTACGCGTTCGGCACGCTCGGGCGCCTGCAACGCGCGTACACCGCCGCCGTCGAGGACCGGGCGCGGCGCCTCGAACGGCAGCGGGCGAACGAGGTCGCGCAGGCCGCCGCCCGCGAACGCGCCCGCATCGCACGGGACATGCACGACATCCTGGCGCACGCGGTCAGCCTCATGGTCGTGCAGGCCGAGGCCGGGCCCGTGGTCGTGCGCTCCGACCCGGCCCGCGCGGAGGCGGCGTTCGACGCCATCGCCGACACGGGGCGCGACGCGATGGCGCAACTCCGGCGGATCCTGGGCGTGTTGAAGGACGAGCAACGCGGCGACCTGCGCACGCCGCAGCCCACCATCGCCGCGCTCCCCGACCTGGTGGCGCACGTGGGCAGGGCGGGCCTGCGGGTGTCGTTCACCACCGAGGGGGCGCCGACGGCCGTGCCGCCCGACACCGAGGTGGCGGCCTACCGGGTGGTGCAGGAGGCGTTGACCAACACCCTCAAGCACGCCCGCGCCGACAGCGCCCGCGTCGTCCTCGACTGGGCGGGCGCGGCGGGGGAGTTGGTGATCACCGTGACCGACGACGGGCGGGGGCCGAACGACCCCGACGGCGCGGACGGCTCCGGCGGCGCGGGCGACCCCGACGGCTCCCGGGGCCACGGCCTGATCGGGCTGCGGGAACGCGCCTCGGCCTGCGGCGGGACGGCCGAGGCCGGGCCCGCGCCCGGCGGGGGTTTCCGCGTCGTCGCCCATCTGCCGACCGCACCCGTGGAGGTGACCGCATGAGTATCCGCGTCGTCGTCGCGGACGACCAGGAGCTGGTCCGCAGCGGATTCAGCATGATCCTCGAGGCGCAGCCGGACATCGAGGTCGTCGCCGAGGCGGGCGACGGGGCCGAGGCCGTCGCCGCCGTCGCGGCGCACGCGCCCGACGTGCTCCTGCTCGACATCCGCATGCCCGGCATGGACGGGATCGAGGCGGCGCGGCGCGTGTGCGAGAGCAGCGCGTGCCGTGTCGTGATGCTGACGACGTTCGATCTGGACGAGTACGTCTATGACGCCTTGTATGCGGGGGCCAGTGGCTTTTTGCTCAAGGATGTTCGCCGGGATGACCTGGTGCACGCCGTGCGCGTGGTCGCGGCGGGCGACTCGCTGCTCGCGCCCTCCGTCACCCGGCGCCTGGTCGCCGACCTCACCCGCCGCCGCCCCGCCGTTCCCTCCACCCGGCTGAAGGTTCTCACCGCGCGCGAGGAGGAGACCCTGCGGCTGCTGGCCCGGGGTCTGACCAACGCCGAGATCGCCGCCGCCCTGGTGGTCAGCGACCACACCGTGAAGACGCATGTGTCGAACATCCTCGCCAAGTTGGGCCTCCGTGACCGCATCCAGGCCGTGATCTGCGCGTACGAGACCGGACTTGTCACCCCCGGGGCCGACTGACCGCCCCCCGGCTCCCCCGCGCGGGCGAGTCCCGAGACCGCCCGCACCGGCGATCCGCCGGGCCCCCTCCGCGCGCCACGCTGAAGCCTCCTGACCGACCCGAGCGCGTCCCGAGCGCGCCGCTCGCCCTGAGGAGGCACCACCATGCTGGGAACGTTCGCACGCGTGGCCACCCGCCGCCCGCTCACCGTCATCGGGGTCTGGGCCCTGCTGATCGTCGTCGGCTTCGGCATCGGCACCGGCGTCTTCGGCCGCCTGATCGAAACGGTCGAATCCGTGCCCGGAAGCGAATCCGACCGCGCAACGGCCACCCTCGACCGGATCGATCCCCTGGACGGATCGATCACCGCCGTGATCGAGTCCGACGACGTCACCGATCCCGCGCTGACCGCCGAGGTCGAACGCGCCCTCGCCGACGTCCGCGCCCTGCCCGATGTCTCCGCCGTACCCGATCCGATTCCGTCGGAAGACGGCAGAGCCCTGCTGATCCCGATCGAGTTCGCTCGCGACGACGGCGATTCCCTCCAGAACGCGGTCGATGTGATCCGCGCCATCGAGGACCGCGCCGACGCCGAGGTCAACGTCAGCGGCGGCCCCCTGCTGGGCGAGGAGATGGGCGCCCGCGCCCAGGAGGACGTCCAGCGCGCCGAGTTGATCTCCCTGCCCGTCGTCCTCGCGCTGCTCCTCGTCATCTTCGGCGGGCTGCGTGCCGCGGGGCTCCCGCTGATGGTGGCGGTCAGCGGCGTCGCGGGCGCGTTCCTCGCCCTCCACCTCTTCAGCCTGGTCACCGAAGTCTCCGTCTACGCCGTCCAGTTGACCACCATGCTCGGGCTCGGCCTCGCCGTGGACTACGCGCTGCTGATGGTGGTCACCTTCCGCGAGGAGCGCCGCGCCACCGACGACGTGGTCGAGGCCGTCACCGGGACCGTGCGGCGCGCGGGGCGGACCGTGCTGTTCTCCGGGCTGACCGTGGCGGTGAGTCTGGCGGGGCTGCTGGTGTTCCCGAGTCCGTTCCTGCGCAGCATGGGCCTGGCCGCCGCCGCGGTGGTCGTCGTGGATATGCTGGCGGCGTTGACGCTGCTGCCCGCGCTGCTCACCCGCTTCGGGAAGAAGATCGCGCCCGCCGGGCCCGCGGCCGACTCGGGCGCGTTCTTCGCCCGGGTGGCCCGCTTCGCCGCCCGCCGCCCGCTGGTCGTGACCGCCGCCACCGTGGCGCCGCTCGTGCTCCTCGCGTCGCCGGTCGCGGGGCTCACCATGGCCGTGGGGGACGCCCGTTCGCTGCCCGCGTCGACCGAGGCCAGGGGCCTCTACGACGCCCTTGAGGATCACTATCCGGAGGGAACCGGTATCTCCCCGATCACCGTTCTGATGGCACCTGATGCCGATCCGGACATCGCCGAACGCGTTCAGTCGCTCCCGGGCGTCGCCTCGGCCAGCACCACCCCGTTGGACGACGGCGCGGTGATCGTGCGCCTCACCCCCGCGGGCGAGGTGGACGGGCCCACCGCCACCGGCCTCGTCGAGGACATCCGCGCCCTGCGCGGCGACGAGCTGGTCGAGGTCACCGGGCCGGCGGCCCGCCTCGTCGACTTCCGCGCCATGCTCGCCGAACGCACCCCCTGGGCGGTCGCGATCGTTCTGGTCTCCATCTTTGTGCTGTTGTTCGCCTTCACCGGATCGCTTCTGCTGCCGATCCGAACGATCCTGACCACCCTGCTGAGCCTCGGCGCCGCACTCGGCGCGGTCGTGCTCGTCTTCCAGGACGACCTGGGCGCCCTCAACATCACCGCCCCGCCGCTCATCCTCGCGATCGCCTTCGGCCTCGCGATGGACTACGAGCTGTTCATCCTGGCCCGCATGCGCGAGGCGTGGCTCGACAGCGGAGACCCGCACACGGCCGTGGTCACCGGGTTGCGCCGCTCGGGCCGCGTCGTCTCCTGCGCGGCGCTCCTCCTGGCCGTGGTGTTCGGCGCGTTCATGACCGGCGGCTTCTCCCCGATCCTCCAGATCGGCCTCGGCCTCACCCTCGCCGTCCTCATCGACGCCACCCTGGTCCGCATGCTCCTGGTCCCCGCGACGATGACCCTCCTGGGCCGCCGCGCCTGGTGGTCCCCCACCCCCCTGCGCACCCTCCACACCCGCTACGGCCTGAGCGAGGCCCCGACGACCCCCTCCCCGTCCCCGACCCCGGCCCCGACCAAGGCCCCCTGATTCCCGAGCCGTTGGCCCCGAGCCATGGCGTCCCCTGTCGTTGACCCCCTGCCACCCTCGACGGACTGTCCTAGGATCATCACTCCGCGTCAGACGGGGAGGGACACCATGGCGGCAGGGGACTCGGCACGGCGCAAGGCGCCGGAGGCGCGCCGACAGGAACGGCTCCTGCGCGAGCAGGGGTCATCGACGTCAAGGCGTGGCGTCCCGAACCCCGGCTCATGCAGGGCCGGTTGACCGCGGCGGGCGAGGACAGGGACGCGGAGATCGACAAGCTGCTCGCCGTGACCGCGACGGCCGAGCGGGCGGTCTCCGAGCCGCGCTGCTGCGCGAACGGCCCCGGCTCACCGCCGCGTTGGCGAGGACCGTGGCCGACCGCCTCGAGTCGACCACGTCATCAAGGGCCGCGGCATCACGACCTTCGACGCGTACGCGGCGGTGGTCAGGCGCAGCCGCAGGCCGCGGCTCACCCGGGCGCACCGGGAGGCGGTGTGGGCCCCGTACGAGGAGTACGAGCGGCTGCGCGCCGAGCGCGGCGTGCACGACTTCAACGACATCCTCGCCCTCGCCCTCGCCGAGAGCCGCGCGAGCGACCCCGCCGCGAGCCCCTACGGCGCGGTCGTCGTCGACGAGGTCCAGGACCTCACCCTCGTCGGCATCCGGCTGCCGCACTCCCTGACGGGCGACGCCCCCAACGGCCTGCTGCTCATCGGCGACGGCCAACAGGCCGTCCGTCCCGGGGGGTTCCGCCTGTCCGAGGCGGGCATCGACATCAGGGGCGACCGCGGGCAGGTCCTGCGCACCAACTACCGCAACGCCGCCGACACCCTCCAGGCGGCCCTGGCCGTCGTCGCCGACGACGCCTTCGAGGACATCGACGAGGTGCGCACCGCGGGGCGCCGCGACGTCGAGCCGGTGCTCCGCAGGGGCGGCGTCACCCGGGTCACGCTCCACTCCGCGGCCGAGCACGACCAGGCGCTCCTCGACGCCCTGCGGGCCCCCGGGCCCCTGGGCGGCTCGGCCGTGCTCTGCCCCACCAGGCGCGCCATCGACGACTACCACCGGCTGCTCACCCGCGGGCAACGGCGACGCGCCGGACAGCGAGGCCGCCGCCGAACGCCGTGAGCTGGCCCGCCGCCAGCTGTTCGTCGCCATGACCCGCGCCCGCGACGCCCTGTGGCTCGGCTCCGTCATACCTCCTCGGTAGTACGGGGATGCCCTCCTCCCGGCCGATGTGGTGCGGGGTGACCTCGGCGGAGGGTGGGGGGTCGCGACCACCCCACGCGCGAGGAGGCGGGACATGCAAGGCGACCTGGAGCTCGTTGAGTTCGGCGGGCGGTGGGCCCGGGCCGAACTACGGGGCGACATCGAGGCGTTGGACACCCTCCTCACCGGCGACTTCGCCGCGGTGGGCTCCCTCGGCACGGTCCTCGACCGCGCACGTTGGCTGGCGCGCTACTCCTCGGGGGCCCTGGTGCACGACCTGTTCACGTGGGAGGACGTCGAGCTGCGCCGCTACGGCGGCGCCGCCGTCGCCCTCGGCGTGCAGCGGCAGCAGAGCGTCTACGAGGGCCGCGACGTGGAAGGGGCGTTCCGCGTCAGTCAGTTCCTCACGGCGGCCCACGGCACCTGGCGCCTGGCCGCCCTCCACCTCACCCCCATCGGCGAACGCACGGCGCTGATGCTGTAGCTCAGGCGGCGGGCGCCTTGGGCCACGGGGTCGCGTCGCGGGCCGCGTCCAGGATGTCGCCGAGGCGGCGCCACGCGTGCGGCCCTTCGGGCCCGATCGGGCTCGCGGCCAGCCGCTCCCACGCCGTCGGGTCGTCGCCGATGGCGGCGGCGACCAGGGCGGTGACCTCGGGGGACGCGTCGCTCATGGCGGCCCAGGCGGGCAGGGCGCGTATCGTCTCGGCGGCGCACCCGGGGGCGGAGAGCGCCGCCCGGGTCCACGCCTCGGCGCCGGGGCCGTCCGCGAGCAGGCGGCGCAGGCCGAGCGTGAGGCGCGGCAGCGCCTCGGCAGGGGCCGAGTGCCGGGACAGGACCGCGGCGAAGTCGCCCCGCCTGCCCAGCGCGAACGACAGCAGCGCCTTCTCCACCAGCGCGTCATCGCCCGCGTGCCGGTCCAGATAGTCGCCGAGCACCCCCTCGGGCGCGTGCGCCAGCTCGTGCGGCGACACCGCTTCGGGCGCCGCGGGGACCTCGGCGACGGCGCGCTCGATCACGGCCAGCGCGTCGTCGAACTTCCGTGAGCCACGCCGCAGATGACGGCCCCGCCGCGCGTCGGCCACCAGCGCCCGCAGCCGCTCGCGCAACGGCCCTTCCACGGACGGCAGATACCCGAGCGCCACCGCGACCCAGCGCAGCTGGTCCACCCGGCCGACCGGACGCCCTGGCTCCGGCTCCCACAGCGCCAACGCCTCGGCCGCCGTCTCCGCGAACCGGCGCGCCAGCCCCACCCGCGCCTCCTCGGACAGCGGCCACCCCTCGGCCGGGCCGCGCAGCAGGGTCCGCCAGCGGCCACCCGCCGCCGAGGCCATCCAGTGCGCCGCCGCGCCCGCGCCCCGGTCCATGTCGAGCCCGAGGTCGCCCAGATACGCCTCGGGCAGCCGCCGCGCCTCGTCGGGGAGCGCCGCGAGCTCGTCGGCGAACCGCTCCCGCGCCGCCTCCCGCGCCAGGCCCGCGCGTATCTCCCGGCACACCCTGGTGGTCAGCACCGCCCCCGCGAACTGCGCCAGATCCGCGAGCGCCACCTCCGTGAGCAGCTCGGGCTCGGCCGAGTCCACCAGCTCGTCCATCAGCAGGTGCCGGATCTCCGTCTGGGCGGGGGAGCCCTCGAGCAGCGCCGACAGCCGCCGCTGCCTGCCCCGGTGGCGCCGCAGCAGCTCGAGCCACATCGCCCGCCACGCCGCCCGCGCGGCGCGGTGCTCCCGCATCCACCGTTCGACGCTCTCGCCCTCGCGGTGCTGCGCGGGCGGCCCGGGCAACAGCCGGACCGCCGCGTCGAACACGGCCTCGGGGATCCGCTCGGGATCCGCCTCGACCAGCACGGCCCACGCGGCCGATCGGCCGTCCCGCGGCTCGGCCGTCATCGGCGGCGGCTCCGGCGTGCGACGCCGCAGCTCGGCGATCACCCCGTCGGCCGCGAACGGCCCCGCGTCCTCCGCGAGCCGCGCCAGGCGCCCGTCGGACGCGGCTCGCAGCGTCTCGGCGCGCAACGCCGCCGGGCAGGCCGGGTGGGTCAACGCGGCCCGCGCCGCCTCGGCGTCCTCGCTCGCCGCCGCCGCGGCGAGCAGCGCCGCGGGCACGTCGCCTCGGCCCGCGAACGGCCCGGCGAGCAGCGCCCGCAGGGCCCCGGACGGCAGGGGCGGGGTCACCGCTCGGCCCCCCTGCCCGCGCCCTCGCCCAGGTCCCCGCCGACTTCCTCGCCGACTTCGTTGCCGACTTCCTTGCCCACATAGGCCCGCAGATGCCGCGCGGTCAGCGTGTCCCCGCGGGCCACCAGCTCCGCCGGGGTCCCCGTGAACACCACCTGACCGCCGTCGTGCCCCGCGCCGGGGCCGAGGTCGATCAGCCAGTCGGCGTGGGCCATCACGGCCTGGTGGTGCTCGATGACGATCACGCTGTTCCCGGCGTCGACCAGGCGGTCGAGCAGCGCGAGCAGCTGATCGACATCCGCCAGGTGCAGTCCCGTGGTCGGCTCGTCCAGCACATAGATCGCGGCCTTCTCCGCCATGTGGATCGCCAGCTTGAGCCGCTGCCGCTCCCCGCCCGACAGCGTCGTCAACGGCTGCCCGAGACGCACATAGCCGAGGCCCACGTCCATCAGCCGCCGCAGCACCGCGGCCGCCTGCCCCGAGGGGAAGAACGTGTGCGCCTCCGCCACGGACATGGCCAGGACCTCGCTGATGTCCTTGCCGTCGAGCGTGTACGTCAGCACCTCGGGCGTGAACCGCTTCCCCTGGCACTGCTCGCACACCGACGCCACGCCCGCCATCATCGCCAGGTCCGTGTAGACGAGCCCTATCCCGTTGCAGTGGGAGCAGGCGCCCTCCGAATTCGCGCTGAACAGGCTCGGCTTGACCCCGTTGGCCTTGGCGAACGCCGTGCGGATCGGGCCGAGCAGGCCGGTGTAGGTCGCGGGGTTGCTCCGGCGGGAGCCGCGGATCGGCGACTGGTCGGCCACCACGACCCCCGCGCGGCCCGGCAGCGCGCCATGGATGAGCGAGCTCTTGCCCGAGCCCGCCACGCCCGTCACGACCGTGAGCACGCCCAGCGGTATGTCCACGTCGACGTTTCTGAGGTTGTGCGAGGTGGCGCCCCTGATCTCCAGCCGCCCCCGAGGACCGCGCACCGCGTCGCGCAGCGCGGTCCTGTGCTCGATGTGCCGCCCGGTCAGCGTGTCCGAGGCGCGCAGGCCCGCGACATCCCCCGCGTAGCAGACGGTGCCGCCGTCCTCGCCCGCGCCGGGGCCGAGGTCCACGACGTGGTCGGCCACGCGGATCACCTCGGGCTTGTGCTCCACGACCAGCACGGTGTTCCCCTTGTCGCGCAGCCGCAGCAGCAGGTCGTTCATCCGCTGGATGTCGTGCGGGTGCAGACCCGTGGTGGGCTCGTCGAAGACATAGGTGACATCGGTGAGGCTCGACCCCAGGTGCCGCACCATCTTCACGCGCTGGGACTCGCCGCCGGAGAGCGTGGACGACGTGCGGTCCAGGCTGAGATAGCCGAGCCCTATCTCCACGAGCGAGTCGAGCAGGTGCCGCAGCGCGGCCAGCATCGGCCCGACCGAGGGCTCGTCGAGGCCCCCGACGAACGCCGCGAGCTCGTCCATCTGCATCGCGGAACACTCGGCGATGGAGACGCCGCCGACGAGCGACGAGCGGGCCGTCTCGTTGAGCCGGGTGCCCGCGCAGGACGGGCACCTGGTGAACACCACGGCCCGGTCCACGAATTCGCGCAGGTGCGGCTGCATCTTCTCGCGGTCCTTGGACAGATACGTCCGCTGGATCTTGGTGATCAGGCCCTCGTAGGTGACGTTGTGCGACCCGACCCTGATCTTGGTGGACGCCTTGTGCAGCAGGTCGTCCAGCTCGGCGGGCGTGAAGTCCCGCACCTTGGTGTCGGGGTCGTAGAGCCCGCAGGAGGCCATCACCTGCCAGTACCACGTCCCGACGCCGAAGCCCGGAACGGTGATCGCCCCCTCGTTGAGCGAGAGGGACGTGTCGAGCAGCTCCCCCACGTCGATCGTGGACGCCTCGCCCAGGCCCTCGCACGCGGGGCACATGCCCTCGGGACTGTTGAAGCTGAACGCCGACGACGTCCCGACGTGCGGCGTCCCCAGGCGGCTGTAGACGATGCGCAGCATGGTGTACGCGTCGGTGACGGTCCCCACGGTGGAACGGGAGTTGGCCCCCATCCGCTCCTGGTCCACGACGATGGCCGCGCTGAGATTCCGCAGCTGGTCGACGTCGGGCCGCCCCAGGGTCGGCATGAACGACTGGATGAACGCGGTGTACGTCTCGTTGATGAGCCGCTGCGACTCCGCGGCGATCGTCCCGAACACCAGCGACGACTTCCCCGACCCCGAGACCCCGGTGAAGACGCTGAGCCGCCGCTTCGGTATGTCGAGTGAGACATCCCGGAGGTTGTTCTCCCTGGCGCGGCGCACCTGGATCACATCATGGCTGTCGGCGGCCGCCCGTTCGGCACTCATCGCGCAACTCCCCTCCCGCGGTGGACACCCCCGATCATGACACCGCCCACTGACAACGCCCCCGACGACGACCGTTCAGTCCGTTCTCGCCCGCCTAAGGGCCCGGGGTCTGCCCGTTGAATGAGCACGAGGCCAACGGTTGGCCTGTCGTCGTCGCCGACGCCGTGTCGCCGCACTGCGTCCTGACCCGGGTCCGGCCCTACTGACGCGCTCGACGGCTCCCGCGGCGCGCTACTCCCCTCCCCTGCGCGCGTTCGCCCTGCGGGCCAGCAGGACGGCGACGATGAGGGCCGTGCCCGTCGCGCCCGCGGGGAGGAGGCGGGTGGGGCGGGTGCCGGGGGGCTCCATCGACTCGCGGGGCGGGTCGGGGAGCGCGGCGGCCAGGGCCTCGGCGAGGTGGGCGGGGACGCGGTCGCGTTCGGCCTGGGCGATCTGGGTGCGGCAGCTGAAGCCGTCGGCCAGGATCAGGGAGTCCTTCGGCGCCCGGCGCACCGCGGGCAGCAGGGCCGCCTCGGCGCAGGCCATCGAGACGTCGTAGTGGCCGCGTTCGAAGCCGAAGTTGCCCGCGAGGCCGCAGCAGCCCGCGTCCAGGATGTCGGCCTCGATCCCGGCCCGCCGCAGCAGGTCGCGCTCGGCGTCGAAGCCGAGCACCGCGTACTGGTGGCAGTGGCGCTGCACGACCGCGCGCGCGTCGACGGGCGGGGGGCGCCAGTCGGGGGCGCGCTCGTTGAGCAGCTCTGCCAGGGTGCGGGTCTGGTCGCGCAGGCGCGTGATGTCGTCGGAGCGCGGCAGGAGCTCGGAGGCGTCGGCGCGGAAGACGGCGGCGCAGCTGGGCTCGAGGCCGACGACCGGGATCCCGGCGTGCAGGTCGTCGCGGAGCACGGCCGCGGTGTGCCGGAGCGCGCGGCGCGCCATGTCGAGCTGGCCGGTGGAGATCCAGGTCAGGCCGCAACAGACCGCGCGTGTGGGCACCTTGACGCGGAAGTCCGCCGCCTCGAGCACCTCGACCGCCGCGCGCGCGACCGAGGGGTGGAAGTGGTCGGTGAACGTGTCGGGGAACAGCACCACCTGGCCGCGTCGCCCGCTGCCGCGCGGCTCGCCCCGTTGGCGCCACCACGCCGTGAACCGCTGCTCGGCGAACGCGGGCAGGTCGCGTTCGGGGGCGATGCCGCCCAGTGCCTTGGCGGCGCGCGCCAGCAGGGGGGCGGATGTGATGGCGTTGACCGCGCGGGGGGCGTGCGCCGCCAGGCGTGCGACCACGGGGAGCCAGCCCATCGAGTAGTGCGCGCGCGGGCGCACGCGCCCCGCCCAGTGGTGGTGCAGGAACTCCGCCTTGTAGGTGGCCATGTCGACATTGACCGGGCAGTCGGTCTTGCAGCCCTTGCAGGCCAGGCAGAGATCCAGCGCGTCGGCCACCTCGGTGGAGCGCCAGCCGCCGTCGACCGGCGAGTCGTTGCGCACCATCTCGAAGAGCAGGCGCGCGCGCCCGCGCGTGGAGTGCTCCTCCTCGCGCGTGGCGCGGTAGCTCGGGCACATCACGCCGCCCTCGAGCGAGCGGCACTTGCCCACGCCGACGCAACGGGCCGCCGCCCGGCTGAACTTGCCGTCGTCGGCCGGGAACGCGAACACCGTCGGCGGCTCCATCGGCCGGTAGTCGGCGCCGAGGCGCAGGTTCTCGTCCAGGTGGTAGGGGTCGACGACCTTGCCGGGGTTCATGCGGTTCCCTGGGTCGAAGACGGCCTTCAGCCGCTCGAACGCCTCGATCAGCTCGGGCCCGAACATCTTCACCAGCAGCTCGCCGCGCGACTGCCCGTCCCCGTGCTCGCCGGAGAGCGAGCCACCCAGGCCGATGACCAGCTCGGCGGCGCGCTCGACGAAGGCCCGCATCCGCGTCACGCCCTCGGCCGTCTCCAGGTCGAACGGGATGCGGGTGTGCACGCAGCCGTGCCCGAAGTGGCCGTAGACCGCGGGGCGGCCATAGCCGAACTCCCGGCAGAGTGCCTCGTATCCGCGCAGGTAGTCGCCGAGTCGCTCGGGCGGCACGGCCGCGTCCTCCCAGCCCTCCCATGTGTCGGGACGCCCCGGCACATGGGCCGTCGCGCCCAGGCCCGACTCGCGCACGAGCCACAGCTCCGCCTGGTGGCGCGGATCGTCGTACCAGGTGTGCGCGACATCGTCGGGGAGCGCGTTCAACAGCTCGTGCGCCTTCCCGTCCGCCTCCTCGCGCGTCTCCCCCGTGAACTCGACCATCAGATACGCGGAGCCCGAGGGCAGGACCCGTAGCCCGTCGGGGTTGAGGTGCTTGATCCGCTGGTCGGTGACCAGCTGGTCGTCCACGCCCTCCAACGTGTGCGGGCGGTGCGCGAGAACGGCGGGGACGCCGTCGGCCGCGGCGCCGATGTCGGGGTAGCCGAGGACGACGAGCGCGGTGTGCTTCTCGACCGGCACCAGCTCGAGCTCGGCGCGCAACACCGTGACCAGCGTGGACTCCGAGCCGACGAGCAGCCCTGCCACGTCGAAGCCGTGCTCGGGCAGGAGCGAGTCGAGGTTGTAGCCGGAGACGCGCCGCGGGATGTCGGGGTAACGCTCCCTGACCAGCTCGGCGTACCGCTCGCGGAGCGCCACCAGGTGCCGGTAGATGTCGGCCTCGCGCCCGTTGCCCGAGACCAGGCGGGCCAGCTCGTCGTCTGAGGTGGGGCCGACCCACATCCGCAGGCCGTCGTGGGTGAGGATCTCGAGCCGCGCGATGTTGTCGACGACCTTGCCGTAGGTCTGGGCGGTGGAGCCGCAGGAGTTGTTGCCGATCATCCCGCCGATCGTGCAGTTGGGGTGGGTGGCGGGCCTGGGGCCGTACATCAGGCCGTGGGGGGCCAGGCGCCGGTTGAGGTCGTCGAGCACGATGCCCGGCTCGACGACGCACACCCGGCGCCCGGCGTCGAGCGAGACGAGGCGGTGGCAGTACTTGCTCCAGTCGATCACCACGGCCGCGTTGCAGCACTGGCCCGCCAGGGACGTTCCGCCGCCGCGGGACAGCAGCGGCACGTCGTGCTCGTGGCACACCGCGACCGCCTCGGCGGCGGCCTCGGGGGTGCGGGGGAGGACGACGCCGATGGGGATCTGCCGGTAGTTGGAGGCGTCCGTCGCGTAGGCGGCCCTGCTGCCCGCGTCGAAACGCACCTCGCCGTCCACCCGTTCGCGCAGGGCGGACGCGAGGGCGTCCGGGTCGGCGGTCACCGGCGGGCGGCGGACCATGGGCATCGGCAGGTCGATCGGGTCCATAGGGCGTCCTCTCCGGCGGGCCGCGGTCGTCCGGCGGCTCAGGCCGCGTCGAGCAGGCTGTGGGTCTCGTCGGCGGACAGCTCGGCGGTGTAGACGCGGCTGCCCGGCTGGTGTTTGCGGCCGCCCCTCGCAAGGTTGCCGGCGTCCACCACGTCAAAGCCGATCCGGTCGATCAGGTCGCCGACGGTGCGCTTGGCCTCGTCGTCGTCGCCCGAGACGGGGATGGCGAGGCGGTCGGGGGCGCCCTTGGGGCGGGCGCGGTCGCGCAGGTTGTACCAGTAGATGGCGTTGAACGCCTTCACCACGCGGGCCCGCGTGTACTCCTGGATCTTCTCGCTCGACGTGGTGCTGTCGTCGTCGAGCTCGGGGTCGGCGCCGTCGCGCTGGGGGTAGTAGTTGCAGGTGTCGATCACAACCTTGCCGCGCAGTGCGGCGGCGGGCAGCTCGAGATAGCGGCCGTAGGGGATGGAGACGACGACCACGTCGCCGAAGTCCGCCGCCTCCTCGGCCGTGACGGCGCGGATCGAGCCCTCGATCGCCTCGACCAGGTCCTCGAGGGTGCCGGGGCCTCGGGAGTTGGCGATGGCCACCTCGTGGCCCGCGTCGGTGAGGTGGGCGGCGAGGGTGGCGCCGATGTGTCCCGCGCCGATCATGCCGATGCGCATGGGTGAGCCCTTCGTTTCGTGTCGCTCGGGTGGGTCGCGTCGCTCGGGTGGGGTGACTCGGGCCGGGGCCCGTCACTTGTGGGTGAGCTGCTCGATCCGGTCCTTGGCCAGCGTGGTGGCGATGGTGGTGCGGCGCGGCTGGCCCTTCGCGAACGCCTCCGCGAACTTCCTCGCCTGCCCGTACTCGACCTTGCCCGGCATCGGCGGCTCGTCCTGGTCCACGTCGATGTCGACCAGCGAGGGGCCGTCGTGCCCGAGCGCGTGCTTGATCGCCTTGGTGACATCCTTGCCCCGGCCCACCTTGAGGCCATGGCCGCCGCAGGCCCGCGCCCAGGCGGAGAAGTCGGTGAACGGCTCCTGGTAGCGCACGCCGTGCTCGGGGTAGCCGAGCACCATCTGCTCCCAGAGGATCTGGCCGAGGGAGTTGTTGTTGTTGACCACGACGGTGATCGGCAGCTTCGCGTGGACGGCGGTGACGAAGTCGGCCATCAGCATGGCGAATCCGCCGTCGCCCACGTACGCGATGACCTGCCGCCCGGGGAACGCGTGCTGCATCGCGATGGCGTAGGGCAGCCCTGGGGCCATGGTGGCAAGGTTGCCTGAGATGAAGAAGTCGCGATCCCTGCGGATCGTCCAGTGCCGCGCCGCCCACGTGGCGACGGTGCCGCTGTCGCACGTCAGGATCGCGTCGTCCGACGCCAGGTCGTCGATCGCCCCGATCACGTGCTGGGGGGCGACGGGGTTGCGGCGGGGGTTCTCCAGGGCCTCCATCCGCTTGCGCCACTTGTCCATCGCCTCCTGGTACTTCTCCAGGTGGCGGCGGTCCTTCTTGGGGTGCAGCAGCGGGAGCAGCGCCGCGAGCCCCTCCTTCGCGTCGCCGATGACCGGCGCCTCCACCGGCATCCGCACGCCGGCGCGCGCCGGCTCTGCCTCGAGCTGGACGGTGCGGACCGCGCCCGGCTGCGGAAGGTGCTGCGTGTAGGGGAAGTTGCAGCCGACCATGAACAGCGTGTCGCAGTCGTCGATCAGCTCCTCGCCGGGGCGGGTGCCGAGCAGGCCGATGCCGCCCACCGCGAACGGGCTGTCGTCCGGGATCACCGCCTTCCCGGGCAACGTCTTGATCACCGGGGCGCCGAGCGTGTCCGCGACCGCCAGGATCTCGTCCCGCGCGCCGCGCGCCCCGACGCCCGCGAGGATGGCGACCCTGCGCCCGGCGTTGAGCACGTCGGCGGCCTTCCGCAGATCGGATGCGCGCGGCAGTCCTGGCGCCGGTGCGTACACCGGCGCGGTGACGGGTGGGCGCGCCGGGGTGACATGGCGCCACGGGTCGGCGTTCGCGTCGGCCACCTGGATGTCGTTCGGCAGCGTCAGATGCGCCACCCCGCGGCGCGAGAGGGCCGTGCGCACGGCGATGTCGACGATGCCGGGCAGCTGGACGGGGTTGTTGATCACCAGGTTGTAGCAGGACACATCGGCGAAGAGGTGCTCGACGGGCACCTCCTGCTGATAGCCCGTGCCCAGCACGGAGGTCTCCTGGGTGCCGGTGATGGCGAGGACGGGGACATGGTCGAGCTTGGCGTCGTAGAGGCCGTTGAGGAGGTGGATCGCGCCGGGGCCCGAGGTGGCGAGGCAGACCCCGAGCTTCCCGGTCGCCTTGGCGTAGCCGGTGGCCATGAACGCCGCCGACTCCTCGTGACGGACCAGGACGAACCTGATCCGCTCGCGGTGCCGGCGCAGCGCCTCCATGACGCCGTTGATGCCGTCCCCCGGGAGACCGAACACGGTGTCGACACCCCAGTCGATGAGGCGTTCCACCAGGGCTTCCGATGCGATGCGGTGTGCCATGGGAACACCCGATCCCACATGGGGCACGGGGCGAAACCGCTCTTACGCCGACCGGCCCAAGTACCGCCCGGCGGGCGGCCGGGGACGGATTGTCAGTGGGGGATGTCACGCTGGGTGACATGGAGATCGAGGAGTGGCGGTCGTTCCTGACACGGTGGAGCGGCGAGTGGGCGGACGCGGTCGAGGCCGTGGACCGGGAGCGCGGCGGGCGGCCCGGCGACGCGGAGGCGCGCGAGCGGCGCTGGCTGGGCTTCCCCGCGGCGTCCGACGAGCGGACAGCGGCGCTGGAGGCGCGGCTCGGCGGGGTGCGGCTGCCACCGTCGTACCGGTCGTTCCTCGCGGTCACCGACGGCTGGCGGCACGCGGGCGGCTTCGTGCGGCTGCTCGGCGTGAGCGACCGGGTGGACTGGCACGGCGACCCCCATGGCCGCGGCGCCACATGGGGAGACGACGCGGGGTTCCCCGCCGACCTGTGGGCGCGGTCGCTCCAGCTGGCGATCGAGTCCGACCTGACCGATGTGCTGCTCGACCCGGCCGACGTGGGCGCGGACGGCGAGTGGGCCGCGTATGTGTACGCGGGCTGGGCGGCGAGCCCGCCGGAGCGGTTCGCGTCGTTCGCCGAGGCGATGCGCGACCTGTACCGGCGGTGGCACGCGCTGCGCGCGGACGAGCCCGGCTTCGTCAACGGGACGACGCGCGCTCTGGACGCGGCGGTCGACGAGGCGGCGCGGGCGAGCCTCGCGGGGGAGGTGGCGGAGCCGCTCTCGGTGCTGCGGACGGCGGCCGGGTTCGGGCGGCGGCGGGCCAGGGCGCTGCTCGGCGAGGCCGAGGCGCTGCTGTCGCGCGGCGGCGGCGGGTCGTGGCGGGGTCGGCGCCTCGGGCGGGGGCGTGGCGCGTCGTTCCGCGCCCCTGCGGTCCCCGAGGTCTATCGGCCGCCGGGCCCCTTCGGCGACGCGGTCGCGGCGGCGCGTGAGCTGGCGCGGTGGGGGGACACCGACGGCGCGTGGCGGGTGGTGGCCGAGGCGCTGCCCGCGTGGCGGCCGCGCGAGGGCGCGGAGTTGCTCGCGCCCGTGGGGCTGCTGGCCGATCCGGTGCTCGGGCCCGTCATCACCCCGGAGCGCGGGCGGTCGATCCTGGCCACGCCGCGCGGCGGGGCGGCCGCGCCCGTGCCGTCGACGCCGCCGCCCGCGGCGGAGCCCGACGGGCTGGCGTGGCTGGTGGACGGGGGACGGCGCGCGCCGTACCGGCTCGTGCTCGTCGAGGGCGTTCCGCCGGGGGAGTTGGCCGCGCGGGTCGGGGAGGGGCCGCTGCTCGACCCGGTCGACGAGCGGGAGCTGTTCCGGCTGCGGCACGGCGTGAGCGGCTGGAGCTCGGGGCCGCGGCCCGGGCTGGCCCGCGTCGGGACGTGCGGGGGCGGCTGGAGCTTCGCCTACGAGTCGCGTCCCGAGCCGTGTCACCCGGGACGGCGGGTGGCCGGGCCCGGGTCCTCGGCCTCCCGGGGGACGCGGGCGGTCATGGTCTGGTCCGACGCGCCCGGCCTCTTCCATGTCGCCCTCGCGGAGGATGGGCGCGAGACCGGCCGGTTCACGCTGGATGACTGGGACGCCGAGCCGTCGCGGGCCGGGACGATACCCGAGGGCCTGGATCCCGGCCCGTTCTTCCCGGCCGGTGGTCGGCGTCGCGAGGCGGATTATCTGGCGTCCCTGGCCGAGGAGTCGGGTGTCTCGCTGCCGCGCCTCGCCCTCACCGCAGGGCGCCTGCCCGCGGTGCGGGTGCCCACCTGGCTCGCGCCTCTGCCGCCGGACGCCCCGCGGATCTCGATCGGCTTCCTGGGCGCCGATCCGGCCCCGCGGCCGCGTTCTCGAGGGTGGCCGGGTGGGGGGTGAGGCGTATGGCTGACGCGGCCGAGCGGGGGGCCCTCTGCTTGGAGGGGGCGCCCCGTCCGCCGATGCTCCGCGGAGATGCGGAAGGTGGTGCGCGCCTCGGCGGGCGCGCCCAGCGGGCGGACGAACGGGACGGTCCCGGTGAGGTCGACATTCGGGAAGCAGTCCGATCCGGTGGTAGTGCCGCACGGTGCGGGTGGTGACTCGGGCCGGCGCGGCGAGTTCTCCGATACGCATACGGACAGTGAAGACGTTGACGCCGCGACAAGGTCAAGCGGCGCATGCGCCGGGCGACCCCGGATCCGGCGGGCGGCCCCGGGCGTCGAAGGGACATGAGGGCCTTGAAACGGGCGGCGAAACACGCGGCGAGACGGGCGGCGGCCCCGGTGAGCCTCGTGGCGCTGTGCCTCGCGCTGGCGGGCTGCGGGGACGACGGCGGCGACGAGGGCAGCGGCGGCGGGGAAGGCAGCGGCGGCGCGCAGGTCGGCGCCCCGGGCTGGACCGAGCCGGACGCCTACCGGTACACCCTGGAATCCATGTGCGGCGAGCGGAGCTTGATGGGCGTCTTCGACATCTCCGTCGAGGGCGGCGAGGTCGTCGAGGTCGCGGCGTTGGACGTCTCGGCCGAGGCGTACCTCGGCCACAGCGACGACGTGCCCACCATCGCCGGTCTGCTCGACCTCGCCGAACAGGCCAGGGACGACGGCGCTGACGAGGTCACCACCGACTACCCGAAGGGCGCGCCCGAGGGCGAGGGCCCGCCGTCCGGCATCACGATCGACCGCGACCGGGACGCGATCGACGACGAGGAGTGCTACACGATCAGCGACTACACCCCCGCCGCCTGAGGCGCTTTCGCGCGCGGCCGTTCGCCTCACGCGCCGCCTCCTGGGCGGTGTCCTCGGCCGGGGCGAAGTGCCCGAATCGGCGCACCAGGGCGCCGAGGACCTGCGGCGCGTGGCGGCGCGGCAGATCCTCGAGGCCGGGCCCATGCGTCATACGCCCGCGCCGGGGGCGTCGGGGATGGGCCGGATGACGACCGGCAGGGACGGTGACCCGGCGGGCTCCGGGCAGCGCGCGACGCGGGCGGCGATCTCGGTGACCCGCTCCAGGCTCTCGCACTCCAGCACCCAGTACCCGGCGAGCAGCTCCTTGGCCTCGCTGTACGGGCCGTCGGTGATCAACGGCTGGCCGCCGTCGGCGACGCTGACCCAGCGGGCCTGGGCGGGCTCGCTCAGGCCGTTGGCGTCGATCAACTCCCCGGACTCGGCGAGGTCGTTGTTGATCGCGGCCATGTGGTCGAGCATCGCCTGGATCTCCTCGGGGGCCCAGGCGGGGTTCCCCTCGGACGCCTTCCCGCGCAGCGCCTCGTAGCCAGCCTGCGAGCCGAGCACCATGAGCATGTACTTCACGACGATCCCTTTCCGTTGGGGCGCCGCCCCTGGCGGGGCGGCTCTCACAGGAGACACAGGAGACACAGGAGACATCGGAGCCGCCGATGGGTTGTCGACACCTCCGAGGGCATGCGTTCATGATGACTTTCCGTCACCGGCCGCCCGCGTCACATCCCCCCACCGGCTGAACGCGCCCGTGCGGGGAATGCTCCCAGGGAGGGGCCGCCCGCCCGGGCGGGCGTCGAGGGAAGGGGCGGGGATGGCGTACCGGGGGCTGATCCTGGACTTCGGGGGAGTGCTGACCGAGGGCGTGCGCGAGTCCGTCGCCGCGTGGGCCGCGGCGGAGGGGCTGCCCGCGGACGCGTGGGCCACGACGTTGGGCGAGCACCCCGAAGGGCGGGCGCTCTACCGGGAGTTGGAGCGCGGGGCGCTCTCGCAGCAGGAGTGGAACGCCGCGACCGCGCGCCTCATCGGCGTCGCCCCCGAGAACCTGATGGGCCGCGCCTGGGCGGGGGTCAGGCCCGCCGCGGGGATGGTCGCGCTCGCGCGGGAGGCGCGGGAGGCCGGGCTCACGGTGGCGATGCTGTCGAACAGCTTCGGCCTCGACCCGTATGACCCGTACGGGCATGTGGGCGTCTGGGACCTGTTCGACGTGGCGGTCATCTCCGAGCGCGAGGGCATCGCGAAGCCCGACCCCGTGATCTATCAACGCGTCCTCGAACGCATGGGGTTGACGGGCGCCGAATGCGTGTTCGTGGACGATGCCCCGGTCAATCTGCCGCCCGCGCGCGCGTGTGACATCACCACCGTGCATGCCGACCCGCACGGCGACCCGACCGCCACCGTGGCGCGGGTGGCGACGCTCCTCGGGCTCCCTGGGCGGGTGGCCGCCCAGCCGGGTTGAGCCCGGGCCCCAGTCCAGGTCTCAGTCCAGGTCTCAGCCCGGGCCTCAGTCCAGGCGGCGCCAGGTGGCGTGGATGCGGCGGGCCTCGTTCATGCGGCGCTCGTACGTCGCGCCCAGGCACAGCAGGAGCAGGCCCGCGCAGGCGGGAGGCGTCCAGCGGGGGAGGAGGCCGAGCGCCGTGGTGAGGTACGGGCCCCATTCATGCGCGGCGACGAGCGCCACCGTCGCACCGCCGAGCGCGAGCAGGGCGCGCAGGCGGTGCCGCGCGCCCACGATGGTCACGGCGAGCGCCCCGGCGCCGAGCAGCAGGGCGCGCGCCCCGTCGGGCCCCGAGAACACCACCACCAGGCTCGGCAGGAACAGCGCCACAAGACCCGCCCCATAGCCCCGCCACGACGAGACCGAGGCGTCCCCGCGCCGCCGCACCGCGCCCAACACCAGGGCGGCGACGGCCAGATGGAGGGTGTACGCCTCGGGCACCGCGACCTCGGACGCGGCCAGCCGCACCCACAGCGCCGCGCTCAGCAGCGCCGTCGCGGCCACCCCGGCGGGGATCCGGCGCTCGGGGCGCAGCGCCACCGCCGTCGCCACCGTGCCGCAGACGCCGAGCGCGAGCGACGCCGTCGCGGCACCGCCCGAGGCCAGCACGAGCGCCCACCCCGCGACCGCGTACCCCGCGCCCTCGAGGGTGGTCGAGCGGGCGCGCGCCGTTCCGACCCCGGCCGCCACCGCGGCCACCGCCACGCCGAGCACCGCGAACGCCGCCCACTCCGAGGGGACTTCGAACGCGGCGGGCACCGCGCGGGCCAGCCCCGCGAGGCACAGGACAGCCGCCGCCTCGGCCACGCGCCGGTGCGTGGCGTTCACCGCGCGCCCGCGCGCCACCACCAACGCCGCCGCGAGCGCCCCCAACACGGCGAAGGTGGCCGCCTGTTCGGCCAGCGCCCAGCCGGTCGCCGTCGCCGCGAGCGCGAGGCCGGTCGCGCCCGCCACCGCGTGCCGCGCCATCAGCAGACCCGCGGCCGCCGCCACGAGCGCGGCCAGCGTCGGCGCATAGCCGACTCCGGCCGCCAGCAGGGCCGTTGCCCCGGTGGCGGCGGCGAGCGGCAGCGCCACCCGCGCCGCCCACAGCCGCAACACGGCGTTCTCGCCCAGGCGTCGCACCGCCACCGCCAGGGCGGCCAGGACCCCGAGCGCCAGCGGCGTCACCGCGCCGCCCGACCAGGCGAGTTCGGGCCCGAGCGCATCGCGCGCGGGCCCGCCGGGCACCCCGTCCCATGCCGCGCCCGCCCACGCGAACGGCCCCCACGCCGCCTCCGCCACCGCGGGCAGCGCCCACAGCAGCGCCGCGCCCTGCGCGAACGCGGCCGCCAGGCCGAGCCCCGCGCCCATGGACGCCCGGCCCCGACCGCCGAGCCCGCGCCGTTCGAGCCACCACGCCACCGCCAACAGCCCGACGGACGGCAGCAGATACGCCGGAACGGCCCACCGCCCCAGGCCACCGGCCGCGCCGAGCAGCGCGAGACCCGCCCCCGCCGCGAGCAACGCCCGCTCCCCCGGCCGCCGGTGGGCCGCCCACAGCAGCGGCGGCGCGACGGCGGCCAGCAGCAACGCCCCGCTCACCGACGGGGCAGGGGAGCCCGCGGCCATGCCGCCGAGCGGCAGCGCCTCGGCCAGCAGGAGCGCGAGGCCCCCGGTGACCAGCGCGCCCACCCACGCCGTGGCCCGCGCCCCGGCCGAAGGACCGCGCCGCGCGACCGCGAGGGCGACATCGGCCCAGGCGGTGGCCAGGAGCGCCCATGCGACGTCCCCTGGCCCGCCGTTCAGAGCCAACGCGGCCAGCGGCAGGGCGAGTTGGGCGACCACCACGGCCGTGGGCAGCACAAGCCGCAGCCCCGGCTCGGGCAGCAGGCGGCCGTACCAGGCCCAGAGCGCGGCGATCGCCGCCGCGCACGCCGCGGCATAGCCGAGGCCGTCCGCCTCGGGGAACGCCGTGCGATGCAGCCCGAAGGCGTCGAGGAGCAGCAGGACGAGGCCGAGCGTGGCCACCACCTCGGCGGTGGCGTTCAGGCCCCGCCGCAGCAGCGTCACCGGGGCCGCGAGGGCGGCCGCGGTGAGCGTGAGCAGCACGAGTGTGCGGCCGCCGAGGCCAATGCCGCGCCAGCTCAGCAGCATGAACGTCAGCGCGGCCAGGGTCAGCAGCCCGCCGCCGAGGATCAGCAGGGTGTCGCGCGCCGTGCCGGGCGCGGCGTCGGCGGGCGTCGGCGCGGGTGGGGGTGCGGGCGCGCCTCCTGCTGGGGGAACGCCCGCCGGACCGTTCGCCCGAACGCCCGCCCGCAGCCCGCCGAGCAGCGCCTCCCGCCGCACGAGCAGCCCCGAACGCAGCGCGTCGAGGCGACGCAACTCGCCGTCGATCGCCCGCAGTTCGATGGGCCCCGGCCCCTGCAACGGCAGCCCGCACGCGGGGCAGGGCGCCTGAAGCGGCGTGGTCACGGTCACCGTCGCGAGGCAGGCGGGGCAGTATGTCACCGGCGCGCTGGTCTCCATGCGCGCCAGCGTCCCGCGTCCCGCGCCCTCGCCACATCCGCTCGACTACTCAGATCCGACCCCATGGTGAGCGGACCGTTCACCCCGCCGCGCCCGACTCGGGCCGTCTGCCGAGCAGTTCGGCCAGGCCGCGGCGCGTCGTCGCGAGCACCACCCGGTCCTCGGGCCTGAGCACATAGCCGCGGTGGAGATTCCACAGCAGATCGCCGGGCCTGGCGCGTTCCTCATCGGTGCGCGCCGCCGCCAGGTCGGGCCGCCGGTCGGCGGGCGCCGTCGTGTCGAGCGCCAGCACCCGCCACGCGCCCGGCCGCGACGCCTCGGCCACCGTCCGCCCCGCGAACGCCGGAACGGCCGCCACCTCCACCGCCACGAACAGCAGCACCTTGCGCTCCACCGGGATCGCCCCCAGGATCTGCCGCCCCATCATGGCGCTGGCGAACGCCGGCGCGGCCAGCGTCGTCACGCTCCTGCTGCGCGTCACCGCGCCGGGGTGCGCGGCGCGCAGCGACCGGTAGACGGCCGTCGCGAAGTCGTCGTCGTAGATCCGCAGCGCCACCCGCAGATCCGGCTTGACGCTCCTGCCGTACAGCGCCGCCTCGAGGTTGGTGGTGTCCGCGCTGGTCAGCGCGAGCAGGGCGTGTGCCCGGTGCACCTTCGCGGCCTCCAGCACCCCCTCCTCCGTCACATCGCCGAGCACCACCGGCACCCCGAGACGGCGCGCGAGCGGGATGCCGCGCGCCTCCGGATCCTCCTCGACGCACACGACCGGGATGCCCAGCTCCCGCAGCCGGGACAGCACGCGGCTGCCGATCTTGCCGAGCCCGAGCAGCACCACATGCCCGGACAGGCCGCGCGGCGGGCGGCGCAGCGCGGTGGCGCCGCGCACCGCCCCCAGCGCCTCGAGCGCGCCCGCCACCAGGACCGGGAGCAGCGCCAACCCGATGAGCCCCGCGAACAGTTGGAGCGCCTGCCGCACGGTGGGCTCGTCCACGGCCGGGTCGTTGATGGAGAAGAGGTCGAGCAGCACCAGGTGGATGGCGTGCACCGGGTCGTCGCCCGTGGTCAGCACCGCCGTCGCGGTGAGCGCGAGGACCGCGGCGAGCCCGCCCGCGAGCGAACGGCGCAGGCGGCGCGAGAAGATCTCCGACAACGGCGCGCCCCGGCGCGCGAGCCGGCGCGGGGAGAGCGGGGGGCCGGTGTGCCGAACGGTCTGGAGCACGACCGTGCCGCGTCCGGTCGCGGCGGCCACCGCCTCGTCGTCCGGGAGGAGTTGGGGCCCGCTCGCGCCGCTGCGGTCCGAGCCCTCCTCGCCCGCCGGGTCGCTCGCGGTCGAGGACAGCAGCGCCAACGTGCACAGGCCCGGGTCCGCGAGCCCGCCGTCGCGGGGCGGCGTGCGTTCGACGGCCTGGAGCAGCAGCCCGTCCGCCTGCACGACCTTGCGCGTGTCGGCCACGGCGGTGGCGGCGAGCGCGGGCGCGGCGGTGTCGGCGTCGGACAGCACGGTCGTGGACGCGGGCGGCGCCGAGCCGCCGGTGGCCAGGGCGGCGGCCTGGTCGAGGACATCGGTCAGATGGCGGCCGAGCGTCCGGTTGTAGGAGCGGATGACCACCCGCAGCCCGGGGTTGAGGCGCCGGGCGGCCAGGGCGGCGCGGATGTTGATCTCGTCGTCGTCATGGACGAGCGCCAACGCCGTGGCCCGCTCGACGCCCGCCTGCCGCAGCACGTCATCGGTCGGCTCCTCGGCCGCCAACTCCGTGACGCGCGGCACCGGTTCGCCGTCGGATCGGCCCATCGCCGCGGACAGCCGCCCGAGCAGCGCGGCCCGCCGCTCCCCGCGCCCCGTGCCACGGGTGGACGGCACGACGAGCGTGACGCGTTCGCGATACACCTCGTGCAGCTCACCGGCCAGCCGGGTGGCCAGCGCGTCGTCACCGCACACGATCATGTGGCCCGTCGGGGCGGGGGGAGGAGTGGACACGGCCCAAGCCTCCTATGCCATAGGGCAGTTCGGAACCCCGCGATCTTGGAGTCGGCCACCCCCGAACGCCACCGAGGGCAGTCGCGGGGTGCGACTGCCCTCGGGTGGCTGGGGACGGGGAGCGGGGGGTGATGACCGGTTCAGGCGGCCACCGCCACCGACTCGATGGCCGGGACGCGCAGCGCGCGCCGCGCGGTGACCAGGCTGGTCACCAGCGTCGCCGCCGCGGCGATGCCCACGATGCCGAGCCAGATCCCGAGCCCCTCGTCGGGCAGCGTCTGGTCCGTCCTGGCCACCGTGAAGGGCACGATCCCCGCGAGCCCGGCCAGCGTTCCGAAGAACACCCCCATGCCCGCGAGCACCAGGGCCTCGACCACGACCATCTTCTGCACCTGCGCCGGGGTCGCCCCGATCAGCCGCTGGCGGCCGAACTCCGCCCGGCGGTAGGAGACCGCCGCGTAGAGGGAGTTGATCAGCATGATGCAGGAGAAGATCACGATGATGCCGACCACGACCATGTTGACGGTCTCGACGTTCTTGTCGTCGACCGACCTGGTCAGGCCCGAGGCGTCGAGCGCCGAGCTCTCCACCGCCTGGATGTACAGCGTGGCGATGCCGATCCCGGTGAAGCAGATGAGCGGCATCAGTACACCGGCCAGCTGGTCGGCCCTGCGGCGGATGTTGGTGACCGCCAGGTAGCCGCCCGCGCCGCCGATCAGCGAGACCGGCCGCCCGAAGACGGTGAGCAGCATCCGCAGCAGCCCCGGCGAGAGGGCCGCGAAGCCGATCGACAGCAGGATCGCGCCATAGGCCGCGGGGGCCATCAGCGCCGGGTCGTCCGACGGCATCGCGAACGTCGTCGACGCGCCGCCCGCGCCCGCGACCAGCGCGAGCAGCCCACCGATGGTGCGCGCGCGGCCGCGCGGCGCGCGCCCCCCGTCCGCCGCCCTGGTCGCCCTGCGCACCGCGAGGAAGGCGGCGCCCATGGAGGCGATCAGCGTGATGCCGAACCCGGAGCCGAGCGCGATCGGGCCGAACGCGTAGTCCACGCCGCCCGCCACCTGGTCGGTGTCCTTGAACATCTCGAGCAGCAGCCGCCCGCCCAGCATCGCGGGGAGGACGGCGAGCAGGGCGCCGACCACCGCGACCGCGAGGGCCTCGACCATCACCATCCGCTTGATCTGTGCCGGGGTCGCCCCCGAGCAGCGCAGCAGGTGCAACTCCTCCTGCCGCTGGCGGACGTTGATCGTCAGCGTGGAGGCGATCGCGAAGAACACCAGCAGCGAGCCGTAGCCGCCGACCACGCCGCCGGTGAGCGTCAACGTCTCGGAGCTCGCGTCGTCCACGCCCACCGCCCCGGCCGTGTCGTGCAGCGAGTTGAACATCATGGTGATCGCCGCGCCGAGCGTCGCGGCCATCAGGGTGCCGACGAACCGTCCCGGCCGCTGCCGGACCGATCGCATCGCGAGTGACAGCATCATGGGTCAGTCCCCCGTCCGGACGTTGATGGTGTGGGCGTCGAGGTGGTGGGCGTCGGCGTGGTGCGTGTGGTGGCCGTTGGCGCCCTGGGCCACCGTGTCGCCGAGGTGCGCCAGGCGCTCGGCAACGGCGTCCACGGTCGGCGCGTACATGTCGCCGGCGAGTCGGCCGTCCGCCAGGAACAGCACCCAGTCGGCATACGAGGCCGCCACCGGGTCGTGGGTCACCATGACCACCGTCCTGCCGTGCTCCTGCACGCTCTCCCGCAGCAGTCGCAGCACGTCCCGCGCGCTGCGCATGTCGAGCGCGCCGGTCGGCTCGTCCGCGAAGATCACGCTGGGCTCGGTGACCAGCGCCCGCGCGATGGCGACGCGCTGCCGCTGACCGCCGGAGAGCTGGTCGGGCAGGTGGTCGAGGCGCTCCCCGAGGCCCACGTGCGTGAGCACCTCGCGGGTGCGCGCCCGGTTGATCCGGCGCCGGGCCAGCTTGAGCGGGAGCGTGGTGTTCTGCTCCACCGTGAGGGTGGGCATCAGGTTGTACTGCTGGAAGATGAATCCGATCCGGCGCCGGCGGAACTTCGCGAGCCCGGACTCCCCGTGCCCGGTCATCTTCGCTCCGTCGACCGTCACGGTCCCCGAGTCGGGGCGGTCGAGTCCGGCCGCGCACTGGAGGAGCGTCGACTTCCCCGAGCCCGAGGGGCCCATCACCGCGGTGAAGGTCCCGGCGGGCAGGCTCAGCGACACGTTGTCGAGCGCGGCCACGGCGTTGTCGGCGGAGCCGTAGACCTTGCTGACGCCATCGAGACGCAGGGCCTCCGCGCTCCTGGCAGGCCCGGCCCCGCGGTTCCGACGAAACATTGGTCATCCCTTTCCCGTCCGGCGCCCTGTGCGCCACGTCTACAAAGTTACGGACGGTCGCGGACGCGGACACTGGGTCCACGGCCCGAACGTGGGGTGGTGCTGAGTACACCCGAGAGGTGTACTCAGGGGCGGAACGCCGCTGCTGGGGGGACGGGTGGGGCTGCGGATCAGGGTGTGCGGGCCGGGACGGGGCCGGGGCTGTCCCGCGGGGTGACGCGGGGGGTCCCGCGGGGCCCTCGGCGATCGGGGGTGGTCGGCGTCCAGAGCGTCGCCAGGGTGCTGACCGACCCGTGCCACGAGTCGAGCGGCGCCGCGCCGCACGAGACGCTCGGCATCGGCAGGACGAACGTCGTGGCCCCGCAGGACGGCGTGGCGGACGTGGGCAACACCCCGACGTCGAAGGGTGTCGTGATCCGCCTGGAACGTCGAACCGTCCGAGTCCCCGCTTTCACTCGTTCCGGTGAACCCTCCGTCGCTTCGGCCCCTGCCTGCCCGCCCGCTTGGTTCCATCGTGCCGACGGTCAGGTGAAGTTGGGCGAAGGGGAGGCTTGATGAAGGCGGAAGCTGTCAGCCGGGTCAGTGTGGTGTTCGCGCTGTTCGACGCCAATGGGAACGGGGAGTTGGAGGCCGATGACTTCGACCTGATGGCGCACCGTGTCGTCCAGGCGGTGCCAGGGGCGGACGAGGCGGCCAAGGGGGCCGCGGTGGAGGCGTTCCGCGGGTACTGGACCGCGCTGGTCGGGGAGTTGGACACCGACCTCGACAACAAGGTGAGCTTCGAGGAGTTCAAGGCCATCGTGCTCGCCCCCGAGCGGTTCGACGCGGCGCTCGGCGCGTTCGCCGACGCGCTCGCCCACCTGGGCGACGTGGACGGCAGCGGCACCGTCGAACGGCCCGTGTTCGTCGCGCTGATGACCGCCATCGGCTTCGAACTCCCCAACATCCACAAGCTGTTCGACGCCTTCGGCCCCGACGATGACGACCGGGTCACGGTCGACACGTGGGCCGCGGGGATCCGCGAGTACTACGCCCCCGACGCCTCCGGCATCGCCGGCGACCACCTGGTCCCCGCCGCCGTGGCCTGACCCCCCTTCCGGAGCCCCGGCCGCCCGCCCGGCGCCCGGGGCTCCGCCGTGTCCGCCCACGCCGGGCGCACGGCGGAGTCGACCCCGGCATCGGCCTTTCGGCCCTCGGCCGCCGATGGGTAGCCTCGGAGCACCGAGGACATCGGGGGACAGCCGGGGGGAACATGCGTGTCGTCATCACCGTGCGCGGGGACGGGGATCAGGGCGGGGCCGAGGGGGCGTCCGCCGCGCGGGAGCTGCGCCAATGGCTCGTCGGCGAGCGGGAGTTGCGGGGGCGTGTCCACCCCGAGGGGCCCGCGGATCCCGAGGCCGGGACGATGGGCCCGGCGGCCGACGCCCTCGTCGCCCTGCTCGAACCCGGCGGCGTCGCGGCCGTCTTCGCGGGGGCGCTCATCGCCTGGGTCCAGACGCGCCGCGGCAGCTACACCGTCACCGTGACCAGGGCCGACGGCACCGAGGTCACCGTCTCGAGCCGCCATGTCCGAGGCCTGAGCCCGGATGAGATCGCCGCGCTTGCCGAGCGCCTGGCCAGGCCGTCGGGCGAGGGCGAGGGTGAGGGCGGGAACCCGGGCCGTGCGCGGTGACCTGGCCGTTCCGGGCGCCCGCGCGGTACTGATCGGCACGGGCCGCCACGACCCGGGCTCGGACCTGCCCGAGCTGCCCACCGTGGACGCCACGCTCGACGGCCTGGAGCACGCGCTCCACGACGTCTGCGGCATGGCGGCCGAGCGCGTCACCCGGGTGCCGGGCGCGGCGGGCCCCGACGAGGTGGTGGCCGCCGTCGAGGAGGCGGTCCTGGCCGCCACGGGACCCGTGCTGCTCTCCTACGTCGGCCATGGACTCCTGGGCCCGCGCGACGAGTTGTACCTCGCGACCCACGCGAGCCGATCCGCGGGGCACATCGCGGGCGCCGTCCCCTACCGCACCCTGCGCGACCTGCTCGGCGAGGCGTCGCACGGCAGCCTCGTCGTCCTCGACTGCTGCTTCTCCGGGCGCGCCAGGACCCCCGGAACGGGCGGCGGCGCGCGGCAGCCGTTCGCCTCCGCCCGCCCCAGGGGCAGCCTCCTGCTGGCCTCGGCCTCCCACTACCAGCTGTCGTTCGCGCCCCCTGGCGAGCCGCACACCCTCTTCGGCGGTCGCCTGCTGCGGCTCCTCACCGAGGGTGACCCGACGGGCCCGCCCTGGCTGACGGCGGACCGCGTGTTCGCCGTGCTGGACCGGGAGTTCGCCGACGGTCGCGTGCGCCCGTCCCGGCAGAGCGAGGGAACGCTGGGGGAGTTGGTCATCGCCCGCAACCGCGCCGCCCCCGAGCCGGGCCCCGACGAAGAAGGGGCGCGCGCCGAGCCGCCCGCCGATGTGCCGTGCCCCTACCCGGGGTTGGAGCCGTTCAGGGCCGAGGAGAGCCGTCACTTCTTCGGCCGTGACGAGCTCAACGAGCGGCTCCTCGACGCCGTCACGGGCCCCGGCGATGGGCCCGTGGTCCTGGTCGGCGCGTCGGGCGCGGGCAAGTCCTCACTGCTGCGCGCCGGGCTGCTCGCCGGGCTCGAACGCCGCCACCTCGAACGCCGCCATGCCGAGGGCGATCCCGAAGTCCCGTGGCCCGCCGTGCTGTTGCCCGCCCCCGGCGAACGCCCGCTGGACGCGCTCGCCGAGGTGTGGGCCGGGGCCACAGGCCGTGCGCGCGACGACGTGCGGGACGCGCTCGACGAAGGCCGCCTCCCCCCGGCGCTCCCGGGCCGCCCGGCGTGCGGGCTGCTGGTCGTCGACCAGTTCGAGGAGGTGTTCGCCCACCGTGTGGACCCGCATGAACGGGGCTCGTTCATCGCCGCGCTCGCGGGCGGCGGCGGCACCGGGGCGCGCCCTCGCGTGGTGCTAGGGCTGCGCGCCGACCACTACGGCAGCTGCCTGGCCCACCCCGACCTCGAACGCGCCCTCGAACGCGGCCAGTTGACCGTTGCCCCGATGCGGGAACGCGAGCTGCGCACCGCCGTCGACGGCCCCGCGGCCGTGGCCGGTCTGCGCCTGGAGCGCGGGCTCACCGAACGGCTGCTGCACGACCTGCGCGAGGGCCGCCCAGGCGACGACACGGCGGGCGCGCTGCCGTTCCTCGCCCATGTGCTGCGCGAGACCTGGCAGCGGCGCAGCGGCACCAGGCTCACCCTCGCCGGATATGAGGCGGTCGGCGGCATTTGGCGCTCGGTCGCCACCACGACCGAGGACCTGTACGAGGAGCTCGACGACGAACAGCGCGCCACACTACGGAAGTTGCTGCCCCGCATGGTGCACCTGGCCCCGGATGGCACCGGCATCCGCTCGGCGGTCCGCGACCGCGTGCCGCTCGCCACCCTGCTCGACGGCCTCCCGCCGAACGCGAGGGACCTGTGCGACCGGCTGGCCGAGCGGCGGCTGATCACCGTGGACCGGGACTCGGCGCAGATCGCACACGAGGCGCTGCTGCGGGAGTGGCCGCAGCTGCGCCGCTGGATCGAGCAGGACGCCGCCACCCTGCTGCTGCGCCAGGAGCTGCGCGCGGTCGCCGACGTGTGGCACGCGGCCGAGCGTGACCCGGCGTACCTCTACCGGGGCAGCAGGCTCCAGGAGGTGCTGGAGCTCGGCGAACTCCCCGAGCGCGAACGGGTGTTCGTGGCCGCGAGCGAGGAGACCGAGGAGCGTGAACGCCACCGCGAGGCCCGCGGGGTCACCGCGCTGCGCCGCTCGCTCGGCGCGGTGGCCGTGGCGCTGTGCCTGGCCCTGATCGCCACCGCGGTCGCGTGGGTCCAGCTGGGGAACGCGAACGAGCAGCGGCGCAACGCCGAGCAGCAGGGCGAACTCGCCACCCACCGTGCCCTGTTGGCCCAGGCCGAGAGCGCCCGCGCGACCGACCCGCGCGAGTCGCTGCGCCTGGCCATGGCCGCCCACGCGCTGCGCCCCACGGCCGAGGCGCGCGAGGCGCTGTACACCACGCTGGCCACCCAACCGTTCCGCGGCGCGGACCAGTTGGAGACGGCGGACGACGCGTCCGCCTTCCCCGGCGTCACCGTGCTCGGCGCCGACGGGCGGACGCTGGCCGGTCTTTCGGACGAGGAGGACCTGGCGTTGTGGGACGTGGGCCCCGGCTCCGACCGGCGTGCCCCGCTGGCGCACCTGCCCTGCCGGACCGACTCCTACTCCGGCGAACCCCTCGCGCTCGGCGGCCCCGACAGCGCGACGCTGGCCACGCTGTGCGGCGACGGCGCGGTCTCGCTGTGGGACATCGCGGGGTTCGCCGAGGGCGCCGAGCCCGAACGCCTCGCGTCGTTGGGGATCGAGGGGGCGTCGGGGGAGCCGACGGCGGTCGGACTGAGCCCGGACGGCGGGACGTTGGCCGCCATCGGATGGGAGCACGAGAGCGGCGAGACGCTTGTCCTGTGGGACATCTCCGACCCCCGAAGCCCTCGGCGGCTCTCGGTCACCGAGGAGGAGGACCACGCGTCGGCCGTGACGTTCGGGCCCGACGGCCGGACCCTCGCCGTCCAGGGGTTCGAGGGCGTGCGCGTGTGGGATGTGAGTGACCCCGCGCGACCCCGCGCGGGCGGCTGGGTGGACGAGGCCTTCCGCGCGGCGGTCGTGTTCAGCGCCGATGGCGGCCTGCTGGCCGTGGGGGAGGATCGCGCGATTCGGCTCTTCGACGTCAACTCACCCGGTGATCCGGAGGAGTTGGCCGAGTGGACGGCCCACACCGAGACGATCGGGACGCTCGCCTTCTCACCCGACGGGCGCCGACTCGCCAGCGCCGGATTCGACCCGAACATCGCGCTGTGGGACGTGCGCGACCCGAGGGAGCCGGTCGAGGAGACCCGCCTGATGGGGCATGGCTACATCGTCGAGGCGTTGGCGTTCGACCCCGAGGGCCGCTCGCTGCTCTCGGTGGACGGCATCGCGTTCGAGACCATCCGCTGGGACCTGGCGGACCTCCGGGGGATCGACATCGTTCCCGAGCCGATCCTGGGCACGGCGCGCGCTTGGCCGACGGGGGGCGGTGGCACCACGCTGGCCGTCGGCCAAGGGCCCGAGGTCCGGCTGCTCGACATGACCGACCCGGCCGCGCCCGGCGTTGTCGCCACTCTGCGGGGACGCCCCGAGAGCGGCGTCATCGACGTCGCGTTCAGCGCGGACGGCGGGCTGCTGGCCGCGCTGCACGGCGACGGCGAGCTGGCGCTGTGGAACGTCACCGACCCGGCCGAGCCGCGTCAGCTGGGCCAACTCGACGTCGAGGAAGGGGTGGTGGACTCCCTCGCCCTCTCCCCCGACGGCTCGCTGCTGGCGCACAGGGGCGACAACGTCCTGGTCTGGGATGTCAGCGATCCCGCGCGCCCTTCCGAGGTCGCGTCGTTCGAGTCGACCGCCTCGGTGGGTGACCTCGCGTTCCTCCCCGACAACCGTCGCCTCCTCATACCCGAGAGCACCGGCGTCAGCCTGTGGGACGTCTCGACCGGGGACGCCGTCGAGCTCGACCGGGCGCAGCGGCCCGGCGATCCCGCCGTCCTCGCCCCCGATGGCGCGACCGTGGTGACCGAGGGGTGGCTCGGAAGCATCGAGAGCAACAACCTGTTGCTGTGGGACGTCGAAGGGCCGGGCGCCCCCGAGGTGGTGGGCAGCACCGAGCCGGGAGGCGATGTGATGTCGCACCTGGCGTTCCACCCGGGCGGCGATCTGGTGCTGGGGGCCGCCAACGACGGAACGGTCCGCGTGTGGGCCGTGGGCGAACGCGCCGAGCCGCACGTGGCGTTCAGGCTCCCGACGCATGAGGACGCCGTGCTGGACGCGGTGTTCTCCCCCGATGGGCGGTATCTGGTGACGGCGAGCGGCGGTGGCTCGTTCGTGTACGACCTGGGCGATCACCCGGCCATCGCGGCGGACACGGTCGGCATGGCCTGCCGCGTCGCGGGCGGCGGCCTCCACGCGTGGGAGTGGGCCGAGCTCGCCCCCGACATCCCGTTCCGCGAGAGCTGCCCCGCGGGCTGAGCCGTTCCGCCGGAGATGTCCCGCAGGGGGTGGCGGCGTTCGCCACGACGTACTACGGCGGCGCGTTCATCCGCTCGGTGAACGGATCGGCTCGGTGAACGGATCGGGCGAGCCGGGACCCTGGCTGACCCCGTCGAGCGTGACGAGCCCGGTGAGGGCGATCCTCAGCGCGGGGCCGCGCCCTCGGCGAGCGCGGCCAGCTGGCCGACGACCGAGCCCACGCCGTCCGCGAAGCCGAGCCGCTCGTGCTGGGCGCGGGCCTCGGGGTCGCCGTGCCGGACGACCATCCGGTAGTCCGTGCCGTCGGGGTGATCGTCGAGCGTGACCGTGGTGGTCATCGCGACGGGGTCGGGGTGCGCGGGGCGCCATTCGCTGTCGATCGCGTTCGTGAACACGATCCGTCTGAGCTCGTCGACGGCGAGGAAGCAGGCGTCCAGGTGCGGGACGAACTCGGCCCCTTCGTCGCTCAGCCACGTCACGAACGCCCCGCCAGGGCGCAGCTCCAGGCGGTCCACCCGGCAGCGGGTCGGGGCGGGGACCCACCATCGCGCGAGCCGGGTCGGGTCGGTCCACGCGCGCCACACGGTCGCGACCGGGGCGCGGATGATCCGCCGCAAGGCGAGGTCGAGGTCGGGATTCACTGTCTGTTCTCCTCGGGGTCGGTGACGAACCGCTCCAGGCGGTCGGTGCGCTCCTCCCAGACGCGGCGCTGCTCCGCGAGCCAGTCGTCGACGAGGGCGAGCCGCTCGCGGTTGAGCACGCAGGTGCGCACCCGGCCCGACTTGACCGTGCGGATGAGCCCGTTCGACTCGAGCGTCCGCACGTGCTTCATGAACGAGGGCAGGGTCATCGGGAACGCGCGGGCGAGGTCGCCGACGCTCGTGGGCCCGTGGCCGAGGCGCCGGACCACGGCGCGCCGGGTCGGGTCGGCGAGGGCGACGAACACACCGTCCAGGTGCGCCGAATACTGTGCCATGGAGCTAAGTGTTGCGGATGAAAATGGTTTACGCAAGGGCTAAGTGTTGGGGGTCGCGCGGCGCGCGACCCCCCGCGCCGCGCCGCGGCCAAACCATTGGCCAGTGCATCTCACCCTTTTCGGTGAACAATTCCCGGCTCCTCGCCCCCACCCGCCCCCTCGAACGGATAGTGGAGGGCGTTCCGAGCCATCGGGGATGTCGTCGGGAAGCCGTCGGGAAGCCGTCGGGGAGAGATGGGGTTCAGCATGGGTGGAGCACCGTGAAGTCGGCCGTCGGGCTCGCCGTCGGGCGGGGGACGGGGCCGGAGTTGGCGGCGGTCTTCGAGCGGGTCGTGGGGGAGGTCGCCAGGGCGTACGGGCGCGAGGTCGACCTCGTGCGCTCGCCGAGGGCGTACCACTCCTATGTGTCGCTCAAGGCCGAGGGCGGGATCGAGCGCGTCCGCGAGCTGACCCGCGCGGACGCCGAGCACTACGAGCGCTTCTGCCGCTCCCTGGCCGCCGCCGGGGTCACGGCCGTCTTCCGCACGGCGATCAACGCCCAGTCGCTCTACCTCGTGCGGCAGCGCCTGCGGGCGGTGAAGGTGGACCCCATCGGCTCGGGCGACGCGTCGATGCTGCTCGTCCGCGACCAGGCCCAGGGCTTCTACACCGGCGAGAACGAGCACGCGCCCGGCACCGTCACCCGCACCCAGACGTTCAGCCACGCGGTCACCGACGAGGTCGTCGCGCTCGCGCTGCGGCGGGCGCGGCGGCAGTGGCCCGGCCGGGAGGTGGGGCGCGTGGTCATGGCGTACAAGTTCCACCTGCTCGACGGCGCCCTGGACGCCTGGGTGACCGAGATCGCCCACCGGCGGGGCGTGCGCATCGAGTTGTGCCAGCCCGACACGGTGAACCGCGACCTGGTCGAGCAAGGGCCCGCGCCGCGCACCGTGATCGTCGCCGGTAACGAATGGGGCGACATCATGCATGTCATCCTGCTCGACCGCTTCGGCTCCGAGCGCCAGGAGAGCCGCTGCACGGAGAACGTCCACCTCGACCCCGACGTGGCCGGGCTCGTCGAGTACCAGACCGTGCACGGCTCCGCCGACGACCTGGCGGGCCGCGACACGGTCAACCCCCTGGCCACCGTGCGCGCCGCGGCGGCCATCGCCGAGCGGCACGTCGGCTGCCCGGGCGCGGTGGACGCGGCGGAGCGCGCCCTGCTGGCCATGCGCGAGCGGGGCGTGGGGACCCCGGACGCCGGGGGGCGGCACACGACGACGGCGGTGGTGGACGCGTTCCTCGACGCGTTCGCCGACGTGTTCGCCGACGTTGTCGCGACCGCGGGGCCGACGCCGGTGGCCGGGTCATGACCGCCGGGGGCGGCACGGCGCTGATCGCCGTCGACCTCCAGAGCGACTTCAGCGCCGGATTCCCCGGCGATCCCACGGCGTTGGACCGGGTGACCACGAACGCCGCCCGCGCCGTCGACGCCGCGCGGCACGGCGGCACCGAGGTCGTCTTCGTCCGCTTCGTCGGCGACGTCGAGCACCAACGGCCCAGCTGGCGGCGCAGGGACGAGCTGCTGGGCAAGCGGCCCAAGTGCCGCGAGGGCTCGAGCGGGGCGGAGTTCCACAAGGTGGCCCCGGCCCCCGGTGAGCGGGTCTTCACGAAACGGGCGTGCTTCGACGCGTTCCTCAGCGACGGGTTCGAGCGGCACCTGAGCGAGCGCGGCGTGGGGCACCTGGTGTTTGTCGGCCTGTTCACGGACGTCTGCGTGGACTCGACGGCGCGGACGGCGTTCCAGAAGGGGTTCCATGTGACGGTCCTGACGGACTGCACCGCGAGCCTGCACCTGCCGGACGCGGAGATCCTGCGCTTCATGCGCCTGGTCTACGGCGCCCGCACCACCACACTCACCCCCGAGGAGGCGGCCGCGTGGGCGACGTCGACAGCGATACCGTTCCCGGCAGCGTCCCCGGCAGCGCCCCCGACCCCGGCGCGGGGGTCGGCGCGGGCATCGAGGGCGGCGTCGGCCTGACCGCGCTGATGGTCGCCGCCGCGCGGGCGATCGAGACGCACCGCGTCGACGCCCTGGCCAGGGACGCGCACGCCGAGCACTTCGTGCGCGCCGCGCGGGCCTCCGCGGGCTGGCCGACGCGCCCGCGGCAGGTCCCGGACGGCGACGCGAACCCCCTGTGGGGGCGCCTGGGCCGCTACTTCGGCCTGCGCACCAGGGTCATCGACGACTTCGCGCTGCGCTCGGCCCACGCGGGAGCCCGTCAAGTCGTCATCCTGGGCGCGGGGTTGGACGCGCGGGCGTTCCGCCTCGACTGGCCGCCGGGCTGCGCGGTCTTCGAGATCGACAGGGCGGAGGTGCTGGCGTTCAAGCGCGGGGTGCTCGACGGGCGCCGCGCCACGCCCCGCGCGGCGCGCGTCCCCGTCGCCGCCGACCTGCGCGACGACTGGGCGGGCGCGCTGACCGCC
Organism: Streptomyces radicis; assembly: GCF_003626575.1. Taxonomy (GTDB): domain Bacteria; phylum Actinomycetota; class Actinomycetes; order Streptomycetales; family Streptomycetaceae; genus Streptomyces; species Streptomyces radicis. The sequence goes on along the minus strand of NZ_RBDY01000006.1, from coordinate 261,204 downwards.
GCGGGCTTCGAGCGGGACGTCCCCACCACCTGGCTGGCCGAGGGCCTGCTGCTCTACCTCCCCCACGCCGCCGAGCGCCACCTCGTCGCCACCGTGGACCGGCTGAGCGCGCCGGGCAGCGCGTTCGGCTACGAGGCCAAGCTCGACATCGGGGCGCCGATGGCCAGGGACAGCCCCGTCTACCGCGCGACAAGGCGGCAGATCGGCGTGGACCTGCTCGCGCTCTTCGACGGCGACCCGCGCCCCGACTCGGCCGCCGACCTGCGGACCCGGGGCTGGTCCACGGCCGTTCACACGCCGTTCGACTTCACCCGCCACCACGGCCGGGGCCCCCTCCCCGAGCCGAACGACCCCCTGGCCCCCAACCGCTGGATCTTCGCCCGCCGTCCCTGACCGGGCGTCCCTGATCGGGCGCCCCGGGGTGACGCGCCCGGCTCAGACCTTCGGCTGGCTGAAGCGGATGTGGTTGCCGAACGGGTCGCGCAGGCCGCAGTCGATGCCGTAGGGCTGTTCGACCGGGCCCTGGGTGAACTCGACGCCGCGCGCCAGCAGCGTCTCGTATGTCTTCCGGCAGTCGTCCGTGCGGAAGAAGAGGTGGCCGCCGAGCGCGCCCTTGGCCATCAGTTCGCGGACCCGCGCCGCCGTCTCCTCGGACATCGCGGGCGGGCCAGGGCGTTCCAGCAGGATCTCGCGGTCGGGCTGCCCAGGGACGTTCACGGTCAGCCAGCGCATGAAGCCCAGGTCGGTGTCGGTGGTGACCTCGAGGCCGAGCGTGCCCACGTAGAAGTCGAGGGCCTGGTCCTGGTCGAGGACATAGAGCTGTGAGTGGGTAAGGGCGTTGAACATGCGCGTTACGTTAGCGGGCAGAACCGGACAAGAACTTATCCAGAACTGCTCAATCTCCATGGGCCGACGGTCGCGTCCACGCCATCGTGAAGCACGTCGGAACGCCCGTGGCCACCGCCTCGCGCCGGTACGCCCTCGGCGAGCGCCCGACGATGGCGTGGAACGTCCGGCTGAACGTGCCCGGGCTGCCGAAGCCCACCTCGAAGCAGATGTCCGTCACCGCGCGGTCCGTCGCCCGCAGCAGGAACATCGCCCGCTCGACGCGGCGGCGTTGCAGATAGCGGTGCGGCGTCTCGCCGAACGTGGCCCTGAACGTCCGCGCGAAGTGCGCGGGGGACACCTGCGCGATCCGCGCGAGCGCCGCGACGTCGAGCGGCTGCGCGTAGGCGCGATCCATCGCGTCCCGCGCCCGCAGCATGCGGCGATTGCTGTCCTCGACACCCTGCCCCACGCGCCCATCACACCACGGCCCGAGTCCCCCGGCGAGCCACCGGGCGACGGCTCGGCGGACGATGGGCGGCCGGGCGGCGAACTCTTCGGATTCCGGGCGGACTTCGCGGGCTCCTGCTCTAGCATCTGCCCTCGTGAACCCCCTCGGACCCTCCCGCCGCGCCGTCGTCACGACCGCCGCCGTCGCCGCCGCCCTGCCGCTCGCCGTCGCGGGCGAGGCCGGTGCGGGCGAGGCCGGTGCCGGGGAAGCCGGTGCCGGGGACGCGCCCGGGTTCCTCCATGGCGTCGCCTCGGGCGACCCGCTGCCCGACGGCGTGCTGCTGTGGACGCGGGTCACGCCCGTGCCGGGCGCGGTGCCGGGGTCGGGGGCCGGGCCCGAGGTCGAGGTGGAGTGGGAGATCGCCACCGACGCGGACTTCGCCGCCGTCGTGGCGCGCGGCCGGGTCGTCGCGAGCGCCGCGGCCGACCACACCGTCAAGGCCGATGTGCGCGGCCTGCTGCCCGACACCGCGTACCACTTCAGGTTCGCGGCGGGCGGCGTCCGTTCGCCCGCGGGCCGCACCCGCACCGCGCCCGCGGACGGCGCGGATCCCGCGAGCCTGCGGTTCGGCGTCGTCTCCTGCTCCAACTACGAGGCGGGCCACTTCGCCGCCTACCGCCACCTCGCCGCCCGGGCCGACCTGCACGCGGTGCTGCACCTGGGCGACTACGTCTACGAGTACGGCACGGGCGAGTACCCGGCCGAGCCCGTGCGGCGCCATGAGCCGGCGCACGAGGTGCTGACGCTGGCCGACTACCGCGTCCGGCACGGCCATCAGCGCACCGACCCCGACCTCGCCGCGCTGCACGCCGCCCACCCCGTGATCGCGATCTGGGACGACCACGAGACCGCGAACAACAGCTGGCGGGACGGCGCCGAGAACCACACCGAGGGCGCGGAGGGCGCGTGGTCGGCGCGCCGGGAGGCCGCCGTCCAGGCGTACTTCGAGTGGATGCCGGTGCGGCCCGCGATCGAGGGGACGACCTACCGGCGGCTGCGGTTCGGCGGCCTGGCCGATCTGCACCTCCTCGACCTGCGCTCGTTCCGCGACCAGCAGGTCGGCATCGGCGAAGGGGCGGTCGACTCCCCCGACCGCACGATCGCCGGGCGCGCCCAACTGGAGTGGCTCACCTCGGGGTTGTCCGCCTCCGACGCCCGCTGGCACCTGGTCGGCAACTCCGTGATGATCTCGCCCGTGGCGTTCGGCTCGGTCCCCGCCCACCTCCTCGGGCCGATCGCCGAGTGCCTCGGCATCCCCGCGGGCGGCCTTGCCGTCGGCACCGACCAGTGGGACGGCTACACGCACGACCGCGAGCGGCTGCTCGGCCACCTGCACGGCCAGGGCATCGCCAACACCGTGTTCCTGACCGGCGACATCCACATGCACTGGGCGAACGACGTGCCGTTGAACGCCGCGCTGTATCCGCTGTCGCCGTCCGTGGCCACGGAGTTCGTGGTCACGTCCGTCACCTCGGACAACCTCGACGACATCCTGGGCGTGCCGCCCCACACCCTCTCGGGCGTCGCCGAGGCGGCCGTCCGCGCGGCCAACCGGCATGTCCGCTGGGTGGACATGGACTCGCACGGCTACGCGGTCCTCGACATCACCGCCGAGCGGGCGCGGATGGACTACTTCGCGCTCTCCGACCGCGCGGACCCGGCGGCCACGAGCGCGTTGGCGCGTTCGTACCTCACCCGCTCGGGGACGCAGCGGGTGACGCGCGCCGACGAGCCGATCGCCTGAGGGGCGCGGGCCGGCGGTTACGCGCGTAGTTTCCGCCAGGCGTATGGCAGGTACATAACAGGAGACCCCGGCACACACCGAAAGGCCCCCCACATGTACCGGACCCTGCTCACCGGCGCCCTGGCGGCGGCGCTCTCCGCGCCGCTGCCGCTCGCCGTGGCCGCCGAAGCCGACACCGGCGCCGACGCGGGCACCAGCGCCGAAGCCGACCTCGGAGCCGCCGACCACACCTACTACGCCGACGCCGAGGGCGAGACGGGCGAGGCGTTGAAGACGGCGTTGCACGAGATCATCAGCGCCGATGTCACCCGGCTCAGCTACTCCCAGGTCTGGGACGCGCTGAAGGAGACCGACCAGGACCCGTCCGACCCCGGCAGCGTCATCCTGCTCTACAGCGGCGAGTCGCGCGGCGCCGACCAGAACGGCGGCAACGTCGGCGACTGGAACCGCGAGCACGTCTGGGCCCAGTCGCACGGCGACTTCGGCACCTCGGCGGGCCCCGGCACCGACATCCACCACCTCAGGCCCACCGACGTGCAGGTCAACAGCACGCGAGGCAACAAGGACTTCGACAACGGCGGCTCCCCCGTCGCGAGCGCCCCCGGCAACTTCACGGACGCCGACTCCTGGGAGGCGCGCGACGAGGACAAGGGCGACATAGCCCGGATGCTCTTCTACATGGCCGTCCGCTACGAGGGCGACGACGGCTTCGCCGACCTGGAGCTCGACGACGACACGAGCAACGGCGGCACGCCGTTCCACGGCAGGCTCTCGACGTTGCTCGAGTGGCACGCGCAGGACCCGCCGAGCGCCTCGGAGGAGCGCCGCAACGAGATCATCTTCACCGACTACCAGGGCAACAGGAACCCGTTCATCGACCACCCCGAGTGGGCCGAGTCCATCTGGGGCTGAGCCGCCCCGGGGCGGCCCCCGAGTCGGCCTCCACAGCCGAGGCCCCGACCGTGGTCAGGGGTCGGGGCCTCGTGGCGTGGTCGTCGGCGCCGCGGCCGAGAGGCGGGCTCGCCGCCCTGGACATCCCCCGTGGATCCAGGACGGTGTCCGCCTGACGCACATGTCCCGAAGTCACCCCGGGAGTCGTCCGCGCCTTGACTGTGGACACACACGACGCTACTAACGAAAGCCACCGGTCGGCTACTCGCCGAACGCGGCTCTCGGCCGGAAAGCGCGGAGGCCGGAAAGCGCGGAAGGGGGAGAACGTCCTGCTGAGCATGCTGCCGACACTCGTGGACAGCGGCGACCTCGAGGAGACCCGCGAGATCATCAGCAACGCGTACAGCCCGTACCAGCTCGACTGCCTGGGCGATCCGCGGGAGTTCTCGGCGTGGTACGCCGAGGACGGCTTCCCCGGGATCACGCTCTCCGGGCTGCGTTACGGGTCCCCGCACCTCGCGGCCGAGACCCTGATCAAGCCCGCGCCGCTGGGCACCTATCTGCTGGTGTGCGAGGTCACCCACGGCCGGGTGACGGTCAGCTCGCCGGGGCGGGAGGAGTACGGCGTCGGCCCGGGCGGAACGTATGTCCTCGACCCGTACCGCGGCTTCCAGGTGCACTGGTCGCCCGGCGCGCGGATGGCGACCGTGCGCCTGGCGCGCGAGGACGTGGAGCGCGCCGCGGCCGACGCGCTCGGCGTGGAAGGGCCGGTGCGCGCCCGTTTCGCGCTGGGCGGCGCGGTCTCGCCGCAGGCCGCGAGGAGCTGGGCAGGCATCTCGGAGGCCGTGCGCCGCGAGGTCGTCGGCGGCGGCGTCGCCCGCACCAACCCCCTTGTCGCCACGCACCTGACACAGACGGCGGCGGCGCTGCTCGTCGGGACGCAGCGGCTGATCACCACGGGCGTGGACGCGCGGCGCACCGGGGCCGTCTCGCACGCGGCGGTGCGCCGCGCGATGGCCCTGGTCGAGGAGCGGCCCGAGCGCCCTTACACCCTCGCCGACCTGGCGGCGGCGGCCCGGGTCAGCCCGCGCGCCCTCCAGGAGGCGTTCCGCAGGCACCTGGACACCACGCCGCTCGGCCACCTCCGCGACATCCGCCTCGAACGCGCCCGCGATGACCTGCTGATCGCGGGCCGCGACGGCTCGGCCACCGTCTCCGACATCGCCTACCGCTGGGGCTTCGGCAACCTCGGCCGCTTCGCCGCCGCCTACCGCGCGCGGTACGGCGAGCCGCCATCGACGACCCTGAACTCGGCGGGGAGTTGACCCCGGGATCGGCCGGGAGCCCAGGTCCCGAACGCCACGGCCTGCCCCCACCCGAGCGACGCTCCCTTCAACGCCGCTCAAGGCCCCTTCACCCCCACCGCACGGAGGGTCGGTTGGACACCGCAGACACCCCACGCTCGTCCGGCTCCGCGATCTCCAGGCGGCGGTTTCTCGGGACCACGACCGCGGTCGCCACGACCGCGGTCGGGGCCGCCGCCCTCGCCGCCGCCGAGCTGCCCGCCGCGGCGGCCCCCCGCTCCGCGGGTCGCACGTCCCTGTCCCTGACCGCCGCCACCAACGGCTCCGCGACCCTCGCCCCCTCGGGCGACGCGCTGGTCGCCGAGATCCAGAACGTCCTGTGGTCCATCCCCCGCGAGGGCGGCGAGGCGACCGCGCTCACGCCGCCCGACCTGGAGCCCAACCGGCCGCAGTTCTCGCCCGACGGAAGCCTCCTGGTCGTGTGCGCCTACCGCGGCGGAGGGTTCCACCTGTGGACGCTGCGCCCCGACGGCTCGGGGCTGCGGCAGCTCACGGACGGGCCGTGGGACGACCGCGGGCCCGCGTGGTCGCCGGACGGCCGACGGATCGCGTTCGCGTCGGAACGCGGCGGCGACCCCGTCACCGGCGGCCCCTACCGCATCTGGACCCTGGACGTCGAGACGGGCGAGCTGGCGCGCGTCACCGGGCTGCCGGGTCAGGAGGGGCCCGCGGCGGACGGCGCGTTCGAGGACTTCGACCCGGCGTGGTCGCCGGACGGGCGGCGCCTGTTCTTCGTGCGCGCCTCCGTGGGCGCCGAGGGCGCGCTTGAGGCGCGCACCATCGCCTCCGCTCCCGCCGATGGCTCGGGGCCGGTCCGCGAGGAACTCACCGAGACCGGCGAGGCGTTCCAGCTCATGACGCCCGCGCTCTCCCCCGAAGGGCGCCTCGCGCACCTGCGCACGACGCCCGCGCCCGCCGCGTCCTGCGCGCTGGTCGTGGACGGCGCGACCGTGGACGTGGAAGGTGACGTGCTGCCCGTCCCGGTGCGGTGGGTCGCGCGCGACGCGCTGCTGTTGACCGTGGACGGGCAGTTCCGGGTGGTGCGCCCCGCGGCGCCCGGCGAGGCGGAGGAGATCCGTTTTCACGCCACGCTCCCCGTGGACAGGCCGCGCCACCGCCGCAGGTCGTTCGCCGCGGGCGGGGCGGTGACGCGGCAGGTCAGGGGCGTTCACCTGCCCGCACTCTCGCCCGGGGGGCGCGAGGTGGCGTTCGCGGCCCTCAACGCCCTGTGGATCGCGCCGGTCGAGGGCGGAGGCCGCCCGCGCAAGGTGCTCCAGGCCGAGCCGACGCGTTACCCGCTCGCCCCCACCTGGACGCCGGACGGGCGCGGCCTCGTGTACGCGGACGACCGCGACGGGCTGTTCGCGGTGCGCCGCAGGGACCTGGACTCGGGCGACGAGACCGTGCTCGCCACCGGAGGCCGGGTCTTTCCCGCGCTGTCGCCCGACGGGCGGCGCCTGGCCTGCCTCGACATGGCGGGCAGCCTCGTGGTGCGCGACCTGGACACCGGGGCCGAGCGCACCCTCGCCGAGCCCCTGGGCGGCGGGGGCCTGCCGGGCAGGCCCAGCTGGTCGCCCGACGGGCGGCGCGTCGCGCTGTGCGACCGTAACCGCGTCAACCAGCGCTTCCGCGAGGGCTACAACCTCATCAGGGTCGTCGACGCCGACACCGGCGCCTCGGCGCTGCACGCCGTCGCCCCGCACACCTCGATCTCCGACCGCTACGACTCGGGGCCCGTGTGGTCACCCGACGGCCGGTGGATGGCGGTGATCGTCGAATCCGCCCTGTGGCTGCTGCCGGTGCGGCCCGACGGGGCGCCCGAAGGGGAGCCGCGCCTCCTGACCTCCGAGGCCGCCGACCACCCCTCCTGGTCCGGCGACTCCCGCACGCTGCTGTACCTGTCGGCGGGCGCGCTGCGGCTGATCGGCGCGGACGGCGGCGGGGCCAGGACCGTTGACGTGCCGCTCACCCGCCGAAGGGCCGCCCCCGCGGACGTCGTCGTGCGCGCGGGGCGGCTCTGGGACGGCACGGGCGAGACCGTGCGCGAGGACATGGACGTGATCGTCCGCGAAGGGCGCGTCGACGCCGTTCGGCCGCACCGCGCGGGGCGGCGCGCCGACCGGTACGTCGACGCGTCCGAACGCACCGTCATCCCCGGGCTCTGGGACTCCCACACCCACCCGTGGCAGAGCACGTACGGCGGGCGGCAGGCCGCGCTGCAACTCGCCTACGGCATCACCACGGCCGTCTCGCTCGGCGGCTTCGCCTACGAACAGGCCCGCGTCCGCGAGGCCGTCGACGCGGGCGACATGGCGGGCCCGCGCCTGCTGGCCACCGGCGAGCTGCTCGACGGCGCCCGCGTCGCCTACAGCATGGGCAGGGCACACGCGACGAGGGAGGGCCTGCGCCGCACGCTGGCGCGGGCCGCGGGCCTCGAGTGGGACTTCGTCAAGACCTATGTGCGCGCCCCGGGTTGGGTGATGCGCGAGGCCGCGGCGTTCGCGCACGACCGGCTCGGCGTGCCGGTGGGCAGCCATCTGTGCTCGCCCGGCGTGCAGTTGGGGCACGACCTGACGACGCACCTCCAGGCCACGCAACGCCTCGAGTACGGCCACGCCACCTCCGCCACGGGCCGCGCGTACCAGGACGTCGAGGAGATCTACACGGCAACGGACTTCCGGCTGATCGCCACCCCGTTCACGGCCCTGCCCCTGCTCGGCGCCGACCCCGGCCTCGCCGACGACCCGCGGGTCACGGCGTTGATGCCGCCGTGGGACAGCGTCCTGATCCGCGAGCAGGCCCAGGTGCCGCCCACCGACGAGCAGTTGGCGACGCTCGACACGGAAACGGCCGTCTACCGCCGCCTGTTGGCCAACGGCGGCCTGGTCGCCCTGGGCACGGACCAGCCCCTGGTCCCCGTGGGCCTCCACCTCCACCTGGCCCTGCGCGCCCTGCACCGCGCGGGCCTCTCACCGACCGAGACCCTGCGCACGGCGACGACGCTCCCGGCGCGCGCCTTCGGCGCGGAGGACGACCTGGGCACGGTGACGGAGGGCAAGCTCGCCGACCTGACGATCGTGGCGGGCGACCCGTTCACGGACTTCACGACCCTGGTCCATACGGTGGGCGCCCTCCGCGGCGGAGTCCCCTACGAACAGTCGGACCTGGTCGCGGCGTTCGCGGACACGGAGGTGACCGGCGAGGACTGGCAGGAGATCGGCCGCATCATGCGCCGGGACGGGTGCTGCGACGGGGGGTGAGGGGGGCGGGGCGCGACAGGTTGCGCTCGGTCTTCCCGAGCTGACGTAGCGTGGGTACCATCGGCGCCCTGACTCGATCCTTGGGGGGCGTATGTCAGGGGGGTTGGACGGCTGGCTTCTCGATGCCGTCGGGGAGTTCGGACGCGTCTGCAAGGTGAAGCTCGCGGGCGGCGGCAGTCCGGAGGCCGCCATTCGCGCTCCGCTGGAGACCCTGCTCCGGACGGTGGGCGAGCACCATCAACAGCACGAGGTCTCCTGGCATGACGAGTTCCGGGTCGCCGACCTCGGTGTCCGTCCCGACTACGCCATCCGCGCCAGTGGTGAGCTGACGGGCTACATCGAGCTCAAGAAGCCAGGTCTTTCGGTCGATCCGGAGACCTTCGGCAAGAGCAATCGCGAGCAGTGGGAGAAGCTGCGGAACCTGCCGAATCTGCTGTACACCAACGGCACCGAGTGGCGCCTCTTCCGGGACGGACGGCAGTTCGGCGAGACGGTGTACCTCACCGGCTCCCTGCGCACCGCGGGCGACAGGCTGGCGCCCGCGGATCCGGCGGCACTGGACGCCTTGCTCAGGGCGTTCCTGGTGTGGAAGCCGCCCGCGATCAAGCGCGTCGCCCGGCTTGTGCAGCATGTCGCCCCGCTGTGTCGACTGCTGCGCGCCGCGGTGCAGGAACAACTCGCCGCCGAGGCCCGCTCGTCGAGCCGTGAAGACGATGTCCGCTCCCGACCGTTCACCGGTTTGAGGAACGACTGGCGCCGCATGTTGTTCCCGTCTGCCGACGACGCGACCTTTGCCGACGGCTACGCCCAAGCGGTCACGTTCGCCCTGCTGCTCGCCCGCTCCGAAGACGTCCTCCAGGACGGGATCGGCCTGCACGACATCGGTCGCCGCCTCGATGCCGACCACGCGCTCATGGGGAAGGCGCTTCAGCTTCTCACCGACAACGTCAACGAACGCTTCACCGTGACACTGGAGTTGTTGCGTCGCACCATCACTCAGGTGGACTGGCCCGCGATCCGTGCGGGTAACCACGACGCCTACCTTCACCTCTACGAGCACTTTCTCACGGCGTACGACCCGGGGCTCCGGCAGAGGAGCGGCTCCTACTACACCCCGCACGAGGTGGTGAGGGAGATGGTGCGCCTCACCGATGATGTGTTGCGGACCCGCTTGGGGCAGACCGACGGCTTCGGCGGCGACGGAGTGCGGATCGTCGATCCCGCCATGGGGACCGGGACCTTTCTCCACACGATCATCGAGCGTGTGGCCGAGCAGGCCGCCGATCGCTCCGGGCCCGCGATGTCCCGGGACGCGATCGCTCGTCTCGCGCCGCGCCTGTACGGGTTCGAGATGCAGATGGGGCCGTTCGCCGTCGCGGAGTTACGCGCCTCCGACCTCCTCAAGCGATACGGGACCCCGCTGCCCGAAGGGGGACTCAACCTCTTCGTGACCGACACGCTCGACAACCCGTCCGTCGAGGACGAGTACCTCGCCTCCACCTACGAGGCCCTGTCCGAGTCGCGGCGGCGCGCGAACAATGTGAAGGCCAACATCCCGATCACTGTCGTCATCGCCAACCCGCCCTACGACGACAAGGCGGAGGACCGCGGTGGCTGGGTGGAGAAGCGTGCCGATCGCCACGAGGTGCCTCTGCTTGACGCTTTCCGATACCCGGACAACGGCCGCTACGAGCACGTCCTGAAGAACATGTACGTGTACTTCTGGCGCTGGGCCACCTGGAAGGTTTTCGACGCGCACGACGACGAGCGCCACGGCGTCGTCTGCTTCATCACGCCTTCAGGCTGGGCCACGGGCCCCGGTGGACGCGGTATGAGGGAGTATCTGCGGCGCACCTGCGACGAGGGCTGGATCATCAACCTGTCGCCCGAGGGACACCGCTCCGACGTCTCCACCCGCCCCTTCCCCGGCGTCGCCCAGCCGCTGGCCATCTCGATCTTTGTCCGCAGGGCCGGGCTCGAACGGGGCAAGGGCCACCGGGCACGTGTCCACTACCGTGCCCTCGCCGGCCGCCGCGCGGAGAAGTTCAGGCAACTGCGCGAGGTGGGTCTCGACGACGGGGGCTGGCGCGACGCGCACACCAGGAGTCCACGGCCGTTCACGCCGCGGACCGACTCCGGGTGGGAGGACTTCCCGGCTCTGGGAGATCTCTTCCCCTGGGGCAGCCCTGGTATGAAGTCCAATCGCTCCTGGGTCAGCGACCCGTCCGCCGAGGTGCTCCGCCGACGCTGGGCCACGTTGATACGGAGCGGCGACCCACGGACGAAGGCGGAGCAGTTCAAGGAGACACGCGACCGCGATCTCCACACCGCGAGGCCGCCGTTGCCCGGCCGGACCGCCCGCTCCCGCCCGATCGGCGAGGAGACCGATGCCCAGCCCGACCTTGTCCGCACGGCCCTCCGCAGCTTCGACCGGCAGTGGCTGATCGCCGACAGCCGGGTTCTCGACTTTCCGCGGCCCGATCTGTGGGCCTCACTCCAGGACGGCCAGATCTTCCTCAACCAGCAGTCGTCCCACGCGATCGAGTCGGGGCCCGCCGTCGTCGCCACGCATCTGCTCCCGGACACCCACCACTTCAACGGCCGCGGCGGCCGAGTCCTGCCGCTTCTGCACCCGGACGGGTCACCGAACCTGCCGCTGGGCCTTCTCCCTCATGTGGCACGCTCGGTGAGGCAGGACGGGGTCACGGCCACCGACCTGGCCGCCTATGTCCTGGCCGTGGCCGGACACGAAGCCTTCACCCGGAGGTTCGCCGAGGAGTTGCTGACCCCGGGCGTGCGGTTACCCCTGAGCCGGGACGCAAGGCTGTGGGCCCGAGCCGTCGCGCTCGGCCGGGAGATGCTGTGGGCCTCGACCTACGGTGGGCGGTGCGCCGATCCGGACGGTGGGCGGCGCGCCGGGCAGGTGCAGTTCCCTTTGGGAGACGCGCGGCAGGTGCGTTACCTGACACCGATCGGCAGCCGCATCCCGGGGCAGCTGGAGTACGACCCCGCTACGCGGACACTCCATGTCGGGGACGGGTCGTTCGCTCCCGTCCCCGAGGTCGTCTGGGCCTACGACGTCGGTGGGATGAGGATCGTCAGCAAGTGGTTCGGCTACCGCAAATCCTCGCCCACCAGCAAGCGGACGAGCCCTCTGGACGACCTGCGCGCCGAGCACTGGCCCCACGAGTGGACCTCGGAACTGATCGACCTGCTGTCCGTACTCCGTCGCCTCACGGACCTCGCACCGGCACAGGAGGACCTGCTGGCGGAGATCCTTGCCGGACCGGTGATCACGGAGGCCGAGCTGACAGCGGCCGGGGTGCTGCCGATTCCCGCGGTGGCGAGGAAGGCACGGCAGCCCGTGGAGGGCACGCTGTTCAGCCGGTGAACGGGGGGCCCTTGTCCAGGTCGGCCAGTGCTTCCGGCAACGAGTAGGTCCCGTCCGCCACCCTGCGGACGGCCCGTGCGAACCGCGGGGCCACCGCCTCACGAGCGTCTGCCAGCAGTGCGACCTCACCCAATCTCTCCTGCGCTGCCTCGAACAACGCCCGGAAATGGACCGCGGCACCCAGGTCGGTGAGCACCAGCCCGCCCTCGGCCAGGTCGACCAGCTTCATCCACCGCAGGGTCGGCAGATCGGCCCGCGCCCGGTCCACATCGAGGCCGTCCACGGCCAGGTCACGGGCGAACGCCGCCCGGTCGCTGGGGTCGCCGACCGGCCCCTCGGCCAGGCGTGCGAGGAGTCGCCACTGCGCCTCCGTGAGATCCACATGAGGCAGGGGAGCCGCAGAGTGCATGAGCTATGCCTAGCACGCGCCGAGGACAACGGCGGCGCCCTGTCGTCGACGGACCGGCAGTCGAGCTGACGCTTCGGCGTGAAGACTGAGGAGAAACCGGAGGCGTTGCCCTGACGGTGTCCGCGCTCTCACTATCCACGAACCTTCCAGTTGCGGATCGCTGTGTCGAGCTGGGAGCACAGCCGGTCGGCGGCGGGGCTGCCCGGCAGAAGCTCGCCGTACGTCTCGCTCAACCGGCTCGCGGTGAGCCGCGCGAGAGTGTCGGAGCTGCGCGACGGAAACACCAGCGAGCACTTCCTCTCAGTCATTTCTTGGGCGAGACCGAGAAATCCGCGACCCACCCCCAATCCGGGAGAGGCGGGGTAGTACTTGGCCTCGATCGCGGCGATGAGCTTGCTGTTACGGGGGTGTAGGGCCGCCAGTCGACTGCGTTCCGCCTCTTGATGGTCGATGATCGCGATGTCACACTCGTGCGCCACCTTCGAGCGGCCGACCACATAAACACCGAGGTGGATCTCGAGCCGCTTGGGAGATCCCCGGAAGTCAACCAGTGCGTATGTGAAGTTCCCCGACCAGAGATTGCCCGGAGACCTGCGGAAACGAAGAGACCGGGCCCTCGAATGGCCATCCTCTGTCAGGAGTACCTGTCCTCCGGCCTTCTTTGCGGCATCGAGGCTCACGGCCAGCAGCGACGCTTCGTAAAGGTCGGACTCCTCAGCGTGGCGGCGATAGACAGGTTGCAGTACGCCAATCGCCTGCTCGATGGCGCGTGTCAAATCTCCCCTGCTCATAGATCATCCCCCTCGAACAGGAATCTCACCCTCCCCAGGGCGGCCTCGGCCTCGTCCGTCTCCGCCCTCAGGTCCACGTGCCACAGGGACTCCAGCTCGGGATCGCCGAACCACGCCTCGGGCTCCATCCCGTTCTCGTATGCCGTGTCGAGCACTGCCTTGCGTGTGGCGTACATCGCCTCGGCCAGCGTCAGGAGGGCCTCACGAACGATCTCGAGGCGCTGCTCCCCACTGTACGGAACAGCGGTTGCGTCGCCCTTCCCGAGAGGAGAGAACCTGCTTGTCGCGAGCCGAAAGGTCCGTTCCTGATGGACTGCCTCTTGCCTGAGTTCCGCCTCGGAGACCGGGCGGCCGCGTCTGACCTGCTCGTCCAGCTGATCGGCAAGCTGTGGCATCGCCTCCCGGAACAGCGTCATGACGCGATCGTATGCGTCGTCGCTGAGCCGCACCCTTTCCCCTTCCTGTGCTTATCTCGACCAACTGTATGCGGACCAGGTGACAACGCTCTTGACCGTGATGACGGTCAAGAGCGTTGTCGTGACGGGTAGCCGGTTCAGGGCCCGATGAATGAGTGGCCTGCGGAAGGGAAATGTTCCATCCCGCGGAGGCGCGACCACTTTTGTTGCCGCATCTCCGAGGGCCAGGGTCGGCGCGCCGTCCGCTGCTCTCGACTTTGCGGCGGGATCGCGCGATCCCACGCCCGGCCCCGCGCCACGCGCTACGTCGGCATGACTTCGTTGATCCGGGAGAGGGTGAAGACGCGTTCGGCGTCGCGCAGGTGGCACCAGGCTTCAAGGAACGGTGGGTCCAGGGCGAGTTCGCTGAGGGTGCGCACGGTGCGGCTGCCGGAGGCGGCGGTGTAGTGGATGGTGACCGACCCGTTCTCGTCGATCGCGTGGGCCAGTTGACGGATGTCGGCCGCGGAGAGCGAACGCGCGTGCCTGGCGACGACATCCTCGGTGTCGGTCCCGGCAGCGGGGTCGGGGTCAGGAGCGTGCGACGAGGAGGACCGCAGCCTGGCCGCCACCGCGCCCATGTCGACGGGCACCGAAGCCCGCGCCGAGCGGGCGCCGCCGCCCCGGGAACGCGCCCCCGAGCCAGTGGCGCGGCGGGGGCGGTCGCGTTCCACGCGCACCGTTCCGTCGGCGCTCTCGGCGACGGGGGCGTAGCCCGCGGCCCGCAGCGCGGCGAGGGTCTTGGCGGGCGGGACCCGGCCGACCAGCACGGTCGGCGCGAGCGGCCGCAGGCCGAGGGCGGCGAGCGCGCGGTGGGCGGCGAGCTCGGCGATGAGGGCGGGGTCATCGCCGTGGATGACACAGGCCGCGGAGGCGACGCGCACCCGGCCGTGGCCGCGCGCGGTGTCCTTGATCAGGTACGACAACGGCTGCGGCAGCGCCCCGACGGCGACGGCGGCCAGGTCGGCCGCGATCGCGTCGGCCGTGCGGCCCGCGTCCAGGGCGCGGCGGATGGTGCCGGACCCGAACCGCCACACCGTCGCCGTGCCGCCCGCCTCCCTGTCCGCGACGCCGTCGAGCAGCGCGGCCAGACGGGCGGTCGGCGTGCCGGTGACGACGGCGGTGAGGTCGGCGCCGAAGTGGGCCGTTCGCGTGGCGGGCGGCAGCAGCCGCCGACAGGCCGCGGCCAGCGCTTCGCCCTCGGCGGCGCCGATGCGGGACAGGGCGCCGCGGGCGATGACGCCGAGCAGCTCCGCCTCGCGGATCACGGTGGCGAAGGGAGTGGTGTCCTGGGCGAGTTGATGGGCGAGCGGACGGAACCAGACGACCGAAGAGCCCAACTCCGCGGTGTTCGCCGCACCTTGGCCCGCCGGGAGGCGCCCCGCCACGGTGAGGAGCCCGTCCCGCGCCCCCACACAGCCGCCGCAGGGCGGGGCCATGGCGAGCGCGGGCAGCGCCTTCCCGTCCTCGCCGCGCGCCTCGGACGGGGTCAACGGCAGCGTCCGCCAGGCCAGGAGCAGCGGGGCGAGGCGTTCGGCGGGCTCGCGTTCCGCCCAGGCGTCGTAGTCGTCCGTCGGCGCGACCTGGCCGTCGTCCCAGGCCAGGAGACCGGCCGCGTACGCCGTTTCCAGGGCGAGGCGGACGACGACGACGTCGCACAGCGCCGCCCTGCCGACCCGGGACAGCTCGCGCGCGCCCACGCCACCCGACTTCAACAGGGTCGGCGGGGCGGCGGAGCACACCGCCAGGACCGACGCGGCGTCGGCGGCGAACGCCATGGCCGAGGCCGCGGCCTCCCGGTCCACCTCCGCCTCGGTGACGGCCACCGTCCGCACGGCGGGCGGCGTCGGCGCGAACGGGGCGCGCCAGTCGGCCCCGCGCAGCGCGAGCGCCACCTCGGCGGGCATCCGCGCGGGCCCGTACCCGTGCGGGGCCCGGACGAGCAGCCCCCGCTCCAGGGCCCAGCGCGCGCCGGAGCCCGCTGTGGCCTCCGGGTCCACGAGCCGTTCAGCCGGGTGACGCGCTTGCCGCAGCAGCAGCTCGCGCGCGGCCTCCGGCGCCGCGGCGACCGCCGCGGCGACCCGTTCCGGATCGCCGTGGTGCGCGAGCAGGGCGGTCAGCCGCTGCTTCTTGGCGGTCCCGGGCGACGGGACGCCCAGGGCCGCCAGCACGCGGCGCAGCTCGTCGGACGTCGTGTCCGCCAGCAGCCGCGCGAGCGGCGCGTCCAGGCCCAACGGCCGCTCCCACGCCTGCCGCAACGGCGTCGCCATGCGCAACAGCCCCGCGCGATCCGGCCAGATCAACGCCCGATCGGACAACGACGTGAGCGCCGCGTCCAGTCCACGAGCGCGCTCGGCCCCCGTCGCGTCCAGCAGCTCGGCCAGGGCGGCACGGGACACGGGCCCGAGCGCCGCCAACGCCTCGGCCACCTGCGCCTGCGGCAGCGCGAGCCCGGCCAGCGCCGGAGCCACCGACCCCGGCCGCTGAAGACGGTCCGCCAGCTCGCCGAACGACCGCGGCTCGGGCGGGCGCACCGCATCCGGGCGAGCCGCCAGGACCCGCTCGAGCCGGTCGTTGTCCAGGCCGCTCAGCCATGCGGCGAGCGTTGATCCGCTCGGCTTGCCGATGATGACACCTCCCGGGGAGAGCAACGTTGTCCAACGGAACCCAGCTTGGCGCATCGAGGCCTGAGCCGTGTCAGTCCCCCGTGCCATCATCCTCATGTGCTGACGATCCACGGATACGAGGGCGGCCCCCTGGTCGACGGCGGCGCCCACCTCGACGATCCGTTGTTCTGGCCGGTGCACCTCGGGTCGTGCCTGCGCGGCGACGACGCGCAACGAGCCGCGTTCGGCGCCGACCTGGACGCGGCCATGGAGCTCTACGGCGCGCTCTCCGCCGAGAGCGCGTGGCCGACGTTCACCGTTCCGCTGCGCTCCGGCCACACCGTCCACGTCGTCTACCGCAACGTCGACGCCGACCGGGGGGTGGACTACCTGATGCACCACCCGGATTGGCCGAGGGCTGAGGTCATCGCCCGGGACGACGGCCACTTCATGGGCCCCGGCATGGCCTGGCCGGAGCTGCTGTCCGTCGCCAGGCAGTCGGCGTCGGACGGCGACGCCCGTCTCCTGCTGCTGTTCCCGGCCCTCGGCGACGCGCGGCTCCCCGACGACGCACCCGCCACCCTGACCACGGCGCTCGCCGCCCGCACCGCGATCGCAGAACCGGCCGCCGTGGCGCGCACGCTCCTGGAGAACCAGGGCCAATGGACGGCCCCGCACTGGCAGTCGGTGGACGGCACGCTGACCAACGACGGCGGCCACTCCTACCGAAACCCCCGCAACTCCTTCGCCCTGCCCGCCGAGCGCCTGAGGGAGATCAGCGAGGCACTGAACGCGGAATAGCCCACGGGCCACCGGACCACGCGTTGCGAGGATCGCCAGAAACCGCCGGATGGCGGCGGGCCTTTGTACGGCCCGGTCCGAACGCCCGCGAACGGCGCCGAATGAGACGGAAACTGAGACGGACGGCCGGGCCGGACCGGCTGGCATCGCTCGCTAGCGAGGGGGACCCCATGGCATTGGCTCGCAAGGGAGCGCGGCGCATCGTTGTCGACGGCACGGCCTACCGCTGGCGGCTGCGACACAAGCCAAGTTACTGCCAGGCCCTGTCCTGGACGCCATGCACGTTCGCGGTAGAGCACGCGGACGCTCCCGGGACAACGCTCGTGGTGACCACGAACCAGCCACACCCGAGCAACTGGGTCGGGCGCGAGGCTGAGCCGGTGCTGCCGTCCGACGTAGCCCGAGCCATCCGGATCGCCCTTCGAGAGGGCTGGGCTCCAACGACTCCAGGCCCGCCGCTCTGCCTCGACTGGTCCGCAGGCTTCACGCCCTCGCCCTGACCGAGGCAGCTCTCGAGGTATCTCCACGTGCCGGACGCCATGCTCGGGGACGTCGCCCGGAGGATCGTCGACGCTTTCTGGGGAGCCCCGGGGCACCCCTGTGGACAGAAACCAGGACAACGAGGGGCGAGCGCAACGAAGGCCCCCGGCCGTGGATGGCGGCGGGGGCCTTCGTACAGCCCGGTGAGAGCTGGGCGGAGGATACGAGATTCGAACTCGTGAGGGTGTGAACCCAACACGCTTTCCAAGCGTGCGCCCTAGGCCTCTAGGCGAATCCTCCGCCGGACACGATACAAGAGATCGCCGAGTGGTCGCGAACCACTTGGGTGGGGGCGGGTGGGGGGTGGGGATCCGGTAGGGTTGGCGTCAGCCCCTCACGCGGCGCTATCTCGCTGAACTCCCCCAGGGCCGGAAGGCAGCAAGGGTAGGTGAGCTCTGGCGGGTGCGTGAGGGGCCCTCGTCTGTCAGCGGTGGCCGTTATCGTCGGTGGTGTGTCCTCCCTCGCGCTGTATCGCCGCTACCGACCCGAGACCTTCGCCGAGGTCATCGGGCAGGAGCATGTCACCGACCCGTTGCAGCAGGCCCTGCGGAACAACCGGGTCAATCACGCCTATCTCTTCAGCGGGCCGCGGGGCTGTGGCAAGACGACCAGCGCGCGCATCCTGGCCCGCTGCCTCAACTGCGAGAAGGGGCCGACCCCCTCGCCCTGCGGCGAGTGCCGGTCCTGTGTCGATCTCGCGCGGAACGGCCCTGGCTCGATCGATGTGATCGAGATCGACGCCGCCTCGCACGGTGGCGTGGACGACGCCAGGGAGCTGCGGGAGAAGGCGTTCTTCGGGCCCGCCGCGAGCCGGTACAAGATCTACATCATCGACGAGGCCCACATGGTCACCCCGGCGGGGTTCAACGCCCTGCTCAAGGTGGTCGAGGAGCCGCCCGAGCACCTCAAGTTCATCTTCGCGACGACCGAGCCCGAGAAGGTCATCGGCACCATCAGGTCGCGCACGCACCACTATCCGTTCCGGCTGGTCCCGCCTGGCACGCTGCGGGACTACCTCGGGGAGGTCTGCGAGCGCGAGGCGATCCCCGTGGACGGCGCCGTGTTGCCGCTGGTCGTGCGGGCCGGTGCGGGCTCGGTGCGGGACTCGATGTCCGTCATGGACCAACTGCTCGCCGGCGCGGGCGCGGACGGCGTCACCTACGAGATGGCGACGGCCCTCCTCGGGTACACCGACGGGGCGTTGCTCGACTCGGTGGTCGACGCCTTCGCCGCGGGGGACGGCGCCGCGGCCTTCGGCGTGGTGGACCGGGTGATCGAGGGCGGTCACGATCCGCGGCGGTTCGTCACGGATCTGCTGGAGCGGCTGCGGGACCTGTTGATCCTCGCCGCGGTGCCGGACGCCGCGGACAAGGGCCTCATCGACGTGCCCGTGGACGTGCTGGAGCGGATGCGGGCGCAGGCGGGGGCGTTGGGTCCCGCGGAGCTGAGCAGGGCGGCCGATCTTGTCAACACCGGGTTGACCGAGATGCGGGGCGCCACCTCGCCGCGGCTCCAGCTGGAGCTGATCTGTGCCCGGGTGCTGCTGCCCGCGGCCTACGGGGACGAGGCGGCGCTCCTCAGTCGCCTGGACCGGCTGGAGCGGGGCATCGCCGCGGGGCCGGGTGTGAACGCGCCCGCCGCGGCCGCAGCCCCCGCCGCGGCCCCCGCGCCCGTGCCCCCGCCCGTCGCCGCGTCACCGCCGTCACCCCCGCCCGCGCCACAGGCGTCCCAAGCGCCGCCGCCACAAGCCCCGGCGCCGACCCCCGCGCCGCAGGCCCCACCGCCCGCACAGGCCCCACCTCCCGCACCGGCCCCGCAGCCCGCGGCCCCGCCCCCCACCACCCGCCAGCCCGGCGCGTGGCCCATGGGCGCCCGCCCCGCGGCGCCCGCGCGCGCCGAGGCCGCCCGGGCGCCCGCTCCGGCGGCGACGAGCGGCCCCGACTCCTCCGTCGTGCGGCACGCCTGGCCCCAGGTGCTCGACACGGTCAAGGGCAAGCGCCGGTTCACCTGGATCCTGCTCAGCCAGAACGCCCAGGTCATCGGCGCCGACGGCGGGGTGCTCCGGCTCGGCTTCGCCACCCCGGGCGCCAGGGACAGCTTCGCGAACGGCGGCAGCGAGGACGTCCTCCGCGCGGCACTGGCCGAGACCGTGGGCGGTCAGTGGCGGATCGAGACCATCGTGGACCCCGGCGGGGGCGCGGCCCAGGCCATGGCCGCCCCGCCCCCGCGCATGGCGCCCGCGCCCGCCCCCGCGCGACAGGCCCCGGCGTCCGCCCCGGCGCCGACCCCCGCGCCACAAGCCCCCGCGCGACAGGCTACGGCCCCCGAGCCCGCGCCCGAGCCCGCCCCACCCCCCGCGCCACGAGCCCCCGCCCCGCCGCCCGTCGCGGTCGAGGACGACATGCCGGAGGAGGACGATCCGGACCTCGACGACACGGCGCTCAGCGGCCACGAGCTGATCGTTCGCGAGCTGGGGGCGACCGTTATCGAGGAGTTTCACCACGAGTGAGCCCCATGGGTGAGACCGCGGCGCCCCGAGCCCGTAGGCTCAAGAGGGCAAGCGCAGAGGAAACGACGTCGACGAGCCAGGAGTGAGGCCGTGTTCCCCGGTGGTGGGGTCGATATGCAGCAGCTGTTGCAGCAGGCCCAGAAGATGCAGCAAGACCTTGCCGCGGCGCAGCAGGAGCTGGCCGAGACGCCCGTCGAGGGCTCAGCGGGCGGCGGGCTGGTCAAGGCGACGGTCACGGGCTCGGGCGAGTTGACCGGTCTGGTGATCGATCCCCGCGCGGTGGACCCCGAGGACACCGAGACCCTGGCGGACCTCGTGATCGCGGCCGTTCGGGACGCGAACAACTCCGCTCAGGAGCTGGCCAAGACCAAGCTCGGACCCCTCGCCCAGGGGCTCGGCGGAGGTGGCATTCCCGGGCTGCCGTTCTGATGTACGAAGGCGTGGTCCAGGACCTCATCGACGAGCTGGGCCGGCTGCCCGGCGTGGGACCCAAGAGCGCCCAGCGGATAGCGTTCCACATCCTCCAGGCCGAGCCCGCCGACGTCAGGCGCCTGGCGCACGCGCTGACGGAGGTCAAGGAGAGGGTCAGGTTCTGCGCGGAGTGCGGCAACGTCGCGCAGGAGGAGCGGTGCCGCGTCTGCCTCGACCCGCGCCGCGACCAGGCGGTCATCTGCGTGGTCGAGGAGCCCAAGGACGTCGTCGCCATCGAACGCACGCGCGAGTTCAGGGGGCGGTACCACGTGCTGGGCGGGGCGATCAGCCCGATCGACGGCGTCGGCCCCGGTGACCTGCGGATCAGGGAGCTGCTCGCCCGGCTCGCCGACGGCTCGGTCACGGAGCTGATCCTGGCCACCGACCCGAATCTGGAGGGCGAGGCGACCGCCACATACCTCGCGCGGATGGTCGGCTCCCTGGGCCTTCGGGTCACTCGGCTAGCCAGCGGGCTGCCGGTCGGGGGAGACTTGGAGTATGCCGACGAGGTCACCTTGGGGCGTGCGTTCGAGGGTAGGCGCCTGCTCGATGTGTAATGCAGACGCAGACATAGGGACCGTTGGGGAGGCGATCACATGATCTCCGAGACGCCGATGCCGAAGTCGCCGCCGCGGGATGGTGCGGCGGGGGGAGGCCCTGACAGTTTCGCGGTGCAGATCGCCGACCAGGTGGAGAGCTTCATCGTCGCCGTCTCGGAGGTCGCCAAGGGCGACGACCCGGACGCCGCGGTGCCCCACCTGCTGCTCCAGGTGTCCCAAGTGCTGCTGGCGGGCGGCAGGTTGGGGGCGCACGAGGACATCGTTCCCGAGGAGCGCTACGAGCCGGACACCGGTCCCGAGCCCGACATGGACGAGCTGCGCGAGCGCCTGGCCTCGCTCCTCGCGCCCATCGACGTCTACTCCGAGGTCTTCGACCCCTATGTGCCGCGCAGCACGCCGGTCGCCGCCCGGATCTCCGACGACCTGGCCGACATCATCTCCGACCTGCGGCACGGCATGGCGCACTACACCGAGGGCCGGGTGAGCGAGGCCCTGTGGTGGTGGCAGTTCTCCTACCTGTCGAACTGGGGCCCCACCGCGAGCGCCGCCCTGCGCGCCCTCCAGTCCCTCGTCGCCCACGTCCGCCTCGACACTCCGCTGGCCGAGCTCGACGGCCTCGACACGGACAGTGACGCGGAGGACGGCGACCTGGAGCGGCAGGCGGGCCGCGTGATGGAGGCGGAGATCGCCGCCCCGCTCGGCCTGGGGCGGTCGGCGGGAGCCTGATCCCGACGCAGGACCCGCGCCGAGCCCTCCCGCCGGGCCCCGTGTCATGGCGCGGGCGGCGGCCTCATGTCGGGCTGAGCAGCAGCAGCGCGATGTCGTCGGTGAAGCGCTTCGAGCGCCGCGCCCGGCTCAGCAGGTCGTCGGCCAGCCGGTCCATGCCGCCCTCGGGGCGCGCCCGCGCGACGTGGCCCGCCAGGTCGCGCACGCAGTCGTCCAGGTCGCGGTCGTGGCGTTCGACCAGCCCGTCGGTGTAGAGGACGAGCACGGCCCCCGGCAGCAGCGGGATCTCCATCGTGGGGTACTCCGCGTGCCGCTCGATGCCGAGCAACGGCCCCGGCATCACGGGCAACGTGGTGACCCGCCCGTCGGGGCGGCGCAGCAGCGGCGGCAGATGGCCCGCGGTGGCGAGCCTGGCCCGGTGCGTGCGCAGGTCGAGATGGACGTACAGGCAGCTGGTGAACAGGCCGGGGTCGAGGTCGGTCAGCAGCCGGTTGGCGCGGGCGAGCACCTCGCCGGGCGGCGCGCCCGCCGTGGCGTGGACGGCGGTGCGGACCTGGCCCATCAACGCGGCGGCCTTGACGTTGTGCCCCTGCACGTCCCCGATGGCCGCCGCCGCGGCGGGGAAGGGCGCCGTGTCGCCGCCGAGCCGGATCAGGTCGTAGAAGTCGCCGCCGATCTCCATGCCCTCGGTCGCGGGCAGGTAGCGGGCGGCCACGTCGAGCCCGGGCACATCGGGCAGCACGCGCGGCAGCAGCCCGGCCTGGAGGCGGCGCGCGAGGTGGTGCTTGGCGTCGTAGAGCCGGGCGCGTTCCAGGGCCTGCGCGATCAGCCCGCCGAGCGAGGTCATCACCGCGCGCTCCTCCGCGCTGAACGGGTGCGGCCTGTCGTACGCGATGACGCAGCAGCCGACGGTGCGGCCCGAGGCGATCAGCGGCAGGACGGCCCAGGCGGCCTTGCCGGTGACGGCGGGCAGCGCGGCATAGCGGGGCTCCAGATCCTCGGGCGAGGCGTAGAAGACCGGCTCGCCCTCCGAGAGCACACGGGCCGCGGGGGAGGCGGGGGAGTCGAGCGGGGTGCCGTCGAAGCGTTCCCGCGCCTCGGGGCCGTAGCCGCGGAAGCCCGCCAGGCGCAGCCTGCCGCCCTCGGCGACGAAGATCAGCAGGCCCTGGGCGTCGAGCGAGGGCATGATCTGGCTGGCCACCAGGTCGACCACGTCCCGCACGCCGACCGCCTCGGTGAGCACGGTGGCCAGCTGCATCAGGTGGTAGAGCGCGCCGGGGCGGGTGGGCGCGGCGCGCGCGTCGTGGCCCGGTGTGGTCGGGCTCAGGGCGTGGGCCGCGGCGGGGGCGCGTTCATGGGGCGTGCCCGCGAGGCCCGGCCCGTCGGCGGCGCGTTCGGCCGTGGCCCCGAGCGTGGGCGCGATGCGGACGCTGACGCCGTGGACATCGGGGTACTGCTGGAAGCGCAGCCACCGCTCAGGGGGGCGCAGCGCGGTGAACGCGGTGGGGGTGCGGCTCAGCAGCGCCCCCCTGAACCGGTCCTCGAACACCGGGTCGCTCAGCCACGGCAGCGACTCCCAGAGCCGGAGGCCGCGCAGCTCGCCCACCGGGACGCCGATCAACGCGGCGGCCGCGTCGTTCACAAAGGTGATCCGGCCGTCCAGGTCAAGGGCGCAGTGGCCCTCGGGGAGGCGCTCGGTGAGGGCGACCGCGGCCCGCGCCTCCTCGAGCGGGGACCGCCGCGGTGGCTCCTGCGGGATGACGCGCGGCTCGGCCGGGGCTGGCACCGCGGGTCCTGGCTCGCCTGCGTCGAGGAGCGAATCGAGGAGCAGCGCGCCGACGCGGCGCGCTCCGGCGGTGAGCGCGTCCCGCTCGTGCGCCCCGAGGTCGGCCGGGTGGCCCCCCGACCAGAGCAGCGCGAGCGCGCCCCCGTCGGCGTCGGCCACGCTGATGGGCTCGAACGCCGAGGCGAAGGGATAGGGCAGCACCATCCCCACCTGTGGATACTGAACGGCCATCTCGCCGACGCCGATCCAGACGGTGCGGCGTTCCCTGACCGCGTCGGCCGGGGGGAAGGGCGCCTTCAGGCCGACCCTGAGCCAGGGCCGCAGGATGTCCACGGGCAGGCCCGTCAGCACCGCGAGCCGCAGGACGCGCCGGTCGTGGTCGAGGAGGTAGATCGCCCCGCCGTAGGCCCCGGTCTCCCGCACCGCCCTGAGGAGCGGCGGGTCGAGCAGATCGGGACCAGGTGGCGGCGTATCACCCATGCCTGCACGGTACGTCCGGTTGATGTCGCCAGCACACCGGCGGTCGCCCTGTCCGGCGGTCGGCCGAGGCGGGTCTGTGACATCTCTTACGTTTGTGGCATCTTCCGGTGTGCAGGTGACGTGTCCGGGGCAGGGGTGGTCGCTGGGCGGGCGAGCGGAGCGGCCTGCTCGGTAGACTTCATCCGGCTGTGGCCGATTTTCGGCCATGGGAGCAAGAGAACGAGGAGCGAGCACACGTGGGCCTTGTCGTGCAGAAGTACGGCGGCTCCTCCGTAGCCGATGCCGAGGGCATCAAGCGCGTCGCCAGGCGAGTCATCGAGGCCAAGAAGGACGGCCACCAGGTGGTCGTCGTGGTCTCCGCGATGGGCGACACGACGGACGAGCTGATCGATCTCGCGGGCCAGGTGTCCCCCGTCGCGACGGGGCGCGAGCTGGACATGCTGCTGACCGCGGGCGAGCGCATCTCGATGGCGCTGCTCGCGATGGCGATCACCTCACTCGGGCACGAAGCGCAGTCCTTCACCGGCAGCCAGGCCGGTGTCATCACCGACTCCGTCCACAACAGGGCCCGCATCATCGACGTCACCCCCGGCCGCATCCAGAGCTCCGTCGACGCCGGGAACATCGCGATCGTCGCGGGCTTCCAGGGCGTCTCCCAGACCGGCAAGAACATCACGACGCTCGGCCGCGGCGGCTCGGACACCACGGCGGTCGCGCTGGCCGCCGCGCTCAACGCCGAGGTGTGCGAGATCTACACGGACGTCGACGGCGTCTTCAGCGCCGACCCCCGGGTCGTGCGGAAGGCGCGCAAGATCGACTGGATCTCGTTCGAAGACATGCTGGAGCTGGCCAGTTCCGGCTCGAAAGTGCTGCTGCACCGCTGTGTGGAGTACGCGCGGCGTTACAACATTCCGATTCATGTACGGTCCTCGTTCTCGGGGCTCAAGGGCACATGGGTCAGCAATCAGCCCCCAGGAGGTCAGCCGATGGAGCAGGCAATCATCTCGGGGGTCGCGCATGACACCTCCGAGGCCAAGATCACGGTCGTCGCGGTGCCCGACAAGCCGGGCGAGGCGGCGAAGATCTTCCGCGCGATCGCCGACGCCGAGATCAATATGGACATGGTCGTGCAGAATTTTTCGGCGGCCTCGACCGGTCTCACCGACATCTCGTTCACGCTTCCGAAGGACGAGGGACAGAAGGCGATCGACGCGCTCGAGAAGCGGCGGGAGTTGATCGGTTTCGAAGCACTTCGCTATGACGACCGGATCGCGAAGATCTCCCTCGTCGGCGCGGGCATGAAGACCAACCCCGGCGTCACCGCGACGTTCTGCGAGGCGCTGTCCAACGCGGGCGTCAACATCGAGCTGATCTCCACCTCCGAGATCCGCATCTCCGTGGTGACCCGCGAGGAGGACGTCAACGAGGCGGTGCGCGCCGTGCACACCGCGTTCGGCCTGGACAGCGACACCGACGAGGCCGTTGTCTACGGCGGAACGGGCCGCTGAAGTCCGCCCGGACAGGGCCTGGTTGGGCGGATCACGAGGTCACTCCGGGGGAAAGCGCCTGAAGGTGGCCGACAACGGCCAGATGTGAAGCTCTCGTGACCAAGTCGTAGGCCCGGATGGCTTGCTCCCGGCCGAGGGGCCGGGGGACCATTTCAAGTCCCCGCACCGCTTTGCCAGCCAACCGCGGTGCGGGGTGTGTCTTTGGTGCGCCGGAACGGGCGGAACGGCCAGGGGCGCGGACGGAACGGGACCTTCACGGCGGGCGGTGGGTTATGAGACCGGATACCTCTGATACCGACAGCTCGCCCACGCCGTACAACCTTCGCGGGGGAGAGTGTGTCCAACTGGCGTGGCAGAGGTTGCAGAGGTTCTCGGCTTTCCAGCAGCGCACCCGCGACGCCTGGCCGGGAGCGCGCCCGTGACCGCTCCCCTGCCGGCCTCCCGGCCGACCCGTATCCCCGCCCAGGGCGAGGACGCCGCGGACGACGCGATGAGTGAGGTCGCGGCCGGGACCACGATCGACTTCCTCACCGAGACCTATCGCGCCCACTACCGTTCGCTCCTCGGCCTGGCCGCCCTGCTCCTCGACGACACCGCATCCTGCGAGGATGTGGTGCAGGAGGCGTTCATCCGTGTGCACTCCGCGCGCAACCGTGTGCGCGACCCGGAGAAGACCCTCGCCTATCTGCGTCAGACGGTGGTCAACCTCAGCCGTTCCACCCTGCGCCGCCGCATCCTCGGCCTCAAGCTGCTCTCCAAGCCGCTGCCCAACATGGCGAGCGCGGAGGAGGGCGCGTACGAGCAGCTCGAGCGCGCCGACCTGATCAAGGCGATGCGCGGGCTCCAGCGCCGCCAGCGCGAGGTCCTGGTGCTGCGGTACTTCGCCGACATGACCGAGGCCGAGGTCGCCAAGACCCTGGGGATCTCCGCGGGTTCCGTCAAGGCGTACGGCTCGCGCGGCATCGCCGCGCTGCGCGTCGCGATGGAGGCTGCCCGATGAGCGGAGGCGACGACCGGGACGAGCTCCGGCGTCGGCGGGAGGGGCCGGGCCGGGACGAGGAGCCGCGCGAGACCTCCGAGCCGCTCGACGGCGCGGGGAAGCCGGGCACTCCCGGTACGCCGAGCGCGTCGGGCACGCCAGGGCCGGTCGGCGACGAGGAGGAGCTGCGCCGCCTGCTGCGCGCGGCCGTCGAGGACATCGAGCCGACCACCGACGCGCTCGACCAGCTGCACGAGGCCATCCCCGCGCGCCGTCGGCGCAGACGCCATCTGCTGCTGGGCACCGCGGCGTCCGTGGCGCTGCTCGGCATCGGCGCGCCGCTGGTGATGTCCGCGGCGGCCAACGTCGGCCGCGGCGGCGACGATTCGCTCGAGGCAGGCGCCGAGCACGCCGTGGACGGCGGCCAGCGCTCCCCGGGCGACGGCGGCTCCCTCGGCCTCAACCCCTCCGACGGAGGCCGCCCGACGTCGGGCGGTCCCGGGAGCTTCCCCGAGGACGGCTCCACGCGCGGGACGCCGCCTTCGGGCGCGTTCGACGGGCACTTCCAGGGCCCCTCGCCCGACTCCGACGAGACCATGGGCGTCTCGTCGCCGACGTGCCGCCGCGACCAGCTCGGCGAGATCACCACGGCCCTGGAGCCGCCGGACGCCCAGGGCCGGATCTACGGACTGATCCGGCTGGCCAACGTGTCGGACGACCCCTGCCTGGTGACGGGGAACGGCGAGCTCGCCGCGCTGCCGTTCGGCGCCGACGGCATGGCGGACATCCAGATCGTGGACCGCACGGAGGGCGACCGCGCGACCGGCCTGCCCACGCCCGACGAGACCCACGACGAGCTGGTGCTGCCCGCGGGCGAGGCGTACGAGGTGCGGTTCGCCTGGGTGCCGACCGGCGCGGCGGCGGGCAGCTGCGCGGTCGACGGGCCGGGCGAGACCGAGCCGCCCACCGACCCGCCGCCCAGCGAGTCGGCCGACCCGATGTCCTCGCGGTCGGCCGCGAACGCCCCGTCGTCGGCACCGTCCGAGGGCGGCGGCGCCGGGGGCGTCGGCGAGGGCGGCCCGTCGAGCAGCCCGGGCAGCGGCGGGGAGCAGTCGCCCGGCACCACCGCGGGCACCAACCCCCCCGACGCGAGCGGCCCCGACGACCAGCCGAGCCCGAGCGACCCCAGCGGCGGGACCGGCGGCGACAACGGCAACGGCAACGGCGGCGGGACCGGCAACGGCGGTGGCACCGGCGGCGACAACGGGAACGGCAACGGTGGCGGCACCGGTGGCGGCAACGGCAACGGCGGCGGCGGGGGTGGGGAGGACGACGGCGTGGTCCTGCGTTACACCCCGGCGGCGGGCGAGCCCGCCGCGGCCCAGATCCGGCTCACCGGCGACTGCTCCGGCACCGTCTACCGCACGGGCGTTCTGGAAGCCCCGACGCTCTGACGGCCCCGCGCGGGACGTACCGTGGGGGCGTGTACCGGTTCCTGCTGACCCCCCGCTGGTGGGCGATCAACGTCTTCGTGGTGCTGTCGATCCCCGTGTGCCTCATCGCGGGGACCTGGCAGCTCGGCCGCTTCGAGGACCAGGTGGACTCGCACCGCGAGCAGCGGGAGCTGGCCGAGAACACCGGTGAGGCGCGGCCTTTCGACGAGCTGATGCCGCTGACGACCGAGACCGTGGGGCGGCAGGCGGAGATCACCGGGACGTTCGACGCCGAGCACCAACTCCTCGTCCCGGGGCGGACGATCGAGGGCGACATCGGCTTCTACGCGCTGACCCCGCTGCACCCGGCCGACGGCGGCCCCGCGGTGCCCGTGGTCCGCGGCTGGCTGCCTGGCCCCGCCGACGCGTCCGCGGTGCCCGCGCCGCCCGGGGGCGAGGCGACGGTCAGCGGCGCGTTGCAGGCCGCCGAGTCGCCGAGCGAGATCACCGCGCCGACCACCGCCCTGCCCGAGGGGCAGCTCGGCGTGATCTCGGCCGCCTCGCTGATCAACGTCCTGCCGTACCCGGTCGCCGACGTCTGGATCACCGTGCGGGACGCCGAGGCGCCGCTGACCCCCGTGCCCGCCGAGGCCCCCACCGGCACGGGCCTCGACATGGACGCCTTCCAGAACCTCGGCTACACCGCCGAGTGGTTCGTCTTCGCGGCGTTCGCGGTCTTCATGTGGTTCCGCCTGTTCAGGAGGGAGGTGGAGACCCAGCGCGACGCCGAGCTCGGCCTCCACCCCGGCGGACACGACGACCGCGCCGGACGCGGCGGGTCCGGCGCACCCGAGGCGCCGCCGAGCGGCCTCAGCGGGCCACCGGCTCGGGCGCCGGTGCCGGACCGGGAAGGTGCTCCCGCGCGAAGCGGATCTCCTGCGCCACCTGCTTGATCCGCTCCTCCACCACCAGCGAGCCGTGCCCGGCCTCGTACCGGTACACCTCGTGGGTGACGCCGCGCTCGGCCAGCCGCGCCACATAGTTCTCGATCTGGCGGATCGGGCACCGCGGGTCGTTCAGCCCGGCCGAGATGTAGACGGGGGCGCGCACCTGATCGACATACGTGATCGGCGACGACGCCTCGAACCGCTCAGGCACCTCGTCGGGCGAGCCGCCGAGCAGCGTGCGGTCGAGCGCCTTGAGCGCCTCCATCTCGTCCTCGTACGCCGCCACATAGTCGGCCACGGGCACCGCCGCGACCCCGACCGTCCAGGCGTCCGGCTGCGTCCCGATCCCGAGCAGCGTCAGATAGCCGCCCCACGAGCCACCGGTCAGCACCAGGCGCTCGGGATCCGCGAGCCCCGAGGCGACGGCCCACTCGCGCACCGCCGCGATGTCCTCGAGCTCGATCAGCCCGACCCGGTGCTTGAGCGCGTCCGTCCAGGCGCGGCCGTACCCGGTGGAGCCCCGGTAGTTGACCCGGACGACGGCGAAGCCGTGGTCGAGCCACGCCGCGGGCCCGGCCGTGAACGCGTCGCTGTCGTGCGCCGTCGGCCCGCCGTGGATGTCGAACACCGTGGGGAAGGGCCCCTCGCCGACCTCGGGCCGCTGCACCAGCGCGTGCACCCGGCCGCCCGGCCCTTCGACCCACACGTCCGTGACGGGCAGCGAACGCGGCGCCCGGAGCCCCGGCGGATCCAGCACCGTCCCGCCCGCCGTCGAGACCACCCGCGGCGGCTCGGCGGCCGACGACCACAGGTACTCGACCGTGCCGTCGGGGCGCCCCGTGGCCCCCGAGATCGTGCCGGGCGGCGTCTCGACCAGGGCCGACTCCCCGGCCGCCAGGTCGTGGCGCCACAGCTCGTCGCGCGCGTGACGGCTGTGCTCGAGCAACAGGCCCGAGGCGTCGGGCAGCCAGCTCGCGTGGACGTCGCCCGGCAGCTCCGTCGGCAGCTCGGTCTGCTCACCGGTCAGCGGATCCCAGATCATCGGCTCCCAACGGCCGCGCCGCTGATGGCCGATCAGCAGCCGCGGGTCCCCGGCCACCGGCGCGAACCCCAGCACCGAAAGGCCCAGCTCCTCGGTGCCGCCACGCGTGTCGTCCAACTCGGCGACCGTCGTGCCGTCCAGGCGCGTCACCCGCACCGCGGAGTGCATCGCGTCGCCGTGCTCCGT
Organism: Streptomyces radicis; assembly: GCF_003626575.1. GTDB lineage: Bacteria > Actinomycetota > Actinomycetes > Streptomycetales > Streptomycetaceae > Streptomyces > Streptomyces radicis. The sequence continues at coordinate 230,989 of NZ_RBDY01000006.1, read as the reverse complement.
GTGCTCGATCGCCAACAGCGAGCCGTCGTGCGACAGATCGCCCACCCCGGCCGACTGCCGGTGGCGGTAGACCTCGACCGGCTCGGCCCCCGGCCTCGCCACATGGAGCGTCGTGCCGTCCTCCTCGGTCATCCGCCCGACGACCACCGTGCCGTCCCGGCCGAGCGCGAGACCCGCGGGGAACGACGCCGCGAGCCCCGGCACCGCCGTCTCGTCCTCGCCCCCGGCGAACGGCTGCCGCATCCACACGCCGAACTCGTCCCCGTCGTGGTCGGCGAACCACCACAGCCACGCGCCGTCGGGCGAGAGCGTGCCGTCCACCGTCCCGTTCGGCCGGTCGGTGGCCTGCCGCTGCCGCCCGGTGGCCCGGTCCCACGCGTACAGCTCGAACGTGCCGGTGGCGTTGGAGATGAACAGCGAACGCTCGGGGGCGTCCCGCGCCCAGCCGGGCAGCGAGACCCGCGGCGCCCTGAAGCGCCGCTCCCAGTCGGGCATGGCGACCCCGGCCTCGCCCGACCTCTCGGCCTCCCGCTCCGGCGGCTCAGCCATCGGAGAGCTCCACCTGCATCTCGACCTCGACCGGCGCGTCAAGCGGCAGCACGGCGACGCCCACCGCGCTGCGCGCGTGCCGCCCCCGCTCGCCGAAGACGTGGCCGAGCAGCTCACTCGCGCCGTTGATCACCTGGGGCTGGCCCGTGAACCCGGGCGCGGACGCCACGAAGCCCACCACCTTGACCACCCGGGCCACCCGATCCAGGCCCCCCGCCACGGACTTGACGGCGGCCAGGGCGTTCAACGCGCAGATCCGCGCCAGCTCCTTCGCCTCCTCGGGCCCGACCTCGGCCCCCACCTTCCCCACCCCCCGCAACTCGCCGCCGACCAGCGGCACCTGGCCCGAGGTGTACACATAGGGCCCGGTCACCACCGCGGGCACATAGGCCGCCACCGGCGGCGCCACGTCGGGCAGCTCGAGCCCCAGCTCGGCCAGCCGCGCCTCGACGGACCCCTGGTCGCCCCCGTCGCCCCCGCCACTCACGGCTGCTGCTTCTCACGCTTGAAGTACGCCACCAGCTGCTCGGGATTCGGACCGGGGATGACCTGGACCAACTCCCAGCCGTCCGCACCCCAGTTGTCCAGAATCTGCTTGGTGGCGTGCACCAGGAGCGGCACGGTCACGTATTCCCACTTCTTCATGCCCTTCACTTTAGTCGTCCCCTCTGACACCGCGGCGGCCTTCGCCTAGGCTCGCCACCGTGAGCGCTTCCGGCAATCCGGGGATCGGGCCCGCCACCCGGCTCCATGTGGTCAGCGGCAAGGGCGGCACGGGCAAGACGACCGTCGCCGCCGCCCTCGCGCTCGCGCTCGCCGACGAGGGCAGGCGCACCCTGCTCGTCGAGGTCGAGGGCCGCCAGGGCATCGCCCAGCTCTTCGAGACCGAGGCGCTCCCCTACGCCGAGCGCCGCATCGCCATCGGCCCCGGGGGCGGCGAGGTCTTCGCGCTCGCGATCGACGCCGAACAGGCGCTGCTCGACTACCTCCAGATGTTCTACAAGCTCGGCGGCGCGGGCCGCGCCCTGCGCCGGATCGGCGCGATCGACTTCGCCACCACGGTCGCCCCAGGGCTGCGCGACGTCCTGCTGACCGGCAAGGTCTGCGAGGCGGTCAGGCGCCGCGGCAAGGACGGCGCGGACTGGGCGTACGACGCGGTGGTCCTCGACGCCCCGCCGACCGGCCGCGTCGCGCGCTTCCTCGGCGTCAACCACGAGGTCGCGGGCCTGGCCAGGGTCGGCCCCATCCACCACCAGGCGCAGGCCGTGATGCGCGTGCTGACCTCGCCCGAGACCGCGGTGCACCTGGTCACGCTGCTCGAGGAGATGCCCGTGCAGGAGACGGCCGACGGGGTCGCCGAGCTGCGCGCCGCCGAGCTGCCCGTGGGCGCCGTGGTCGTGAACATGGTGCGCGCCGCCGAGCGCCTCGACATCCCGCTGCCCGAGCGTGACCCGGGGCTCGCCGCCGCGCTCGGCCGCGCCGGGCTCAGGGGCGCCACGCGGCTGGCCGGGCCTCTGCTGGCCCAGGGCCGCGAGTACGCGCAGCGGCTCGCGCTCGAACGGGCCCAGCGCGCCGAGCTGGCCGGGCTCGGCCGACCGGTGCGCGAGCTGCCGCTGCTCGGCGAGGGCGCGGACCTGGCGGGCCTGTACCGACTGGCGCGCCGCCTGCGGGAGTTCGACTGGGCGGGGGGCGCGTGATGGACGACGCGATGAACGAGGGGGCGCGCGAGACGGGTCAGGCGCCGGTGCCCGCGCTCGCGGTCGACCCGCTGCTCGACGACCCCTCGGTCCGCATCGTCGTGTGCTGCGGCTCGGGCGGCGTCGGCAAGACGACCACGGCCGCCGCGCTCGGCCTGCGCGCGGCCGAACGCGGGCGGCGCGCGGTGGTGTTGACGATCGACCCGGCGCGGCGGCTGGCCCAGTCGATGGGCCTGACCGAGCTGGACAACGTCCCGCGCCCCGTGCCGGGCGCCGACCGGTCCGCGGGTGGCGAGCTGTTCGCCATGATGCTTGACATGAAGCGCACGTTCGACGAGATCGTCGAGGCGCACAGCGACCCGGCGCGCGCCCGCGCGATCCTGGACAACCCCTTCTACCAGTCGCTCTCCGCCGGGTTCGCCGGCACCCAGGAGTACATGGCGATGGAGAAGCTGGGCCAGCTCGCCGCCCGCGACACGTGGGACCTCATCGTGGTGGACACCCCGCCGAGCCGCTCCGCGCTCGACTTCCTCGACGCCCCGCAGCGGCTCGGCTCGTTCCTCGACGGGCGCTTCATCCGGGTCCTGATGGGCCCGGCCAAGGCGGGCGGGCGCGCGGGGCGCAAGGTGATGAGCCTGGGGATGGCCGGGCTCTCGCTGTTCACCGGCACGCTCGGCAAGGTGCTCGGCACGGCGCTGCTGCGCGATGTGCAGACGTTCGTGGCCGCGATGGACACGATGTTCGGCGGCTTCAGGGCGCGGGCCGACGCGACCTACCGGCTGCTCCAGGCGGGCGGCACGGCGTTCCTCGTGGTGGCCGCGCCCGAGCGCGACGCGCTGCGCGAGGCCGCGTACTTCGTCGACCGGCTCAAGGCCGACCGCATGCCGCTCGCCGGGCTCGTGCTCAACCGCGTGGGCACGTCGGCCGCTTCCCGGCTCAGCGCGGAACGCGCCCTGGCGGCGGCCGAGGTGCTCGACGCAAAGAATCTTGCGTCAAACGGAATTGTGGATCATCCGGCTGGGGATGATGCCTCTCGAAGCGGCCGTCGCTCTCCCGAAGACCACTCCCCGGCGGCCCCAGGGGGCAGCGACGCCCCGGCCAAGACCGGCGACGACGCGTCCGACCGCCTCGCGGCGGCGTTGTTGCGCGTGCACGCGGAGCGCATGCGCCAGCTCGCGCGCGAGGAGCGCACGCGGGCGCGCTTCACCGCACTCCACCCCGAGGTGCCCGTGGTGGAGGTGCCCGCCCTGCCCGGCGACGTGCATGACCTGGCAGGGCTGCGCGCCATCGGCGAACGGCTCGCCGGCCGGGGGGATCAGCCGACGTTCGCGTAGCCGGGGAAGTCCCCGAAGCCCTCGTACCGCTCGTAGTCGCGCTCGTACTCCTGCTCGTACTCCCGCTCATAGCCGTCGTACGTCTCGTAACGCTCGCCACCCTCGTGGTCCCGGTGGTCCTCCCGCTCACCGGAGCGCGCGGCGAGCGGGCGTGCGCCCTGCTCGTACTCCGTGCGCGCGGTCTCGAGCAGGCGGCGCCAGGAGGTGACGGTCGGGCGCCGACGCAGCAACGCACGCCGCTCACGCTCCGTCATGCCTCCCCAGACGCCGAACTCCACGCGGTTGTCCAGGGCGTCGGCGAGGCACTCCGTGCGCACCGGACAGCCGGTGCAGACGGCTTTGGCCCTGTTCTGAGCAGCCCCTTGTACGAACAGTTCATCCGGATCCGTCGTGCGACAGGCGGCCTGCGCACTCCAGTCGGTAACCCAGCTCATGCCGGTGCCGTCCTCTCCCGAATCGAGGCTCCCCCACGGCGGCAAGTGGCATATTCACCCTTGCCAGTTGAGGACGTTACGGAAGGCTGGCACCGCACAACACCCCCAGGGGGTCTAATCTTGAATGGCCCGATCGGACTATGGGGAGCGCGAAGTCACCCTCACGAGTGAAGCGCGGTCGACGCAGGTAAACGTTCCGCTGGTCGGTGGCACACCGCCTCCGCCAACTCACCCCTATGGGTGATGGCTCGCTTGACGCGGGGGTCATTGTGTGAACCGTGAGTAGCTTAGGCGAACAGATGGACCCCTGTCCGGCTTTTGAGAACGTAGGCTTGCGCCATGAGTAGGAAGCGTCCCGGTGGCGGTCTGACCACCTTCCAGCAGGCGGCCAAGTTCCTCGGGGTCAGCGTGCTCTCCGGCGCGGTGCTCGCGGGGATCGCCCTACCGGCGGTCGGCGCCCTCGGCCTCGCGGCCCGCGGCACCATGGACGGGTTCGACGAGATCCCCGCCATGATGGAGCGCCCCCCGCTCAGCCAGCGGACCACCATCCTGGACGCGAACGGCGAGAAGATCGCCGACGTCTACAACCGCAACCGCACGGTCGTGCCGCTCGACGACATGGCCGACACGTTGACGCAGGCGATCGTCGCCATCGAGGACGCCCGCTTCTACGAGCACGGCGCCGTCGACCTCCGCGGCATCCTGCGCGCCCTGACGCAGAACGTCGAGTCGGGCAGCGTCGAGCAGGGCGCCTCCACGCTCACCCAGCAGTATGTGAAGAACGTGTTCGTCGAGGCCGCGGGCGACGACGCCGAGGCGATCGCCGAGGCCATCACGCAGACCGGCGCCGCGGGCCTCGGCCGCAAGATCCAGGAGATCAAGTACGCGATACAGCTGGAGCAGGAGCTCACCAAGGACGAGATCCTGGAGAACTACCTGAACATCACGTACTTCGGCCAGCAGGCGTACGGCGTGGAGGCCGCCTCCCAGCGGTACTTCTCGAAGTCCGCCGCCGAGCTCGACCTGCACGAGTCCGCGATGCTCGCCGGCCTGGTGCAGTCCCCCAGCCAGTACGACCCGACCGTGGACGACCAGGCCGCCGTCCAGCGCCGGAACACCGTGCTCCAGGCCATGGTCGACACCGGCGACATCACCCGGGCCGAGGCCGACGAGGCCATGGAGCGCGACCTCGGCCTGAACGTCAGCGAGCCGAGGAACGGCTGCATCACCGCCGTCAACGACGCCCAGTTCTTCTGCGACTACGTCGAGCGCGAGTTCCTGAGCAGCCCCGTCTTCGGCGAGACGAGGGAGGACCGCCAGGCCCTGTGGGCGCTCGGCGGCCTCACCATCACCACCACGCTCGACCCCCAGGCCCAGCAGGCCGCCGCGGCGGCGGCCAGGGACGGCGCGCGCCCCGAGGACTCGGTGTCCGCCACCGTCGTCCAGGTCGAGCCCGGCACGGGCCACATCCTGTCGATGGCGCAGAGCCGCCCCTACGGCAACGACCCCGAGCAGCACCAGACCACGATCAACCTCAATGTCTCGCAGGAGATGGGCGGCTCCAACTACGGCTTCCAGCCCGGCTCGACGTTCAAGCCGATCACCGCGGCCGCGGCCCTCGAGGCGGGGATCTCCCCGGCCCAGGAGTACACCACCGACAACGAGCTGACCGTTCCGCTCGCCGACTTCCGCGACTGCGAGAACCGCCCCCTGAGCGACGGCTCGGGCGAGACGGAGTACGAGCTGGCGAACGAGCGGGAGGAGCTGCGGGGCACCTGGGACATGACCGAGGGCCTCGCCGACTCGGTCAACACGTACTTCGTCGAGCTCGAGCGCCAGGTCGGCCTGTGCGAGACGCTGGAGATGGCCGCCGCCATGGGGCTCGAGCGCGGCGACAACGAGCCGCTCGACGCCGTCGCCTCCCTGACCCTGGGCAGCGAGACGGTCGCCCCGCTCCAGGTCGCGAACGCCTACGCCACGTTCGCCAACCGCGGCACCTACTGCGAGCCCGTCGCCATCTCGGCGGTCACGGACTCGAAGGGCGAGGAGCTGGCCGTTCCCGAGAGCGACTGCCGCCAGGTGATGTCGGAGCACACCGCCGACACGGTCAACCAGATGCTCGTCAACGTCGTCGAGAACGGCACGGGCCAGCCGGCCCGGCTCATCAGGGAGAGCGCGGGCAAGACCGGCACGACCAACGACCGGCAGGACGTGTGGTTCGCCGGGTACACCCCCGAGATCGCCACGGCCGTCCACGTGGGCAACGAGAACGAACGCCAGCAGATGGTGGACATCACCATCGCCGGACGGTTCTACGAGACCGCCGGCGGCGGCAGCGTCGCGGGCCCCATCTGGAATCAGGCGATGACCGGAGCCCTCCAGGGGGTCCAGGCCTCGACGTTCAACGACGTGGACGTCCCCCGCGGCGACGACCGCCCGAGCCGCCCCGATGACCGCGACGACGACGACCGGGACGACCCGGGCGGCGACAACGACAGCGGGAACGGCGACGAGGGCGACGACAGGGGGAACGGCGACAACGAGCCGCCCAACGAGGGCAACGAGTGGGGCGACCTGCTCGGCGGCAACGGCAACGGCAACCGCGGGAACGGCCCCGGCGGCTTCTTCGACTGAGAAGTCGGGGCCCGGGATATCGACGAGATATCTTCGGCATACATATCGGATACAGCGAAGAACAGGCCAGAGACAGTGGCGTTGACGTGTCCACGGGCACCGGGGACGCTGGGTCGCGGAAATCGTGTGAATGACCTCCGGGTCATGTGACGAGAAGAGGCGATCGTGAAGTCCCCGAGAACGTCACGCAAAAGACCGCTCCTCCTGTTCAATTTCCTGGCCGTTCTCTGTGTGTCCACCGGCCTGCTGACCGCGCCGTCGTCGTCCGCCGCACCCGCCGTGGTTCCGACCGATGTCGCTCCGACCGACGTGTCCCCGCTCTGGACGCACGACGGCAGGAACCCCAACGGGCTCAACTTCTCCTCGGGTCCCGCGCAGGCGGCGATCGCCGACGGCCCCACCCCGATCGGGACCATCCAGCTCAGGTACGGCACATATGACGGACGTCAGTACTCCTGGACGCGGCTCCGGTGGTACGGCGCCTCGGGCAGCGCGTCGTTCTGGGCGCAGCGGCGCTACATCGTCAACGGCGTGACGCAGGGCACCGAGTCCCTCGGCTGGACGAGCATCCCCGGGCCTTCCGGCTACACGGCCAAGGACACGGGCAACGCGCACTACTCCTGGACCCCGATGTATTACAACCCGCCGGGCGCCGGGAGTGGCACCGGCTATCAGATGCGGGCCTGCGCCGCGACCGGCGGGAACACTTATTGCACCGCCTGGTGGTGATCCCCGCCCCCCGGAGAAAAGCCTTCGGCACATTTCTCCGAATCACCTCTCCGATATAGGTCGGCGCACGCCGACTCCCTGATTTCCCTGTGAAGCCCCTGGCCCGGACGCATTCCCGCTGAGAAAACGTCCCGCCAGGGGCTTCACGTGTGCCGTGCGGACCGGCACACGCGGCCGAGCGATCTTGTGCCACCCCCGCGAAAGCGGCGGGCGATTCACGACACGTCCAAGTGAGGGGATGGGAAAAGACGATGCGAAGACTGTTCCGGCGACGCGCCGCCGTCGCCACGGCCGCGCTCTCGGCGCTGGTCATGATGGCGCCCACGGGCCCCGCGCACGCGCAGGCCGACACCACGACCGCGCCCGCCGCGGCGGCCCAGCAGGACCCCGGCGGGAGCGGCCCCGAGGAGGCCCCTGCGCCCGACGCCGTTCCGCCGTCCGAGCGCGACCGCCTGCTGGGCGGGGGCTGGCGGGAGTCGGAGGACCGGCTGTGGACGACCTCGGGCGACGGCACCGGCTTCCATGTGCTCGTGGCCGAGGAGAGCCGGGGCTACGCCTGGCGCACCGCCGCGTCCCTGTCCGAGCCCGGCTTCGAGACCGACACCTGGATCGGGAACGCGTGTGTGACCGCCTCGGGGCAGCGCGCGGTCGTGGTGTACGCGCCCCGTACCTTCACCAACGAGCCCGAGCTGATGACCAGGGGCGCGTTCACCGCCGTCGTGGACCTGACCAGCGGCGAGGTGACCAAGCTTCCCCTGCTCTCCTCCCTCGCCCACTTCTCGCCCGGCTGCGGCGCGGGCGAGACCGCGGTGGTCTCCCAGTTCTCCGACGACGCGTCGGAGCGGAACGCCACGCGCCTGGTCCTGATCGACGCGGCGGACGGCACCCCGGGTGAGCCGCTGACCCTGGCCGGGCAGGTGACCTCGGCCGTTCCCCACGGCGACGATGTCGTCGCGGCCAGCGGCGCCAACCTGGTGCGGATCGACGCCGAGGGCGAGCGGACCCGGCTCGCCCGCACGCGCGGCGTCCCGTTCCAGATCGCGGCCGACGCCGACGGCGGCTTCGTCTTCCTCGATCGCACAGGACCCGACGGTGAAGGCGTCGAGCGCGCCGCCGTCGCCCGGGTGGGCCCCGACCTGGTGGACCGGCCGAACGCCGACGCCCCGCCCGAGGAGTTGGCGACCGGCGAGCTCACGGCGTTCGACCTCGCCCGCGCCGCCGACGGCACCGTCGTCGTCACCGGCACCGCCGCCACCGAGGGCGCGCTGCCCGACACGGTGAGCAATCCGGGCACGCTGCCGAAGGACGCACGGGTCAGCACCCGTGGCGAGGCGGCCGTGCACACGAGCTGGGCGGACGGCAGGGACGCGCACATCACCCCCGAGGAATCGGTGTCGGCCCGGCCGGTGCGCGCGGAGATCACCGCGCTCGACACCCGGCGTTCGACCGTCCTCCAGGCCGCGCCCGCCGCCGAGCCCATCGACGTGGACCGGCTCGGTCAGGGCACGACGCCGTCCCCCGCCCTGGCCCCCGGCGCGGCGCCGGAGGGCACGGGGGCCGCCGCGGCCTCCCCTTCCGACCCGGTGGACGACGAGCGTTACTGCTCGGTGCCGCGTGGCGACGTCAACAAGCAGGCGTTCCAGCCCACTCCACGCCAGGTCGAGTGGGCCGTCGACCAGGCCGTCGTCGACGGCCTCGACCGGCACGTGTCGCGGGGCGCCGACTGGAAGGGCACCGGCATGGCCGCCTACCAGCCGCAGAGCCTGTTCCCGCTGAGCGTGCTGCACGGCGACCCGACGGGCGCCTACGAGCCGGACTCCGAGGACGAGTGGCACATCCCCGCGCAGATCATGCTCGGGATCACCGCGCAGGAGTCCAACATGTGGCAGGCGACCAGGTACGCCGTGCCGGGCCTCACCGCGAACCCGCTCATCGGCAACTACTACGGCATCGAGTACGCCCCCGACGGCGAGCAGACCGACCCCTGGGCGGTCAACTGGGCGGACGCCGACTGCGGCTACGGCATCACGCAGGTCACGGACGGCATGCGCATGGCCGGGCGGGAGAAGCCGGGCGAGACCGCCCTGACGCCGCGCCAGCAGGAGGCCGTGGCACTCGACTACACCGCCAACATCGCGGCCGGCGCCGACATCCTCGCCGACAAGTGGAACCAGACCATGTCCGCGGGACTCGTCGTCAACGACGGGGACCCGCGCTGGATCGAGAACTGGTTCTTCGCCCTCTGGGCCTACAACTCCGGCTTCTACCCGGAGAGTTCGGCGGGCGAGCACGGCGGCCACTGGGGCGTCGGCTGGACGAACAACCCCGCCAACCCGCTGTGGAAGGCGAACCGCACGCCGTTCCTCGAGGACGCCCAGGGCAGGGACGACTACGCGCACGCCGCGCACCCGCAGGACTGGCCGTACCCGGAGAAGGTCATCGGCTGGGCCGCACGCCCGCTGTCGGCCATGACCGCGCCCGGCGAGTTCGCCGCGGGCTACCGCGCCTCCTGGTGGAACTCGACCCAGTACCGCACCGCGGCCAAGCCCCCGATCGCGCTCTTCTGCGACGACTCCAACGACTGCGACCCCGGCCTGATCGGCGACGACGACGACAACGAGCCCGGCCTCGGCGCCTGCGGCGAGTTCACGCCGGGCTTCGAGCTGCACTGCTGGTGGAACCAGGCCGCGGAGTGGAAGGACTGCGGGGCCGCGGCGACGTGCGGCTACGCCGTGCACCGGTTCAACGAGACGTTTCCTGAGCAGCCCGACCAGAACTCCTCCTACCCGCCCCGGTGCAGCGACGGCCTCCCGAGCGGCACGCTCGTCGTCGACGACGTCCCCGACGGCGTCTACCCCGCGGGATCGGCGGGCCACAGCTGCGGCCCGATCGAGTCGGCGGGGCGTTTCTCGTTCGAGTTCACCGAGTGGAACGCCACCTATCCCGGCAAGATCGACCTCCACCAGATCGGGGCGGCGTACGGCAATCACTTCTGGTTCACGCACACCCGCGAGGAGGACGAGCGCCTCCACATGAAGGGCACCTGGACCCTGGACCGGCCGATCGACGGCTGGGCCCGCGTCCTGGTCCACATCCCCGACCACGGCGCGCACACCCGCCAGGCCACCTACGAGGTGCACGGCACCGACTCCACCAGTCCCGAGCGGGTCGTGCCCCAGCGGACGCGCGAGAACCGCTGGGTGAGCCTGGGCGCGTTCCGCTTCACCGGCACCCCCGCCGTCTCGCTCGGCAACTACACGCAGGACGGGAACGGCTCCGAGGACGTCGCCTGGGACGCCGTGGCGTTCCAGCCGCTGCCTGACCAGCCGCGCCACCAGATCGTCGCGATGGGCGACTCGTACTCCTCGGGCGAGGGCGCGTCCGACGGGGACGAGCACTACTACCCGGAGACCAACTACCGCAACGAGAGCGACAGCTCGACCCGCAACGCCTGCCACCGCTCCACCGAGACCTGGTCGAGGCAGGCGCAAGCGCCCGGCTTCGCGCAGTCCGTGGGCGAGCTGGACGACAGCCTGCACCCGGACATGGACTACCACCTCACCGCCTGCTCGGGGGCGCGGACCTACAACATGCACCGGTACGTTCAGGACAACGGCGGCGAGCTGCCGCAGCTCGACCAGGGATATCTGGACCAGCACACGTCCCTGGTGACCGTCTCCATCGGCGGCAACGACGCCCGGTTCTCGCACGTCGTGCAGGAGTGCCTGCTGGAGATCGGGGTGAGCGGCTGCGCCGGGGAGGCGTTCGAGAGCAGTGACCCGCTCATCGACGAGGAGTGGGGCGACGGGCGCGACGGGCCCTACCAGGGCCTGCCGATGGACGAGGCGCTCCCCGCGCTGCTGCACGACGTGGTGCGCGTGGACGTCCTCGCGACGCTCGACCGCATCCACGAGCAGGCGCCCAACGCCAAGATCGTGCTGATGGGTTACCCGGAGCTGTTCTCCTCGAGCGGCTCCTGCCTGCGCACGTTCTTCGGCTGGATCGGGCTGCGCGCTGAGTCCGCCCACTGGCTCAACGACCTCGCCGGTGTGCTGGCGGACGAGATGAACGGCGCGGTCGCCGACGCCAGGGCCCGCGGCGTCGACGCGTACTTCTCCGATCCGCGGGAGGACTTCCAGGGCATGTCCGTGTGCGGCGACCCCGAGCAGGTGCACGGCATCGTCACGGACACCACCGCGAGCGACGACCCGGTCGTGGACTGGCCGCTCATCGGGGAACGCGGCCTGTCGGCGCAGTCGTTCCATCCCAAGCGCGGGGGCGCCACGCTCTACGCCGACTCCCTGGAGCGGACGATGAGCGGCATGGGGCTGTAGGGCTGTGGAGGGGTGAGGGCCGCCCGGCCCTCACCCCGCCGCGTCGGGCGCGCTCACCGCCAGGTACCCGGCGCCCTCCGACCAGGCGACCACCAGGCGGTGGGCGCGCCGGATCTCCTCCAACGGGACGACATCGGACCCGGGCTCGACCGCACAGCGCGCGTGGACGATGTGGTCCGACTCCTCGGGACAGGGGCGGGGCTCCGCCACCCGGTCCCCGGGGATGTCCCACGCCAGACCCGTGACCAGGGACGGCCCATAAGGGCCGCCACTCGCCAGGAGCCGCTCCCACACCCTCGCCTCCCTGGCCGCCACCTCTTCCTTCTCGGGGAACTCGGCGGCGACCGCGTCGAGCAGCGCGGGGATGTCCTCGTCCCACCCGTAGTACGCGGTGGCGGTCACCGAGCAGGTCATCTCACGGCCTGAGTCCTCCTGCGCCTTCCAGTCGTAGCCGGGGCCGCGCAGACAGCTGTCCGTGGTCACCACGGAGTACGGGCGCAGCCCCGGCAGGCGCTCGGCCACCCGCGCGATCTCGTCCCGCACCCGGCGCTCCGCACCCGCGCGTTCCTCCTCGGTCGGCGCCGACGTGGCCCGCGCCCGCAACTCCTCGGCGGACGGGCCGCCTTCGGCCAGGGCGCAGGCGGCGGACGGCACGAGGACGAGCAGGGTGAACAGGGCCGCGCTCACCGGGCGCACCGGGCGGCGGCGCGCCCGGTGCGCCAACGAGGACTTCGCCATGCCGGATACCTGCCCCGCCGAGCCGTTGGGCCACCCCGCCGGAGGCCGTCAGGCGATCCGGCCCCGCGCGATCAGCCCGCCGCCAGGGCCTTCCGCACGGCCGCGGCGACCCTGCCGCCCTCGGCGCGGCCCGCGACCCTGGGGTTGACGACCTTCATCACGGCGCCCATGTTCGGCGTGCCGCCGATCTCCGCAAGCACCGCGGCGATCAGCGCGTCGAGCTCCTCGTCGGTGAGCTGCGCGGGCAGGTACTCCGCGAGCACCTGGCCCTCGGCCCGCTCCCGCGCGGCCTGCTCGGGGCGCCCGCCCTTGTCGAACGCCTCGGCCGCCTCGCGCCGCTTCTTGGCCTCGCGGGCGATCACCTTCCGCACCTCTTCGTCCGACAGCTCACGGGCCGACTTCCCCGCGACCTCCTCGGTCGTGATCGCGGCCAGGGTCATCCGCAGCGTCGCGGAACGCAGCTCGTCGCGCTGCTTGATGGCGGCCGTCAAATCGTGTCGGAGCTGGGACTTGAACGTGGTCATGCCCCCCATTGTGCGGTACCGCTCATCTGAAACGATGGCCCCATGCGCGCCCGTTACCGCATCCCCCTCAACGTCGCCCTCACCGCCACCGCCCTGACCGCGGCGACCGTGGCCTACGCCGCGGGATTCGAAGCCCGCTCGTTCCGGCTGCGCCGGGTGAGCGTCCCGGTCCTGACCCCGGGGGCGGGGCCGTTGCGGCTGCTGCACGTGTCGGACATCCACATGGTCTCGGGTCAGCGCAAGAAGCAGCGGTGGCTGCGCTCTCTCGCCGGGCTCCGCCCCGACCTGGTGATCAACACCGGCGACAACCTCTCCGACCCCGAGGCCGTCCCCGAGACGATCGACGCGCTCGAGCCGCTGATGGAGTTCCCCGGGGCGTACGTCTTCGGCTCGAACGACTACTACGCGCCCCGCCTGCGCAACCCGGCGCGTTACCTGGTGGAACGCGCCTCGGGACGCTACGGCCTCAACGGCAACGCGCCCGCGCACCACGTTCCCCGCAACCCCTGGTGGGAGCTGCGGGACGCGTTCGACCAGGCGGGCTGGGCCAACCTCAGCAACGCCCGCGGCCACCTGAAGGCCGCGGGCACCGAGATCGCCCTCACCGGGCTCGACGACCCCCACATCCGCCGCGACCGCTACGACGAGGTCTCCGGCGGCCCGGCCCCTGACGCCGACCTGTCCCTCGCCGTGGTGCACGCCCCGTACCTGCGCGTGCTCGACGCGTTCACGGCCGACGGCTACCCCCTGATCCTCGCGGGCCACACCCACGGCGGCCAGCTGTGCGTCCCCTTCTACGGCGCGCTGGTCACCAACTGCGACATCGACACGGACCGCGTGAAGGGCCTCTCGACCCACGAGACCCCGTCCCACCGCAGCTACCTCCACGTCTCGGCGGGCTGCGGCACGAACCGCTACACCCCGGTCCGCTTCGCCTGCCCCCCCGAGGCCACGCTCCTGACGCTGACGGCGCGGGAAACCTGATTTCCCGTACACGCGAGGGTCGGCTAGAGTGTTGAACGCTGCACCGGGGTGTGGCGCAGCTTGGCAGCGCGCTTCGTTCGGGACGAAGAGGTCGTGGGTTCAAATCCCGCCACCCCGACGCTGGTCAGAGGGCCTTGTGATAATCTCAGCAAGGCCCTCTGCCTTTTGTACAGCAGCGAAGTACAGCAACGGCTACGGCTTGGCTGGTCGCCCTCTTTTCCCGCCGAGGGCCTTCCCGAGCTTGCGGAGGGCCCGTCGCGTCTCCTTCGACGGGATGTGGGTGTAGACCTCCATGGTCACCGCGATCTCGGAGTGCCGGAGGATCTGCATGGCGACGCGCGGGTGCACATCCATCGCGGCCAGCAGCGACCCGCAGGTGTGCCGAGTGTCGTGCACGCGGATCACGCGGACGGCCGCCCGCTCGCAGCGCCGGATGAACTCGCGGTTGAAGTTCCGGGGGTCGATCGGGGTGCCGTAGCGGGTGGTGAACACCATGTCGGCGGTGGATGCTTGGCGGTATCGAGGCCACCCCGGGGCCGGTACTGGGCTAGTTGTCTAGTTGTATTGGTCGTTGACGATGTCGACGCCGGTGCGGGTGCCGGTGTCGATGGCGGGGGCGATGAAGGTGTCGGAGAGGTAGAACCCGAACAGGGCGATCACGACGACGAGCCAGGGGCGGACGCCGAGGAACTTCATCGCGCCGAGGGCAATCAGGCCGAGAACGACGACGAGGGGCAGGTTCACGGTCACGGCGGCGGGTCTCCGTTCAGTGGGCGGGGCAGCGGTGGGTGCGGGCGGCGAGTTCGGCGGCCGAGCGGGTGTCGTACTCGGCGGAGAACCCGCAGCGGGGCGCGGTGCACGCGGCCGTGTGCTTGGTCCGGCCCCGGTGGTCGTGGGCGGTGCCGACCTCGACCGGGCCGAGGCCGGCGATGTTGCGGAAGCGGCGCGGCGCGGGCATGGTCACCTCTCGGTGCGAAGGGTGCGGCCGGTGAAGTCGCGCAGGATGCGGGTGGCTTCTTCCTCGCTGTCGGTACGGTCGGCGGCTTCCTCCGCCAGGAGCCGCGCCAGGGTGGGGCGGCCGGTCGTGGCCATCTCATGTGCGGCTTCGAGGTGTTCGGCGGTGGTGGGGAACTGCCGGGTCATTGCGGGCATCGCCTCCTTGTCAGTCAGAGCTGTTGGGTGATGGCGTCGGCCAGCGGCGCGGGGACGCCGAGGCGGGCGCGCAGGGTCGGTGGGGCGATGGGTTGGCCGGTGCGCGCGTGGTGGTCGGCGGCGACCTTCCGCGCGTGCGCGAGCAGCGCCTCGGGCACGTTCACGGCCGGTGCCGGTGCGGCCGTTGGCGGGGGTTCGGGTGCGGTGGGTTGGTCGTGCTGGGCAGGTTGAGGTGTGTGGGCGAGGAGGGTGCCGCCGAGGAAGGCGACGGCGGGTCATCCGGCGACGAGGATGCGCAGCCAGGTGGGCACGTCGTTCATGTCGAGGAGCCCCGCGGTGGCGACGTTCGCGCCGAGGGAGGCGGTGAGGGCGATGAGGAACCAGCACCAGCCCGCCGCCTTGCCCGTGTCGCCGGTGCGCAGGCGCCGCCAGGCGGCGACCAGCAGCAGGTCAACGGAGATCGGGTAGGCCCATGCTTTCCAGCCGTCTTGTCCGGCCGCCGCGGCGAGATCGTGGATGTGGGCGAAGGACAACGCAGCAGCAATGACCGCCTGGACCAAGACGGCATCGATCCGTCCCACGAGGGCACGCACCACGGGTTGCCTCCTTCCGGGTTTCGGGCATGGCTCGGGTAGGGACATGGCGAATTGAGGGATGTAAGGGGCGGTTCAGCCTTTGGACTCGACCGGCGCGGTGAGCGGCTGGAACGGCTTCAGCGCGGGAACGTCGGGCACGAGGTGCGCCGAGTCGCGGCAGCGTGCTGCGGCGTCGGCGAGGGAGAGGTACGGGGTGCGGATGCGGGTCCAACCGCCCGAGGAATCCCCCGCCACGGCCAGACCGGGGCGTTCTGCCGGGATGGCACACGCGGCGATAACGGCGTCGGGGGCGATGTCGCCCAGGGCCATCTTCGCGGAGGCTTCGTCGTTGACGCGGTGGCAGACGCGGCCGGAGAGCTGGGCGCGGAGCATGGTGGCGCCCTTGCCCAGCTCGGCGCCGAACCGCTGCCCGCAGACTTCGAGGTAGATGCCTGCCGCGCGGCCGAGCTGGGCGAGGCGGATGAGCTGCGTCACCATCTCATCCCGCCGCTCCTCATCCTTCCGCGTCGCGGTGAGGAACAACTCGGCCACCTCATCCACGAACACCACGACCGGCACGGGCCGTTCATGCTCCGGCAGGCCCCACACGTCCGAGGTGATCTCGGCATCCGGCACGTCCCCGGGTATGCGCTGGCGGGCGCGTATGAGGTCGTAGCGTTCCTCCATCAGCGCGACCAGGACGGGCAGTAGCTCGGCCGCCTGCTCCGGGTCGGTGGCCAGGGCGGACAGGCGCGGGGCGAACGGCGCCAGCTCGACCCCGCGTTTGCAGTCGATCCCGACCAGCGCCACCGGCTGAGGCGCCAGGCCCGTGACCAGGTGGCGCAGGAACATGGACTTCCCCGCCAGCGTTGCGCCGAGGGTCAGTTGATGGGGGACGGTCCGGTAGTCGCGGACGAACGCGGTGGCGTCCTCCCGCAGGGCCACCGGAACCCGCAGGAACCCGCCTTCCGTTCTTCTCGGCATGCGCACGCGGTTGAGGACGTCGTAGCCGACGAGTCGCAGTTCGACCGTGCCCGGCTTGACCTCCGCCACGTGAACGGCGTGCACACCCCACGCGTGCCGCAGCCGTTCCGTCGAGGCCGCGACATCGGCCATCTCCTGGCCGGGCGCGAGCCGCATCCTCAGCCGCAACCCGGTCGAGGTGGGCCGCAGCAGGCCGCGCCGGGGCGGAACCGGCCGCACCTCACGACGCGTCGCCGCCCGCACGGCCAACGCCCGCAGGCGCGACGGCGGAACGGTCAGGCCGCACGCGTCCATCACCGACCCGTACGACCCCACCAACCGCGCCGCCGAGACCGGCAGGCCGACCGCCGACCAGAACACATGCGGGTACCTGACTCGGGTCCAGACCGCCCCACCACCCAGCACCGCAGCGGGCCCACCCACCCCAAGCACCGTCAGCAACTCAGACGACATGGCGGTCAGGCCCCCGCCCCGACCGGGAACGCGGCCGGGGTCACCGCGGCGGCGCGGTAGGCGATGCCGTGCCGCTGCTGCCCGTTGAACACCGACTCCCACGGCCGCACCACCAGCCCCGGCAAGGCCACCGGACCGCCCAGCGCCAGCCCCTCGGACACCCCCGACGCGGGAACGGTGACCTGGATCAGTGAGGACTCCCCGTCCTCGATGTACACCACACCAAGCCGCATCAGCGTCTCACCGCTGACGGCGTCCTTGGCGATCTCCCCCGTCTGCCGGTCCCGCACCTTCGGCTCGGGTGCCTCGGTCAGCAGGATGGTCGCGGCGGAGGTCTCAACTCGAATGGAACGCAACGTACCTTCTCCTTGTTCGGCGGGGACCGACCCTGACACCTAGTCGTCTAGACAAGATGCCGCGAACCGATCCCGCACGGGTGGTAGCGCGCTCCAGTGTGCCACACACTCAGCCACTCGTCTATACGAGTAGGGGGGTGTGTGCGAGTCGCCGCCCGCGACGACAACGCCCCGGTTCAGGTGGCCGGGAGCTGGTACGCCAGCACGTAGGCGTCGGCGGCCATGACCGTGTCGCAGACCTCGACCGGTCGCCCTTCGGTGTCGAACGCGGTGCGGATGAGGTGGATCACGGGTACGCCGGAGGCGAGCCGCAGCGTCCTGATCTCGGCCGGGGAGGGCATGCGGGCGCGGATCTCCTCCTCGAAGTGGTCGAGGCGGTGGCCGAGTTCTTCGAGCCGGGCGTAGATGCCTCCGGGCCCGGGGTTGGGCTGGGCGATGGGGGTGTTCCGGGCCAGGTCGAGCGGGAGGAACGAGGCCGCGAACTCCACCGGCCGCCCGTCCAGCAGGTAGCGGCGACGCCGGGCCAGCACACGGCGCGGGCCGCCGAGCCTGGCGGAGACATCCTGGGTGGGACGTTCCTCCTTGACCTCCAGGCTGTCGACCTCCGGGCGGCTCCCCGCGGCTTCGGCCTCCACGGTGAACGCCGACTTCCCCTGCTCGCGGTGCCGCCTGGCGAACCGGTCGGAGGCCAGCCGCCGCACCGGGGGCCGGGGCCGGACGAAGACGCCCTTGCCGTGCTCGGAGTGCACCAGGCCCTCGCCCTGGAGGACGGACAGCGCGTTGCGGACGGTCATCCGGGAGACGCCGTAGTGCTCCACCAGCTCGGACTCGGACGGCAGCTTGGCACCTTCCTTGAACCGCCCCTTGTCGATCGCTTCCCGCAGCTGGTCGGCGATCTGGCGGAAGACCGCCCGATCGCTGGTGGAGTCCAACGCGCCCAGCACGCCGGAGGGAAGAGCTACCATGCCGGTTACTCCTTTAGGTATCTAGACGAGATGCCAAGTTCTGTTGCTACGGTGAGAGAGCCTAGCCACCTTCGAGGAACGTGAGGCCCGTGAGCACCAATCGTCCGCATTCGGTGAGCGTCGCCGGAGTCATCATCGACGACCAGGACCGAGCCCTGCTCATCCAGCGCCGCGACAACGGGCACTGGGAGCCACCGGGCGGAGTGGTCGAAGCAGGCGAGACGATCCCCGACGCCCTGGCCCGGGAAGTCCTCGAAGAGACCGGCCTCAAGATCGCCACACCCGCCGCGCTCACCGGCGTCTACAAGAACATGACCGGCCTGATCGTTTCCCTCGTCTTCCGCTGCGAGGCCATCGACGGCCAGGCCACCACCGGGGCCGAGACCAAGGCCCTGCGGTGGGTCACCCGCGACGAGGTCAACGCCCTGGCCGACGAGGCATACGCCGTCCGCGTCACCGACGCCATGAACGACACGTGCCCACCGGCCGTCCGCGCCCACGACGGCGTGAAACTCATCTAGCACATCCATCGCGTCCATGGCCGCCCACCAGCAGAAAGGAACTTGTATGCACGAGTATATGAGTGGTTGGTTCGCGTGGGTAGTGGACTGTCCAGGAATCCCCGAAGAACTCGCCCGCGCCCGACACCACGTTCACCAGCTCCTCGACGGCAACCCCCACGCCGACGACGCCGCGCTGATCGTCACCGAGCTGGGCACCAACGCCATCACCCACACCGACAGCGCCAAGACCACCTTCCGCCTGGTCCTGGTCCACGGCCCCGACGGCATCAGCATCACCGTCACCGACGCCGGAGGAACGACCACCCGCCCCCACGTCGAACGCCCCGAGGACACCGCCGACCACGGCCGCGGCCTGGCCCTCGTCACCGCACTCGCCACCACCCTCACCATCACGGGCGACGACCACGGCCACACCGTCACCGCCGAGATCCACACCACCCCGGCAACGGCGAGGTGACCCGATGCCGTTCAACACCCTCTGGTGCGAGGCCATAGCCCTCAACTCCGCCACCGGACACACCCACTGGCTCGGCGCCCACGCCACCCGCACACCGCGCCTCGCCCTGCGCTGGATACGCACCCGAGCCCTCGCCATACGAGACCAGGTCGACACCCCCGAACGCTGGCCCATCAACGCCTGGCTCCTCGACGACCGCGAACACCAATACGCCCTCGACCAGTTGGCCACCGGCGGCATGTACGCCCACACCATCCACGACGCCACCCTCAGCTACCTCCTCACCGCCCGCCCCATCCCGAGAACGGCCGCCCATCGCCCCGAAGGAACTTGTATGCACGAGTACGCAAGGGAAGCCGCGGACGCCCGATGAACCCCACACCCACCACAAGGACCGTCCCCTACATCACCCAGTGGAGCGGCGAACGCCCCGCCGACGTACGGGTCATCGAACGCCGAGGCCGCCTGGCCTACGCCGACGAACGCTCCTACGACCGCGACACCGGAGGCGTCCTGTGGCGCCGCATCCCCTCCACCCCCGGCAAAGGCAAGCCCGAATTCGGCGCCGTCCACGCCCTGCGCCAACGCGTCGCCATGGCCGGACTCCTCTGCCAAGTCTGCGGAAAACCCGCCGACCGCAACAACAACGGCGTCCTATGGCTCATGGGCGAAGCACCCGACGCCCCCGGCACCTGGCCCCAAGGACTCGAAACCACCCACCCACCGGTCTGCCAACCCTGCGCGTCCGTGTCGGCCCGAGCCTGCCCCCACCTCCGCCAGCGCTACGTCACCCTACGCGTCCGCTCCTGGACCCCGGTCGGAGTTCACGGCGCCCTCTACCGCCCAGGCCACCAAGGCCCCGTCCTCACCGACGCCGCAGGCATCCCCTTCGACAACCCCGCCATACAGTGGGTCATCGCCGCCCAACTCGTCATGCGCCTCGACCACTTCACCCTCACCGACCCCACCACCGAGACGCGTTGAGTTACAACCTTCCCCACGACATCAAGGCGCCGCGCAAGCGCGGCGCGCGCGGCAGCGGCGGCCCCCGGGCCGCCGCTCCTGCCTCCGCCCCGCACCGGCCCTGGGCCCGCCGACCGCGCAACAACGAGCAGACCGTGAAGGGTTGCTGTCTCGGGCGCCGTCGTGGCTGGGGGTCGGCTCCACGGCTTTACGCACCTGCCGAGCTCGGGGCCCGCGTCGGGCAAGGCCAGGGGGCCATCGGCCGGATCAACCGGGCAGGGCTCCGCCCCGCCCGATCAGCTGAGCAAGCGTACGGCCCCCTGACCATGCCCGACCCCAACCCCAACAGGACACCGCCCAAACCCGCTCCACCGCCCTTGCGGAGCCGATGGCCGGAAATCCAGCACACAAATAGGTGTGGCTTCGGTCACGCCGATACTAGTGAATAGTGGGGCATAAACTCCAACTTTGCCACACATGTGGCAAAGTGTGAATCATTGCGCTGGAAATCCAACGTACCCCCGTTGGATCGATGATTGGATCTCTTCTTCCTGCACGTCAGAAGCGATAAACCATGGGTTTCATATATCCAGAGTCGCACCGGTTCCCGGGTGCGGATCAGCTGGCATATTTGCTTCAGTTACGCAAATGGAGAGGTTTGTGCGGTCGGGGCCTGGCTCGCATCATTGAAGCAAGAGAAGGTCCGCCGGTACCGCGCAGCTTGCCGGCAAGAGCAGTACCGGCGGGCAGGGCCCCATAGGAGGTTGATATGAGTCTGACCCCACAACCCCGCCACCTGTCAAACACTGATGCCCGTCCGTGGGTGGTCGCGATCATCGTGGTTGTCGCGATCTTCCGGGTTCCAGGCACCGAGCTGACCACGCTGTTCCTCACGCTTAGTTCGGTGTTCGCACTGCTGCTCGGCCACGGCCGTACAGCAGCGAAGCACAGCAACCGCAAGAACCTCACATGACCCGTAGCGGGCGTCACGAGCCTGCTGACCAGCCACGCAGACCTCAGCGACCTCCCCGCCCGTAGTTCGGGACGAAGAGGTCGTGGGTTCAAATCCCGCCACCCCGACGGTAGAAGTACAAGATCAGGGGCTTGATCCGCAACAGCGGGTCGGGCCCCTGAGTGGTTTCCTCCTCCTTCTCGGGAGCCGACTTCGAGATCCGGCCCCCCGGGGCGGCCAGAGCAAGTCGTGCCGACCCTTGTGCACCCTCAACAGCTGCCTGCTGACGTCATCGACCTGGTGCGGGATACTACTGAGGGTTCCGATCCGGCGATCATGGACTGAGCTGGGGGAAAACAGTGGCGGGCGGGAACGATCCTTACGCGCGGGAACTCGCACGGCAGGCCAGGGAGCGGGAGCGGGCCAGAAAGGCCGCCGAGGCCGAGGCCAAGAGGAAGGCCCGTGAGGAGAAGCTCGCATACGCAGCGGCCCGTGCACAGGAAGCGATTGACCGCACCAGTGTGGCTGAGCATGATGCCGAGCAGCTCTCCACGCTTCTTCGCACAACCCTGCTCGACGAGCGCCCGCTGACCTTCGATCGACTGAGGCAGGAGTTCGTTCCCTCCCTGTTCGTGTCCCCTAAGGGGTGTACCAAGGCAGCCCCCTTACCCCGCTGGGAGGAGTACGAACCGGAGCCCCCCCGAGGGTTGCTCGGTGCCCTCGGGTTTGGGCGCCGCGGATATGACGCCGAGGTTGAAGCCGCGCGCAAGCGATTCGACAGGGCCTTGCGGGACCATGCGCAGGAGGAGAAGAAGCGCGTCGACAAGCTGGACAAGGCCCGCGCTCGCCACGAGGAACGCAACCAGGAGGAAGCCGCCCGAGTCGAGGCGTGGAATGCCAGTCTCGAACAGCGCCGGAACGCCTACCGGGACAGGGATGTCGAAGCCGTCGAGTGGTTCATCGACCAGGTCTTGGCCGCGTCCGTGTATCCGCACGGCTTCCCCAGGGTTCATCAGGTCTCGTATCAGGCGGACACCGGCGACCTGCTGGTTCAGATCGACCTGCCGCTGGAGGACGTGGTTCCGGCAGCCCGCGCGTATCGGTATGTGAAAACACGCGACGAGATCACGCCTGTTCCGCGTCCGGAGAAAGAGCGCAAGGAGCTGTACTCGTCAGTCCTGGCGCAGACCGCCTTGCGCACCGTTCACGAGATCCTTGCCTCGGATACCGAACGCGTGATCCGGTCCGTCGCCCTGAACGGCCATGTAGCCACCATCGACCGCGCTACCGGGCGCGACGTCCATCCCTGCTTGATCACGCTTCAAGCGGACCGTGGCGAGTTCAGTCAACTGGTCCTGACGCAGGTGGACCCTCAGGCATGTCTGAAACGGCTGCGGTCATTGATCTCTCCGAACCCGTACGAGCTGGAACCCGTACGCCCGCTGGTGACCTTCGACCTGTCCAAGTTCCGCCTCATGGACAGCCTGGACGTGGTGGCCGGATTGGACAGCCGGCCCGTACTGATGGACCTGACACCCGTGGAGTTCGAGCACCTCATCAGGCAGTTGTTCGAGGCCATTGGTCTGGACAGCGTGAACACTCAGCCGTCGAGCGACGAGGGTGTGGACGCGGTCGCCATGAACACCGACCCCGTCATGAAAGGGCTGTGCATCATCCAGGCCAAACGCACCAAGAACGTGGTGCCGTTCGAGACCGTCTCCGCACTCGCCGGTGTGGTGGAACACAAACGGGCGGCCAAGGGCATCCTGGTGACGACATCCTGGTTCGGCCGGGCCAGCGAGGCGTTCGCCAACGAGCACGGGCGGCTGGAACTCCTTGACGGGGCCAACCTGGTGCATCTGTTCAAGGAGCACATGAACCTCGACGTCATCCCCGGCCCAGTGCCACCGAAGCGGCGTCCGAGGTAGGCATCGCGCCCCGATCCAGGGCGCGATGTCTCCGCTACTACTCCTGGCGTGCCCCTCGTGCCCTCGTGCACTGAGGAACTCGTTCAGCACATGCACCGGCGAGCGACGGGACAATTTCTGCGATCGTCGGCGGAGCGAAGGAGAAGTTGGCGGCAGCGAGGGACAAGGTCGCGGCAAAGACCCTGATCGTCGTCAAGGGGCTCGTCGATCACGGCCCGGGCGGGAGGGGAGCACCCACAGACGTTTCGGTGCAAGCCGCTGGGCTGTGATGCCGGTGGGAGTGTCCGGGGCGGGTGGTACACGTACTCACATGACGTTTACTGTCTCTGCTGAGCCGCATGTGCCCTTCGAAGCCCTGGCAGGTGCTGACCTGGTCGTGGACGCCGTCTACGCCAGCGGGATCAAAGGGCACAAGGGCGACGAACCAATAGCGCGCCTCATCAAGGGCGTTGGCAACCAGGGCGGGATACGGCCTGCGGGTTCGCCGGCGAAAAGGGCCGTCCGTCTGGCAGCCCTCTACACGACGGGCACCGAGGTTGACTGGCCTGATCACCTGGACCCCGAGACAGGGATCTTCACCTACTACGGAGACAACAGGAAGCCGGGTCAGGATCTCCATGGCACCTCACGTGGAGGCAACATACTGCTGCGGGACGCCTTTGCTGCCTCGCACGGTACAGAGGAAGACCGCCTGAAGTATGTGCCGCCTTTCCTCCTCTTCCAAAGGGCTGCGAATATGGGACGCGCCGTACGGTTCCGGGGCCTTCTCGCGCCCGGCGGACCGTCACTCACACCGGATGACGAGCTCGCCGCCATCTGGAGGACAACCTCCGGTGAGCGCTTCCAGAACTACCGCGCCCGCTTCACCGTGCTCGACCACGACCGCATATCGAGGGCATGGATAGAGCACCTGCTCGAGGGAGGCAGCCCGATAGAAGGCGACTGCCCGCCCGCCTGGGCCAGCTGGGTCAACGGGCGCGCATACATGCCACTGCTGGCCCCGGCGACCACCCTCATCCGCCCCAAGGCCGATCAGCTGCCCGACGACCGGGAAGGCCAGGCCATCCTCGAGGCCATCCACGGCCACTTCCAGAGCCAGGAGCACGGCTTCGAAGCCTGCGCAGTCGCCATCTGGCGCCTTATCGCGCCCCGCACCGGTGCCTGCGACATCACCCGTCCCAGCCGCGACGGCGGTCGCGACGCCGTGGGCCAGTACATCCTCGGTCCCCCGGCCGCCACGATCACCATCGATTTCGCCCTCGAGGCCAAGTGCTACGCCGTCAGCAACTCGGTCGGCGTCAGAGAGGTCTCCCGCCTCATCTCACGCCTGCGGCACCGCAACTTCGGCGTACTCGTGACCACGTCCTACTTCCACAAGCAGGTCCAGGAGGAGATACACGACGACGGTCACCCCATCGCCCTCGTATGCGGCAAAGACATCGTCGACATCCTCCGGCAGCACGGCCACACCACTGTCGGCGCGGTCCAGCACTGGCTCCGGCAGAACTTCCCCGCACAGTGAACCCAACGGGAGCTGCGGGCCGGAAGTACCGCAGCCACGGTGGCCATCAGCACCGCGCCCGCCCCCGTCCCTCGACGTGCCCGGCCCCCCGGGAGCCTACTGTGGGTGCCAACGCGCCCGAGCGTCGGAGGGGAAACGTGTCAGCTGCCTCAAGGGCCCTGCGCAAGCTGGGCTTTCTCACCATCGGCCTCTTCGACGAGCACGACCCGCGCGCCGGGCACGAGGCCACGCTCGCGCTCATCGAGCTGGGCGAGCGGCTCGGGTTCGACAGCGCGTGGGTGCGGCATCGGCATCTCCAGTACGGGATCTCCTCGCCCGTCGCCGTGCTGGCCGCGGCCTCGCAGCGCACCAGCCGCATCCACCTCGGCACCGCCGTCATCCCGCTCGGCTGGGAGAACCCCCTGCGCCTCGCCGAGGACCTGGCCACCGTCGACATCCTGTCGGGCGGCCGCCTCAACCCCGGGGTCAGCGTGGGCCCGCCGATGCGGTACGAGGAGGTCAGGGGCGCGCTGTACCCCGACACCGCCGACGCCGAGGACTTCGGCCACGAACGCGTCCGGCGGCTGCTCGACTTCGTGCGCGGGGAGCCCGCGACCGGGTTCCGCGGAACGGCGGGCTTCGAGGCGTTCTCCGACCGCGTCCAGCCGCACGCCCCCGGTCTCGCCTCCCGCATGTGGTACGGCGCGGGGAGCCTGCGGTCGGCGCGGTGGGCGGGGGAGCACGGCATGAACCTCCTGACCAGCAGCGTCGTCAAGGCCGAGGAGTCCGAGGACTTCGCCGAGATCCAGCTGTCGCACATCAGGACGTTCCGCGCGCACCACCCCGAAGGGGAGCGCGCGCGGGTCTCACACGGCCTGGTCGTCATCCCCACCGACTCCGCGACGCCCGAACAGCGCGCGAAGTACGAGGCGTACGCCCAGGAGCGCACGCCCCGGACGGCCGCGCCGCAGGGCCCCGCGCGCATGATGTTCGCGCCCGACATCGTCGGGGACTCGGCGGAGATCGCCGAACGGCTGCGCGCACACGCCGCGTTCCGCGAGGTCGACGAGGTGGCGTTCGCGCTGCCGTTCACCTTCGCCCCCGAGGACCATGTCCAGATCCTCACCGACATGGCCACCCACCTCGGCCCCGCCCTCGGCTGGCGCCCCGCGGCCTGAACGAGGCGTTCAGCGCACCGGCCCCCTGCCGTGGCGGCGGAGCGGGGGGCGGCCCCTTCTGTCGTGCGTCGGCCTTCTGCGGTGCGGGACGCGGGCGGCGGGCGGATCGGCGGCGGTCAGGTCGCGAAGGGTCTCCTCCGGCGGCTGGCCCGGCGGGATGAGCAGCAGGTCCTCGACGATCAGCGCCTCGGTGAGGAAGTGGCCCGTCGGCCCTTCGGCGTGCGTGATGCGCAGCCCGCGGGACTCCGCCAGGACGTGCAGCTGGGCGAGCGAGAAGACGCGGTGGAACGCGTCGATCGCGTCGGGGGCGCGCAGGCCGTCGAGCTGTTCGAAGAGGTGCGAGGTCAGCGTGCGGTACTCCTCGTCGGTGCTCTCCGCGTAACGCCTCCGCAGCAGGTCGAGGCCCGGCCCCTCGGTGAAGTCGACGAGCGTGCCGAGTCGGGCGCGGGCCTCCATCGCCGTCACATGGCGGGGGTCGTAGGCCGTCCTGATCACGCCGTCCACCTCGCGGTGCGTGAGGGGGGTGGTGTGCGGCAGCTCCGCCTGTTCGAAGCGGGCGGGCCGCGTTCCGTCCGAGGTCACGGTATGCCTTTCCTCCACGGTGCGGTCACTCACGGTTCGGTCACTGCCCCGACGGGCGGGGCGAGACGGGCGGTTCCGCGCCAGGGCCGCAACCACCCGCGTGAGCTATGTCTCGATCCGGTGCGCGGTCGGGCTCGCTAGCATCCGTGCATGGCGGGAACGGGTGGGCAGTGGTATCCGGCGGAGTGGCCCGAACGGGTCAGGGCGCTGGCACGCGGGGAGTTGGTGCCTGTTCAGCCGCGGCGGGCCGCGACCGTGATGCTGGTGCGCGACGGCGCGGAGGGGGCGCTCGAGGTCTTTCTGCTGCGCCGGCGCGCGTCGATGGCCTTCGCGGCGGGGATGTACGCCTACCCCGGCGGCGGGGTCGATCCCCGGGACGGGGACGGCGAGAACGGCGTGGTGCTCGCCGCGGTGCGCGAGACGTTCGAGGAGGCGGGCGTGCTGCTCGCGGGCCCGACGCCCGGCGAGCTGGTCGGGGACGTGACGGGGCCCGGGTGGGAGGCGGACCGGGTGGCGCTGGTCGGGCGGGAGTCGGCGCTCGCCGACGTGCTCGCGCGGCGCGGCCTCGTGGCGCGCGCGGACCTGCTGCGGCCGTGGGCGCGGTGGATCACGCCGGAGTTCGAGGCGCGGCGGTACGACACGTGGTTCTACCTGGCGGCGCTGCCCGAGGGGCAGGCGACGCGGAACGCCTCGACCGAGGCCGACCACGTCGCGTGGCTGCCGCCCCGGCGCGCGGTGGAGGCGTACGAGCGGGGCGCGTTGCTCATGCTGCCGCCGACGGTCACCACCTTGCGCGAGCTTGCGGAGTTCCGAACGGTCGCCCAGGCGCTCGAAGCGGCGCGCGAACGCGATCTCGCGCCGGTCATGGCGCGGGCGCGGCTGGTGGGGGACGAGGTGGTCCTGAGCTGGCCGGGGTATGACGAGTTCGAACGGAGGGCGGCCGCGTCGGCCGCCGAGGAAGCCGGGCGAGCCGAGGAAGCCGGGCGAGCCGGTGGAACGGACATCCGACGCACCAACTCCCAGGAGGAGGCGGAACGATGAGCGACGCGCCACTGCCGGGCCAACCGCTGCCGGGCGTGCGCGAGGGGCGGGTCACCGAACGGGCGGCGCTCGTTCTCGCGCCCAACCCCTCGCCCATGACGCTGGACGGCACCAACACCTGGATCCTGGCCGAGCCCGGCGCCACCGAGGCCGTGGTCGTCGACCCAGGGCCCGAGGACGAGGGGCATCTGCGCCGGGTGATCGACGCCGTCGAGGGAGCCGGGCAGCGCGTCGCCCAGGTCCTGCTGACGCACGGGCACCCGGACCACGCGGAGGGCGCGGCGCGTTTCGCCGAGCTGACCCGCGCGCCGGTGCGCGCGCTCGACCCGCGGCTGCGGCTGGGGGACGAGGGGCTCGGCGAGGGCGACGTGGTCACCGCGGGCGGGCTCGAGCTGCGCGTCGTGGCGACGCCGGGGCACACGGGGGACTCGCTGTCGTTCCAGCTGCCCGCGGACGCCGCGGTGCTGACCGGCGACACCGTGCTCGGCCGCGGCACGACCGTGGTCGCGCACCCGGACGGGAGGCTGGGCGACTACCTGGACTCGCTGCGCAGGCTGCGCTCCCTCACCGTGGACGATGGCGTCAGCACGGTGCTGCCGGGCCACGGGCCCGTGCTGCGCGACGCGCAGGGCGCGCTCGACCACTACCTGGTGCACCGGGCGCGGCGGCTCGCGCAGGTGGAGACGGCCGTGGAGAACGGCTACCGCACCGCCGCCGAGATCGTCGCCCACGTGTACGCGGACGTGGACCGGTCCGTGTGGCCGGCGGCCGAGCTGTCCGTGCGGGCGCAGCTCGACTACCTACGCGAACATGGCCTGATCTGAACGGCCCTGATCCGAACGATCCTGAACGGTCCTGAACGCCACCGACTCGACGCGACCCGACGCGATCCGCTCGCGACCTACCGCGAGCGGCGCGCCAGGCGTTCGATGTCCAGCAGGATCACCGCGCGCGCCTCGAGGCGCAGCCAGCCGCGGGCGGCGAAGTCGGCCAGCGCCTTGTTGACCGTCTCGCGGGAGGCGCCGACCAGCTGGGCCAGCTCCTCCTGGGTGAGGTCGTGCACGACGTGGATGCCCTCCTCGGACTGCACGCCGAAGCGGCGCGACAGGTCGAGCAGGGCGCGCGCCACGCGCCCGGGAACGTCCGAGAAGACCAGGTCGGACATCTGGTCGTTGGTGCGGCGCAGGCGGCGCGCGACCGCGCGCAGGAGCGCGGCGGCGACCTCGGGGCGGGCGCTGAGCCAGGGCTGGAGGTCGCCGTGGCCCAGGCCGAGCAGCCTGACCTCGGTGACGGCCGTGGCGGTGGCGGTGCGCGGGCCCGGGTCGAAGAGCGACAGCTCGCCGATGAGCTCGCCGGGGCCGAGGACGGCCAGCATGTTCTCCCGGCCGTCGGGGGAGGTGCGGTGCAGCTTGACCTTGCCGTCGGTGACGACGTAGAGCCGGTCGCCGGGATCGCCCTCGTGGAAGAGGGTGTCCCCGCGGGCGAGGGTCACCTCGGCCATGGAAGCGCGCAGCTCAGCGGCCTGCTCGTCGTCGAGCGCCGCGAAGAGTGGGGCGCGTCGCAGAACGTCGTCCACGAGTTCCTCTCCTTGTCGGCCAGGGTCGGCCAGGGTCCCACCTCATGATGCCGGACGCCTCGGCAGTGCTATCAGTCACAAGTTTGACGTACCGGGACAGCTGCTGACACGCCAGGGGCCCGTTCGAGCGGGCTTTCGGCGAGGGCCGGACGAATGTCGGTGGGGCCGTTTAGGCTGGCCGAGTGGTCAACGACCCCATGGCGCCCACCAAGCCGGGCGCGATCCGCACATGAGGAATGAGAGGGCCGGACGGGTGAGCGCTACCCAGGATTCCGCTGAGAGCGAACGCGGCGGGGCCGGGCGGGTGAGCGGTGGCGGCGGCGGCGGCCGCGCGAAGCCGGAGACCCGCCTCGGGATGGTCCGGCGCGCCCGCAAGATCAACAGAGCCCTGGCCGAGGTGTATTACTACGCGCACCCCGAGCTCGACTTCAGGGACTCGTTCGAGCTGCTGATCGCGACCGTCCTGTCAGCCCAGACCACCGACCTCCGGGTGAACCAGACCACCCCCCGCCTCTTCGCCGCCTATCCCACGCCCGAGGACATGGCGAACGCCGACCCGGCCGAGCTCGAGCGGATCATCCGGCCGACGGGCTTCTTCCGCAGCAAGGCCAGGGCGTTGCTCGGCATCTCGGTGGCGCTGCGGGACCGGTTCGACGGGCAGGTGCCGGGGCGGCTCGAGGACCTGGTGTCGCTGCCCGGGGTCGGCCGCAAGACGGCGCACGTCGTCCTGGGGAACGCGTTCGGCAGGCCAGGCATCACCGTCGACACCCACTTCCAGCGGCTCGCGCGCCGCTTCGGGTGGACCGAGCAGAAGGATCCGGACAAGATCGAGGCCGAGGTCGGGGAGATCTTCCCGAAGAAGGAGTGGACGATGCTCTCGCATCGCGTCATCTTCCACGGCCGCCGCATCTGCCACAGCCGTAAGCCCGCGTGCGGGGCCTGCCCCATCGCGCATCTGTGCCCGTCGTTCGGCGAGGGCGAGACGGACCCGGAGCGGGCGAAGAAGCTCCTGAAGTACGAGATGGGCGGCTTCCCCGGGCAGCGGCTCGATCCACCGGCCGACTATCCAGGCAAGCCCGCGCCGCCGCTGGACGCCGCATGACCAGTGCCCATGGGGCGGGGATCGGCGTCGTCGACCCGACGTGCCTGCCGGAGTGGCTCAGGCCGCTGGCCCAGGCCGCGGCGACGGTGAAGGCCCGTCAGCTCAGCGCCTTCCTGCCGCCTGCCGTGGGCGGGCGGCCCGCCGCCGTGCTGGTGCTCTTCGGCGAGGGCACCAGGGGCCCCGAGCTGCTCCTGCTCGAGCGCGCCTCGAGCCTGCGGAACCACGCGGGGCAGACGTCGTTCCCCGGCGGCACGCTGGATCCCGAGGACGGCGATCCCGAGGTCGAGGGGCCCTTGGGCGCGGCCCTGCGGGAGGCCGAGGAGGAGACGGGGCTCGACCCCGCGGGTGTGCGCGTCTTCGCCACCCTGCCGCGGCTGTACATCCCGGTCACCGACTTCGTCGTCTCGCCCGTGCTGGCCTGGTGGAGCGCCCCTTCGCCGGTGGCGCCCGTCGACCCTGCCGAGACGGCGCGGGTCTTCACCGTTCCGGTCGCCGACCTCACCGACCCGCGCAGGCGCGGCGTCGCCATGCACCCGAGCGGGTATCGCGGCCCCTGTTTCCAGGTGAGCGGCACGCTCGTGTGGGGGTTCACGGCCGGGGTGATCGACCGGATCCTGCACTTCGCCGGGTGGGAGCGGCCATGGGACCGCGACAGGGAGATCCCGCTCGACCACAGAGCGTGAGACCGTAGCGTGCATGAACGCCCTCGACGTCCTGCTCCTCCTCGCCGCCGTGTGGTTCGCCCTGGTGGGCTACCGGCAGGGGTTCGTCGTGGGAGTCCTCTCCGTCACGGGCCTGATCTGCGGCGGGCTGATCGCGGTCCAGCTGCTGCCGATGGCGTGGCGGAGGCTCGGCGGCGGCTCCGAGCCCGGTGAAACGGGGATCATCGCGGCGGTCGCGATCGTCATCCTGTCCGCCACGATCGGCCAGGCCGTCACGACCCACCTCGGGAACCGCCTGCGGCGGTACATCACGTGGTCCCCCGCCCGCGCGCTCGACGCGACCGGCGGCGCGCTGGTCAACGTCGTGGCCATGCTGCTGGTCGCGTGGCTGCTCGGCTCGGCGCTCGCGATGACCACGCTCGGCACGGTGGGCCGGGAGGTCAGGGACTCCCGCGTGCTGTTCGGCGTCTCGCGCGTCGTGCCCGAGGAGGCCGACACATGGTTCGACGACTTCAGCTCGATCCTGGCGCAGAACGGCTTCCCACAGGTCTTCTCCCCGTTCGCCACCGAGCCGTTCACCGATGTCCCGGCCCCCGACCCCGAGTTGGCCGAGAGCCGCGCCGTCGACCGGGCGAGGCGGTCCGTCGTCAAGGTCGTCGGCACCGCGACCGACTGCGGCAAGATCCTGGAGGGCAGCGGCTTCGTCTTCGCCGAGGAGCGCGTGATGACCAACGCCCATGTCGTCGGCGGCGTCAACGAGCCCACCGTGCAGGTCGGCGGCCGCGGCCGCCTCTACACCGCGCGCGTCGTCCTCTACGACTGGGAGCGCGACATCGCCGTCCTCGACGTGCCCCATCTCGGCGCGGAGCCGCTGCGGTTCAGCAGGGGCGACGCGATCACGGGCGACGGCGCGATCGTGGCGGGCTTCCCCGAGAGCGGCCCGTTCGACGCCCGTTCGGCGCGCGTCAGGGAGCGCTTCCAGGCCGAAGGCCCCGACATCTACCGGCGCGGCACGGTGAGCCGCGACGTCTACTCCCTGCGCGCGACGGTCCGCCCGGGGAACTCCGGAGGCCCGCTGCTCACCCCCGAAGGCCGGGTGTACGGCGTGGTCTTCGCCAAGTCGCTCGACGACGACCGCACCGGCTACGCCCTGACCGCCGACGAGGTGCGCGAGTCGGCCACGCGGGGCCGAGCCGCCGACGAGCCCGTCGACAGCCGGACCTGCGCGATGTGAGGTGCGTTCCGGGTGAGGTGCGTTCCGAGGCTCCGAGGTGCGCCGTGCGGCGCCGGAGGAGAGAGAACGCGGCCTGAGCCATGCCTACCCGCGAGGATGCCGCAACCGCACGCCCACCCAGCGCGCGCGGCGGCGGAGGATATCCGGAAAGCCGATATGCGGATCCGGCATGGGGCCGCCCTGGAGCCGCCGCACGGCGCTCTGCGCCTGGGCGGCGGCTCCATTGCCGCTTCGATCACGTGCCACGTCACGGTAGTCGTGCGTCCAGCCCATACGTCGTCCCTGCCCGGCCCGCAAGGTCAGTAACCTCCCCAAAGCGAACTCGCTCGGCTTATGCGTCCGGCACATGTCGCCGCGCGTCGGGGAGATGTCGATCACGATGCGGTCGGCGAACGACACGGGTCGGGGCGGCGTTCCGACCGGGGGCGCCGTCGCGTGGTCGCGCGGTCGCCTCAGCGGTCGGGCTCGGGGTCCCTGAGCCAGTCGATCAGCTCGGTGCTGAACGCCACGGGGTCCTCCTCGTGCGGGAAGTGCCCCATGCCGTCGAACAGGCGCCAGCGGTACGGCGCCTCGACATACTCGCCTGAGCCCGCCGAGCTCCGGGTGCGCATCACCGGGTCGAGCGAGCCGTGCAGATGCAGCGTGGGCACCAGCACCGGCCGTTTCATCCGTCGGTTGAACTGGATGCCGTCGGGCCGCACGATCGAGCGGACCAGCCAGCGGTACGGCTCGATCGCGCAGTGCGCGGTGGACGGGATCGTCATCGCCCGCTGGTAGACCGCCACGTCATCGGGGGCGGGCTGGCGCGGCCCTGCCCAGTCGCGCAGGAGCCGCCCGACCGTCTCGGCGCCGTCCGCGACGAGGTGCCGCTCGGGGAGCCAGGGCCGTTGGAAGCCCCAGATGTACGCGCTGGCCGCCGTCTGCCGCGGATCGCGCAGCAGCGCCGCGCGCCAGCTGCGCGGGTGCGGCATGGACGCGACGGCGAGCCGCCGCACCAGCTTGGGCCGCATCACGGCCGCCGTCCACGACAGGTAGCCGCCCAGGTCATGCCCGACCAGGGCGGCGTCGGGCTCACCGAGGGAACGGATCACGCCGGTGATGTCCAACGCCAGGTTCGCCGGGTCGTACCCCCGCGGGGTGCGGTCGCTGCCGCCCACGCCGCGCAGATCCATCGCGACCGCCCTGAACCCCGCATCGGCCAGCGCGGTCAGCTGATGCCGCCACGTCCACCAGAACTGCGGAAAGCCGTGCACCAGCAGCACGAGCGGCCCGTCCCCCATCTCGGCGATGTGGAAACGGGCCCCGTTGGCGGCGACGTCGCGGTGCGTCCACGGTCCCTCCCGCAGGATGACCGAGGAACGCGCGCCGGCATGGTCGGCGGCGGTCATGTGGACGAGCCCGCCTTGTCCATGGGGACGGGGCGGGGGTGCGGCCTGACGCTGGACAGGACGGCGGCCGTCTCCTTGGCCGACCGCATCGAGCGCTCCGGCTTGGACACCCCGCCGAACTTCCGCTTGGCCAGCAGGAACAGCAGGCCCGCCACCACCAGGTAGAAGCCGCCGACGATGGTGCAGGAGAGGGCGAGGGAGATGCCCCACCAGTTGTTCAGCCAGAACGCCAGCGCGAAGCTCAGCAGCGGCACGGCCGAGATCGCGAGGAAGATCCCGATCACCCCCGCGGCGCCGCCGATGGTGGCCTTCTTCGCCCCCGCCTGGAGCTCGGCCTTGGCCAACGCGATCTCGTCGTGCATCAGTGCGGACAACTCAGCGGTGGCCGAGGCGACCAGCTCCCCGAGGCTACGGCCCTCTTCGGCTGCGCTCATCGCGATAACCCTCTTTCGTCTCCCGGACGCGGATGCGGTTGGTTCAGGTGACAGTAGTGGTGCCGGGGTGACGTGCCGGTGGATGACACCTCACCGTCGCTCAGGGGAGTGATGCAGCTCATGGTATAGGGGCGCCCGGCCGTCGGCCGGGCGCCCCTGAGGTGTGACGGTGCCATGAGGTGATGAACGGCGTCGCGAGGTGTGACGGCGTCGCGGGCCCTCGGGTCAGTCCTCGCTTGCCGCGGTGGGCAGCTTGGCCTGGATCAGGTCCATCACCGCCGAGTCGGTGAGCGTGGTCACGTCACCCAGCTGCCGGTTCTCCGCGACGTCGCGGAGCAGGCGGCGCATGATCTTGCCCGAACGGGTCTTCGGCAGCTCGTCCACCGGCAGGATCCGCTTCGGCTTGGCGATCGGGCCCAGCTCCTTGGCGACGTGCGCCCGCAGCTCGTCGATCAGGCCCTCCTCCTCGGCGGCGCCCCCGCGCAGGATGACGAACGCGCAGATCGACTGCGTCGTCTGCGGGTCGGTCGCGCCGACGACCGCGGCCTCGGCGATCTTCGGGTGCGAGACCAGGGCCGACTCTACCTCGGTCGTCGAGATGTTGTGCCCGGAGACCAGCATCACGTCGTCCACGCGGCCCAGCAGCCAGATGTCGCCGTCGGCGTCCTTCTTGGCGCCGTCGCCCGCGAAGTACTTCCCCTCGAAACGCGACCAGTAGGTGTCGAGGAACCGCTGGTCGTCGCCCCAGATCGTGCGCAGCATCGACGGCCACGGCTCGGTCACCGTGAGATAGCCACCCGAACCGTTCGGCACCTCCGTGCCGTTGTCGTCCACGACCGTCGCGCTGATCCCCGGGAGCGGGACCTGCGCGGCGCCCGGCTTGGCCTCGGTGACGCCGGGCAGCGGGCTGATCATGACGCCGCCGGTCTCGGTCTGCCACCACGTGTCGACCACGGGCGTGCGGTCGCCGCCGATGTGCTTGCGGTACCAGATCCACGCCTCGGGGTTGATCGGCTCGCCGACCGAGCCGAGCACGCGGAGGCTCGTGAGGTTGAACTTCGCGGGGATGTCGTCGCCCCACTTCATACACGTGCGGATCGCGGTGGGCGCGGTGTAGAGGAGCGTCACGCCGTACTTCTGGACGATCTCCCACCAGCGGCCGTTGTGCGGGGTGTTGGGGGTGCCCTCGTAGAGCACCTCGGTCGCGCCGTTCGACAGGGGGCCGTACACGATGTACGAGTGCCCGGTCACCCAGCCGACGTCCGCGGTGCACCAGAAGACGTCGGTCTCCGGCTTGAGGTCGAAGACGGCGTGGTGGGTGAACGAGACCTGCGTGAGGTAGCCGCCCGACGTGTGCAGGATCCCCTTGGGCTTCCCGGTGGTCCCCGAGGTGTAGAGGATGAACAGCGGGTGCTCCGCCTCGAACGCCTCCGGCGTGTGCTCGCTCGGCTGACGCTCGGTCAGCTCGTGCCACCACACGTCGCGGCCCTCGGTCCAGGGGATGTCCTGCCCGGTGCGGCGCACGACCAGCACGGAGCGGACGTTGGCCGCGCCGGGGCGGGTCAGCGCCTCGTCGACCGCGGGCTTGAGCGCGGAGGGCGCGCCCCTGCGGTATCCGCCGTCGGCGGTGATGACGACGCGGGCGTCCGCGTCCTCGATGCGGGTGGCCAGCGCGTCGGCGGAGAACGCCCCGAACACCACCGAGTGCGGGGCACCGACGCGGGCGCACGCCAGCATCGCGATCACCGTCTCGGGGATCATCGGCATGTAGATCGCGACGCGGTCCCCGGCCTTGACGCCCAGCTCCGTGAGCGCGTGCGCGGCCCGCGAGACGTCGCGCTGCAACTCGGCGTAGGTGAGGGACCGTGAGTCGCCCGGCTCCCCCTCGAAGTGGATGGCGACCCGGTCCCCGTGGCCCGCCTCGACATGCCGGTCCACGCAGTTGTACGAGACGTTCAACCGGCCGTCGGCGAACCACTTGGCGAACGGGGGGTTCGACCAGTCCAGCGTCTCGGTCGGCGGGGTCGCCCAGCTGAGCCGACGTGCCTGCTCGGCCCAGAAGCCCAGCCGATCGGTGGCGGCGGCCTCGTAGGCGGCGGCGGTGATATTGGCGTCAGCGGCCACCTCCGCCGGAGGCGCGAACCTCCGTGTCTCCGTCATGAGATTGGCCAGGCTTTCGTTACTCACGGCATCTCCTCGCGGCGTCAGCTGTGTCCCACGCGGCCCACCTCATCAGTCCGGTTGCCCTTTGACAAGGGCAACCGGACGACTGGTCCAGACCTATTGCGGCGAACGGCAGCACCTGGCGTCGAACGGGCGCTCAGCGCGTCGAACGGCCGCTCAACCGCACCGCGAGCGGGCGCCGGTCAGCCGGTCAGCACCTCCGCCCTGGCGTCGGGGTGGACGGCGGTGAAGACCGGATCGGTGGCGTCGCGCTCACTCAGCACATACGCCTGGGCGTTGGCCACGTCGAAGTACATCCCCCGCAGATGCAGCGAGCCGTCCGCCAGGCGCCGGGAGACGCACTCGTGCAGGGCGAGATGGTCGAGCTGCTGCACCACGTTGGCCAGGCACAGCGGCTCCAGGGCGTCGGACGCCGGGCGCTCCCCCTCGATCCGCGGCACCCCGAGGCCGGGATGGCTCAGCCGCTCCACACTGGGGTGGGCGTGCCGCAGCCAGCGGCCGAGCGAGCCGGGCCCGGCCCCTACCCCCGCCTCG
This sequence comes from Streptomyces radicis, assembly GCF_003626575.1. Taxonomy (GTDB): domain Bacteria; phylum Actinomycetota; class Actinomycetes; order Streptomycetales; family Streptomycetaceae; genus Streptomyces; species Streptomyces radicis. Next base: position 194,307 of record NZ_RBDY01000006.1, on the reverse strand, counting down.
CGCGCCACCACCGCCTGCATCGCGCCGCACCCGGAGTGCCCGCACACGGTGACGGTGCCGACCCGCAGGACGTTCACCGCGTACTCGATCGCGGCGGCGACGGAGTCGTCCGCGAACTCCGTCCCCGGGGGCGGCACGAGATTCCCGATGTTCCGCACGGTGAAGAGGTCGCCGGGGCCGCTCGAGGTGATCATGCTGGTCACCAGGCGGGAGTCGGCGCAGGTGAGGAACAGCTGGGTGGGGCGCTGGCCCTCCTGCGCGAGCCGGGCCAGCTCGCGGCGGATCAGCGGAGCGGTGGTCCGCTGGAAATTCCGCACGCCGCCGAGCAGCTGGTCGTGCTGGAACGCGCCGGCGCCCGATGCCCCCGCGGCCGGGACCGCGGCCGTGCACTGGTGGTTCCGCCAGGGCTGCCAGGGGCGGCAGTGGTGCTCGGCCGCCTGGTCGCCGATCCGCTCCCCGGCCCGCCCGGTGATCTCCACGGTCCCGCCCTGGGCGGCGTGCGCCGCGCGCCAGTCGTGCAGCGTCTCGTAGGCCGCGTGGTCCATGAAGGTGCCGTCCAGCTCGACGGCGACCGGGGCCGTGTCGGGGATCTGCCCCAGCGCCCGGCTGAGCCTGGGCACCGCGAGAAAGGTCAACTGCCCCCGCACCCGCACCTGGTGGGTGCCGTCGTGCAGCGTCTCGTGGCTGATGCGGGTGTGCGTGAGGCGGTGCAGCGCGACGCCCACGGCCACCGCGACGCCGATCACCACCCCCTCGAGGACCCCGAGCAGCGTGACGCCCGCGGCCGTCGCCGCGTAGACCAGGGCCTCCCGGTGCTTGGTGACGACGCGGATGTGCGTCAGGTTCACCATCTGGACGCCCACGATCATCACCAGCGCGGCGAGCGCGGCCAGCGGGATCAGCTGGAGCATGCCGACCAGCAGCCCGGTGGCCACCAGGACCCAGCAGCCGTGCAGGATCGTGGACCAGCGGGTCACGGCGCCCGCCGTCACGTTGGCCGAGCTGCGCACCGCGACCCCCGTGACGGGCAGCCCTCCGAGCACGCCCGACACGACGTTGGCCGCGCCCTGCCCGCGCAGCTCGCGGTCCAGGTCCGCGCGCGGCACCCGGGGTCCGCCCGCCCGCTGCCTGACGGAGGCCAGCTTGTCGACGGCGACCGCGGACAGCAGCGACTCGACGCTGGCCACCAGGGTGACCGTCAGCACGGCGGCGAGCAGCCCGAGGACCGGCCCGTCCGGCAGCTCGGGCAGCGCATGGCTGCTCCACGCCGGCAGGTCGACCCGGGGCAGCCGCAGCCCGGCGGCCCACGCCACGACGGTCGCCACGGAGACGGCCGCGAGCGCGGCCGGGGCGGCCTTGCGCACGACGGCGCCCGCCCGGCCGGGCAGCCTCGGCCACAGCAGCAGGACGGCCATGGTCAGCAGGCTGATCGCCAGGGCGGTCAGATGCGGGTCGGCGAGCTGGCCGGGGAGCTGCGTGACGTTCTCGACGGCTGAGCTCTCGGCCGTGCCGCCCAGCACGATGTGCAGCTGGGCCAGGGCGATCGTGATCCCGATGCCCGCGAGCATGCCGTGCACGATCGCGGGGCTCACCACGAGCGCGGACCTGGCGACCCGCAGTGCCGCGAGCCCGAGCTGGGCGAGCCCGGCCAGCGCGGTGATGGCGCACGTCGTGCGCCAGCCGTACTCGTGGATCAGCTCGGCGGTGATCACCGTCAGGCCGGCGGCGGGGCCGCTGACCTGGAGCGGCGCCCCGCCCAGCGCCCCGGCCACGATGCCGCCGACCGCGGCGGCCACAAGACCGGCCTGGAGTGGCGCGCCGGTGGCCAGCGCGATGCCGAGGGACAGGGGAAGCGCGATCAGGAAGACAGAGATCGAGGCGGACAGGTCAGCGCGGTGAGGGGCGGACATTTACCTCTCCGTCCGTTGGGCCGCTATGGCAACTCTCAAGCCTTGGTAAATGGAGAGTAATGCAACGTAAAGCTCTCTACTAGTGCTCGTCCTCATTCGGCCCTGAAATTACGCCTATCGAGCGAATTAGTCATTTGAAAAGCTTGTCGTTCCACCCTCTTTTCCGATCGAGAGGGACGTTAGTCGGGTCATCTGCATGACCGACCAACACCCTCAGGACGGAGGCGGGATTCGATGACGGCTGAACGCGGCCGGTGGACCGGAAAGCGCGCGGGGGCACGAACGGGAGCCTGGGTGGTGGCGGGGGCTCTCCTGCTCGGCCCGGTGCTCGCCGGTTGCTCGCGGGAGGACGGCGCCCCTGCCACCGAGGACAAGGGAGCGGCCGGTCAGGAGGCCAAGGAGGCGCGCGAGCGCGCAGGGCGCGACGCGGGCGCCGAACGCGCCGCCCCCCGCCTGATCGGCGACGGCTCCACCGCCTTCACCGGCAGGCAGCCCCACCAGCCGACGGCGGAGCGGCTCGCCCCCGGCGAGGAGCCCCCGCAATTCGTCGTCTTCTCGTGGGACGGCGCGGGGGAGGACGGCAATGAGCTGTTCTCCCGATTCCGCGAGCTCGGCAAGCGGTACGACGCCCATATGACGTACTTCCTGTCGGGCCTCTATCTCCTGCCCGAGAGCGAACGCGCCACTTATCGCCCCCCGGGGCGCGCGCCCGGCGCGTCCGACATCGGATATCTCCGCGACGAGAACATCGCCGCCACGCTGGAACAGCTGCGCGCCGCCTGGCTCGACGGCAGCGAGATCGGCACCCATTTCAACGGCCACTTCTGCGGCCCCGAAGGCGTCTCCTCCTGGTCGGCCGACGACTGGCGCGAGGAGATCGAGCAGGCCAAGTGGATGGTGCGGAACTGGCGGACCACCACGGGACTCGAGGACATGGAGCCGCTGCCGTTCGACTACGAGAAGGAGCTGATCGGCGGCCGCGCGCCCTGCCTCGAAGGGCAGGACAACCTCCTGGCGGCCGCCGCCGAGATGGGCTTCCGCTACGACTCGAGCGGCAACGGCCTCCAGGTCTGGCCGGAGCGACGCGAAGGCCTCTGGGACATCCCCCTCCAGTCGGTCCCGGTCCCGGGCCGCGCCTTCGAGACGCTGTCGATGGACTACAACTTCAAGGTCAACGGCGCCGGCGAGGCCGAGATGCGCGACGGCCTGCTCGAGGCGTTCGACCGGGCGTACGACGGCAACCGCGCGCCCCTCATCGTCGGCAACCACTTCAACGACTGGAACGACGGCGCCTACATGAACGCCGTCGAGTCCGTCATCAAGGAGCTCTGCCCCCGCGACGACGTGCACTGCGTGTCGTTCCGGCAGCTGGTGGACTGGCTCGACGCCCAGGACCCCGCCGTGCTCGAACAGCTGCGGACCCTGGGCGTCGGCGAGCGGCCTGACGGCGGCTGGGAGGCGTTCCTCCAGGACCTCCCCGCCGCACGCCCCCGCGACTGAAGGGGGCCGGGTCTCCGGCCGGGCTCAGACCGGCTGCGGGCTCGGCGCCTCGCCCAGCACGAAGCCGGGGTCGACCTGGGCCGCCAGGTCGACCCCGGTCCGCTCATTCCCCCAGCTCGCGGCGTTCTTCAGATGGAAGTGCACCATCTGCTGGGTGTACCGGTGCCAGTCCCGGCGCGTGTACGCGGCATCGGCCGCGGCGTGCAGGACGCGCAGCGCCCGCGCGTTCGTCTCCTCGAGCGCCCCGAAGGGCTTCGCCGCGCCCCGCTCCAGGGCGCGCACCCAGTCCGAGTGCCCGACCGTGACCAGCAGGTCATCGCCGACCTCCGCGCGCAGGAACTCGATGTCATCCGGCCCCTGCACTTTGTTCCCGACGACGCGCAGCTCGACGCCGAAGTCCCGTGCGTAGTCGCGGTACTGGCGGTAGACGGAGACGCCCTTGCGGGTCGGCTCGGCCACCACGAAGGTCATGTCGAAGCGCGTGAACATCCCGGAGGCGAACGAGTCGCTGCCCGCCGTCATGTCCACCACGACGTACTCGTCACGCCCGTCGACCAGGTGATTGAGCAGCAGCTCCACGGCGCCGGTCTTGGAGTGGTAGCACGCCACGCCGAGGTCGTCCTCGGTGAAAGGGCCGGTGACCAGCAGCCGCGCCGACGCGTCGCCGTCGAGGCGGACATCGTCGGCGCACTGCGCGAACACGGGATTGTCCTCGTCAAGCCGCAGCAGCCGGGAGCCGGTGCCAGGCGGCGTGGTCTTGATCATGGTCTCGGCGGAGGGGATCCGGGGGTTGTCGCCGCGCAGATAGTCCTTGATCATCCCCAGCCTGTCGCCGAGCGGCTGGAGCGCGGCGGCCCGCTCCTCCGGGAGGCCGAGGGCGACGCCGAGGTGTTGGTTGATGTCGGCGTCCACCGCGGTCACCGGAACGGCCCGAGCTGCCAGGTGCCTGACGAACAGCGAGGACACCGTGGTCTTCCCGCTGCCTCCCTTGCCAACGAAAGCGATCTTCATGTTCATCAGCGTAGCCCCGGTCGGGGGACGCCCCGCACGGAGGCCCGCGAAAGTCCACCCGAACGTGTCGAACGGCGCCCCTGGACCGGCTCTAGGCTCGGTGCTATGGGTGCAACGCGTGTGACGAACGAGACCGACGCCGCCGACCCGCTCGCGCGCCTGGCCTCGCTGCCCGGCGTGGGAGCGGCCGTCGAGGGCGTGCGCGAGGCCGTCGACCGGGTGTACGGGCACCGGGTGATGCGCCGACGCGGCCCCGAGGTGGCTGCGGAGGGCGCGTTGCGGGGCGCGCGGGGCTCGGCCGCGCTCGACGGCGCCGACTGGGCGCTCGAAGAGGTCCGCAGGCGCGGCGACTTCGGCGCGGACGACGCGTCGCGGACGGTGGGCGCGGCCCTGCGGCTGACGGCCGAGGCCGGGCAGCTGCTCGACGTCTGGCGCGCCTCGCCGTCGCGCGTCCTGGCCCGGCTGCACCTGGTCGCGGCGGGGGGCACGGCGCCAGGCGACACCGTCGGAAGGCCGCGGCGCGCGGACGAGGCCGTCTCCGAGCCGGCGCTCGCCGCCCTCGACGCGCCCCCGCCGCCGCCCGACGCCGTGGCGGCGCGGCTCGACGCGCTCGGTCGGCTGCTGGTCGCGGGCTCGGACGCCCCGGGGCTTGTGAGGGCCGCGGTGGTGCACGGCGAGCTGCTGGCGCTGCGCCCCTTCGGCACGCACAACGGCCTGGTGGCCCGCGCGGCGGAGCGCGTCACGTTGATCGCCGCTGGGCTCGACCCCAAGGGCGTGGCCCCCGCGGAGGTGGGCCACGCCGAGCTGGGGCGTGAGGCCTATCTCGACGCGCTCGGGGCGTACATCTCCGGCGCGCCCGAGGGAGTCGCGCGCTGGATCGCGCACTGCGGACGCGCCGTCGAGCTGGGCGCCCGCGAGTCCGCCGCGGTGTGCGAGGCGTTGCAACGCGGCGCGGTCTGAGCCCCGGACCGCTCCCCGCCCGTCGTGCTCAGGCCGCGGTGAGCCGCAGCCGCGCGGCACGGGCGCTCCTGCGGCGGCCGACGTACCAGACGAGACCGGCCGCGCACACCGCCGCCGCGAGCGCGGCGCCCGCGGCCAGGGCGGGCCTGGGACCGAGGCTCAGGGACGGCAGTCGCTGCCGCAGGCGCACCGGGCGTTCGAACGTCAGCACGGGCCAGCCGCGCGCGGCGGCCTCCCTGCGCATCGCGCGGTCCGGGTTCACGGCGTGCGGGTGGCCGACGGCCTCGAGCATCGGGATGTCCGTGACGCTGTCGCTGTACGCGTAGCAGCGGTCGAGGTCGTACCCCTCGGAGACGGCAAGCTCGGCGATGGCCTCGGCCTTGGCCGGGCCGTACGCGTAGTACTCGACCTCGCCGGTGTAGCAGCCGTCGGCGACGACCATGCGCGTGGCCACCACGCGGTCGGCGCCCAGCAGTTCGCCGATGGGCTCGACGACCTCGGCGCCCGACGAGCTGACGATCACCACGTCGCGCCCGGCGGCGTGGTGCTGCTCGATCAGCGACGCCGCCTCGTCGTAGATGATCGGATCGATCACCTGGTGCAGCGTTTCGGCGACGATCTCTTTCACCTGTCGCACGTTCCAGCCACGGCAGAGCGCCGAGAGGTACTCCCGCATGCGCTCCGTCTGGTCGTGGTCCGCCCCGCCGATGAGGAAGACGAACTGTGCGTAGGCCGAGCGCAGGACGGTGCGTCGGTTGATGAGCCCACCCTGGTAGAAGGGTCTGCTGAACGTGAGCGCGCTGGACTTCGCGATGACCGTCTTGTCCAGGTCGAAGAAGGCGGCGGTCCGTGGCTGGGCCAGTATTTTCACGCCCCGAGCATAAGGGCCCACCATTCGGCGTACGCTGAGGCGCGGTGGTTTGCCTCAGAGGGCTCTCGGGTACACCATGGAAGTCACGGATCGTTCGCGACCGTGCTAACCCGGCCCGACTCCTCCCCCCCGAGTCGGCCGCGGAAGACGACCCCCGCTCTCCCCCCCGGCGGGGGTCGTCGCATGTCCGGGGCCGGGTGACCCACCGTCGGCCCGCCTCGTGGACCCCCTTCTCGAGCCTTCCCCCGGCCCTCTTGGCCCTCCCCACGATGATCGCTGTCCGTAGCCGTTCCCGTGGGGGTGAATGAGTTTTCCACAGAGTCGAAGTTATCCACAGATTTCCCCTGAGGCCCCTGAAATGCCTTCAGCCACGGCACCGTGAATGACGTGGCTGTCGATGCGTTCGGCGACTGACCGGACGCACTGTGCGAAGGGGGATAGCCGTGGCCGAATCCATTCTGATTCTCACGGAGGACGAAGACCTTCTCGACGATCTGCTGCGGCTGTGCGTCGCCGCCGACGCGGAGGCCGAGGTGGTCCACGGCGGGCCGGTCGCGGCCGGGCAGTGGGAGCGGGCGCCGCTCGTGCTCGTCGGGGACGACCGCGCGGTGGCGCGGCAGGGCGCGGGGCGCTGGCCCGGGCGGCGGCCCGGGGTGCTGCTGGTGGGCCGCGACATGGACGACCCCACGATCTGGGCGCGGGGCGTGGCGCTCGGCGCCGAGCAGGTGCTCCACCTGCCGAGCGACGAGCCGTGGCTCGCCGACCGCATCGCCGACGCGGTCGACCGCCCGGGCCATCCCGCGCTGACCGTGGGCGTGATCGGAGGGCGGGGCGGCGCGGGGGCGTCCTCGCTGGCCTGCGCCCTGGCGGTGACGTCCGCGCGGCAGGGGAAGCGCACGGTCCTGGTCGACGGCGACCCGCTCGGGGGCGGTCTCGACATACTGCTCGGCGGCGAACGGGCCCCCGGGCCGCGCTGGCCGGCGTTCGTCTCGGCCAGGGGAAGGCTCTCCGGGTCGGCCCTCGACGAGTCGCTGCCCCGGCTGCACGGCGTCAGCCTGCTCAGCTGGGACCGGGCGGACGGCGCCCGGCTGCCGGGCGAGGCGATGTGCACGGTGCTCACGGCGGCGCGCAGGGGCGGTGGCCTGGTCGTGGTCGACCTGCCGCGCGTCGTCGACGAGGCGGTGGGCGAGGCGTTGGCCCAGCTCGACCTCGGTCTCCTGGTGGTGCCGGGCGAGTTGCGCGCGGTGGCCGGGGCCCAGCGGGTGGTCGCCACGGCGGGCGCGATGGTCCGCGACCTGCGGGTGGTGGCCCGCACGGCGAGCGGTGGGCTGGCCGGTGCCGAGCTGGCCCGGCTCCTGGGCCTGCCGCTCGCGGGCGAGCTGCCGGACGAGCCGGGGCTTTCGGCGGCGTCCGACGCGGGGGAGCCCCCTGGCACCGACGCGAGAGGCGTGCTCGCCCGCTTCTCCGCCACCCTCATCGAACGCGCCAGGGCCGTCCAGGGAGCCGCCGTATGAGCGCCCCGGCCGAGTCCGCCGAGCTTCCCGAGCCGATCGAGCCGACGGAGCTGCCCGAGCTGCTCGAGGCCGTCCGGCTGCGGCTGGCCGAGGAGGGCGCGGAGCCCACCCCCGGGCGGGTCGCGGCGGCGCTGCGCGCCAGAGGGCGGCTGCTTGGCGACAGCACCGTGCTCTCCGTGGTCCGCGCCCTGCGCTCCGAGCTGGTCGGCGCGGGCCCGCTGCAACCCCTGCTCGCCGCGCCCGATGTCACCGACGTGCTGGTCAACGGGCCCACCGAGGTCTGGGTGGACCGGGGGCGCGGCCTGGAGCGGGCCGATGTGCGCTTCCCCGACACCGCGGCCATCCGCAGGCTCGCGCAGCGGCTCGCCGCCGCCGCGGGGCGGCGGCTCGACGACGCGCGGCCGTGGGCCGACGCGCGGCTGCCCGACGGCACCCGGATGCACGCGGTGCTGCCGCCCGTGGTCGTCGGATCCCCCTGCCTGTCGCTGCGCGTGGTGCGGCCGCGGGCGTTCACCCTGGCCGAGCTGGGCGAGGCGGGCACGTTGCCACCCGGTGGCGAGCGGCTGCTGCGCGCGGTGCTCGCCGCCCGGCTGTCCTTCCTGATCACCGGCGGCACCGGCACGGGCAAGAGCACGCTGCTCGCCACGCTGCTCGGCCTGGTCGGCGCGGACGAGCGGATCGTCCTCGTCGAGGACTCCGCCGAGCTGCGCCCGAGCCACCCCCATGTGGTCCGCCTGGAGACCCGCCCGGCCAACCAGGAGGGCACGGGCCGCGTCACGCTTCACGACCTGGTCCGCCAGGCGCTGCGGATGCGCCCCGACCGGCTCGTGGTGGGCGAGGTGCGCGGCAGCGAGGTGACGGAGCTGCTCGGCGCGCTCAACACCGGGCACGACGGCGGCTGCGGCACCCTGCACGCCAACGCCGCGGCCGACGCCCCGGCGCGCCTCGAGGCGTTGGGCAGCACCGCCGGGCTGCCGAGGGCCGCGCTGCACAGCCAGCTCGCCGCCGCGCTCTCCGTGGTGCTGCACCTGGTGAAGGACCGGAGCACCGGGCAGCGCAGGCTCGCCGAGATCCATGTGCTGGAGCGGGACGACCAGGGCCTGGTGCACACCGTTCCCGCGGCCTGCTGGGCGCTCGGGGGATTCGAGCGCGGACCCGGGTGGGTGCGGCTCGCCCGGCTGTGCGCCCAGCGCGGGGGAGGTGTGCTGTGACGGGACAGCTGCCGCAGTTCGCCGTCGCGCTGTGCGCCGGGGCCGGGGCCTGGCTGCTCACCGGAGGACCTTCACGCCGCAGGCCGCGCCTGTTGGCGGCGGGCGGTGGGGCCTGGGAGCCGCCTGGGCCGTCGCTGCCGCTCAAGCGCCTGGTGCCCCGGAGGCTGGACGCCGCCGAGACGCGCGTGGTGCTGAGCTGTCTTGCCGTGGGGCTGCTGGCCTCGGCATGGGGCAGATCCCCGCTGCCGCTGCTCGCCGCGGCGCTGCTGGCGCCGCTGGCGGTGCGCCGTTGGCGGGAGCGCGGGGCCCAGCGGGCCGCGGACGGGCGCCGGGACGAGGTCATCGCTTTCTGCGCCGCGCTGGCCGGGGAGGTGCGGGCCGGGAGGCCCCCGGCCCAGGCGATGACCGCCGTGGGCACCGCCGGGCTCGGCGTGCCGGGCGGCGGGGCGGTGGCCGCCGCCCGGTACGGCGGGGACGTGCCCGCGGCCCTGCGCGCGGCGGGCCGTCGGCCCGGCGCCGAGGGGCTGCGGGGGGTGGCCGCCTGCTGGTCGGTGGCGGTCGACGGAGGCGCGTCGCTGGCGGCGGGCCTGGAGCGGGTCGCGGGCGCGTTGCGCGCCGAGCGGGACCAACAGGAGGAGCTGCGGGCCCAGTTGGCGGGACCGCGGACGACGGCGCTGCTGCTGGGCGCGCTGCCGCTGTTCGGACTCGCCCTCGGCGCCGCCATGGGCGTCTCCCCGCTGCGCGTGCTGCTCGGCACCCAGGCCGGACTCTGCTGCCTGGCCCTCGGCGCCGCCCTGGAGTGGGCGGGGGTGGCCTGGGTGCGGGCCATCACCCGCGCCGCGGAGCGGAGCGCGCCATGACGGCGTCGGCACTCGCGGCGCTGGCCGCCGTGACGGCCCTGGTGGTGCTGGCCCTGCGCCGCCGCGGACGCGGGTCGTCCACCGAGCGGTCCGCCGGTCCGCCCGTTCACCGGCCCGGCGAACGGCCCTCCGGGGTCAGGGCCCTGCTGGCCCGGGTGCGGGGTCGGGGGCGGGTGGCCGAGGATCCTGGCCTGCCGTTGGCCACCGAGCTGCTCGCCGCCTGTCTCGCGGCGGGGGCGACGCCCGGCGCGGCGGCCGAGGCGGTGGGGTTCTCGCTGGGCGGCTCGGTGGGCGAGCGGCTGCGGTGGGCCGCGAGCGAGCTGCGCCTCGGCGGCGATCCGGCCGTGGTGTGGGGGAGGTTCGGGGTGCTCCCCGGCGCCGGAGGGCTGGCCCGCCGCCTGGAGCTGGCCGGTACAAGCGGCGCGCCCACGGCCGCCGCGGTGGCGGCCGAGGCCGCCGAGACGCGGGCCCGTCGGCGCCGGGCGGCCCAGACCCGGGCCAGACGCGCGGCGATCCATGTCACCGGGCCGCTCGGGCTCTGCTTCCTGCCCGCATTCCTGCTGATCGGCGTGGCGCCCGTCGTCATCGGGCTCGCCGAGGAGCTGCTGTGACCACCTTCGACAGTCAAGGAGATCTCTCATGAGGACCATCGCACGACCGCTCGGCCGCCTTGGCCCGTTCGGCCCGTTCGGCCCCCTCGGTCGAGGACTGCCCCGGCCTTCCGCCCGGTGGCGGCGCGACGACGGGATGAGCACCGCCGAGTACGCCGTCGGGCTGCTCGCCGTGGTGACCCTGGCCACCGTGCTCTACGGCGTCGTCACCTCCCAGGGGGTGAGCGATGCCCTGCAAGGAGCGGTGGAGGAGGCGTTGCGCATCCGGCCGTGATCCGGCCATGGACCGGGGCCGGGCCGACCGCCGCTGTGTCGACCGCCGCTGTGTCGACGGCGGCTATGTCACGGCGGAGGCCGCGATCGTCATCCCGGCCCTGGTCGCGCTGCTCGGGATGCTTCTGTGGGGGCTCGGCGCCGTCGCCGTCCAGACCCGCTGCGGCGACGCCGCCAGGGCCGGGGCCAGGGCGGCGGCGAGAGGCGAGTCGGAGGCGCAGGTCAGGAGCGTGGCGAGCGCCGCGGCTCCCGAGGGCGCGGACGTCATGGTCGAGCGCGAAGGGTCACTGTTCCGGGTGACCGTGGCGGCCGGTGCCCCGGGGCCAGGGCCGCTCGGGATGCGCGTCGACGGGGAGGCGGTGGCCCATGCGGAGGGGAGCTGACCTGGCCCGCCGCGCGGGCGATCAGGGCTCGGCCACGGTCTGGGCGGTGCTGTGCGCGACGCTGCTGTGCCTGTTGTTCGCCGCGGTGCTGGCCCTCGGTCAGGTGACGGGGGCGCGGCAGCGGGCTGCCGCCGCGGCCGACCTGGCGGCGCTCGCCGCGGCCGATGTCGCGCTGGACGGCCGGGAGGCCGCGTGCGCGACGGCCGAGCGGGTCGCCGCCGCGCAGCACGCCAGGGTGGTGCGCTGCCACCTCGGCGGTGAGATCGCCGATCTCACCGCGGAGGCCAGGGCCGGTCCCTACGCGGTGCGGGTCAGGGCAAGGGCGGGGCCGGCCGACGCGCCGATCAGTGGCGCAGCAGCTCGGTGAGGAGTCGGATCGCCCCCGCCTTGTGCAGCGGGTCGTTGCCGTTGCCGCACTTGGGCGACTGGATGCACGAAGGGCAGCCGGTGGAGCACTCGCAGGCCGCGATCGCGTCGCGGGTGGCGGTCAGCCAGCGGCGGGCCGTGTGGAACGCCCGCTCGGCGAAGCCCGCCCCGCCTGGGTGCCCGTCGTGGACGAACACCGTCGGCAGCAGGGTGTCGGGGTGCAGGGCGGTGGAGACGCCGCCGATGTCCCAGCGGTCGCACGTGGCGAACAGCGGCAGCATCCCGATCGACGCGTGCTCCGCCGCGTGCAGCGCGCCGGGAAGGATCTCCCGGTCCACCCCGGCGGCCTCGACCTGGTCCTCCGTCACCGTCCACCACACCGCCCGGGTGCGCAGCGTCCGGGGCGGCAGGTCCAGCTTGGTCTCGCCCAGCACCTCGCCGGTCAGCAGCCGGCGCCGCAGAAAGGAGACGACATGGTGCGTGACCTCGACCGATCCGAAGCTCAGCCGGGCATCGCCCCAGGGCACGGTGGTGTCGGTCTCCAGGACCGACAGGTCGGTCACCTCACGGGCGGAGGTGGTCCAGGGCGGGCTCGCGCGCTCGACCAGCGCGACCCCGTTGTCCAGGTCGAGCTCCCGCACGACATAGCTGTGGCCCTGGTGGAGATGGACCGCGCCCTCGTGCACGGTGCTGTGCGAGGCCGCCTCGTCCACCGTGCCGAGCAGGCGGCCCGTGCCGTCCTCGACCACCCGGACCGGCTCGCTGCCCTCGCCCCTGATGCCGGTCAGCTCGGCGGGGCGCTCGCGCCTCGTCCAGTACCAGGTGTCGCCCCTGCGGCGCAGCAGCGCGCGCGCCGCCAGCTTGGGCAGCAGCTCGGCCGCCGCGGGGTCGAACAGCGGGGTGCTGCCGGTGAAGTCGGCCTCGGTGAGCGGGAGTTCGGCGGCTGCGGCGCACAGGTGCGGGGTGAGGACATAGGGGTTCCCCGGGTCGAGCACGGTGCTCTCCACCGGCCGCCGGAACAGCGCCTCGGGGTGGTGGACGAGATAGGTGTCCAACGGGTCGTCGCGGGCGACCAGGACGGCCAGCGCCCCCTGCCGCTGCCGCCCTGCGCGGCCCGCCTGCTGCCACAGCGACGCCCTGGTGCCCGGATAGCCGGCCAGCAGCACCGCGTCGAGGCCCGCGACGTCCACGCCGAGCTCCAGCGCGTTGGTGGCGGCCAGGCCGAGCAGGTCGCCGCTGTGCAGGGCGCGTTCCAACGCCCGGCGCTCCTCGGGGAGATAGCCGCCCCGATAGGCGGCGACCCGCCGGGCGAGCGAGGCGTCGACATCGGCCAGCCGCTCCTGGGCGATCAGCGCGATCAGCTCGGCGCCGCGCCGGGAGCGGACGAAGGCGACCGTGCGCACCCGCTGGGTGGCGAGATCCGTGAGCAGCTCCGCGGTCTCCGCGGTGGCGGTGCGGCGGACGGGGACGCCCCGTTCGCCGCGGGCCTCGGTCAGCGGCGGCTCCCACAGGGCGAAGACCAGCTCGCCCCTGGGCGAGGCGTCGTCGGTGACCTCGGTGACCGGCAGCCCGGTGAGCCGTTCGGCGGCGGCGCCCGGCTCCGCCGTGGTGGCGGAGGCGAGGAGGAAGACAGGGCGTGCCCCGTAGGAGGCGCAGATCCGCCGGAGCCGGCGCAGCACCTGGGCGACATGGGAGCCGAAGACGCCCCGGTACACATGGCACTCGTCGATGACCACGTACCGCAGCGCGCGCAGGAAGGAGGACCAGCGGCGGTGCCCGGGGAGGAGGGCGCGGTGGAGCATGTCGGGGTTGGTCAGCAGGAGGTTGGCGTGCTCCCTGGCCCAGGAGCGCTCCTCCTGCCCGGTGTCCCCGTCGTACCCGGCGGCGCGGACCGCGGTCCCCAGCGGGGCCGCCAGACGGCGTAGCGCGCGCAGCTGGTCGGCGGCCAGGGCCTTGGTGGGCGAGAGGTAGAGGGCGGTGGCGCCGCGGCGGTTCGGCGCGGCGTGGCCGTCGAGCAGGGCGCTGAGCACGGGCACCTGGTACGCAAGGGACTTCCCCGAGGCCGTGCCGGTGGAGACCACCACCGACTCGCCGCGCAGCGCCGCCTCCACCGCCAGCGCCTGGTGCGTCCACGGGCGGTCGATTCCGGCCGACGTCACCGCCTCGACCACCTCGGGGCGTATCCCTTCGGGCCATGGCGCATGGCGACCGGGGCGCGCGGGCAGCTGCTCCATGTGGGTGAGGCGTTCGTCTCGCCCGGGAAGCCCGCGCAGACGCCCCAGCACCGCCCGTGGAGACGGGCGTGGGGCGTCGGTGTCCCCCGGCTCGGGCGGGGCGTGGTCGTCGGACATCGGCATCGAGTCTGTCACTGGTCCGACGGACAATGGCTGTAAGACGTCGTAATGGGCAGTCGGTAAGTGGTTGAATGCCCTGGCGGCTGCCGATCCATGGGGGGCGACCGCTCGTTAGCAAGGTGCTGGAGGATCCGTGGACCTGTCCCTGTCGACCCGAACCGTTGGCGACCGCACGGTCGTTGAGGTAGGCGGCGAGATTGACGTATACACCGCGCCCAAGCTGCGCGAACAGCTGGTCGAGTTGGTGAACGACGGCAACCACCACCTCGTGGTGGACATGGAGCGCGTCGACTTCCTGGACTCGACCGGGTTGGGTGTGCTGGTCGGCGGCCTGAAGCGGGTGCGGGCCCAGGAGGGCTCGCTGCGCCTGGTGTGCAACCAGGAGCGCATCCTCAAGATCTTCCGGATCACCGGGCTGACCAAGGTCTTCCCGATCCATGAGTCCGTGGACGAGGCCATCGCGGCCAACGACTGAGACCCGTCGCGCTCGCCGACCGGTCGCGAGCGGACGTCACATCTTCACCGCGGCCGTACCGCCTTTCCGTGGTGCCGGGAGATCGGCACCACGGCCGGGGCGGCGCTTCCGCACGATCGAGGGGGATCGTCATGGCCACCGTCGAACTTCGCTTCAGCGCCTCCCCGGAGCATGTCCGCACCGCCCGGCTGGTGGCCGCTGCCGTCGCCCGGCGCGCGGGCGTCGAGGAGTCGGTGCTCGATGAGCTGAGGCTCGCCGTCGGCGAGGCGTGCAGCCGCGCCGTCGGCCTCCACGCCGTCCACGGGCTCACCACGCCGGTGCGCGTGGTGCTGACCGAGGGGGAGAAGACGTTCTCCATCGAGGTGGGCGACGACGCCCCCAGCGTGGTGCCGGCCCCCCGCGACCAGACGGCCTCCGAGGCGGCCGAGGAGACGGACGAGCTGGGGCTCGCCGTCATCAGCGGCCTCGTCGACGACGTCGAGGTGATCTCCGACTCCCACGGCGGCAAGATCAGGATGAGCTGGCCGACGCCGACGGCGTCCGTTTCCTGATCGACAGCGCTCTGATCGGCGGTGCTCTGATCGACAGCGCCTTGATCAATTGCTCTTGATCGGCTTTTCTTGATCAATTGCGGGTGGGCATTCTGGTCCCATTCCCCGGCTGATGGAAGATCACCCCTGATCCGGGGAATTCTCCGTTCTCCGGCGAAATATCATTCCCGGCCTCTGTTTCGATGCCACGCCTCTCTCTACACTCCGGCCACGTCTGTCTGATTTGGACCAGCCGGTGCGTCAAGGAGGACGAATGGCACATCCCTATGTCACACAGGCAGCCGAGGCCGCCGAGCTCACGGGCGGGAACCGCGGCCTCATCCTGGTGATCGCGGTGGTCGCCGCCGCCGCCCTGGCGCTCGCCGTCGTCCTCGTGAGACAGGTTCTCGCCGCAGGGGACGGCACCGAGAACATGAAGCGGATCGCCGCCGCCGTGCAGGAGGGCGCGAACGCTTATCTCGCGCGGCAGTTGCGCACGCTGAGCGTGTTCGCCGTCGCGGTCGTCTTTCTGCTGCTGCTCCTCCCGGCCGACGACTGGGGGCAGCGGATCGGGCGTTCGTTGTTCTTCGTCGTGGGCGCGGTGTTTTCCGCGGCCACCGGTTACCTCGGAATGTGGCTCGCGGTGCGGAGCAATGTCCGCGTCGCCGCGGCGGCGCGGGACGGCGGTCGCGACGTGGCGATGCGCATCGCGTTCCGCACCGGTGGCGTGGTCGGCATGTGCACGGTGGGTCTCGGCCTGCTCGGCGCGGCGTGCGTCGTCCTGGTCTACGCGGCCGACGCCCCGAAGGTGCTCGAGGGATTCGGCCTCGGCGCCGCGTTGATCGCGATGTTCATGAGGGTCGGCGGCGGGATCTTCACCAAGGCGGCGGACGTCGGCGCCGACCTCGTCGGCAAGGTCGAGCAGGGCATCCCCGAGGACGACCCGCGCAACGCCGCCACCATCGCGGACAACGTCGGCGACAACGTGGGCGACTGCGCCGGCATGGCCGCCGACCTGTTCGAGTCCTACGCGGTCACCCTGGTCGCCGCGCTCATCCTGGGCACGGTGGCGTTCGGCGACGCCGGGCTCGCGTTCCCGCTGCTGGTCCCGGCCATCGGCGTGCTGACCGCGATGGCCGGGATCTTCCTGGTCTCGCCGCGCCCCTCCGACCGTTCGAGCATGACCGCGATCAATCGCGGGTTCTTCATCTCCGCCGGGATCTCGCTCGTCCTGGTGGCGATCGCCGCCTACGCCTACCTGCCCAGCACCTTCGCCGAGCTCGAGGGCATCACGGACCAGGAGATCGCCGAACACGACGCCGACCCACGGCTGTTCGCGCTCGCCGCGGTCGCGATCGGCATCGTCCTGGCGGCGTTGATCCAGCAGCTCACCGGGTACTTCACCGAGCCGAGCCGCCGTCCCGTCAGGGACATCGGCAAGACGTCGCGGACCGGCCCCGCCACCGTGGTCCTCTCGGGTTTCTCGCTCGGCCTCGAGTCGGCGGTCTACACGGCGCTGCTCGTCGGGCTCAGCGTGTACGCGGCGTTCATGCTGGCGGGCAGCACGATCATGCTGGCGCTGTTCGCGATCGCGCTGGCCGGGACCGGCCTGCTCACGACGGTCGGCGTGATCGTCGCGATGGACACGTTCGGCCCGGTCGCCGACAACGCGCAGGGCATCGCCGAGATGTCGGGCGACGTCGAGGGCGAGGGCGCGCGCGTCCTCACCGACCTGGACGCCGTCGGCAACACCACCAAGGCCGTCACCAAGGGCATCGCCATCGCGACGGCGGTGCTCGCGGCCGCGGCGCTGTTCGGCTCGTACCGCGACGCCATCGCGGAGGCGATCGCCGACGTGGAGCTGAGCGCGGCCGACGTGCTCGGCGAGACCGGACTCAGCCTCGACATCTCGCAGCCGAACAACCTGGTCGGCCTGATCATCGGCGCGGCCGTCGTGTTCCTCTTCTCGGGCCTTGCGGTCAACGCGGTGTCCCGCTCGGCCGGTTCGGTGGTGTACGAGGTGCGGCGGCAGTTCCGCGAGCACCCCGGGATCATGGACTTCAGCGAGAAGCCGGAGTACGGCAAGGTCGTCGACATCTGCACCAAGGACTCGTTGCGCGAGCTGACCACGCCGGGGCTGCTCGCCGTGATGTCGCCCATCGCGGTGGGCTTCAGCCTGGGGGTCGGCGCGCTCGGGTCGTTCCTCGCGGGGGCCATCGGCTCGGGCATCCTCATGGCCGTCTTCCTCGCCAACGCGGGCGGCGCGTGGGACAACGCCAAGAAGCTCGTCGAGGACGGCCACCACGGCGGCAAGGGCAGCGAGGCCCACGCGGCCACGGTGATCGGCGACACGGTGGGCGACCCGTTCAAGGACACCGCGGGCCCGGCGATCAACCCCCTGCTGAAGGTCATGAACCTGGTGGCGCTGCTCATCGCCCCCGCCGTCATCACCCTCAGCTACGGCGAGGACGCCAGCGCCCCGCTCCGCGCGCTGATCGCGGTGATCGCGCTGGTGGTCGTCGTCGGCGCCGTCTATGTCTCCAAGCGGCGCGGCATCGCCGTCGAGGACGACCCGGACCAGCCGGTGGAGCCGGTGGCCGAGACCCGCCCGACGGGCGTCTGAGCGCCGGAACGCCTCGGACGGGGTGGTCGGCGTTGCGCGGGAGGACCGACTCCCCGCGGCGGCGGCCACCCCGCGGGCGTCTGCGCCGGGGCCGCCGGAGCGGTGGGGCAAATGGCTGCAAAACCGGACAGTGGCACCGGCCGTCACTCGGATGAGGGATGAGCTGCGTGTAAGTTCCCGTCAGACCAGGGCGTCGGCGCTCGAAGGGACGAGGAACGGTGAACAAGAAGCTCGCGGTGACACTCTCGGGTTGCGCGGCGCTCCTGCTCACGCTGTCGGCGTGCGGCGGTGGCGACGACGACGAGCGGGCCGACGAATGGGCCCGCCAGGTCTGCGACGAGCTGCGGCCCCAGGTCGAGAGGATCAACGGCGCCTACGCGTCCATCGCCCAGGTGGGCGAGCAGGACCGCGAGCCGCAGGAGGTCCAGGAGACCAACTCGGCCGCGTACCAGGAGATCTCGGACGCCTACGCCGCCCTCGCCGAGACCGTCGAGCAGGCCGGGGACCCGCCCGTCGACAACGGTGAGCAGATCCGCGAGGACACGGTGTCCGAGCTGAACGACCTCTCCGCCGCGTTCACGGGCCTGAAGGAGGAGATGGACGCGCTCGACACCTCCGACCGCGGCGCGTTCGCCGAGGGCCTGCGCGACATCCTGCCGCGGCTCGACGAGGTCGGGCGCAGCGGCACCGAGGCCCTGGAGGAGCTGGAGCGCGGCGAGATGAGCGAGGCGTTCGCCCGCCAGGAGGGCTGCCAGTCCCCGCCCGCCGAGCCGCCCGCCGAGGACGGCGGCGCGAGCGCGGGCGAGGGCGCCGAGGAGAGCCCGGCGGAGGAGAGCCCCGCCGAGGAGAGCCCGGGCGAGGGCGAGACCGGGGGCGAGGGCGAGAGCGCGGACGAGTGAGCGCTCGCCACAATGGTGGCGTGCGCATCACCCCTCTCCCCGCCCCAGGGCCCGGCACCCCCCGGCTGCGCGAGGCGCTGCTCGCCGCCTCGTTCACGCCCGCGGGCCTGCTCGAACGGCTCGGGCCCACCGCCCACGCCGCCCTCGCCCGTGGCGAGCACGTCCCCGCCCTCGCCGCCCTGCGCGGCGACGAGGGCCCGCTGGCCGCCGCGGTGCGGCTGTTCCTGCTGGGGCGGCCCGTCGCGTGGAAGGTCGCGGGGGGCGCGTTGCCGCTCGAAGCGGCGCTCGACGACGGGTGGTTGGAGCGCGAGGGCGACGAGGTGCGCGCGACGGTGGACGTGCGCCCCTATGCGTCGGGCGACGTGTCCGACGCGTGGATCGTCTCCGACGCCGGGGGCGTCCCCGCCGCCACGGGCGCCGCGGGGCGGCCCGCCGACGTCGTCCTCGGCGCGGGCGGGGCCTCCGCGACGCTGGCCGCGCTGACCCCGAGGACCCCGGTCGGCCGCGTCCTCGACCTGGGCACGGGCAGCGGCGTCCAGGCCCTGCACGCCGCCCGCCACGCCGCCCATGTCACCGCGACCGACACCAACCCCCGCGCGCTGCGCATGGCCTCGCTCACCCTGGCGCTCTCGGACGCGCCCCCGGCGGCGCTGCGCGAGGGCTCGCTGTTCGAGCCGGTGTCCGACGCCCCGCCCTACGACCTGATCGTGTCCAACCCCCCGTTCGTCATCTCGCCCGCCAGGTCGGGCGCGGGCCTGACCTACCGCGACGGCGGGCTGGCCGGGGACGAGCTGTGCCGCGCGCTGGTGCGGCGTTCGGCCGACCACCTGGCCCATGGCGGCCTGTGCCAGCTGCTCGCCAACTGGGAGCAGGTCGAGGGCGAGGACTGGCGGGAGCGCCTCGCGGGCTGGGTGCCGCCCGGCTGCGACGCGTGGATCGTGCGGCGCGAGGAGCAGGACGTCGCCGAGTACGCCGAGCTGTGGCTGCGCGACGCCGGGCTGCACCGCGGCGACCGGGCGGCGTACGAGGAGGCGTACGCGGCCTGGCTCGACGAGTTCGCGGCGCGGCGCGTGCGGGCGGTCGGTTTCGGCTGGATCACGCTGCGCGCGAGCGGCTCCGAACGCCCGTCCGTCCGCGTCGAGGACTGGCCGCACGCCGTCGAGCAGCCGTTGGGGCGCGCGGTCACCGGGTACTTCGACCGCCTGGACTTCCTGCGCTGCCGCGACGACGCGGCCCTGCTGTCGTCGCGGTATGTGCTGGCCGACGGCGTGGTGCAGGAGCAGGTGGGCGCGCCGGGCGCTGAGGACCCCGAGCACATCGTCCTGCGGCAGCGGCACGGCATGATGCGCGCCGGCGCGATGGACACCGTGAGCGCCGGGTTCGCGGGCAGCTGTGACGGAACCCTCCTCGCCTCCGCCATCCTTGACGCGATCGCCTCGCTGCTCGGAGAGGATCCCGTGACGCTCCGTGCCGGGGCGGGGACATGGCTGCGACCGCTCGTTGAGCAGGGCTTTCTCCTGCCCGCCGGGTGACAGGAGCGCGCCGCCGCCCCTTCGGGCCTACCGTGTGTGACTGTTCACCGACAACACGAGGGAGGCGGTCGGGCGGCGGGAATGGCGGATCTCGGGTTACCGTTCGAGATGCGTTGCGGGGTTTTCCCATTTGACACGCAGCAGGGATGTACCGTCACACTCCGCATCGTCAGTACTTTCCCCGGGCTGGAGAAGAGAAGAGCAGACGTTGTCCCCGACCAGCGAGACCGCGAACGGCCGGCGCCGACTTGTCATCGTCGAGTCGCCCGCGAAGGCGAAGACGATCAAGGGCTACCTCGGCCCGGGCTATGTGGTCGAGGCCAGCGTCGGGCACATCCGTGACCTGCCGAGCGGCGCGGCCGAGGTGCCCGCCAGGTACAAGGGCCAGCCCTGGGCCCGCCTCGGCGTGAACGTCGACGCGGACTTCGAGCCGTTGTACGTCGTCAACAGCGACAAGAAGGACCAGGTCAGGAAGCTGAAGGAGCTGCTCGCCAGCTCCGACGAGCTCTACCTCGCCACGGACGAGGACCGCGAGGGCGAGGCCATCGCCTGGCACCTCAAGGAGGTCCTCAAGCCACAGGTGCCCGTCCGCCGCATGGTCTTCCACGAGATCACCAGGGACGCCATCCGCGCCGCCGTCAACAATCCACGCGAGCTGAACCAACTGCTCGTCGAGGCCCAGGAGACCCGCCGCATCCTCGACCGCCTCTACGGCTACGAGGTCTCCCCCGTGCTGTGGAAGAAGGTCATGCCCCGGCTCTCCGCCGGTCGCGTGCAGTCCGTCGCGACGCGCCTGGTCGTGGAGCGGGAGCGGGAGCGGATCGCGTTCCGCTCGGCCGAGTACTGGGACCTGACCGGCACCTTCACGACCGTGCCGGGTGACGGCTCGTTCGACGCCAGGCTCACCTCGGTGGACGGGCGCCGCGTCGCGCAGGGCCGCGACTTCGGGCCCGACGGGCAGCTGAGGAACCCCGCGCAGGTCCAGCAGCTGAGCGAGGAGAACGCCAGGGCGCTGGCCGCCGCGCTCCAGGACTCGGCGTTCGCGGTGCGCTCGGTGGAGTCCAGGCCCTACCGGCGCTCCCCCTACGCGCCCTTCCGCACCACAACGCTCCAACAGGAGTCGTCCCGCAAGCTCGGCATGGGCGCCAAGGCCACCATGCAGGTCGCCCAGCGGCTCTACGAGAACGGCTTCATCACCTATATGCGGACCGACTCCACCACGCTGTCGGACACCGCCGTCGCCGCCGCCCGCGCGCAGGTCACGCAGCTCTACGGCGCCGACTACCTGCCGGACCGCCCCCGCGTCTACGCGAGCAAGGTGAAGAACGCGCAGGAGGCGCACGAGGCCATCCGCCCCTCAGGCGACCGCTTCCGCACGCCCGCCGAGACGGGCCTGACGGGCGATCAGTACCGGCTGTACGAGCTGATCTGGAAGCGGACCGTCGCCTCCCAGATGAAGGACGCCGTCGGCCAGTCGGTCGCCGTGAGGGTCGGGGGCACGAGCGCGGACGGGCGGGACTGCGAGTTCGGCGCGACCGGCAAGGTGATCACGTTCCACGGCTTCCTCAAGGCGTATGTCGAGGGCGCCGACGACCCGGGCGCCGACCTCGACGACCGCGAGCGGCGGCTGCCGCAGGTCGCCGAGGGCGACGCGCTCGCGGCCGAACGGATCGCCGCCGACGGCCACTCGACCAAGCCCCCGGCCCGCTACACCGAGGCCACGCTGGTCAAGGAGCTCGAGGAGCGCGAGATCGGCCGCCCCTCCACCTACGCGACGATCATCGGCACGATCCTGGACCGCCGCTATGTCTTCAAGAAGGGCACGGCGCTGGTCCCCTCGTTCCTGTCGTTCGCCGTGGTCAACCTGCTGGAGCAGCACTTCGGCCGCCTGGTCGACTACGACTTCACGGCCAGGATGGAGGACGACCTCGACCGCATCGCCACGGGCGACGCCGAGGCCGTGCCGTGGCTGCGCCGGTTCTACTTCGGCGAGGACGGCGGCCAGGCGGTCGGCGGGGGCGCCGCCGACGCCGGGAACGGCGACGGCGACCACCTCGGCGGCCTGAAGGAGCTGGTCACGGACCTGGGCGCGATCGACGCGCGGGAGATCTCGTCGTTCCCCGTCGGCGACGGCATCGTGCTGCGCGTGGGGCGTTACGGGCCGTATGTCGAGGCGCCGCCCGACCCGGGCGCCGGGCCAGAGGAGCCCGCCAAGCGCGCCGACGTGCCCGACGACCTGCCGCCCGACGAGCTGACCACCGAGCTGGCCAAGGAGCTGCTCGCCAAGCCGAGCGGCGACTTCGAGCTGGGCGCCGACCCGGGCACCGGCCATCAGATCGTGGCGCGTGACGGGCGTTACGGCCCCTATGTCACCGAGGTGCTGCCCGAGGGCACGCCGACCACGGGGAAGAACGCCGTCAAGCCGCGCACCGCGTCACTCCTGAAGTCCATGTCGCTCGAGAGCGTGACGCTCGAGGACGCGCTCCGGCTGCTCTCCCTGCCGCGCGTGGTGGGCGTCGACCCCGAGTCGGACCAGGAGATCACCGCGCAGAACGGGCGGTACGGGCCGTATCTGAGGAAGGGCACGGACTCGCGTTCGCTCTCCGCCGAGGAACAGATCTTCACCATCACGCTCGACGAGGCGCTCGCCATCTACCGCCAGCCCAAGCAGCGCGGGCGGGCCGCCGCGAAGCCGCCGCTCAAGGAGCTGGGCGATGACCCGGTGACGGGACGTCCCGTGGTGGTCAAGGACGGGCGGTTCGGCCCGTATGTCACCGACGGGGAGACCAACGCGACGCTGCGGCGCGACGACGACCCCGAGGCGATCACGGCGGAGCGCGGGTTCGAGCTGCTGGCGGAGAAGCGGGCGAAGGGGCCCGCGAAGAAGACCGCCAAGAAGGCCGCGAAGAAGGCGCCCGCCAAGAGCACCGCCAAGAAGGCCGCGACGAAGACGGCGGCGACGAAGACGGCGGCGAAGACCGCGGCCAAGAAGACCACGACGAAGAAGACGGCGACCAAGGCGGCCGCGAAGAAGACCGCCGCGAAGAAGACCGCGGCCAGGAAGACGGCCGCCGAGTCCCCGGGGAACGGCGCGAACGCGAAGGCGGCGGACGGCGGAACGCCGACCGAGCCGGGCCCCGACGCCGGTTGACCCCCGGGACCCCGGCGGTCACGGCGCCGCCGGGCGATCGTGGGGCACCACCGGGGAAGCCGTCCCGACCGCAACTGCCATCGTTTCCCGGGCAAATGTTCGGGTGGGTGGCACTCCCCTCCGCCACGAAGGTTACGCTGGCCGACATGACGCGAGCAGAGCAACCAGAGGTTGTCGACCCCGCCCGCGGCGCCACCGACGAGGCGCTCGCCGCGGATTCCCGCGAGCGCGCCAGGCGCGCACTGCTCCAGGTGCCCGAGCTGCGGCGCCTGTGGGAGGCACGGGTCACGGGCGGCATCGGTGATGTCCTCGGCCTGCTCGTGCTGCTCCTGCTCACCGTGCAGGCCGCGCTGTACGCGCCGGTCGGCGGCGAGCCGGTGTTCGGCGGCGACTACCGGGGCGTCGCGCTCGCCCTGACGGTCGCGCTCGGCGTGCGCCTGCTGGCGACGCTGCTCGCGGGCGTGGTGCTGCTCGGCCCGATCGCCGGACTCCTCGCGCCCACGGGCCGGTTGGACCGCCGCTGGACCATGATCGGCGCCGACGGCCTGCGCGTCGCGCTGCTGATCGTCGCGCCGCTGTGGATCGACTGGGTCCCCGACAGCGCGTATGTCTACATCCTGCTGACGATCTTCGTCACGGGCCTGGCCGAACGCGTCTGGACCGCCGCGCGCGACAGCGTCGCGCCCGCCCTGCTGCCGCCGCCCCCGCTCGAGGGCGCCGCCGTCCGCCCGCTGCCCGACCACCACGACGCGCTGCGGCGCCTGTGGCTGCGCAGCGGCTACGTCGCCATCCCGGCCGCCGCCGCCGTGCTGGTGGGCGCGGCGCTGCTCAGCAACCTGCTGGCGACCCGGCTCGACTGGTTCGGCGAGCACCAGGCCGCGATGGGCTCCTACGTCGCTGCGGGCTTCTTCGCCGCGGCCATCTCCGTCCTGTACTTCCTGCGGCTGCCCGGCACCGAGCCGCGGCGGCCCGTCTCGCCGCTCGAGGGGCTGCGCCGCCCGTCCGCGGGGACCGGCATCGACAAGGGCAGGACCGGCGCCATCCCGGTGCTCGTCGTCGGCTGCGCCGCCGCCGCGGCCTCGCTCGCCGCCGCCGTCGCGCTGAGCGTGCTGCACGCGTTCGACCTGGGCGGCGGGCCCGTGCTGTTCGGGCTGCTCGTGCTCGCGCTGACCGGGGGCGTGGCGGGGGGCGTGCGCCTGGCGCCCGCGCTGCTGCCCGCGCTCTCCCGGCGCAGGCTGTTCGCGCTGGCGCTCGCGCTCACCGGGCTCGGCCTCTTCGGCACCGGCCTCATCTCGGACCCCGCCACCGTGCTGTTCACCGCGGCGGCCACAGGGCTGGCCGCGGGCGCCGCCGCGCACACCGGGCACGCGCTGCTCGACCAGGAGACCGAGGACTTCCGCAGGCCCCGGCTCACCCGCCACCTGCACGCCGTCTCCCGCGTCGCCGTCGCGACGGCCGCCGTCGTGGCGCCGCTCGCCGCCGCGCTGATCGGCCCGCACCGGGTCGAGCGCGGCGACTTCACCATCGACCACGGGGGTGCCGCGTTCACCCTCATGATCGTCGGCGCGCTGCTGCTGCCGGTGGCCGCCGTCGTGCTCGGCCGCACCGACGACCGGCGGGGCGTCCCGCTCCGCCGCGACCTGGTGGAGGCGGTGCGCGGCGGCTCGGAGCCCGAGGCCGCGCCGCTGGCCACCGGCTTCTTCATCGCCGTCGAGGGCGGCGACGGTGCGGGCAAGTCCACGCAGGTCGAGGCGCTGGCCGAGTGGATCCGCGGCAAGGGCCACGAGGTGGTCGTCACCCACGAGCCCGGCGCCACCCCGCTCGGGCAGCGGCTGCGCACGATCCTGCTCGACGTCTCGTCCGGCGGCCTGTCGAACGAGGCCGAGGCCCTCCTCTACGCCGCCGACCGCGCCGAGCACGTCTCGTCCGTCATCCGCCCCGCCCTCGAGCGCGGCGCGATCGTGATCTCCGACCGGTACACCGACTCATCGGTCGCCTACCAGGGCGCGGGCCGCGACCTCTCGTCGACCGAGGTCGCCCGCATCTCGCGCTGGGCCACCGGCGGCCTGGTGCCGCACCTCACCGTGCTGCTCGACGTCTCGCCCGAGACCGCGCGCGAACGCTTCACCGAGGCGCCCGACCGGCTCGAGTCCGAGCCGAGCGAGTTCCACCAGCGGGTGCGGGGCGGGTTCCTCGCGCTCGCCGCGGCCGATCCCGCGCGTTACCTGGTGATCGACGCGGGCCAGGACCCGGAGTCCGTCACCACCGCCGCGCGCCACCGGCTCGACCAGATGCTCCCGCTCTCCGAGGCCGAGATCCGCGCCCAGGAGGAGGCACGGCGGCGCGCGGAGGAGGAAGCGCGCCGGCGTGCGGAGGAGGAGCGCAAGCGCAAGGAAGAGGAAGAGCGCCTGGAGCGTGAACGCCAGGCCGAGCTCGCACGGTTGCGCGCCGAGGAAGAGGAGCGCAAGCGGCGCGAGGAGGAGGAGCGCAAGCGTGCCGAGGAGGCGCGTCGCGCGGAAGAGGCGCGGCTGCGCGCCGAGGAGGCCCGCCGCAAGGCCGAGGAGGAGCGCCTCCGCAGGGAGGCGGAGGAGCGCGTGCGCCGCGAGGAGGAGGAACGCCGCCGGCGCGAGGCCGAGGAGGAGGCGCGGCTGCGCGCCCAGGCCGAGGAACGGCGCAGGGAGAAGCAGCGCAAGGCCGAGGAGGCGCTCCTGCGCGCCGAGGAGGCGCGGCTGGCCGCCCAGGACAACACCGACACCGTGCAGGTGCCGCTCCCGAGCGACCCCGACAGCGAGCAGACCGCCATCATCCCGCGTGGCGAGGGCCCCGAGACGGCCGATCAGACGCGGCCGCTGCCGCGGCTGAGCGACGAGGAGGCGGCCGCCGCCCGCTCCCAGCGCCCCCGGCGCCCGCAGTGGGCCGAGGAGACGCCGCTCGACGACGTTCCGACGCTGGCCGACGAGCTGCTCGGCCCGCGCCGGGACGCGGACGGCGACAGCGCGGTCGACGGCGAGGACGACGGCCGGGACGGCGGAGAGGGCGAGGGCGGCCGGGGCGGGCGCGGACGGCGGCGCTGAGGGGCGCGCGAGGCGTTGCCCCGGCGGGCGGGGCCGTGGAACGCGGGGTCGTTGAACGCGGCACCGTGGAACGCGGGACCGATCCCGTTGAACGCGCGCCCGCTCACGCCGGGTCCTCCTGATCCGCCGCGCCCGTGCCGGGGCGGCACGTGACGCTGCCGAGCGTCACCTCGCGGTCGCCCACCCGCAGCCGCAGGGCGTGCACGGTGAGGGCGCCGTCGGCCTCGGTGATGCGCTCGTTGAGGTACGCGCGCCCGGCGCCGCCGGGGAGCGCGACGGTGGTGCCGGGCGCCGGACGAGGTTCCAACGCGACGTCCCGCGCGCCCCGCACCGCGATCGCCGCGCCCTCGACCGTCGCCGAGCCGAGCGGCGCGGATCCCGGGGCCGCCGAGCACTCGGCGTGCACCGCCCCGACGCGCAGCCGGACCGTTTCCAGGTCGAGCGCGGCGTCGCCCACCCCGGCGCGCGCCCGCACCCGGCCCGTCGCCGCGTCGCCCGAGGCGGACGCGGTGACGTCATGGGCGCTGCCCGCCTCGCCGAAGGCGACCGTGGCGAGCGACACCCGCCGTGGCCCCGCCGGATAGGTGGCCTGGCCCTCCGCGAGGGCGAGGGCGCCCGGCTCGTCGGGCCGCTGGCCGAGGCGGGCGAACGCGCCGAGGCCACCGCTCGAGCCCGGATCCGCCGGATCCGCCGCGCCCGCCCACGCCGGTGCCGCGCCCGTGACGGCGGCCAGGAGCGCGGTCGCGCACAGCGCCCCTCGGCGGGCGCCGCGCGCGCCGCGCCACCGGGCGCCGGAGAGAATGCTGATCATGCGGTCAACGTGCCACGGCCCCGCCCCGCCGCCCGCCCCGTCCGCGCCGTGGCACGGGTCCACCGCCGCAGGTTCCGCCGAACGGCCCCGGCTGTCAGTGGGGTGCCGCAGAATGAACGCGGCGGTCCCGAGGACGGGCCGACCGCGGGCCCGCGTGGGGAAGGAGGGAAGGCGTTGACCGTCTGGGACGACCTCGTCGGCCAGGACCGGGTGACCGCGCAGCTCACCGCGGCGGCGCGCGACGCGCACGCGCTGGTGGCCGCGGGGGGCGACAGGGGTGGGGAGCCGGAGCCCGGCGGCCCGGATCCCGGTGGCTCGGCGATGACACACGCCTGGCTGTTCACAGGGCCGCCTGGCTCGGGCCGGGCCACGGCGGCGCGCGCGTTCGCCGCCGCGCTCCAGTGCGTCAGCCCCGACCTCACGCTCGGCGGCGCCCCCGGCTGCGGCTTCTGCGACGGCTGCCACACGACCCTCGTCGGCACCCACGCCGACGTCGAGATCATCCGCACCGACCTGCTGACCATCGGCGTCAAGGAGACCCGCGACCTGGTGCGCCGCGCCCAGCTCTCCCCGGCGGGCGGCCGCTGGCAGGTGATCGTGGTCGAGGACGCCGACCGCCTCACCGAGGGCGCAGGGAACGTCCTGTTGAAGGCCGTCGAGGAGCCCGCCCCCCGCACCGTCTGGCTGCTGTGCGCCCCCTCGACCGAGGACGCGCTGCCCACCATCAGGTCCCGCTGCCGCCATCTCGCCCTGCGCACCCCGCCGGTCGACGCCGTCGCCGACGTGCTGATGCGGCGCGACGGGATCGAGCCCGACATCGCGCGCGCCGCGGCCCGAGCCACCCAGGGCCACTTCGAGCGCGCCCGGCGCCTGGCCACCGACGAGCGCGCCCGCGCGCGCCGGGCCGCCGTTCTCGCGATCCCCGAGCGCCTCACCGACGTCGGCGCCTGCCTGCGCGCCGCCCAGGAGCTGGTCGACGCCGCGGGCGCGGACGCCAAGCAGCTCGCCGAGGAGCGCGACGAGAAGGAGACCGAGGAGCTGCGCGCCGCGCTCGGCGGCGGCGAGGGGAAGCGGATGCCGCGCGGCACGGCGGGCGCCATGAAGGAGCTCGAGGACCGCCAGAAGCGGCGCGCCACCCGCACCCAGCGGGACGCCCTCGACCTGGCGCTCACCGACCTCACGGGGTTCTACCGGGACGTCCTGGCACGGCAGTTGGGCTCATCGGTCGCCCTCGCGGGGGGCGAGAGCGCCGCGTCCGTCGAGCGGATCGCCGCCGCGTCGAGCGCCGAGCGGACGCTGCGCCGGATGGAGGCGGTGCTCGACTGCCGCACCGCCCTCGACCGGAATGTCGCCCCCCTGCTGGCCGTCGAGGCGATGACCATGGCCCTGCGCTGAGCGGTTACGCTCACGGGACGACCAGGCACCACCCGCACCACCCGCACCACGAGACACCACAAGGCACCACCAAGCGCCACCAGGCAGAGACCGGCACCACTCAGCACGGGGGACCCATGCGCACCGCACGCCGTTTCACCGTCGCCCTCGCGGCCCTGACCACCTCGGCCCTCGTCCTGAGCGGCTGTTCCTCGGACGACCGCCCCGACGAGCGCTCGCCGAACGCCTCGGGCGACTCGGGCAGCGAGTCACCGCCCCCGCCGCCCGACGCGCCGGACGCGCCCGCGCTCGAGCCGTTGCCCGAGGAGATCCCGGCCGCGCTCCAGCCGTACTACCAACAAGAGCTGAACTGGACCTCGTGCGGCGCCTCCGGCTTCCAGTGCGCGGCTCTGACCGTTCCGCTGGACTACGACAACGCCGGGACCTCCCCCGACATCCAGCTCACCGTCACCCGCTCCCGCGCCACCGACCCCGACGAGCGCATCGGCGCCCTGCTGATGAACCCGGGGGGCCCCGGCGCCTCCGCCGTCGACTTCGCCCAGAGCTCGTCGTCGTTCCTCTTCCCGCAGGACGTCCGCGCCCGGTACGACATGGTCGGCCTCGACCCCCGCGGCACGGGCAGCAGCGAGCCCGTCGAGTGCCTCGGCGGCGAGGAGATGGACGCGTACACCCTGACCGACCGCACGCCCGACTCCGACGCGGAGATCGAGGAGTTGCTCGCGGCCATGGACGAGTTCGCGCAGGGCTGCGAGGAGCGTTCCGGCGAGCTGCTGAGCCACATCTCCACCATCGAGTCCGCGCGCGACATGGACGTCCTGCGCGCCGTCCTCGGCGACGAGCGGCTGCACTACGTCGGCTTCTCGTACGGCACCAAGCTCGGCGCGGTCTACGCGGGCCTGTTCCCGCAGCGCACCGGGCGGTTGGTGCTCGACGCCGCGATGGACCCGAGGCTCCCCACGCTCAACACCGACCGCGAGCAGGCGGGCGGCTTCGAGACGGCGTTCAGGTCGTTCGCCGAGGACTGCGCGTCGAACGACGACTGCCCGCTCGGCAGCGGCGACGCGGACTCCGCCTCGGCCGCGTTGCTCGACTTCTTCGGCGCGGTCGACGCCGAGCCTCTGCCCTCGGGCGACCCCGACCGCCCGCTCACCGAGTCCCTCGCCACCACCGGCGTCTCGTACGCGCTCTACGCCGAGGACCTCTGGCCCTCGCTGCGCGACGCCCTGACCGCGGCGATCGACGAAGGCGACGGCGCCCCGCTGCTCGACCTCGCCGACTCCTACAACGAACGTGACCCCGGCGGCACTTACGGCACCACGATGTTCGCCTTCCCGGCGATCAGCTGCCTGGACAGCCCCGCGGGCAACGCCGACCCCGACGCCGTCCGCGCCGCGCTCGCCTCGTACGAGGAGGCGTCGCCGACGTTCGGCCGCGACTTCGCCTGGGCCACCCTGCTGTGCGCCGCCTGGCCCGTCGAGCCGACCGGTCACCCGGTGAGCATCCCGGCCACCGGCGCGACGGACATCCTGGTCATCGGCACCCTTCGCGACCCGGCCACCCCGTACGCGTGGGCGCAGGGCCTGGCCGACCAGTTGGAGACGGGCATCCTGCTCACCTACGACGGCGACGGCCACGGCGCGTACGGCGGCGCGAGCGATTGCGTCGACTCCGCGGTGAACGACTACCTCCTGGACAACGTCAGCCCCGAGCAGAACACCACCTGCTGATGGCCCAACCCGCTGGTGGCCTGCGATGATAACCGCATGCCATGCATCCGCTACCGCACCGCCATATCGGCCCAGACCGAAGGCGACCCACTCCCGGCGGGAGTGACCGAGCAGGAGCTCAGCACCCACCTGACCACGTGCCTCGACTGCCATCGCTGGTCGAAACGCCTGCGCGCCCTCCGCGCGGCGACGGACGACCTGCTCCGCATAAGGCATTCGGGGGCACCCACCAAACCTGTGTAGACTGACGAGCGCTGCGGCCCCCAAGGACCGCAAGCGCCCGCCGCCTTAGCTCAGTCGGCCAGAGCGACGCACTCGTAATGCGTAGGTCAAGGGTTCGATTCCCTTAGGCGGCTCTGTAATGCCCAGGTCATCTACCCTATGACCTGGGTCTTTGCTTGCCCATGTCCTTTAGCGGCTCGCAGCTGCGACGGTACTGAACCTTGTGCGTGAGCGATGCGTGAGCGGTGGAGATGGCGCCAAGGCATAGCGGGTATCGCAGTCCGTGAGGAGCACACCAGCAGTCGGTATGCGGCCGTCCATGAGCTGTTCGACCAAGGCGTTCGCCATGTCGGCGGGCCTGTGTCTCGGGATGATGACAGCGGTGATCGCGTTGAGGGGCCCCAGCTAGGCCGGGCGGCTAGGCTGGCCCTAGTGAACGAAAGGGGGACAGTGTGCTGCTCCGCTTCCGCACCGCGAACGTGCGGTCACTGCGCGACGAGCAAGAGCTGTCCTTCGTCGCCGCCGAGGATGAGCCGGGGACCGCACAGCGTGACGTGCTGCTCGCGGGTGACCGCGCGCTGGCGGTCTTCCCACTCATCGGCATCTTCGGGGCCAACGCCTCCGGCAAGTCGAACGTGCTGGCCGCCCTCGTTGACATGCGCCGGGCCGTCCTGAACTCCTACGCCCGCTGGGCTTCGTACGAGGGCATTCCACGACGCCCCTTCGCACTGGACGCCAAGGAGCAGGCCGAGCCCAGCTTCTTCGAGGCGGACCTCGTCATCGAGGGCGTCCGATGGACCTACGGCTTCGAGCTGGGCCCGGAGCGGGTGATGGCCGAGTGGCTACATGGCTATCCGAAGGGCCGCCGCCAAGTCTGGTTCGACCGCGACGCGACCCGGGGCGAGGAGTACGAATGGCCGGGCACCCGCGTCAAGGACCGCGCCCAGATGGCCCGCCGAACCAGGCCCAACGCGCTGCTGCTGTCCACCGCCGGCACGGACAACCACCCCCAGCTCTCCCCGCTCTTCCACTGGTTCCGGCGCAACTTCTGGCTGATTAACCCCGAGCACGAGCGGGAGCAACGCGAGCAGTTCACCACACGCGAGCTCTCCGGCGGTCGAGCCCACCGCATCAACGAGATGCTGCGCGTGGCGGACTTGGGTATCACCGGCGCCGAAGTCGTCCAAGAGGCCAACGGCAGGTCCACCGTCAGGCTCAGCCACCGGTCGCCCACCGGGGAGGTGTCCTTCGACTGGCGAGACGAGTCCTTCGGCACCCGCTCCTGGTACGCCCTGCTCGGCCCGCTGGCGCTGGCGCTGGACCGGGGCGCGGTGCTGCTCGTCGACGAACTGGACGCCAGCCTGCACCCCCGCTTCGCCGCCGAGGTGATCCGGCTTTTCCACGACTCCGTCGCGAACCCCAGGGGTGCCCAGCTCGCCTTCACCTCGCACGACCCGTCGCTGCTGACAACGCCGAGCGGCGAGCGCCTGCTCGCGCCCGGCCAGGTGTGGCTGACGGAGAAGGACAAGGACGGGGCTACCGAGTTGTATCCGCTGACGGCCGCCGAGCCGGGCGACGACGAGGATCTGATGCGGTCGTACCTGGCCGGGGCCTTCGGCGCCGTTCCCTCGCTGTTGGAGGGACAGATCGCCCGTCGGCTGGGGGCTGTCGGGGACGTTGACCTTGACGAGGACGTGGCTGAGGACGAGGACGACGACGAATTCGAGAGCGAGCTGAGTTGATGGCGCGCACCAAGGGGAGGGAGTCGCCGGGCCGGGCGAAGCCAAAGCGCGACCAGCGTCGTCGGGTGGTCTACGTGTTCACCGAAGGTGAGGTCACCGAACCGGGCTACATCGAAGTCATCCGCGAGAGGGCGGTCTACGCCGACCCGGCAGTCAGGGTCGACGTGCATATCGCGAACGCGTCGGCGCCCACCTCGCAGCGCAAGCCGCTGACCCTGGTCGAGGCGGCGGCACGCCTAATGCGCAGGGAAGCTCGGGAAGCCAAGCGGATGGGTGTGAAGAAAGAGTTCTGGCCGCAGGTGTGGTGCCTGTTCGACCGGGACGAGCACCAGAGCGTCGACACCGCACTCAAGAACGCCAAGGACGCGGACGTCCGTGTCGCCTTCTCGCACCCGTGTTTCGAGGTGTGGCGGTTGCTGCACCACAAGGACGTCACCGGCACGTTCGGCGGAGTGTGCGGCGAGGCGACGAAACGGCTACCGTTCGCCAAGAGCACGGCGAAGATCAAGGCCGTGCTGCCGGAGCAGATCCCCAGGGACAGCTTCACGCATGCGAGGAAGCGGGCGTTGAAGCTGAACGCCGCGCACGGCGATCACCTGCCGAAGTCGCTGCGGGATCCGTACACGGACGTGTACGAGTTCGTTGAGGATGGGCTCGGGATCGCCTCATACTGACGCACAGGCGGGTGGCCGTCAGAAGTAGGGTTCCAGAATCACGCCGTGTTTGCAGGGTTGTAGGGAGTCGGAGTCGCCGTGGCCAAGCTCACGCTCGCGCAGTTGGAGAGGCACCTGTTCGCCGCTGCGGACATCCTCCGGGGCACGATGGACGCCTCCGAGTACAAGGACTATATCTTCGGCCTGCTCTTCCTGAAACGGGCCAACGACGAGTTCGAGGCGGCACGGGAGCGGATCCGCGAGTACGCGACGGGTGAGCTGGGCCTGGATGGGGACCTGCTGAACACCTACCTCGAAGACGTGAACGAGTACCGCAGGCGTGGCGTGCTCTTCGTCCCGAGGAACGCCCGGTGGAAGTGGATCTCGTCGGGCACGCAGAACGTCAACGAGGAGCGGCTGCGCCCCGCCCTCCAGGCGCTGGAAGGCCAGAACGACAAGCTCGACGGCCTCTTCGATCACCTGGACTTCAACCGCATCGGCGGCTCGGGCACGGCGGCCAGCGCCGCGAAGCTCGCCGACCAGCGGCTCAAGCAGCTCATCGCCCACTTCGGGCGCGTTCGCCTGCGGACCGAGGACTTCGAGTTCCCCGACCTGATCGGTGCTGCCTACGAGTACCTGATCAAACAGTTCGCCGACGACGCCGGCCGCAAGGGCGGGGAGTTCTACACCCCGCGTGCCGTGGTCCGGATGATGGTCGAGCTGCTGCGCCCCGAAGCGGGCATGCGGATCTACGACCCGTGCGTCGGCTCGGGCGGAATGCTGATTCACGCCAAGGAATACGTGGAGGAGCACGGCGGAGACACCACGGACATGTTCTTCGCGGGTCAGGACGCCAACAGCGGCTCGTGGATCATGTCCACGATGAACATGGTGCTGCACGGGGTGCACCGCTTCGATTTGAGCACCGGGGACACGCTGAGCGAGCCAGCACACGTGCCGCAAGGCGACAAGGAGCGTTACGACGGCATTCTCAGCAACCCGCCGTTCTCTATGGACTACGTGCTGAGTGACCTGGCGTACAGCGGTCAACGGGCGGCCTACGGTTCGACGAGCGAACGCGGCAAGGCCGACCTGATGTTCCTCCAGCACATGCTGTGGATGGCCAAGCGGGAGGGGCGGCGCGGGACAGTCATCACCGTCATGCCGCACGGCGTGCTGTTCCGGGGCGGAGGCGAGCAGGAGATCCGCACCAAGCTGCTGGACGAGGGAATCATCGATGCGGTCATCGGGCTCGCGCCGAATCTGTTCTACGGCACGGGCATTCCCGCGTGCATTTTGGTGCTACGCCCGCCGGAGAAGAAGGAGAGAGATCAGAAGTCGGTGTACAAGGTGCTGTTCATCAACGCCGATCGCGAGTATCACGCTGAGCGAGCGCAGAACGTGCTGCTGCCCGAACACGCCGAGAAGATTGTCAGTGCCTTCCACCGGCGCGAGGAGGTGCCGGGCTTCTCGCGGCTCGTCACCCGGGAGGAGCTGCGGGAGAACGGCGACAACCTCAACATCCGGCGGTACGTGGACAACACCCCGCCGCCCGAGCCGCAGGACGTGCGGGCGCATTTGGTGGGCGGTATGCCGCGCTCGGAGATCGAGGCGAAGAAGGAACTGCTGGACGCGTACGGGGTGCGGGTGACCGACCTGTTCGCGGAACGGGACCCCGTGGACCCGGAATACGTGGACTTCCTCCCGGAGGGGCAACGGCCGGACGCGGCGCGGCTGGCGGAGCTGGTCCGGCCGAGGGAAGAGGCGTTGCGGGCGGCGTTCGGTGCGTGGTGGGAGTCGGAGGCATGTCACTTGGAGGCGGTGGCGGCGACGCCGGAACGGCTTGAGCGGCTGACGGCCGGGGAGCGCAAGGCGGAGCTGATGGCGGTGCGCGGCGAGCTGATCCAGTCGTTCACGGAACGGCTGGGGCGAGTGGGGCTGATCGACCGCTTCGCGCTGGCGGGCGCGGTGGCCGGGTGGTGGCACGACGCGAAGTACGAGCTGCTGACGCTGTCGGAGAACGGCTTCGCGGGCGTCGTGGACGGGTGGGTCGAGAACGTGGACACGATGCTCCGGCCGGACCATGACCCGAAGACGAGGAAGACGCGGAACCGGAGCGGCGCGGAGCGGCGGCAGGCGTACGCGCACAAGGTGGTCGCGGCGATTGCCCCCGAGTTTTTGCGGGAGTTGGCGGAGACGGACGCGCGGAAGGCTGAGCTGGACGCGCGCTGGGCTGAGCTCAACACGGAGCGAGAGCCGTTCGATGACGGTGAAGAGTACGTCGAGGACGTTGCTGCACAGGCGAAGCGGCTGGCGGAACTGGCCCGAGTGAAGAAGGAACGAACGAAGGCTGCTACAGCGATCAAGCGCTTGGAAGCGGAGTTCTGGGCACCTTGCGGGCCGCGCGACCAGCAGAGGCTGGATAAGAAACCGCCAAGGCTGTTCGAGGCGCGGGCGGAGTTGAGGCAGAAGCCAGCGAAGGAGCGCCAGGTTGTGCTGAAGCTGTTGCGCGATGATTTGGCACAGAAGCTCGACGGGCATGTTGTACTGCATCTCCGGGAGTTGGTGAAGGCGTATGGGGTGTGGGAGGAGAAGTACGCAGTATCGCTGCGGGACGTCAGGCGTTGGCGTGACGAATCCGCTGCCCGCCTAGAATATTTTC
Source organism: Streptomyces radicis (assembly GCF_003626575.1). GTDB lineage: Bacteria > Actinomycetota > Actinomycetes > Streptomycetales > Streptomycetaceae > Streptomyces > Streptomyces radicis. The sequence continues at coordinate 158,987 of NZ_RBDY01000006.1, read as the reverse complement.
TGGAGAAGCTCGGGGATGAATGAGATTCCAGTCTGGCCTCGTGTTCTCTTGGGGGATATCTTTTCATTGGGGAGAAGGACGGTCTTCCCTGCTTCTTCTCCGCAATCCTCGTTCATTCATCACAGTCTACCGAGCTTCGATCAGGTAGGCGGCCCCCGTGAACAACTCGGAGTGGAGATTCAGAGCAACAAATTCGTAATCGACAGGCCTTGTGTGCTTGTTTCTAAACTCAACCCTAGGATTCCTCGAGTAGAGGCCGTAGAAGCGCCAAGGGGTGATGGGAGCGAGGTTGCCTCTACCGAATACATGGTTTTTACCCCGAAGGGTGATTTCGGATGGAGGATTCATATCCCATTTTACGCGGCTCTTTTTATGAGCAGGTCCTTCTGTTCGCGCCTGGTGGCTGTTGCGACTGGAACGACCGGAAGTCATACTCGCGTTTCTCCTAGTGAGATTCTTGGCTGGAGGGTTATTCGGCCCCCGTTTGAAGACCAGCGAAAAATGGCCGAGATGATCAGGGTCCTCGCTAGGCAGGAGCGTTCGATCGAAGCGTCGATCGACAAGCTTCGTAAGCTGCGGCAAGGTATTTTGTTGACCGTCATGGGCTCGCTCGGTGGCGGGAAGCTCCCAGCTGGGTGGGGGCGGGTAGCTCTCAATGAAGTGGTGCCACAGGTCGAGTACGGGATTTCCGAGGCTCTAGACAATGATCCCCATGGAATTCCAGTCCTACGTATGAACAATCTCCACGATGGTAGGCCGCTGCTAGACGAGTTGAGGTACTGCTCTACGCCCGTGCCCAATCGACTTGAGATGAAGCATGGAGATGTTCTGTTTAATAGAACAAACAGCATCGACCACGTTGGAAAGGCTGGTCTGTGGCGCGGGGAAATCCCTCGGGCTACATTTGCTTCCTATCTGGTGCGCGTGAATCCCGACCCAACTCGCTTGATGCCCGAATACCTTGTTGAGTGGCTGATGCATCCGCTGATCCGTCAGCGGGTGCGATCGATTTCAACCGTTGCTGTCCAGCAGGTGAACGTCAATCCGACTCGGCTGTGTGAGCTAGAGATTGAAATGCCGCTCGATCTGGCGGGGCAGCAGCGGATTGTCGATGCGTTGCATTCGTGTGATGAGCAAATTCAGAAAGAGCGAGCAGAGTTGGACAAGCTGCGTGCAATGAAGGTGGGGCTCGTCGATGATCTTATGGGCGAGGCTGCCTGATTGCGGTAGGCGGGTGATGCAGGTGTGGACCGGCCGTTCTCCAGCAGCGCGCACACGACGGGGGTCACCGGCTCGTCGAGGATCTTCCTGCGGTCGGGGCGTGCGACGGCGAGCTTTGTCTCGCTCATTTTCGGTCTTCGGCGGGAAGGCGGAGTTGTAGACAGCGCGCATGTAGGTCTCGGTCTGGAGGATGCCGGGGAAGTACGACAGCGCGTACTCACGAATCATCGGGGCTTGCGGTTCGAGGTGGCGGGCCGCCTCGAAGTAGTCGGCGACCTCGCCCTCACGCTTCAGCAGGAAGCTGGTCAGCACGTCCCCCGTCCCCAGCGCCGCATCCAGTCGGCGGGCGTCGTCCGGTGACGGCGTACGTCATCCCGCCTCGATGTGGGAGATGTGGGAGCGGGTTATGATCGCCCGGTCGGCGAGTTCCTGCGGGGTGAGCCCGGCCGCCTCCCGCTGAGTCTTCAACCATTCCCCATAGGTGTCGCTCACTGTCCGCCTCTCCCTGCGACGAAACCCCTGTCACCTGCGACTCTCTGGCGAGCCTAGGTCCATTTGTCTCAGGCTGTGAGGTGTTCGCTACAGAGCGAGGGTTGTGAGGGAGCGCGATCCGTGCGCCCGGCGCGAAGCGCCAACCTTCGGAGCTAAACAGAGGGATGAGGAACGTGATCAATGAGATTCTCTCAGCGAAATGATCTACGCGACGCGGGGCGAACTTCACCTGGCGTGATGGATCGGGCAGGGCATCCCTGCTGTCGCGTAGACGTGAAGCCTCTGATAGGACGGCTCTCTCTCACCAGATCGTCCGCTGATTCAGAGGCTTCACGTTGGTCACCTATGTTGCCACGCTCGACGTCCCGCGCTATGTGGTGGAGTACCTGTCCCGGCTGCTGGCCGCGTACCGCCGCCGGATCGGCACACCGAAAGGCTCGCGAGTGCTGGGCCCCTTCCGTCAGGCCGTGCTGATCCTGCGCTGGTTCCGCGAGGCCGGGTGTGTGCACTGCCTGGCCCGGGACGCCGGGATCTCCCAGGCCATGGGCTACCGCTACCTGCACGAAGGAATCGACATTCTGGCCATCCAGGCCCCTAACCTGCACGAGGTGCTGGATTACTGCCGGCGGGAGGGGATGACGCACGTGATTTTGGACGGCACCCTGGTCGCCTCCGATCGCGTAGCAGGCGCCCGGGACAACGGCAATGACCTGTGGTTCAGCAAGAAGCACAAGGCGTTCGGCGGCAACGCGCAGTTCCTGTCCGCCCCGGACGACACCCCGCTGTGGGTCTCCCAGGCCGAGCCGGGCTCCACACCGGACATCACGGCCGTGCGGATCCATGCACTTCCCGCGCTGTGCCAGGCCGCGGCCAGCGGGCTGCCGACGCTGGCGGACAAGGGCTACATCGGCGCGGGCATCGGCATCCGCATCCCCATCCGCCGCCCGAAAGGCCAGTCCGAACAGGCGCTGTGCGCCGACACCCGCAGCGTCAACGCCTTGATCCGGCACGTCCGCGCCGTGGGCGAACGCACAGCCGCCGAGCTCAAGCAACGCTAGCGCACGCTGAAGCACGTCACCCTCAGCCCCAACCGCGTCGGCGACATCGCACAAGCCGCCCTCGCCCTCAACAAACAATGGAAATGACCGCCGCTGAGAAAACCTCAGTGACCACCGGGGGCCGCTGCGGCTTCTCCCGCGGAGCGACTCCTACGGCCAGGCAGTGCTTCCTCGTAGGGGACGGCACGGGACACGTCTTGCGCTCGCGGACGAGGCGGAGCGGACGCAGCTCGACATGGCGGCCAAGTTGCTCGACCGCGCCGTGGACATGATGGACGACCCCACGGTCAAACCGGAACAGCTCGGGTTCCTGATCACCTGCCTGGTCACGGCGCTGCGCGACGTGCACCGGATCGCCGCGAGCCGGGGTGAGCGTCTCGCCGCTGGCGGCGACTATGACCAACTGACGGTCTGTCGGCCGCCTAACTCCTCGCCCTGGGCGCAGAATAGATCACCTGCGCACACGCGAGCGAGAAGGGGACGCGGGGCATGGTGCTTCAGGTCGAGCGGGACGAGGTCGAGCGGCCGATCGTCGCACAGTTGGTGGCGATGGGGTGGACGCACGTCCCAGGGAAGGTTGCCGGCACGCTCGACACCGCGACACCTCTGCTCACCGACCGGCTGGACCCCGCCCTCCGCCGCATCAACCCGTGGATGGGCAACTCCGACGTACGGCGCGCCATCGCGGAGCTGGCGAACGTCCCCCTTGGGCAGGGCGTTGCCCGAGCCAACTTCGACGCCACCGACCTGCTGCTGAGCGGCTGCATCCTCCCCAACCCCTCCGCCGGGCACGGCGGGCCGTCCGCCGTCGTGCAGTACGTCAGGTGGCACGAGGAAGAGGCGACGACTGTCAACGACTTCACCGTCGTGGACCAGCTCAGGATCCGGGATCATGCGGGCAAGGTGTCCATACTCGACATCGTCCTGTTCGTCAACGGCATCCCGCTCGTCGTCGTCGAGTGCAAGAGCCCCGACCTCGCTGATCCACTCCACGACGCGGTGGTGGACCTGCGGCACTACGCCGGGGACCCGCTGCGCGACGAGGAGGCCAGCGAGCCGGCACAGGCAGCCGGCGCTCCAGAGCTGTTCCGGACCGTGCAGTTGCTGGTCGCCGCGACCGCCGAGACGGCGTACCTCGGAACGATCACCGCCACGCCCGACCACTACCACCCGTGGCGCAGCATCGAGCCCGAGACCGAGCGCGGCCTGCGCTCCGAGCTGCCGCCGCACGTCGCACGCCTCAACGAGCGGCACAAGCTCATTGGGGTGGTGCTGCGGCCCGCCGCGCTGCTGACCATCGTCCGGCACTACGTCATCCCGCTACCCATCGAGACCGAGTCCGGCGGCACCCGCACCATCATGGCCGTGGCCCGGCACCAGCAGTACCGGGCCACGGAGAAGGCGCTGCGCCGCCTCCTCACCGGTAGGCAGCGCGGCGACGCCGTGCCCGAGGACGAGCGGGGCGGCATCGTCTGGCACACGCAGGGCTCCGGCAAGAGCCTGACGATGACGTTCCTCGTCCGCCGGATTCACCTGCACCACCAGCTCAGTGAGTTCATGGTGGTCATCGTCACCGACCGCACCCAGTTGCAGAAGCAACTGGAGGCGACGCTGAAGCTCAGCGAGTCCGAAGTGGTGACGGCCAAGCGGCAGGCCCAGATGGAGGCGCTGCTGCGCGACGGTGGACGGCGGGTCGTCTTCGGGATGATCCAGAAGTACGGGGCGGGCGGCGGGGTCGCCTTCGCCGGGGAGACGGAGAGCGAGGCGGACGACCGGGACCTGGCGCGTGAGTACCGGGACGCGGTGCGGACGAGGATGCGCGGTGCCACGGAGGCCGAGGAGCAGCCGCCCGTGCCGAGGTTCCCTGAGTGCAACACCTCGCCGGACATCGTGGTGTTCGTCGACGAGGCCCACCGCTCGCACACGAACGTCCTGCACGCCGCGTTGCGCAAGGCCATGCCCAGCGCGGCAAAGATCGGGTTCACCGGCACGCCCATCATGACCGGCAAGGAGGAGGACACCCGCCGGATCTTCGGTGGCGGGCCGGACGGGGCGTTCATCGACACCTACCGGATGGCGGAGGCCGAACGCGATGGCGTCGTCGTCCGCATCCGGTACGAGGGCCGCACGGGCGAGGGCAAGGTCTTCGACAAGGACGGCCTGGACCGGCGGTTCGAGGACCTGGTCCGCGACCGCACGCGCGAGGAGCGGGCCGCCCTGCTGCGCCGCTGGCCCACCGAGCGTGACGTCGCCGAGTCCGAGCCGATGATCCGCGCCAAGGCCGAGGACATCCTGGAGCATTTCGTGACGACCGTGTTGCCGGGTGGTTACAAGGCGCAGGTGGCGGCGGTCAGCCGCAGGGCCGCCGTCGCCTACCGCCGCGCCCTGCTGCGGGCCCGGGACCAGTTGCTGGCGGAGCTGGCGGACTTCGACCCGGAGTCAGTTGCTGGAACGCCGCGGGAGCGGCTGCCCCGGCGACAGCGCTACCTGTACGAGGCGTACCTGAACCGGGCGCTGCTGCGCCGCATGGAGTTCGTGCCGGTCTTCTCCCAGACGCAGAAGGACGGTAAGGGCTCCCCGCTGCTGACGTGGACGGACGCCGGTCGGCAGGAGGCGTACATCCGGCGCTTTCACCAGCCGTTCCCGCAGCTGGACGAGGAGCACGAGTGGGTGGCGAGCAGCAGTTTCGGAGGCGATGACCCGGACGGTGCGGACGGCGAGGCCGATCATCCCTGGTCCGAGTCGCCCGAGGGGGCGGAAGAGTCTCGGGCGGACGAGGGCAGGAAGTCGCCCAGGCCCGATCCCGTCCATCCCGACAGCCCCATCGCTTTCGTGATTGTGATGTCCATGCTGCTGACGGGATTCGACGCCCCGCGCGAGCAGGTCCTCTACCTTGACCGGCCGATCCGGGACGCCGAGCTGCTACAGGCCGTCGCCCGCGTGAACCGGCCCATGCCCGGCAAGGGGGTCGGCTACGTCGTGGACTACTACGGCGTCTTCGAGAACCTGTCGGACGCGTTGGCCGACTACGCCCAGGATGATATCGACGACACAATGCGCGGCATGGCGGACGAGATCGAGGCTCTCGCGCCGGCTGCCGAGCAGGTGCGGGCGTTCCTGCGGGAGCATGGCGTGACCGACGCGGACGTGGATGACCTGTCCCGGTTGGGGAGCGCCGCGCTGGTCTTCGAGGATGATGCGGCAGCGCGGGTTGGGTTCGACGAGGTGCTGCAGCGCTTCCTCGACGCGCTGGAGCGGGTGCTGCCGCACGAGCACGGCCTGGACTTCATCGCCGACGCCCGCCGCTGGAGCCTGCTGCAGAAGCGCGTCCGGCACTTGCTGCGGGACACAGCGGGCGGTGCGTTCACGCTGCGCCGCTACGGGCGCAAGGTCAGGGAACTGATCCGGGACCACCTGGAGGCGCCGGAGATCAAACAGGTCATCGCCCCGGTGTCGCTCCTGTCGCTCGACTTCGACGACCGGGTGCGCACCATGCCGCCACGCGAGGCTGCCGCCGAGATGGAGCACGCAATCCGCTTCCACCTGGAGGAACGGGTCAGGCAGGAGGACCCGGAGCGTTACGCGCGGCTGTCGGAGCGGCTGGCGGAGATACTGCGGGAGATGCCGGGGCGCTTCGAGGATCAGGTGCGGGTGTTTGGACCGGTGATCGAGCAGTTGCGGCAGGACGAAGAGGACGAGGAGGACCCGGAGCTCGTGGGGCTCAGCCTGCTGGAGCGGCGGACGTACCGCTATCTGAGGCAGCTCCTCGACCAGGCGCCCGAGGTGACGTGGCGGGCTGACCTCGATGACCTGCCGCTGCTGGTCCCGATGGTGTGCGAGAAGGCGGCGAGGGTCATGGGCAAGGCTTCGTACCAGGGCCAGAGCCAGGATCTCAACGCCGTGGCGAGCATCATCCAGGCCGAGCTGCTCAAGGGCGGCCTCGTGCCCACCAACTCGGCCGGCTGGCCAGAATTGGGCAACATCGCGCAGTCGCTCGCCAGCTTCGCGAACAGTAGCCGAGGGCGGTTTCTCCAGTGGGCCCGGGGAGAATAGCCGGCGTGGTGACGGTGCCCGAGCTCGCGGAGGGCGATCGGCTCACGGTCGACGGGGTGGACCTGCGGGTGCGGGTCAGTGCCCGTCGCAGGCGGTTCGCGCTGACCATCGAGCCGGATGCCACGGTAACGTTGCACGTGCCCGATGGCCGTCCGGCGCCCGACGCCGAGGAGTTCGTCCGCGCACACCGGACCTGGCTGGTGACCAAGCGCGCGATACGGGAGCGGACGCGGCCGGTGAATCCGGCCAAGCGGCTGGTGGAGGGGGAAGTCTTCCGCTACCTCGGGCGTACCTACCGGCTCACCGTCGCGGACGACGTCCCGTCGGCAGGCCGGGTTCGGCTGGTCGCCGGTCGGCTGGTCATGAGCCGGAGGGCGGCGGCCGATCCGGCGCGGGGGCGCGAGGCGTTGGTCGACTGGTACAGCAGGGTGGGGTACGCGTGGTCGGTTGGGCGGCTTCAACCCTGGGCGGCACGGATGTCGGCTGCCGAGCCCGCGCTGGAGGTGCGTGACCTGGGCGGGCGTTGGGGAACGTATGAGCCTGGAACAGGGGATCGCGGGGTGGGCCTGATGTGCCTGGGGTGGCCGCTCTTCCAGCTGCCGATGCGCCTAGTCGACTACGTCATCGCCCACGAGCTCGCCCACGTGCGGATTCCTGGACACCGCGGGGACTTCTGGCGGTTGCTACGCCGGGCCTTGCCCGAGTACGTGGCATGCCGTGCAGAGCTCGATGAACTCGGTCGGCGCCTGTGGATGGGGGAGATTTGGTGGGGGGGTTGATGGGCTGTGAGTGTCGTCGCCAGCCGGGGCGCACCATGGCGTTGACCGGGAGTGCCTCGTGCTGACGCGTTGTTTAACTTTGTAGGACTCGTTGGCCGTTTTACAGGGGAGAGAGAGTGAGCTTTTTCCAACTTCACTCTGAGCTGGCCAGGTGGAGGGTGACGATGGCCTTGACCAGGTCGGTAATGCGGGTCGTGCTGCAGCGGAGTTTGCGCAGAAGCCGCCGGGTCTTGAGGGTGGCCATGGCCTGTTCGCCGAGGGCGCGGATCTGGGCGTGAGAGCGGTTGACGGCCTGCTGGCCTGCGGAGAGTTTCTCCCAGCGTCCGCGGTAGGGCACCCGTATCGTGCCGCCGGCGCCTTGGTAACCCTTGTCGGCCCAGCAGGAGATGCGGGCATCGGCCAGGGCGTCGATGATGCCGTGGGTGCAGGCCGCGCGGATGTCGTGGACCGCTCCGGGAAGTGCGGCCGAGGCCCACAGCAGTCGTCCGAAAGGGTCAGCGATGACCTGCACGTTCATCCCGTGCTTCCGGTGTTTCCCGGAGTAGTAGGGACGGTCGGCGGTAATCCGGTCGATCGGCAGCAGGGTGCCGTCAAGGATCACGAAGGCGTCGGTGGCCGCCGCGCGTGTGGCAGTGGCCAGACTGGGGGCGAGAGCTGCGAGGTCAGCGACGGCTTCGGTCACGTACCGGTAGACCGTGGCGATCCCGACGCCGAAACCGACAGCGAGCTGCGCGTAGGTGTGGCCGCACCTCAGGTGGGCCAGGACCAGCAGCACCTGTCTGCCAGGCGAAAGCCGCCGCCAGCGCGAGCCAATCGCCCTGCGGCGTGCGGCGAGGTAGCGCAGGTGCGAACTGGACAGGTCGATCGCAGCCGGGTAGACAAGCACGACGAAGCTCCTGGTCGAGCGAGTGATCTTGGTCGTGAGCTCCTCTACCAGGAGCTTCGCTACGCGCCGCCACCGGGACGGCACACGTCAACCGCCCGTGAGCATCAGCGGGTTGGAAAGGGCTCAGTGGTCGTTCCCACCTTTCAGGAACTCATGGCCCTCCCTGTGACCAAAAGATCACCACTGTCGTCAGCAGTGCGATGCCGACGATTGTTAACCGCCGGTTCCGCCTGCGTCGCCATCCATGCCGCCGCGCCATCAGCTTCATCCCCCTTCGATTTCGTCACCGGCACCAAGCGTGGACGACAAGCCACTCAGCGCGAAAGAGGCCCTGACCGCTGCACTCCCAGCTCCGTCTCAATGACACGCCGCGAGTAGCGACGTCACCTTCGCCGCCGGGTTCGCCCCCACCGCTGTTGTCTGCCCCGCCGATGCGTATTGTCCAGCGGACCAACTCCGACAACCGCCCCCGCTCAGCCAGACGCATCACCGGAACCAGACCGGCATGCACGACCAGGTTCACGTCATCAAACACTGCGGACACCGCACGCGGCGGCATGGAACATCCCGGAGATGCACCTCCGAACTGGTCGGGTCAATCCTTGAGAACTCCTATTCTCCCAGGTCAGAGCATCTCCACTTTCATGTCCAGACACTGGGCCAGCCGCCACCCGGTGAATCTCGGCTAAGCGGACGCTGCCCGCAGATGGACTGCGGGCAGCGTTCTCACTAGCTCCGAGACAGTCTCACTGCTCCGAGAAGAGCAGCGTTGGCTCGGCGAGGATGTCGCGGTTCGCCTCGCTCTTGTAGATCAGATCGATGCTGCCGAATCGCGCTTCGGTGTAGTCCAGGCCGAGGTTCGCGACGGCCGCTCGGACAGCTTCTTCGGACGGCCCTTCGACTTCCAGGAACGTAGGCAGGTCGGGCCAGGTGTCGAAGTCGTAAGTGATGCCGCCGATTTGCCATTCCTCTCGGTAGTTCTGCTGGTAGCGCACCTGCCGGAGGCCGACCGCCTTCAGGAGTTCGGCTGTCTTCTCCAGGTCGCTGACCTCGATTTCGATCTCTGTGGTCCCGCCGATGTGGGTGGCGTCGCTGACCTGCTTCAGGGTGAGTGTGGTCTTGCCGCCCTCATCCCTCAGACGCAGCCACTGTTCGCCCTGAACGGCGTCGTTCTCGAAGATCAGGCGAGTGAACATGGACTTGGGGAAGACCTGTTTCGCGCCAGCGTTGCGGATCTTGCCCCGCAGCATCTCCACGTCGATCGCAAGGAACTTGGCTTCGTACTCGTGTTCCGCCATCACTTTTCCTCGGTAGGAACGGTGTTACTCGTGCAGGTCGTAGAATTCCCGGTCCCGCAGTTTCTTGATCTCGTCGCACAGTCCGCTGCGGACGAATTCCTCCACAGGCAGACACAGGTCCATGCGCTGAATGCAGACGCCGACGTAGAAGGTTCCTGCGGGGTCGCGGTAGAGACGCACCCCGTAGTACCCCTCCTGACAGTCGGTGTCGTTGTTGAATCGGCACCCGGTGCAGGTCTCGGGCAGTCGAAGTGGGCGGATGTGCTTGACCAAGAGCGCGCGCCCGTTCGGCAGCCGGTAGGAGACGCGAAAGCCCGAGGTGCCAGCGATGAGGTGCACCTCGTAAGGCTCCGCCTCGAGTTCCGTCAGCACGGTGTCGATGGCGTCAAGCGACTCCTCGCCGTCTGCCAGCGACGACAGGACGCGGACCGACAGGTGCGGCGAGTACCGGTCCAGAAGCCGGTGAACGCGCCCGACGTGTGAACGGTCGGGAAGCACGACGTTCGCCCGCGTCCTCAGGCCCAAGTCCAGCGCCACACGGATCGATTCATCCAACGCCTTGATCTTAGCGGCAGCCAGCTTGCCCCTGCGGAACTTCTCGTTCTGCACCTCGGCCAGCTCGCCCGGATCGGTGCCGAAGATCGAGAAGTTGACGCGCTGGAGTCCGGCCTGCACACAGCCCGGGAGGATGCGGGCGCCGTTCTCCCCGTTGGACGTGACGCTGACCCGGTAGCCGCTGTTGCCGGCCAGCGCTACGACGCTGGCCAGCTTCGGGTGCATGGTGGGCTCGCCGCCCGTGAGGTGCACCTCTGTGAAGCCCATCGCTTCCTGCAGCTGTTCGAGGGCGACGCGGAAGCTCTCCGTGGCGTTGATGGGTGCCGCGATGAAGCGCGCGCCGTTCGAGGAGAGGTAGATGGACACCCGACCGGACGGGCCAGCGGTCTTGAATGCCCCGGTCGGAGCGCCCGTGGCCAGCCGCGCGCGGTTGTCCGCACTGACTGGTGTCCCCTCGTTGTGGCAGAACGTGCAGGTCATGCCGCACGCGTCGATGACCTTGACGCGTAAGGTCCGGTCCACCGTGATGCGGACCGGGACAGCACTGCCGAGGCCCTGTAAGGCTCGGTGCTGAATCACGGTGACGCTCACTCCTTCGTAAGAGGGCTGTCGAATGAGACCGCCCCTGCCGGGTGCCAGGGGAGCTCCCAGTGGCCAACTGGATGCACACCTCGGCAGGGCGGGAAGCCGACGCCAGAGCGGACTCGGGTGGTAGCCCAGCGTCTGGCGTCGGCGGCTGTAGGCCGAGCGGCTGCCCCGGCACGCTGATGCGGCGCCGCGCAGCAGCGGGTGGAAGTCCGTTCGGGGCCGGGCTGGGGCCCTATCGGCGGTGGAGCGCTTCACGGCTGCTCGTCGGCGTTGATGGGACGGAGGTCATCGATGCGCGGCGTCCACTCCCGGCCGCCACCGACAGGGCGGAGCCACGCGTGGGTGGGAGCCGCCGAGACGGGATAAGGCCAGTCCTGCACTTTGCCCCTCCGACCGGTTCGGGTATCCAGGACGAGGGCCCCAGCGCTCAGCCAGTCGGGAGCCGGTGCGGTATCGGCCGTATTGGTACCCTCGCGACATCGGTCGGCGCCCGGTGCGGTGGATACCTGGTGGTGCTGCGCGCCTCTCTCCACTATCGGAACCTCCAGCGATTGTTGGCCGTAGGTGGTGGCCCGTCCGCGCGTGCGAGAGGAACGGGCCACCTGGACCGCCCGGTAGTGGGGCCTATGCATCGCCCCGGACGGCGTTCTCGGGCTGATGCGACGGTAGGCAAGACCCTCTGCGGCACCCCGGAAAAACCTTCCGGGGTCCTTTCGGACCATGAGGTGATGCTCGGAGCATGCGAGGGATGACGGAGAACTTGACCATCGGCGAGCGCGTCGCCTGGTACCGGCGTCGACGCGGGCTGTCTCAGGAGGTACTGGCAGGCCTCGTCGGACGCACCACGGACTGGCTGAGCAAGGCGGAGAACAACCGGATCGAGCTTGACCGCCTCTCCGTCATCACGGCGCTGGCCGACGCCCTCGACGTATCTCTCGGTGACCTGCTCGCCGAGCCGACCCTCATGGAGTGGTCGAGCGACAGCGGTCACCGTACGGTTCCGGCGCTGCGTGAGGCACTTATGGACTACAGGCAGCTCACACCTCTCCTCGGGTCTCGTCCCGAGGGTGAGCCGCCCGCACTGCCGGAGCTGCGAGCGAATGTCGCCGAGGTCTTCGATGCCTACCAAGGATCGCGTTACGGCTTCGCAACACGACGTCTTCCCTTTTTGTTGGCAGACGCATCAATTGCGGCCCGCATGTATTCAGGGCGCGAGCGGGAGGAGGCTCACGCCCTGCTCGCTCTGACCTACCAGGGCGCGGCCATGGTGCTTGGGAAGGTCGGAGAGATGGAGCTGGCGTGGATCGCGGCCGACCGTGGGCTGGCGGCGGCGCAGCAGAGCGGACGGAGTGTGGTCACGGGCTCGCTTTTCCGCTCGGTGACGCACTGCCTGCTCTCCACCGGACGGTTTCCGGCAGCGGTGCAGCTGGTGAACGATGCGGCGGGCGTCATGCAAGAGGAGTTGGGCGATGCTTCCGCCCAATACCTCTCGGTGTACGGGATGCTCTTCCTCGCCGGGGCCATGGCCGCGGCACGAGCGGAGGACCGGGTGACGACGCGGACCTTCCTCCAGGAGGCGGACGAGGCCGCCCGGCGGCTCGGGGCCGACGCCAACCACATGTGGACCGCCTTTGGACCGACCAACGTGGCCATCCACCGTGTTGCGACGGCTGGGGAACTCGGCGACATACAGGTCGCTATCGATCTCGGGCTGCGGATCGATACCCACGCACTGCCGGTGGAACGTCGCGTACGGCACAGCATCGAAGTCGCTCGCGCACTGAGCGCCTGGAACCGTACCGATGAAGCCTTGGCGAAGCTGCTGGAAGCTGAGAGGGACGCCCCCGAGCAGGTCCGTCACCATTACGTGAGCCGCGAGCTGGTCATCGGTTGGGTCCGCGGCACTCGGGGACGGCCATCACAATCTGTTGCGGGTCTGGCCCGGAGGCTTCGCGTCGTCTGAAGTGGCTAGAGTCCACGGTGTGAGCGATAACGAGCATGAAGCCAAGATGGCGCATCCACGCATGGCGGCGGGCTCGCTCTTCTTTGACGACGCCGACCGGGTTCTGCTCGTCGAGCCGTGGTACAAGGACTATCTCGACATCCCCGGCGGGTATGTCGAGCGTGGCGAGTCGCCACTGCAGGCATGCGTGCGCGAGGTTCACGAGGAACTGGGCATCACGCCCCTCATTGGCCGGCTGCTGGTCGTGGACTGGGCACCGAACCCGGGAGAGGGCGACAAGGTCCTCTACCTCTTCGACGGCGGGGTCCTGAGCGCCAGAGACCGCGAGCGGATCGAGCTCCAGGCGGAAGAGCTTCAGGGCTACCGCTTCCACGACACAGAACGGGTACCAGAGCTCACCATCCCGCGCCTCGCTCGCCGGATCACCGCTGGCATCGAGGCTCGGGCGAGCGGACGGGTCGCCTACTTGGAACATGGCAACTCGCCAGAACAGGTGACCGCACGCGGGCAGGATTGAGTACTACAACGACCCCAATGCACCACAGGCGAACACGCTCATTCCGGCCAGCAATCTGCTCTCGTCGACGCAGGCGGGGCCATCTTGCTTCAGCGTCGACGCGACACGGGCCAGTGGGCCCTGCCTGGCGGCGCCCAGGACATCGGGGAGACGGCCGTACAGTGCGCGGTGCGCGAGTGCCTGGAGGAGACCGGCATCGTCGCCGAGATCACCGGCTTCCTGGGCGTCTACACCAACCCTCACCACATCGTTGCTTACACGGACGGCGAGATCCGCCAGCAGTATGAGACCACCTACATCGGCCGCCCGGTCGGGGGCGAGCCCACCGTCAACGACGAGGCTGACGACGTCCGCTTCGTCCAGCCGGCTGACCTCGACCAGTACGACATCCACCCCAGCATGCGCCAGCAGATCGGCGACTACCTCGTTGGCAGCTACCCCCACCTGGACTGAGCGGCCAGCGCGCCTTCCCCCTCGCTCCTCCGAAGGGAGAGTCCCCGACCAGGGCTGGCGGGTGAACAGCCAAACGAGCGAGAAGGCCGCCGGTCAAAACCCTTCTGGCGTGAGCGTGGCGTGAGCGGACGCCTCTGGATGAACCTCTCCGAAGCTCACTGAGCTGGATGAACCGAGACTGCCTACTGGGCGCGCCCGAGGCTGTATTCCCTGGTCAGGGGGCGTTCTTGCTGGTAGACGCATTGTGCCGCCTTAGCTCAGTCGGCCAGAGCGACGCACTCGTAATGCGTAGGTCAAGGGTTCGATTCCCTTAGGCGGCTCTGCGAACCCCAGGTCAGATCTCTCTGGCCTGGGGTTTTGTGTATCTGTGGCATGCAGGCTTAGCGGGTGCGACGCGGCGAAGCCATGCGCGTGAGCGAGGCGTGAGCGGAGGTGCTGTTGATCTTGCCTCTCGTCTGCGCGGAGCGTCTTCCCGTGCGTCGCCCAGGACGCCGCCGAGCCTGCCCCAAGCCAAGCTGAGGCCCGTTGTGCCCGAGGCGGTCGGGGACGGCAGGGCGGCGGTCGTCTCGTCGTCCAGCGCAACGACACAGAAGCCGCTGAGTCCGTGGTTCCGGCGGTCAGGGTGATGGCGCGGTGGGGTTTGCGGGGGTCTCGCCGGGGGCGAGGGCGAGGACGTCGCCCTCGTACTGGGTATGGGTGCCCGGGGCGGGCACTTGGTGGAGCCGGTGTGTCCCATGGGCAGGTGCGGCAGGTCAAGGCGGTACAGGCGCGGGCGAGGTCCTCCAAGTGCGGGCCGAGTGAGGTCGGGATATCGCCAGGGATGCGGCTGCGGGTGCCTCTTGGTGGCGGCGGGACGACGTTGGCCGACAGAGGTGTTCTGGCACATTGTCCAGGCAACCGCTGACCAGAACCATGTGGAAAGCTTCATGGGCCGCATATGCTGACACGAGGCTGGCACGCTCTGTGTTCCGCTTCGATAGTCTGAACAGTTCTGTCGGGAGCGGTCGTTGGGAGCATGGATGGGTAAGGGCGCACCGGGGATGCCCCTTGAGGTGCAGCACATCAGGAGGGCGCTGCTGCGCGAGTTCGAAGGCCGGATCTCCATGGACGACTTCGAGAAGAAGGACCCCAAGGAGCGTGAGACGGCCTTGTTGTCGAGGGCCGTGTCCGCGAAGGCGGCCCGTATCCTCGCTGACTGCACCTCGGACGAAGCGGCGGCGTGGGTGATCGACGGCCGGGACGACTTCGGTATCGACTGCGTCGCGTTCTCCCCCTCGGGGTCCGAACTCTGGCTGATCCAGGCCAAGTGGAAGGACAGGGGGACGGCCGGATTCGACACGGAGGCGGCACTCAAGCTGGTCCACGGGCTGAAGAAGCTCGACAACCGTGATCTTGACCACTTCAACGAGCGGTTGCAGCTGCTGGCGGATCGTGTGCACGGCGTCCTCAGGTTGCCCACGTGCAAGGTGAATCTGGTCGTCGCCCTCATGGGAGACGGCCGTCTCTCCCCGGAGACCCGCAACATCCTGGAAGAGGCGGCCAACGAGTTCGGCGGACGCGGACGGACCGTGGAGTACCGGGTACTGGACCAGGGGGACTTCCACCGGGCGATCCGGGAGGACCTGGAGCCGCAGCCCATCACTCTCAAGGCGACCATGGACCGTGAGTGGTACAGCCGCGAGACCCCGTACAAGGCGGTGATCGGTGAGATCAGCGCCGATCAGCTCGCGCGCTGGTACGGCGGCAAGGGCGATGACCAGGATCGCGACAAGGGGCACGGCGAACGCCTCTACGACCGCAACGTCCGAAAGTCGCTGGGGCTTACCGGAGTCAACCAGACCATGGTGGAGTCGATGCTGGAGGACCCGGAAGGATTCCTCTACCGTCACAACGGCATCACGGTGCAGTGCGACAGGGTCGAGCAGGAGTACCACGCCAAGAGAGCGGTCGGCCAGCCCACCACCCTCACCCTGCACAACGCCAGCGTGGTCAACGGTGCTCAGACGGTGTCCTCGGCCTTCCGGGCGTATGAGAGGGATCCGGAGGCCGTCGCGGAGGCGTATGTCCTGGTACGGATCATCTCCCTGGAGGGAGCAGCGGAGGGCTTCGGACGTTCCATCACCAAGGCCACCAACACGCAGAATCACATGGAGCGTCGGGACTTCATCGCCATCGACGCCGTCCAGAGCGAGATCCAGAAGGACTTCCGTCTGTCGCTCGACAAGGAGTACGTCTTCCGGCGGGGTGAACTGGACCCGGCCCCCGAGTCGGGCTGCTCGGTGACAGAAGCGGCCACGGCCCTGGCCTGCATGCACCGGGACTCATCGCTCGCCGTGCGGGTCAAGGGCTCCACGAACGCGCTCTGGGAGGAAGGCCCGGGAGGCGCCTACACCAGGCTCTTCGGCCAGCAGCCGACCGCCCAGCAGATCTGGCGCGCGGTGCAGGTCTTCAGGTTGGTGCGAGACCAACTGACGGAGCTGAGGGCAAAGTTCACCGGACGTCCGGCCGCCGTCGTGGACAGTGGGGGACTGCTGGTGGCCCATCTTGTTTTCCAGCGGATCGGCAGGGAACGGTTCGATGAGCCGGACGACGAGTGGGGCGCAGTGCTCGCCGACGTGCCCGGTCAGGTCAGCGCCGTACTTCTCTGCCTCATCACCATGGTCGACACCCTCTTCACGCACAAGAGTTACGTCACGAGCACCTTCGCCAACGAGGAGCGCTGCGCGCGACTGGTCGCCGCGGTCCTTGGAGTTCTCGAACGCGGCACCGGCCCGGACTCCCCCATGAATCTGAAAGCCCTCATGGAGGACGCGGGGCCGAAGCGGCAGCGGCGGCCCCACACGGTCCGGCTGCTCGTCGACCACGACGCCATCAAGGATGGCACGCCCCTCGTCTACGCCCCCAGCACCGTGGAGGAACTGGCCATCGGCGCATGGCTCGACGAGGACCCCCGCCGTCGCCGGGCGAGCTGGGTGAACGACCGAAAGAACCCCATTCTCTGGGAGGCCGACGGCAAGCGGTACTCCCCGACCGGACTCGTCTCCCAGATGTGGAACGCGGCCGACTGGAAGGAGCAGTGGAGCGCGGTCCAGGGCCCCAAGCAGTGGAGAGTGCCGGGCGAGGGAACGCTGGTGGAGATCGCCGAGCGGCTCTGGCAGCGGATCGCGGAAGAGGGGCAGTCGGGGGAAGAATACTCGGCGTAACGCGGGGCCACCGCTCCGAGTGCCGAGAGACCCGACTGCTCTAGGTCGGCAGTGGCCCCCGGCACCCGGACGCTCAGGGGGAAACGGAGCCGACCCGGTATGCAAGGGGTGGCAACGACCGGGCACCGCCGGTTGGGCTTGCCCCGGAGGCGCCCGGTCGTTACGTTCACTGCCCCGGCAGCGCCTCCGCGACCTGGCGGAAGTGGGCGGCTGCCTCGTCGAGTCGGTCCGCCACCTCGAAGGCGATCTCCTTGGGGGAGCCGAAGTCGCCCAGTTCCTTGGTGAGATGGGCCTTGAGGAGGAGGCTCGTCTTCGGGCTGGCGAGGATCTCAGCCACCGAGTAGCGGCGGAAACGTTTCGACTCGGTCCGTGCGGCGAAGCCCTCCTCCGGGAGGCAGGAGGCGACGAAGTCGTCGAAGTCGGCCTCGGTGACCGGGTTGCCGGTGTCCGTGTGGTGGTTGCCCGTGCGGGCGTCGTACACCCACAGGTGCCGGGTGGCGGGCTCGCCGCTCGGCTTGGGCGTGGACTTTGTGAAGAAGAGGACGTTCGACTTCACGCCCTTGCGGTGGAACAGCCCGGTCGGGAGCCGCAGAAGGGTGTGCACATCGCAGTTCCTCAGCAGGTTCTGACGTACGGTGGCCGCCGCGCCGCCGCCGGAGAGGACCCCGTCCGGGACGAACACGGCCGCCCGCGCGCCCTGCGGCAGGGTGATCGCCAGGTGCTGGAGGAAGTTGGTGGGGAAGTCCCCGTATGCCCAGAAGTCGTCGCGCATGGTGGCGTCGGGCTGTACGCCGTTGCTCTTGAACGGCGGGTTGCAGATGGCCACGGTGGGCACGGCACCGGACCCGGAGCGGACCACCGGAGTCTTGCGCTTGAGTGTGTCAGCGAGCCGGACAGGAGCGGGGTCGGCGAACGGACGGCCGGTGTGCAGGAGAATGTTCAGCATGGCGAGTCGGCACATCTGCGCGTCGAGGTCGGCGCCCGCGAGGGCGGCCGGTGGCAACTGACGGTTCGCGGCGAGCATGGCGTGGTAGGCGGCGATGAGCGTCGTGCCCGTGCCGCACGCCGGATCGATCACGATGTCCTCGGGGCCCACGCCGAGTACCTTGGTGATGGCGTTCAGGACGGGGAGAGGCGTGAGGGTCTGGCCGGTCTCGATCTTGCTGTCGATCTCCTTGCGACAGTCGCGCAGCATCCGTGAGAAGGCACGGCCCAACTCGGCCTGGGGGACCGCCAGCCATCGGTAGGGGTCGATCTGCTCGACGATCAGCTTGTTGAGCTCGGCCATGCGGTCGAGGTCCCAGGGCTGGGCGTCGCGGAAGACGACGCTCGCGGTCTGGCGGTCGGGGCGGTCGGAGAGCTGCTGGTCACCGAGTTCGTCGAAGAGTGTGGTGAGGCCGGTGTGCAGGGCGTCACCGCTGAGCAGGGCCAAGTTCGGCCAGGCGTCGACGGGCGCGACGGGCTGCTGTGCGAAGCGGCCCGCTCGCTGGGCGCGCTCGTGGTCCAGCTTGAGGAACAGCAGATAGCCGACGTGCTCCAGGAACTGGAGGCGGGTGATGGCTCGGGTGCTCGTCTCCTCGCCGTAGAACTTCCAGAAGCGGTCCGCTATCGCGTCGCCGGTCCAGAGCCCTAGTTGTACGCTTGCCGCCGCCGCGCCGTTGCCTCGGCCGAGCCCGCTGGCCATGTGTCACCCAGTCCTTGGTCAGTCCCCGGCGGGCCGCCCGTGTCCGTACTGCCTGGACGGACACGGGACCGCGCCTGCCGTTCCCGGAGCGGCCCCGGCGGACCCTCGCCCACGGGGGACGGAGGGCCTGGGCTACCGCTCCTGGGATGTGTTGTTGTCTTGTGAAGCGCTGGTGGTGCCAGCGGCGCCATCGATTGCCCTGGTGCTCGCGGCCTTCTTCAACGCCTGTGCCACGGCGGTGAACTCGGCCAGGGCCGTCTCCAGGTCCTCCACGATCTCCTGCGCGATCACATCCGGTGGCGCGAGCGTGGCAGAGGAGGCGGAGGCGGACTGAAGCACCGTCAGGTCGAGATTGACCTTGTCACGGGCGATCAGTTCATCGTACTCGTACGATCGGAAGCGCTCACTTGGCTTTCGGGCCGAGTGGTCCGTGCCTCCGGAGTGGAAGGCGGCGACGAACTCGTCGAGGTGCTCGCGGCGCAGGGCGCGCTGCTTGAGCGTGAAGCGCTGGTCGGTACGGAAGTCGTAGACCCAGAGCCGTTTGGTCGCGGGCTTGCCGCCGGGGCGGGGCGGACGCTTGTCGAAGAACAGGACGTTCGCCTTGACGCCGTTGGCGTAGAAGATGCCGGTGGGCAGGCGCAGCAGGGTGTGGACGTCGGTGAGGTCCAGGAGGCGGCGGCGGATCTCGGCGCCCGCGCCGCCCTCGAACAGCACGTTGTCGGGCAGGACCAGGGCTGCCCGGCCGTTCGTCTTCAGCAGGGTGTAGATGTGCTGGACGAAGTTGAGCTGCTTGTTCGTGGTCTGCGTCCAGAAGTCCTTGCGGGAGGTGTATGCCTCGCCGGTGACCGAGCCCACGCCGAAGGGCGGGTTGGCGAGCACGATGTCGTAGAACTTGTGCGGCGACTTCGCCAGGGAGTCCTGGATGGTGATCAGCGGGCGGGCCTCGGATGTGCCGATGCCGTGCAGCAGCATGTTCATCAGGGCCAGCCGGGCCGTCTCCCGGACCAGTTCGTAGCCGGTGATGGCGCCCGTCTGGAGCTTGCGCGCCTCGTCGCCGTACAGCTGCTCCTCGTAGCGCTCGACGATGTGGGCGTGCGCGGCGATGAGGAAGCCGCCGGTGCCGCAGGCGGGGTCGGTGATCGACTCGCCGGGGCGCGGCTGCACGCAGTCGACCATGGCGTCGATGAGCGGGCGCGGTGTGAAGTACTGGCCGGCGCCCGTCTTGCGGTCCTCGGCACCACGCTGGAGCAGACCCTCGTAGGCGTCGCCCTTGAGGTCCAGGTTCTCGCGGGTCCAGGTGTAGGGGTCGATCAGGTCCTTGATCAGGCGTTCCAGGACGGCGGGTTCGTGGACCTTGTTCTGTGCCTTGGTGAACACCTCACCGAGCATCGTGCCGCCGCGGCGGCCCAACTGCCGCAGGACGTGCTCGTAGTGGTCCACCAGGTCCTCGGCCGACCGGCTGGTGAGACTCGGCCAGTCCAGGCCCGGCGGGACGAGCGGCTCTTCCGGAAGATTCCGGCGGAACTTGGCCGGTCGGTTGGCGCGCTCGTCCGCCATCTTCAGGAAGAGGAGGTACGTCAGCTGCTCGACGTAGTCGAGGGTGGAGACGCCGGAGTGGCGGAGCAACTCGCAGTACGACCAGAGCCGGTTGACGAGCGTCGAGGTCGTCTCCCCGGCGGGGCGGCGTGGGCCTGGGGTGGTGGCGCTGTTCATGAGGGCGGGGGCGATGCTCACTGAGGCAGTTCTTCCTGGCCGGGCGGGGCCGAGCGTGGCTTGCGCGGGGCGCGCTTGCGGGGTGCCTTCTTCGCGGTCGCGCGTGTGGCGCGGATCCGGTCGAGCAGGACCGACGCGGGCTCGTCGGCGGGGTCCTGGGGGACGAGGGTGCCGGTAAAGGCGGCCTGGAGAAGGGCGGCGCGGAGTTCTTGGGCATGAGCCAACGCGCCTTCGGCGGTGGAGCGTGCGGTTGCCACGCTCTCCAGATGCAGCTCGATTATCTTCACGAGCTGTTCCTGAATTTCCGGCG
Source organism: Streptomyces radicis (assembly GCF_003626575.1). Taxonomy (GTDB): domain Bacteria; phylum Actinomycetota; class Actinomycetes; order Streptomycetales; family Streptomycetaceae; genus Streptomyces; species Streptomyces radicis. The sequence continues at coordinate 138,214 of NZ_RBDY01000006.1, read as the reverse complement.
GGGGAATCGGTACAGGAAGGAGCTTGATCTTACGAAGGCTGATCGACGCCAGGTTGACGGATTGGGTCCCATTACGGTCACACCATGCTTTGCCGAAACCGTTTGCGTGCCAGGCGAGAAGTTTGGGGTGGATCTTCCGCTCGATTACTCGTGCGCGGAAAACGTGGTTTTGGTGGATGCAGTTTTCGATTTGCCCTTCCCATACCCAACCGCGCCCGAGCTTGTCTCTGTCGCCGCCTTCGTTGAGGAGTATGTCGCCGGGTTCCAGTCGAAGGGACTCTGCTTTTTCGGGAGGAACGCGAATGGTCGTCACTTTGCCCAGAATGAGTTTCCCACGCTGGACGTTGGCGACACGCAGGTAAGGAACCTCGACGTAGTCCGGGTCGCTCTGGCGCTTGCTGTCCTTGGTTACGCCGCCGACCACCACGGCGATCTCGCCGAGGCGGGCCCAATTCCACCCTGCGGGAAGATCGGGGATTATGCCATCATCGATGTCGGCTTTTTCCAGAGGTGCTGGGGAAAGGTCGACATCCTCCAAGCAGCCGCGTGCGCCGCGAGTGGTGATCTGCTCTGCGAGGCTTGCGGCGCTTGACAACGCGGCATGCGCTGCTGCTTCACCAGTTCCAATGTGGCTGATCTGTTGCTCGATCTCGGCGACGATGCGGTGCTGCTCCGCGAGCGGTGGGACCAGAACCTCGGTATCCATTAGCCAAGGTACCTCAAGCGAAGCCACTGTCGTGCCCTGCTTACGGCAGTTTGCCAGGATGTACCGTTCCTGTGCGCGAATCGCCCAAGCCAGCCAACGGCCGTCGATTCCCTCGTAGGGCGCGACTGCCTTCATGTCCTGATTCAGCGTTACCTCAAAGGGCACGTACGTGACAGGAACTTTCCGCTCCAGGATTCCGGAGCGGACGACGACGGCCACGGATCCGGCGGGCACCAGTTTCACAGGTGAGTCGTCGAGGGCGGACTCGTGGATGAGGTCCTGCGTTGCCACGAGAACGTCCGGCCCCATATCCTTCGGGGACAACCACGGAATGGTGCCGTCGGTCCAGAACTCGGGCCTCTTCTTCGACGGGGTGCCACCGCCATACCATTCGCCGAGTTCGCCGAGCGTCGCCCGAGCCCACCCCGGAGGCAGCTCCCCGGCGCCACCGCCCGGAAGATCCTCCCGGCCGTCACCGGAATCCGCACTCAGCCTCAGCGTCACGCGCCCAGCTCCCTGTCCAGTTCGTCGAGGATCTCTTCCGCCCGCGTCTCACCGAATTCGGCGAGGAATCCGTCCGTACCGTTCATCTTCGTGAACGGAGCGTAGTCGAGGTCGGCGGGGTCGAAGCGTACACGCTCGACTGTCGCACCGGCGATGTGGTCGAGCCACCAGCGTTCCGTGTCGGTGAAGGTCACGCCCGCCTGCCCCTGCCGGGCCAGCCAGTTCGCGTACCGCTCACGCACCGCCTCCTCGTGTGGGCGCGGCGGGGTGGCGCCCTCGTCCGCGCCGCCCGCCAGCTCGTAGCGCATCAGGGCCAGCAGGTCGGCCGCCGTACGGGCCGCCGACCGTTTCGAGGCCACGGCCTCGCCCACCTGCTCGTAGCAGCGCCACAGCCTCTCTGCTGTCCAGGCGCGCGGCGGGCGCGCCACGGCCCGCGCCAGGTCCTTCAGGCGTCGCAGGGCCTCTCGGGGCGGTACCGGCGACTCGGGCGAGAAGGCGACGGTGAGCGCCGCGATCTCGTCGCGGTGCTCCTTCACGTATGCCCGCCAGTCGCGGACGGTCTCCCGTGCCGTCGACTCATCCTCCGGGACGGCGCCCGCCGACACGAGGGCGTCGCGGCTCGTCTCGTCGTAGAGGATGTCCTTCGCACGGCGCATCTCGAGCAGTCGGGTGCGCAGTTCGGGGTTGGAGGCGAGCGGGCGCAGCGCTCGTTCCGTCGCGTCCCTAACGGCCCGGTCGGGGTCGAGGCCGAGGCGTTCGGCGGCTTCGCGGGACTTGGCCTGCTCGTCGATCGAGACGGCGTCGACCATCCTGTGCACGATGTGCTTCAGCGGTACGCCGCCGGTGAGGCCCTCGATCTCGGCGCGCTCCTCGTCGGTCATCTGGAGGTCGAGCTTGGCCAGACGCGAGGCCAGAGTCGAGATGTGGGTGTCCTCCGCGACGCCCCGGGCGGTGAGGCGGAGGAGTTTCTCCAGGCTGAGGTCCTTCTCCGTGTGCTGCTCCAGCGGACCGGCGTCCACCTTCGGCTTCCGGGTCACGCCCACCGCGTCGACGATCACGAAGTGCGTCTTGGGGCCGACACCCGGGGTGACGCGCTCGAACTCGGTCAGCGAGAGGGTACGGGCGCCGCGGCCCTTCATCTGCTCGAAGTAGGCCCAGCTCTTGACGTCCCGCAGGAAGAGCAGGCACTCGAGGGGCTTGACGTCGGTGCCGGTGGCGATCATGTCCACGGTGACGGCGATGCGCAGCTGTGGAAGGTTGCGGAAGTCGGAGAGCCGCTCTGCCGGTTTCTTCGCCGCGTGTGTGATCTTCGCGCAGAAGTCGTTGCCCTTGCCGAAGACGTCACGGACGACCTCGACGATCTCCTCGGCGTGGTTGTCGTTCTTGGCGAAGATGAGGGTCTTGGGGATGTACATCTCGTCCCACAGCAGCTCACCGGTCTCCTTGTCGCGCTTGGCGCGCTCAGGGAAGATCTCGGTGAACAGGCGCTCGCGGAAGGTGCGGATGACCGTGCGCAGCTGGTCCTTGCTGATGACGCCGACGCCGACTTCCGTCGCGCCGTAGGAGACGTCCTCGTCGAAGTCCTCGTAGCGCTGGCGGCGGGTGCGGCGGTCACGGACGGGGATCGTGCCCTGCGCGATGACGCCGCCCTGGCCCGTTATGCGCGTCAGGATCTCGTACACCTGGAAGTCGACGTTGACGCCGTCGGCGACCGCCTCCGGGTAGGTGTACTCGCTGACCAGGTTGCCGTTGAAGTAGCCGAACGTCTGGGCGACGGGTGTCGCGGTGAGGCCGACGACGGGCGCGTCGAAGTATTCCAGTACGGAACGCCACTTGCCGTAGATGGAGCGGTGGCACTCGTCGACGACGATCAGGTCGAAGGACTCGGGCGGGATGCCGGGGTTGTAGCCGACGCGGATGTCACCCGCCACGTCGTACGCGTACTCCTCCTCGCCGTCCTCACCCCGCGTGGCGGGTACGGTCGCGCCCGTCAGCTCCATGTACAGGCGCTGCACTGTGGAGACGACGACCTTCGCGGACGGGTTCATGCCCTCGGCGCCCAGGCGCTGCACGTTGAAGAGGTCGGCGAAGGTGCGGTTGGTGTCGGGTGTCGTGAAGTTCTCGAACTCGTTCTGCGCCTGGGCGCCCAGGTTGTTCCGGTCCACCAGGAACAAGACGCGCTCGGCCTGCGCGTACTTGAGCATTCGGTACGCGAACGTGACCGCCGTGTAGGTCTTGCCGGCGCCGGTCGCCATCTGGACGAGGGAGCGGGACTGGCCCGTGCCCTGCTGGCCCTTGCCCAGGGCCACGGACTCCTCCACGCCGCGCACGGCCTTGATCTGGGCGGGGCGCAGGGGGCGCTCGTCCAGGTCGGGCATGCGCAGGCGCAGCCTGGCGCGGTAGGAGGGCGCCTGGGGGTCCTGCTCCGCCTGACGGATCCAGCGGGACAGGGTGCGGGGTTGGTGGAAGGAGAAGATCCGCCTGCTGCGTGAGTCGGGGTCGAGGGTGTTGCGGAAGCGGGTCTCGCCGCCGTCCGACACATAGCGGAATGGCAGTGGGGTGCGCCAGGCGATCAGGCGCTGCTGTGCCTCGGTGGGGTGATCGGCGTACCGGTCGGCCTGGGCCTCGGCGGCCGTCAGATCGGCGCCCTCCCGTTTGGCCTCGATCACGCCGACGAGCTTGCGCTCCACGTACAGGGCGTAGTCGGCGCGGCCCGTGGCGGTGGTTGTCTCGCGGACGGCGACACCGCTGCCACGGCGGTCGCCCTGCACGTACAGGTTGAGGCTGCCGTCCGCGTCCTGAACGCTCCAGCCCGCCTCGGTGAGCATCTCGTCGAGATGGGTGCGCACTTGCGCCTCGGTGAGGGGCTCGCGGGCCGCCTGCTCGGCGTTCTCCAGGAGACGGGCACGCTCGGCCACCGCCTCGGACGCGGCGGCGGGGCTCGTGACCTGCTCGCGCAGCAGCCTGGCGTCGGCCGCGTACTGGGCCTGCTGGAGCGCCGCGAGCTGATCGTGCATGGCGGCCACTTGACGGGCCAACTCCTCGCGCCCCGCCGCAGCGTCGGCGAGTTCCTTCTCCGCCGCGAGGCGGGCGGCCTGCTCGGCCTGCGCCTGGGAGGCCTGGCCCTCGTAGGTGAGACGGGCCTCCTCCAGCGCCCGCCGGGTCTCCTCCACCTGTGCGCGCAGGGCCGTGTTCTGAGCGGCCGGCGTGCGTGCCGGGTCCGGTGGCACGAACGTGTGCTGTTCGCGCGAGCCGGTGATCAGGCGGTGGTACCAGACACCGAGCCGGTGACAGGCCCGCAGGGCCCGGAAGGCGTCGTCCACGTCGTCGTGGTCGTCGTGGTTGGCCTTGTTGCCGAGGACGCGGACCTCGTGGAAGGCGGGCCCCACGTTGCCGTGCAGATAACCTTCCTTGTCGAGGGCTGCCAGGCGCTCGACCTGCTTGCTCCCGGTGAACTGGAGACGCCCCCGGCGCACCAGATCGGAAGCGAGGGCCTCACCGAACTGCCGGGACTTGATGAGCGAGGTGTTCGGGTCGGTGAAGACGTTGGCCTCGGCGCCCGAGCCGTAAGCGACGAGCAGGGGCAGATGGTCGTACAGGAAACCGAAGTTGCGTGACGTCCGGGCGAGCTCGGCGAGTCTGGTGTCCGGTGTCTGTGCCGCGCCACCTGCGCTCATCAGAGGGGTACCGCTCTTCCTGGGATGCTGTATGTCGTGGCGTGCCTGGGCTGTTTCGGGTGTGGTGAAGGGATCATCGAGCCTAGCGCCGGGGGTGTACTGGCGCCAGGAGTTTCGCTGTCGCCAGCCACGGCCTGCCCGGCTCCGTCGCCCAGCGGGGCGGAGCCGTACGTTATCGGCCGTGCCCGCAGACCGGATGAGCGCGGAGGCGTTCTTCGCCCAGCTCGCGGGGATGGAGGTGGAGCACCTCAGGAAAGCGCTGTGGAACCTGTACCGGCGCGGCTCCGCGCCCGTCCGCGGACGCGTCGAGGCTGAGATCGCCCGGGTTCCCGCGCCGCGGGCACGTGCGACGGAGAAGACCCCGGATTCGCGGCGGGCACTCGACGAGGTCGGCGCGTTCACCGCACTGGCGTAGGGCGGTTCCCACTCCTGGTCGCGGTGTTCCTTGACGGTTGCTCGATTCCGTGCCTTCTTCGACGCGTTCGGTGGTCTCAGCCGCCTCGTGGGTCTCCTTCGCCGTGTGCGGTGCCGGCGATCGCCGCGGCGGGGGCGAGGGATACGGCCGCGGGGAGGGCGAGGAGGGCCGCGCCCGCGCACAGGGCCAGGGCCGGGAGGGCGCGGCGTCGGGGGGTGGGTGAGGGGGGTTCGAGCAGGCGCCGGATGCGTTCGGCCGGGTCGGGTCCCGTCATCGACACGGTGCCGACGGCCTGGTCCTCGGGGTCTTGGGAGCACATGTCGAGCAGGGCGCTGGCGACGGTGCGGCGCCCGTGTCGTTGGGCGGCCTGGTCGTCCGCGGCCATCTCGACCAGGCGCCTGACCTGGGCGGCGTAGTCGCGCAGGAGGCCGGTCCAGCCGACGGCGGCGGTGATCACGTCGGCGAGCAGGATCGCCCGGTGGTGGCGAAGTCGCAGGTGGGCCCGTTCGTGCTCGACGGTCGCCGCGAGCTGGTCGGGGCCGAGGAGGCGCAACGCGCCGGTGGTCAGGACGATGCGGGCGCGGCCGCCCTGGCCCGGGATGCAGAAGGCCGCCGGGGCGTCGTGGTCGAGGACCCGCAGGTTTCCCCGGCGCGCGCCGTCGCGTTCGGCGAGGGCGTCGGTGGCCAGCCGGTGCCTGGCCCGTTGCCCGCGGACGCGCAGGGAGCGTCGGGCGGCGAGTGCCGAGATGGCGCCCGCGCAGGTCAGCAGGGCGACCAGGGCGACATCGGCGATGCCTTCGACGGGCAGGGAGCCGGTGTAGGCGGCGTGCACCTGGGGCTTGTCGGCGTGGAAGAGCCACACCACGGCGTGCTCCCAGGCGTCGTGCGCGGCCAGGAGCAGCACCGCGCAGCAGGAGGCGAGGAAGCCGAGCGCGTTGGTGTGCCACAGGCGCAGGGCGATCCGCGGTGAACGCCGGGTCCACGCCGCGTGGGAGAGGAGGCGGGCCACCGGTCCGCCGAGGACCAGGGCGTGGGTGAGCAGGGCCAGGATGACGAGCACGTCAGTCGCCGTCCGCCCGCCCGGGCTCGGGCGTGGACCGCCCCAGCGCCTCGCGCAGGGCCTCCGCCTCCGCGGGGTCGAGGCGGTCGGCGAACCGGATGAGGGCGCCGGCGCGGTCGGCGGTGGTGTCCAGGGCCTGTTCGAGCAGCAGCGCCGTGTAGTCCTCGGCCGACCTGGAGGCGGAGTAGCGGTAGGCGCGGCTGACCTTCGTCCTGGTCAGCCAGCCCTTCTGGCGCAGCCGGTCCACCACGGTCATCACCGTGGTGTAGGCCAGCGGGCGCTGTTCGTTGAGGGTGTCCGTGAGGGCCTGGATGGTCAGCGGCTCCGTGCCGCGCCACACCACGCGCATGATCTCGGCTTCCAGCTCGCCCAGTGGGCGCATCTCCCGGGCTCCTCACCCTCGTTCCTTCGTGGCGGCCGACCGATCCGCCGCAGGCCAGTGTGCCCGTTCGGCGGCGGACGTGCCGCGCGTGGGGCGGGCGGCGTCACGTTCGTTAACTCCTACGCAGTGTAGTAGTTTGCGGGTGTGGACGCCGACCCCCGCGCCTCGACGCGACCGAACTCCGTCCCGGCCCCGCCGGGCACCCCGCACACCGGCCCGCGCATCCCCCCGATGCGGGGCCGACGACAGGATCCCCACGGATTCGTCCTTCGGCCGATGTCCCGCTCCGACCTCGACTTCGTGGTGGCCGCGCACCGGGAGTTCTTCCCCGACGGGTTCTTCGCGCGCCTCGGCCCCGGCTTCCTCACGGCCTACTCGAGGACGTATCTGACCAGCGCCCACGCCCGCGCCTACGTGGCCGACGTGGACGGCCGCCCCGCGGGCTTCCTCGTCGGCGTGCTCGACCCGGCGGCCCACCGTCGGCACGTGGTCCGCTCGCACGGTGTGCGCCTGCTCGCGCGCGCCGTGGCGGGCATGGTGGTGCGCCCGCGCGTGGCGTCGCACTTCGTGCGCACACGGCTGTTCCGCTACCTGCGGAAGCTGGCGCCGAAACGGCGGGGCGCGGCCGCGTCGCCGTCCGCGGGCTCCGGCGTCACCGCCGTGCTCTCCCATGTCGCGGTGGTCGGGTCGGCGCGTTCGCTGGGCCTCGGGGGCGCCCTCATCCGGGTGTTCGCCGGTGACGCCGCCCACCGCGGATGCGCGCGGATCAGCCTCGTCACGCTCGCCGGGCCCGGCGGCGCGGGACCGTACTACGAGCGCCTGGGCTGGCTTCCCCGCGGCGAGACGCGCACCGCCGAAGGGCGACAGCTCGCCACCTACGACCTGCCCCTGACCTCACGCCCTACTCAAGGACCCGCACAGTGATCACCCACCGACCCCTGGTCGGCGCCCTGGCCGCCCTGCTGTTCGCCGCCGTCGCCTGCTCGGGGGACACGGACACCGGCGACGGTGCCGCCCCCGCCGATCCCCCGGAGTCCTCTCCTTCGGAGTCCTCGGGCGGCGCGACGCCCCCCGCCCGGGCGGAGACGCCGGGGGCCGACCCTGAGATACGCGAGGTCTCGGCCGAGCAGTGGGCGGACATGGTGGCGGCCGGGATGTGGCGCGAGGGCTGCCCCGTCACCCGCGAGCAGCTGCGCCGGGTCGAGATCAACCACATCGACTTCGACGGCGAGGTGGCCAGGGGCGCGCTCGTCGTCAACGCCGATGTCGCCGACAGCGTGGTGCGGATCTTCACGCGCCTGTACGAGGAGGAGTTCCCGATCCGCCGCATGCGCCCGGTGGAGCACTACGACGGGGACAACAACGCCAGCCTCGCCGACGACAACACGGCCGCCTACAACTGCCGCCACCCCGACCAGATCAACGCGCCGCCCATGGAGTCGCCGCACGCCAACGGCCGGGCCGTCGACATCAATCCGCTCGAGAACCCGTGGATGGACCTGCGCTGCGAGTGCTGGTCGCCCAGCGGTGAGCACCGGGAGCGGGTGGAGGGGCCGGGCAAGATCGTGGAGGGTGGCCTCGTCTGGCGGCTGTTCACCGAGGAGGGCTGGATCTGGGAGAACATCGACGTGCCGGACTACATGCACTTCGACACCGGTTACCCCTCCGAGCCCTTCGCCCCCGACCGGGCCGCGGACGCGCCGTAGCGGCCATGTCGTCGCCCGGCTCCGGGAGACGACATGGCCGGGCAGTGGTCAGGCCTTGGCGCGGCGGCGGGCCAGATGGCCACCGGCCGCGGCCAGTGCCAGCACGAGCGCGACGACGGCGATCCACGCGGCGGCCGGGAAGCCACCGTCGTCCTCGTCCTCCGCCGCGGTCTCCTCGGCGTCGTCCGCCGGTGCCGATGCCTCGGGCTCGGTCTCCGGCTCCGGCTCCGGTGAGGGGCTGGCCTCCTCGGTGGCGTCGACGGGCTCCGCTCCGGGGGCGGCCGGTTCGAGGGCGAGGACCGGCGCCGCGCTGCCGTGGCCGCCGCCGTCGGCCTCCGCCAGCTCGATCCAGCGGTCGATCCGGCCGTCCTCGTACGTCTGGAGCGTCTTGAACGCCAACTCCTCGGCGTCCGGCAGCTGATGGACCACCACGGCGTACTCGGCGTCCTCACCGGCGGGTACGGCGGGGCCCGCCACGGTGTAGCCGTCCTCGGTGGGCGCGAACTCCCAGCCCTCGGGGCCGCTTTCGTAGACGACGTGCTCGGGACCGAGGCCCTCGGGCAGCACGACGCGCAGTTCGGTGATGCCCGCGCTGCTCGACTCCGACTGGGCGAGGAAGCTCAGCGTCACGTTCTCGGCGAGGGCCCGCGGCGTGTCGGCCGCCACCTCGACGTGGGCGGCTGCGGGAGCCGCGGAGAGGACGACCGCGACGGCCGCCGCGGCCGTGACGATGCCCAGGCGGCGGAGCGCGCGCGAGGGGTTGGGACGGGACATGACGTCTCCTGGGGGTGGGGCGGGGACCGCGCGCGGCGGCCCCCGGGGAACGAGATCTCGACGGGGCGGGACGACCTCGTTCGCCTCAGGGCCCTCGCCGCACCACCACGTTCGCCAGCACGACGCGTTGCGGCGGCGGACGCACCACGCGCCTGACGCCGGGGGAGGGCTGGCGGGGGAGCACCGTCGAGGCGCGCTCGCCGACCGCGGCCCACAGGGCCCGAACGCGGTCGATGGCCGCCCTGACCAGGCCCAACAGCCCCGATGGGCCGCTCACCACCCCGGCGCGGACGGCGTCGGCGCGATGCAGCAGAACGGCGATGAGCACCGCCGCCCCGGCATGAACGGCCGTGGCGGTCAGCGAGTCGTGCGTCCGGACGTGCCACGCGTCGTGCGCGGCCCCCGCGGGAACGCCGTCACCGGCGCCGTGTCCCCCGTGCCCGCCGTGGACCTGAAGGGGATCCGTTGTCCCGCCGCCGCCCGCCATGCCGAGCCACACGTGCAGGGCCGCCTGCGCGCCAAGCGTCGCCCCGAGCACCGTGGGCAGCGCGTGCGCGCGCCCGGCGAACGGCAGCACGGCGGCGAACAGCACCGCGCCCGCGCCGACCACGGGCCCCCACGCCACGGGCCCTTCGGACACCACGTGGTGCGCGGCCACGCCGAGCACCGTGACGACCAGGGCGAAGACGGCTGCCCTGGCGGCACGTGACGACGAGAGGGGCACGCGTGGGGACATCGCGCGCTCATCATGGCGCCTGCGCGGCGGCAGCGGAAGCGGGCCCCACCTTGCCGGGCAGCTCGGCCGCGGTTCCTCCTTCGGACCGAGGCGTGGGCAGAATGGGTGGGTGCCGCCCTTCGACCAGACGCGTTTCCGGTGGCCCCGTGGTGCCCGTGGTGACGCTGTGCTGGCCGGTGGGGTGTTCGTGGTGGTGGCGCTCGGGGCCGAGGGGCAGCGGCTGACCCGCGGTGGGGACTCGGTGCCCCTGCTGATCGCGTCCTGGCTGTTGATCACGGCGGTGTGCGGGGCGCTGCTGTTCCGGCGCCGGTGGCCCGTGGCGGTGGGCTGGTTCACGGTGCTGGCCACGGGCGCGTACTACCTCGTGAGCGACATCGACGGCCCGTTGGTCATCGTTCCGATCGTGGCGTTGTACGCCATCGCGGCGCGGGGGCGGCTGCGGGTGGCCGTCGCCATGGTGGCGGCCATGGTGATCGCCGTGGCCGCGGGCGCCCTCGCGGGCACGGGTGATGTCACCGGCACGGCGGTGTTCATGCTGGCCGGCTGGCTGGTCGCCGTCGTGGCGCTCGGCAGGGTGTGGCACGGCCGGGTGGCCTACGCCGAGGAGGAGGCGCGGCTGAGGGCCACCGAGGAGCGGCTGCGCATCGCCCGGGAGCTGCACGACGTGATCGGGCACAGCGTTTCGATGATCAACGTGCAGGCGGGCGCGGCACTGCACCGGCTGGAGAAGGAGCCCGACCTGGCCGAGGCGGCGCTCGGCGCGATCAAGACGAGCAGCCGGGAGATCCTGCGGGAGCTGCGGGCCACGCTCGAGGTGCTCCGCCGGGTCGACGAGGACGCGCCCACGGCGCCCGCGCCGGGGCTGGCAAGGGCGGACGAGCTGGTGGCCTCGGCGAAGCTGGCGGGGCTCCCGGTGGCGATCGAGCGGAGCGGGCCCGAGCGCGCGCTGCCCGCCCCGGTCGACCTGGCCGCGTACCGGATCGTGCAGGAGTCGTTGACCAACGCCGCACGGCACGGCCGCGCCGGGCGCGTCACGGTCCGGCTCGCCTACGGGGACCGGGAGTTGAGGGTGGCGGTCGAGGACGACGGCCGGGGCGCGGCGGCCCGCCGGGGCGGGGCGGGCGGCGGCAGCGGGATCGCGGGGATGACGGAGCGGGCGCGGGCCCTGGGTGGCGAGCTGACCGCGGGCCCGCGCCCCGAGGGCGGATTCGCGGTGCGGGCCCGGCTGCCTTACGGGTTCACGGGAAGTGCCGACGGAGTGGGTGACCGATGATCAGGGTCCTGCTTGCGGATGACCACTGGCTGGTTCGGGCCGGGTTCCGTTCGGTCATCGAGGGCGAGGACGACCTCGAGGTGGTGGGGGAGGCCGGGGACGGGCACGCCGCGGTCTCGGCGTGCCGCGAGCTGCGCCCCGACGTGGTCCTGATGGACATCAGGATGCCGGGGATGGACGGTCTCGAAGCCGCGAGGGCGATCGCCGGGGACGAGCGGCTGGCGTCGGTGAAGGTGGTCATCCTCACGACCTTCGACCTGGACGACTACGTGTACGGGGCGCTGCGCGCCGGGGCCACGGGCTTTCTGGTGAAGGACTCGGAGCCCGAGGAGCTGCTGCGCGCGGTGCGGGTCGCCGCCGCGGGCGACGCGTTGATCAGCCCGTCGGTCACCCGGCGGCTCATCGCGGAGTTCGCGATCCGCGGGAAGGGCCCCGAGCCCGACGGTCGGCTCGACGCGCTCACCGACCGGGAGCGGGAGGTCATGCGGCTGGTGGCCGCGGGGCTCACGAACGACGAGATCGCGGCGCGTCTCGTGCTGTCGCGCTCGACGGCGAAGACGCATGTCAGCCGGGTCATGACGAAGCTGGGGGCGCGGGACAGGTCGCAGGTCGTGGTGGTGGCGTACGAGTCGGGGCTGGTCAGCCCGGGCTGGCTGGCGGAGTAGGCCGACGGCGGGGGCGGCCGGGCCGCTCCCGCGGACCGTCGGGCGTAGGCCCCGTGGCACCCAGGGGGTACGGCGCGGCGGCGGCGTGGGCCCGTCGGGGTAGGTGAGGTGTCGGCCGTGGGCTGACGACCCCGACCCGGTCGCGCCCGCACGATCAGGGGCATGAACGCCCCCGCCTCCCGCCGTGCGGCGCCGGGGTGGGCGCGTTTCTCACGCCGGTACCTTCGCTCGATTCCGAGGTCGTCACGATGTCTCCCACCCGCGGCTCGGCCGCGTCCGTCGCCCCGCCCGCGCCGCGCGGGCCCGATCGGCCGCGCGGCGGCAGGCTCGGCGCCCTGGCGGGCTGGGCACAGCGTCACCGCTGGCTCGCCGTACTGCTCTGGGCGGCGGTCCTGGCCGCCGTCACGGTGGGCTCGCAGGCCGCGGGCTCCGCGTACAAGAACGACTTCTCCCTGCCGGGCACCGACTCCCAGGCCGCCACCGACCTGTTGAACGAGCACGGCTCCGCCCAGGCGGGCGACAGCGTCGAGATCGTGCTGAACGACAGCCAGGGCATCGAACGCCGCAGGGACGCGGTCGAGGAGATGCTGGCCGAGGTGGCGGGGCTGCCGAGCGTCGTCGAGGTGCGCGCCCCGTACGCCGATGCCTCCGCCGTGTCCGATGACGGCACGATCGGCTACGCCACCGTCGTCCTCGACGGCAAAGCCGAGGCGGTGCCCAAGGAGGACGTCACCGCGATCATCGACGCCGCCAAGGCGGCCGAGGCCGACGGGCTCAGGGTCGAGCTCGGCGGCGATGCCGTGCGCGGCGCCGAGGAGAAGGGGAGCCCGACCGCGGAGCTCGCGGGCATCCTGGCCGCCCTGGTCATCCTCGGGCTGCTCTTCGGCTCCCTGGTGGCGGCCGCCGTGCCGCTGATCACCGCCCTCTTCGCGGTCGGCGGCGCCATCGGCCTGATCGTTCTCGCCTCGCACCTCTTCACGATCGCCGACTTCACGCCGCCCATCACGATGCTCGTCGGGCTCGGCGTCGGCGTCGACTACGCCCTGCTGATCTTCTACCGCTACCGGCACGAGCTCACCGCGGGCGCCGAGCCAGCCGAGGCCACCCGCAGGGCCCTCGACACCGCGGGGCGCACGGTCTTCTTCGCGGGCTGCACGGTGATCATCGCGCTGCTCGGCCTGGTCGCCCTCGGCCTCGGGTCGTTGCAGGGCGTGGCCCTCGCGCTGGCGCTGACCGTGCTGACCACGATGGCCGCCTCGCTCGTCCTGCTGCCCGCGCTGCTCGCGCTCCTCGGCACGCGCATCAGGCGCCATGTGCTCGCGCACGCGGGCAAGGCCGAGGCCAAGGGGCGTGCGGAGGGCCGACGTTGGCGGGCCATGGCCGCGGCCGTGCAACGCCGTCCGCTTCCCACGCTGCTGGTCGCCGTCCTCGCCATGCTGGCCCTGTCCGCACCGGCGCTCGGCATGCGCCTCGGGTTCGCCGACGCGGGCAACGACCCGGAGAGCTCGACCTCCAAGCAGGCGTACGACCTGCTCGCCGAGGGCTTCGGCCCTGGCTTCAACGGCCCGCTCGTCGTCCTGGCCCAGGGCGACGAGGCCGTCGGCGAGGCCGTCAGGTCCGCGCTGACCACGACCGAGGGCGTGGCCGCGGCCAGCCCCGCGATGCCGTCGGACGACGGCGGTCTCGCCACCGTGATCGTCTTCCCCGAGACGGCGCCGCAGGACGAGGGCACCACCGACCTCCTGCACCACCTGCGCGACGACGTGGCCCCAGGGCTCGAGCGTGACACCGGCGCGGAGATCCTGGTCGGCGGCTCCACCGCGGCGTCCCAGGACTTCGCGGACACGGTCGCGCAGCGGCTGCCGCTCTTCGTCGCCGTCGTCGTCGGGCTGTCCTCGCTGCTGCTGATGCTGGTCTTCCGGTCGCTGCTGATCCCCGTCAAGGCGGCCCTGCTGAACCTCCTCTCGATCACCGCCGCGCTCGGCGCGATGACCCTGGTGTTCCAGGAGGGCTGGTTCGGGGTGCGTCCCGGGCCGATCGAGGCGTTCCTCCCCGTGCTGATCTTCGCGATCGTGTTCGGTCTTTCCATGGACTACGAGGTGTTCCTGATCTCGCGGATCCACGAGGAGTGGGAGCGCACGGGGGACCACTCCCTGGCGGTCAGGGAGGGGCTGGCCGCCACCGGCAAGGTGATCACGGCGGCCGGGGCGATCATGATCGTGGTGTTCGGGGCCTTCGTGCTGAGCCCCGACCGGATGCTCCAGCAGTTCGGCCTCGGCCTCGCCGTGGCGATCCTGATGGACGCGGTGGTCATCCGCTGCCTGATCGTTCCGGCCGTCATGCACCTGCTCGGCGGGTGGGCCTGGTGGCTGCCCGCTCCCCTCGCCCGGCGGCTGCCCGAGGTGGCGCTCGAGCGGCCCGCGGGCAGCTGAACGGCAGCGACCACCTGCCCGTCGCCGCCGGGATCACCCTCGGGCTATGACTCCGCCGTGGCGTCGGGCACGCGGCGGCGGATCAGGGCGGCCGCGCCCAGGAGCAGCAGCAGCGCCGCCGCGGGGGCCCACAGCATCGGGGACGTCGGGTTCGTCGCCGTCGCGCCGGCGAGGGTGTAGGCGACGTTGGCCGGGAGGGTGCCGACGAGGGTGGCCGCCGTGTAGGGGAGCCAGGGGGTGCCGGAGAACGCCGCGGTCAGGTTGACCGCGGTGAACGGCATGATCGGCAGCACCCGCAGGGTCAGGACGCTGACGAAGGGGCGCCCCGTCAGGCGCCGGTCAAGGGTGGCGAGCGGTCGGTACCGGCGCAGCAGTGGCCGGAGCGCGTCGCGGCCGAGCAAGCGCCCCGCGGCGAACGCGAGCAGCGCGCCGAGCAGGGTGCCGGTCACCGCGACCGCCAGCCCGAGGCCCGCGCCGAACAGGGCGCCCGCGGCGGCGGTCAGGGCGGGCTTGGGGACGAACACCAGGGTGCACAGGGCGTACAGGGCGATGAAGTACGGCGCCGCGCCCGTCGGCCGCCCCAGGGCGATGACGGCGCCCGCGGCGGCCGCGAGCAGCAGGGCCAGGAGGGCGAGGCGGGCCCGGGGGGAGGTGCGCACCCCGCCATCCCACCATCCGGCGCGGCGGCGTGTGTCACCCCAGGGGCACGAGCGTCAGGAGGTCGGGGCTGATCGTCAGGCCCGTCGCGTCGGTGTGCTTGTCGGTCACCGTGAAACGCACCCGGTGGCGGCCCATGCCGAGGTCGGCGCGGCCCAGGAGCCTGGTGGTGAACGAACGGACGCCGCGCGTCGCGGTGTCGACCGG
Source organism: Streptomyces radicis (assembly GCF_003626575.1). Lineage (GTDB taxonomy): Bacteria > Actinomycetota > Actinomycetes > Streptomycetales > Streptomycetaceae > Streptomyces > Streptomyces radicis. The sequence goes on along the minus strand of NZ_RBDY01000006.1, from coordinate 123,020 downwards.
GCCGCCGATGGGGTCGCCGTCGATCGTGACCGTGACCGTGCCGCCGTCCGGCAGGTGCCGAAACCGCGCGTACACGTCGTGCGGGCCGCCGCGTTCCACCGCGACGACCGCTTCGACGAACGCGCCGTAGTCGGTCGCGGCCAGCTCGGGGCGGCGGCCGCCCGCGGCGTTGGCGTCGGCGACGATCCGGAGCGCGCCGTCGCCGCCCGCGCGCAGCGGCATCGCGTCCAGGTCGAACCCGGACGGCTCGGCGGCGTCGAGCCAGTCGAGGTCGAGGGCGGCGAAGGCGACCCTGCCGGAGAAGCTGGTCGAGACGCCTTCGGCGTGGTCCCGGCCGAAGAGGACGCCGACGCGCCCGTCGGGCAGCGCGACCGCGTCGGAGTAGGAGGCCGGGCCCTCGGTGATCACGCGGCTGTGCGGCCAGGTCATGCCGTCGTCGTAGGAGAGGGAGATCGTGAGGTTGCGCCGCTGGGTCGAGTCGGGGCGTGTGAGGACGACGCGGCTGGCGCGTTGGCTGCCGGGCCCTCCGGTGATGCGCGCGACGCCGGTGTCCACGGCGTTGACCGGGCGAACGGCGGCGTCGAGCACGGGCCTCGACCACGTGGCGCCCCGGTCGCCGCTCACCGAGACGATCCGTGGGTGGGTGCCGCCCGAGGCGTAGCGGCCGAGCAGCGCGAGCGAGCCGTCGGGGCGCTGGAGCAGCCGCGACTCGTTGACCGGGTAGGCGCCGTCGAGCGGGACCGCGCCGCCGTGCCGCCAGGTGCGGCCGCGGTCGTCGCTGTGCACGACGGAGACGCCGTAGCGCCGCTCGGCGACGGGAAAGGCTATGGCCCTGCGGTGCCACGTCTGGAGCATGAGGCGCCCGTCGGCCAGCCCGATGCCATGGCCAGGGCCCGGCATGTGGAGGGTCCAGCCGTGGGGGTTGCCGTCGAACAGGCCGGTCAGCTCGGTCGGTTCGGACCATGTGCGCCCGTCGTCGTCGCTCTCGATGACCTGGAGGCGGGAGCGGTCGGGCGAGCCGCCGGTGTTGCCTTCGTTCCTGAAGCACTCGGCGTAGAAGAGGAAGAGCCGCCCCGCGCCGTCGGGGAGCGGGGTGGGGTTGACGAACGAGCGGGTGCCGTCGGAGCGGACGACGTACTCGAGCGCGCCCCAGCTTCTGCCCCCGTCCCGGCTGCGGCGGCAGACCAGGTGGTGGGGGTCGGCGTCGTGCTGCGTGACGCGGCCCTCGGCGAAGGCGAGCACGGTGCCGCGCGCCGTGACGGCCAGGCCGAAGACGTGGAACACCGCGAGGCCGTCCTCGCCCGCCGTGAACACGGTCGACTCGTGGACGCGGCCCCTGGCGGGGCGCGCGGCGGCGGGTGCGGCCGAGGCGGGCCCGCCCGTCAGGACGGTGGCGCCCGCCGCGCTCGCGGCGCTCGCGGCGCCGAGGACCAGGGCCCTTCGACCGAGGGGGAGGGGCACGGCGTCAACTCCGTCCAAAGCGCATGAGTTGGGGCAAAAAACGCTATCGACTCCCCGTCGGGGCCGTCAACGGGCGTGACACCGCGGGAAGGGGCTGGGGGAGGGGCCCGTTCTCGACAGCCGTCGAGGGCGGGGGGAATACTTTCGCGAGGGGCCGCGATCTGAGGGGGAGTCGGGATGCTTTCCGCCGCCGAGCGGGCCGGGGCGCCGCCTCCCGGCGTGTGGGTGTCAGGGGGTGGCGCGGACGTCGCGGGGCTCACGGTGTGGACCGAGCGGGTCGCGGGGCGCGGCGAGGACGCGGAGGCGCTGGCCGCGCACCACAGGGGGAGCCGCAGGGGCGTGATCGCGGTGTTCGACGGCGCGGGTGGCGCGGGCGCGGCGCCCGCCTGGCGGGGGCCCGGCGGCGAGTCGTACACCGGCGCCTGGGTGGGCGCGCGGGTGGCGCGTCTCGCGACCGAGTGCTGGTTCCGCGAGGCGGTCGAACGCGCGGGCCCCGACGGGCCCTTGCACGAGGGCGCGCCCGAGGCGCTCGCGGAGGAGCTACGGCGCCAGCTCGATGCCGCGCGCCCGCGCACGCGCGGCAGGATCACCGGCTCGATGCGCCGTGTGCTGCCCACCACCCTGGCGGGCCTGGCCTACCGGCTGACCGGGGACGCGGTCGCGGGGCATGCGCTGTGGGCGGGCGACTCGCGCGCGTACGCCCTGCTGCCCGGCGGCGGGCTGCACGCGCTGACGCGCGATCACACGCACCTGGACGACGCGTTGGAGCAGCTGCGCGCCGACCCCGCGATGACCAACGTCGTCTGCGCCGACCGCCCGTTCACCGTGGACGCGCACGCGTGGGCGTTCCCGCTGCCGTGTGTCCTGCTGTGCGCCACGGACGGCTTCTTCGGCTACGTGGAGACGCCCGCGCGGTTCGAGTGGGTGCTGCTGCGGACGCTGGCCGCCGCGGGCGACCTGGCCGGGTGGGCACGGCTGTTGCGCGACGAGGTCGGCGCGTACACGGCGGACGACGCGACGCTCGCGCTCGTGGCGCCGGGGTTCGGGGACTTCGCCGCGCTGCGCCGCGCGTTCGGGCCGCGCCATGACGCGGTGCGGGCGCGTTACGGCGGCGAGGGGCCCGAGGTGGCCTCGCGCGGCTGGCAGGACGCGGCGTGGCGGTCCTACCGCGCGGGGTACGAGCGGCACATGCCGCCGGTGCGGGAGGCGGGGGCGCGGTGAGGCGGGGCGATGTCATCAACGGGTACCGGCTGGTCAGCGAGCCGACCAACGCCGGGGGCGGCAAGTGCGTGTGGGCGTTCGCCGAGAAGGGCGGCAGGGAGTTCTTCCTCAAGCGCTTCCTCGAGCCGAAGCTGCCGCGCGCCGGCGCGTCCCCCGATACGCCGAGCGTGCGGATCCGCCTGGCGGCGTGCAGGGACTTCGAGGAGCGCCACCGCGGCATCATGCGCCGGTTGCGCCCCGACGCGCGCGGGGCCGGGAACCTTGTGCTGGCGACCGACTTCTTCCACGAGCGCAGCAGCTACTACAAGGTGACCGAGCGGATCGACACCGACAGCCTCGCCGAGCCGCACACGCTCGAGCCCGCGCACCGGGCCGTGCTGCTGCGGACGTTGGGCAGCAGTCTCAAGCTGCTGCACGACATCGACGTCGTGCACGGCGACCTCAAGCCCGCCAACGTGCTGGTGCAGCGCCGCCAGGGCGCGACGTACCACACGGCCAAGTTGATCGACTTCGACGACTCCTATCTGTCCGGCAGGCCGCCGGGCCGGGACGCGATCGCCGGTGACTCGCTGTACGGGGCGCCGGAGTGGCGGCGTTACGTCCAGGGCGACGAGCTGGTCGACGAGCCCGATCTGACCACCGCCGTCGACCTGTTCGCGCTGGGGCTGATGGCCCATCTGATGGTGACGGGCGCGCTCCCCGGCCACGACGAGCGGTACGGGTCGCCCGCGGACGCGGTCAACGCGGGGGAGGCGCTGGCGTGGGACCCGCGGCTCTCCGACGAGATGACGGCGCTCGTGCGGGACCTGACGGCGTGGGATCCGGGCGCGCGCCCCTCGGTCGAGCGGTTTCTCGCGGTGCTGCGCGACCCCGAGGTGTGCGCCCTCGGCGCGCCCCGCGCGAGCGCGCCCCCCGTCGCGCCGTCCCGGACCAGCCGGGTGCGTTTCTCGGGAAGCTCAGGGGGCTCAGGGGGCTCGGAGGGCTCCGGGAGCGCCGGGGGCTCAGGGGCCGGGACCCCTCCCCGGTCCGCGCGCGAGGATGCCGACGAGGCGCCGAGGCGGTCCAGGGTGCGCTTCACGCCGAGGGGCGGCGGGGCCGCCCATGACTCGAGAGGAGGGCGCGATGAGCGCCGAGCTTGAGAGGTACCGGGGCAATCTGCGGTACGCCGTGGACATCGTCCTGTGCGTCGATGCGACCGGCAGCATGTACCCGGTGATCGACGCGGTGAAGCGCAGCGCGCTCCAGTTCCACCAGCGCCTCGCCGGGGTGATGGGGCGGAAGGGCAAGGAGATCAGCCAGCTGCGGCTGCGGGTGATCGCGTTCAGGGACTTCGGCGACGACCCCGACAGCGCGATCGAGCAGACGCCGTTCCTCCGTCTGCCCGAGCAGGCCGAGGAGTTCGCGGCCTTTGTGAGCGGGATCGAGGCGGGCGGCGGCGGGGACGTCCCCGAGTCGGGACTCGAGGCGCTGGCGCTCGCCGTGAACTCGCCATGGGAGAAGGGCCTCGACCGGCGGCGCCATGTGATCGTGCTGTTCACGGACGCGCCCGCGCACCCGCTCGGCACGGTGGGCGTGGCGGCGCAGAGCTATCCGCGGGGCATCCCGCGCACGATGGACGAGCTGTTCGAGCAGTGGGGGTACGCGCGCAGCCAGACGGCGGTGATGGAGCAGTCGGCCAAGCGCCTTGTGCTGTTCGCGCCCGAGGAGGAGCCCTGGGTCGAGACCATCGGCGAGGAGTGGGACCTCACGCTGCACTTCCCTTCGCGGGCGGGCGAGGGCCTCGAGGAGTTCGAGATGGACGAGATCATCGAGACGATCGCGAACAGCCTGTGATCCTGGAGGGCGACGGCGTCTCGCTGACCGTCGACGAGGAGGGGCTGCGGTTCGCGTGGCCCGGGTCGGGGGAGGGCTTCACGGGGCGCTGCGCCGCGATCCTGGTCAGGCCGCACCCGGAGGACGGGCGGCTGCACATGGTGTTCCGCTGCGTGCCCCGGGGCGCCCCTGACGACGGGCATGTGCTGATCCGGGTCGTGGTCGGGGCCGAACGCTCCTCGCGCGTCCGGGAGTTCGTGGAGCTGTGCGCGCGGCGGCACGGCGTCGGCGCGGTCGATGTGCTGCTGCCGGGGGCGCGGATCCCCGGGGACGACCCCGAGTGGGCCCTCTCGCCCGTGGCGCCGCTGACCGAGGCGCTGTACGCGTCGGTGCTCGCGCGTTCGGCGCGGCGGGTGGGCTGAGCGCGCGGTGCCGGGGGCGACATGGCGGTGCGGGGAGTGCGACACGTACAACGGCGTCGAGGTGGACGTCTGCGACATCTGCGCGGCGCGGCGGCCGCCCGAGCCCGCGCCTCCGCCGCCGTCCCCGGCTGAGCCGGAGCGGTTCGAGCCGGAGTCGTTCGAGCCCGTGCCGTTCGAGCCCGTGCCCGTGTGGACCGCGCCGGTCGAGGCGGCGCCCGACGCCCGGGACTTCGAGCCGGGGCCCTCGCCCGCCTGGATCTGCGAGCTGTGCGGCACCCACAACGGCCTCGGCGAGCACACCTGTGTCCGCTGCGGGGCGCCCGACGATCTGCGCTTCGCGCCCGATGACCTCTTCGCGCGGGCGCCCACGCCCCCCGCCCCGCGCCGGGCGTACGACCGGCGGCCGCCGGAGCGTTCGCAGTGGTGGGGCTGTCTGGTGGCGCTGCTCCTGGTCGCCGGGTTCGTCATGGGCGGGGCGCTGACCCTTGACCTGTTCGGGAACGAGGACGGCCAGGGCGGGGACGGCGAGCCGCCCTCCGGCGCGTCCGCGACGCCCTCGGGGCCCTGCCCCGACGCGGTGGCGGAGCGGCTCGCGGATCCCGAGCGGGCTCGACTCGTCGCGTCCTACGGCGTGGTGTCGGGGTCGGTCGTGCTCTGCCGGGACGCCGACGGCGCGCTGTGGTACGTCGAGACGCCCGACGGCGGGGAGCCGGGGATGCCCCTGGCCGCGCGGGAGACGGAGTTCGGCTTCGTCGCCGACGACCCGCCGACGACGCGCTACGAGATCAGGGACGACGTGCTCGTGGTCATCGAGGACGGCGAGACCGTCGGCGAGGTCCCGCTGACGCCGGAAGCTCCCACGGGGTGAACGGCGTCACCCCGCGCCCCCCGAGAGCCGTTCGCGCTGGGGCGCGATCGTGTACCGCGGGTCGCGCGCCGAGGCGATGCCCGCCGTGAACACCCCGAAGCGCGTGCACGCCGACGCGGCGAGCAACGCGGCGCCGCTGAGCGCCGCGGGCGCCCTGTGGCGCCCGAGCAGCGCCGCGCCCGCCGCGCCAGCCCAGCCCAACGCCTTGGCCGCGCCCAGGAGTCGGCCCGCCGCGCCCCGCCCGTACGTCTCCCCGGCCAGCCCGGCGCCGCGGTGCAGGGCGCGGGTGAGGGCGAGCTCGGCCGCGGCGCCCAGCACGGCGGCGCGGCGGGCCGGGCCGTTCTCGGCGACGGGCCCGGTGGCCAGCGCCATGCCCGAAGCGGCGGCCGCCGCGGAGGCGGCGAAGAGGAACGGCATGGTGCGGTGGGCCTCGTGCCACGCGGGCACGGCGGTGTCGGCGAGCAGCACGCCCGTGTACGTGGCGACCCCGGGGCCGAGCAGCGCGGCGCCCCGGGTGGCGGCGCTCCCGGCGCGGGGCAGCAGTCCGGTCAGGTCGGACACGGCGGCGGCCCCGGCCAGCGGGCCATAGGCGGCGAGCAGCCAGGAGCCCACGCTCATGGGCGAGGTGGGCTTGATGACGCGCAGCATGTGCGCGAACCGGCCCGGCCTGCCCAGGTCGTGGACGAGCGCCGCGGTGGAGAGGGTGAGCGCGCCGAGCGAGCTCACCTTCATCGCCCGGGCGGTGGCGGGCCGCCCGGTGGCCGCGGCGCCCGCCGCGAGCACCGAGCCCGCGCCCGCGAGGCCGCCGAGGAAGAGATAGCCCGCGATGTCGGCGGGCGCCCACGCGGGGGCCTTGATCACCGGGCGCCCGTAGTAGGAGGTGAAGTCGGCGGGCGGCACGGCCAGCTCCTCGCCGCGCCGCCGCCGCTTCCCTCGCCCGCCGTCGCGGCGCGGGGAGCCGTCGACCCCTGCCATGCCGTTGCCGAACGTCGCGTCGCGCCCGGGGCGTTCGCCCCGCAGCCCGTCGCGGGTCACCCTGTTCTCGCTCATGTCGTTCTCGCTCATGTCGCGCTCCCGTTCCGTCCCCGTGGCGTTCGCCCGTTCCGTCCCGCGCCCGCGAACACCGCCGCCAGGCCGCCGAGCAGCGCGAGCGCCGCGACCCCGGCCGCGCGCCACATCGCGGGCAGGTCGCGCGTGGTGACCACGGGGTCGGGGGGCAGCCCGTACACCTCGGGCTCGTCGAGCAGCAGGAAGAACGCGCCCGCGCCGCCGATCCCGTCCCCCGGGTCCTCGCCGTAGAGGCGCGCGTCGGGCACGCCCGTCCCGTGCAGCCGCTCGACGCGCGCGGCGGCGCGTTCCCGCAGCTCGTCGAGCGGGCCGAACTGGATCGAGTCGGTCGGGCACGCCTTCGCGCACGCGGGCTCCTGGCCCGCGCCGAGCCGGTCGTAGCACAGGGTGCACTTCCAGGCGCGGCCGTCGCCCTCGCGCTGCTCGATCACCCCGAACGGGCAGGCGGGCACGCAGTATCCGCAGCCGTTGCAGATGTCCTCCTGCACCACGACCGTGCCGAACTCGGTGCGGAAGAGCGAGCCGGTCGGGCAGACGTCGAGGCACGCGGCGTGCGTGCAGTGCTTGCACACGTCGGAGGCCATCAGCCAGCGCAGGTCGGACGGCGCGCCTGGCGCCTCGCCCAGGTGCGCCTCCTGGCCGCCGAGCGGCTTGGGCTGCTCGATGAACGCGACGTGCCGCCAGGTCGAGGCGCCGAGCGCCGCGGTGTTGTCGTAGCTCATGCCGGTGAGGTCGAGGCCGTCCTCGGGGATGGCGTTCCACTCCTTGCAGGCCACCTCGCACGCCTTGCAGCCGATGCACACGGACGTGTCGGTGAAGAAGCCCATGCGCGGCGGGGGGTTGTCGTGCCCGGCGTCGGCGGCCACGGCGGGCTCTGGCCCGTGCAGCAGGTGGGGCCCGGAGGACGGCGACAGGGGCAGCGGTTCGCTCGTCGGCTCGTGCGTGGCCATGGCTCAGACCTCCTGGCCCGTGCGCTCGGTGGATCCGGCGCGCCTCCGGTAGTCCGCGACCAGCGCGCGCAGCGCGGGGCCGCGCGGGCGGCGGCCTGGGCGGATGTCCGCGGAGAGCGCCTTGACCTCCTGGATGTGGACGTTGGGGTCGAGGACGATCGCGGCGAGCTCGTTGGCGGCGTCCCCCGTGGTGCAGCCGTTGGGGCCCCAGTGGAACGGCAGCCCGATCTGGTGCACCGTGCGCCCCCCGGCGCGCAGCGGCGGAACGCGCCGGGTGACGAGCACGCGCGCCTCGATGGCGTTGCGCGCGGTGATGACGGTGGCCCAGCCGGTGTGCTCGAGGCCGCGCTCGGCGGCGAGCTCGGGGGAGACCTCGCAGAAGAACTCGGGTTGCAGCTCGGCGAGATACGGCTGCCAGCGGCTCATGCCACCGGCCGTGAAGTGTTCGGTGAGGCGGTAGGTGGTGACGACATAGGGGTAGACGGAGCTGCCGCGCGCGCCGCCCGCCGGGTGGTACTCGTTGCCCGCCCTCGGGAACATCAGCCGAACGGGCGACCTCGGGTGCTCGGGGTGGAGGGCGTTGGGGAACGGCGAGTCCTGCGGCTCGTAGTGCGTCGGCATGGGCCCGTCGACCAGTCCGGCGGGGGCGTAGAGCCAGCCCTTCCCGTCGCCCTGCATGATGAACGCGTCGTCGCCGCGCAGCGCCGCCACGCCCTTCGCCCGGCGGCCCGGCACATGGTCGGGCGCGAGCCCCGGCGGGAAGTCGGGCACGTCGTGGCCGGTCCAGCGCCGCTTCGCCGCGTCCCACCACACATACGCCTTGCGTTCGCTCCACGGGGTGCCGTCGGGCGCGGCGGAGGCGCGGTTGTAGAGGACGCGGCGGTTGGCGGGCCAGGCCCAGGCCCACTCGGCGGCGACCCAGTCCTGTTCGGTGTGGGGCCTGCGGCGGGCGGCCTGGTTGACGCCGTCGGCGAAGACGCCGCAGTAGATCCAGCAGCCGCAGCTCGTCGAGCCGTCGTCCCGCAGCTGCGTGTACGCCGACAGCGGAGCGCCTTCGGGGCCTCGCCCGTTGATCTCGGCGAGCACGGCGGCGGCGATCGGCTCGTCGAGCGGCCCCTCCACCGGGTGGTCCCAGGCGAGGTCGAGGAAGAGGCGGTCGGCCGGGTCGTCGGAGCCCGCCAGCTTCTCCCTGACGCGGCGGCCGAGGTGGTGGGCGAACCACAGCTCGCTGCGCGCGTCGCCCTCGGGCTCGACGGCGGCGTGGTGCCACTGGAGCCAGCGGTTGGTGTTGGTGAACGACCCCGACTTCTCGGTGTGCGCGGCGGCGGGGAAGAAGAACACCTCGGTCGCGATGTCCTCGGTGACCATCTCGCCCGTCTCGATCTCGGGCCCGTCGCGCCACCATGTCGCGGACTCGATGAGCGAGAAGTCGCGCACCACGAGCCAGTCGAGGTGGGCCATCCCGAGGCGCTGGAGGCGGGCGTTGGCGGAGCCGACCGCGGGGTTCTCGCCCAGCAGGAAGTAGCCCTTGCACACGCCGTCGAGCTGGGCCATCACGGTGTCGTAGGTGCTGTGCGAGCCGGTGAGGCGGGGGAGGTGGTCGAAGCAGTAGTCGTTCTCCGCGGTGGCCGCGTCGCCGTAGTACGCCTTGAGGAGGCTCACCATGTAGGCGCGCATGTCGGCCCAGTAGCCCTTGCGGGTGCGGACGGCGTCGACGAACGCGTCCAGGGTCCCGTGCGCGCCGGCGTGCGGCATGGGGAGGTAGCCGGGCAGCAGGTTGAAGAGCGTGGGGATGTCGCTCGACCCCTGGATGCTCGCGTGGCCGCGCAGCGCCTGGATGCCGCCGCCGGGGCGGCCGATGTTGCCGAGCAGCAGCTGGAGGACGCACGCGGCGCGGATGTACTGGGCGCCGACGGTGTGCTGGGTCCAGCCGACGGCGTAGGCGAACGCGCTGGTGCGGTCGGGGCCCGAGTTGGCGGTCAGCGCGTCGCAGACCTGGGCGAACGTCTCGCGCGGGACGCCGCACACCTCCTCGACCAGCTCGGGGGTGTACCGGGCGTAGTGCCGCTTGACGAGCTGGAAGACGCAGCGCGGGTGCCTGAGCGTCTCGTCGCGCTTGGTGCGCGGGGGCACGTCCTGGCCGCCCGCGCCGTGGGACTCCGAGCCCGCGGCGCCGTGTTCGACGGCGATGCGGTCGAGCGCCTCGTTCCGCGCGGCGTCGGGGCTGCCCGCGAGCGAGCGGATCGCGGCGCCCCTGTACTGCCAGCTCGTCGGGTCGTAGTGGCCCTTCTCGGGGTCGAGCCCGGAGAAGACGCCCGCGAGGTCCTCGGTGTCGCGGAAGTCGTCGTTCACGATCGTGGCCGCGTTGGTGTACGCGACGACGTACTCGCGGAACTCCTTGCCCTCCGTCAGCACATGGTTGATCAGCCCGCCGAGGAACGCGATGTCGCTGCCCGCCCGGATCGGGACGTGCAGGTCGGCCAGGGCGCTGGTGCGGGTGAAGCGCGGGTCGACGTGCACGATCGTCGCGCCGCGGGCCTTGGCCTCCATGACCCACTGGAAGCCGACGGGGTGCGCCTCGGCGAAGTTGGAGCCCTGGATGACGACGCAGTCGGCGTTCTGGAGGTCCTGCATGAACGTCGTGGCGCCGCCGCGCCCGAACGACGTGCCGAGCCCGGCGACCGTGGAGCTGTGGCACACCCGGGCCTGGTTCTCGACCTGGACGATGCCGAGGCCCGTGAACAGCTTCTTGAGCAGGTAGTTCTCCTCGTTGTCGAGGACCGCGCCGCCCAGGCTCGCGATGCCGAGCGTGCGGGCCACGCGCGCGCCGTTCACCTCCCACTCCCATGTCGCGCGGCGCGTGGCGATGACCCGGTCGGCGACCATGTCCATGGCGGTGTCCAGGTCGAGCGGCTCCCACTCGGTGCCGTGCGGGCGGCGGTACAGGACCTGGTGGGCGCGGGCGTCGCCCGTGGTCATCTGGAGCGTCGCCGAGCCCTTGGGGCAGAGCCTGCCGCGGCTGACGGGGGAGTCGGGGTCGCCCTCGATCTGCACGACCCGCTCGTCCTTGACATAGACCAGCTGGCCGCAGCCCACCGCGCAGTAGGGGCAGATCGAGCCCACCACCCGGTCGGCGGTGTCGGTGCGGGGGCGCAGCGCGGCGGTGCGCCGCGACTCGGCGGCCGCGCCCCGGCCCAACGGGTCGTTGCCCGTCAGCTGCCGGTAGACGGGCCAGTCCTGGATCCAGGTGCGCACGCCCATGCCCGTTTCCTCCCGCTCACTCCCGAGTCGTTCGGTTCTCCCGATGATGGGGCGGGGCGCGCGGGGGCGCATGCGGGGCGGGCCCGTTCAGCCGTCGGCCGGGGCGCCGCGGGGGTCCTCGGGGCGGGGGCCTCGGGTCGGGGTCCTCGGGGCGGGGGGCCGCCGGTCTCGGGGCGGGCGGGGCGCGGGCGTCCTGGCGTTAGGCTGCGGCCGTGACGTCGGGAGATGCGCTGCCCGTGGGAGACGCCCCACCGCGCGCCGCGGGGCGGCGCGCCGGGATCCGCCAGGTCGCCGAGCTGGCCGGGGTGTCCATGTCCACGGTCAGCAACGTGCTCAACAACCCCCAGCTCGTCGCCTCCGCCACCCGGGGCCGGGTCAGGGACGCCATGGAACGCGTCGGCTATGTGCGCAACGGCGCCGCCCGCCGCCTGCGCGGCGCGCCGAGCCCGGTGGTCGGCTGCGTCCTGCTCGACGCCGCCAACGCCTACTTCGCCACGGTCGCCCGCGGCATCGAGGACCGGCTCGCCGAGGACGGCTGCCTCCTCGTGCAGTGCAGCACGGACATGCGCGGCGAGCGCGAGGCCCGCTATCTGCGGCTCCTGGAGGAGCAGGGCGTGCGCGGGGTGATCATCAGCCCGGTGGCGGCCCCGCTGCCCGAGCTGGTCCGCCTGGGGCAACGCGGCACCCCCGTCGTCCTGCTCGATCACCCGTGCGACGGCGCGGAGTTGTGCGCGGTCACGGTGGATGACGCGGCGGGGGGCGCGCTGGCCGCCCGCCATCTGCTGGCCGCCGGGCAGCGCGAGGTGGCGTTCGTGCGCTGCGGCCCGCCGCTGCGCTCCCTCGCCGAGCGCCTCGCGGGCGTGCGGGCGGCGTTCGCCGACGCCGGGCTCGACCCCGACGCGCGGGTCACCGAGATCGCGGTGCGGGCCACGACCGCCGCGGGCGTCGCCGAGGAGGCCATCCCCAGGATCCTGGCACTGTCCCCCCGCCCCGACGCGGTGATCTGCGGCAACGACGCGGCCGCGCTCGGCGTGTACCGGGGGCTGCGCGAGCACGGCGTCGCCGTCCCCGACGACATCGGCGTGGTCGGCTACGACGACGTCGACTTCGCCGCCGAGCTGTCGCCCGCGCTGACCACGGTGCGTCAGCCCGCGTACGACGTCGGCCGCGCGGCGGCCGACCTGCTGCTGCGCTCGCCGGGCGCCGGGCACCGTCATGAACAGGTCACCTTCGCCCCGGCGTTGATCGAACGCGGTTCCACGCGGCGGGGCGCGCGCGGCTGACGGGGGCTCGCGAGGGGTTCGGGCGCGCGCCCGGCGGTGGCCGGGACCGGCCGCGCTCGCCGCGCCGAACCTGCGCGTTCTGGCTAGCGTGGAAGGGCATACCTGTGTCTTTCGGGTGAAAGGGGCCTCTCGTGTCCGACTTCTCAGAGGGCGAGCCCTGTTGGGTCGACGCCACCGTGCTCGACGTGGCCGACGGGAAGCGCTTCTACGGCCAGCTGTTCGGCTGGGACTTCGGGGAGGCCGCGCCCGAGTACGGGGGCTACGCGGAGGCGATGCTCGACGGGAAGACCGTCGCCGCGCTGGCCCCCCAGATGGCGGGGCAGGAGGCGCCGCCCGCCTGGACGCTGTACCTCTCCTCGCCCTCCGTCGTGACGACGGCGGGCCGGGTGCGGGAGCACGGCGGAACGGTCCTGATGGAGCCGATGGAGATCGGCGACCTGGGCAGGATGGCGCTGGCCTCGGACCCGGGCGGGGTGCTGTTCGGGGTGTGGGAGGCCGGGCGGCACAAGGGATTCGGGGAGCGCGGCCGACCGGGGACGTTCTGCTGGGCCGAGGTCGCCACGCGCGATCCGGCGGCGGCCGACGCGTTCTTCCCCGCCGTCTTCCCGTTCGACGTGGAACGGCACGCGGGGAGCCCGGGGTTCGACTTCTCCGTGTGGAAGGTCGGCGGCGAGCCGGTGATGGGGCGGCTCGCCATGGACGGGCAGGCGGAGCCGGGGATGCCGCCGCACACGGAGGTGTACTTCGCGGTCGAGGACTGCGACACGGCGGCGGCGGAGGTGCGCCGCCTGGGCGGGCGCGTGGTGGACGGGCCCAAGGACAGCCCTTATGGCCGCCTGGCCTCGGTCGCGGATCCACAGGGTGTGGAATTCTCGGTGATCGACCTCACGACGAGGAAGGGCGAGCCACCGGCGACGGAGTGAGCGGGGGTGGTGGGGGGCGTGAGCGGGGGCGTGGGGGGCGGGAGCGCCGGGCCGGAGCGCCGGGTGTTCCCGAGAACATGACTTTCGTCAGTGTTGGGGAGCCGGTCGATTACGTATCGTAGTGGGCATGGGAGAGTTGATCACTTTCGATGGTGGGTGGCCCGCCGATGGGCGGGCGCTGATGCCGACTGCGCTGCTCATGGCCGTGGTGGCTGTCGTGGGCGTCGTGGATGTCGTGGCCGGGGCGGGGCTGGGCGCGTTCCGCCGGTGGTGGTCGGCGCCCGCGGCGGCCCGCGGGGCCACGGACCTCCAGCTGGCCGTGGACTCGATCGCCAGGCGTGGCTCGTCGGCCGCCACGTCGGCGCGCGCCGACGTGGCGCCCTTCTCGACCCGCTCCCGCCCCTCGGCACGGTGGACGCCGCCCGCCATATGACCGACCTACAGGGGCGACGGTCAGGTGCTCGTGTGCCCCGGCCCGACGTCCTGTGTCCGGTGTGGTCGGGGAGACGTCACGCGACGGTTGAGCCCCGGGGCCGTCTGGGGGAGAGTGGCCCCGACGCCCACTGCGGAAGTCACTTTCCGAAAACTCCGATGACCCCCGATGAGCCCCGAAGAACCCCCGAAGAACACCGCAAGGAGCCACACGATCATGCGTCTGATGCGCATCGGCGAGGCGGGCCGTGAGCGGCCCGTGCTCGTGTCCGCGGACTGCCGGCACCACCACGACCTGCGGCCCGTGACGGCCGACATCGACGGCGCGTTCCTCGCCGCGCTCGCCGACGACCCCGGCCTCGTGCCCGACCCGTCGTCGCTGCCCACGACGAGCGTCGAGGGCGAGCGGATCGGCGCGCCCGTCGCCCGCCCCTCCGCCGTGCTGTGCATCGGCCAGAACTACGCCGCCCACGCCGCCGAGTCCGGCGCCGAGCCGCCCACGGTGCCGATCCTGTTCTACAAGTCGCCCAACACCGTCGTCGGCCCGCACGACGACGTGCTCATACCGCGCGGCTCGGCGAAGACCGACTGGGAGGTCGAGCTGGCCGTGGTGATAGGCCGCAGGGCGCGCTACCTGGCCTCGCCCGCCGACGCCCTCGCACACGTCGCCGGTTACGCGGCGAGCAACGACGTCTCCGAGCGCGCTTACCAGATCGAGGAGTCGGGGGGCCAGTGGTCGAAGGGCAAGAGCTGTGAGACGTTCAACCCCCTCGGCCCGGTGCTCGTCACCGCCGACGAGGTGGCCGATCCGCAGGAGCTCGGGCTGCGCTCGTTCGTCAACGGCGAGAAGCGGCAGGACTCCTCGACCTCGGACATGATCTTCGGCGTCGCCGAGATCGTGCACCACCTCTCGCAGTACCTCGTGCTCGAGCCGGGCGACATCATCAACACCGGCACCCCCGAGGGCGTCGCGCTCTCCGGGCGCTTCCCCTATCTGACGGCGGGCGATGTCGTCGAGGTGGAGGTCGACGGGCTCGGCCGCCAGCGTTCCACCCTCAGGCCCGCCCCCTGACACCCGTCCCCCTGACACCCGTCCCCCCGACGCCCGCCGCCGGGGTCCCGGAGCCGCCGAACTGGCGTGCAGGATCGCACTCTTCGGGGTGGCGCGCGGGTTGGCGCCACCCGGATAAGTTGGCGCCATGGCAGAGCACCATGTGATCCGCGTCAGATACGAGGGCGGGCCGCGCGACGGCCGGACCGTTGACGTCCTGATCACCGGCCGGGTGCCGCTGCCGCTGATGCTGGCGGCGCGGCAGTCCGGCGGGATGTACGAGCTGCGGTCCACCGAGGGCCGCGGCACCCGCTACGCCTGGATCGACGACCTCCCCGCGCGCAGCACGTAGCAGGCACCCGGCCAGCATCCGCGCCTGTTCAGCGTCCTCCGTCGATCTCCCTGAGGAACGCCGCGAGGCCCGGCAGGTCGTCGGTGTTGAGGTGGTCGACGCCCGCGGCGACCAGCTCGCGCCAGACCGCCTCCCGCTCGGGGCCCGGCAGGTCGGGCGTCGCCCAGAACCTGGTCCGCTGCCGCCGCGCCCGCGCCGTCGCGGTCAGGTCGTGCAGCAGGCGGCGTTCGGCCTCGGGCATGGGGCCCACGCCCAGCCATGTGAAGCTGTGGGTCCAGTTGGAGCTGATCAGCGGGATGAACGACGCGGGCGCCGACGAGCCCAGGTCATCGAGGCGCCCGTCGTAGAACGCCCGCCGCACCCGCTCCTCCTCCATCGGCACGCGCGCCGCGCGGTCGCCCGAGATCACGGCCTGCACGGGCCCTTTCCGCGTCCGGCCGTCGATGGCCTTCATGAAGAGGGAGTCATAGCGCTCCAGCACCCGGGAGAGCGCGCGGTAGGTGGCCTCGCCGGTGTTCTTGATGTCGATCAGCAGCTGGAGCGTCACCCGGTGGCCCGGGTAGACCCGCCCGTGGCCCCGCCTCACGACGTCGAGCAGCGGGTCGAGGTAGAGCGCCTGAAGGGTGCGCGCGGGGTCGAGGTCGATCTCGTCGTGGGCCACGAGCAGCTGCCCGTCGACCAGCCAGATGTCGGCCTCGACGCTGGTGAAGCCGTGGCCGAGCGCGTCGAACAGGGGGCGTTCGTGCTCGTAGTCGTTGTGCGCGTGGGCGCGCGGCAGGGGTATGGTGCCCCGGCCGCGGCCGGTCGCGGCGGCCGTGCCGGGCACGGCCACCCCGGTGGCGAGCGCGGCGGAGAAGGCGGCGGCGGCCCCCATGGCACGGCGGCGGCTCAGAAACGTCACGATGACTCCCGGGGACGGTGAGGTGGCGGACGCGAGTGAGTATCCGGGGAGGCGCGGGCGGATTGGCAGGCACGAACGGAGATTTCCCCGACCGGTCATCGGCGCTTTCCCCCGGGTCCTCAACCTCCGTCTGGTACGCGGCATATGGGTCGAATATGCATCCGGCGCGGCTGGCCGCCTACCTTGAGGGCGGGGTCGCGCCGGGTGGCGCGCGGGCCCACCCCGGGTGCCGGGACCCGCGCCCGCCGCGGTGGTCGACGGCGCTGACCCTGCCGGGGCTGCTGTACTTCGCGACCGAGTCGGCGGTGTGGACCGGGGGGCGTGCGTTCTACGACCCGCATGCGCCGGGGGAGACCGCGGCGCATGCGCACCTGATCACCCTCGGGCAGCTCTCGGACATCGCCGCGCAGGAGATGGGCCGCGTGCCGGGCGTCGACCTCGATCTCACGGCGGTGCTGCGCTCGGGCCGCGCCCGGCTCGGCCCGGGGCGCTACGAGACGCTGGTGTGCGCGGGAACGCTCGAAGGGCACCCGGTGCTGACGTTCACCGCGCCATGGCGCAGCGTCACCGTGCCGTGGAACGCGCCCGCCGCGGCGTATCTGCGGCACCTGGGCGGTGGGCTGCGGGCCGCCCATGGCTGGGGCGCGGCCCGGGCCGGGGAGTATCTCGCCTCGCGCCCCGGCGCGCGCGGGCACTGGACGGCGCACGAGGTCGCGGCGCTTCTGAACGCGGCCTGAACGCGGCCTGGACGCGCCCCCCGAACGAGACCCCGGACGCGCCCCGTCAGCCCGCCGTCAGCCCGCCGTCTCCTCCGCGTGCGGGCGTATCTGGTCCGCGGTCAGGACATAGCCGGTGTGGTCGTCGGTCGTGGAGCGGGCGAAGACCATGCCGAACACCTGGCCGTCGGTGGTGAGGAGCGGTCCCCCCGAGTTCCCGGGGCGGACCAGGGAGCGCACGGTGTAGATGTCGCGGGTGACCAGCGAGTCCCCGTCGATGTCCTGCCCACGCGCCGGCGTGCGCCCCGCGACGGTGGCGGCGCGCAGGTCGAGCGGGCCGTCCTCGGGATAGCCCGCGACCACGGCAGGGTCGCCCCGCGTGGCGTCGCCCGCGAGCGTGAGGGTGGGCGCGTCGAGCCCGGGCACCGCGAGCACGGCCACGTCCATGTCCGCGTCGAACAGGATGACCTCGGCCTCCATCCGCCGCCCCACGCCGCCGACCTGCACCGTGGTGACATCGGCGCCCTCGACCACGTGCGCGTTGGTCATCACGCGCTCGTCGGCGAAGACGAAGCCGCTGCCCTCCTGCCCCGAGAACCCGGCGCTCGCGGCGATCTTGACCGTGCTGCCCTGGGCGGCGGCGACGGCGGCTTCCGTGACGTTGTCCCCCGAGGGCTCGGGCACCTCGGCGGTCGGGGCGTTCTCGAAGGGGTTGAAGACCTGGGGGAACCCCGCGTCGTTGAGCGCTCCCGCCGCTCGGTTGAACCAGGTGGGCGCCTGCGCGGGCATCCCGTCCTGCACCGCGCCGAGCACGCGCGAGTCCTGCACGACGCGATTGAGCTCGGGGGAGGGCGTGGGCGTCAGCGCGCTGGCGGCTATCCAGGCGACCAGCAGGATCGCAAGACCGTTGAACACCGAGCCGCCGATGCCGTCGAGCCAGCGCGCGGGCGCCCGGCTCACGCTGTCCCTCAGCCGCAGCGCGAGCGGCCACGCGCACGCCTGCCCCACCGCCGCGGGGACCAGCACCACGAGCAGCGCCACCACCGTGGCCGTGACCGATCCCGGCTCGACGTGGTCGACGAAGAACGGCAGCAGCCACACCCCGAGCGCCGCCCCGCCGACAAAGCCCACCAGGGAGACCACGCCCGCTATCAGCCCGCGCTGGAACCCCGAGACGGCCGCGGCGAACACCGCGACCAGCAACAGCAGATCCAGCACGTTCACCGGTGGGCCCGCCCCCCCTTGATCCTGTTCGCTCGGTCATGGAACGAGGCGGGCCGCCGCCGTGTTCCCCCGGCGCGCCCTCAGTGCTGGTCGAAGAGCGGCGCGGTGATGGTCAGCCCCACCTCGCCGCCCGCGATCGCGAACAGCCCGAACAACATGAACGCGGCGCCCGCGAGCGAGAGGTCCTTCATGAAGTGGACCATGTCGTTCTGGCGCGTGGCGGGGTCGGTCTCCTTCCAGAACGGGTGCATCAGCAGCGCCGTCGGCACCAGGAAGGCGACCAGCAGGAGCGCGCCGAGGTCGGGCCAGACGCCGAGCACCACGCTCACCGCGCCGACCACCATCAGGATCCCCGAGAGGAGGACCGACGCCTCGGGGAAGGGGACGCCCTTGCTCCTGGCGTATCCGGCCATGGCCGGGGTCTGGGTGAGGTGGCCGAGGGCGGAGTTGAGGAAGAGGGCGACGAAGACGATCCGCCCGATGAGTACCACGATGTCCATGGAAGGCGCCTCCAGAGCCGACAGATCGTTGCATCGGGGACTTCCGAGTGGTACCCCGGCGGCTCACTCCACTGTGCTGCCGCCCCGGGGGCGCGGCAACCGGAGGAACGGCGGGGCGCGCGAACACCCGTGCGACGATGGGCCCATGAGACCGCGCCCGCCGCTCGCCGCCGCCCTGACCGCCCTCGCCCTGTTCGCGGCCGCGTGCGGCACCGAGCGGGCGGCGGACCGGGACGCGGACGCGGGGGCGCCCGCGGCCGCGCCCGCCGCCGACCCGGCGCTCGTCGTGCCCGACGAGGCGGAGTCGCCTGGCCCACCGCCCTGCCCCGAGGAGGGGCTGCGCCTCTCGGCGGGCCAGCCCAACGCGGCGATGGGCCTGCGCGAGCAGACGATCACCCTGGTCAACTGCGGCACCGAGCCCCGCACCGTCAGCGGCTACCCCGCCCTCACGGTTCTCGACGCGGAGCACCGCCCGCAGGACGTGAAGCTCGTCCCGAACGCCGAGGGCATCACCACCCTCGAAACCACCGTCGAACACGTCGACGCCACGCCCGAGCCCGTGACGCTGAGCCCGGGCGAGCACGCCGTCCTGTCCCTGATCTGGCGCAACACGGTCGAGGGCTTCGACGTCCCGGTCGAGGGCGTTCACCTGGAGATCGCGCCCATGGAGGACCTGCCCGCCCACGTGCTCACCCCGAAGTACCCCCTGGACATCGGCACCACGGGCGAGCTGGGCGTGACCCCGTGGCAGGCGTTCGACCGCGAGGCGCCGTAGCGCCGCTTGACTTCAAGGTGACTTGAGGTTGAAAGGTGGTCCCCGCAACGACGTCGGTGCGGGAGCGAGTGTGGTCGGGATGCGGGAGATCGTCGCCGGGGAGTTCGGCGGGCCCGAGGTGCTGGTGCTGAGGGAGGGGGTCGAGCCGATCGCCGGGCCCGGCCAGGTGGTCGTGGACGTCGAGGTCGTGGACACGCTCTTCGTCGAGACGCGGATCCGCAGGGGCGCCGCCCGCGACTGGTTCCCCGTGGTGCCGCCGTATGTGCCGGGCGGCGGGGTGGCGGGGCGGGTCGCGTCCGTCGGGGCGGGCGTCGACCCCGCGTGGCGGGGGCGGTCGGTCGTCACCACCGCCGTGGTGGGCGGCGCGTACGCCGAGCGCGTGGCCGCCGAGGCGCGCGGCCTGGTGCCCGTGCCCTCGGGGCTGACCGTGCGGGAGGCGGGCGCGTTGGCCTACGACGGCACGACGGCCATGGCGCTGTACGGCCCGATGCGCCCGCGCCCGGGCGAGTGGACGCTCATCACCGCGGCGGCCGGTGGCATGGGGGTGCTGCTGGTGCAGCTCGCCCGCGCCGCGGGATCCCCCGTGATCGCCGCGGCGCGGGGCGAGCGCAAGCTGGCGCTGCTGCGCGAGCTCGGCGCCGACCTGGTGGTTGACTACACGCTGCCCGGCTGGGCCGACGCGGTGCGCGAGGCCACCGGCGGCACCGGCGCCCACGTCGTGTGGGACGGCGCGGGCGGGGAACGGGGCGCCACGGCGTTCGCGCTCACCGCGGACGGCGGCCGGTTCTCCGGGCACGGCGCGCCGGGCGGCGGCTTCGCCGCGGCCGACCCGGCGGAGGCCGAACGCCGCGGCATCGCGCTGCGCGGCATCGAGGACCTCCAACTGCCGCCGGAGGAACGGGCGTCCCGGCTGGCCGAGGCGCTCGACGCCGCGGCGGCGGGCACGATGAGGCCGGTGATCGGCGCGACGTTCCCGCTGGCCGAGGCGGCCGCCGCCCACGCGGCGATCGAGGCCCGCGAGGTCACGGGCAAGACGTTGCTCGTTCCCTCCGGGGGGCAGCCCGTTTCTCCGTCCCGTGCCATATGACCGCCACCCGGTCATGGGCTTCCCCTCCGGGGTGGGCCCCTGCCGGGGCTGTGGCGTGTGGGGCCAGGTGTGGGGCCTCGCCGGGGGGCGTCTCGCGGTCCATCGCTGTCGCCCGCCGCGCGGGGGTATGACCGTTGCCCGGTCATGGGCACGAGGCCGGTGCCGCCGTGAGGCCCCCGTTGTTCCCGCGGCCCCGGTGCCGGGGGCCGTCGTGGGGCCCGGGTCGCCGCTCGCCTCACCGGAGGTGGTCACGCGTCGCGGGTCCGCAGTGCCGCGCCCGCGGCCAGCAGGGTCAGGGACGTGTAGCCGGTGACCAGCAGCAGGGACGGCCAGGCGCCGAGTGAGCCCACGGCCTCGGCCGTCGCGTCCGAGGTCTGCGTCAGCTTCTCCAGCGCGGCGGTCGGTGAGATCCCGGCCACCCACCGTTCCGCGTCGCCGAAGAGCGGCCCCAGCATCGACGGCAGCAGCAGCCCCGCCACCACGGCCGTCACCGCGCCCGCCGGGTGCCGGATCAGCGTGCCGACGGCGAGGCCGAGCAGCCCCGCGACGGAGAACGCCGCCGCGACCCCGAGCAGCGCGGGCATCGGATCGCCCTGCGCGTAGCCGTCGTCGAGCAACGCGTCACCGACCAGGTACGCCGCCGCGGTGGACGGCAACGCCAGCGCGTACAGCAGCCCGGCGACCAGAACGGCCTTGGCCGCCAGGACCGTTCCGCGGCGCGGCACGGCGGCGAACGTCGTCACCGTCGTTCCGCTGCCGTACTCGCCCGACACCACGAGCACCCCGACCACGGCCGCCAGCATGAGCGCGGGGACCGCGATGGTGAGGCTGCCGCCCAGCACCGTGTCGTCCGGCTGAAGGCTCTCGGTCGCCGCGACGAACACCGCCCCAGGGACCGGGAGCACCGCCGTCACCAGCGTCGTCCACACCGTGGAGCGCAGGCTGCGGAACTTGATCCACTCGAACGCGACCGCCCGGCCGAACTCCCTCATGAGGCCACCCCCGCCCGCTCGCTCGTGTACTCCGCCGACGACGCGGCCATCGCCGTGTAGACGTCCTCCAACGACGCGAGCCGCGGCGTCAGTTCGCGCAGGGCCACGCCGTGCGCGAGGGCGAGGCCGCCGATCGCCGCCGCGTCGAGGCCCTCCACCAGCCAGCCGCCCCGCGCGTCCGGCTCGACGCGCGCCCCCGCGGACTCCAATACGGCCCGCGTGCGCGGCGCGTCGCGCTCCTCCGCCGCGCGAACCAGCGTGCGGCTCGTCGAGTGCCGCTCGATGAACTCCCGCATCGGCATGTCCGCCAGCAGCCTGCCCCTGCCGATCACCACCAGGTGGTCGGCGGTCAGCTCCATCTCGCTCATCAGGTGGCTGGAGAGGAACACGGTCCTGCCCTGGGCC
Source organism: Streptomyces radicis (assembly GCF_003626575.1). GTDB lineage: Bacteria > Actinomycetota > Actinomycetes > Streptomycetales > Streptomycetaceae > Streptomyces > Streptomyces radicis. The sequence goes on along the minus strand of NZ_RBDY01000006.1, from coordinate 101,316 downwards.
GCGAGGGACCGCATGAGGTCCCTGATCCAGCGGATGCCCTCGGTGTCGAGGCCGTTGACCGGCTCGTCCAGGATCAGCACCTCGGGGTCGCCGAGCAGCGCGGCCGCGATGCCGAGGCGCTGGCCCATGCCGAGCGAGAAGCCACCGGCCCGCTTCCGCGCCGTGGCCGGGTCGAGGCCGACCGTCTCGAGCACCGCGTCCACGCGCCCCCGCGCGATGCCCGTCGCGGCCGCGAGCCCGGCCAGGTGGGCATGGGCGGAACGCCCGCCGTGCACGCCCTTGGCATCGAGCAGCGAGCCGACGGTGCGCAACGGGGCGCGCAGCTCGCCATAGGGGCGCCCGCCGATCAGCGCGCGCCCCGAGGTGGGGGAGTCCAGCCCGAGGATCATCCGCATCGTGGTGGACTTCCCGGCCCCGTTGGGCCCGAGGAACCCCGTCACCCGCCCCGGGCGCACGGTGAACGAGAGCCCGTCGACGGCGCGTTTGCCGCCGTATCGCTTGGTCAGTTCGTGTACGTCGATCACGCCGACGACGCTAGGCCGGATCCGCGCCCCCGCCATCCGCCGCGTGGAGTCGGCCGCTACCGCACCGGGAGTAGCGCGCGCCCCGGCTCACGCGGGCGCGCGGTCACGGCGCGCCGCCGGGGCGTTCGCCCGCGCGGACCAGGCCCGTCTCGTAGGCGATCACGACCAGTTGCGCCCGGTCGCGGGCGCCCAGCTTCGTCATCGCGCGGCTGATGTGGGTCTTCGCGGTCAGCGGGGACATCAGCAGCCGGGCGCCGATCTCCTCGTTGGACAGGCCCGCGGCCGCCAGCGCCATCACCTCGCGCTCGCGCCCGGTCAGCGGCGCGAGCCGCGCCGCGCCCTCGGCCACCGGCGTGCGCAGCCGCGCGAACTCCTCGATCACCCCCCGCGTCACCGCGGGCGCCAGCAGGCTGCGCCCGGCCGCGACCGTGCGGATCGCCTCGCGCAGCCCCTCGGGCTCGATGTCCTTGAGCAGAAAGCCCGCCGCCCCGGCCCGCAGCGCCTCGAAGACGTACTCGTCGGCCTCGAACGTCGTCAGCACGAGCACCCGCACCGCGTCGAGCGCGGGCTCGGCGGCGATCCGGCGCGTGGCCTCGAGGCCGTCCATCCGCGGCATGCGGATGTCCATCAGCACCACGTCGGGCCGCGTGGTCCGCACCGCCTCCACCGCCCGTTCGCCGTCGGGCGCCTCGCCGACCACCACCAGGTCGTCGGTCAGGTCGAGCAGCGCCCTGAACCCCGCCCGCACGACCGTCTGGTCGTCCGCGAGCACCACCCGGATCCGCCCGGTCATCCCGGCACCCCCTCGCGTTCCGCCGCCACGGGCAGCAGGGCCCGCACCCGGAAGCCGCCCCCCGGCAGCGCCCCGTACTCCAGGGTGCCGCCCACCGCCGCCGCCCGTTCGCGCATCCCGAGCAGCCCGAAGCCGGTGCCAGGGCTCGGCGCGGCCGGGCCCTCGTCGGTGACCTCGACCAGCAGGCCACCGTCCACCGCCCGCACCGACACGGCGGCGTGCCGGGCGCCCGAGTGCTTGACCACGTTGGTCAACGCCTCCTGCACGATGCGGTACGCGGCCAGCTCCACGACCGGCGGCACGCCGGGCCCGTCCCCCTCTGCGGGCGCGTGCAGCGTCACCCGCAGCGGAACGCGCCCGACCAGCTCGGGCAGCTGTGCCAACCGCGGTGCGGGCGCGGCCGGTTCGCCGCCCTCGTCGCGCAGGATCGTGACCGTGGTGCGCAGCTCGCGCACCGCCTCGCGCCCCGAGGCGCGCACCTGCGCCAGGGCCGTCCTTGCCAGCTCGGGCCTGGTGTCGAACGCGTCGAGCGCGAGCCCCGCCTGCACCGTCATCGCCGTGACGGTGTGCGCCACGATGTCGTGCAGCTCGCGCGCGATCCGCACGCGCTCCTCCCGCACCAGGCGCGCGGTCTCGCGTTCGCGCTCCTCATCCGCGCGCCGCGCCAGCTCATGACGCCCGCGCACCACCTCGCCGAGCAGCAGCGGCACCAGCGGGATGGCCATCTCGAGCACGGGCGAGGGAACGGGCCGCCCCTCCTCCTGCCCCGCCACCACGGCCGCCGCGCCCGAGAGCAGCGCGGCGATCACCGCGACGCGCAGGGTGCGGCGGCGGTCGCCGCGCTCGGCGACGAAGTAGAGGCACACCATCGCGGGGAGGTTGAGCAGCTCCCCGATGTGGCCGACGAGCGTCCAGGTCAGCGACCCGGCCCCGGCCACCACCGCCGCGGGAAGGGGGCGGCGGCGGTGGCCGAGCAGCGCGAGCACCGAGACGGCGTACACGGTCCAGCTCAGCCAGTCGTCCTCGCGCGAGCCCGACACGTTGGACGCCAGATCGGCGGCGGTCAGCGCCCCGACGGCCAGCGTGAGCAGCAGTGCCTTCCCCATGCGCCCACGGTAGGCCCGCCCCGGTGCGGGCGCGTACACCCGCCGGAGTAGGCGAGGACTCCACGGAACGACGGCCTCACATGTTGATCATGTGCCCCGCCAGGCCGTGGATCGCCTCCTTCACCGCCTCGCCGAGCGTCGGGTGCGCGTGGACGTTGCGGGCGACCTCGTGGACCGTGAGGTCCCACTGCTGGGCCAGGGTCAGCTCGGGCAGCAGCTCGGTGACCTCGGGGCCGATGAGGTGGGCGCCGAGCAGCTCGCCGTAGCGGTTGTCGCTGATGATCTTGACGAACCCCGAGGGCTGGCCGAGGCCGTGGGCCTTGCCGTTCGCGGTGAACGGGAACTTGACCGTCTTGACGTCGAACCCGCGCTCCCTGGCCTGCTCCTCCGTGAAGCCGAAGCTGGCGATCTGCGGCTGGCAGTAGGTGGCGCGCGGGATCATCGTGAAGTCCACCTCCATGGTCTCCGCGCCGCCGATCGTCTCGGCCGCGATGACGCCCATGGTCTCGGCCGCGTGCGCCAGCATCAGCTTGGCGGTCACGTCGCCGATGGCGAAGATGTGCGGGACGTCGGTCCTGCCGCGGCCGTCCACGGCGATGGCCCCGCGCTCGGTCAGCGTGACGCCCGTGGTCTCCAGGCCGTAGCCGTCGACGCGTGGCGAGAAGCCGATCGCCTGGAGCACCTTGTCGGCCTCGATGACCTGCTGCTCGCCCTTGCCGTTGGTCACCGTGACCTTGACGGGGGAGCCGGGGTCGGAGTCGTCGATCGCGTCCACGCGGGTCGAGGTGAGGACCTGGATGCCCAGCTTGCGGTACTGGCGGGCCAGCTCCTTGGAGACCTCGGCGTCCTCGAGCGGCACCATCCGGTCGAGGAACTCGACGATGGTGACCTTGACGCCGTAGTTGTGCAGGACATAGGCGAACTCGACGCCGATGGCGCCCGCGCCCGCGATCACGATGCTGCCGGGCAGCGTCTCGGTGAGGATCTGCTCCTCGTAGGTGACGACGCGGTCGCTGAGCGACGTGCCGGGCAGCAGCCGCGTGGTGGCGCCCGCCGCGATGACGCAGTGGTCGAACGTCACGGTCTCGGTGCCGCCCGCGGTCAGCGCGACCTGGAGCGTGTGCGGGTCGGTGAACGTCCCGAGCCCGTCGTACTCCGTGATGGTGTTCTTCTTCATCAGGTAGTGCACGCCGCTGACGCGGCCCTCGGCCACCTTGCGGCTGCGCTGGAACGCCGCCCCGTAGTCGAACGTCACCTCGCCCGTCGCCCGGATGCCGAAGGTGGCCGCCTCCTGGGTGACGATGTGCGCCAACTCGGCGTTGCGCAGCAGCGCCTTGGACGGGATGCACCCGACGTTCAGGCACACACCGCCCCAGTACTTCTCCTCGATGACCGCGGTCCGCAGCCCGAGCTGGCTGGCGCGGACGGCGGCCGTGTAGCCGCCGGGGCCTGCGCCGAGGACAACGACGTCGTAGTGCGTGCTCATGAACCCTCACGCCTTCTTTCGCGCTCGCACGGTGGTGGTGACCATTCTCCCGCTCCATCACACCACTCCCCGTCGCGCCGGGGCCCGGGGGCCGGTGACGGGGGCGGGTGACCGGGGGCCGGTACGTGAAGGATCGGGGGAAAACAGTCGTAGGACGGTTTCCCGGCACCGGCGGGTCACTAGCGTGGCCGCGTCGCAGCCGTCTCAGGGACGCCAGGGGGAGCCATGCCGGACGCGGACGGGACCGCCGCACCGCCGGAAGGGCCGCGCTCGACGCGCCGGATCGGCATCGGCGGCGACGCCAACGGGCCCGTGGTCGCGGGCGATCACAACGTGATCGTCGACGCCGACAACGGCTCGCGGGTGACCGTGGTCATGGGCCCCGAACGCCCCCGCCCCCGGCGCAGGGAACGCGTCGCGCTGCTGCCGCGCCGCGTCAACGAGCCGCTGGGGCGCGGGGATGTGACGCGGGTGCTCGCGGACGCGGTGCGCGGCGGGGGGCCCGTGCAGCTGTGGGGGCCGCGGGGGACCGGCAGGACGACGCTGCTGCGGCACCTGGCGCGCACGCTGCCGCCGGGGTCCGGCGGGGTGGTGTTCCTGAGCGGGGCACGGCGCGCCGCGGGCGACCTCGCCCAGGAGGTGTTCGAGGCGTGCTACGAGGCCCCCGGGTACGCGCCGACCAGGACCGAGCTGCGGCGGCTCATGGCCGATGTGCGGGTGACCGTCTATGTGGACGACGCCGACCTGACGCCCGACCACCTGCTCGAGCTGCTGGACGCGGCCCCCGCCGCGACGTTCGTCCTCGCGTGCGCCGAGCGGTCGCTGTGGAGCGAGGGCACGGCGTTGCGGCTCGGCGGCCTCGGGCGGGACGCCGGGCTCGAGCTGCTGACCAGGGAGCTGGGCGGCGCGCTGCCCGAGGGCGGACGCGCCGCGGCCGTCGCCCTGTGGCGGGCCGCCGACGGCATGCCGCTGCCGCTGGTGCGGGCGGCGGCGCTGGCGCGCTCGGACCCGGCGCGCGGGGGGCGGCTGCCGCGCCCCGCCGAGGTCGCGGAGCTGCTGCCGATGCTGCTCGACCAACTGGCGGCCGACCCGGCGGCGATGGGGGTGCTGCACGTGCTGGCCACGCTCGACGACGCCGAGGTGGCGCCCCGGCACCTCGGGGAGCTGGCGCGCGTGGCCGCGCCCGACGAGGTGTGCGACCGCCTGGTGGCGCTGGGTCTCGCGCTGGCGGGGGAGCACGGCTGCGCCGCGGTCGCCGACACGGTGCCGGTGCTGCGGCGGCGGTTCCCCGGCCCGTTCCCGGCCGAGCGGCTGTGCGGCCACTTCACCGCGTGGGCGTCGCTGCGGACGACCACGCCGGGGGAGCTGGCCGCGCACGGCCGGGCGCTGGAGCGGGCCGCGGCGCTCGCCGAGGCGGCAGGGCACCCCGACCTCGCGGTGCGGCTGGCACGGGCGACGTCGCCGGGGCTGGCGCGTTCGCTGCGGTTCGGGGTCTGGGGGCGGCTGCTCGGGCGCGGCTGGGTCGCGTCCCGCGCCGCGGGCGACCGCGGGGCCGAGGCGTTCTTCCTCCACGAGGAGGCGATCCGGGCGCTGCTGATCGGCAGGCGCGTGGTGTACGCGGCGCTGCTCGCCCAGTCGGCGTGGCTCGGATACGAGGTGGGCACCGGCGGCGGCGACGCCACCGTCACGGCGGGCGGCGGCGCGGGCGGCGGCGCGGGCGGCGGCGCGCCCGAAGGTCCCGTCCCCGAGCCGCAGCGTGACCTCGACGTCGACGGCTACATGCGGGACAACGGCTTCGAACCGGCCGGTCCCGGCGCCTCGTCGACACCCGACGCGCCCGAGCCGCCCGAGCCGCCCGAGCCGCCCGAGCCGCCCGACGTGTCCGACGCGCCCGATGTCCCGGGCGGCGAGAGCGGGTGGGGCGGCCCGCCCGGCGACGGCGGGGGAGCCGCCGCCCCGCAGGCGCCGGGCGGTGAGGCCGCATGGGGCGGCCCGCCGGGCGACGCCGGGCTGACCGGCGGCGCGCTGCCGCCGCCAGGGAGCGGCGAGAGCGTCGCCGCGATGCAGTCGTCAGGGGCCTGGGGCGGCGGGGCCTCGGCCTCGTCGGGCGGCGCGGCGGCGTCTTCGGGCGGCGCCGCGGCCTCCGGAGGCGCGGCGGCCACCGCGGGTGCGGGGGCGACCACGAGCGCCGTGGGCGCGTCGTTCGCCTCCCTGCTCGTCGGCTGCGCCCTCGTCGTCGGCCTGGGCTTCGCCATCAGCAACGTCTCCGACGAGGACGGGAGGTCGTCGTCGGACGCCGCGTCGGACAGCGGGTTCCCGAGCGACACGCCGACCTGGGACGACGGCGGCTGGGACGGCGGCACGTCCGAAGGGCTCGGCGACCCCGTACCCGAGGAGATCGTGGAGACCGAGGAGCCCGAGGCGTGGACCACGGACCTCGCCGGGGTGTGGATCGCCGACGACGGCGGGGGGATGGAGTTCGTCGAGACATCGCCCGGCACCTACCGGTCGGAGACGCCCGACCCCGAGTGCGGCGGCACCTATGTGCTCGAGTTCACGGGCGGCGGCGGGCACTACACCGGCACCGTGCCGCTCCATAACGCCGAGGACATGTGCGGCCCGCCGCTCGGCGAGGTCGCGGCCACGATCGTCGTCGACGCGGACGGGGCGAGCGCCACCTACACGCGTGAGGTGGCGTGGGCCCAGCCGGAGGCCACCGGCGAGTGCGACGGGTGCGGCACGTCGTACCTGACCCGGATCGCGTAGCCGGAACGAGCGGCCGCGCGTGGCCCGTTCAGGCCCACCACCCGCGCGCCATGGCCGCCCCCGCGACGGTCGCGGCCAGGCCCGTGAGCACGCTGCCGACCGCGTACCCGGCGGCGGGCCACCGCGCGCCGCGCCCGGCCAGCGCGACGGTCTCCCACGCGAACGTCGAGTACGTCGTCAACGCCCCGCACAGTCCCGTCGCGAGCAGCAGCCGCGCCTCGGCCGCGACGCCGGCCAGCAGCCCGATGAACGCGCAGCCCACGACGTTGACGAGCCACGTGCCCCAGGGGAAACGCTCGCCAAGGCGGGCGCGCACCGCGCGGTCGGTCAGATATCGCAGCACCGCGCCGACCGCGCCGCCCGCGACCACGAGGAGCCAGCCCGTCACCGCGCCACCCCCGACGCCGCGCGCGTGGCGGCCGCGGCGAGCCAGGTCGCGAGCAGCGCGGCGAGCAGCGTCGCGGCCAGGTACCCGGCGGCGACCGCGACCCGGCCGGCGCGCAGCAGGTGTTCGGCGTCCTGCGTGTACGTCGAGAACGTGGTGAACCCCCCGAGCACGCCCGTCCCGAGGAACGGCCGCACCAGCCGGTGCGTCCCCCGGTGCGCCTCGGTGACCAGCACGAGGAGCACGCCGATGAGGGCGCAGCCGACGACGTTGATGCCCAGGGTGGTCCACGGGAAGCCCGCGCCGCCCTCCCGCGTGGGCCACAGCAGGTACGCGCCGTAGCGCCCCGCGCTGCCCAGCGCGCCCCCCGCCGCGACCGCGGCCACCACGGGCCACTCGGGCGCGCGCCCCGGCGGCGGGTGCCGTCGGGGCGCGGGCGCGTTCACAGTCCCGCATCGTACGCGCGGGCGGTCCGTGGGCCTCGGCCGATCGGACCGGCGGGCCGGATCAGGAGTCCGGACCGGCAGGCCGGATCAGGGGTGGCGTCGCGTCACAGCGGGGCCTTCTCCCCGTCGCCGAGCTGATCGTCGAGCCGGTCGTCCAGCCGGTCACCGAGCCGGTCGCCGCCCCGGTCCCCGAGGGACGCCCCCAGCGGCTGGTCGCCCAGGGGATCGGGCAGCGGCTCGACCGTCGGCTCGGCCGCTTCCGAGGCGCGCGGCTCGACGGCGGCGCCCGCCGCCGCGGCCCGGCGGCGCCCCCGGCGCGCGGCGCGCCTGCCGCGCCGGGAGAGGCGCCCGTTGCCCTCGATCAGCGCGCCGAGTCCCTGGACCGCGCAGAGCCCCGGCTCCTCGGCGATGTTGACGGGCATCCCGGTGTTGTCGCGGATCATCACGTCGAGCCCGGGAAGCTCGGCCGCGCCGCCGGTGAGCATCACGCCGCGGTCGGCGAGGTCGGCCACCAGGTCGGGCGGGCAGCGGTGCAGCACGGCGCGGATCGCGTCGAGCAGCCCGGTGACCGGCGGCTGGGCGGCGGCCCGCAGCTCCTCGGGGTCCACCTTGACCGTGCGGGCGAGCCCCGTGGCCACGTCGCGCCCCGCCACCTCGGTCATGTGCGGAACGGCGCCGGTGAGCGCCCGGTGCAGCGGGCGGACGGCCTGGCTCGGCAGCAGCATCTCGTGGCGGTTGCGCAGGTGCTGGACCAGCGCGCGGTCGATCGTCTCGCCGCCCATGGCCACCTTGTCGGCGGCCACGATCGAGCCGAGCGAGAGCACCGCGATCTCCGTGGTCGCCGCGCCCACCTGCACGATCATGGTGGCCTCCGGCTCCTCGACCGGGAGGCCGCAGCCCACCCCAGCGGTGATGAGGCTGTCCACCAGCTCGACGCGGCGCGCGCCCAGGCCGATCATGGTCTCCAACGCCGCCCGCCGCGCCAGCGGGTCCGCGTCGTGCGGGACGCAGACCGCGGCGCGCAGCATCGGCCGGAAGCGCCAGGCCCGGCGCAGCTTGGCGCCCACCATGGCGCGCAGCATGCGTTGCGCCATCTCGATGTCCACGACGGTGCCGCCGTTGACCGGGCGGACCACCTTGATGGTGGCGGGGGTGCGGCCCGCCATGCGCTCCGCCGGGGTGCCGACGGCGATGAGCGCGCCGGTCTTGATGTTCACGGCCACGACGGACGGCTCGTCCACGATCAGCCCGGTCTGTTTGAGATAGACGCGTGTACGCGCCGCGCCGAGGTCGGCGGCCACGGTGCAGCGGCGCAGATGATCAAGGGTGAGGGTCATACCGATCATGTTGTGTGCCCGGTCCGCGCGCCGCCCGCTGAAGTGCGCCGACCGGGCGAGGGCCCGTCAGCCCACGGGCGCGACGGCCGGTTCGCCGCCGTGGACCCGGCCCCCGCCCGGGCTCCCGTCCGGGTCCTCGTCCCCGCCCGCGTCGAGACCCGCGTCGAACTGTGTCCTGTGCAGCTCCTCGTACCGCCCGCCCGCCGCCAACAGCGTGTCGTGTGTGCCGCGTTCGACGATCCGGCCGCCCTCGACGACCAGGATCTGGTCCGCCGCCCGCACCGTGGACAGCCGGTGCGCGATGACCACGGAGGTGCGCCCGGCCAGGGCCTCGGCGAGCGCCTCCTGAACGGCCGCCTCCGACGTGGCGTCCAGGTGCGCGGTCGCCTCGTCCAGGATCACCACCCGGGGCCGGGCCAGCAGCAGGCGGGCGATCGTGAGCCGCTGGCGTTCGCCGCCCGAGAGCCGGTAGCCGCGCTCGCCGACGACCGTGTCGAGCCCGTCGGGCAGCGCCGCGACCAGCGTGTCGAGGCGGGCGCGGCGCAGCGCGTCCCACAGCTCGGCGTCGTCGGCGCCGGGGCGGGCCAGCAGCAGGTTGGCGCGGACCGTGTCGTGGAAGAGGTGGCCGTCCTGGGTGACCATGCCGAGCGTGGCGCGCAACGAGTCGCCCGTCAGGTCGCGCACGTCGACGCCGCCGATCCGCACCGCGCCCGCGTCCGCGTCGTAGAGGCGAGGGGCCAGCTGCGCGATCGTGGACTTGCCCGCGCCCGACGAGCCGACGAGCGCGACCAGCTGCCCCGGCTCGGCGCGGAAGCTGACGCCGTGCAGCACCTGGTCGCCGCCGCGCGTGTCCAGCGTGGCGACCTCCTCGAGGGAGGCGAGCGAGACGCGGTCGGCGGCCGGATAGGCGAAGTCGACGCCGTCGAACTCGACGGAGACCGGCCCGTCGGGCACCGCGCGGGCGCCCGCGCGCTCCTCGATGAGCGGCTTCAGGTCGAGCACCTCGAACACCCGCTGGAAGCTGACCAGCGCGCTCATCACCTCGACCCGGGCGCTGGCCAGCGACGTCAGCGGGGCGTAGAGGCGCGTCAGCAGCATCGCGAGGGAGACGACCGCGCCGGGTTCGAGGCCGCCGCGCAGCGCGTAGAAGCCGCCGAGCCCGTAGACCAGCGCGAGCGCGAGGGCGGAGACGAGGGTGAGCGCGGTGACGAACACCATCTGGAGCATCGCGGTGCGGATCCCGATGTCCCGCACGCGCCCGGCCCGCGCCGCGAACTCCCTGGACTCGTCCGCGGGCCGCCCGTACAGCTTGACCAGGGTGGCGCCGGGCGCGGAGAAGCGCTCGGTCATCTGGGCGGACATGACGGCGTTGTGGTTGGCCGCCTCGCGCGAAAGGCGCGCGAGCCTGGCGCCCATGCGGCGCGCGGGGAGCACGAACACCGGCAGGAGCACGAGGGCGAGCAGCGTGATCCGCCAGCTGATCGAGAGCATCACGGCCAGCGAGAGCAGCAGCATCACGACGTTGCCGAGCACCCCCGAGAGCGTGTCGCTGAACGCGCGCTGGGCGCCGATGACATCGGAGTTCAGGCGGCTGACCAGGGCGCCGGTCCTGGTCCTGGTGAAGAACGCCACCGGCATGCGCTGCACATGGTCGTAGACGGCCGTGCGCAGGTCGAGGATCAGGCCCTCGCCGATGCGCGCGGACAGCCAGCGGGCCAGCAGCCCGATGCCCGCCTCGAGGACCGCGATCGCCGCGATCAGCAGCGCGATACGGACGACCGTGGACTCGGCCGCGCCCTCGCCGATGGCGTCGACCACGCGCCCCGCGAGCACGGGGGTGGCGACGGCGAGCAGCGCGGTCACGGTGCTGAGCAGCAGGAACGCCACGAGCGAGGCCCGGTGAGGGCGCGCGAACGCGCCGATGCGGCGGAAGGTCTCCCGCGAGAACGGCCGTTGGTCGTCCTTGGCGTGCCGGGCGTTGTAGAGCTCGTTCCAGGCGGTCATCTCCATGCTCATGTCGGGCAGCTTAGAACTTCAAGTTTCCTTGAAGTCAAGATCGGGCGGCGGCGAGCCGGTCGCCCAGGTCGGTCCTCGAATAGAGGACGAGGCGGCCCGCGCGGCGCCGGGTGACCAGGCCCGCCTCGCGCAGCACCCTGAGGTGGCCGCCCACCGAGCCGAGCGCGTGCCCCGTGAGCGCCGCCAGCTGGGTGGGGGAGCGCGGCTCGGCGAGCCGCGCGAGCACCGCGGCCCTGACCGGGCCGATCAGCGCGCGCAGCGCCGCGGGCGGCTCGGCGGCGGGCGCGTCACCGGCCAGCAGCCCCGCGCACGGGTAGATCACCGCGTACCGGTGCGGCTCGTCCCAGCCGACCCAGCCGCGCTCGCCCGTGGTCGGGATGAACAGCAGTCGCGCGCCGGTCAGCTCGCGCGGCGGATGGGGATGGGCGTTGATCCGCAGCCGCCCGTCGCCCAGCCAGCGCATCCCGGGCCGCAGCACGTCGAGGGCCGCGGCCCAGCCACCGGCGCTCAGCGCGGCCGTGCGCGAGACGATGTCCGCCTCGAACAGCCGCCGCCGACGCGGCCACCCGGGCCGCACCGTGTGCGTCCACACCCAGGCGAGCAGCTCCGCCGTGCGCTCCGGCAGGTCGGGCACCCGCAGGGCGGCGGGCACGGGCGTCCGCGCGTTCTCCCCGAGGTCGGCGAGCGCCGTCGCCGCGGGTGTGGCCCGCACCCGGCGCAGCTCGTCGTCGAACGTCCTGTCCCCTGGCAGCGGCGGCGTCACCAGGTAGTCGGGGATCCAGTGCGGGCGCAGCGCGACCCGGACGAACGACGCCGCGAACGGGTCACGCGCCAGCAGCCCACGGAACGCGGGCCTGTGCTCGGCGAGCCACCGTTCACGCCCGGGGCGCGCCCCGCCGCCCGCGAGGGAGATCAGCGCCGAGACCGTCTCCGCGAGCGGCGAGACCGCGAAGCGGCCGTTCGCCAGGACATCCGCCCCGATGACCCACACCCCCACCGCGCCCCCCGTTGTCTCCTGCTTTCGTCTCCAGCCGAAAAGCTAACGCCCGCGCCCGGGGCCCGCCCACACTCCCGGCATGCCCAGCTACCGCGCGCTCTTCGCGCACGCCGAGTTCGCCGCGCTCTTCGCCACCGTCGGCGCCCAGATCGCCGCCATGACCGTCCAGGGCCTCGCCCTCGCCACCCTCGTCCACGACGCCACCGGATCGCCGCTGCTGGCCGCGGTCAGCATGTTCGGCGCCTCGTTCGCGCACGTCGTCGGGGCGTTCACGCTCCTGTCCGCCGCCGACCGGCTGCGCCCGCGCACCGCGATGTGGGTGACGGGCGCGCTGTTCGCCGCCGGAGCGCTCGTCCTGGCGCTCCCCTGGCTGCCCGTGGGCGGCGCACTGACCGTCGTCCTGGCGTTGGGGCTGGTCAACTCCGTGCAGAGCGGCGTTCGTTGGGGCCTACTGCTGCGGATACTGCCCGATGACGCCCATGTGCTGGGGCGCTCCCTCCTCACCATGGCGTCCGGGCTCACCCAGATCGGCGGCTTCGCCCTCGGCGGCGCCCTCGTCGTGCTGGTCTCCGCGCGCGGCGCGCTGCTGATCGCCGCCGGGCTCTTCGCCGTCGCCGCCGTCACCGCGCGGCTCCGCCTCGCCGACAGACCCCCGGCCGCGGCGGGCCGCCCCTCGGCGCGCGAGACGTGGCGCGTCAACCGGCGCCTGTGGGCGTCCCCTTCGCGCCGCTGGATCTACGCCGGGCTCTGGGTGCCCAACGGCCTGATCGTCGGCTGCGAGGCGCTCTTCGTCCCGTACGCCGGGGACGCGGCAGGGGTGCTGCTGATGGCGGCGGCGCTCGGCATGCTCGCCGGGGACATGGCGATGGGCCGCCTGGCCACGCCCCGCCTGCGGCAGCGGCTGCTGATACCCGCGCAGGTGCTGCTCGCCGCGCCGTTCCTGCTGTTCGCGCCGGGCGAAGGGCCGCCGCTCCCGGTGGCCGCCGCGGTGGCGGCCCTCGCGTGCTGCGGCTACAGCGCCTCGCTCGTCCTCACCGAGCTGCTGGTCGCCCACACCCCGCCCGACATCCGCGGCCAGGCGTTCGGGCTGCACACCTCGGGGATGATGGCGACGCAGGCCGTGGGCGCGACGCTGGCCGGGGCGGTCGCCGGGCTGCTCACCCCCGCCCGCGCGATGGGCGTCATGGCGGCGGCCTCGCTCGTGGTGGTCGCGGTGATCACCCCAGGGCTGAGAGGGGCGCGGTGTACACCACCCACACCTGACCCTCGGCGAACGGCAGCTGATCCCCGTCCGGCGTCGTGAACTCCGTTCCCTCGTCCCGGTGATCCCGGTCCCACTCGGCCTCGAACGCCCGCCCGTCGCGCAGCACGGTCGCCTCCCCCTGCCCGACGGTCTCGGTGAACGGCGACGCGTTGCCGTTGCTGTCGTGCAGGTCGGACGCGGTGACCTCGACCTCCTGCACCACGACGGTCGCGGGCGCCAGGTCGGTCTTCTCGCCGTCCATCGAGACCCGCCAACGGCCCGCGTCGGCCTCCCAGGTGAAGGTGAACGACGCGCTCGGGTACGACACGGAGTGCGCGTCCTCGGGCGTGCCGCCCTCCGGGGCCCGGCCGAACCTGAGGCCGATGTCCCCGGCCCCGCTCGCGTCGGGCGCGGTCCCGAGCAGGGCGGCCGGGTCGACGAACAGGTTGTGCGGCGCGGGGCGTTGTCCGTCCCGGGTGAACGCCTCCGGCGCGTCATCGGGCGTCCGCGGGAACAGCCGCGCGTCGTCGATCTCCGGCAGCAGCGCCCGTTGCGCCCCCGAGAACGCCAACGCGGGCTCGCCGAACTGCCGCAGCAGCTCCAGGTCCGTCTCGCGCGCGCTGCGCACCGGCCCCACGCGCTCCGGCAGGGTGCTCGAGTAGATCGCGACCAGGCGGCTCAACCCGGCCTCGACCGGCTCCACATAAATGAGGTCGGCCGCGTCGAGGCCCGTGTGCGGCCTGGCCTGCGGCGCGTTGTCCACCTTGACGGCCAGCACGGGCCCCGACTCGGCGCGCTCCCCGGTGAACGGCGAGACCCCGACCTCATCGGGGTCCCTGCCGTTCGGCTCGGACTCGACCGTGCAGCCCGCCGCGAGCGCGGCCACCGGCGCGGCCAGCAGCAGGCCCGCCGCCAGCCGCGTCCGGCCGCTCAGCGCACCACGACGGCCTGCGACTCCACGACGGGCACGGCGGTCTCGGTCCACGGGCTCTCCAGGGAATCCGGCAGGCCGGGGAACTCCAGCGCGTTCCCGTTCTGCTCATAGTGCACGTCGTAGACGATCCGCGCGCGGGACGGATAGCCGGGGTCGTCCGCCGCGCGCTCGTAGGTGTGCGCGCACGCGTCGCTCTCGGACGTCACGAACGGGCACGTCATCGCGCCGCTGCCGTCGCCCGGGTCCACCTCGAGATGGCTGGGCTCGCCCACCGCCTGCACGCCGAGCGCCGAGGTGCCGACGATCTCGCCGCCCGCGCCCGCGGCCCACCACCAGGTGTCGATGAAGATGACCGCCTGCTCGGGCGGGCTGAACGCCAGGCTGAAGTCCGGCGGCGCGAGCATCCCGTACGCCTGCCGCGCCAGCTCCTCGAGCGACGGCCCTTCGGGGATGTGCCAGGTCCAATCGGAGACCACGATGGTGCCCGAAGGGTCCCGGCACTCCTTGTAGATGTAGACGGCGTCGGGGTCAGGCTGGCCCTCGGGCCAGTCCTCGGGGTCGGGGTAGATGGAGGAGGGGATGTTGGCCCAGCAGGCGTTGACGCCCTCGCACCAGCGGCTGGCGTCCGGCTTGCCGAACCCCGCGACGCTGCTGAGGTCGCACTGCGGCCCCGACCCGCCCCCGGCCCCGTCGTCCCCGTCCCCACCGCCGCCGCCGTCCTCGCAGTCGATGATGATGACCTGGCCGGTCGGACCGGTGCTGACACACTGCGGCGTCTCGGCGGCGGCGGGCGAGGCCCCCAACGCGACAAGCCCCGCCGACAGCAGGGCCAGGAACAACGGGGCGACGCCCATGCGTCTCAGCATGAGATCGTCGTCTCGTCGGTGTGCAGCACCTGGTTGATCAGCCAGCCGTTCTCGGTCCGCTCGGCGGCGACGCCGAACGGGCTGGGCCTGGTCAACTCCTCGGGCAGCAGCGAGGGGTCCTCCTCACCGTTGGCGATGAAGACCCAACCGGCTTCGTTCTTGCAGGACTCGACGCGGGCCGTGTCGCCGTCGACCGCGACCGTGACATGGTCGATCACCGGCTCCCCCTGACGGTGGATGTCGTTGTCCTTGAAGGCACTTACCCGGCCCACCTCGGTCTCCACCACACCCGTGGTGGCGATGCCGTCGAAGACCGTGTTGTCCAACTCGGTGCTGTTCTCGAGCTCGATCAGGGCGTCCCAGTAACGGCCGTACAGCTCGGTCAGCTCCGCCTCGGCCTCCGCGTCGCCGCCGTCCTCGCCCGCGGGGTCGGCCGCGTCGGCCGTTCCCTCGATCTCCGCGGGCTCCCCTTCGTCGTCCGAGGAACAGCCCACCGCTCCCGCGGTGAGCGCCGCCAGGGTCAGGCAGGTGGCCAGTGTGGTCCGAATCCGTCGCATCGTCCCTCAGCCCGTACGTCCGAACGGTCCCCCTGGGGGCCCTTGACGGCGTCAGGGTAGCGCGGCCGAACGGGCGACAGCAGGCTTCGCGACCCCACCGTGTCAGGGTCGTGACACGGCCCCCCACCCGGCACGCGCACCGCCACGCCGGGGGCCCTTGCGAACGTCGCTTCGCCATGGCCAACGGTGCGCTCGCCAACTGTGGCCAGTCGCAACGGTGTTGCTCCGCTACTGTTCCGGCCATGCCCGACATCGGCCCGCGGCCTCCCTCGCTGCTCGCCCTCCCCTCCTATCTGACGTCCCAGGTGGCGCGCTTCGGCCGCCGACTGCTCGAAGACGCCCTGGACTCACGGGGGTTGCTGCCCACGCACCACGCGATCCTCACCGCGCTCGAGGACTTCGGGCCGATGTCGCAGCAGCGGCTCGCGGCCGCGTTGGACGTCGACAAGAGCCATCTCGTGGGCCGCGTCGACCGGGTGGAGCGCGCCGGGCTGGCCGTGCGCACCCGCGACCCTGACGACCGGCGCCGCCACCGCGTCACCCTCACGCCCAAGGGGGCCGCCCTGCTCGCGGAGTTGCGCCCGATCGCGCTCGCGTCGCAGGAACGGTTCCTCGCGCCGCTGGACGCGGCGGAGCGCGAGACGTTGAACGCGCTGCTGCTGCGGCTCCTCGACGCGGGCGACGAGGCGCGCCGCTCAGGGTGACCGGGGGCTGGTGACCGGGAGGGGTGGCCCGTTCGGCGCTCTTGATGAAAATGGTTTCCGTTTCGGTACAGTGGCTCCCGACAGTGCTCCCGGTCGTGACGGGAGGGCCCGCGAGCAGCGGGTACTCGGAGGCGACCGTTGGGAGCTTCGCGGACCGCCGCGAGAGACGGCGTGAGAGGAGAGCGTGGACGATGAAGAAGGGAATCCACCCCGACTACCGGCCGGTCGTCTTCAGGGACCGGGCCGCCGGCTTCGCCTTCCTCACCCGGTCGACCGCGACGAGCGACCGGACGATCGAGTGGGAGGACGGCAACACCTACCCCGTCGTCGACGTCGAGATCTCCTCGGCGAGCCACGCCTTCTACACCGGCACCACGCGCGTGCTTGACACCGCGGGGCGTGTGGAGCGTTTCGAGCGCCGTTACGGCAAGCGCGAGGAGCGCTGATGGGCCCGACCGGGTCGTCCGCCGCCCTGCCCGTCGTGCTCGTCGGCGGGCTCCACGCGGACGCCCGCGGCGCCGCGGTCGACCGGCTGCTGCGGGCGCTGCCCGGCAGCGTCGCGCTGCACCACGACCTGTCGGGCGCCGCGCGGCACACGGTCACGAGCACCGTGCGTGACATGGACGCGGTGCTCGGCAGCCGCACCACCCCGTTGGTCAACGACTGCGCGTGCTGCGCCCTGCGCGCCGACCTGGTGCCCGAGCTGCTGCGGCTCGCGGATGGCGGGGTGTGCGCGCTGGCCGTCGTCGAGCTGTGGGACTCGGTGGAGCCGCGGTCGATGGCCGAGGTGATCATCGCGCACGGCGACGGGCGGCTGCGGCTCTCCGGGGTGGTGACCGCGGTGGATCCCGGGCTGGTCGGGGCCTATCTGGGGTGCGGCGACGACCTGGCCGACGGCGGCCTCGCCATCGCGGCGACCGACCGGCGCACGGTCGCGGACACCTGGGCGCGGCAGCTCGAGTACGCCACGGTGCTCGCGCTCGCGGACGTGGAGGACGGCGGGCTCCCCGGCGACGAGCAGGACAGGGCGCTGCTCGCGCAGCTGCACCCGACGGCGCACCGGGTGCCGATCGGCTCGGGCGCGTTCCCGCGGCTCGCGCTCGGCGGGTTCGACGTGGTGGACGCGGCGGCCAGGCAGCACCCGGCCAGCGCGCTGCTGCCGCAGGAGGCGCAGGAGCACGACGTCGGGACGCTGGTGTGGCGGCATCGGCGGCCGTTCCACCCGGCGCGGCTCTATGCGGCGCTCGAGGAGCTGACGTGCGCGGCGCCGCGCAGCCGCGGCCGCTTCTGGCTCGCCAACCGGCCCGACACGCTCCTGTCGTGGGACGCGGCGGGCGGCGCGCTCTGCGTCGACAACGCCGGGCCCTGGCTGGCCGCGCTGCCGGACGCGGCCTGGGAGATGGTGCCCCCGGTGCGCCGGGCGGCGGCCGCGCTCGACTGGGACCCCGTCCACGGCGACCGCGCGCAGCATCTGGTCTTCACCGGGCCCGGGCTCGACCGGGGCGCGCTGCGCGGGGTGTTGGCGTCCTGCCTGCTCACCGGGAGTGAGTACGCGGCGGGGCGGGCGGCCTGGCGGCGGCTGGCCTCGGCGTTCGACGAGCTGCTCGACCCCGTGCCCTGAACGGTCGGAGGGGGCGGAAACGGGCGCGGGGATGGCCGGTTGCGAACGGCGAGATGGCCGATTGCGAACGAATCGCGCCATTCGCGGTCGCGAGGGAACCCGAATTCAGCCCCGGCCGTCTCAAGGGTGGCCTGGACGACGTGTGACAGGTCGGCGACGGCGTGTCGTGCACGTGCATTGTCCCGTGCATATGCAAGTGAACGAGGTTATGCTCAGGGATAGTTGGGCCCGATGGTGATCATGGGGCCTGTTTGCACCACTTCGCACGACCGGGAGAGACCAGTGCCCGACGCGTACAACGGCATCGCCGCACACAAGCTCCGGGATGTGGTGTGGTTGAAGAGTAGCCACAGCAACTCACAAGGGACCTGCGCCGAGTTCGCCAAGCTCCCCAGTGGCGACGTGGCCATGCGGAACTCTCGCTTCCCCGAGGGGCCCGCGCTTGTATACACCTCGGCCGAGCTCGAGGCGTTGCTGCGGGGAGTGAAGGACGGGGAGTTCGACCACTTGATCGGCTGACGGGCCCCGCGGCGACGGCGTGGTCCCGCGATGAGGCGTGGTCCCGCGGCGCCGGGCTCAGGCGCCCGTTCTGAACACCGCCCAGACCACCTTGCCGCGCCGCTCGCCCGCCAGGGCGCGCCAGCCCCAGCCGTCGCTGAAGCACTCCACGAGGTGCAGCCCGCGGCCCGACTCGGCCACCCCGTCCATCTCGCCGACGCGCGGCGCGGCCGCGCTCGGGTCCTGGACGGCGCAGATGAGCCGCCCCGAGCAACGCATCAGCTCCAGCTCGACGGCGCTGCGCTCGCCGCCGTCATACGCGTGCCCTTCCTCGTCGAACGTCGTGGGCCGCACGCCGACGCCGTGCCGCACGGCGTTGGTCACCAGCTCGGAGACCACGAGCGCCACCGCGTCGAACTGCTCGGGCAGCCGCCACCCGTGCAACGTGCTCCGGGTGAAGTCGCGGGCGCGGCGCACCGATTCGGGGCGCGGCGCGAGGCCGAGCGTCGCGGTGCCTGACAGGGTCCGAAGGTCCACGGGAGGGGACTGATGCCCTAATGAGTCGAGCATGGGCGTTCCTTTGGTCCCCATGGCGCGGCACTCCTGGCGTTGCGGCGGCACTCCTGTCAACGGTGGGCTGACCCTGTGCCAACCCCCGTACCCCGTCCCCGTCCGGCTGGTGCGGACGGAGGCGTACTGCCGCGCCGGTTCGCGGCGCGTAGAACTCATGCTTCCCAAGGCTTACGGCAAATGCAAGGGAAGATGCACGTGCACGAAAAAATTTGATCGACTGTAATCATGCGGGCACCCAATGAAGCACTGACGTGGCAGACTTCGCTCCGGCAGTCGTGGGAAGCAGAGGAGCGCATGAGTACTCAGCGGATGGCGGGGGGAGCGGACACCAACGTCACCGGCGGTGAGCAGGCCAGCGGATCCATGGTGCGCCGGATCCTGCTCGGCACGCAGCTGCGGAGGCTGCGCGAGGCGTGCGGGGTGACAAGGGAGGAAGCCGGGTACTCGATCCGGGCCTCCGAATCGAAGATCAGCAGAATGGAGCTCGGGAGGGTCAGCTTCAAGCCGCGGGACGTGGCTGATCTGCTGACTCTCTACGGAGTGACCGACGAGGCCGAGCGCGAACCACTGCTCGGCCTCGCTCGTTCCTCGGGGCGCGCGGGCTGGTGGCACAGCTACAGCGACGTCCTGCCGAGCTGGTTCCAGACCTATGTCGGGCTCGAGGCGGCGGCGGAGCGGATCGGGACCTACGAGTTGCAGTTCGTGCACGGGCTGCTCCAGACCGAGGACTACGCGCACGCCGTGGTCGTCTCCGGGCACAAGGGCCATCTGTCCAGGGCCGAGGTGGACCGGCGGATCGCGCTGCGGCTGGGGCGGCAGAAGCTGCTCGTCGCGGAGAACGCCCCCCATCTGCACTGCGTCCTCGACGAGGCCGCGCTGCGCAGGCCGTTCGGCGGGCCGCATGTGATGGACGAACAGCTGCGTGTGCTCCTGGAGTTCTCCGAGCACCCCAACATCACGCTCCAGGTCGTTCCCTTCAGCAAGGGCGGGCACGTCGCCGAGTCCGGGGCGTTCACGCTGCTGCGCTTCGCCGAGCGGGAGCTGCCCGACCTCGTCTATGTCGAGCAGCTGACCGGGGCGCTGTACCTGGACAAGCGCGAGGAGGTCGCGGCGTACCAGGTCGTGCTCGACCGGCTCGGCTCGACCGCGCTGGGGCGCGACGAGAGCCGGGGGCTGATCCGGGAGATCCGCCAGCGGCGTTGAGGCCCGCGGGTCCGGCCCGTTAGCCGAAGGGGTTCTCCATCCCCTCCGGCAGCACCTCCACGCTGCGCTCGCCCTCGCCCGCCATCACATAGGCGCCACCCTCGAGGCGCTCGATCAGGCCCCGGGTCCACTCGGCGCTGCTCTCCGAGTTGTGGATCCAGAGCCGCATGATCTCGCCGATGTGGCCCCACTCGGCGGGCGTGGATTGCGGGGTCCAGTGGCGCCGCACCTCCTCGCGCCAGCCGTCGAGCGCGGCGACCCGCTCCTTGAGCAGCGCGACGGCCTCCTCGCGGGGGAGGTCCACGATGAACCCCACCCCCGTCGTCAGCACGTCGATCCGCTGGTCATGGGCGCGCAACGACTCCCGCAACAGCTCCAGATACGTCTCCTCGCCCGCGTCGGTCAGCTCGTACTCCGTGCGCGGCGGGCCGCCGACCGTGCTGGGCGCGGTCTCGTGGGCCAGCAGCAGGCCCTGCTTGGCCATCTGCTTCAGGGCGTGGTAGATCGAGCCCGGTTTCGCCGTCGACCACTGATGGGCGCCCCAGAACTCCAGGTCGTTCCGCACCTGGTAGCCGTGCGCCCGGCCGTGCTGACGCACCGCGCCGAGAACCAGCAGCCGCATGACCGACATCCGCCGTCGCCTCTTCTTCCTCGTCCTCAGCTGTCCGGAGAAGCAGTCTCTCACCGCGATGGTAATCAAGTTTGACTAGCAAGGGGCGGTGGAGTAGCCTCCCAGGGCGCTTGATTGGTCAAACTTGACTAGTGGGGCTGGGTGGCGACCCTCCCGACCCAGACCGAAGGAGGACGGGTGCACATCCGCGAAGAACGCAAACGATCCGCGGCGATCCTCGCCGACGATCTCCGCAAGACCTATGGCACGGGCAAGGCGGCCAAGCCCGCGTTGGACGGCCTCGACCTGCTCGTCCCGCGCGGCACGGTCCATGGCGTCCTCGGGCCCAACGGCGCGGGCAAGACCACCGCCGTCCGGATCCTCACCACGCTGCTGCGGCCCACCGCGGGGCGGGCCGAGGTGGCGGGGTACGACGTGACGGCCGAGCCCGACCGGATCCGCTACCGCATCGGGCTGCTCGGCCAGCACGCCGCGCTCGACGAGGAGCTGAGCGGCCGCCAGAACCTCGAGCTCTTCGGCCGCCTCTACCACCTCGGCGGCCCCGGCGCCGCCCGCCGCGCGGCCGAGCTGCTCGAACGGTTCGACCTGGCCGACACCGGCACCAAGGCCGTCCGCCACTACAGCGGCGGCATGCGCCGCAGGCTCGACCTGGCGGCCAGCCTGATCATGGCGCCCGAGATCCTCTTCCTGGACGAGCCGACCACCGGCCTCGACCCCCGCGGCCGTACCGAGGTGTGGAACGCCGTGCGCTCCCTCGCCGACGCGGGCACCACCGTGCTGCTCACCACCCAGTACCTGGAGGAGGCCGACCAACTCGCCGACCGGATCTCCCTGATCGACGGCGGCCGCCGCATCGCCGAGGGGACTCCCGACGAGCTGAAGGCCACCGTCGGCGCCGACCGCGTCGACGTCGTGGTCCGCGACGCCCACCGGCTGAATGACGCCGTGACCACCCTGACCGGTGCCTCGGGCACCGACGCGGTGACGACCGACCCCGACCGCCGCCTGGTCAGCGCCACGGTCACCGACCGGATGGCCGCCCTGACCGCCACGGTCCAGGGGCTGGCCGCCGCCGGGATCGACGCGGAGGACATCGCGGTCCGCCGTCCCACCCTCGACGAGGTCTTCCTCCACCTGATCGGCGACCACCCGACCGGCGACCAGCGGAAGGCGACGGTATGAGCACCCGAACCGTCCCCCTCGGCCGCGGCCAGCGGGCCGTTGCCGACGCGGTCACCATGACCCGCAGGGGAGTGGCCCACTGGGGCCGCCAGCCCGGCACCATGGTCGTCGGGCTGCTCTTCCCGGTGATGATGATGGTCATGTTCGCCTACTTCATCGGCGGCGGCATGGCCGTCGAGGGCGGCGGCGACTACACCGACTTCCTCGTCCCCGGCATGCTCGCCCTGACCATGGCCTTCGGCCTGGAGGCGACCATGGTCGCGATCACCCAGGACATCGAGCGCGGCGTCCTTGACCGCTTCCGCTCCATGCCCATCGCCCCCTCATCGGTGCTTGTCGGCCGCAGCCTGCTCGACATGATCAACTCCGCGGTGGGCCTGCTGGTCATGCTGGGCGCCGGCTGGGCCATCGGCTGGCGGTGGAACGGCACCGCGACCGAGGCCCTGGCCACCATCGGGCTGCTGCTCCTGCTGCGCTTCGCCATGCTGTGGGTCGCCATCTACCTCGGACTGGTCGCCCGCAAGCCGGAGATGGTCCAGGCCGTCCAGATCCTGGTCTGGCCGGTCGCCTTCATGTCCAACGCCTTCACCTCCCCGGACACCATGCCGGACTGGATGGGTGCGATGGCCGACTGGAACCCCATGTCCGCCACCGCGGGAGCGGTCCGCGAGCTCTTCGGCAACCCCGGCTGGGAGAGCGGGACATGGGCGGCCGACCACACGATCGCCCTGGCGGCGGCCTCGCCCCTGCTCCTGCTCGCGATCTTCGTCCCGCTGGCCCTCCACCGCTATGCGCGGCTGGGCTCCTGACCCCGCTCACGTCCCCTCCCCGCCGCGGACCAACCCCGCCTCGTAGGCGATGATCGCCGCCTGTACTCGGTTCCGCACATGAAGCCTGCTCAGAACCGTGCTCACATAGCTCTTCACCGTGCCCTCCACCAGGTACAGGCGGCGAGCGATCTCCGCGTTGGACAGGCCCTCGCCCATCATGGCCAGCACCGCGCGCTCCCGATCGCTGAGCGCCGCCGTCAGCTCCATGGCGCGCCGCCCCCGCACCCCCGCGCCGGCCCGCAGCTCGCTGATGACCCGGCGCGCCACGCGCGGTGAGAGACAGGCCGCCCCGCCCGCCACGGCATGGACCCCCGCGAGCAACTCCCGTGGATCCGACGCCTTGAGCAGGAACCCCGCCGCGCCCCCGTCCAGGGCCCGGGCGATGTACTCGTCCTGCCCGAACGTGGTGAGCATGATCACCGCCGTGTCCGGGACCACCGCCCGTATCTCGTCCAGCGCCGTCAGCCCGTCCGTGCCCGGCATCCGGATGTCGAGCAGCGCCACATCCGGCCGGTGCGCCCGGGCCAGCTCGACGGCCTCCCGGCCGTCGGCCGCCTCGGCCACCACCTCGACCCCGTCGTCCGACGCCAGGATGCCCCGCACCCCGACCCGGATCATCGGCTCGTCGTCCGCGATCAGCACCCGCAGCCGCTCCGCCATCGCGATCTCCTCCCGTGCGTCCCTGGCCCCTACTTCCGGTGGAGCGTGTCCTTGGAGACCAGCTGCCCCCTCTCGTCGAAGCAGAGCCGGTACATCGTGTCCGACAGATCGAAGATGTTGTCATCGGCGCGGTAGTACTCGCAGTCGGCGCCCTCCTGGATCGGCGGCTCCAGCAGCAGCGGCGAAGGCCGGTCCACCCCGTCGGTGAGCATCTCGGCCAACTCGCCCCTGGGCTGCCCCAGTCGCATCCGCTCGTAGTCGGCGGGCTCAAGCGACGTGGCCTCCACGGTCAGCGCATAGAGGACGAGCAGGACACCCACCAGGGCCACGATCATCCCCACCGGCAGCGTCGAGGCCCGCAGCAGGTGGCGGCGCGCCCGCTTCCTGGCCGAGCGCAACTCCTCCGGCGGCCCTGGCTCGGCGGACGGCGCCTTCTCCCGCTCCGGCCGCGCCGGGGGTGGCACCCGTGGCAGCCGGGCGACCACCTCGAAGCCCTCCTCGCGTGGCCCGGCACGCAGGCTGCCGCCCGCCAGGCGTATCCGCTCGTCCAGGCTGATCAGCCCCGTCCCGCTCCCGCTGACCGGCGCGGCCGGTGCCGCCGCTCCCACCTCGGGCGGTGGTGGAGGCCCATTGGTCACGGTGATCACCGCCTCGTCCGCCGTGCGCTCCACCAGGACCACTATGTCCCCGCCCGGCGCGTGCTTGACGGCGTTGGTCAGGGACTCCTGCACCACCCGTCGTGCCGCGTGCCGGGTCGTCGCCGACCATGTCGCCCCCGCGTCCGGGTCCTCCAGCGCGCCGCGCCGCTCCAACTCCACCCGCACGCCCGACTTCCGCGCCCGCTCCACCAGGCCCGCGATGTCGTCGTCCGCCGTCCCGGCCGACGACTCCTCGGGGCGCTCCCCGAGCAGGCCGATGATCTCGTGCAGCCGCTCGGTGGCAGCCACGGCCCCGGCCCGCAGCCGCGCCGCCGTGGCCCGATGGGACTCCCCGAGATCGGGCGACAGCTCAAGTCCCCCGGCCACCAACGCCATCAGGCTCAGCTCGTGCCCGAGCGAGTCGTGCATGTCCTGGGCGATGCGGGCCCGCTCCCTCAGGCGCGCCTGCTCGGCCGCCATGTCCTTCTCGCGCTGGAGCCTGGCCGCGCGCTCCCAGCCCGCCTGCACCAGCTCAGCCCGCTGGCGCCACCAACTCCCCACCCACCAGGGCCCGAGCACCGTCCCGAACTGGATGATCAGGACGTTGACCCAGCCGGTGAGACCTCCGGAGAAGAGGGACACCAGCACCCCCGCCGCCACCAGGGCCACGAAGATGTACTGGGCGTGCCGCAGCTCGCCCGTGCGGCGCCCGGCCAACACGCTGATCACGACCGTCGTGAGGGCCAGCGCCTGATAGTCGGGACCCTCAACCTGCCGCAGCAGGCTCATCGCGGCCGCGACCGTCAACAGGCTGCTGCCGCTCGGGGCGAAGAAGGCCCGAAAAGGGGGCCGGGACATCCAGCGCTTCATTCCCGCAACGCTAGCAACGCGCCAACAGCCCCCGGAACTGACGAAAGTAAGGTCTTTCCCTGCCGATCGACCAGATGTGGACCGCCCCCGCGATCCCTAGCGTGGGACCCGTGATTGTTCTGGATGGCCTCACCAAGAGGTATGGGGAGAAAGCGGCGGTGGCCGATCTCACCCTGGAAATCGAGCCGGGCAGGGTGACGGGATTCCTCGGGCCCAATGGCGCGGGGAAATCCACGACGATGCGCCTGATCACCGGCCTCGACGCCCCCACATCGGGCAGCGCGCTGATCGGCGGGCGACCCTATGCCGCGTTGCGCCACCCCCTCAGGGAGGTGGGCGCGCTGCTCGAGGCCCGCTCCGCCCACCCGGGCCGGACGGCCAGGAGCCACCTGCTCGGCATCGCGCGCAGCGACGGCATCCCCGCCCGCCGGGTCGACGCGGTCCTGGAGCTGGTGGGCCTGACATCGGTGGCGCGCAAGCGCGTCGGCTCCTTCTCGCTGGGCATGCGGCAGCGACTCGGCATCGCCGCCGCCCTGCTCGGGGACCCTGGCGTGCTGCTCCTTGACGAGCCGGTGAACGGGCTCGACCCTGACGGCGTCCGCTGGATCCGCGAGCTGATCCGCTCGCTGGCCGCCGAGGGCCGCACGGTCCTGCTCTCCAGCCATCTGATGAGCGAGATGCAGGACACCGCCGATCACCTGGTGGTCATCGGCCGCGGGCGGCTGATAGCCGACGCGCCCATCGGCGAGGTCCTGGGCGGCAGTTCACGCAACGCCGTCCTGGTCCGCTCCCCCAAGGCGAGCGAGCTGAGGGAGCGGTTGACCCACGCGGGAATGACCGTGGAATCCCCGGGCGAGGGCGAAATCCTCGTGACGGGCGGATCGCTCGACGACATAGGCGAGTTGGCATTTCGCCATGGCGTCCCCCTGTATGAGCTGAGCGCCCGGAGGGCCACCCTCGAGCAGGCGTACATGGAGTTGACGGCGGCCAGCGTCGAATACGGCGAAAGAGAGGCGAAATGAAAGGCGTACTCGCCTTCGAGTGGACCAAGCTGTGGAGCCTGCGGAGCACGCCGTGGAGTCTGGTGGCCACCATGGCGTTGACCGTGCTGGGCTCGGCCGTCGTCGGGGGATCCGCCACGGCCAGCGCGGAGAACGGCATATCCACCTTCGACGCCGCCCCCGACGCCGTCGCGGAGGCCGTCCTGCTGGCCCAGCTCACCCTGGTCGCGCTGGCCGCCCTCGCCATCACCGGCGAGTACTCCAGCGGATCCATCAGCTCCACGCTGCACAGCGTGCCCATCCGCGGGAGGATGCTCGCGGGCAAGGCGCTGGTGCTCGGGGCCGTCATAGGCGGCGCCGGGCTGCTCCTGAGCGCGGTCGGCACGGCCACCGCCGCGCCGCTGATGGGGGAGCTCGGCGCGTTCACCGCGGGCGAGGCCGTGGCCGCGGCCCTGGGCACCGCCGGGTATGTGGCGGCCCTGGCCATGATCGCCCTGGGCCTGGGTACCGTGCTGCGCGGGGCGGCGGGGACCATCACCTCTCTGGTGCTCCTGCTCATCCCGATGCCCCAGTTGATGAAGCTCAGCGATATGGAGTGGCTGGACCGAGCCGCGGATCTGCTGCCGTCGGTGGCGGGCTCGGTGCTGATGACCGGCGACGCGGACCCCTATGGGCCTCCGGCGGCCTCGGCCGTGCTGCTGGTCTGGTCCCTGGCGGCCCTCGTCGGGGGATATGGGGCGCTGCGGAGCCGCGACGCCTGACGCATCCGGCTCCACGACTTGCTCCTCACGCCACGTGAGGGACGACGGTGGTGATCGGACAGCGAGGAGACGGACGTGAGCCATGCGGTCGGCCGGGTCGCCGATGTCGCCGGGGTGACGGTGCGTGCCCTGCACCACTACGACGAGATCGGGCTGCTGGTGCCCAGCGAGCGCACGCACGCGGGCCACCGGCGGTACACGGACGCCGACCTCGACCGGCTTCAGCAGATCCTCTTCTACCGGGAGCTCGGCTTCCCCCTGGAGGAGATCGCCGTGCTGCTGGACGACCCGACGCGGATCCCCAGGAGCACCTGCGGCGCCAGCACGGGCTGCTGACGGCCCGCGTCGAGAAGCTGCGCGGCATGGCCGCGGCCGTCGAACGAGCCATGGAGGCACGGAGATTGGGCATCAACCTCACCCCGGAGGAGAAGTTCGAGGTGTTCGGGGACTTCGACCCCGACGAGCACGCGGAGGAGGCCGAGCGGCGCTGGGGAGGGACCGAGGCGTTCGCCGAGTCCCAGCGCAGGACGGCGCGTTACGGAAAGGAGGACCGGGAGCGGATCAAGGCGGCGGCCGAGGACCTCAACCGGCGCTGGGTCGCCGCGATGGAGTCCGGCGCGGCGCCCGGCTCGCCCGCCGCGATGGACCTGGCCGAGGAGCATCGCCGCCAGATCTGCGGCTTCTCCTACGACTGCCCCTACGAGGTCCATGTCGGTATCGCGGAGCTGTTCGTCTCCGACGAGCGCTATCGGGCGGGCGTCGAAGGAGGACGGCCTGGGCTGGCCGCCTATCTCCGCGAGGCCGTCCTGGCCAATGCCGCGCGGCAGACCGGGCGGTGACCAGTCTCACGGCTGCGGGGCACCAACGTTTTGGGGGAGATAAGGAGGATCATCCTATCCTCGCAAAGGGGCCATAGGGCTGATGGCCCTGGACGTCCTGAGCGAGGAGCGCATCACACGTGGCCGGCGAGATCACACGGCCGGGCGGTCAGGAGCCGACGGATCAGGAGACCACCTCGGGGTTCGCCGTTCCCCGAGGGCTGGAGCTTCCCTCGTCCGACCCCGACCACCCGACCTCCGAGTTCGCGATACCCGAGGGCCTGACCGTCGCCCCCCGCACCGAGCCACACAACGAGTTCACCCCGGCTCAGGGCATCCCGGCGGTCGCCTGGGCCAAGACGGCACCCTGGCAGGACCGCATGCGCAGCATGGTCCGGCTGCCGCTGGCCGAGCGGCCCGCGCCCGAGCGGGTCGCGCGCGGCGGGGACGACGAGACCGCCCCCGCCGTGCCCAGGGTGCTCGACCTCACGCTCCGCATCGGCGAGCTGCTGCTCGCCGGGGGCGAGGGGGCCGAGGACGTGGAGGCGGCCATGTTCGGCGTCACCCACGCCTACGGCCTGGACCGGTGCGAGGCGACGGTCACGTTCACGCTGATCTCGATCACCCACCAGCCGTCGCTGGTGGACCCGCCGGTCTCGCTCAGCCGGACGGTCCGCCGCCGCGGCACCGACTACACGCGGCTGGCCTCGGTGTTCCAGCTGGTGGACGACATCTCCTCCGGCGAGGTCACGCTGGAGGAGGCGTACGGGCGGCTGGCGACCATCCGGCGGAACCGGCACCCGTTCACCAAGTGGCAGCTGACCGTTGCCGCCGGGCTGCTCGCCGGCGCGGCCAGCACGCTGGTCGGCGGCGGCTGGCAGGTGTTCCTGCTCGCCGCCCTCGGCGCCATGGCCGGCGACCGCCTGGCCTGGCTGGCGGCGAGCAGGGCGCTGCCGGAGTTCTACCAGTTCGTGGTCGCGGCGATGCCACCGGCCGCGGTCGGGGTGGCCTGGGCCGCGCTCCACTCCTCCGGCGGCGAGGAGGTGCAGGCCGCCGCGATGATCACCGGTGGGCTGTTCGCGCTGATCCCGGGGCGGGCCCTGGTCGCCGGGGTCCAGGACGGCCTCACCGGCTACTACCTGACCGCCTCGGCCCGCCTCCTCGAGGTGGTCTACCTCAGCGTCGGCATCGTCTGCGGGGTCCTCGGCGTCCTCTACATCGGCGAGACGTCCGGCGTGCGGCTCGACCCCGACGTGGTCGACCGCGCCGTCCGCCCAGGGATCCAGCTGGCCGCGGCCCTGCTGCTCTCCCTGACGTTCTGCGTCCTGCTCCAGCAGGCGAGGAACACCGTTCTCCCCGCCACGGTCAACGGCGGGATCGCCTGGCTCATCTACGGGGCGATGCACGACACGGCGGGGCTGTCGCCGTTCGCGGCGACGGCGGTGGGCGCGGGGATGGTGGGACTGTTCGGGCAGCTCCAGTCGCGTTACCGGTTCACGTCGTCGCTGCCGTATGTCACCGCCGCCATCGGCCCGTTGCTCCCCGGCAGCGCGGTCTACCTCGGCCTGCTCGGCTTCGCCCAGGGCGATGTCAACACCGGCCTCGAGAACCTCCTGAGCGCCATCACCCTCGCCCTGGCCATCGCCGTCGGGGTCAATCTCGGCAGCGAGACCGCGCGGCTGTTCATCAAGACCCCGGGGCTCACCACCCCGATAGGCCGCCGCGGCGCCAAGCGCACCCGAGGCTTCTGACGAGCCGACACAGGGGTGCGCCCGGCGCCGCGGCCGCCGACAGTCGTCCGCCGCCGACAGTCGTCCGCCGCGGACAGCCGTTGGCCCGCGGCCGCCCGCTCAGTGGGCGAGCTTCAGCCCGATCACGCACCCCACGATGCCCGCGAGCAGCAGCACCCGGAGCGGCGTGACCGACTCACCGCCGAACGCCATGCCGTACGCCGCCGTGAGCACCGCGCCGATGCCGACCCAGACGGCATAGCCGGTGCCCACCGGCAGGGTGCGCAGCGCATAGCCGAGCCCCGACATGCTCAGCACGAGACCGACGACGAAGACGGCGGTCGGCACCGGGCGGCTCAGCCCGTCCGACCTCCCGAGCGCCGTCGCCCACACCGCCTCAAGCACGCCGGAGACCACAAGAACGACCCAGGCCATCACACAGCTCCTCGCGCCGTCTTGTCATGGCTGGGTACGGCGCACCTCGTCCAGGAGCCTGTGGAGCTCTCCCCTCAGGCTGTCACACCGGGGTCAGTGGTGCTCGCCCGCGTCCGCCGCCCGCTTGAACGACGCCTCGATCTCGAGCTCCGCCTCGGTGCGCCCCACCCAGTTGGCGCCCTCGACCGACTTCCCGGGCTCGAGGTCCTTGTAGACCTCGAAGAAGTGCTGGATCTCCAGCCGGTCGAACTCGCTGACGTGGTGGATGTCCCGCAGGTGCTCCATCCGCGGGTCCGACGCCGGGACGCACAGCAGCTTGTCGTCGCCGCCCGCCTCGTCGCGCATCCGGAACATACCGATCGCCCGGCACTGGATGAGGCATCCGGGGAACGTCGGCTCGTCCAGAAGCACCAGCGCGTCCAGCGGATCTCCGTCCTCGCCCAGCGTGCCGTCCACGAACCCGTAGTCCGCGGGGTACACAGTCGAGGTGAAGAGGTGGCGGTCCAGTCGGATCCGCCCCGTCTTGTGATCCACCTCGTACTTGTTCCGCGAACCCTTCGGGATCTCGATGGTGACGTCGAACTCCACGGGGGACACTCCTTAGCCGTTCTGTGCACGCGACAGGTGGTTAAGTGTCCCTCACGCGGGTGTCCTCATGCGAAAGGGGCTGGTCCGGCAGTGCGCAGGGCAGCGGAGATGCTTCGACGGCACCGGGCGACCTGGCGGCTGGCCGTCGGCTCGGCCGCCGTCGGACTGGTCGTCGCGGCGGGGGCCGTGGCCCTCTCGGGCCCCTGGGACGCCGGGCAGCGCACGGCGGAACGGGACCACGCGGCCACCGAAGCCCTCCGTGACGGAGCCGACACCGAAGGCATCGCCAGCACTGTAGCGGCGGCCGCCCCCGTCCTCGCACCACTGGACGGCAGGGCCCCCGAGGCCACCCCCGCCGCCGTCGAACGCGCGATCGGCCGCCTCCTGGACAACGCCGCCCTCGGCGACGGCGCCGCGGGCGCGGTGGTCGACATCTCCACCGGCGACACCCTGTACCGCGAGAACGCGCGCTCCCCC
Source organism: Streptomyces radicis (assembly GCF_003626575.1). GTDB lineage: Bacteria > Actinomycetota > Actinomycetes > Streptomycetales > Streptomycetaceae > Streptomyces > Streptomyces radicis. The sequence continues at coordinate 70,640 of NZ_RBDY01000006.1, read as the reverse complement.
CGCACCCCGGCCTCCACGATCAAGGTGCTCACCTCCGTCGCCGCGCTCAACGCCCTTGGCGCGGACCACCGGTTGGCCACCAGCGCGGTGTGGGACCCCGAGGAGCGGCGCGTCCACCTGGTCGGCGGCGGCGACACCACCCTCACCGACGACGACCTCGCCCGCCTGGCCCGCCGCACCGCCGACGCGCTGGCCGAACGCGACGTCGACCGGGTCCGCATCGCGTACGACATCTCCCTCTACCCCCGCGAACAACATCACCCGATCGGGTCAGGCAACACCAACATCGCGACCATCACCCCCCTCCAGCTCAACGCGGGCCGCCTCGACGACAGCTCGTCGGGCCCCGCCCCCCGCTCCGACGAGCCCGCCGCCGACGCCGCCCGCACCTTCGCCGGGCACCTGCGCGCCGCGGGCGTCGAGGTCACCGGCGCGACCGACACCGGCCGCGCCGCCCCCGAGGGCGCCGACGAGCTGGCCGTCCACCGCTCCGCGCCGCTCTCGAGCCTGGTCGAGCGGATGCTGACGCACAGTGACAACGACCTGGCCGAGGCCCTCGCCCGCGCCACCGCCGTGGCCGCTGGCCACCCGGCCGACTTCCGCGGCGTCGACCGCGCCCTCACCGGCGAGTTGGAGAAGCTGGACCTGCCGCTGAGCAACGTCCGCATCGCCGACGCCAGCGGCCTCGACCGGGACGACCGCGTCACCGCCGCCGTTCTCACCCAGGCCCTCGCCGCGGCCGCCGACCCCGAACGGCCCGAGCTGCGCGCCGCCCTGACGGGCCTGCCGGTCGCCGGCTTCACCGGCACGCTCCAGACGCGTTACGACGCCGCGGGCGGCGGCGCGGGCCTCGTCCGCGCCAAGACCGGCACGCTCACCGGGGTCAACACCCTCGCCGGGACCGCGGTCACCGGCGACGGGCGGGTGCTGGCGTTCGCGTTCCTCGCCTCGGACACGGACAACGGCGAGGAGGCCGAGGCCGCCCTGGACGCGGCGGCCTCCGCGCTGGCCACCTGCGGCTGCCACTGACCCGAGGCGACCCGACCCGACGCGACGCGTCGCGGACGCCGCGCGGGGCGGGGCGGCGCGGGGCCCGCCTGTGCCCTATCCGCTTTGCTCGCGGGACACGTACCGTTGACAACATGACGAGCTTCGGCGGTACGGACCTGGTCGACTGGAATCTCGCGGTCGCCACCGCGACCCGGATCACGCGCCCCGGGCCCGAGGTGAGCCGGGACGAGGCGCGCGCGATCGTCGCCGAGCTGCGTCGGCACGCCGCCGCCGCGGAGGAGCACGTCCGCGGCTACACCGGGCTCGACGCGGGCGACGTGGACACCCCCGTGCTCGTGGTGGACCGGCCCGGCTGGGTGCGGGCGAACGTCGCGGGGTTCCGCGAGGTGCTCCAGCCGCTGATGGCCCGCATGCGCGAGCGGCGCTCGGCCATGCCGGGCGGCTCGGCGCTGACGATGGTGGGCAGCAAGGTCACCGGCGTCGAGGTGGGGATGCTGCTGTCGTTCCTGTCGTCGCGGGTGCTCGGCCAGTACGAGACGTTCGCGCCCCCGACGCCCCAGCTGCCCGGCGGCGAGGGCCCTGGCGCGGGCCGCCTGCTGCTCGTCGCCCCGAACATCGTGCACGTCGAGCGCGAGCTCGACGTCCACCCGCACGACTTCCGCCTCTGGGTCTGCCTCCACGAGGAGACGCACCGCACGCAGTTCACGGCAGTGCCCTGGCTGCGGGACCACCTGGAGAGCGAGATCCAGGCGTTCCTCGGCGAGGCCGACGTGGACCCGGCGACCCTGGTCGAACGCGTTCGGCAGGCGTTCCAGTCGGTCACCGGGCAGCGGGGCGGCGACGAGGGGGAGAAGGCCGCGAAGGAGGCCGCGGAGGCCGAGGCGGAGGCCGAGGCCGTGAAGGAGAGCGTCAGGGAGCCCGGCGGGGGCGGTGGGCTCGGCATCGTCGACCTCGTGCAGACGCCTCGCCAGCGCGAGATCCTCGAACGGCTCACCGCCGTGATGTCCCTGCTCGAGGGCCACGCCGACTATGTGATGGACGGCGTCGGCCCCGCGGTGGTGCCCACGGTCGCGGAGATCCGCGAGAAGTTCACCCGAAGGAGGCAGACCGGGGCAGGGCGCCTCGACCGGGCGCTGCGCCGCCTCCTCGGGATGGACGCCAAGCTCCGCCAGTACCGTGACGGCGAGCGGTTCGTGCGCACGGCCGTGGAGAACGTCGGCATGAGCGGCTTCAACCGCGTGTGGACCTCGCCCAACACCCTGCCGACCAAGGAGGAGATCAGCCACCCGGAGCAGTGGGTGGCGCGTATGCGGCCGGGCGCCGCCTAGTCCGGTCCACCCGCGGGCGGCGGCGGTTGCGAAATTGCCCCGGAATCACTCGTACGAGGGACCGTGGCGGCATGCCTGGCGTGCGATGCTCGGGTAACAGACCTCCTCTGTCACCATTTACGCACTCAGCGTGACAGCGCTTCCGAGCCTGAGCTCCCCAGAAAGAAGTGATTCGGACATGGGTCCCCACCCCGCGGTCGCTGCGATACGCCTGGCGGTCCGCCGCGTTCTGCACGAAGTCCTCCTCGACGCACGCCCCGAGGTGGCCCCCCTGGTCATCGCCGCCTGCTCCGGCGGCGCCGACTCCATGGCGCTCGCCTCCGCCCTCGCCTTCGAGGCCCCGCGCGTGGGCGTCAGGGCCGGTGCCGTCACCGTCGACCACGGCCTCCAGGCGGGCTCGGGCGCCAGGGCGCGGGAGGTCGCCGAGCGGCTGGCCTCGCTGGGCCTCGACCCCGTGGACGCCGTGGCGGTCGAGGTCGGCAGGGGCGGCGGCCCCGAGGCCGCGGCCCGCACCGCGCGGTACGCCGCGCTCGACGCCGTCGCCGAGCGGTATCGGGCCACCGCGGTCCTCCTCGGCCACACCCGCGACGACCAGGCCGAGACGGTGCTGCTCGGCCTCGCGCGCGGCTCCGGCACCCGTTCCCTCGCCGGGATGGCCGCCGTCTCCCTCGGCCCATCGGGCGCCAAGGGCCCAGGGGCGAACGGCTCGGGCGATCCCGCGCACCGGTACCGGCGCCCGTTCCTCGCCATCGACCGCCAGACCACCCGCAAGGCGTGCCTGGTCCAGTCCCTGCCCGTGTGGGACGACCCGCACAACGCCGACCCCTCGTTCACCCGCTCCCGCGTGCGGCACGAGGCCCTTCCCGTCCTCGAGAAGGCGCTCGGCCGTGGCGTGGTGGAGGCGCTGGCGCGCACCGCGCGGCTCTCCAGGGACGACGCCGACGCCCTCGACGCCTGGGCCCTCGAGGCGCAGCGCGCCGCCACCCGCCCTGACGGCACGCTGGAGATCGCCGCCCTGCGCACCCTTCCGCCCGCGGTCAGGCGCCGGGTGCTGCGCCGGGCCGCGATCGCGGCGGGCTCCCCGGCGGGCTCCCTCTTCGCCCGCCACATCGAGGAGACCGACCGCCTGATCACCGCCTGGCGGGGCCAGCGCCCGCTCAATCTGCCGGGCCGGGTCGAGGCGAGGAGGCAGGGTGGCAGACTTGTGCTCCAGCAGGCCAATCAGTAGGCCGCGCGTAGGCCAGTAGGAAGCAGTGGCACGGGTGCGAGAGACGGACCTGGGGGCCGACCTGGAGTCGGTGCTCATCACCAAGGAAGAGATCGACGCCAAGCTCCGGGAGCTGGCCGCGAAGATCGACGCGGAGTACGCCGGGAAGGACCTCCTGCTGGTGGGGGTCCTCAAGGGGGCGGTGATGGTGATGGCCGATCTCGCCCGCGCCCTGTCGTCCCCGGTCACGATGGACTGGATGGCGGTGTCCTCGTACGGGGCGGGCACCCAGTCCTCGGGCGTGGTCCGCATCCTCAAGGACCTGGACACCGACATCCAGGACCGCCACGTGCTGATCGTCGAGGACATCATCGACTCGGGGCTCACCCTCTCGTGGCTGCTGTCCAACCTCGGCTCGCGGGAGCCCGCGTCGCTGCGGATCTGTACGTTGCTGCGCAAGCCGGACGCGGCCAAGGTCGACATCGACGTGGAGTGGGTCGGCTTCGACATCCCCAGCGAGTTCGTGGTGGGCTACGGGCTCGACTACGCGGAGAAGTACCGCAATCTGCCGTTTGTCGGCACGCTCGCCCCCCACGTGTACAGCGGATAGCCGGGAACTGCGGGCGATGCCCTACCGTTGAGTTGGGGAGACGCGAAGGCTCCCCATGCCCAGCGGTGCTGGGTGGCAGTGCCGGGGTACCGTCGCGGTAGGTCAGCTGAGACAGGCCGGGCGCACTTCGGCCGACACCGCGCGCACAGCGGATCCCATCCGGGGGCTGTGCCTCTATGTGGCAGGAGGGACGGGGCCCGCGCCGCCCCGTATGGATAGACGTGAAGCGTTATTTCCGTGGGCCAGTGATGTGGATCGTGCTGGTCGTCCTCGCCGTGATTCTGCTGATGCAGGTGTTCAGCTCGTCCGAGGGCTTCAAGAAGGTGGACACCGGCAAGGTCGTCCAGGCGATCAGCCAGAACCATGTCAGGTCGGCCGAGCTCACCACCGGTGACGAGCAGACGGTCAGGATCGAGCTCGAGAACGGTCAGGAGATCGAGGGCAGCGACAAGGTCCAGGCCAACTACATCGACGGCCAGGGCGAGCTGCTGGCCCGTGACCTCCAGTCGAAGTTCCAGGACGGCCAGATCCCCGACGGGTACACCGTCACGCCCAAGTCGCAGAACCCGTTCGTCGGGATGCTGCTGTCCATCCTGCCGTTCCTGCTGATCATCATCGTGTTCCTCTTCCTGATGAACCAGATGCAGGGCGGCGGCTCCCGCGTGATGAACTTCGGGAAGTCCAAGGCGAAGCTCATCAGCAAGGACACCCCCAAGACCACGTTCGCCGACGTGGCCGGGTCCGACGAGGCCGTCGAGGAGCTCCAGGAGATCAAGGAGTTCCTCCAGGAGCCCGCGAAGTTCCAGGCCGTCGGCGCCAAGATCCCCAAGGGCGTGCTGCTCTACGGCCCCCCCGGCACCGGCAAGACGCTGCTGGCCCGCGCGGTCGCGGGCGAGGCGGGCGTTCCGTTCTACTCGATCTCGGGCTCCGACTTCGTCGAGATGTTCGTGGGCGTGGGCGCCTCCCGCGTCCGTGACCTGTTCGAGCAGGCGAAGGCGAACGCGCCCGCGATCGTCTTCGTGGACGAGATCGACGCGGTCGGCCGCCACCGCGGCGCCGGCATGGGCGGCGGGCACGACGAGCGCGAGCAGACGCTGAACCAACTGCTGGTCGAGATGGACGGCTTCGACGTCAAGGGCGGCGTGATCCTGATCGCCGCGACGAACCGCCCCGACATCCTCGACCCGGCGCTGCTGCGCCCCGGCCGCTTCGACCGGCAGATCGCCGTGGACCGGCCCGACATGCAGGGGCGTCTCGAGATCCTCAAGGTGCACCAGCGCGGCAAGCCCGTCGCGCCCGACGTGGACCTGTCGGCGGTCGCCCGCCGCACGCCGGGCTTCACGGGCGCCGACCTCAACAACGTGCTGAACGAGGCCGCCCTCCTCGCCGCGCGCGGGAACGCCAAGCTCATCGACAACAAGTTCCTCGACGAGGCGATCGACCGCGTGGTGGCGGGTCCGCAGAAGCGCACGCGGATCATGAGCCAGAAGGAGAAGATGATCACCGCGTACCACGAGGGCGGGCACGCCCTCGTCGCGGCGGCGTCGCCCAACAGCGACCCCGTGCACAAGGTGACGATCCTCTCCCGCGGCCGGGCGCTCGGCTACACGATGGTGCTGCCCGAGGAGGACAAGTACTCCACGACGCGGAACGAGATGCTCGACCGGCTCGCCTACATGATGGGCGGCCGCGCGGCGGAGGAGCTGGTCTTCCACGACCCGACCACCGGCGCGGGTGACGACATCGAGAAGGCGACGACCACCGCGCGGGCCATGGTCACGCAGTACGGCATGACCGAGCGGCTCGGGGCCATCAAGTTCGGCCAGGACAGCTCCGAGCCCTTCCTCGGCAAGGAGATGGGCCATCAGCGCGACTACTCCGAGGAGGTCGCCGGGCTGGTGGACGAAGAGGTCAAGAAGCTGATCGAGACGGCGCACAACGAGGCGTGGGAGATCCTCGTCGAGAACCGCGACGTGCTCGACAACCTCGTGCTCTCGCTGCTGGAGAAGGAGACGCTGAACAAGGAGGACCTGGCCGAGGTGTTCGCCCCGGTCATCAAGCGTCCCCCGCGGCCCGCGTGGACCGGCTCCGCCCGGCGCACGCCATCGACCCGGCCGCCGGTCACCTTCCCGACCAAGGAGATCAACCTCGCGAACGGCTCCCTGGAGAAGGGCACGCCCCCGCTCGAGTCGGCGGAGGACCGCCCCTCCGAGAGCTGATCCCGGCCACGGCTGACCGGAATGCCCTCCGCGCCCCTCGCGTTCTATCGTGAGGGGCGCGGCCGTGCGTACGAGAACGGGGCGGATGCCGCCACAAGGAACGAGGAAGCACATGACCGACCCGGTGACGCCGAGGGGCGAGCAGTCCCGGCAGGGCCCGATCGGCGAGTTCGACGAGAAGCGCGCTGAGGACGCCATACGGGAGCTGCTCATCGCGGTCGGCGAGGATCCGGACCGCGAGGGCCTGCGGGACACCCCCGCGCGGGTCGCGCGCGCCTACCGGGAGATCTTCGCCGGGCTGTGGCAGCGCCCCGAGGACGTGCTGACCACGACGTTCGACCTGGGCCATGACGAGATGGTGCTGGTCAAGGACATCGAGGTGCTGTCGACGTGTGAGCACCACCTCGTGCCGTTCGTGGGGCACGCGCACATCGGGTACATCCCGTCGAGCAGCGGGAAGATCACCGGCCTGTCCAAGCTGGCGCGGCTTGTGGACGTGTTCGCGCGGCGGCCTCAGGTGCAGGAGCGGCTGACGACGCAGATCGCCGACTCGATGATGCGGATCCTGGAGCCGCGCGGCGTGATCGTCGTGGTGGAGTGCGAGCACATGTGCATGACCATGCGGGGCGTGCGGAAGCCGGGCGCCAAGACCACCACCTCGGCGGTGCGCGGGCAGCTGAGGGACGCCGCCACGCGCGCCGAGGCGATGAGCCTCATCCTCGCCCGCTAGCCTCCCGCGTCCCCTGCGACGTGGGCGGGCGCGAGCCACCGCCGGTGCCCGTGCCGAAGAAGTCGAACCCTCCTGGCCTCTGGGGCGGCGGCGAGACCTGCGGCCGCTGCCGCGGGGAGCCCTCCCTCGACGGCTTGTCGAGCGGCGCGAGCCGCGGCGCGGGCTCCTTGGCCCGCCGCGGTGCGCCGCCGCGCGCCTCGGGTGCTTCCTTCGCTTCCGCCGCACCGGCCGCCTCGCGCCGCTCCGGCTCCAACGCCTCGCGCTGGCGTGCGGCGTTGCGCGCGAGCCGGGTGAACGCCTCGTGCGCCTGCCGGTAGGTCAGCGGGGTGGGCGCGCCCCCGGCGGTGCGGTGGTCGGTGGCCTGGGCGGGCAGCGCCTTGGCGGCCCTGCCCGCCTCGAGCGCGAGGCGGCGGCTGCCCTCGAGTGCCTTGGCGCGCTCGCTCTCGGCGGTGGCGTAACGCCGCAGGAGGTCGGCGTGCTCGGACCTGAGCCGACCGAGGTCGACGCGCTTGTCGCGGATCTTGTCCTCGAGGGACGCGACCAGCTCCTGCGCCTCTTCGAGCTCGGCCTGCCGCTCCTCGATCTGCCAGCTCATCCCGGCCTTGGCGGCCCGCTCGCGGGCGACCTGTCGGCCTGCCTCCAGGTCCCAGCGGCGCAGCAGCAGCGCGAGCGCGACCGCGCACCCGGCCGCCGCGGCGACGAGGACGCGCAGCACTATGGCTTCGTCCCCGTCGCCCAGCAGCCATGAGCCGGCGGCGCAGCCCAGCGCCAACCCGCCAAGCGCACCCGGAATCAGCACCCGATGCAGTGCTGAGGATCGGTGACGTCCACGTGCCATGGGCGAAACTTACCGTGACGCCGCGTGCGGGCGGGAGGGTGCCCTGAGGGTTGTTCCCTGGGAGTTATGTAGGGCTCAGCCGTCGATGAGCCCCTGCTCCACGAGGTAGTCCCGCGCGACCTCGTCGGCCTTGCGGCGCTCGGAGTCGACCTGCCTGTTCAGCTCGGTGAGGTCCTCGGTGGTGAGGGTCTCGGTCAGGCGGCCGAGGGCCTCGGCGATCTCGGGGTCGTCCGCCGACTCGGTGTTGAGGACGGGCAGGAGGTTGTCCGCGAGCTGGAGCCGCTGGTCGTCCTCGAGGAGCACCAGGTCGAAGTCCTCGAGGGTGGCGTCCGTCGTGGTGACCAGGGCCAGGTCGTCGTCGCCGTCGGCCACGGCCTGCTTGGACTGGACGGTGCCGACGCCCAGCGGGTCGAGGGCCTCGATCTCGATGCCGTAGGTGTCCTCGAGGCCCGGTTGGCAGAACGGCCGTTCGGGGCAGTCCTCGCCCGCGGCCAGGCGGACGGGCAGCCCGCTCTCGCCCAGGTCGGACAGCGTCTCGAGGCCGTGCTCGGCGGCGAAGTCGGCGCGGACGGCGAAGGCGTTCTGGTCGACGGCCTCGCCCGCGTCCAGGACGGTCAGGCCCCTCGGCTCGGCGAGCTCGCGCAGCGCGGCGAGGGTCTCGTCGATGTCCGATGTGGCGACGGGCTCGGCCTCGGGGCCGTTGACCTGGGCGTTCAGATATTCGGTCAGGGTGGCGGCGTACTCGGGGACGACGTCGATCGCGCCGCTCTCCAGCTCGGGCGCGTACAGCTCGCGCCCGTCGGTGCTGGTGATGGTGGTGTCGTACCCGGCGTCGGCGAGGATCTGCGCGTAGAGCTCGGTCATGATCGTGGCCTCGGTGAAGTTGGCGCCACCGATGGTGAGCGAGCCGCCGCCCTGCTCCTCGCCGTCGCCACCGCCGCCCTCCTCCTCGAGGCTGTCGCCGCCGCAGGCGGTCAGGGACAGCGCCAGGGCGGTGGCGGCGCCGATGGCGAGCAGCACGGTCCTGCTGCGGGGGGTTCTCGCGGTCACGGGAGTCTCCGTTGATGGATGAAGGGGATGGGACGTGCGTTCAGGGGGCGGTCCGCGCCGGAACGGCGGTGGCGGGCGCGGCGGCGAGGGCCCGGCGCCGGTGGTGGCCGGGGTCGAACAGCCGCTGGGCCAACGCGAGCACGCCCTCGACGAGCAGCGCGAGCACGGCCACGACCACGGCCCCCGCGACCACCTGGGCGGTGTCGTACGTGGCGAACCCCGCGGTGATGATGCGCCCGAGGCCGCCGCCCGCGGCCAGCGCGGCGAGCGTGGCGGTGGCGACGACCTGGACGGCCGCGGTGCGGACGCCGGTCATGATCAGCGGGAACGCCAGGGGCACCTCGACGCGCGCCAGCAGCTGCCGGCGCGACATGCCCATGCCCCTGGCGGCCTCGACGACGTCCTTGTCGGCCTCGGACAGGCCCACATACGCGTTGGTCAGCAGGGGCGGGACGGCGAACAGGACGAGCGCGACGATCGTCGGCAGGTCGCCGTGGTCGCCGAGCGGGCCCAGGCTCAGCAGGACGAGGACCGCGAAGGTGGGGACGGCGCGGCCCGCGTTCGAGATGTTGATCGCCAGGGCGCCGCCGAAGCGGCGGCCGCCGCCGTGGCCCAGCCACATCGCGAGCGGCAGCGCGATCGCGCAGGCGAGCGCGAGGCACACACCGGTGAGATAGAGGTGCTCGGAGAGACGGGCCCACACGCCGCCGTCGCCCGACCAGTGCTCCGCCGTGGTCAGCCAGGTCCAGGTGTCGGGGAGAACGCCCATGTCAGACCACCGTCCCCGGCGCGTCCATGACGGAGTCCCTCGGGATCCCCGCCGTCCTTCGTCGTCCGGCGCGTCGGCCCGCCCTGGTCCACGGGGTGAGCAGCCGCTGCGCGCCCAGGAGCAGCACGTCGGCGGCGATGGCGAGCAGCACGCACAGCACCGACGCGGTGAGCACCTGCGCCTTGAAGTAGCTGTCCATGCCGGTGTAGATCAGGTTCCCCAGGCCGCCGTGGTCCACGATCGCGCCGACCGTGGTGAGCGAGACGGCGGAGACCGTGGCGATCCGCACGCCCGCCATGAGCGAGGGCAGCGCGAGCGGCAGCTCCACGCCGAACAGCAGCCGCGCGCACCCGTATCCCATGCCGCGCGCCGCCTCGCGGGCCTCGTCGGGGACCGAGTCGAGGCCGGTCATGATGTTGCGCACGAGGATGGTCAGCGAGTAGAGGACCAGGCCGCAGACCACGACCGACACCGAGATCCCGAAGACCGGGAGCAGCAGCGCGTACATGGCGAGCGAGGGAACGGTGTAGAGCACGGTCGTCAGGCTGAGGATCGGCCCCGCGGCAAGGCGCCAGCGGCGGGCGAGCAGCGCCAGGGGGAACGCGACCAGCAGCGCCAGGGCTATCGCGACCAGCGTGATCGTCACATGCTCGACGGTGGCGTCGGTCAGCTCCTCGGATCGCGTCCGCAGGTACTCCCCGCAGATCCACTCGTTCCGCGTCAGGCAGCTCTCCGCCATAACCGCACTCATGTTCCCCCACCCTAGACCCCGTATCTGTCAGAATCATGAACATGTTGCGGTTCGAGCACGTCTCCAAGCGCTACCCCGACGGCACGATGGCCGTGGACGACCTCGACCTCGAGGTCGCCGCGGGTGAGTTGGTCACGCTGGTCGGTCCTTCCGGCTGTGGCAAGACCACCACGATGCGCATGGTGAACCGCCTTGAGGAGCCCACCGAGGGCCGCGTGCTCCTTGACGGCAGGGACGTCGCCGACCAGGACCCCGTCACGCTGCGCCGCCGCATCGGCTATGTCATCCAGCAGGTGGGCCTCTTCCCCCACAAGACCGTGCTCGACAACACCGCGACCGTTCTCACGCTGCTCGGCAGGCGGCGTTCCGAGGCGCGGAGGCGGGCGGCCGAGCTGCTCGACCTGGTGGGCCTCGACCCGGCCGTCTTCGGCGGGCGCTACCCCGACCAGCTCTCCGGCGGCCAGCGGCAGCGCGTCGGCGTGGCCAGGGCGCTCGCGGCCGATCCGCCGGTGCTGCTGATGGACGAGCCGTTCGGCGCGGTGGACCCGGTGGTGCGCGAGCGGCTCCAGAGTGAGTTCCTGCGGCTCCAGGCCGAGGTGCGCAAGACCGTGCTGTTCGTCACGCACGACATCGAGGAGGCGGTCCGCCTCGGCGACCGCATCGCGGTGTACGGGCAGGGCAGGATCGAGCAGTTCGACTCGCCCGCGGCGGTGCTCGGCGCGCCGGCCAACGACTACGTGGCCTCGTTCGTCGGCAGCGACCGCGGGCTCAAGCGGCTCTCGGTCACGCCCGTGGAGAAGGGCGACCTGGAGCAGCCCCCGGTCGTGCACCTCGCCGACCCGATGCCGGTCGCGGTGCGCAGGATGCGCGCGGAGGGGGCGCGTTGGGCCGTGGTCCTCGACGAGAACGACCTCCTGCACGGCTGGGTGCCGATCCCGGCTGACGACGGGCGGGGCGGCGACGAGGGCGACGGGCCCGTGTCGGCGCGGGCCCGGCGGATGGAGGCGTGGCTGCCGCTCGGCGCGTCGCTCAAGCAGGCGTTCAGCACGATGCTCCAGTACGACGCGGGCTGGATCGCGGTGCTCGACGGCGACGACCGCTTCCTCGGCGTGCTGACCCCGGCGAGCCTGCACGAGGCGCTGCGCCGCTCGATCGACGCGGACGCGCAGGACATCGCGCGCGCCGAGGTCGCCCTGGAGAGCGTCACGGGCGCCTGAACGCCCGGGCCCGGGAACACGCCCGGGCGCGGGAACGCCCTCGGCTCAGGCGGCCGAGCGCATCGGGCCGTTGCCGCCCTCGCCGTTGTCGTCGCCCTCGGGGAGGCGGCAGACGCGTTCGAGGAAGAGCGCGGCGGCGACCACCGCGATGCCCGCGAGCACGGCGAGCCCGGCGTAGATGGCCTGGTCACGGCGGTTGGGGACATCGAGCCGCTCCATCACGAGGAACAGCCCGAAGCCGCCGTAGCACCCCGCGACCAGCGCGGAGACCAGCGCGCTCGCCTGCCCGAACACCACGGCGCGCGCCGCCATCAACCGGTCCACGGGGCGCGCGCCGGGGCGCCGCTCCCGCCACGCCCGCAGGCGCGAGCGCAGCGAGAGGGCGGTGGCGAAGAGGACGGCGGCGATCAGCCCGAGGATGACGGGGGAGAAGAGGGGCACGGCGGGCGGGGTGTTGCCGAAGGACTCCCAGAGCCCGGCCCCCGCCCAGCACAGCCCCATGGCCGCGGCGAACAGCCCGGCCAGGGTCCCGATCCGCAATTGGTTCACCGCTCTACGCGCCCCTCGTCGTGAAGTTCATCCTGTGCCCCGCCCGTTCGGCCGGACCGGTCAGTCCGGCACGACGAGCGTGAGATCCCCGCGGTGCGTCACGCCCTGGTCGGCAAGACCCGGCAGCAGCTCCGCCACGGGCCCCCGGCCCGGCACCTCGGCACCCGGCTCGACATCGTGCCACGGGACCAGGACGAAGGCCCGTTCGTGGGCCCGGGGATGCGGCAGGGTGAGCGCCGGGTCGTCGGAGACCACACCCTGGTAGCTGACGATGTCGATGTCCAGCGTGCGCGGGCCCCAGCGGGTGTCCCGCACGCGGGCGAACGCCTCCTCGATCGCGTGCGAGCGCTCGAGCAGGGAGGCCGGGGGCAGCGTGGTCCTGATGACGACGACGGCGTTGAAGTAGGCGGCCTGGGTGCCGGGCTCGACGCCCCACGGCTCGGTCTCGTAGACGGGGGAGACGGCCTTGACGCGCAGCCCAGGGGTGTCGGCGAAGGCGTCGATGGCGCCCTGGAGGTTCTCCAGCCGGTTGCCGAGGTTGCTGCCGAGGGAGAGGACGGCGTACTTGGGGTTGTGCAGGGTGGTGTCGGCGGCATCGACCTGGTGGACGACGGAGGCGGGCACCGGCTGCACGGTCGGGTCGGGGGCGGACGCCCCGTCGGGCGGGGGCGTGCTCGGGGACATGCTCGGGGTCATGCTCGGCTCCGCTTGATGGTGAGGGTGACGTCGTCGAAGGGGACGGCGATCGGCGCCCGCGGCTTGTGCACGGTCACCTCGGCCTCGCGCACCGCTTCGTGCGCCAGGCACCGGTCGGCGATCCGCTGGGCCAACGTCTCCAGCAGGTCGCACGGCGGGCCGGTCACGGTGTCGGTGACCTCCTGGGCCACCACGCCGTAGTCCACCGTCCTCGCGAGGTCGTCGGAGGCGGCCGCGGCCCTGGTGTCGACGCCGAGGACGACATCGACGACGAAGGGCTGTCCCTCGGCGCGTTCCCGGGGGAGGACGCCGTGGAAGCCCGTGGCGCGCAGGCCGAGCAGGGTGATGCGGTCCATGGCGGGGAACTCCCCTCGGTCGGGTGGCCGACGGCGCGTGCCAGCACGGTATCGGCGTGGGTAATCGAATCTACCTGCGAGCCTCGGGCGCCCTTCTCAGCGCCTCAGGACGGTCCTGTGTTCCCGCCGCGAGCGAGGTCGGGTGGCGGGATCCAGCCCCTACCCTGGTGCCATGAGCATCTCGCACGGCCGTGTGGCGGGCCTGCCCCGGTGGGACCGCTGCGCGGTCATGGGCGTGGTCAATGTCACACCGGACTCGTTCTCCGACGGCGGCCGCTGGTTCGACGCCGAGTCCGCGGTCAAGCGCGGCATGGACCTGGTGGCCCAGGGCGCCGACCTGGTCGACGTCGGCGGGGAGTCCACGCGGCCGGGCGCGACGCGGGTGGACGAGGCCGAGGAGCTGCGCCGGGTGCTCCCCGTGGTGCGGGAGCTGGCCGCTGGCGGCGTGGTGGTCAGCGTCGACACGATGCGGGCCTCGGTCGCCGAGCGGTCGGTCGAGGCGGGCGCGCTCCTGGTCAACGACGTGAGTGGCGGCCGTGCCGACGCGCGGATGGTGCCGGTGGTGGCCGCGGCGGGGGTGCCGTTCGTCGTGATGCACTGGCGCGGCCAGAGCGTGGACATGAACGACCGGGCGGTCTACGGGGACGTGGTGACCGAGGTGGTGGCCGAGCTGCGGGAGAGCCTTGACCGGGCGGTGGCGGGCGGCATCGCGGCCGACCGGCTCATCGCGGATCCGGGTCTCGGCTTCGCCAAGCGGGCCGAGCACGACCTGGCGCTCGTGGCCGCCGCCGCGCGGCTGCGCGCCGAGCTCGGCCGCCCGCTGCTGATCGCCGCCTCCCGCAAGCGTTTCCTCGGCCGGGTGCTCTCGGGCCCGGGCGGCACGCCGCCGCCCGCGCGTGAGCGCGACGCGGCGACCGCCGCCGTCACGGTGCTTGCCGCGCGGGCGGGGGCGTGGGCGGTGCGGGTGCACGAGGTGGCGGCGAGCGCGGACGCGGTGCGCGTGGTGCGGGCCGTGGCCGGCGCGGACGGGGAGGCCGCGTGAGCGGGGGCGCGAGCACGGACGTCGAGGCGGTCACGGCCGCGAACACCGCGTTGTACGACGCCCTCGAGCGCGGCGACCTCGACGCGCTGTCCGACACGTGGCTGGAAGCGGACGTCAGCGTGGTCCACCCGGGCTGGCCGGTCATCAGCGGGCGCGGCGAGGTGATCAGGTCGTACGCCCTGATCATGGCGAACACCGACTACATCCAGTTCTTCCTCACCGACGTCGAGGTCTCGGTGCTCGGCGACACCGCGCTGGTGACCTGCACCGAGAACATCCTCAGCGGCGGCCCGGCCGAAGAGGACGGCTCGGCGGGCCCGTTGGTGGGCGGCCTCGTCGTCGCGACGAACGTCTTCAGGCGCGACGGGCGGGGCGCGTGGAAGGTGTGGAGCCACCATGGCTCACCCGTGCTCATCGACCGCGACGACGACGAGGACGACGCCGAGGGCGGCGGCGGGGCCGGGAACGGGGCCGGGAACGAGGGCGCGGACGGGACCGGCGAGAGCGGCGACGGCGGGGGCGTCACGGAAATCGGCTGAGGCGTTCACCTCGCCTTCATTGCCCCCTTCCTGAGTGGCCGGATACGGTACTTTGACGCATCGGATGGCAGTCCGACGATGTCCAGTGTGCTGATGTGAACGGGGAGTTCCGCGTGACGGTGGCGGATGAGCGGCGGGCGGGGATCGGGGACGCCGTCGAGGGCGCGGAGGAGCGGGAAGAGCCGGCCGAGCCGGAAAAGCCCGGCCCGCCCAGGGGTTACCGGATGACCACGCCGACCGACTGGTTCCGGATACCCCTGCGCGACGGCGAGAAGCGCGGCAAGGCGCTCCGGGCCCTGCTGGACATCACCTACCCGAATCGCGACGAATTCGCGCTCAAGCGACGCGAATTGCTCGATCTGATGACGAGCGTGACCGAGAGCAGCGCCCGGCGCGACGGCGTCGAGCTCTATGTCTCCACCCAGGCGGCGCTCGGCGTGCCGATCCCCGCGAGCCTGCTGGTGACCGCCGAGCCCGAGGACCCGGCCCAGCCGCGGCAGATTCCCGCGGTGATGGTGGCCGACGGCATCAGGGACGCCTACGGCAAGGACGCCGAGGTCTCGGTGGTGCGGCTGCCCTCGGGCAACGCGGTGCGCTGCCGACGGCTCGAAACCAGCGACGATTCCAGGGAACTCGGAGTGCCGAAAGAGCGTCCGAGCACGTTGTTGGAGTTCTATCTGCCCGTCCCCCACTCGACCGCGTGGCTGCTGCTGACGTTCAGCGCGCCCCTCATCGAGCTGGCCGACG
The DNA here is from genome assembly GCF_003626575.1 of Streptomyces radicis. Taxonomy (GTDB): domain Bacteria; phylum Actinomycetota; class Actinomycetes; order Streptomycetales; family Streptomycetaceae; genus Streptomyces; species Streptomyces radicis. The sequence goes on along the minus strand of NZ_RBDY01000006.1, from coordinate 54,981 downwards.
CGCAGATACAACTGTTCGATGCCGTCGCCTCCTCGTTCCACTGGTCGAGGTAGCGCGGGCCGGTCATCCGGCCACTAGTCGAAAGGGGTGGGAATGTCCGATCTGATCGTGACCATTGGCGAGGTCAGGGAGCTGAGCGACAAACTCCGCCTTGTCGCCACGGAGTTCGAGGGATCCGAGGACATCGCCTCGGACTACGCGGAGGAGGTCAGCCATGGCGATCTCGCGCACGAGCTCGAGCAGTTCGCGGAGAACTGGGCGGTGCACCGCGGCAAGCTGATGGACTCGCTCTCGACGTTCGTCGAGATGGCGAAGGCCGCGGCCGACGGGTACGACGGCGTCGAGCTCGAGCTGACCAACGCGCTCGAGGGGGACTGACGATGCGCCCTGCCGACTGGCATCCGCTGACCGAGGGTGAGGATCCGGTCCCCGGCGACTGGGAGATGGTCAGGGAGGCCGCCGCCCGCTACCGGCGCACCGCGGACGCCATCCAGCGCGCCAAGACCCTGCTCGGCGAGGTGACCAACGCCGAGAACGGCTGGCAGTCGCCCGCGGGTGAGGCGTTCCGCGAGAAGTCCACGGAGCTGTCCGAGGACATCTGGAAGGCGTACGGCCGCTACGACGCGGCCGCCAACGCCCTCGCCGACTACTGGCCGCACCTCCAGGACGCGCAGGAGGAGAGCCTCACCCTGCGCACCCAGGCCCAGGACGCGCAGGAGCGCGCCGACGCGGCCACCTCGCAGCTGGGCAACCTCGAGGACGCCGCCGACAACGACGACATGGAGGACGCGGACCGCGAGACCAACGAGCAGCAGCAGAACGACGCCCGCTCCGCCCAGGAGGGCGCGGAGGCCGAGCTGGCCCGGCTGCGCACCCGGCTGCGCACCCTCGTGGAGAACAAGGACACGGCGGCCCAGCGCGCGGCCGACGCGATCGGCGAGTTCATCGGCGGCGACGGGCTCACAGACGGCTTCTGGGACAGGGTCGGCGCGGCCCTGGTGGTGATCGGCGAGTGGGCCGGGAGAATCGCCGCCATCGCCGGGGTCCTGGCGCTGCTCGTCGGCTGGATACCCATCATCGGACAGGCGCTCGCGGGCATCCTCGGCACGATCGCCCTGGTGGCGACCGTGTTCTCGCTCATCGGCAACATCATCCAGGGCAAGTGGCTCAATGTCGCGCTCGACCTCATCGGCATCGTCACGTTCGGCCTCGGCCGGTCGCTCGGCGTCGCGGCCAGGGCCGCCGGTGGCGGCGCCCGCTTCCAGGCGTTCCGCAACGTCATGCGCATCTCGACGGCGGGCAACAGGACCGCGCGCAACGCGCACGCCGCCCGCGTCCTCGGCGACAGCGGCGGGGACCTGCTCGCGCTGTCGCGCGGCGGCCCCTCGGGCCTGATGGGCTGGGGCCGCGCCACGTTCCAGGGCATCGGCGACGACGTCGTGCGCGGCATCAGCACCGTGACCTCGCGGTCCAACTGGGGCCAGGCGTTCAGCCAGGCGGGCGGCGCCTTCCGCGGCGGCGGGCTCCAGGGCGGCATCCACCAGGCCCTCGGCGCCGCCGACTCGGCCGCCGACCTCGCGTCGCTGCGCCGCGCCACGGACCTCGGCGCCGACGTGGGCGGCCTCGGTACCGCGGGCGGCTTCCAGATGGCCAACAACGCGTTCGGCGCGGCCGCCGGCCAGTACGGACTGTGGGCGGTGGACGACGGCATCGCCACGCTCGGCGACTGGCCCTCGTACGCCGAGGGCGGCGGCGACCTGCCCGAGAGCTTCGTCCAGGAGCCCGTGGGGGCGGGCGAGTTCACGTACCAGCCGGCCGAGGCCGTCGCGCGCTGACCCGCGCCTCGCCGAGGGCGCCCGCGGAAGAGAGAGTGGGACAAGACGTCATGACCGAGTGGGTGGCCGCGTTCGAGCACCCCGAGGGCGGGTGGATCCCCCTCGACATGGAGTCCGTCAACGCCGCCGAGGAGGCCGCGCAGCGGATCGCTGACCGCGGCGGCGCGGAGAATCAGGAGTACGCCGAGCTGGTCTACCCGGAGCTGAAGGCCATCAGGGACGGGGCGTTGGAGCGCGGCGCCTCGCCCGTGATGGCCTTCGTCCCCGAGACCCCGTCGCCGACGCGGCCCCTCGTCGTGGTCACCGTCTTCGTCGCGCCCGTGGACGTGGGCGAGGAGCGCACCCTGGAGAACATCGCGCGGCTCGTGCGCCGACCGCGGGAGTTCAGGTACCGCGAGCCGCTGATCGACGAGGTCGAGCTGCCGGCGGGCCAGGCCCTCAGGGTGCACGAGCTGGTGGTCAACGAGGAGGGCGACGACGAACGCCGCGTGCTGATGGAGTACGTCACGCACTATGTGATCGTGCCGGACTACCCCAAGGGCGTGTTCGAGATGACCGTCACCTGGGCGAGCCCCGCGATCGGGCCCGAACTCGCCCAGACCGCCGACGAGATGGCGGCCAGCCTGACCGTCAGCCGCGAGCCGGGGGAAGGTGAGGGATGACCAGCCCTCAGCCGCGGTACGTTTTCGAGCAGGTGCAGATCGGCAAGGGGCTGCGGCCCCTGGCGCAGCACGGCTTCATCGTGATCGACGACCAGGGCGTGCTGAGCCTGCTCGGCACCGAGCGGCAGCCCATCGACAGCTCGCCGCTCGCGCGGATCGCCGCGTCCAAGATCCGTTTCACCGGCGGCAAGTCGGTGTCCCTGACGCTGGGCAACGGCAACAAGTACAACGTCTCGCCCGGCTGGGGCGCGCGGGGCGCGTTCGTGCTCCCCGGCGACACCGGCCAGGTCAGGACGGCCGCCGAGGCCCTCATCAAGCTGATCGCGGCCAGCGGCGGCAAGGCGTGAGCGGGGGCGGCAGGCAAGGCGTGAGCGGCGGAACGGCGTTCACCGGCCGCCGGTGAGCCAGCGCTCCGGGGCCGCGGTGCGGCGGCCGAGGCGTGAGCGGGTGGCCTGGGCCGCGACCTCGGAGGCCGCGTAGGCCGCGTCCTGGAGGCGGGCGGTCGCCGTTCCGTTGGCGCCGTGGTCCACATGGATGTCCGCGAGGCCGAGGCGCTGCGCCCACGGCCCGCGCGTCAGCCGCACGCTCTGCACCTTGGCGTGCGGCACCAGCGTGTGCTCGCGGCGCAGCCGCCCCCGGCGCGCGACGAAGACCGCGTCGGTCACGCCGTACCCGTACCCGCGGCGCCAGACGGGCACCGCCCAGCGGGCCCGGTCGGGGGCGGGGCGCACGGCGGCCATGGCCTTGTCGAGGTCCACGTCGGGCAGGATCCTGGCGATCAGCGCGGCGGCCACCGGGCGCGGGGCGACGGGGAGGAGCAGCCCGCCCTCGTTCCCCGCCCCGGCGACGGCGAGCTCCACGCGCACCCAGCCGCGCGGGCGCCACAGCAGGGGCTCGACCACGCGCACCGACTGCACGCGGCCTGGCGGGACGGTGGCGTGGTCGCGCTGGAGCAGGCCGTGGTCGAGGCGCAGCCCGTCGGGCGACTCGCTGACGGTCCAGCCGTACTGGGTGAGGAAGCTGCCGAGGCCGCCGCGCCAGATCGTGGCCAGCATCGGCACGAGCACCATGATCGCGGCGAAGACGCTCGAGGTCCCGACCCAGATCAACGGCGTCAGCACGACGCCCGTCAGCGTGACCCCCCACGAACTCCCCAGCAGCGCCAGCGCCTTGACCAGGGTGGCGGAGTCCACGGTGAACAGCGCGTTCGCCGGCGCCTCGCCCGCCGTCGGCGCCGCCTCGGGCGCGATCCCCGCGGCGCGGGCCAGCAGCTCGGCCCGCAGGTCGCGCGCCTCACGCTCGTCGAGGAACGCCAGCTCGTCGTCCGAGCCCGAGCCGACGACGTCCATCTTGAGCTTGGCCACGCCGAGCGCCCTGGCCACCAGCGGGCGCGTGATGTCGACGGCCTGGATGCGGTCGAGGCGCAGGTGCGCGGTGCGGCGGAAGACCAGGCCCGTGCGGATCCGCAGCTCGGTGTCCGTCACCAGGTAACGCGTGGCGCGCCACGAGAGCCAGCCGTAGCCCGCCGCGCACAGCACGACCGCGGCCAGCGCCGCGAGCAGCCAGCCGACGCCGAAGGACCCCGACCACGACCTGACGTTCTGCGCGTTCTGCACCCCGATCGCGAAGAGGCCGGCGAGCCACGCCCAGGCCCGCCGCCAGGGCGTGAGGGGGTGCAGGCGCTTGCCCCGCCCCTCGGGGAAGCCCTCCACGGGCCCCGAGGGGTCGGCCGTCCCCGCCGCCGTGCCGCTCACAGCCCCGCCGAGCGGGCCTCGCCCAGCTCCGTGAGCCGGTCCCGCAGCCGCTCCGCGTCCGGCGGGGTCAGCCCGGGGATCGTGGCGTCGGTGGCCGCGGCGGCGGTGTGCAGCTGGAGCCTGGCCAGGCCGAACTTGCGCTCGAACGGCCCCGACGTGACCTCGACGAGCTGCATCCGCCCGTAGGGCACGACGGTCAGCTGCCGCCACAGCACGCCCCTGCTGATCAGCAGGTCGTCGTCGCGCTCGCGGTAGCGCCACGAGCGCCAGTTCCGGCCGAGGGCGCGCCAGCCCCACAGCCCGAGCGCCAGCGGCACGAGCCCGAGCGCCGCGAGCGCGCCCGCGCCGAGCAGCGGCGGGAGCAGCGCGCCCGCCAGCACGAGCGGGGTCAGCCAGAGCGCGAGCAGCAGCCTGCGCATCCGCAGCAGGCCCGGCTGGACCGGGCGCCAGTGCTCGCCTGTCACGTCGACCACCTCGGCCACCTCGGACCCCCCGTCCGGTCGCGGTCCCTCAGCCACCGTGTCCATGCCTTGAAGCTTACGAGGATGCTCACCGGATCCACCCGGCGCGGGAAGGCGTTCGGGGTGACAGACTGGCGCGGAGCCACGCGCACCTCGGGCAGCTGGGAGACGTGATGACGGACGCCACGGGCACCACGCGAGCGACGGTCGGGATCGGGGGCGGGGCCGCGGGCGCGGACGAGGGCCCAGGCGGCAGCACCGACATGGTGCTCAACATCGGCCCGCAGCACCCGGCGACCCATGGCGTGCTGCGGTTGCGCCTGACGCTCGACGGGGAGCGCATCTCGCAGGCCGAGCCGGTGGTGGGCTACATGCACCGGGGCGCGGAGAAGCTGTTCGAGGCGCGCGACTACCGGCAGATCATCGTCCTGGCCAACCGGCACGACTGGCTGTCGGCGTTCTCCAACGAGCTGGGCGTCGTCCTCGCCGTCGAGCGCATGCTGGGCATGGAGGTCCCCGAGCGCGCCGTGTGGCTGCGCACGCTGCTCGCCGAGCTGAACCGAGTGCTCAACCACCTGATGTTCCTGGGGTCCTATCCGCTGGAGCTCGGCGGCATCACGCCGATCTTCTACGCGTTCACCGAGCGCGAGAGTCTCCAGCACGTGATGGAGGAGGTCTCGGGCGGGCGCATGCACTACATGTTCAACCGGGTCGGCGGCCTCAAGGACGAGCTGCCCGCGGGCTGGACGGGGCGGGCGCGCGAGGCGGTGGCGGCGGTCCGCGGCGGGATGACGCGCTTCGACGACCTGGTGCTCGGCAACGAGGTCTTCCGCGGCAGGACGCGGGGCGTGGGGGTCCTCGAGCCCGGCGCCGTGCACGCCTACGGGGTGTCGGGGCCGATCGCGCGGGCCAGCGGCGTGGACTTCGACCTGCGCCGCGACGAGCCGTATCTGGCCTATGGCGAGCTCGGCGACGTCCTGCGGGTGGCCACCAGGGACGCGGGCGACTGCCTGGCCCGTTTCGAGGTGCTGCTCGACCAGGCGAAGAACTCCCTCGACCTCGCCGACGCGTGCCTCGACCGGCTGGCCGAGCTGCCGCCAGGGCCCGTCAACCAGCGGCTGCCCAAGGTGCTCAAGGCCCCGGAGGGCGCCACCTACGCCTGGACGGAGAACCCCCTGGGCATCAACGGCTACTACCTGGTGTCCAAGGGCGAGAAGACGCCGTACCGGCTGAAGCTGCGCTCCGCGTCGTTCAACAACATCCAGGCGCTCGGCGAGCTGCTGCCGGGGACGCTGGTGGCCGACATGGTGGCGATCCTGGGGTCGTTCTTCTTCGTGGTCGGCGACATCGACAAGTGAGCTCCTCCCGCGCGGATCTCATGGCGGATCTCACAGCGGCGCGGGGATGCCGACGGGCTGGACGAGCCAGGTGAAGCCGCCGAGCCCGCCGGGGTCGGTCAGCTCCGCCGCCTCGCCCGCCGCGCCGAGGGCCCGCAGATAGGCGACCGGGTCGGCGGTCGCGAGGTCGAGCGAAGGGCGCCGCCCGTCCACCCCGAGCGCCGTCAGCGCGCGCCGCTGCGTCAGCAGGGCCGATCCGGGGCCCGCGCAGGCGTCGATGGCCACGTGCGCGGTCAGGTCGCGGTCGCCGTCGGGCACCGGGGGCACGGCGCGGCCGTCCCGGTAGCCCGTGAGCGTGCCGAGCGGTGGCCTGGCGTCCCTGGTGTGCGCGTAGTCGACGGCCACGGCGCAGCCGCGCGCGAGGGTGGCCACGGCGTCGGCCCAGGCCTTGTCGCGCGGCAGCCCGATCTCCGCCCGCGTCCCCGGCTCGGGGCCCGGCGGCCACCAGCGTTCGAGCCACGCCGCGTCGTCCCCGGTCACCGGGGGGCCGAGCCGTTCCGCGCCGTCCCCGTCCACCAGCACGGTCCTGGCCACCCCGTCGGGGCCGACCTCGGCGACGTCGAGCGGGACGTTGTCGAGCCACTCGTTGGCGAACAGCAGCCCCACCGCGCCCCGCGGCGCCTCCGCGCGCCACGCGATCGCCGGGTCGAGCCCCGGCGGGCGGGGGGCGCGTTCCACGGCGTACGGGCGCACCCGCGCGCCCACGTCGGGGGGCAACGCCGCGAGCACGCCCTTCACCAGCTCCCCCCGGCCCGCCCCGATGTCCACGAACGCCAGCGCGTCGGGCCGCCCGAGCGCCCTGTCCACGCGTTCGAGCAGCCGCGCGACCGCCCCGGCGAAGAGCGGCGACGCGTGCACCGCCGTCCTGAAGTGCGCGGCGGGCGCGTGCCGCAGAAAGAAGCCGCCGGGCCCGTAGAGCGCCCGCTCCATCGCCGCCCGCCATCCCTCGGGCCGCCCATCCCTGACCATCGTCACCACCCGCCGTCCACCTTGAGGAGTAGGTGGCGGCATCACGTATCGGCCGTCCGGTTGACTCCCGAGTCACACACCGTGCCTACTCTGGGTGACGTGAACCGGCTTTACGAATTCCTGCGCCGTCACCCGACCTGGGTGGACGGCTTCTGGGCGTTCGTCCTGCTCTTCACCTCCTTCACGGTCATCGCCCTGCCCGAGCAGGGCGCCTACGAGGGGCCCGAGTGGGGCGGCCTGCTGGTCGCCGCGCTGCTGGCCGGCGTGGTCACCCTGCGCCGCCGCTGGCCCGAGCCGACGCTGCTCGCCGCCGCGGGGATCGGCCTGCTCCAGGTCGCGGGCGACGTCCCGCCCCTCCCGGCGAACTTCGCGTTCTTCGTCGTCATCTACACCAACGCCTCGGGCAGCGCCCGCCGCGCCTCGCGCCTGGCCCTGCTGATGTCGCTGCTCGCGCCCACCATCTCCTCGCTCCGCTGGCCCGCCGAGGACGCCGACGAGTCCATGGCCAACGCGGTGCTCGGCGCCGTCTTCCTGACCGTCGCCTTCTGCCTCGCCTGGGTGCTCGGCGACTCGCTGCGCACCCGGCGGGCGTACTACGCGGAGCTCGAGCAGCGCGCCCACCGCCTCGAGCAGGAGCGCGAGACCCAGGCCAGGATGGCCGTCGCCGCCGAACGCGCCCGTATCGCCCGCGAGTTGCACGATGTCGTCGCGCACAACGTATCGGTGATGGTCGTCCAGGCCGACGGCGCGGCCTATGTCCTCGACACCGCGCCCGAGCAGACCAGGACGGCGCTGCGCACGATATCGGGCACCGGGCGCCAGGCGCTGACGGAGATGCGCAGGCTGCTCGGCGTGCTGCGCAGCGAGGACACGTCGGCCACGGGCCACGACTATGTGCCACAGCCCGGCGTCGAGCAGCTCGCCGACCTCGTGGACCAGGTGCGGGACACCGGGCTGTCGGTCGAGTTCCGCATAGCGGGCACCCCGAGGCCGCTGCCGAGCGGCGTGGAGCTGACGGCGTACCGGATCGTCCAGGAGGCCCTGACCAACTCGAGGAAGCATGGCGGCCCCGACGTCGGCGCGACCGTCACACTGGAGTACGGCAGTGACGCGCTCACCGTGCTCGCCGAGGACGACGGGCGCGGCGCGCAGCGGGAGTTGTACGAGGAGCGCGGCGCCGACGGCCTCGGCCAGGGGCTGATCGGGATGCGGGAGCGGGTCGGCATGGTCGGCGGCGTCCTGCTGGCGGGGCCCCGCCCCGGCGGCGGCTTCCGGATCAGCGCGACGCTCCCGCTGACCGGCGGCGAGTGAGGCGCGGCGAGCGACGAAGGCGAGCGACGAGGGCCGCGAGGCCCGGGAGGCGAGGACAGCAAGCGTGAGCGAGACCGAGGGGGCGGCCGGGGTGCCGATCCGGGTGATGCTGGTGGACGACCAGGTGCTGCTGCGCACCGGGTTCAAGATGGTGCTGGCCGCCCAGGAGGACATGGAGGTCACCGCGGAGGCGGGCGACGGCGTCGAGGCGCTCGACGTGCTGCGCTCCACGGCGGTCGACGTCGTGCTGATGGATGTGCGCATGCCACGCCTCGACGGGGTGGAGACCACGCGCCGCATCTGCCAGGGCGGCGCGGGCGGGCCAGGGGCGCCCAAGGTGCTGATCCTGACGACGTTCGACCTCGACGAGTACGCGTTCTCGGGGCTGAAGGCGGGCGCGGCGGGCTTCATGCTCAAGGACGTGCCGCCCGACGAGCTGCTGGCCGCGATCCGCGCGGTGCACAGCGGCGACGCGGTGGTCGCCCCCTCGACCACGCGCCGCCTCCTCGACCGCTTCATCACGCTGCTGCCCACGCCCGACCGCTCGGCGCACCCCGAGATCGACCACCTCACCGAGCGCGAGCGCGAGGTGCTCATGCTGATCGCCCAGGGGCTTTCCAACGGCGAGATCGCGGGCCAGCTGTTCGTCTCCGAGGCGACCGTCAAGACCCATGTCGGGCGGATCCTCGCCAAGCTGCGGCTGCGCGACCGCGTGCAGGCCGTCGTCCTGGCCTACGAGACGGGCCTGGTGCGGGCCGGGGGGCGCTGAGCCGGGCGCCAGGGCCGAGCGTTCGCCCGGCGGGCGGCCGTAGCATGGGAGCGACGTCCGGTACCGGACCGAAGGACCGGAACGCTCGATCGAAAGAGGCACGCCCCGCCGTGAACGCCGCCGCCAACGCCCCGCGCGCCACCGACGCCCGGGACCGCCCCGCCCGGCTTCGCGTCGGCGTCGTCGGGGCGGGCCGCGTCGGGCCCGCGCTCGCCGCCGCGCTCAGCCTGGCCGGGCACCGCCCGGTGGCCGTCTCCGGGGTGTCCGACGCGTCGCGGCGGCGCGCCGAGGCGCTGCTGCCCGGCGTTCCGCTGGTCGCCCCCGACGAGGTGCTCGCGCGCGCCGACCTGGTGCTGCTGACCGTTCCCGACGACGCGCTGGCGGGCCTGGTCACGGGCCTGGCCGAGACGGGCGCGGTCCGCCAGGGCCAGCTGGTCGCGCACTGCTCGGGGCGCTGGGGCACGGCCGTGCTCGACCCGGCGCTGCGCGCGGGCGGGCTGCCGCTCGCGCTGCACCCGGTGATGACGTTCACCGGGACCCCGGTGGACGTGCAGCGCCTCGCGGGCTGCTCGTTCGGGGTCACGGCCCCCGCCGAGCTGCGGCTCGCGGCCGAGGCGCTGGTGATCGAGATGGGCGGCGAGCCCGAGTGGATCGACGAGTCCGCCCGCCCGCTCTACCACGCGGCCCTCGCGCTCGGCGCCAACCACCTGGTGACCCTGGTCGCCCAGTCCCTCGAGCTGCTGCGCACCGCGGGGGTCGCGGCCCCCGACCGCATGCTGGGCCCGCTGCTCGGCGCGGCCCTCGACAACGCCCTGCGCTCGGGCGACGCCGCCCTGACAGGCCCCGTGGCCCGAGGCGACGCGGGCACCGTCGCCGCCCATGTCGCCGAGCTGCGCGCGCACGCCCCGCACGCGCTGGCCGGTTATCTGGCGATGGCCCGCACCACCGCGGACCGCGCCCTCGACCACGGCCTGCTCAAGCCCGAGCTCGCCGAGGCCCTGCTCGGTGTCCTGGCCCAGGACGGCACGGAGGGCCCGGGGGGCGCGGGCGGCGCCGGCGCCGATGGAGGAGAACGATGACGATTGCCGTCGCGCGCCGCGCCGCCGAGCTGCACGCGCGTTACAGCCCGGGTGCCGAGCGGGCCGTGGTGATGACCCTCGGCGCGCTGCACGAGGGCCACGCGGCCAACATCGAGGCGGCCCGCAAGCGCCTCGCGCCCGGCGGCCTCGTGGTGGTCACGGTCTATGTGAACCCCCTCCAGTTCGGCGCGGGCGAGGACTTCGAGCGCTACCCCCGCACCCTGGACGCCGACGTGGCGCTGGCCGAGGCCGCCGGGGCCGACCTGGTGTTCGCGCCGTCGGACGACGAGGTCTACCCCGCGGGCGAGCCCCAGGTGCGGATCGCCGCGGGCCCGGCGGGCGACCGGCTCGAAGGCGCGTTCAGGCCCGGGCACTTCGACGGCGTGCTCACCGTCGTCGCCAAGCTGCTGCACCTGGTCGCGCCGCACCACGCGATGTTCGGCGAGAAGGACGCGCAGCAGCTCGCCCTGATCCGCCGCATGGTCGCCGACCTCGGCTTCCCCGTCGAGATCACCGGCGTGCCCACCGTGCGCGAGCCCGAAGGACTGGCCCTCTCCAGCCGGAACCGCTACCTCTCCGCCCCCGAGCGCGCCACCGCGCTCGCCCTGCACCGCGCGCTCTCCGCCGCGGCGCGGATGCCGAACGCCACGCCCGAGGCCGCACGTTCCGCCGCCTCCGCCGTGCTCGAGGCCGCCGCGCTCGCCGATCCGCCGCTCGTCCTCGACTACCTGGCGCTGGCCGACCCCGTCGGCTTCACCGAGGTCCCCGACACCCACACCGGCGAGGCGATCATGGCGGTGGCGGCCCGCGTCGGCACCACCCGGCTGATCGACAACGTCCGCCTCACGCTGGGAGCGGGCGCATGAGCGACGCCCACCCCGCGATAGCCGTTCCGCTGCCCGCCGCGCTCCCCGCGCCCGCCCCCGGCTGGTCCATCGACGCCGACGTGGTCGTCGTCGGCTCCGGCATCGCGGGGCTGACCGCCGCGCTGCGCTGCGCGGCGACGGGCCTGCGCACCGTGATCGTCACCAAGGCCCGCCTCGACGACGGCTCGACACGCTGGGCCCAGGGCGGCATCGCCGCGGCCCTCGGCGAGGGCGACACCCCCGCGCAGCACCGCGACGACACCCTGGTCGCCGGGGCGGGGCTGTGCGACGAGGCCGCGGTCGAGGCGCTGGTCACCGAGGGCCCGCAGGCCGTGCGGCGGCTGATCGCGCTGGGCGCCAGGTTCGACGCGGACCCCGAGGGGCGGATCGCGCTGACCCGCGAGGGCGGCCACCACCGCCGCCGCATCGCGCACGCGGGCGGCGACGCCACGGGCGCCGAGATCTCCCGCGCCCTGGTCGCCGCCGTGCGGGCCGCCGGCATCGACACCGTGGAGAACGCCCTCGCCCTCGACCTGCTCAAGGACGCCGAGGGCCGGGCCGCGGGGGTCACCCTCCACGTGATGGGCGAGGGCCGCCACGACGGCGTCGGCGCCGTCCGCGCCCCCGCCGTGGTGCTGGCCACCGGCGGCATGGGACAGGTGTTCTCGGCGACCACCAACCCCGCCGTCTCCACGGGCGACGGCGTCGCGCTCGCGCTGCGCGCGGGCGCCGAGGTCTCGGACCTGGAGTTCGTCCAGTTCCACCCGACCGTGCTGTTCCTCGGCGCGGACGCCAAGGGCCAGCAGCCGCTGATCTCCGAGGCGGTGCGCGGCGAGGGCGCCCACCTGGTCGACGCCGGGGGGACGCGGTTCATGCTGGGGCGGCACGAGCTGGCCGAGCTCGCCCCCCGCGACATCGTCGCCAAGGCGATCACCCGGCGGATGCGCGAGCAGGACGTCTCCCACATGTACCTGGACGCCCGGCACTTCGGGGCCGAGGCGTGGGAACGTCGTTTCCCCACCATCCTGGCCGCGTGCCGCGCGCACGGCATCGACCCGGTGCACGAGCCCGTGCCCGTCGCCCCGGCCGCGCACTACGCCTCGGGCGGGGTCCGCACCGACCTGGCGGGCCACACCACGGTGCCAGGCCTCTACGCCTGCGGCGAGACCGCCTGCACCGGCGTGCACGGCGCCAACCGGCTCGCCTCCAACTCCCTCCTCGAGGGCCTGGTCTTCGCCGAGCGCATCGCCACATCCATCGCCGACGCCATCGCCACCGCCAGCGCCGACGACGCCCCCGCCGCGGCCCCCGCGGCCACGGCGCCCGCCCCCGCCGCAGGCCCTGGGCTGCTGCCGCCCGAGGCGCGCGCCACGATCCAGCGGGTGATGACCGCGGGCGCGGGGGTGCTGCGTTCCCGCGCCAGCCTGGCCGATGCCGCACAGGCCCTTGACGCGCTGGCCTCGGACGTCGACCGCAAGCCGGCCGAGCCGGGCGCCGAGGCGTGGGAGACGGCTAATCTGCATCTGGTCGCCCGCGTGCTGACCGCCGTGGCGACCCTCCGTCCCGAGACCCGCGGCTGTCACTGGCGCGAGGACCACCCCGAGCGGGACGATGCCCACTGGCGGCGCCATCTCGTCGTCACCCTTCGCCCCACCCCCGAGGGCTCGGCCCTCGCCGTCCGTACCACCGAATCGACCGCGTTCCCTGCGACGGCGCGGCGCCCACGAGGAGAACGAGCAGTCCGTGACCAGCCCTGACACCCCCCGAGCCACGCCCGTCGAGCTCACCCTGCTGCCCATCGGCGCCAGGCCGGGCGAGGCCGAGCCGGCCGGTGGCTGCGGCGCCGGGTGCGGCTGCGGCGCGGGGCACGAGGAGGCGTTCGCCCACGACCCGCTGGAGTGCGGACTCGACCCCGACCTGGCCGAGCTGCTCGCCGACGCGGGGCTCGACCCCGTCCAGGTCGAGGACATCGCGCACCTGGCGATCGAGGAGGACCTCGACGGCGGCGTGGACGTCACCACCGTGGCCACCGTTCCCGAGGACGCCGTGGCCACGGGCGACTTCGTCGCGCGCCAGGCGGGCACGGTCGCCGGGCTGCACATCGCCGAGGCGGTGCTGTCGATCGTGTGCACCGACGAGTTCGAGGTGGAACGTCACGTGGCCGACGGCGACCGCGTCGAGCCCGGGCAGGTCCTCCTGTCCGTCACCACGCGCGTCCGTGACCTGCTCACCGGCGAGCGGAGCGCGCTCAACCTCCTGTGCCGCCTCTCCGGCGTCGCCACCGCGACCCGCGCCTGGGCCGACGCCCTGGCGGGCACCCGCGCCACCGTCCGCGACACCCGCAAGACGACGCCGGGCCTGCGCGCCCTGGAGAAGTACGCCGTCCGCTGCGGCGGCGGCGTCAACCACCGCGTGTCGCTCTCGGACGCCGCGCTGATCAAGGACAACCACGTCGTGGCGGCGGGCGGCGTGGCCGAGGCGTTCCGCAGGGTCCGCGAGGAGTTCCCCGGCGTGCCCGTCGAGGTCGAGGTGGACCGCATCGACCAGATCGAGCCCGTGATCGCCGAGGGCGCCGACCTGATCCTGCTCGACAACTTCACGCCCGACCTGACGCGGGCGGCCGTCGCCCTGGTCGCGGGCCGCGCCGCCCTCGAGTCATCGGGCGGCCTGACCCTGGACAACGCGCGCGCCTACGCCGAGACGGGCGTCGACCACCTCGCGGTCGGCGCGCTCACCCACTCCGCCCCGATCCTGGACATCGGGCTCGACCTCCGCCCCGAGAGGCGCGACTGACCATGCTGCTCACCATCGACGTCGGCAACACCCATACCGTCCTCGGCCTGTTCGACGCCGACGAGATCGTGGAGCACTGGCGCATCTCCACCGACGCGCGCCGCACGGCCGACGAGCTCGCGGTGCTGCTCCAGGGCCTCATGGGCATGCACCCGCTGCTCGGCGACGAGCTGGGCGACGGCATCGACGGCATCGCCATCTGCTCCACCGTCCCCTCGGTGCTGCACGAGCTGCGCGAGGTCACCCGCAGGTACTACGGCGACATCCCCGCGGTGCTGGTCGAGCCCGGCGTCAAGACGGGGGTGCCGATCCTGACGGACAACCCCAAGGAGGTCGGCGCCGACCGCATCATCAACGCCGTGGCCGCGGTCGAGCTGTACGGCGGGCCCTGCATCGTGGTCGACTTCGGCACCGCCACGACGTACGACGCGGTCTCCGCGCGCGGCGAGTACGCGGGCGGCGCCATCGCCCCCGGCATCGAGATCTCCGTCGAGGCCCTCGGCATGCGCGGCGCGCAGCTGCGCAAGGTCGAGCTGGCCAGGCCGCGCCATGTCATCGGCAAGAACACCGTGGAGTCGATGCAGTCCGGCATCCTCTACGGCTTCGCGGGACAGGTCGACGGCATGGTGGAGCGGATGTCGCGCGAGCTGGCGGACGACCCGGACGACGTGACCGTGATCGCCACCGGGGGCCTCGCGCCGATGGTGCTGCGCGAGTCCACGGTGATCGACGAGCACGAGCCGTGGCTCACCCTGGTGGGCCTGCGCCTGGTGTACGAGCGGAACATCGCGCGCTCCTGACGGAACACGCCGGGCCCGGCGAATAGACGGGGAATTGTCTGTTTACCACTTAATGTCGGTTTATGGTTACGTCCAACGGTTCCCAGGGTCCCGGCACCCCAGGCGGTGGCGGAGACGAGAACGGTGAGCAGCAGCAGTCGCCTCGCCGACCCGCGCGCCGCCCGGTGCCGACCCCGGCTGAGGTCTTCCCCCCGCGCCGCAAGCGCCCCGCGTCGCAGTCGGGCGGCCAGCCGCGCGGCCCCGAGGACCGGGGCGGCCAGGGTGGGCAGGGCGGCCAGGGCGGCGGCGGGGGCGACGCGGACGGAGGCGGGGCCCGGGGTGGCAGGAGCGGGGGAAGCGCGGCGCAGGGCGGTCGGTAGTCTTGGGGGACGGCTCGCCCGAGCACGTCCAAGGAGGCCGATCACTGTGGACTACGCCGCAGCTCTCTTCCCGCCGTTCGTCATGGCCGCGGCGTTCACCTGGCTGATCGTGACGATCATCAAGTCCCAGGGCGGCGCGAACAAGTACAAGGAGGACGCCGCCGTCGACGCGGCGTTCGCGGCCCGTTCCACCGGAAACGGCGAGAACGCCCCTGAGCGCTCCGCCTGACGGCGGGCGGTCCGCACCAAACGCCACACCCGCCCGTTTTGTCGCGGCGCGGTTATTCTTCCTCCTGTGCCCCGTCCATTGGGAGAGCTTGAAGACGCGGTGATGAGCCGCGTATGGGAGTGGAACCGTCCCGTCACGGTGCGGGAAGTTCTCGAAGACCTCAGGCAGCAGCGTTCGATCGCCTATACGACGGTGATGACGGTCCTGGACAACCTGCATCAGAAGGGCTGGGTCAGGCGCGAGCAGGAGGGCAGGGCCTATCGCTATGAGGCCATCTCCACACGGGCCGCGTACTCTGCGGCATTGATGAATGACGCTTGGTCGGAGAGCGACAACCCCGCGGCCGCGCTCGTCGCTTTCTTCGGCATGATGTCGGCCGAGCAGACCGAGGCATTGCGCGACGCCCTGCGCGTCGGCGATGTCGCGGGAGTACAGGTCGCCGCCCCCGAAGGGCAAGCCGAAGGGCCACAACGATAGCCTCGGCCCGTGCCGGATACCTCAACTGAAGTTACTGTCCGCCGCGCCAGGACTACAGATGTGCCGTCCGTGCGTGGCCTGATCGAGGACTACTCCCGGGACCGGATCCTGCTCGACAAGGCGACCGTCACGCTTTACGAGGACATTCAGGAGTTCTGGGTGGCCGAGCGGGACCACGACGCGCGCGTGGTGGCCTGTGGCGCACTCCACGTGATGTGGGAAGACCTCGCCGAGGTGCGCACCCTGGCCGTCGACCCCCTGCTGAGGGGCAGGGGAGTCGGCCACCTGGTGCTGGAGAAGTTGCTCGCCACGGCCCGCTGGCTGGGCGTACGGCGCATTTTCTGTCTGACCTTCGAAGTGGAGTTCTTCGGGCGGCACGGCTTCACCGAGATCGGTGACGCCCCGGTCGATGGCGATGTGTACAGCGAGCTGCTGCGTTCCTATGACGAGGGAGTCGCCGAGTTCCTGGGGCTGGAACGGGTGAAGCCCAACACTTTGGGTAACACTCGGATGCTGCTCCATCTCTGATTGACGCAACAGGTGGTTGTTATGTCCGAATCGTCCCGCCGTGTCATAACGATCGCCGCGTAATGGGGCTCCCGGGGTTTGTGTTTTCCCGGCCATGGCGGTTTGATTACACCGCAGTACAACAGTCATTGGTATTCGGCGACTATGAATGAGGAGTAGCCCGGTGGCACAGAAGGTTCAGGTCCTTCTCCTCGATGACCTCAGCGGTGGCGAGGCGGACGAGACCGTAACGTTCGCGCTCGACGGGAAGACTTACGAGATCGACCTCAACTCCGAAAACGCGGACAAGCTCCGCGATGCGCTCGAGCCCTATGTCAAGGCCGGTCGCCGCGCCGGTGGCGCAAGGGCCGCCCGTGGCCGGGCACGCGCCACCGCGGCGGGCGGCGGTGGCGGCGGCGGCCAGGACACCGCCAAAATCCGCGCGTGGGCCAAGGAGAACGGATACGAGGTCAATGACCGGGGCCGTGTTCCCGCCAACATTCGCGAGGCCTACGAGAAGGCCGGCGTCTGACGTCGCGCGGCTCACCGGCACGATGATCTCCGGCGAGCCCGGCGCGACGCCTGTTCGCGCCCTTGTCCGGGGGGCCGCACTCGGTGCGCGGCCCCCCGAAGCCGTCCCGGGGGAGTGTCATGCCGCGGGCGGCCCGCCCCCGTGCGGGAGAGTGACGCACGGTCCGCCGTCGCTCGCACGGCGTGATCGCGTTCGCCTGTAGCGGATGTCCGTGGCTGGTGCGGCATGGAGTGTCAGCCTGGAGGGGTAGGCAGTTCTTGACGGATGATGGGTCACTCATGGATGGGGGGCGGTGGGAGTGGGCCCTGGCATGTCGCCCAGCGGCGTTCGCCGACGGCGTAGTCATCTGACGTGCCAGTGCGTGGCCTGCGGGAACATCGTCTCGCACCATCGGGTTGGAACTGTTGTCGCCTGTTCGGGGCACGGCGCCGGGGACAGGAGCGGACAGTTGGAATGAGCGGTCCCCCGTTGCGGGACTAAGCTGCGGAAGGACAGGGAGGGGACCGACCCCTTTACTGCCTGACCGCTCTGAGGAGCGATTAACGATGTTCGAGAGGTTCACCGACCGCGCGCGGCGGGTTGTCGTCCTGGCTCAGGAAGAAGCCCGGATGCTCAACCACAACTACATCGGCACCGAGCACATCCTCCTGGGCCTGATCCACGAGGGTGAGGGTGTCGCCGCTAAGGCCCTGGAGAGCCTCGGGATCTCGCTTGAGGCGGTTCGCCAGCAGGTCGAGGAGATCATCGGCCAGGGCCAGCAGGCCCCGTCCGGGCACATCCCCTTCACCCCACGGGCCAAGAAGGTGCTGGAGCTGTCGCTCCGCGAGGCCCTCCAGCTCGGTCACAACTACATCGGCACCGAGCACATCCTGCTCGGCCTCATCCGCGAGGGCGAGGGCGTCGCGGCCCAGGTCCTGGTGAAGCTGGGCGCCGATCTCAACCGAGTGCGGCAGCAGGTCATCCAGCTGCTCTCCGGTTACTCCGGAGGCAAGGAGGCGGCCACCGCGGGCGCGCCCGCCGAGGGCACGCCGTCCACTTCCCTGGTGCTCGACCAGTTCGGCCGGAATCTCACCCAGGCGGCCCGCGAGTCCAAGCTCGACCCGGTCATCGGGCGCGAGAAGGAGATCGAGCGGGTCATGCAGGTGCTGTCCCGCCGCACCAAGAACAACCCCGTGCTCATCGGCGAGCCCGGCGTCGGCAAGACAGCCGTCGTCGAGGGCCTGGCCCAGGCCATCGTCAAGGGCGAGGTGCCCGAGACCCTCAAGGACAAGCACCTCTACACCCTCGACCTCGGCGCCCTGGTCGCCGGCTCCCGGTACCGCGGTGACTTCGAGGAGCGCCTGAAGAAGGTGCTCAAGGAGATCCGCACCCGCGGCGACATCATCCTGTTCATCGACGAGCTGCACACGCTGGTCGGAGCGGGCGCCGCCGAGGGCGCGATCGACGCCGCCAGCATCCTGAAGCCGATGCTGGCCCGCGGCGAGCTCCAGACCATCGGCGCGACGACGCTCGACGAGTACCGCAAGTACCTGGAGAAGGACGCGGCCCTGGAGCGGCGTTTCCAGCCCATCCAGGTCGCCGAGCCGTCCCTGCCGCACACGATCGAGATCCTCAAGGGCCTGCGCGACCGGTACGAGGCGCACCACCGCGTCTCCATCACCGACTCCGCGCTCGTGGCCGCCGCGCAGCTGGCCGACCGGTACATCTCGGACCGCTTCCTGCCGGACAAGGCGATCGACCTGATCGACGAGGCGGGCTCGCGGATGCGCATCCGCCGGATGACCGCGCCGCCGGACCTGCGTGAGTTCGACGAGAAGATCGCCGGGGTGCGCCGCGAGAAGGAGTCCGCGATCGACTCGCAGGACTTCGAGAAGGCCGCCTCCCTGCGGGACAACGAGAAGCAGCTCCTCACCGCGAAGGCGCAGCGCGAGAAGGAGTGGAAGTCCGGCGACATGGACGTCGTCGCCGAGGTGGACGAGGAGCTCATCGCCGAGGTCCTGGCCGCCTCCACGGGCATCCCGGTCTTCAAGCTCACCGAGGAGGAGTCCTCGCGGCTGCTCCGCATGGAGGACGAGCTGCACAAGCGCGTCATCGGGCAGGAGGACGCCATCAAGGCGCTCTCACAGGCCATCCGCCGCACCAGGGCGGGCCTGAAGGACCCGAAGCGCCCAGGCGGATCGTTCATCTTCGCCGGCCCTTCGGGCGTCGGCAAGACGGAGCTGTCCAAGACGCTCGCGGAGTTCCTCTTCGGCGACGAGGACGCGCTGATCTCCCTCGACATGTCGGAGTTCGGCGAGAAGCACACGGTCTCCCGGCTCTTCGGCTCCCCGCCCGGCTACGTCGGGTACGAGGAGGGTGGCCAGCTGACCGAGAAGGTGCGTCGCAAGCCGTTCTCCGTCGTCCTGTTCGACGAGGTGGAGAAGGCCCACCCGGACATCTTCAACTCCCTGTTGCAGATCCTGGAGGACGGTCGCCTGACCGACTCCCAGGGCCGGGTCGTGGACTTCAAGAACACCGTCATCATCATGACGACGAACCTCGGCACGCGGGACATCTCCAAGGGCTTCAACATGGGCTTCGCGGTGGCCGGCGATGTCGCCACCGGGTACGAGCGCATGAAGGCCAAGGTCAACGACGAGCTGAAGCAGCACTTCCGCCCCGAGTTCCTGAACCGTGTGGATGACACGGTGGTGTTCCACCAGCTGACGCAGGAGGACATCATCAAGATCGTCGACCTGATGGTCGCGCAGGTGGATGACCGCCTGAAGGACCGCGACATGGCGATCGAGCTGAGCACGGACGCCAAGCAGCTGCTGGCCAAGCGCGGATACGACCCCGTGCTGGGCGCCAGGCCGCTGCGCCGGACCATCCAGCGGGAGATCGAGGACGTGCTGTCGGAGAAGATCCTCTTCGGCGAGCTGCGCCCCGGCCACATCGTGGTCGTGGACACCGAGGGCGAGGGGAAGGAGAAGTCCTTCACCTTCCGCGGCGAGGAGAAGTCCTCGCTGCCGGACGCCCCCCCGGTGGAGCAGGCGGCCAAGGGCGGCCCGAACCTCACCAAGGAGTGACGGCGCTCCGCCCGATCACCCCGCCCGATCACGTCGAACGCCCCCGTGGCCCCACCGCGGGGGCGTTCGCGTGCCCGGGACCCGTTCCGGGTCAGTAGCGGGGGGCGGGCGGGGCGATGACCTCGATGTGGTCGGGAACGTTCCGTCGCGCGCTGGGCGGGAAGGTCCTGACCGTCCCGAGCTCCGGCAGCGCGGCCAGCGGGGCGAAGTCGGCCGGGTCGGTGTTGAACAGCAGCGTGGTCACGCCGGGGAACGCCGCCGCCACCCGGGCCACGTCGTCGACGGGTATCGGCTCTTCGGGATCAGCGGGGAAGAACTGGAGGAACCTGATCCGGGGCAGCTCGACGCCGTGGTCGGCGAGGCTGCGGAGCGCGCCCGCGTGCAGGACGAGGTGCTCGAGCCGGGGGAGCGCGGCGACGGCCCGCCACTCCGCACGCCGGAACCCACGGGTGGTGAAGTGCAGGCACAGCTGGGTGAGCGTCGGCCAGGCGTCGATGCCGCCGAGATCGGGCACGTCCTCCGGCAGCGTGAGGGAGTCGAGCTCCGCCGCGCCCGGCAGCTCGGCCAGCGTCTCGAGCCGCGTCAGGGAGCCGATCGCCAGGTGGGCCAGCCGGTCGAGGCCGTCGAGCCCGCGCATGACCGCCGGGGCCTCGTCGTTGTAGAGGCTCAGCCGGTGGACGCCGGTGTCGGCGAGCGGGGCCAGGTCGGTGATCCCCTGGCACGTGTCGACGAGGACGTCGGTCAGGGAGGGGAAGCGGTCCACCCAGGCGATGTCGTGGAGAGCCGGGCAGCTCCGCAGGGCGATCCGGTCGAGCGGGTGCCCGGCCAGCGCCTCGACGATCGCCGCCTCGGTGAAGTCGCCGCTCAGGTCGACGTTGCGCATCGCGTCGAGCCCCGAGAGCAGCCGCAGCTCCTCGTCGGTCCTGGCGAACCGGATCAGCGCCTCGTCGTCGGGGAGGTGGCGCAGGATCTCGTCGAAGTAGCGGCGGGTGTCGAAACGCTGCCAGTTGACCGACAGCAGGTGCCTGACGGAGCCGGTCGCCGAGCTCCTGAACGGGCGCAGCCTGCTCAGCGCCGTGTCCGCGCCCACGCGCGTCGCCGCGAAGACGACCGCGTCGGCCTCGTCGTCGGTCACCTCCTCGGGCCCGGGGAGCAGGTCGAGCACGACCTGGCCGACGCCCGCGAGCGCCCTGGACTCGTTGCGCGTCCTCGGCGGCAGCAGCGCGTGCGCCCTCGCGGTCACCTCGGCCCTGACGTCGGGGGACAGCTGGGTGGCGTGCTCGAGGCAGGCCATGGCCACCAGGTGCAGCCGCACGCGGTGCTCGGGCTCGGCGTCGCCGCGCTCGACCAGCTGGATGAGCAGCTCGGCGCGCTGCACGGGCTGGGCGTGGGCGACCGCCATGCGGATGACGTCCTCCCACTGGTCCTCGTGGGCGTGGGCGACCAGGGCGGGGAAGTGGTGCCACTCGACGAGGTAGCGGGCGCCCAGGTAGTCCTGGAACGTGCGGTGCACGAAGTCGACCGCGCCCTCCACCGGCTCGCGCAGGACGCCCGACCGTTCGACGAGGTGGCGCAGCACGGCGGTCGCGGGGCCGAGCCGGTCCCCCCGGTGGATCAGGGGGAGGCTCTGGGCGAGCTGGGCGACGGCCACCTCGGCGGACATCTCGGAACGGCCGTTGATGATCAGCCAGTTGGCGAGCTGCTGGAGCAGCGAGACCAGGGTGTCCGCGTCCAGGTCGACATCCACGCGCGGCGGGTCGGGGCGCTCGCGGTCGCGGCGTTCGAGCAGGAGGGAGAGCGCGGCGTCGTAGAGGGCCTTGCGGCCGCGCGGGAGATAGCCGTTGCGCTCCCGGTGCAGGGCGCAGATCAGGGCGCACATCAGGGGGTTGGTCGCGAGGGTGGCCAGGTCGCCGCGGCCCTGGACCAGGTCGAGCAGCGCGTCGGCCGCCTCGGGCGCGGCGCCCACGGCGCGGTGCCAGCGGTGCACGAAGGCGTGCAGGTCGTTGTGGCCCATCGGGGCCAGGGACAGCTCGGTGAACCCCAGGGTGTGCAGCCAGTCCTCGCGGACGGCGGACGGGCGCGCGGTGACCAGCCAGAGGTTGCCGGGGTAGGTGGTGCCGAGCCGCCGCAGCCAGCGGCGCACGCCCTCGCGTTCGCTCTCGGGGACCTCGTCGATGCCGTCGACCAGGAGCAGCCCGCGGCCCGCCATGAGCACGCGGTCCGCCCAGCCGCCCGGCTGCGCGCTCACGAGCGGGCAGTCGACGGCGGCCAGGAAGCGCTCGGGGTCGGGCAGCGGCCCCCCGGCCCTGGTCAGGGTGCGCATCGTCAGCACGAACGGAACGCGCCCCACGAGGTGCTCGAGATCCTCGGCGACGTCCTGGCGGGTGGCGGAGACCGCGAGCCACTGCACCAGCGTCGTCTTGCCCGATCCGGCGTGGCCGCGCAGCAGCACCCGGTCGAGGCCGCTGAGCGCGCGCTCGGCGCGCTGCGGGGCGCCTTCGGCCAGGCCCCCGTCCTCGAGGCGGTCGGGGCGGTGGGTCTCCAGACTGAGGTACGCGTCGTCGAGCGGCCACTCGCGGGACTGCGCCAGGTCGAGGCCGTAGATGGTGAGCGTGCCGTGCTCGCCGCGCACATAGGCGGCGTAGCGCCTCTCGAACGCGGCGTCCTCGGCCGTCCGGTCGCCCAGGCGCTCCACCAGCAGGTCGACCGTGCGGACCAGGCGGTCGAGCCGGCGGCTCTGCTCGACCAGGGTGCGGGCGACGAAGGTGGAGCGCTTGGTGAAGAAGTCCAGTATGTGCAGGCACGCGGCGTCGAGGAGGCCGTGGAAGAGCTCCTCGGCCCCGCGGGTGGGGAGGTCCCGGCCTCGGCCCGCTTCCTCGCCGACCGCGAGCAGCCGCGCGGCCAGCTCGCGGTGGCCCAGCTGGACGGCCTGCACGTCGTCCATCGTGAGGTCGCCGAGGGCGAGCAACGTGGCGACCAGCTCGGCGGCGATCCGCGCCTTCTCGTCGCGTTCGAGGGGCGGGCCTTCGGGCTCGACGCGTTCGACCAGGGCCTTGGCCACCTTGGTGAGGTCGCGCTCGACGACCGTGCGCTTCTCGCCCCTGAACGACACCAGTGCCGTGATCCGCACCGGCTTGTCGACCAGGCCCGCGCCCGGGGGCGTCTGCGTGAACAGCTTCTTGACCAGTGGGGCGACCGCCGCCGACGCGAGCCTGAGCCCCACACCCCCCGCGAGATCCATGCGCCCGAGCGTAGCGGTGGCCGGGGCGGCGGGGCGGGGTGACGATGGGGGAGAGGCGAGGACGGAGGTGCGACCCCATGCGGCATGTGGTGCGGGCCGAGTACCGGTACGACGCGCCGGACGAGGTGAAGACCTGGCACATGGTGAGGGAGCGCCGGAACGGCGAGATCGGCCATGTCGCGATGTGCGGGCGGCGGCTGCGTGAGGACGCCGAGACGCGGCCGGGGACGGAGTGGGGGCGCACCGATGAGGTGTTCTGCCACAGCTGCGGCGCCCTCTACCTGCGGGAAGTGCCCTCCCAGCCGCTCGGGGCCTGAGGGAATTGTCAGACCCCTCCGGCAGACTCGGAGCCATGGAGACGACGCTGACCGTGGCCGGGCCCGACGGGCGACGGCGCTGCCCCTGGGGGGTGGCGCCCGATGATTACCGCGAGTATCACGACACCGAGTGGGGGCGCCCCGTGCGCGGGGACGACGCGCTGTTCGAGCGGCTGTGCCTCGAGGCGTTCCAGTCGGGTCTCTCGTGGCTGACGATCCTGCGGAGGCGGGAGGGGTTCAGGGCGGCGTTCGCGGGGTTCGCCATCGAGAAGGTGGCGGCGTTCGGGGACGAGGACGTGAAGCGGCTGCTCGGCGACGCGGGGATCATCAGGAACCGTCTGAAGATCGAGGCCGCCATCAGCAACGCCAAGGCGGCCGCCGGGTGGGCCGACGGCGAGCTGACCGAGCTGATCTGGTCGCACGCGCCCGACCCCGACGGCGTGCGCGTGCCGCGGGGGACCGGGGACATCCTGGCCACCACGCCGGAGTCGGTCGCGCTGTCGAAGGCGCTCAAGGCGCGCGGGTTCCGCTTCGTCGGGCCCACCACGGCCTATGCGCTGATGCAGGCGTGCGGCCTGGTCAACGACCACCTGGCGGACTGCTACGTCCGCGCGGACATGTGAGGGGACGCGCGCGATGGCTCCGTGGACCCTGACCGAGATCGCCGCGGCCCTCCGCACCGCCTGGGCCGCCGACACCTGCTCGCCCGACGACGTGCTGCGCGCGCCCTGGACCCCCGACAATCCCGCGTGGGGGCACTGTGACATCACCGCCCTCGTGGTGCACGACATCTTCGGTGGCGACCTGGTGGTGGGGGAGGTGTCCCTCGGCGGCGAGCGGGCGGGCCACCACTGGTGGAACCGCCTGGCCAGCGGCATAGACATCGACCTGACCCGGGACCAGTTCAGGCTCGGCCAGGTCATCATGGGCGCGCGGGTCGTGGTGCGCCCACCGGGGCCGCCGCGCCGCCGCCGCGCGGAGTACCGCCTGCTGCGCGAGCGGGTCGCGGCCTCGCTCGGGCCACTGCCTCAGCCGGTGGCGGCCTGACGTGCGCGGGGGCGAGCGGGGATTCGCCCGTGGCAGAGCGGCGGCCCTGGGAGTTCCGGCGGGTCTACGGTGGCCGTCATGACGACCAGGAGCGCGATCACGGGCGAGGCGGCCGGGGTGCCGTTCACGGCACTGCCCCCCGCGGGGGACGGCGAGGAGCGGGCACCGCTCGTGGTGACCTGGCACATGATGGACGCGCCCCGCACGCATGGGGCGTTCGCCGCGGCGCTGCCGCTGACCGGGGTGCGGGCCTGGCGCGTTCATCTGGGGCTGCCGTGGTGCGGGGAGCGTGCGCTGTCCGGTGGGGAGGCCGCTGTCACGGAGCGGATCCGCCGTGACGCCGTGCTGGACTACGTGGACCCGGTGACGCGGCAGGGCGCCGACGAGTTCCCGGCGGTGCTCGCGGCGCTGCGCGAGCGGTTCCCGGTGGACGACGGGCCGATCGGCCTGGTCGGCGGGTCGCTCGGGGGCGGCGTCGCGCTACGGGTGCTGACCGGGGCGCGGGTCGCGGTCGCCGCGGTCGCGCTGGTCAATCCGGCGATCAGGGCGCGTTCCGTCGCGGAGCTGGTCGAGGCCGCCACCGGGCGCCCGCACCCCTGGACCGAGCGGTCGCGCGAGGTGGCCGACCGGCTCGACTTCGTGGCGCGGGCCGGGGACATCGCCGCGCTCGACCCGGCGCCCGCGCTGCTGGTGGTGAGCGGGGAGCTCGACCACCCCGGTCTGCGGCGGGACGCCGAGGAGCTGACCGCCGCGCTGCGCGAGCGGTACGCCGAGCCGGGGCGGGTCCGGCTCGCGTCCATACCCGGCCTCGACCATCCGCTGGCCGAGCAGCCGGGAGACGAGCCCGCGCCCCAGCTGCCGCTGGCCGAGCGGGTCGAGGAGGTGATGACGGAGTGGTTCACGCGCCACCTGTCGGGCCGGTCCAGGCGCTGATCGTCGTGGACGTCCAGCGGGGCTTGGTCGCGGGCCCCGAGGCCGTGCCCGACGCCGGGGGACTGGTGCGGCGGATCAGCGCCGCGGCGGCCCGCGCCCGCCGGGCCGGGGCGTTGGTCGTGCACCTTCAGAACGACGGTCCGCCCGGCGCCGTCGACGAGCCCGGGGGCCCGGGCTGGGAGCTGTTCCTGCCGGAGCCGGGGGACGCGATCGTCCGCAAGACGGAGGACGACGGGTTCCGTGGGACGCCGCTCGGCGAGCTGCTGTTCACGCGCGGGGTGTGGCGGCTGATGATCACCGGCGTGCTGTCGGAGATGTGCGTGAGCGCGACGGCGCGCGGCGCGCTCGACCGGGGCATCGGCGTGGTGCTTCCGCATGACACCCATGGCACCCACCCGTTGGGGGAGATCTCCTCCGAGGCGGTCGCCCGGGTGGCGGAGCACGCGCTGGGGGACCAGGTGGAGCTGGTCGCGGCGGCGGAGGAGGTGGCGTTCACGGGCGTCCGCGCCGACGGTTCGCCCATCAGGGCCTGACGCACGGATGTTCGGCGGGATGTGTCGGTCGCTCAGGGGATTGGGGACGGCGGGAGAAGGCACTCGTAAAGAGTGATGTGCGACACATCGCGGTCGCGACGGAGGAGCGTCTCATGTGCCTTGTCCCCGAGCGGTCCGGGACCGCCGACTTCGCCTTGCGCTTCCCGGCCCACCCCGTGTGGGTGCGCAACGCCCGCCAGGCCATGCGCACGGCCCTGACCTCGGTGGTCCCGGCCAACCCCGAGCTGATCGAGACGGCCGTCCTGTTGACGTCCGAGGTGGTGAGCAACGCCGTGCGCGCCTCCCTCGGCTGCCGGACCCCGCCACCGGTCGACGTGCACGCCTGCTGGTCCCCCGAGGGCGACCTCCAGGTGCAGGTCCACGACCGCGCGCCCGGCGACCCGGCCGTTCCCGAGCGGCCCCCGCCCACCGAGCGGGAGAGCGGCCGCGGCCTGCTGCTCGTCACCCGCTGCGCACGGCGCCTCGAGGTCTGCCATCACGTGCCAGGGCCCGGGAAGACGGTGTGGTTCCAGCTGTAGCCGCCACCTCGGGCGCCCGGTGGGCGGACGGGCTGACGCCCCGCACCCGCTTGAACGCCGCGCTGAAGCCGAACGGATCGGCGTACCCCACCCGCCGCGCGACGCTGCCCACGGTCGCCTCGGGCTCCCCGGTCAGCAGGTCGGCGGCGAGCGCCATGCGCCACTCCGTCAGATAGGCGAGCGGCGCCTGGCCGACCAGCTCGGTGAAGCGCCTGGCCAGCGTCGTGCGCGAGACCCCCGCCTCGGCGGCAAGCGACACCAGCGTCCAGCCCGCGCCCGGCGCCTCGTGCATCGCCCGCAGCGCCGCGCCCACCACCGGGTCGCCCAGCGCCACGTACCAGCCCGGCGGCTCCGACTCCGGCCGGTCGAACCAGTCCCGCAGCGCGCACACCAGCAGCCAGTCCAGCATCCGGTCCAGCACGATCTGCCGCCCTGGCCGCGCCGCGCACAGCTGCGCCTCCAGATAGCCGCGCAACTCCGCGCAGCCCTCGTCGTCCGGCACCACGAGGATGCGGGGCAGCACCCGCAGCAGGCGGCGCGGCACCTCGCCGCGCAGCTGGTGGACGCCGGTGAGCAGCAGCCCGGCGCCGCGCACCTCGAACGGCTCGGGCCCCTTCACCACCGCCGCCTCGCCCACCGCCACCCGCCGCCCCGCCACCCACGCCTCGCCCCGCAGCGGCGAGCACAGCGTCAGCGCCGCGCCCTCCCCCAACGGGCCTGGCGCGGAGGGACCGAGCCGTGACAGGTCGAACAGCGCGCCGTCGGTGCGCACGCCGCGCAGCAGGTCGTCGAAGGGATCCATGCCTCAACGGTACGGCGGCGACGGTACGGTCGCGCATGCGATCCGTACCCTCGCCCATGGGCGCGCGGGCCCCGGCCGACCAGTCTTGGAGCCATGACTGATCCCCTTTCACCCTCCCTCTCACCCGGCGCGTTCCTCGTCCTCGGCGGCACGGGCAAGACGGGCCGCCGGGTGGCCGCCCGCCTGCGCGTCGCGGGCCACACGGTCCGCGCCGCCTCCCGTTCGGGCGCGGTGCGTTTCGACTGGACCGAACGCGCCACCTGGGAACGTGCCGTCGAAGGGGCCGCGGCCGTCTACCTGGTCGCGCCCGACGACCCCGCGCCCACCGACGACTTCGTCAAGGCGGCCGTCGCCGCGGGCACCCGCCGCATCGTGCTGCTCTCAGGGCGCGGCTCCGACCTCTTCGGCGAGGTCTCCTTCGGCTCGGGCGTCACCGAGGCCGAACGGGCCGTGCGCGCCTCGGGCGTCGAGTGGTCGGTGATCCGGCCGAACAACTTCGACCAGAACTTCGACGAGGACCTCTGGCACCGCCCGCTCGTCGAAGGGCGTCTCGCGCTGCCGACCGGCGGGGTCCCCGAGCCGTTCGTCGACCTCGACGACGTGGCCGACGTGGCCGTCGCGCTGCTGACCGACGAGGGCCACCACGGGCGTACGTACGAGCTGTCGGGGCCGCGGGCGCTGACGTTCGCCGAGGCGGTGGACATCGTGGCGCGCGCCGCGGGACGGCCGATCGCCTCGGTGGAGCTGACCCCCGACGAGTACCGCGCCGAGCTGCTGGCCGAGGGCTGGCCCCCCGAGGCGGTCGACGGTCTCGACGCGATGTTCGGCCTGATGCGCACCGGCGCCGTCGCCGAGCCGGTCGACGGCGTGCGCCGGGTGCTCGGGCGCGAGGCCACGCCGTTCGAGACCTACGCGGTCCGCGCCGCCGCGGCCGGGGCCTGGGCGGGGGCCACACCCTAGGGTGAGGCCATGGCCATTGATATCCGGAGGGCGACGGAGGCGGCCCACGTGGCCGCCGCCGCCGAGCTGTTCGACGCGCCGCCGAAGCCCGAGTGGGCGGACCGCTTCCTCACCGCCCCCGGCCACCATCTCCTGGTGGCCCACGACCCGGACGACGGCGGGCCCGTCGGCATGGTGACGGGCGTGGAGATGACCCACCCCGACAAGGGCACCGAGATGTTCCTGTACGAGCTGGGCGTCGCCGAGAGCCACCGCCGCAGGGGCATCGGGCGCCGCCTGGTCGAGGCGCTGGGGGAGCTGGCGCGGGAGCGTGGCTGCTACGGGATGTGGGTCGCGGTCGACATCGACAACGAGGCGGCGCTCGCCACCTACCGCTCGACCGGCGGTGTCGCCGAGTACCCGGTCACGATCCAGGTGTGGGAGTACGGCGCCGAGGGGTGACATCGGCGCCGTCCCCTTCCTCGCCCTCCCGCGCGGCGGCCACCGCGTCCCCGTGCACCGACGCCCACGCGCCGAACGCCTCGAGCGCGGGCAGCAGCGTGCGCCCGAGCGGCGTCAGCCCGTACTCGACGCGCGGCGGCGCCTCCCTGAACCGGCGGCGCGTCACCAGTCCGTCCCGTTCCAGCCTGCGCAGTGTCTCGTTCAGCACCTTGGCGCTGATCCCGCCGATGCGCGCCCGCAGCTCGACCGGGCGGCAAGGCCCTTGCCGCAGCGCCCAGAGCACCACGCCGTTCCATGTGTGCCCCAGCACGTCGAACGCCACCCGCGCCC
Source organism: Streptomyces radicis (assembly GCF_003626575.1). Lineage (GTDB taxonomy): Bacteria > Actinomycetota > Actinomycetes > Streptomycetales > Streptomycetaceae > Streptomyces > Streptomyces radicis. The sequence continues at coordinate 25,970 of NZ_RBDY01000006.1, read as the reverse complement.
GGCAGTCGGCGATGAACCCGCTCATGCGCGCCTCCCTCCGCGACCCCCAGCGTCGCAGGCCGGGGCGTCGGGCACCGAACGGTTCGCATCGGATCGCCTACGGTCGCCGCCGACACGGCACGGCGGACGAAGGGACGCGAGGCATGCGGATCGGCACGCTCGGCGCGGGCGACATGGCGGAGGCGCTCACCACCCGGTGGGCGCGGGCTGGACACGAGGTGATGATCGGGGCGCGGAACCCGGACAGGGCCGCGGCCCTGGCGCGGCGGCTCGGGCCGCGGGCCGCGAGCGGGGGGTTCGCCGAGGCGGCCGCGTTCGGCGAGGCCGTGCTGGTCGCGGTGCGCGCCGAGGCGGCGGTCGAGGTGGTGAGGGCCGCGGGGGCGCCGGACGGCCGGACGCTGATCGACTGCACCAACGCGGTCGTCCCGGGCCGTTTCACGCTGGCCGCGCCCATGGCCGAACGGATCGCGGCGGCGGCTCCAGGGGCGCACGTGGTCAAGGCGTTCAACCTGTGCCACGTGGACGTGTGGCGGCTGACCCCGCCCGTGTTCGACGGGGTCCCGCTCGGGGTGCCGCTGTGCGGGGACGACCCGGGGGCGCTGGCCGCGGTGCGGACCCTGGTCACCGACCTGGGCTGTGTCCCGCTCCCCGGCGGCCCGCTCGAACGCGCCCCGCTGCTCGAGGCGACCGCCGCGTTCGCCATCGGGCTGTGGCTCGGCGAGGGCGCCGACGCCAGGTCGGCGCTGCCCCCGCTGAGCCACTCGGTGGGCGGCGGTCAGCCCGCCGCCGTGCCCGGCAGCCGGTAGCGGCCGTCGGGGAGGCGCTCGGCGAGGCCGTCGCCGACCAGGCCGCCCAGCGCCCTGGCCCGTTGCTCCGGGTCGTGCCACACCCGGTCGAGCAGCGAACGCTCGACGGGACCCGCGGCCTCGCGCAGCACGGCGAGGAGCCTGCCGCGCACCTGACGGTCCGTTCCCGCGTAGGTCTGGCCGCGCCTCGGCGGGCCCTCGTGCGCCGGTGAGCCCGCCTTGCGCCAGGCGCACAACTCGGCGATCGGGCAGCGCCCGCACTCGGGACCGCGCGCCGTGCACAGCAGCGCGCCGAGCTCCATCGTGGCCGCGGCCCACTTGGCGGCGACCGCCGGCTCCTCGGGCAGCAGCATCCTGGCGAGCTTGCGTTCGGCGGCGGTCGTGGCGTTCGGCGGGTACTCGGTGCCGCTGACCACGCGGGCGAACACCCGCCGCACATTGGTGTCGAGCACCGCGTGGCGCTGGCCGTAGGCGAACGAGGCCACCGCCGCCGCGGTGTACTCGCCGATCCCCGGGAGCGCGAGCAGCTGGTGATGGTCCGTCGGCACCTCGCCACCGTGCCGTTCCGCTATGGCCGCCGCGGCGCTGTGCAGGCGCAGCGCGCGCCGTGGATAGCCGAGGCGCCCCCAGGCGCGCACGGCCTCGCCCGCGGGTTCGGCGGCCAGGTCGGCCGGGCGCGGCCAGCGGCGCAGCCACTCCTCGTAGACCGGCAGCACACGGCTGACGGGCGTCTGCTGGAGCATGAACTCGCTGACCATGACGCCCCAGGCGCCCGCTTCGGGGCGACGCCAGGGCAGGTCGCGGGCGTGCTGGGCGAACCAGCCGATGACCGGGGTGTGCAGGGCGGTGGGCGGCGTCGTACTCGTTGCTGTCGTCGAAGTCGTAGAAGTCGTCGCAGTCATGGCAAAGGCGATCCTGGCACGGCGGCGGCACGGCACAAAGCGGCCCGCTCTCCGCGCGTGTTGATACCCAACAGTGCCCTGGCAAGCGGGGGCTGGGGCGCACCGGGGTGACGGAAGTCTCGTAAGGTTTCCGCGTGGGATCTCTGCGCACTCCGGTCGGGCCGCTGCCGTCGTCGATCTACTGGCGGCGCCGGGGCGTTCTCCTGCTGTTGATCGCGGTGGTGGCCCTGCTCATCATCTGGGCGCTGCGGCCCGGCGGGGGCGGGGACGAGGAGGAGACGGCGGGCGGCGACGACGGCAGGGGCGGCCCCGCCGAGTCGATCACCCCGGGACCCACACCCTCGGAGTCCCTCATCGACGAGCGCCCCGGCGGGCGCGACGATCCGCCGGGCGGCGACGAGGACGGCGAGGGCGACGGCGAGGCCGGGAGCGAGGGCGGCGAGGATGACGACGCGGACGACGACCCCTCGGGCGACGGGGACGGCGACGGCTCGGCGGACGGCGGTGGGTCGGGGCTCGACCCGGCGGGCGTTCCGGCGTGCGTGACCGCCGCGGTGACGGTGACGCTGTCGAGCGCGAGCAACGAGTACGCCGCGGGCGAGGAGCCCGAGCTGCGGCTCACCGCGGAGAACGGCTCGGGCTCCGCGTGCCGCCTCGACTTCGGGCACGACGAGCTGACCGTGCTGGTGACCGACGAGGACGACAACGAGGTGTGGTCGTCGGCGGAGTGCCCCGAGGGCCCCGGCTCCGACCCGGTGGCCGTGGCCGCGGGCGACTCCGTGACCCACACCCTCACCTGGGACCGGCGCCACTCACCCGAGGACTGCGAAGGGTCCCAGGGCCGCGCCGCCGCCGCGGGCACGTATGTGGCCAAGGCCCAGCTCCCCGACCACCCGGTGGCCCAGATCTCGTTCGTCCTGGACAACGACTGACGCCTCCGGCGCGGTGGGTTGACGCCTCCGGCGCGGTGGGCCGACGTGGTGCGGTTGATTGAGCGGCGTGGCCGGAGGGCTGTGTCGGCTGCCGGATGATCCAGCGGTGTGGATTTCGTTCGTCCTCGACGGCGTCGGGCACGTCCGCTCGCACGTGGCGCGGCTGGTCGAGCGGCAAGCGCCAAGCGGCAAGCGCCTTGCGGCGCTTCAGACGTAGCGCTCGAGGATCGAGGACTCGGCGAGGCGGGAGAGGCCTTCGCGGACCGAGCGGGCGCGGGTCTCGCCCACGCCGTCCACGGCCTGGAGGTCGTCCACGCTCGCGGCCAGCAGCTTCTGGAGCCCGCCGAAGTGGTCCACCAGGCGGTCGATGACAAGTCCTGGGAGCCGCGGCACCTTGGCCAGCAGCCTGAAGCCGCGCGGCGAGACCGCGGTGTCCAGCGACTCGGGCGCCGAGCCGAAGCCCAACCCACGGGCCACCAGCGGTAGTTCGAGGAGCTCCGCATGGCCGAGGCCATCGAGCTCCGCCAGCGCCGTGCCCACCTTCCGCGAGCGTTTGCCGACCGAGTCCGGCAGGTAGTCGCGCACGATCAGGTGTCGTTCGGGCTCGACGCCCGCGATCAGCTCGTCGAGCTGGAGCGAGAGCAGCCGCCCGTCGGTGCCCAACTCCACGACGTACCCGGCGATCTCGGCCGCGATCCGCCGCACCATCTCGAGGCGCTGCGCCACCGTGGCCACGTCCCGCACGGTGACCAGGTCCTCGATCTCCAGCGCGGACAGCGTGCCCGTCACCTCGTCGAGCCGCAGCTTGTACCGCTCCAGGGTGGCAAGCGCCTGGTTCGCCCGGGAGAGGATCGCGCCCGAGTCCTCGAGGACCCGCCGCTGCCCGTCCACGTACAGCGCGACCAGCCGCATCGACTGGCTGACCGACACCACGGGGAAGCCCGTCTGTATCGAGACCCGCTGCGCCGTGCGGTGCCGCGTGCCGGTCTCCTCGGTGGGGATGCTGGGGTCGGGCACCAGCTGAACGCCCGCCCGCACGATCCGCGAGATGTCGCGGTCGACGATCACCGCGCCGTCCAGCTTGCACAGCTCGCGCAGCCGCGTGGCCGTGAACTCCACGTCGAGCACGAAGCCGCCCGTGCACAGCGACTCCACGGTGCGGTCCACGCCGAGGACGATGAGGCCCCCGGTGTTCCCCCTGAGGATGCGCTCGAGCCCGTCGCGCAGCTGGGTCCCCGGGGCGACGGCGCTCAGCGCCGCCCGGAGCAGGCCGTCCGCGCCGGAGCCGCCCCCGGCCCTGCCGGGGCTCGCCGGCCGGTCGCTGGCTGCCATGAATCCTCCGGAGGACGAATATGCGCGGGAAAGTGCGCACGAGTCTACCGGCGCACCTCCTGACGCCCGCCGGGCTCACCGCCGCGGACGGGCAGCACCCGCAGCGCCTCCCCGATGTCGGCCACCTCCCGCACCCGCATCCCGGGCGGCCGATCCCCGGAATCCGCGGGCACGAGCGCCTGCGTGAACCCCAGCCGCGCCGCCTCCGCGAGCCGCCGTTGCACGCCCGTGACGCGCCGCACCTCGCCCGCGAGACCCACCTCGCCGATGGCCACCAGGTTCTGTGGGAGGGGGGTGTCGCTCGCGGCGCTGGCCAGCGCGAGCGCCACCGCGAGGTCGGCCGCGGGCTCGGAAAGACGCACCCCGCCGACGGTCGCGGTGTAGATGTCGTTCTTCCCGAGGGCCGCTATCTGGCCGCGCTGCTCGAGCACCGCGAGCATCATCGACACCCGCGACGTCTCGAGGCCGGATGTGGTCCGCCGGGGCGAGGGGATCTGGCTGGCCACCGTGAGCGACTGCACCTCGGCCACCAGCGGCCTGCGCCCCTCGAGCGTCACCGTCAGGCACGTCCCTGGCACCGGCTCGTCGCGGCGGGTCAGGAAGAGACCCGACGGGTCGGCGAGCGACGTGATCCCCTCGTCGTGCAGCTCGAAGCAGCCCACCTCGTCGGTGGCCCCGTACCTGTTCTTCAGGCCGCGGACCAGGCGCAGCCTGGCGTGCCGGTCGCCCTCGAAGTGCAGCACCACGTCGACCAGGTGCTCGAGCAGCCGCGGGCCCGCGATCGCGCCGTCCTTGGTGACGTGGCCGACCAGCAGCGTCGCCATCCCCCGCTCCTTGGACGCCCTGATCAACGCGCCCGCCACCTCGCGCACCTGTGCCACCCCGCCGGGCGCGCCGTCCACCTCGGCCGAGGCGACCGTCTGCACCGAGTCGAGCACCAGGAGCGAGGGCTTCACCGCGTCCAACTGCCCGAGCACCGACCCCAGGTCCGTCTCCGCCGCCAGATACAGGTGGTCGTGGATCGCCCCGATGCGGTCAGCCCGCATCCGCACCTGGCCCGCCGACTCCTCGCCCGTGACATACAGCGTCCGGTGCGACTCGGATGCCGCCTTGGCCGCCACGTCGAGCAGCAGCGTCGACTTCCCCACCCCCGGCTCCCCGGCGAGCAGCACCACGGCGCCCGGCACCAGGCCGCCCCCGAGCACCCGGTCGAGCTCGGGCACCCCCGTGCCACGCGCCGCCACCGCCATCCCGTCCACCTGCCCGATGGGCACGGCGGGCGAGGCCACGCGCGTGGCAGGGGCGGTGCGCACGGCGGGCGTCCCGCCGACCTCCTCGACCGTGCCCCACGCGTGGCACTCGGGGCAGCGGCCCAGCCACTTCCCCGTGGTCCAGCCGCACTCGGAGCACCGGTACGCGGGACGGTCCGTCTTTCGAGCCATGGAAGGAACGCTACCGCCGCCCACTGACAGCCAACGCCCCACGCCCGCACGGGGCCTGAGGCCGCTGTCACCCGTTAGGAGGAACCTTGCCCCGCCGTGCGCGTAACGCGCCGCGGGGCGCCTACCGTCGGCGGGTGATGACCCGCAGCCGCGAACCGTCCGCACCGACCGTCCCCCGCACGTCACGCGCCGCCGCCACCATCCCCGAGCGGCCCGGCGCGTACGACGACGCGTATCTGGACGGGCTGTTCACCTACTGCCTGTCCCTCATGGGCGAGCACGACGCGGCCACCGCCGCGCTCGGCGAGGCGCTGGCGCAGGCCGAGCGGCGGCACGAGCGGGGCAGGCGCCCCGCCGACCCGACGCTGCTGCGGCCCTGGCTGTACGCGCTGGCCCGCTGGGCGTGCCTGCGCCGCCTCGCCGCCGCGAAGGAGCACGCCGCCCCGGCCGCCCCGCGCACCGCGGCGGACGACGACCGGCGCCGCCGCGAGCTGGCCGCGCTGTCCTGGCCCGAGGCGGCGGGCACGACGCCCGAGCAGCGCGAGGCGCTCGAGCTGACGGTCCGCCACCAGCTGCCCGCGCGCGAGGTCGCCCGCGTGCTGCGCCTCTCCACGCAGGCCGCGCACGCCCTGGTCACCACCGCGGCCCGCGAGGTCGAGCGCACGCGCGCGGCGCTGGCCGCCGTGGACGCCGCGGGCTGCCCCGCCGCCGCCGCGCTCTCGGGCGACGACCGCGGGGTGCTGCTCGGGCCTGGGCTGCGGCGGGAGTTGCTGCGGCACGTCGACGAGTGCGCGGCCTGCCGCCTGATCGCGCGGCGCGCCACCGTCGAGCTCGGCTGGCCGCCCGCGGGGACGCCGGGCCCGACGCGCCTCACGGTGCTCCCGGTGCCGCGGGCCGCGGTGCACGCCGCGCGCCTGGCCATCGGCCGCGCCCGCGCGCAGCACGCGCCGCGGTACGACCGGGCCGGTTTCCCGGTCCCCGAGGGGGACAGGGCCGCCCGCCGTGAGCGGATGCGCGGCCGGGCCGTGGCGACCACGGTCGCCGCCGCTGCCGTGGTCGCCCCGGCGCTCGCGCTGGTGGCCGCGTGGCGCGGCGCCCCCGACGCGGGCGAGCCGACGCGGCACGGCGGCGCGACCGCGACCGAGGAGGACGGCGAGTACCGGCGCGACCCGGGCGGCGGCACCCCCGCCTACGAGAACGCCGGGCGCGCCGAGGACGCCGAGGCCGAGGGCGACACGGACCCCGGCGGGCGGGACGGCGGGAACGGCGGGGCGGGGGAACGTTCCGAGGACCGGGGCGCGGACCCGGAGCCCGAGGGCGCGGACCGGCCCGAGGGGGAGCGCCCGGGCGGCGACGCGCCCGCCCCCGGCGAGCTGTCGGTGGACGCGGTGCCGACCGAGGCGGGGACCCGGATCACGCTGACCGTGTCGGGCGGCTCCCCGGTCAGCTGGTCGGCGGCCGCGGACGTGGGCTGGCTCTCGCTCAGCCGGACGTCGGGGACGCTGCGCCCCGGCGAGACGGCCGTGATCGAGGTCACGATCGACCGCGCGGCCGAGCCGCCGGGCGCCTGGCAGGGCCGCATCACGGTCGACCCGGCCTCCACCGTGATCACCGTGGAGGGCAGCGGCCCGCCCACCGAGCCGACGGATCCGCCACCCGACCCGCCCGACCCCTCGACCCCGCCGCCCGACGAGGGCGACCCCGAGCCGTAGGGGCTCACGCCAGCGGCCCGCCGCCCGGTCCCGTCAGGTGGTGCTGGACAACGGGGGCCAGGCGCGCGATCAGCTCCTCGGCCGGGGCGCTGGCCAGCGGCTCGATCTTCAGGACATAGCGCAGCAGCACCGTGCCGACCAGCTGTGCCGCGGCCAGCTCGGCCCGCAGCTGGGCGTCGGGCGCGTCAAGACCGCCGGTGATGCGGCCGAGCAGCTGGGCGGTGACAAAGCCGCGGAAGATGCGGGCCGCGGTCTCGTTGTTGAGCGCGGAGCGGACGATGGCGAGCAGAGGGCTGCGGGTGGCGGCGTTCTCCCAGATCCCGAAGAACAGCCGCGTGAACCGCTCCCCGAACTCCTCCACATCGAACCGCTCGTCCCGCGCCAGCCCGTCGGTCGCGGGCGCGGCGGCCGCGGCGACGGCCGCCGCGAAGACGCCCTCCTTGGTGCCGAAGTAGTGGTGCACCAGCGCGGGGTTCACCTCGGCGCCGCGGGCGATGGCGCGGATGGAGGCGCGGTCGTAGCCGCGTTCGGCGAACTCGGCGCGGGCGGACGTCAGGATCCGGTCCCTGGTGCCCGGGGTGCCCTCGGCGGCCTCGGCCCGCGAGGGGCGGCCGCGTCTGCGGGTGGGCTTTCCCGGGGTCGGGGCGTTCATCCGGGGGCCGCGTCGGTCCGCGTTCACCTGGGGTCCGCGCCGTCCGGCAGCGGCGGCGAGGGGGCGGCGGTCGCGAGGTGGAGGCGGGTGAACGCCAGCGCCTCGGCGAGGTCGGCGCGGCGGGCCGCGGCGGAGACGGCGCGGCGGGTGTTGACCTCGACGACGACATGGCCTCGGTACCCGGTGGCGGCGAGGCGTTCGAGCAGCGCGCCACAGGGCTGGCCGCCGCGCCCCGGCACGAGGTGCTCGTCCTTGCCCGAGCCGTTGCCGTCGGCGATGTGGACATGGGCGAGCCGGTCGCCCATGCGGTCCGCCATGGACAGCGCGTCCACGCGGGCGGTGGCGGTGTGGGAGAGGTCGAGCGTGAAGTGCGGGAAGTCCTCCTGGGTCGGATCCCAGCCGGGGGCGTACGCCAGCATCTCGCGGTCCCGGTAACGCCAGGGGTACATGTTCTCCACTGCGAATCGGACGTCGGTCTCCTGGCCGATGCGCCGGACGCCCGAGACGAAGTCGCGGGCGTAGCCGCGCTGCCAGCGGAACGGCGGATGCACGACGACGGTGGCGGCCCCGAGCCGCTTCGCCGCGTCGTTGGTGCGCAGCAGCTTGCGCCAGGGGTCGGTGCCCCAGACGCGCTGGGTGATCAGCAGGCAGGGGGCGTGCACGGCGAGAACGGGTACCTCGTGCTCGTCGGACAGGCGGCGGAGGGTGTCGAGGTCCTGGCTCACCGGGTCCGTCCACACCATCACCTCGACGCCGTCGTAGCCCAGGCTCCCGGCTATCTCGAAGGCGGCCGCGGTGTTCTCCGGATAGACGGAGGCCGTCGAGAGCGCGACCTTCGCTTCCGGGATCGGTACCTGTTCCGTCACGGCGCCAAGCCTACGTCGGGTGTGCCGAGTTCCCCGCTTGACCGAGGGCCGCCGGGGGGAGGATATTAAACGCATGATTAATAAAAGTCCGGTGGGGGATCCGCCCCCGCCGCCCGCCGTGCGCGCCCGTGGCCTGCGGGTGCGCCGCGGGGCCGCCCAGGTGCTCAAGGGGCTCGACTTCACGGTGGAACGTGGCAGCGTCACCGGGCTGCTCGGCCCCTCGGGCTGCGGCAAGACGACGCTGATGCGGGCGGTCGTCGGCGCCCAGGCCAGGGTCACGGGCGACCTGCGCGTGCTCGGCGCACCCGCGGGCAGCGCCGCGCTGCGCCACCGGCTCGGCTATGTGACGCAGGCCCCTTCCGTCTATCTCGACCTGACCGTGCGGCAGAACCTCGACTACTACGCCGCCGTCCTCGGCATCCCCCGCGCCGAGCGGGCCCGCGCTGTGGCGGGCGCGCTCGGCGACGTGGACCTCACGTCGCACGCCGACGCGCTCGCCGCCCGCCTCTCCGGCGGCCAGCGCTCCCGCGTCTCGCTGGCCGTCGCCCTGCTCGGCACGCCCGAGCTGCTGGTCCTCGACGAGCCGACGGTGGGCCTCGACCCGGTGCTGCGGCGCGACCTGTGGGCGCTGTTCCACCGGCTCGCCGCCGAGCGCGGGGCGACGCTGCTGATCTCGTCGCACGTGATGGACGAGGCCGACCGCTGCCAGCGGCTGCTGCTGATGCGCGACGGGCGCCTGCTCGCCGAGGGCGCCCCGGCGGAGCTGCGCGAACGCACCGGGGCCGGGTCCGTCGAGGAGGCGTTCCTCCGCCTGGTGGACGCCGACCGGGCGCGCGAGAGCGAGAACGGCGAGAGCGAGAACGGGGAGGGTGACCGATGACCGTCACCCGCACCCTCGCCACCGCCCGCCGCGTGCTGCGCCAGCTGGGCCACGATCCGCGCACGATGGCGCTGCTCCTGCTGGTGCCGGTGCTGCTGCTGGTCCTGCTGTACTACGTGTTCGACGCCGACCCCGGCCGTTTCGCGTTCATCGGCTCGTCGCTGCTCGGCATCTTCCCGATGGTCACGATGTTCCTGGTCACCTCGATCGCGACGCTGCGCGAGCGCACCTCGGGCACGCTGGAGCGGCTGCTCACGATGCCGCTGGGGAAGGGCGACGTGATCGCCGGATACGCGCTCGCCTTCGGCGCGTTCGCGGTCGCGCAGGCCGGGCTCGCGACCGGGGTCGCGCTGTGGCTCCTCGACCTGGACATCGCGGGCTCGCCCTGGCTGCTGCTGCTCGTCGCCCTGCTGAACGCCCTGCTCGGCACCGCGCTCGGCCTGTTCGTCTCGGCGTTCGCCGCCTCGGAGTTCCAGGCGGTGCAGTTCATGCCCGCGGTGATCTTCCCGCAGCTGCTGCTGTGCGGCCTGTTCGCGCCGCGCGACACGATGCAGCCGGTGCTCGAGTACGCGTCGAACGTCCTGCCCATGTCCTACGCCGTCGACGGCATGACCCAGGTGCTGCGCAACGCCGAGGTCACCGGCGACTTCTGGCGCGACGTGGTCGTCGTCTCGGGCATCGCCCTCGGGGTCCTGGCCCTCGGCGCGGTCACCCTGCGCCGCCGCACGCCATAGGTCCGGGGCGCGCCGAACGGTCAGGCCGCGGCGGCGGTCTCGGCCATCCGCATCCGGTCGAGGCGCCGCAGGATCACGCCCTCGCGCAGCGCCCAGGGGCAGATCTCCATGGTCTCCACGCCGAAGAGATCCATCGCCGCCTCGGCCACGAGCGCGCCCGCCAGCAGCTGCCTGGCCCGGCCCTCGGAGACGCCGGGGAGCTGCTGGCGTTCGCGCACGGGCATCCCGGTCAGCCGCTGCCCCCACGCCCGCAGGTCCTCGCGGCCCAGCTCGCGCCGCACGTACAGGCCGTCGGCCGAGCGGGCCGCGCCCGCGATCCGCGCCAGCTGCTTGAAGCTCTTCGACGTCCCCACGACCCGGTCGGGGGCGCCATGGCGGGTGAAGTTCCCGACGACGCGGGCGAGTTCGGAGCGGACATGGCGCCGGAGCGTCCGCACGTCCGCCGGGTCAGGGGGGTCGCCCGGCAGCCGCGCCGCCGTCAGCCGCCCCGCGCCGAGCGGCAACGACGCCGCCGCGTCCGGCTCCTCGTCGAGGCCGAAGGCGATCTCCAACGAGCCGCCCCCGATGTCGAACATCAGCAGCCGCCCCGCCGACCAGCCGAGCCACCGCCGCGCCGCGAGGAACGTCAGCCGCGCCTCGTCCTCCCCCGAGAGCACCCGCAGCGTCACCCCGGTCTCGGCCGCGACGCGCGCCAGCACGGAGTCCGCGTTGGTCGCCTCCCTGACCGCCGACGTCGCGAACGGCAGGAGATCCGCGACTCCCTGGTCCTCCGCCACCTCAAGTGCCTTGCGCACCGTGGCGATCAGCCGCTCCACGCCCGCGTCGCCGATCGACCCGTCCGCCTCGAGCAGCTCGGCGAGCCGCAGCTCGGTCTTGTGCGAGGACGCCGGCAGGGGGCGCGCGCCCCGATGCGCGTCGACGACGAGCAGGTGGACCGTGTTGGAACCGACGTCCAGAACTCCGAGCCTCATGACCGTCAACGCTACCGTGCCCTTACCCTGGCGTTTGTGGCCAAGACGAAGAGGGCGAAGCCGGGCAGAACCGCCCCACCCAGCACCCCCGCACCCCCCAGGTTCGACGGCGCGCGCCGGCGCGCGGCGGGGGACGAGACGGCGCTCGACCATCCGCGCGCCTGGGTCGAGTTCCCCGATCCGGCCGACGCGGAGCAGGTGTTCCGCTGCGACCTGACGTGGCTGACCTCCCGCTGGCAGTGCGTCTTCGGGCGCGGCTGCCAGGGCATCCAGGCGGGCCGGGCGAGCGACGGCTGCTGCACGCTGGGCGCGCACTTCTCCGACGAGGACGACGAACGCCGCGTGGCCGGGCACGCCGAGCGACTGACGCCCGGGTCCTGGCAGTTCCACGACGAGGGCCGCTCGGCGGACGGCTGGGTCGAGTTGGACGAGGACGGCGAGCGGCGCACCCGCCGTTTCCAGGGCGCCTGCATCTTCCTCAACAGGCCGGGGTTCGCCGGGGGAGAGGGCTGCGCGCTGCACACGCTCGCGCTCGACGAGGGCCGCGAGCCGCTCGAGACCAAGCCCGACGTCTGCTGGCAGCTGCCCGTGCGGCGCACCTACGAGTGGGTCGAGCAGCCGGACGGCGAGCAGCGCCTGATCGTCTCGATCGGCGAGTACGACCGCCGCGGCTGGGGCCCCGGCGGCCACGACCTGCACTGGTGGTGCACCGGCGCCCCGCTCGCGCACGGCGCGGCCGAGCCGCTCTATGTCACCTACCGCGCCGAGCTGACCGAGCTGATGGGCAAGGAGGGCTACGACCAGCTGGCCGAGCTGTGCGCGCGGCGCATCGGCTCGGGGCCACGGCTGCTGCCGCTGCTCGCGCCGCACCCGGCGGACCCGGCGGACCCGGCCGACCCGGAGGAAGGCCCCGTCAGTCCCTGAGCGCCGCCACCACGCGCTCGGCCAGCGCGGTCAGCTCCTCGTCCAGCGCGGCGGGGAGCTCGGGCTCCTCGTCGGGGGTGAAGTCGTGATAGCTCACGACGGCCCAGACGTTGGAGGAGAGCAGCCACATCTCCTGCCCTCGCGCGTCCCTGCTCACCTGCCATGTCGCCCCGTCGATCTCATCGGACTCGAGGGTGGTGGGCTTGGCCGCGTAGTAGGCGGAGCTGGCCGCGTCGGCCGGGGACTCGGCCGCGGAGCCCTCCCACGGGTGCAGGGTGAGGACGAGGGACAGCCTGCCGCGGTCGCCGGAGTACGCGCAGCCCGTGGTCTCGGCGTCGTCCTGCCCCGGCGGTAGCTCGGGCGGCGGCTGCCGTTGCAGGCCGAGCGCGTCCGCCGTTCCCTCGCCCAGCGCGCACGGCTCGGGCGCGCTCGCCAGCACGTCGCCGCCGGGCCACCAGTCGGCCTCCCACGGCGCGTCGGCGCGAACGGCGGCGCCCATCACGACCAACGCGCCCGCCAGGACCGCCGCGCCCGCCCCCGCGCGCCGACGTCCGTTCCAGCCGCCGGACGGCGGCTCGCCCACGGGGATGTCCACGCCCTCGGGTATCGCGGAGCGCAGCAGCGCGACGCGCTCGGCGAACCGCCGCGGCGAGACGCCTGGGCCGCCGCGCAGGGCCGGGGGCCTGCGGCGTTCCCCGCCCTTGGTCAGCAGCTCGACGGCCCCTGGCGCGACCGTGATCAGCCGCAGGTCGGACCACGGCGTGACCGTCTCCTGCCCGGTCAGCCGCCGGTCGTGCACCCCGGTGGGCGTGAGGATCACGGCGGTGCGCGCCAGGCGCGCGCCCGCCAGCGCGTGGAGCGCGGCAAGGGCGGTCGCCACCAGCGGCAGCGCGGAGAGCTGCCCGCGCCAGGCCGCGACGGCGAGCGCGAGCCAGCCGACGGCGGCCCCCGCGTGCGTGAGCACCACCGGGCGCGGCGCGCCGATCCGTATCCGTTCCCCCGTGGTCATGCCAACCCCCCGGTCGTCCCTGTGGCCAAGCCAGGGTAGCCGCCGCGTCAACGGCGTGTCTCGTATCGCGGTATCGGCATCCCGGAACGCGGGCGGCAGGCGTAGCCTCGGGTAGCAGTCGACGCACCGCCTCCCCGAAGGAGAGGGTCTCCACCATGGCGACACTGAGGTCCCGCACCGTCACCCACGGCCGCAACATGGCGGGAGCCCGCGCCCTGCTCCGGGCCGCCGGCGTAGCGCGCGAGGACTTCGGGAAGCCGATCGTCGCCGTGGCCAACAGCTTCACGGAGTTCGTGCCGGGCCACACCCACCTCCAGCCGGTCGGCCGGATCGTCTCCGAGGCGATCTCGGCGGCGGGCGGCGTTCCCCGCGAGTTCAACACGATCGCCGTCGACGACGGCATCGCCATGGGCCACGGCGGCATGCTCTACTCCCTGCCCTCGCGCGACCTGATCGCCGACTCCGTGGAGTACATGGTGGAGGCGCACTGCGCCGACGCCCTGATCTGCATCTCCAACTGCGACAAGATCACCCCGGGCATGCTGATGGCCGCCCTGCGCCTGAACATCCCGACCGTCTTCGTCTCGGGCGGCCCCATGGAGGCGGGCAAGACGACCCTCGTCGACGGCACGGTCAGGTCCAACCTCGACCTGATCCACGCCATGTCCGAGGCCGTCGCCGACACCACGTCCGACGAGGACCTGCTGCGCATCGAGGAGGCCGCGTGTCCCACGTGCGGCTCCTGCTCCGGCATGTTCACGGCCAACTCCATGAACTGCCTGGTCGAGGCCCTCGGCCTGGCCCTGCCAGGGAACGGCTCGGTGCTCGCCACCCACACCGCGCGCCGGGAGCTGTACGAGGCCGCGGGCCGCACGGTCGTGGACGTCACGCGCCGGTACTACGACCAGGACGACGCGACGGTGCTGCCGCGCGCGATCGCCTCGCGCGCCGCGTTCGAGAACGCCATGGCCCTGGACGTCGGCATGGGCGGCTCGACCAACACCGTGCTGCACCTGCTCGCCGCCGCGCAGGAGGCGGGCCTCGACTTCGGCATGTCCGACATCGACGCCGTCTCGCGCCGCGTGCCGTGCGTGTGCAAGGTCGCCCCCAATGGCGCCTACCACATGGAGGACGTGCACCGGGCGGGCGGCATCCCCGCGATCCTGGGCGAGTTGCAGCGCGGCGGGCTGCTCGACGAGGACGTGCACACCGTCCACAGCGACTCCCTCGGCGAGTGGCTCAAGCGCTGGGACATCCGCGGGGGTTCGCCTTCGCCCGAGGCGCTGGAGCTGTTCCATGCGGCGCCGGGGTGCAAGCGCTCGGCCGAGGCGTTCTCGCAGTCCGAGCGCTGGGAGTCGCTGGACACCGACGCTGCGGGCGGCTGCGTGCGTGACGTCGCGCACGCCTACTCGGCCGACGGCGGCCTCGCCGTCCTCTACGGGAACCTGGCCGAGGACGGCTGCGTCGTGAAGACCGCGGGCGTGGACGAGTCGATCTGGTCCTTCGAGGGCCCCGCCGTGGTCGTGGAGTCCCAGGAGGAGGCCGTCGAGGCGATCCTCGCCAAGCGCGTCAAGGAGGGCGACGTGGTCGTCGTCCGGTACGAGGGGCCGCGCGGCGGGCCCGGCATGCAGGAGATGCTGTACCCGACGGCGTTCCTCAAGGGCCGCGGGCTCGGCGCCGCGTGCGCCCTGGTCACCGACGGCCGGTTCTCCGGCGGCACGTCGGGCCTGTCCATCGGCCATGTCTCGCCCGAGGCCGCGGCGGGCGGCACGATCGGCCTGGTGCGCGACGGGGACCCCATCCGCATCGACATCCCGTCCCGCGCGATCGAGCTGAAGGTCTCCGACGAGGAGCTGGCGGAGCGCCGGGAGGCGCTCGGCGGCCGGTTCGCGCCCGTGGCGCGCGACCGAAAGGTGTCGCTCGCGCTGCGCGCCTACGCGGCCATGGCCACGAGCGCCGACAAGGGCGCGGTGCGGGACATCAGCAAGATCGAGGGCTGAACGGGCCGGGCGTCGGCCGCTTCGGCGGGGGACGGCGGAGGACGCTGTCGGACCCCCCCGTCATAATCGTCCGTATGTCCACAACACCCCCGCAGGGCGCGCGGAACGGGTCGGACGACGACGAGCCGCGCCCCGAGCCCATCAGGTTCTACGGCACGTCCTGGGTCGAGCACACCCGCGGCTATCGGATACGCCGTGCCGCGCTCTGCGGGCTCGCGGCGGCCGGGACGGTGGCGGGGGCGCTGCTGCTGTGGTTCGTGTACGCGGGCCTCGAGGGGTCGGGCACCGCGGGCTGGCTGCGGGCGCTCGTGGTGGTCGCGCTCGTGATGTGCGGCGTGATGGCGTTCATCCGCACCTGGTCCGGGTACAGCCGCCCGAGGGGCGAGGACGCCGTGGACGAGTCGGCGTTCCGCAGCATCAAGGTGGTGGGCTTCGTCGGCGTGTTCGCGGCGTACGCGGTGCGCAGCGCGGTCGAGGCGCCGGGCGAGCGGCTGCTCCGGGCGGACCACGAGGCGGCGGTGGCCCGATTCCACCGGCGTACCGCGAAGCGTTCGGGGCACCCGGGGAGGCGAGCGCGCCCCGGGGGGCGCAAGTCCCGGCACCCCTGAGGCGTTTCCCGCGCGCCCCCGGGCACGGATCCCTAGGGGACTCCCCTTAACGGCCCCGGACATGTGTCAGCTCGGATTGACAGGTTCGGGGGGCGCTGAGAATCTGGCCTGGCACCACCCGGAACGGAGGGCCGCGATGAGCGGTGACGAGCTGCTGAAGGTTCTGACCGCCCTTGGCAACCCGCACCGCATGCGCATCGTCGCCGCGCTCGCCCTCGAACGGAACTACGTCAGCAAGCTCGCCCGCGAGATCGGCATGAGCCGCCCGCTGCTCCACATGCACCTCCAGCGGCTCGAGGCCGCCGGACTCGTGATCGGGTCGCTGGAGCTGTCGGAGGACGGCAAGGCCATGAAGTTCTTCGAGGTGGCCCCGTTCCTCTACGAGCTGAGCCCCCGCACCATCGCGGACGCGGCGGCCACGCTGGAGCGCCGGAAAGAGGAAACGCAGTGAACGACGCGGCCGCCACACCGGCCTCCGAGATCCTGCGCCGTGACACCGACGAGCTGACCGAGACCCGCAAGTCCGTGGCCTCGACGGAGCGCATGATGCGCGAGCTGGACCGACAGGACCGACCGAGAAGGAGATCCCGATGCGTGGCCTGCACAGACTCGTCCGCCGCCTGCGGCCCGTGCCGCGCGGCGAGTACGCCAACGACGGCTTCCCCCGGGAGCACCCGAGGCCGCCGCGCGGCACGGGCTCCCGTGGTGTAAGGCGGTCACGGCGGGGGAGTTGACCGCCATGACCACCACCCCGGACTTCGCCGGCTCGTTCAACGCCGTCGCCGCCCAGTACGCCGTCGCCCGCCCGACCTACCCGCCCGCCCTCTACGACGCGGTGGAGGAGCTGGCGGGCCGCCCGTTCGCCGGAGCGGCCGTCGCCGACGTGGGCGCGGGCACCGGCATAGGCACCCGCCCCATGCACGAACGCGGCGCCCGCGTCGTCGCCGTCGAGCCGGGCCCCGGCATGGCGGCCGAGCTGCGCCTGCGGCTGCCTGGCGTCACGCTGGTCAGGGCGAGCGGCGACGCGCTGCCGTTCGCGCCCGACACGTTCGACCTGGTCACCTACGCCCAGTCGTGGCACTGGACCACCCCGGCCCGCTCCGTTCCCGAGGCCCTGCGCGTCCTGCGGCCCGGCGGCGCGCTCGCCCTGTGGTGGAACGTCGCCGACCGCACCGCGCCCTGGGCCGTCGCCCAGCTCGAACGCCTCGAACGACGGCTGCCCGCCTACCGCCGCCACAGCGTCACCACGCTCGCCCCGGGCCTCGTCCGCGAGATCGACCCCGCGCTCTCGCCCGTCTACCGCGAGCTGACGTGGAGCCGCACCGTCCCGTTGACCGTCCATGTCGCGACCCTGGCCACGCACTCGCCGTTCGCCGTCCTCCCGCCCGAGGAGTCCGAGCCGATCCTGGCCGATGAGGCCGAGGCGCTCGCCGCCGACTTCCCCGACGGGCAGGTCGAGGAGCGGTACACCGTGCGGCTCACGATCGTCGAGCGGCCCCCCATCGGCTGATGGGAGGATGGTGGGCATGACCCACAAGATCGCCTTCCTCGGCACGGGAAAGATCGGTGAGGCCCTGCTCGGCGGCATGCTCCGCGCCGGGCGGCCGCCGTCCGACCTGCTGGCCACCGTCAGGCGCGCCGAGCGCGCCCAGGCGCTGCGGGCCAGGCACGGCGTCGAGGT
This sequence comes from Streptomyces radicis, assembly GCF_003626575.1. Classification (GTDB taxonomy): domain Bacteria; phylum Actinomycetota; class Actinomycetes; order Streptomycetales; family Streptomycetaceae; genus Streptomyces; species Streptomyces radicis. The sequence goes on along the minus strand of NZ_RBDY01000006.1, from coordinate 8,519 downwards.
CGTCACCAACGCGGAGGCGGCGAAGACCGCGAACACCCTGATCCTGGCCGTCAAGCCCCAGGACATGCCCGCCCTGTTGGAGGAGCTGGCGCCGCACACCCCCGCCGACCGGCTGGTGATCACCGCGGCGGCGGGCATCACGACGGCGTTCGTGGAGTCCCGCCTCACGCCGGGAACGCCGGTGGTGCGCGTCATGCCCAACACCCCCGCGCTGGTCGACGAGGCCATGTCCGTCATCTCGGGCGGCACGCACGCGGCGGAGCGGCACCTGGCCCTGGCCGAGGAGATCTTCGACTCCGTCGGCAAGACGATGCGCCTCCCCGAGTCCCAGCAGGACGCGGCCACCGCGCTCTCGGGCTCGGGCCCGGCGTACTTCTACTTCCTGGTCGAGGCGATGACGGACGCGGGCATCCTGCTCGGCCTCCCGCGCGACAAGGCCCACGACCTGATCGTCCAGGCGGCCGTCGGCGCCTCGGTGATGCTGCGCGACAGCGGCGAGCACCCGGTGAAGCTGCGCGAGGCGGTGACGTCCCCTGGCGGCACGACGATCAGCGCGATCCGCGAGCTGGAGACCCACGGCGTCCGCGCGGCCCTGATCGCGGCGATCGAGGCGGCGAAACGGCGGAGCGAGTCACTGTCCCAGCCGTGACGCGCTGTCGCCTGCGGCAGTGTCGCCTGCGGCGGGCTGGGCGACGGCGTGAGCGTCCCCCGGCGGGCTCTGCCCCGTCGCCTGGCGGCGGGCTGACCCGCGCCCGGGCTTCGCCCGGGCGATGAGTATCGCCTGCGGCGGGCTGGGCTGTCGCCCGGGCTTCGCCGGGCTCGTTCGGGGTTGTTGCCTGGCGGCGTGAACGTTGCTTGCGCTGGGCTGGGTCCGGACCTCCCCGGGGTGTCGCCTGGCGGCGGGCGGTTCGCCTGCGGCGGGCTGGGCTGTCGCCCGGGCTTCGCCGGGCTCGTTCGGGGTTGTTGCCTGGCGGCGTGAACGTTGCTTGCGCTGCGCTGGGCCGGGATCTCCCCGGGGTGTCGCCTGGCGGCGGGCGGTTCGCCTGCGGCGGGCTGGGTCGGGTCCGGGGCTTTGCCCGGGCGGTGGGGGTCGCCTGGCGGCGGGCACGTGGCCTGCGGCGCGCTGACCCGCGCCCGGGCTTCGCCGGGGTCACCGGGTTTTCCGCCTGGCGGCGGGCGGTTCGCCTGCGGCGGGGTCGAGCTTCCGCGCAGGTGGCGTATGTCGTCTGCGGCGCGTTGGGTGGCGATCCGGGGCTTCGCCCGGGCGGCGTGTTCGCCTGCGGCGGGCTGGACGACGGCTTGGACGTCCCCTGGCGGTTGACCCGGTCCACGTCGGATTGCCGCCTGGCGGCCTGCGGTTTGCCTGCGGCCCCGGACCACTGGGGTGTTGTCTGGCGACGGTGTGCGCCTCGCCTCCGGCGGGGTTAGCTTTCGCTCAGGTGGCGACGGGTTGGACCGGGGTCCGGGGCTGCCCGGTCGTGGCGTGGGGGCCGAGCCTCCGTTCCTCCGGGCAACGCCCTCGTGCGGCGGATCTGTCAACTCGGCCCGTTCCCCCGCTACTTGAGCCGCTCAACGGGCGACCCGCCGAGCAACGCGGCGGGGGCACGCGCATGGTGGGATGCCTGCGGCGCTGCCACCCCCGGCCGGGCCAGGCGCGGAGCGCCGTTGCCCGGCTCTCAGCTGCCTGTCCGTCCCTCCCCCCGGAGGGACGGCCGATCCGCCGAGCTGCGCGGCGGGGGCACGCGTCCTGTGGGGCGCTTGCGGCGCGGCCGACTCTCGGCCGGGCCAGGCGCGGAGCGCCGTTGCCCGGTGCGGCCTCGACAAGAAGCCTGGTCTCGTCCGTCCCCCGGAAGGGCGGGGGGACCCGCTGGGCAATGTGGCGCGGTCAACTCCCTGCCGGGCGAGGCGCGGAGCGCCGTTGCCCGGCGCCCGAGGTGTCCCGCCGCTCACCGCGCGGCAACGCCGCGCCCCGCGCTACTCCGTCGCTATCGCGCGCAGCACACTCATCCGGCCCGCCCTGAACGCCGGGACGATCGCCGCCACCAGGCCCACCACCGCCGAGCCCGCGAACACCACCCCGAGCGTGGCCCACGGCACATCAAGCACCGCGAACCCCTCGAGCGACAGCACCCGTTGCGCCGCCACGCCCCAGCCGAGGCCGAGGCCGAGGCCCAGCACCGCGCCGAACAGCGCGATCACCACCGACTCGAGCCGCACCATCCGCCGCATCTGCCGCCGCGACAGGCCGATCGCGCGCATCAGGCCGATCTCCCGCGTGCGTTCGATCACGGACAGGGCCAGCGTGTTCACGACGCCGAGCACCGCGACGATGATCGCGAGCGCCAGCAGCGCGTACACGACGTTCAGCAGCGTCCCGACCTCGTCCTCGAGCGCCTGCTTGTAGTCCGCCTGGTCCGACACCTCGTACTGCGGGAACGGCTCGAGGCTCGCCTTGAGCGCGTCGTACGCCGCCGCCTTCCGCCCCTCCTCGGCCCGCGCGAACATCACGAGGTTCAACGGCATCGCCTCCTCGGGCAGATGGGCCCGCGCCGTCGCGTGCGACACGTACATCGCGCCCTTGTCGATCATCGTGTTCTCCGACGTGATCGCCGCGAGCGTCAGCCGCACGCCCTCGTCGCCGCCCACGAACCGCGCGGTCAGCTCGTCGCCCACCGCCAGGCCGTGCTCCTCGGCGAACGACTCGCCCACCGACAGGTGGTCCTCCTCGTACGCCGCCGACAGCTCGCCCGCCACCGTGCGCGCCCGCAGGTCCCGCGCGTACGTCGGCGAGGCCGCGATCACCTCCTCCGCCGACGACTCCCCGTCCGGCGTCGCCAGCTCGACCGACACCGCCGCGTAGTCCGTGACGTGTTCGAGCCCTGGCGTCGCACGCACCGCCTCCGCCGCCTCGGGCGTGATCAGCTGCTCCGACGTCGTGTCGATGATGAAGTCCGCGCCCACCGAGCGATCCAGCTGGTCCGACGCCGAGGCGACGAGCGACGCGCTCACCACCGAGAGCGACCCGACCAGCGCGAGCCCGATCATCAGCGCCCCCGCGGTCGCGCCCGTGCGCCGGGGGTTGCGGCGCGCGTTCCGCCCGGCCATCCGGCCCACGGGGCCGAACACCCGCAGCACCGCAACGCTCAGCACCCGCACCACGCCCGAGGCCAGCAGCGGGCCCACGACCACCGCGCCCACCAGCGTCAGCAGCAGGCCGAGCGACAGGAACAACGACCCGTCCCCCGCCTCGTCCGCCTCCGCCGCGGCCACGAGCGCCGCGCCCCCGCCCAGCGTGAGCAGCAGCCCGAGCGCCGTCCGAACGCGCCCGGCCGCCCCGTCGCCCGGGGTGCCCGCGTCCCGCAGCGCCGCCATCGGCGCCACCTTCCCCGCGCGCCGCGCGGGCAGCCACGCCGCCACCACCGTGGCCAGCACGCCGACGACGAGACCGGCGACGGGCGTCGACGCGGCGATCGTCAGGTCGGACGTGCTCATGGTGATGCCGACGGAGTTCATGAGCTCCATCAGCGCCACCGCCAACCCGATGCCCGCGCCGATCCCCACGAGCGAGCCCACCGTGCCGAGCAGCAGCGCCTCGGTCAGCACCGAGCGGTTGACCTGGCGGCGGCTCGCGCCCACCGCCCGCATCAGCCCGATCTCCCGCGTCCGCTGCGCGACCAGCATCGAGAACGTGTTGACGATCAGGAAGATCCCGACCAGCACCGCGATCCCCGCGAAGCCGAGCATCGCGTAGCGCAGCACGTCGAGGAACCCGCCCACGTCGTCCTTCATCGCGGCCTCGTTCTCGGCCGCCGTCTCGATGTCGTACGAGCCGCCGAGCGCCGCAGCGACGCGGTCCCTCACCTCCGCGTCGGGCACGCCGTCCTCGGCCATGACGTGCACCGACGTGATCAGGTCGGGCGAGCCGAGCAGCGCGGTGCGCGCCGCCTCCGCCTCCAACAGGACATGCGGCGCACCCGGGTTGGTCGAGCGGAACTCCGCGAGCCCCGTCACCGTCACCCGGTGCGTGCCCTCCACGGCGATGATCTCCAGCTCGTCGCCGACCGCGATGTCCGCGCGCCCTGCCGTGTCGGCGTCGATCAACGCCTCGTCCGCGGCCTCGGGCGCCCGCCCCGAGGCCAGCTCCATCGCCCGCTGGATGTCAGGGCCCCAGCCCGTGGCGATGGTCGGGGCGCCGTTCGACGAGCCGACCCGGTCGCCCGCGCCGTCCACGACCGTGACCCCGGCGTCGAACACCACGCCATCGGCCGACGCGACCCCCTCGACCGCGCCCACCTCGTCCACCAGCGAGGCGGGCAACGACGCGGCCCGCCCGGTCTCCTGCGCGTTCTCCTCCTCCTCGGGCCCGACGGTCACATCCGCCGCGGTCGACCCGAAGAACTTGTCGAACGTCGTGTTGAGCGTGTCCGTGAACACCAGCGTCCCGCACACGAACGCCACCGAGAGCACGATCGCCACCCCCGAGAGCAGCATCCGCCCCTTGTGCGCGAAGAAGCTGCGCATCGACGTCTTCAGCACCGTCATGACACCCGCCCCCTGGCGTCGAAGCCGCGCATCCGGTCGAGCACCAGGTCGGCGGTCGGGTTCGCCATGTCGTCGACGATCCGCCCGTCCGCCAGGTACAGCACGCGGTCGGCGTGGGCGGCGGCGACGGGGTCGTGGGTGACCATGACGATGGTCTGGCCGAGCTCGTCGACGGAGCGGCGGAGGAAGCCGAGGACCTCGGCGCCGGCGCGGGAGTCGAGGTTCCCGGTGGGCTCGTCGCCGAAGATGATGGCGGGGCGTGCGGCGAGGGCGCGGGCGACGGCGACGCGCTGCTGCTGGCCGCCGGAGAGCTGGCTGGGGCGGTGCTTGAGGCGTTCGCCCAGGCCGACGGTGCTGACGACGCGGTCGAGCCACTCCTTGTCGGGCTTGCGTCCGGCGATGTCCATGGGGAGCGTGATGTTCTCCAGGGCGTTGAGCGTCGGGAGGAGGTTGAACGCCTGGAAGATGAAGCCGATGCTGTCGCGGCGAAGGCGGGTGAGCTTCTTGTCCTTCAGCCCGGTGATCTCGGTGTCGCCGACCCAGATCCGGCCGCTGGTCACGGTGTCGAGCCCGGCCAGGCAGTGCATCAGCGTCGACTTCCCCGACCCCGAAGGCCCCATGATCGCCGTGAACCCGCCCTGGCGGATGTCGGCGGTGACGCGGTCGAGCGCCACCACCCGGGTCTCGCCCGAGCCGTACGCCTTGACGACGCCCTCGGCCCGCGCGGCAGCCGCGGTGCGCGTCTCGAATACAGCCGTTGCCACGGTAGGTCTCCTCAGCGTTGGAACGGACTGGCTGTCTGTACACGGGCAACAGTGCCGTTCACGGGGGACCTCACACGATGGTGCGCAGGGCCGTATCGACCCGGGGGTTTACCCCACCCCTTCGCCCCCGGTTGCCCCCAGGGCGTACATCCGCGCGATCACGTCCTCGATGTCCGGCTCCCGCAGCGACAGGTCCACCAGCGGATATCCCTCCGCCACCCGCGCGACCAACGGCGCCGCGCTCGCCGCCGCGGGGAACGCCAGCCACTGCCGCGGCCCCTCCACGCGCACCGTCCGCGCCCCCTCGACCTCGATCGGCGGCAACTCCCGCTCGAGATCGACCACAAGCGTTCGCTCGCTCTCCCCGATCTCATGCAGACCGGACAGCGGCCCGTCATACATCAGCTGCCCGTGATCAATCACCATCACCCGACGGCACAACTGCTCGATATCGGTCAGGTCATGGGTCGTGAGCAGCACCGTCGTCCCCCGCTCCGCGTTGAGGTCCCGCAGAAACCCCCGCACCTTCGCCTTGCTGATCACATCGAGCCCGATCGTCGGCTCGTCCAGGTACAGCACATCCGGGTCGTGCAGCAGCGCCGCCGCGATGTCCCCCCGCATCCGCTGCCCCAACGACAGCTGCCGCACCGGCACATCGAGCAGCGCCCCCAGGTCGAGCAGCTCGACGCACCGGCCCAGATTCCTGCGGAAACGCGCCTCCTCCACCCGGTACATCCGCCGCACCAGCCCGTACGAGTCCCGCAGCGGCAGGTCCCACCACAGCGTCGTCCGCTGCCCGAACACCACCCCGATCCGCCGCGCGAGACGCGTACGCTCCCGCGCCGGATCGAGCCCCGCCACCCGCAGCCGCCCCCCTGACGGCGTCAGGATCCCGGTCAGCATCTTGATCGTCGTCGACTTGCCCGCCCCGTTCGGCCCGATGTAGCCGACCATCTCCCCGCGCTCCACGGTGAACGAGATCCCGTCAACGGCCCGCACGCTCTCCCGCGCCCTGCGCAGCCGCCCCACGCGCCTACGCACCTCGAAGACCTTCTCGAGGCCGACGAGTTCGATCAGCGCCCCGCCGTCGTCCGGCTCCGCCATGCCGCTCAGCTCCCCGTACTCCGATAGCTCCGCACGGCGGCCCGCCACAGCAGCGCGCCGATCCCGCACACGACCGCCGCCACCACGGGCGACATGAAGTCCACCCACCCGGGCAGCCCCAGCGGGTCGTCACGCCCGAGCAGCCGCAGCGTCGGCAGCCAGTTCACGAAGGCGAGCGGCACGACGAACGTCACCCCCCGCACCAGCTCCCGCGCGAAGATCGTCGGCGGGTACTGCAACAGCGTGTTCCCGCCATAGGTGAACGAGCTCTGCACCTCCGCCGCGTCCTGTGCCACGAACTGGAACGCCCCGCCCGCCGTGTAGATCCCGCAGAAGATCGCCGCGCCCGCCACCACCGTCGTCACGAGCAGCAGCACCCGGCCCACCGTCCAGTCGAGGTCCAGCCGCGTCACCGCCCACACCAGCACCCCGAGCCCCTGCCCGATCCGCCCGATCCGCCGCAGCTGGAAACGGTCGGCCGCGACCTGCGCGAACAGCGGCGCGGGCCGCACCAGCAGCGCGTCGAGCGTCCCGTCCCTGATCCGCCGCCCGAGCCCGCTCAGATTCCCCAGCAGCAGCTCGGCGAGGCCGAGCGACACACTCGTCGTCGCGTAGAGCAGCGCCACCTCGGCCACCGAGAAGCCGCCGAGCGCCTCGACATGCGCGAACATGATCAGGATCGCCACATAGTCGAGGAAAGACCCCGCGGCCGAGCCCAGCGTCGTCAGCGCGAACGACAGCCGGTACGCCATGAGCGACCGCACCCACATCGCCGCGATCAGCCCGTAGATCCGTATCCCTTCAACCACCCTGGACCACCACCTTGCGCGTCGCCAGCGCGGTGAGCCCACGCCCGGCCAGCAGCAACGCGACCGCCCACGCCGCCTGGAAGCCGAGAGTCCCGAGCAGCCCGACGCCCTCGTGCCGCCCGAGCAGCACGTCGGCGGGCACCTGGAGCATCGCCGACCAGGGCAGCCACCGCGCCACCGCGCCGAACGCGCCGGGGAAGACGGTCAACGGCAGCAGCATCCCCGAGAAGAAGATGGACAGGAGGGTGCTCAACGTGTTCACCCCTGAGCCGTCCAGCATCCAGAACGCCGCGAGCGCCACGAGATAGCGGATCGCGAAGCTGACCACGACCCCGAGCACCACGGCCACCAGGAAGAGCAGCCAGGGCAACGGGCTGACCGGCAGCGCCAGATCGAACGCCAGCGCCCCCGCCGCCATCGGCACGACCCCGCGCCCCACCAGCTGGAACGCCGCCCGCCCCACGTCGGAGGCGAGCCACCACATCTGGAGGTCGGCGGGCCGGTAGAGGTCGATGGCCACGTCCCCGCTGCGGATCCGCTCCTGCAACTCCTCCTGGAAGCCGCCCCCGAGCAGCGACACCGCCCCGATCATCGCCTGCCCGATCCAGACGAACGCCAGCGCCTCCGCCCGGTCGTAGCCGCCCAGTTGAGGCCGCTCGGTCCACAGCGCGACAAAGGTGTAGGCGAGGATGAAGCCGAAGACCGTGTTGGTGAAGACCCCGGCGAAGGTGGCCAGCCGGTAGGTCGCGTAGCGCCGGAAGCCGCTGACGGCCACGGCCCCGTACAGCCCGGACGGCCGCATGCCCCTCCCCCTCGCGTTGGGTCCCGATCCCCGTGAGTACAAAGCGCCAGAGCGTAGTTGGCGCCCACCCCCACGGGCCACCGGTTTTCCCCCGGGCCCCGCCAAGGTCTCAACTTGACACCGCACGGGCCGGTCCGTAATCTCCTTCGAGCTTGCCCAAAGAAAGCGGAAGCTCTCGCGGGACCGAGCAACTCCCCCCGGCTCAGTGGAAGTTCGAGAAATCGAGCGTGATAGAGTCGGGGAACACGAAGGGAAACGCCCGGAGGGTCCTGAGAGGGGCTTGAAGGAAGTGTCCGTTCCTTGAGAACTCAACAGCGTGCCAAAAGTCAATGCCAGTTGTATTGATGAAGTATGTTCAGCGAGAATCTGTCCTCGGTGGATTGCTTGGTTTGAAGCATTCACGGAGAGTTTGATCCTGGCTCAGGACGAACGCTGGCGGCGTGCTTAACACATGCAAGTCGAACGATGATCCGGTTTCGGCCGGTGATTAGTGGCGAA